>NZ_BAAAZY010000012.1:975175-1024655 GCF_039537145.1 Streptomyces shaanxiensis
TGTCCGTCCTCGGACCGGCGGTTGGACTTAGGCCGGGAGGTGCTGCGTGTTGACGCCGGCCACTGCGGGCGGACACCCCCCGACGCGTCCCCTTGCCGCCGTGCGCGGGTGCCGCGCCGCGGGGGTGCACCCCGCCTTATGCCAGGAGGCCGGATGACTTCCACAGGCGGCGGCCCACTCCGCGCAGTACGCCGATGTCGTCCAGGAAGTCCGTCAGCCTTTTCGCTCCCGTCTGCATGACCTCGCGGCGGTGGGCGCTGGCCTTCACCTGGGCCAGGGCCTCGCGCTTGTCCAGGCCTACGTTCGTGTAGACGTCGGGGTTGACGAAAGCGACCGAGAACACGCGGGCGAACTCGCCGGAGGTGACGCGGGTGAACTCCTGGGACCACTTCGGGGCCGTCACCATCTGGCGGCGCAGTTCCTCGCGGGCGTAGCGGACGTGGCGGGCCTCCTCGACCACGTGGATGCGGGTGACGCCGCGGATGAGGGGCTGTACCCGCTCGTCGGGGAACGTCAGGCGCTGCATCCAGTCGAGGACCTCCTCGCCGAGGAGGGTGGCGGTGAAGGAGCCGGGGGTGGTGGAGATCGTCTTGAAGAGGCGGCCCAGGTGCTGGTGTGCGCGGCTCACGGGGTACCAGGGTGTGTCGCCGTGGGAGATCAGGCGGGCGAACATCTTGGAGTGGCGGCACTCGTCCTCTATCTCGGTGAGGGCGTAGCGGACGTGTGCGCTCGTTGCCGCCTTGTCGTAGATGTGGCGGACCAGGAGCTGCATGAGGATGATCTCGAACCATATGCCCAGGGAGGCGAGCGCTGCGGCCTCGTGCTGGGAGAGCAGGAGGCGCTGTTCCTCGCTCATGCGCTTCCAGAGCGGGGTGTCGTAGAGCGAGAGCAGTTCCGGGGGCCAGAACCACTTGCCCTCCTCGAAGGGCGCGTCCCAGTCCAGTTCCTTGTCCGGGTCGAAGGAGTGCTTGGCGGAGGAGTCGAGCAGCCGCTGGGCCACCTGCTCCCGGTCCTTGAGCAGGCCGAGCGCGTCGCGGAGGCCCGCGAGCGCATCGGCGTCCGTCAGCGTCGTCATGTGCTTATGAGACTGCCTGTCAGCAAGGTCGTCAATCCCTTGCGCAAGAGTTGTTGACCCCGCGTCTACTACGTGTGAGCCTGCGGAGCATGCCGACTTACGACCTGTACGCCACGGATCCGGGAGACCCTCTCTGGCAGGTGCCGGCGACCGGCTCGGCACGTTTCGGCTGGGAGTACGACGACGGCCGCGACCGGCTGCTGGCCCTGTACCAGAAGGGCAAGGACAAGCAGTGGGACGGGCAGAAGCGCATCGACTGGGGGATCGAGGTCGATCCGTCCGACCCTCTGGGTACGCCTGATGAGTCCATGTCCCTGTACGGCACCAAGTACTGGGCCAAGCTGACCGAGAAGGACAAGGGGGAGCTGCGCAAGCACTACGCTTCCTGGCAGTTCAGCCAGTTCCTGCACGGCGAGCAGGGGGCGATGGTCTGCGCCGCGCGGATCGTGGAGTCGGTGCCGGACATGGACGCCAAGTTCTACTCGGCGACCCAGGTGATGGACGAGGCCCGGCACGCCGAGATCTACGGGCGCTTCCTGCACGAGAAGATCGGGATGCTGTACCCGATCAACGACAATCTGCAGGCCTTGTTGGGCGACACGCTGCGGGACAGCCGGTGGGACATGCCCTACCTCGGTATGCAGGTGCTGATCGAGGGGCTCGCGCTGGCCGCGTTCGGCATGATCCGGGACACCACCGACAAGCCGCTGCCCAAGCAGATCCTGGCGTATGTGATGCAGGACGAGGCCCGGCACGTGGCCTTCGGGCGGATGGCGCTGCGGGACTACTACCAGCAGCTGAGTGACGCCGAGCTCCGTGAGCGGGAGGAGTTCGTGATCGAGGGCTGCTATCTGATGCGCGACCGGCTGCGGGGCGTGGAGGTGCTGAAGAACTTCGGCATCCCGGCCGCCGAGGCCGAGGAGTACAGCGAGCAGTCCGAATTCCTCGCCCTGTTCCGCCGGTTGCTGTTCTCCCGCATCGTCCCCTGCGTCAAGGACATCGGGCTGTGGGGGAAGCGCCTGCAGCAGGCCTATGTCGACATGGGCGTGTTCGAGATGGGCGACTCCAATCTGGACCTGCTGATGGCCCAGGACGAGGAGATCGCCGAGCGGTTGGACGCCGAGCGGTTCGCGGTGGAGGAGAGGGAGCGGGTCACGGAGGTGGCGGAGGCGATCGAGGCGGGCGGCTCTCAGTAGGACGTCGGGCCGAAGTCGGGCGGCGAGAGGACGGCCACCGCCTCGATGCCGTCCGCGATCTCGCGCGGCAGCCGCTCCAGCGGCAGTTCGTCCGACTGTGTCGTGTCCGGGGCCGTCCCGAAAGTCTCCAGGTACACGGCCCGGGGACCGGTCAGCGCGAAACCCGAGGCGATCACCTCGCCCACGTCGAATCCATGGTCCGTGAAGTAGGCGAGAACCTGCTCGACGGGTTTCTGCGGAACGAGCAGCACATGGGACGAAAGAGGGTTCAGGGAATTCTGGGTCACGGTTCGTCCAACGGTCGAGAATCATGAGGGCATACGTCTAAATGAGTATGTCCAACGGGTGTGGTTTCCCCTATAGATGAAGGCTGTCCGCCGAAGAGTTTCTCGGCGGCTTCGTCGGAACGTTCATCGGAGTTGGGGGAGAAAATGCCCGATGAGGTCGATTCAAGGCTGCCCGAAATTCTGTTCGCCCAGGCGTCGCCGCGTTCCGTCGGCGGGACCTCGCTGTTCGAGGCGGACGACGTCACCGTCGGTCAGGCGGCGGACTACACGTCCGAGGACCAGGTCGTGGCGGCCGCCGAGGAGCGGCTGACCAGGGCCGGCTTCCGCGTCCTGCAGCGGTCCCCGCAGACCCTCAACATCGCAGGTCCGCCCGCGCTTTACCAGGAGTACTTCGGCACCCGGCTGATCACGGAGGAACGCCGGGTCCTCAAGCCGGGTGCGCAGGAGGCGACCGCCACCTTCATCGACTCGCCGGACACCGACCTGCCCGGACTGATCTCGACCGACGGCACGCCGGCCGGCGACGTCCTGGAGGGCGTGGCCATCGAGGAGCCGGTGTACACCTTCCAGAACGCCACTCCGCCGAAGGTGAATTACTGGCATCTGGAGGTGCCGGACCAGGTGGCGGCACTGCTGGGCGCGAACCGGGCGCACCAGAATGGAATCAAGGGAAATGGAATCCGGCTGACCATGGTGGACAGCGGCTGGTTCCGGCACCCGTATTTCACCGCACGGAATCTCAACGGTACGGTCGTGCTAGGCCCGGGTGCGAACAACCCGGCCGACGACGAAAACGGCCACGGAACCGGGGAATCCGCCAATGCGTTCGCTCTGGCCCCCGGGATCGACTTCTCGATGGTCAAGGCGAACTTCGTCAACATCCTCGGCGCGTTCAACACCGCCGTGGCCCGCACCCCGGCCCCGCAGATCATCAGCAACAGCTGGGGATACGACGTCCCGGACCGCCCGTTGAGCGCCATCCAGCGAGCCCTGGCCGCCTCGGTCGCGCTCGCCACGGCGAACGGCATCATCGTGGTGTTCTCGGCGGGCAACGGGCAGTGGGGCTTCCCCGCCCAGCACCCCGACGTCATCGCCGCCGGCGGTGTGTACATCGACCAGGTGGGCAACGCCCGCGCCTCCGACTACGCCAGCGGCTTCGCCAGCCGCGTCTACCCCGGCCGCAACGTCCCCGACGTCAGCGGACTGGTCGGGCTGCGGCCGCGCGCCGCGTACATCATGCTGCCGGTCCAGGCCGGCTGCGAGATCGACCAGGACCTGGGCAACGGGGTGGCCTTCCCGAACGGTGACGAGACCGCCCCGGACGACGGCTGGGCGGCGTTCAGCGGCACCTCGGCGGCGGCGCCGCAGATCGCCGGCATCTGCGCGCTGATCCGCCAGACCCAGCCCAACCTGAACCTGCGCGGGATGCGCAACGCCCTGACGCGCACCGCCAAGGACATCACGACCGGCACGTCCAACCGCTCGACGGGCGGCCACGCCGCGCACCCCGGCTTCGACCTGGCCACCGGCTGGGGCCTGGCCGACGCCCAGGCGGCCGTGCACGCCGCTGTCCCCGCGGCCGGCGGTCCCGCCGCCTACGCCCGCGGCACCGACCGGCACGTCTTCTACCGCGGCGCGGACAACCTCCTGCGCGAGCTGTGGTGGTCCCCGGCGACCGGCGGCTGGCGCGTCGGAGACCTGGGCGCGACGGCGCTCGGCATCCCGGCGTCGGGCAACCCGGCCGCGTACCTCCTCGGCGACAGCCAGCACGTGGTGTTCCGGGGCACGGACGGCCGTATCCGCGAGCTGTGGTGGTCTCCGGCGAGCGGCGGCTGGCGCACGCCCGGCCTGGACGCAGCCGCACAGGGCCTCCCGGCGGCGGGCGACCCGCACGGCTATGTCCTCGGGGACAGTCAGCACGTGGTCTTCCGGGGGACGGACGGCCGTATCCATGAGTTGTGGTGGTCGGCGGCCACGGGGTGGCGTGTGGGTGGTACGTCGGCGGTGGCGCAGGCGGTTCCGGCGGCGGGTGACCCGTTCGGTTATGTGCTGGGGGACACGCAGCACGTGGTCTACCGGGGGACCGACGGTCGTGTCCACGAGCTGTGGTGGTCGGCGCTGACCGGCTGGCAGCGTGGTGGTCTGGACGCGGTGGCGCAGGGCCTCGCGGCGGCCGGCGATCCGCAGGGTTACGTCCTGGGGGACAGTCAGCACGTGGTCTTCCGGGGGACGGACGGCCGTATCCATGAGTTGTGGTGGTCGGCGGCCACGGGGTGGCGTGTGGGTGGTACGTCGGTGGTGGCGCAGGCGGTTCCGGCGGCGGGCGATCCGTTCGGTTATGTGCTGGGGGACACGCAGCACGTGGTCTACCGGGGGACGGACGGTCGTGTCCACGAGCTGTGGTGGTCCGCGGCTACGGGCTGGCAGCGTGGTGGTCTGGACGCGGTGGCGCAGGGCATCGCGGCGGCCGGCGACCCTCAGGGGTACGTCGTCGGTGACGCCCAGCGCGTCGTCTTCCGGGGGACCGACGGCCTACTGAACGAACTGTGCTGGACCGCGGCGCGCGGCTGGTACATCGGAGACCTCTGACCCGTACGCCCGTGGACCGGGGGAAAACCTCCCGGTCCACGGGCGCGCAGTGGTGCGGGACGCCCTCTCGGAGCTAGACCTCGCAGCCCAGCCCCTCCGGCACGTTCCCCAGCACCGGCTCCGCGCCCTGCGGCGGGAAGGACGTGCGCAGGGTGAAGGCGTAGGGGGTCGGGCCGTTCGTGCGCAGGTGGAGCAGGCGGGACTCGGCCTCCGCGACCGTCGGGCGGTGGCCCGCCGGCACCCACCACAGGGCCGTCATCGCCTCCTGCACGCGCTCGAACCACTCGCGGCGGCGGGCCAGCATCTCGCGGTGGCGGCCCTGGTACATGTACGCGGTCAGGGCGTTCGTGTCCCGCCACATCGTCAGATTGATGATCAGCCACTCGTCGCCGAAGACGCTCACGTCCGTGGCGTCTCCCGAGTCGCCCTTCAGTCGCCAGACGAAGCCGTCAGCGGCGTCGGCGTCGGCGTTCACGGGGTCGAGGTTGTCGACGAAGTCCTTCAACTGCGGGGAATCCAAAGGGGCCTTGAGGCGGGCGATGTTGACCTGGGCGAGTTCGTAGGCGGCTTCCGGGTTGGCAGATGTCGTCATGGACCGAACGATAGGTCGGGCGGGAGAGAAGCCCCAGAGGGCGTCTCAGTACGTGGGCACATGTCCCTCTTTCACAGGCGCGGCCGTGCGGGGGTGAGTACCTGTCTACGGTTGTCTTACGGGCGGGAAACCGTGCCCTGACCGGCCCGCCCGTAGCCTCACGGGGCATGACGGGGAATGTACTGACCACCCTCCGCTCGACCGCCCGCCGCCCGGCCGCCCTTCCCGGCTGGAGCTCGATCCGTGGCCGTATGGCCATCGTGCTGGCCGTCCCGACCTGCCTGCTGCTCGCCCTCACCGGGCTCGGCGTCGCCGACCGGGCCGCCGACTGGTCCGCCGCCCGGGAGACCGAGGCACATGTCGGGGTGCTGCTGCGGGCGCAGGAACTCGTCCGCGAGGTGCAGCGGGAACGCGGCCTGACCAACGGGCTGTTGGGGGGTGAGGAGGGGTACCGCGACGATGTCGTCGCGCAGCGCGGCCGTACCGACGAGGCGCGGGACGCGCTGCATGCCGCCGTCGACGAGGAGAGCGGTGCGCTGCCCGATGCCGCGCTCTCCGCCCTGCGCGCCGCCGATGTTCCCCTCGCCACGCTCACCGCGACCCGCGAGGACGTCGACGCCGGCACCGCCGACCGCGCCGCCACCCTGCGGACGTACACCAAGGCCGTCACCGTCCTCATCGACGCCGAGTCGGCGGGTGCCCCGGACGGTGACCGGCGTATCGCCCAAGGGGTGCAGGCGCTCCAGGCCCTCGCCCGGGCCACGGAGGCCGTCGCGCTCGAACGCGGTTCCCTCAACGGGGTGTTCGCGGCCGGGCGGTTCCGTGCCGGGGAGTACCTGGACTTCACGGAGGTCCGGGCCACCCGGGTGGCCGCGCTGGGGCAGTTCCGGCAACTCGCCGGGGGAGACGAGGAGTCCGCGCTGGACGATGCCTTCGGTACGGCCGCCGCGCGCCGGGTCGCCGGATACGAGGCGCGGGCCGAGCGGGGTGCCGACGGATCCGCCCTGGCGGTTGCCCCCGGCCGCTGGTGGGCCGACATGACGACCCTCGTCGACGATCTGCACGGTGTGCAGAGGGCGGTGGGGGACGACGTCCGCGCGCGTGCCGACGAGGCCGGGTCCGCCGCCACCCGTCAGCTCGGCGGGTTCCTCGCCCTCGGGGTGCTGATCCTCGGTGTGGCCGTCGCCCTCGCCGTGTTCTCGGCCCGCTCCATCACCCGGCCGCTCGGCGCCCTCGCCGACGAGGCGGACGCCGTCGCCGGGAACCGGCTGCCCGAGGCCGTCCGGCGGATCCAGGAGGCCGACCCCGACAGCCCGCCCCCGTCGGAGTCCGAGCGGCCTCGACCGGCCGGTGGCGCCCGGGAGATCATCCGCCTGGCCGCCGCCCTGCGCAACGTCGAGGACACCGCCGTCGGACTCGCCGCCGAGCAGGCCGTCCTGCGCCGCACCAGCACCGAGTCCCTGGCCAGCCTCGGCCGCCGCAACCAGAGCCTGCTCAACCGGCAGCTCGGCCTGATCACCACCCTGGAGAGCCAGGAGCTCGACCCGGACGCCCTCGCCGAGCTCTTCGAACTCGACCACCTGGCCACCCGGATGCGCCGCAACGCCGAGTCGCTGTTGGTACTCGCCGGTGAGGAGTCGCCGGCCCGGTCCTGGAAGGGCACGGTCGCCGTCGCCGACGTGGTGCGGTCGGCCGTGTCGGAGGTCGAGCAGTACCGCCGAGTCGCCGCCGTCGACATCCAGCAGTGCGGGGTCCGGGGCCACTGCGTCGCCGAACTGTCCCACCTCCTCGCCGAGTTGGTGGAGAACGCGCTGATGTTCAGCCCGCCCAAGCAGCCCGTGGAGGTCTACGGCTGGCGGGACGGCACCGAGTACTGCCTGGCCGTCGTGGACCGGGGGATCGGGATGACGCCGGAGCGCATGGCCGAGTCCAACGCCGTGCTGTCCGGCAAGGGCGCCGCCCTGCACACCGCCCCGACCAGGTTCCTCGGACACCACGTCGTCGGCGCCCTCGCCGCCCGCCTCGGCGCCCACATCGAGCTCCGCCCCACCCAGGGCGCGGGCGTCACGGCGTACGTCGCCCTGCCGGCCGCTCTGATCCAGGAGCCGACGTCAACGGCCGTTGTCCGAGGGTAACTTCAGCGGCCGTGGCCCGAGGGTGACTTCAGCACCGCCTCCATCACCGCCCGCGCGATCGGCGCCGCGTCCCCGCCGCCGCTGATCTCGCCCCGGTCCGCGTCCGCGTCCTCCACCACCACGGCCACCGCGACCTTGGGCTCCAGGTCGCGGTCGCCCTGCGCCCAGGAGACGAACCAGGCGTACGGCGTCCCGGAGTTGCCGAGGCCGTGCTGGGCCGTGCCGGTCTTGCCGCCGACCGTCGCGCCGGGGATCCAGGCGTTGCTGCCGGTGCCCTCGCGCACCACGTCCACCATCAGTTCCTTCAGCAGCACGGCGGTCGACGGGCGCATCGCCTCCCGGGCGGGGCTCGACCCGGCGGTCGACACCGTGGCACCGCTCGCCCGCGTCGTGCGCTCCACCAGATACGGCGACCGCACCTTGCCGCCGTTCGCCACCGCCGCCGCGACCATCGCCATCTGCAGCGGGGTGGCCCGCGTGTTGTACTGGCCGATCGACGACAGGGCGAGCTGTGCCCTGTCCACCTTGGAGTCGAAGGTGCTCTCGGAGACCGAGAACGGGATCCTCAGGTCCGGCTCGTTGAAACCGAAGGCCTGCGCCGTCGCCGCCATCCGCTCCACCCCGACCTTGACCCCCAGCTTGGCGAACACCGTGTTGCACGACCACTCGAACGCGTTCCGCAGCGAGACGTCCGCGCAGCCCTTGGAGGCGTTCGTCAGCCGCGTCCTGGTGCCCGGCAGGCGGTACGGATCCGGGGAGTCCGTCCGTTTGTCCAGGTCCTCGACCACCCCCGCGTCCAGGGCCGCCGCAGCCGTCACCACCTTGAAGGTCGAACCCGGCGGATAGGTCTTGCGCACCGCCCGGTTGAGCATCGGCCGGTCCGGATCGCGGTTCAGCGACTTCCAGGACCGGGGGACCGCCGAGCCGTTCCCGGACAGCACGGACGGGTCGTACGACGGGGCGGACACGAGGGCCAGGATCCGCCCGGTGGCCGGCTCCACGGCGGCGACCGCGCCCTTGCGACCGGCCAGCCCCTCGTACGCCGCCTCCTGCGCGCCCGGGTGCAGGGTGGTGACGACGTCGCCGCCGGGGTTGCGGTCGCGGACGGTGCCCTTCCACAACGGGAACGGCGACAGCAGCGGGTTCGTGCCCGACAGGACGCCGTCCTCGGAGTGCTCCAGGAAGGTCGTGCCGTACACCTGCGAGGCGAAGCCGGTGACGGGGGCGTACATCGGGCCGTTCGTGTACGTCCGCTCGTAGCGGAGGTGTTCGCCGGTGTCCTGGGATCCGGTGACCGGTTCGCCGCCGACCAGGATGTCGCCGCGCGGCTGCCCGTACCGGGAGATGGTGGTGCGGCGGTTGGCGATGTTGTCGTCGTAGGACGGCGCCTCGAAGACCTGGATGCGGGCGGCGTTCACGAGCAGCGCGGCCAGCAGCAGGGCGCAGAAGAAGGCGGCGTGCCGGATGTGCCGGGTCATCGGGCAGCCTCCGCACGCCGGCCGTGCCCTGTCTCCACCGTGGCCTCCTCGCTCTTGGGCACGCCGAGCCGGCTGCGCGCCTTGTCGCTCAGCCGGATCAGCAGCGCCACGATCGCCCAGTTGGTGACCACCGACGAGCCGCCCTGTGCCAGGAACGGCATCGCCATGCCGGTCAGCGGGATCAGGCCGGTCACCCCGCCCGCGATCACGAACACCTGAAGCGCCACGATCGAGGCCAGCCCCACCGCGAGCAGCCGGCCGAAGGGGTCGCGCAGGGCGAGGCCCGCGCGATAGCCGCGCTCCACCAGCAGGCCGTAGAGCAGGAAGATCGCGGACAGGCCCGCCAGGCCCAGCTCCTCCCCGGCCGTCGCCAGGATGAAGTCCGACTTGGCCGCGAAGCCGATCAGGATCGAGTGGCCGAGGCCCAGCCCCGTGCCGAGCAGGCCGCCCGCAGCGAAGGCGAACAGCGACTGGGACAGCTGGTTGGGGCCCTCGCCCGCCTCGATCGAGGCGAACGGGTGCTGCCAGTCCTCGACCCTGCTGTGCACATGCGGCTCCAACTGCCCGACGGCCACCGCGCCGAGCGCCGCGAGCAGCATGCCGACGGCGATCCAGCCGGTGCGCCCGGTCGCGGCGTACAGCAGGACCACGAACAGGCCGAAGAACAACAGCGAGGTGCCCAGATCCCGTTCGAGGACCAGCACACCCACGCTCAGCAGCCAGATGGCGACGATCGGCCCCAGGACGCGCCCGGTCGGCAGCTGCAGCCGCTCGACCCCCAGGACCCGACGGCCCGTGTACGCCAGCGCACTGCGGTTGGCGGCCAGATACGCCGCGAAGAACACCGCGAGCAGCACCTTCGCGAACTCGCCGGGCTGGATGGAGAATCCGGCGATCCGGATCCAGATGCGGGCGCCGTTCACGGACGGGAAGAAGATCGGCAGGGTGAGCAGCACGAGGGCGGCGACGACACACACGTAGGCGTAGCGCTGGAGCACGCGATGGTCGCGCAGCATGAGGACGACCACGATGAACAGCGCCACCCCCAGCGTGGACCACACGAGTTGGGTCGGTGCCGCCAGATCGTCCGGCGTCTCCAGGTCGAGCCGGTAGATCAGGACCAGGCCGAGGCCGTTCAGCAGCACGCCGATCGGCAGCAGCAGCGGGTCGGCGCAGGGGGCGCGCAGCCGCACCGCCAGATGCGCGACCAACGCCAGCACGCCGAGCCCGGCGCCGTAGCCGGCGGCGCCGGGTGGGACGGTGCCCTCCCGGGCGAGGCCGACCGCGCAGTAGCCGTACACGGAGAGCAGGACGGCCACGACGATGAGGGCCAGTTCGATGCCACGACGCCGGGGGAGAGGCACGGCGGGGGCGGGCGCGTCCGCTGCCACCAGGGTGGTTCCGGCCTTGGTCATGTCCGGAACTTACCCAAATAGTCCGTCTTGTGTACCTAATGGCTCAGCACCAGCGCGGCGCGGCCCCGATGGTGTCGATGAACCGGCCCGATCCCCAGGTCCAGGTGCCGTCCGCGAGCAGATACCAGAGGGGATTGCCGTCGACCCGCTGGCCCGACGTCTTGCAGAAGATCCTGACGACGTCCCCCCGGTGGACGACCCGGATCACCCGGCTGCCCCGGTGGGGAGCACTGCGCAGCAGTAGGCGGTTCGCGGTGACACGCCCCCTGGTGAACCCGCGGTCATTGCCGCCGTCGTCGTTGCCCCAGTCGCCTCCGCCCTGGTCCCCGCCTCCATCTCCTCCGCCCTGGTCCCCGCCCCAGTCCCCTCCACCGTCCCCTCCACCCTGGTCGCCGCCCCCGTCCCCTTGGGACTGACCCGGGTCGTCCGACTCCCACTCATCACTGGCGACAGCAGGCGTGGTGAAGGCCGCGGCAGCGAGAGCGCCGGCGGCTATGGATATGGCGAGGCGCGAGCGCAGGGCCATGGGGACCTCCATAGGAGGGGGGCGAACCTGACTGAACGCCACATTAGGAGTGGTGAAGGGTGCTCGCGCGTCCTGATGGGCCATAGGAGAAGCGCCCCGAAGGGACGCGGGGAACTGCGCGACAAGCCCCCACGGCCCGCGGCCGACGAACAACCGGTCGTAGCGAGCTCTCGCGTCCCGGTCCAACTAGCGCAGCGTCAGCGTGGCCACGGCCCCACCGTCAGCCGCATTGGAGAACGAAAGCCGCGCCCCCAACACCTCCGCCTGCCCCAACGCGATGGTCAGCCCCAGCCCGTGCCCCTTGGACCCACCCTCCGTACGAAACCGCTGCGGACCGTGCGCGACGAGATACCCCGGATACCCCTCACCGTGATCCCGCACAGTCACCACGGGCCCGTCCACCGTCAGAACCACCGGCCCACGCCCGTGTTTGTGCGCGTTCGCCACCAGGTTCCCCAGCACCCGCTCCAGCCGCCGCCGATCGGTCTCCACCACGACGTCCCGCACGACAACGACCTCCGTGTCCCCTCCGGAGGAACCCCGCGCCACCCGCTCGGCCAGCGCGGCGAGCGGCTCGGTGTCCAGCTCCACCCGCTCCCGCCCGGTGTCCAGCCGCGAGATCTCCAGCAGATCCTCGGTGAGCGTCCGCAGCGCGGCCACCCGGTCCCGCACCAACTCCGTCGGCCGCCCCGGCGGCAGCAGCTCGGCCGCCGCGTGCAGCCCCGTCAGCGGCGTCCGCAGCTCATGCGCCACGTCCGCCGTGAACCGCTGCTCGGACAGCAGCTTGCTCTGCAGCGACGACGCCATGGAGTCCAGCGCCGCGGCCACCGCGGCCACCTCGTCCGGCGGCCTGGTCGGATCCTTCGTGCGGGGATCGTCGACCCGCGCGTCCAGATCACCGCCGCTGATCCGCCGGGCCACCTGGGCCGTGGCATGCAGCCGGCGCGTCACCCGCGTCACCGCGAACGCGCCCACCAGCAGCGTCGCCCCGATCGCCAGCCCCGACGACCACAGGATCGCCCGGTCCAGCCCGTCGATGGTGCGGGCCTGCTGCGAGTAGTCGATCTCGACCGCGAGCACCCGCTCGCTGTCGACCGGCCCCGCCGCCCACATCGTGGGCCGCCCCCGGTGCTCGGCGACCATCGTGCCGCGCTCCCCGGCCACCGCCAGCGCCCGCAGCTCCTCGGGCAGCCCCGGCGGATCGAGGGCGACGCCGTGCCCGGCGGTGTCCCCGGCCTCGAACGCCGCCGTCGCGTCCGCCAGCCGGGACAGCGCGCGGTCGCGGGCCTGGCCGACGGTCTGGTTCGTCACCGAGACGTGCACGAGGATGCCGAGCAGCGCGGCGAGCGCACAGCACATCACCGTGATGAAGACGGCCGCCTTCACGGCGAGCGTGCCCGCCCACTGGGGCAGCGCGAGCCTCATGGAGTACTCGCCGAGGGCGCGGCGGCGGAACGCGAGGGCGACACGGAGGACGAGGGGGAGGGCGACGGGGAGCGGTGCGACGACGAGGGGTGCGGCGCCTTCTTGCGCCGGTCGGTGCGCAGCATCTCGTCGTTGGTGAGCAGCATCGCCTTCTGGTCGGCGTCCCAGGTCCACTGCAGCCGGTACTCGTACCCGGCGACCTCGGACGGCGAGCGGATGATCACCGACCGTCCGGCCAGCTCGACCCCGCTGATGGCGTCGTCCCACCCCATCACCTTCACGAGCCGGTGCTTCTCGACGGTGTAGACGCGCACCGCGGTCGTCCTGCCGGGCATCAGCCGGAAGCCCAGGGTCAGCTCGGGGTGCCCGTCGCCGGTGAGGTCCCGGTAGTAGGGCTGGAGCACCGGGCACCTCCCGCGCCCGGCTCCCTTGTCGCACTCGGCCATCAGACGGCCGGTCCGGGCGTACGTCGCGTCGTCGCCCTCGTAGTCCCCCGGGCTCTGAGCGATCTCCTTGCGGATGACCGCCACCGGGTCCACGTCGAGGATGTCGTCCCCGGGGACGGTGACGCCCTTCACGACCTCCCGGTTCACCTCGCCGATCTCATAGGCCGGCCTGGACGCCGGCGTCAGCTCCGGCCACAGCTTGTCCGGGCTCACCGCGGTCTCGGTCGGGCCCGCGCCCTGGAGTCCCCCGGCGTCACCGCAGGCCGTGGCGGCAGCCAGCAGCAGTGCGACAAGGGCACTGAGCGCGGCGACGCGCGTGGGGCGGCTGCGGGGCACGGTTCTCCTGGGGCTGGGACGGTTGTCGGCCCGTACACCCTATTCGTACGGAAGTCCTTTTTGCGCACCCGGTGGGCGGACGGGCGAAACGGCTACTCGGCGAGTTCCTCCAGGAGGCGGGCGGTCGACAGACCGGCCCGGAGGTACTCGACGAACAGCTCGTTGTGCAGCGCCCACGGAGAGCGGCGGGAGCGTATCAGCCGGATCGCCCGCTCGACGGAGTGGTTCCGGCGGATCAGGGCGTGGGCCACGACCAGACCGGAGCGGTTGTAGCCGTGATAACAGCGGACGAGGACCCTGCGGCCCTCGTCCAGCGCCTCGCACGCCGCCTCGGCCAGCCGTATCACCCCCGCGAGCTGGGTGCCGTCCAGCGGCCCGTCGGGAATCGGCCACACATGGTGCTCGACGCCGGGATCGGGTCCGTGCCCGGGCAGCCGTAGGAGAGTCTGTACGAGATCGAACTCGTCCTGGACGACGGCGAACTCCAGTTGTCCCGAACGCCCCCGGAACTCGTGCCCGCCCATCCACAGGCCGGGCACGATCTCGCTCCACGGACTGTCCGGAGCCGGAACGTCGGGTTGCTTCCTGCGGGTACGCAACGGCGCCTCCCCAACCACCCCTCCCGGGGGGTCTGCCCAACTCCTCTCAAAGGTAACCGGGTTCTTGCCCGCGCAGCACCCCGCCTGTTCCCATGGTCAGTGGGGTGATGGTGCATGAGCGGACTGCGCGTCATACCGACCTGGCGACACGGCCAGGAACGGCTCTACGTCTGCCTCCGGGACGGGCGGAACATCGCCTGGTACGACCGTGAGGCGGCCCGGATCAACCTGCTCAGCGAGGACCGCAGAGAGGATGTGCTGGAGGTGCTCGGCCCGTTCGTCACCGGCCCGGTGACGGTGGGCCCGCCGCCGGTCCCCACCCCGGCCGAGCTGGCCCGGCTGACCCTCCACCCGGACGACGACCTGGCGCCGAACCGTCCCGGCGAGGCGCTCCTGGTGGACCTCGACCGGGATCCCGGCCCCACGCACCGGCTGCGGCGTCCCGACCCGCGCCGGCGCGCGCTGACGGCGGAGCAGGCGGTCGGCGAGGCCCTGGACCGGCTCGACGGCGCCGGCTGGCACGCGCTGCACTCCATCGCGCTGCCCGGCGGTGACCGCATCCACCACCTGGTGATCGGGCCCGGCGGACTCTTCGCGCTGCACGCCCTGTACGCCCGTAAGCAGAAGGTGACGATTTCCGACCCGATGGTCTCCCTCGGTCGCCGCGAACCGTATCCCCTGCTGCGCCGCGTCCGTGCCGATGCCGACCGTGCCTCTTACGCCCTGACCGCCGAGGTCCACCCGGTCCTCGTCCTGGTCGGCCCCTCGGGTGTGGCGATCCCCGGGCCGCTGCGTGAGGTTCGGGTTCTCCGGGAGAGGGAGGTGGAGGGGCTGGGCCGGCTGGGCGGGGTGCTGAAACCGGCGGATGTGGAGGCGCTGCATGCGATGGCTCGGGACCGGCGGGTGTGGGCTGCCGCCGGCTGAACGCTGCTGGTCGGCCGGGGTGACCGTCCCTGGGGGCCTGCGGCCCCCAGACCCCCGCTTCGGCCCTGAAGGGGCCTCGTCCTCAAACGCCGGACGGGCTGAATTACCTGGGCCGGCGCCGAAGCTTGTTCTCGGACGTCGGGCGGGCTGAATGACGCCGACCGGCGTTGGGAGGTGACCGACCGCGTCGCGGAGTCAGGGCAGCCGCCCCGCCCGCCCCCCGTCCAGCAGCGGGGCCAGCAGGTCGCCGTAGTCCTGTAGCCGTGGGGCCAGGTCCGGGGCCAGGAAGGTCAGGGCCGCGGGGGAGCGGCAGTCCTGTACCTCCTGCCAGGTCACCGGTGCGGACACCGTCGGCTCGGGGCGGGCCCGCAGGGTGTACGGCGTGGCTGTCGTCTTGCGGGCGGCGTTCTGGCTCCAGTCGACGAAGACCTTTCCGGGGCGCAGGCTCTTCGTCATCCGGTGGATCACGAGCCGGGGCAGGGCCTTCTCGGCCTCCACGGCGAGTTCCTTGGCGTAGTCGGTGGCCTGCTGGGAGGAGGCCGACCGGATGGCCGCGGTGAGATGCAGGCCCTTCGAGCCGGAGGTCTTGGCGTACGCCTCGATGCCGTCGGCGGCCAGCCGCTCGCGCAGCCAGAGGGCGGCCTCGCAGCACTCGACCACGGTCGCGGGTGAGCCGGGGTCGAGGTCGAAGACCAGGCGGTCGGCCTCGCCGGGCGCGTCGATCACCCACTGGGGCGTATGGAACTCGGTGACGAGGTTGGCGGCCCACATCAGGCTCGCGAGGTCCTGCACGAACACCATGCGCGCCGGACCCTCGACACGGGGCACCTCCTCGGTGGTGACCCACTCAGGGGTGCCCGGCGGGACGTTCTTGGTGAAGAACACCTGGCCGTCCGGGCCGTCGGGATAGCGGAGGAAGGACACCGGCCGGTCCCGCAGATGCGGCAGCAGGACGTCGGCGGTGGTGGCGTAGTAGTGCAGCACCTCGCCCTTGGTGAAGCCGGTCGCCGGATACAGCACCTTCTCCAGGTTGCTGAGCGCGAGCCGTCGCCCCTCCACCTCCGTGATCGGCGTCATACGATGAGAATTCCAGAAATAGTAGTGAATGTCCGTGCGAACTACGCGAAGGTGAACTGCGCGGAACGACGGAAAGGGTGCTGCACGTGCGATCGATATGGAACGGCGCCATCTCGTTCGGCCTGGTCAGCATCCCGATCAAGGTGGTGAACGCGACCGAGAGCCACTCGATCTCCTTCCGCCAGATCCACCTGGAGGACGGCGGCCGCATCCGCTACCGCAAGGTCTGCGAGCTGGACGACCGCGAGGTCGGCCAGGCGGAGATCGGCAAGGGGTACGAGGACGCGGACGGCACAATCATCCCGATCACGGACGAGGACCTCGCCCACCTCCCGCTCCCGACCGCGAAGACGATCGAGATCGTGGCCTTCGTGCCGGCCGACCGGATCGACCCGCTGCACATGGACAGCGCGTACTACCTCGCGGTGGGCGGGGCGCCGGCGGCGAAGCCGTACACGTTGCTGCGGGAGGCGCTGAAGCGCAGCCAGAAGGTGGCGATCGCGAAGTTCGCGCTGCGGGGTCGGGAGCGGCTCGGCATGCTGCGGGTGGTCGGCGACGCCATCGCCATGCACGGGCTGCTGTGGCCGGACGAGGTGCGGGAGCCCGAGGGGGTCGCGCCGGACACGAAGGTCACGGTGAACGACAAGGAACTGGACCTCGCGGACGCCCTGATGGACACCCTCGGCGAGATCGACCTCACCGAACTGCACGACGAGTACCGCGAGGCAGTGGAGGAGGTCGTCGCCGCGAAGGCCGCCGGCGAGGCCCCGCCCGAGGCCCCCGAACCGGCGTCGGGCGGCAAGGTCCTCGACCTGATGGCGGCCCTGGAGAACAGCGTGCGGGCGGCCAAGGAGTCGCGCGGCGAGGAGCCGGCCAAGGCGGAGGCCCAGGTCAAACGCCTGCCCCAGCGCAAGTCGGCCAGGGCCGCGCCGAAGCAGGCAGCGGGCAAGAAGTCGACGGCGACGAAGAAGGCGGCGGCGAAGAAGACGGCGGCCTCGGCCAAGAAGTCGACCTCGAAGACGGCCCAGGGAGCGAAGAAGACGACAGCGAAGAGCACGGCCAAGAGCACGGCCAAGAGCACGGCCAAGAGCACCGCGAAGAAGACCCCGGCCAAGAAGGCGACGTCCCGCAAGCGCACGGCGTGACCGCGCACCTGGTCGAACCCGTCGTCCTAGCGCTGTTGCCCTCGCACCCGCCGCAACGCCAGCACCGCGTTGTGCCCCCCGAACTCGAACGAGTTGCTGAGCACCAGGTCCCCGTCCGCGGGCAGCGCCCGAGGCGCCCCCCTCACCACATCCAGGCCGATCGCGTCGTCGACCTCCCCGCACCCCACGGTCGGTGGCACCACCCCGTGATGCAGGCTCAGCGCGGCGGCGACCGCCTCGACCCCGCCCGCCGCGCCCTGCAGATGCCCCAGGTGGCCCTTGAGCGCGGTGACCGGGACGGACCGTCGGCCGAGCACCGCCCGCAGCGCGCCCGCCTCCGCGAGGTCGCCCTCGATCGTGGCCGTGGCGTGCGCGTTCACGTGCACGACGTCGTCGACCTGGCTCCCGGCGTCCCGCAGGGCCCGTCGCAGGGCGAGGGCGACGCCGTTGCCGGACGGATCGGAGGCGGCCATGTGATGGGCGTCGGCGGACAGGCCCCACCCCGCGGCCTCGCAGTAGATCCGCGCCCCACGGGCCCGGGCATGCTCCTCGGCCTCCAGTACGAGGATCCCGGCACCCTCGCCGTTGACGAACCCGCCCCGGTCCTTGGCGAACGGCCGGGAGGGCGAACCGTCGGCGAGGTCCCCGTCGGCCAGCGCCCGCATCGCCGCGAAGGACGCCATGATCGCCGGTGTGACGACCGCTTCGGCGCCGCCCGCCAGTGCGACGTCGACGCGCCCGTACCGTATGCGGTCGATCGCCTGCCCTATCGCCTCGGTCCCCGACGCGCACGCGCTCGTCACGGTCCGGGCCTCTCCGGTGATGTGCAGATCGAGCGAGACCTGGGAGGCGGCCTGGGAGGGCGCGGTCATGGGGGTGGTGAGCGGCGAGACCGCGCGCGGCCCCTTCTCCCGTAACCTCCGGTCCCCGCCCACCAGCACGGACGCGTCCCCGAGGATGGCCCCCAGGCTCACCCCCACCCGCGCCGGATCGACCCCGCTCTCCCGCGTACCGCCCTCGGCGAACCCGGCATCGGCCCACGCCTCCCGAGCCGCCAGCACCCCCAGCTGCGCCGCCCGGTTCATCCGCCGCGCCACCGGCCGGGGCAGCAGCTGGGCGGGATCCACGGGTACGACCCCCGCGACCCGCACCGGCAGCCCGGCGAACTCCTCGCCCGTCAACTCCCGTATTCCGTGCCGCCCGTCGAGCAGCCCCTGCCACAACTCCCGGAACCCGGCCCCGAGTGGTGTGATCGCCCCCAGACCGGTGACGACGACCTTGCGGGGCGCGGACGCGGCGGACTCGCTCATCTCTGCATGTCCCCTCTGATGTCGTTGAAAGGGAAACATGCCCAGTCTTCACGTCACTTGCACGTCCGTTCGACGTGCCCGGCCTCACGTGTCACACCAGCCGTGACGTCAGGAAGGCGAGCAACTCCTCCTTGCGCGGGTTGAGATAGAAGTGGTTCCCCGGGAACGCCCGGACGTCCAGGCCCTCCGTCGTGACGTCCGACCAGGACGAGAGCGTCTCGACCGGGCACATGGGGTCGCGGTCGCCCCCGCAGGCCGTGACGGGAATTCCCAGCCGGTGCAGGTGGGCCGGGCGGTACGCCGCGAGGATCCTGAAGTCCGCGCGCAGGGCCGGCATGATCACGGGCCGCAGCTCGGGGTGGTCGTAGAGGGCCGCGCCCTCGGGGTCCAGCCGGCGGACGTAGTCCAGGATCTCGGAGTCGGTCGGGGCCGGGCGGGGTGCCAGCTCCTGCGGGAGGCGGGGCCTGGGCCGGCCCGACACGATCAGGCGGGTGAGGGTGCGGCCGGGCACGTCCTGCAGCCGGCGGGCCACCTCGTAGGCCACCGACGAACCCATGCTGTGGCCGAAGAGCGCCAACGGCAGGCCGTCGGACGGCTCGTGGAGCAGGGCCGTCGTGATCGCGTCCGCCAGCTCCTCCATCGTGGTCGGACACGGATCGCCCAGGCGGTCCTGGCGGCCCGGGTACTGCACGGAGACGACCTCGATCTCCGGTGGCGTCAGCGTCGCCCAGTCGCGGAAGGAGACCGCCGCTCCGCCCGCGTGCGGGAAGCACACCAGCCGGACCTTCGCGCCGGGCTCACTCACACCCCTGAACCACCGGGTTCGTATGTCCTGGGTCGTCATGTCCCCCATTGTGGTCGGTCCGTGGAACGGTCCGCTGATTGACCGATGGACTGGCCCCACCAACTGCCGTTTCCCTAGGATGTGTTGTCGGTGAGGTGATCTCCTCGGCCGGCCTGCCCCTGGGGGAACGATGGAGCCTGGAAAGCAGCTGTCCACGTCGATCGATGCCACGGTTCCGACCGCCGCGCGCATGTACGACTACTACCTCGGCGGCAAGGACAACTACGCCTCCGACCGAGCCGCCTGCGAGCAGTTGGACAAGGTCGTCCCCAGCACCCGAGCCCTCGCCCTGAACAACCGGCGCTTCCTCCAGCGGGTGGTCAGGACCCTGGCCGAGGACTACGGCATCCGGCAGTTCCTGGACCACGGCTCCGGCCTGCCCACCCAGAACAACGTCCACCAGGTCGCGCAGTCCGTCGACCCGTCCTCGCGCGTGGTGTACGTCGACAACGACCCGATGGTCCTGGTCCACGGCCGCGCCCTGCTCGACCAGAACGACAACACCGCCGTCATCCACGCCGACATGCGCGAGACCGACGCCATCTTCGCCCACGCGGACACCGAGCGCCTGATCGACTTCTCGCAGCCGGTGGCCGTGCTGTTCAACTCGGTGTTCCACTGCATCCCCGACAGCGACACCGACGGCCCGCTCGCGGTGGTCCGCCGGGTCCGCGAACGGCTCGCGCCCGGCAGCTACATGGTGATGTGCCAGCTGGTCAGCGAGGACCCCGAGGTCCGCAAGTTCGTCACCGACTTCATGGACCAGGCCACGCAGGGACACTGGGGCCGGGTGCGCCAGGAGAAGGACGTCGCGGAGTTCTTCGAGGGTCTGGAGATCCTCGAACCCGGCCTGGTGGAGGTCTCCACCTGGCGCCCGGACACCGAGGTGGCGCCGCGCCAGCTCACCCAGGAGTGGATCGAGTTCGGCGGCGTGGGCCGGCTCCCGTAGGAAGGTTCAGGTCGCCGGGGAGTAACGGGCCTTCGTCTCGCGCAGCCGTTCCAGCGACTCGCGCGGGTTGAGGGCCTCGTCGCCCAGCCGGTCCAGGGCGATCCGGTACTCCTCCGTCTCGTCCTGGTCCTCCAGGAACGCGGCGCTCTTGATGTGCTCCAGATAGACGATGTCGGGCAGATCGACGCCGCCGAAGCGCAGATACGTGACGGGAATGGCGGGCGCGGAGGCGTTGGTCACGTCCAGCGGAACGATCTGCACGGTCACATGGGGGAGCCGGGCCATCTCCTCCAGGTACTCGAGCTGCTCGCGCATCACCTCGCGGCTGCCCAGCACCCGCAGCAGCACCGACTCGTCGACGATCGCCCACAGCCTGGGAGCCTCGGCGCGCTGCAGCAGCTCCCGTCGGCGCATCCGCAGCTCCACGCGCCGCTGCACCTCACGGGCCGGCGCCGAGGGCAGCCCGCGCTCCACCACGGCCCGGGTGTAGGCCTCGGTCTGCAGCAGGCCGGGAACGTACTGGAGTTCAAAGGTACGGATGGCCGTCGCGGCCTCCTGCAGCCCGACCAGCCGGTCGAACCACTCCGGCATCAGCCGTTTGTCATAGCGCTGCCACCAGCCCGGCTCACCGGCGCGTCGCAGCAACTGCAGCAGTACCGAAGCCTCGTAGTCCTCGGACCCGTACAGCTTCAGGAGTGCGCGGACGTCGCCCTCCGTGGGCGGGCGGCGGCCCTTGCCCGCCTCGATGCGCGACAGCTTCGCCGGGCTGAACCCGGCGGCACGCGCCGCCTGGTCCTGGGAGAGACCGGTGTCCTCGCGAATACCCGCCAGCTGGACGCCGACCAGCATCTTCAGCAGGGTCGGCGCGGGCTCGGTGCGGGCCAGATACGGTTCGAGGCGGGAGATGCGAGGTGACTCGACGGACATCCTGACTCCCCGTAGACCGGCATACGACAGACCGCATTATCGCATCCCGCCGCCTCGTGTCGCCGGAACCGCAGGAAATGGGGGAGTCAACTTCCGCTTCCCTACGGGCTTTTGACCCCGTGCCGGGGTCCGGGAGGACCGGTCAGACCAGGTGGTCGAACTCTCCCTCCTTCGCGCCCGCCAGAAAGGCGGAGATCTCGGCGGGCGTGTAGACGAGGGCGGGCCCGTCGGGATGGCGGGAGTTGCGCATCGCGATGCTGCCGTCGCTCAGGGAGGCCACCTCGACGCAGTTGCCCTCGGCATTGCTGTGCCGGCTCTTGATCCAGCGGACGCCCAACGAGCTTGCCCGTACGCCGTTCGGTGCTGTTGGCACTGCACTCTCCTTGCTCACGTTCCGCCACGCGTACGCCCCCGCGGCCTCGGCGGGCCAGGACCGCACCACGTGCTCTGCGTCGGCACCGCTCGCGCAATTTCCCGTGAAATTGCACGGAGGCGCCGTCGGCGTGGATAATAGTCCTTGGCGTCAACTGCTGCTCAGCCGCCTCGTCCTGACCGTGTATCAGGGAGACGTTGTGTCCTTACCTGCGTACGAAGGGCTTCGACTGCCCGGTAGCGCCGCGTCACGCGAGGGGTTGACCGTCTCGCCGGAAGCGCGCTCCGACGCTCCGGACCGGCACCGTCCCAGCAGGCCCGAAACCCCGCACACACCGCCCCGCGCGGTCGCCCTGCGCCTCACCGGCGCCGAACAGGACTGCGGCAGGGCCCGCGACTTCGTCCGTCGCACCCTCGGCGAATGGGCGCTCGACCACTGCAGCGCCGACGCCCTCATGGTGGTCACCGAACTCGCCGCCAACGCCGTACTGCACGGCGTATCGCACTCAGCGGTTCGCACCTCGGCCCGTTCCTCGGTCCACTCCCCGGCCTGCGGCGAGGCGGAGATCTGGCTGCGGCTCAGCCTCCGCCGCCCCGCCCATCTGGTCTGCGCCGTCACCGACCCCTGCGACAGCCCGCCCGTGTACCCGCACGCGAGCGACCCCCTCGACGAGCACGGCCGGGGGCTGCGCATCATCGACGCCCTGTCCGAACACTGGGGCTGGACCCGGCGGCAGCCCATGGGCAAGACGGTCTGGGCGATGCTCCCGACCGGTCGGCAGGTCTGATCCGCCGGACCCCGCGTCCGCACATGTGCCCACGCGCGCGAACATTTCGGCAAGTGACCCAATAGGCCGCCATATTTGGGATGTCCCCGGCGGCGGTGTAACACGGTCGCGTTCGTACGGCGCAGAACCAGCCAGAAGCGGGTCGCAGTCAATGGCCGAATTCGGCTCCTTGGGGTGACCCATCGGCCCAGTGACGCGTCAGATCGGATTTCTCGTGAACACCGACCCGGTTTCCGGATACCAGACGTACGACCAGCCCTCAGGCCATGACCGCGACCGGCGCAACCAGGCCGCCGCACGCAGGGCGGCCCTGACCATCTGCACGATCGCCGACGTCGCGGCCGGTGTGCTCGCCCTGTGGATCATGCTGTTCCTGCTCGACGCCAATCAGGGCAACGCCTTCGTGGAACTCGTCCGTGGCACGGCCGACTGGCTTGCGGGATGGGCACGGGACATTTTCACGATGGACACAGAGGGATTGCGAATTCTCCTCAATTACGGGCTCCCGGCCGTGTTGTATTTGTTGGTCGGGCATGGAATCGCTGCCCGACTGAACAGGGCCTGACGGACATACCAGTGGAAGGATCGGCATTGTGACGCGTAGTCCCGCCGAAAACGATCACCTGCCGATCTATGAGGATCTGGTGCGCGAACGCGGCGACGTCGTGGCGGAGGCCCAGATAGCCGCCGCGCACACCGAGAACCAGGCGACGGCACTGCTGGGCGACGCGGAGCCGAACCACCACTGGGACGCACCGACGGGGCGCCAGGTTCCCTCCGCCTTCGGGTAGGCGGCCGGCCCCGGACGGGCGGCCGCCCACCGTGTTCGATGGTGCCGGAGTTCCGCCCAGGCGGGGGAAGAGCGCCTCGGCGTTGGTGCGGTTGACCGCCCGGAGCGCGCCGGGGTCGACGCCGCTGTCGAGCCCGTGGGCGAAGTACTGGCCGGCGATGGTGGGGGCGAAGGGCCAGTCGCTGCCGAACAGGACGTGCCTGGGACGACCACAATCGCCGCTTCCTCGTCCGGCGCGGCCCGCCGAGGACGTCGTCGCCACCGGCTGGCACATCGACGACCACGCCTCCTTCGAGCGGATCGAGGCCCGCATCCGCGCCCACGGCGTCCCCGTGGTGCGGGGCTCCGACGAGGAGGCGGCCCTGCGCGGCGTGGAACGCCTTCTGCGCTTCCCCGGCCCCAGCGCGTCCACGAACTCGGCTTCGAGACGGCCCTGTCCGTCGGCCGGCACACCAACGACAAGGAGCTCTCCTACTACGCCCGCACCCCCTCGGGCTTCGAGTGGGAAGTCGGCTGGAACCCCCTCGTCATCGACGAGAACACCTGGGAGCCCGGCACCCACCAGGGCATCAGCATCTGGGGCCACAAGCCGGTAGGCCAGACCATCGTCGACAAATTCGACGAGTTCCGGCTCGGCGCCCGCTCCCTCGCCCGCCCGGAGCGGACCGTCCCGGCCCTGAGCGGTGCCGGCATCCCCGACGACTGAGCCGCACCTGGACGCCGGTCGGGCCGCCGACCAGCTCGCGGTGAGCCCCCTGGGCATGTTCGGCCTGCCCTACGAGGAGGCCCGGGCCCTGGCCGCGAGGCCGCTTCCGGTGTCCTGCGGTACGGGCGGCGCCCGGATCGCGTCGTGCCCCGCGTGCCAGAGATCGTGTCCTGACCCGCATGCCAGAATGAGGGCACCGACCGCTGAGGCCGGTCCCGCCGTACGCCGTCCCGAGCCATCGAGGTTCCTTCCGTGTCCAAGCCCGTCGCCCGCGAGCCGCAGCGACGCAACTCCCGTTCCAACCGTGCCCGCATCCTGGCCACGGCCCGCCGGGAGTTGGGACGGAACCCGGAGATCACCCTGGAGGAGCTGGCCCGGGCCGCCGGTGTCGTACGGCGCACCCTCTTCGGTCACTTCCCGGGCCGGGCGGCGCTGCTGGAGGCGCTGGCCGAGGAGGCCGGCGAGAGCCTCAAGGGCGCGGTCGCGGCGGGCGCGAGACCCTCGGAGCCGGCCAGTCACGCCCTCGCGCACTTCGTGCTGTCGATCTGGCCCGTGGGCGACAGCTTCCGGATGCTCATCGCTCTGGCCCGGCACGACCTGGGCGCGGAACGTGTCTCCGAGATCCTCGAACCGGCCCGCAGCGCGGCCGCCGCCATCCTGGAGCGAGGCCAGCGGGACGGCCTCTTCCACACCCACCTCCCGCCCGCCGTACTCGCCGTCGGCCTCGAGTCGATGACCATCGCCCTGCTCGAAGAGGTCAACTCCGGAGCGCTGGAGGACGACGGAAGCCAGGTGGCCGTCGCCACGCTCATCGCCGCCGGGGTGCCGGAGAAGGAGGCGTGTGCCGTGGTCGAGTCGGTCGTCGCCGAAAGAGGCGTCACGGCTGTGTGAGTGAGCAGCCTCTCATCGGACAGTCCTCCACCCCGAACCACAATTGCGCGCCACCGTGCAATTAACTTGGTCGTGCTCCTGGGCCTCTTGAGGCTGCGCGCTGTCGCGCCCTGCCTCGGCCCAGACTTCCGACCCTCCTGCCCGTCGACGGCGCGACCCTGCGTGAATCCCTGTACTCCGGGCCGCCGTTGACCGCCCGGCGGGCCCTGGAGGTGACGGCCGGCGTCCTGGGGGCCCTCGCTTCGGGATCGCCCGGGACGCGCGGGACGACGGCATGACGCAGACGTCCATGCTGAACGGCACCGCCCAGTACCTCTCCTCGGAGCAGGTTCTGGGGCGCGAGGGCGACGCCCGGTCCGCCCTGTACTCAGGAGTGTGAGAGCAGGGGTGTGAGAGCAGCCCGAGGTAATGGGCCCAGGCACAGGCCCGGCGACATGGAGCCCCCGACCGCGGATGGTCGGGGGCTCCGTCGTGCCGCGCGCCCTTCTCCCTGGCATCCCCTGACCTCACTATTTGCACATCACTGAGCAACAACCTACTCTGCTCATGGATGTGCAAATAACCGCCCCAGGGAGCCTCCGATGCCCTTCCTAGCCACCACCCCCGTCGAGAAGATGACCGGGCCGTACGCACGGCGCTGGTGGGCGCTGCTGGTGCTGTGCCTGAGCCTGCTGATCGTGGTCATGGCGAACACGTCGCTGATCGTGGCCGCGCCGGACATGACCAAGGACCTGGGCCTGAGCAGCAGTGACCTGCAGTGGGTCATCGACGGCTACACCGTCCCGTACGCCGCGCTGATGCTGGTGCTGGGCTCGATCGGCGACAAGTACAGCCGCCGCGGCGCCCTGATCACGGGCCTCGTGATCTTCGCGGCCGGCGCGGTGACGGGCAGCCTGGTCGACGAGACCGCACTGGTCATAGCGGCCCGCGCGGTCATGGGCGTCGGCGCCGCGGTGGTCATGCCGGCCACGCTCTCCCTGCTGGTCGCGATCTTCCCGAAGGCCGAGCGCGCCAAGGCCATCACGGCCTGGACCGCCACCTCCGGCCTCGCCATCGCGGTCGGCCCGCTGGTCGCCGGCTGGCTCCTCGAGGACCACGCCTGGGGCTCGACCTTCCTGATCAACGTCCCGATCGCAGTCGTCGCCGTGATCGGCGCGCTGGCCCTGGTGCCGCCGTCGAAGGCCGAGGGAATGGGCCGGATCGACTACGTCGGCGGCCTCCTCTCGATCGTCTCGGTCGGCAGCCTGGTCTACGCGACCATCGAGGGCCCCCACTTCGGCTGGGGCGTCGGCCCGGTCACCGCGGCCGTGGTCGCCGGCGTGGGCCTGCTGGCCTTCGTCGCCTGGGAGCTGCGCCACCCGCACCCCATGCTGGACGTGCGCAAGTTCGCCCAGCGGCCGTTCAGCGGCTCGATGCTCGCGGTGCTGTTCTTCTTCTTCGGCACCTTCGGCGCGCTCTACTACGCCACCCAGTACCTGCAGTTCGTCCTCGGCTACGGCGCGCTGGAGACGGGCGTACGACTGCTGCCGCTGGCCGGAGCCGTGTTCGTCGGAGCCGCGGCCACCGGCAGGCTGACCCCGAAGCTCGGCGTCAAGGCCATGGTCGTCACCGGCATGGTGGTCGGTACGGCGGGCGTCTTCCTGCTCACGCGGATCGAGTCGGGCTCGACGTACACCGACTTCCTGGCACCCCTGATGATGCTGGGCTTCGCGATCGGCCTGAGCGTGTCCCCGGCCACGGACACGATCATGGACTCCTTCCCCGAGTCCGAACTGGGCGTGGGCGGCGGCGCCAACGACACGGCCCTGGAGCTGGGCGGCGCCCTCGGCATCGCGATCCTCGGCTCCCTGCTGGGCACCGCCTACCGCGACAAGCTGACCGACCTCGTCGGAACCAACCTCCCGCACACCGCGCTGGAGACGGCGAAGGACTCGGTCGGCGGCGGCCTGGCAGTCGCCGAGGAGGTCGCGAAGAACCCCGCCGGCGGCGCCCAGCAGGCCCAGGCCCTCATCGACGCGGTGCACGAGTCCTTCGCCCACAGCGTCGCCCAGACCAGCCTGATCGGCGGGATCATCATGGCGGCCGGCACGATGATCGTCCTCGCGGTACTGCCGGGCCGCAGGCGCGCCGCGAAGTCCGTCCGGGACGAGGCGGTGGAGCCGAAGGAGGAGCGCGTGGGCGCGGCCTGAGGACCCCAAGGACGGCCGTGCCTGAGCGGCGCACGGCCTGGGCGGTGCCGGGAGGGGACACCCGGCACCGCCCCTTTGTCCGTCGTTTGGGCCGTACTTGCCTGCGCGGGCCCGGCATATGTGAGGGGGAGGGAGGCCAACCGGGCGTTTGCGCGGGGCCGGGTGGGCTCCGGGCCCGGCGAGGGCCGGTCAGATGGGCTCCGGTACCCGGCGACGAGAGGCGACGACCACTAGGCCGCCGACGACGGCGAGGCTCGACAACACGGACAACACGGACAACACGGTGCCGAAGACGGTCGCACCGCCGGTGAGCCCCATGGCGTCACTGAGGTACCCGGCGGAGACCGGCAGCAGGCCCGCCGGTAGGTAACCCCCCACATTGAGCGCCGTGTTGGCCTCGGCGAG
Source organism: Streptomyces shaanxiensis (assembly GCF_039537145.1). Lineage (NCBI taxonomy): Bacteria > Bacillati > Actinomycetota > Actinomycetes > Kitasatosporales > Streptomycetaceae > Streptomyces > Streptomyces shaanxiensis. Next base: position 1,002,592 of record NZ_BAAAZY010000012.1, read on the forward strand.
CCGCTGTGGCGGAACGGCGGAGTTGAGCAGCGACAGGCCCTCCACGGGTTCGTCGACCACGCCATGGCCCCGGCCACGATCCGGCTGGTGGTACCGCGCAGGCCGGACAACAGCGACGGACCGAGCGAGAGCACACCCCATCACGGCTTACTCGGTCAGAAACTTCCTGACGGTGAAGCCCAGGGTTGCGACGCCGACGAACGTGGCGCCTCCCGCCCCCAGCGAGGCGTACGCGAGTGAGGACGATCGGGTACTTGCGTGGGGCAGCGCACAAGGCGAAGAGGCGGGGTACATCCCGTTCCCCCCGGCGTTCGTCATATCGCCTGAAGGCGTCGACGCGCCTCCGCCGCTTGCGCGGCTCCTTCAGGGCGGGCGTGGGGGTACGGTGCGCCTCCGGCTTTACATGTGCATCACCATGATGGCCACCCAAGAGCCCTTTGACCTGCGGAGACCGCCAGGTCCGAACGGCTGGACACAGATGCTCGCACTCGACTCGAAGACGGGGCCGCGGCGAGTCGTCGGCAACCTGAAGTGGCCGGCGGACAACAAGTTCATCGACCTGCAGCCGCAGTGGGGGCGGCCGTCTGCGATCAAGCTGCTGAGTGCCGACGGCGATGGAGGGGAGTACGCGCAGCCGAGGGAGGAGGGCCGGTACGTCGGCATGCCGGTCGAGTTCTGGACGCAAGGCTGGCTCCTTCAACTGTCGCCCACGGCGACGGCCCTGCTGTTTGTCCTCAGGGAAGCCCTCGGAGGACGCTCGGAGCCGGAGTACATCCCCACGACGAAGCGGCAACGCTACGGCCTGTCCTCGGACACGTGGACGAAAGGCCGCAAAGAGCTGGAAGCGCAGGGGCTGTTGACCGTCAAGAGAGACCCGCGGGGCACGTTCTATGTCTTCACGCGGCTGAGGAACGCCTACCAGCTCACCTTGGAGCGGCTGGACGACTCGCCCTCCTGGACTTGATGGGGACCATGGCCGCCTCCATCGCAGGTCTGTCGCGATCAGCGCGAAACAACGAGAAAGAGCGGGAGTCAGTGAGACTGACTCCCGCTCTCTCATGTCGGCATTCGCCCTGGTCAGCGGTTGAATCACGCTGACTGATCGGCGAGTGCCCCCGGCAGGATTCGAACCTGCGCACACGGCTCCGGAGGCCGGACCGTTCCCAGAGGCTTCCGCAGGTCAGCGGCCTGGCTGACGAGTCGTCGGCCAGGCGGTCCCGCGCATGTCCCGCGATTCTAGAATGTCCCATTAATCCACTTTTCATGTGAAGCGGAGTGGCAGCGTGCAATGATCGCCCGCGAACTTGACACCGCTGGCCGCCCCGGCGAGGCCCTGGAATGGGCCGAGCGTGGCATCCGGGACACCGAGGACCTCAACGTCGTTGACACCGCCCTCGTCGACCACCTCTGCGACCGCTACGCACAGGTCGGCCGGCTCGGCGACGCCGTCGCCCTGCGCCGTGACCACTTCGCCGCCCGCCGCACCCTGCTCACCTACCGTCAGCTCCGCGCCTCCGCCCAACCGCCGACCGCTGGTCGGCTGAGCGCGAGAACGCTCTCTCCCTCCTGCGTGCTGACGCCGAACGGGAGGGGCACCACAGCGGCCGGAGCCTTATCGACGCTCTGCTCGACGACAAGGACACTGCAGCGGGCTGGCAGGTGGCCACGGAGCTCGGCGCCCACGACGGCCAGTGGCTCACCCTCGCCGACCAGTCCCGCGCCACCCGCCCCGCCGACGCGCTCGCTGTCTACCGGCGTCTGACCGAGCCCCTTACCCGCCAGGCAGACAACGTCTACGAGCAGCTCGTCAGTCTTCCGGTGAGCATGCGTGACTGCCACCGCCACCTGGACACGCCGGACGACTTCACCACGTACATCACCGCCCTGCGTACCCGCCCAGAAGCGCACGGCTGGTGGACGAACAGGGGCTATGAACTACGGCGATCACCGACCTGCGTCACCGTTCCCCTCGGATCCTTCTGTCCGCTGTCGAGGGCGTACGACCGATCCGGCTGGTGGAGGATTGTCGTCCGGCCGTGCCTACTGCGAGCCCAGATGAATCACGTCTGCAACTCGGTCGCTGTCCTGGTGGAACTGACGGAGGGAATGCCGACCACCGCGACCTCCACGCCCTGAGCCCTCAGCGCGCGGGCCGCTTGGAGCAGGGACACCTGGGCGAAGGTGAACAGGTTCCCCGACGTCAGGGTCTTTCCACTCTTGAGTGAGATGGCGAAGACGACCTTTGTAGGGCTGAACCCTTCGGCCACAGGATGCTCCGGGTGCTGCTGGCGTACGCGCTCGATGAATACGGCGCGCGCCTCCGCGTCGAAGCGCAAGGCATCGGCGGAGACCCTGCCCTGGGCGAAGAGATGGCTCAGTGGCGCCGAGGAGGCGGCCCTCTTCACGTGGATCAGGGTCCCGTCCTCGGTGAGCAGGTCCGCAGCTTCGAAACCGTGAGGATGCTGGGCGGTCTTGATCAGTCGACGATCCAGGCACAGGTAACCATGCTCCGCCGCGTGCAGGTTGTAGTCCCCCTCCGACTCGAGTTCGGGCGTCCAGGCCGGCAGCCGTGGGTCGCCGGACGACGTCGCGAGGAGGGCGTCGACTTCGCTGCGCATGCCCTCCAGGTAGCGGTCTCCCACCTCGAACCAGCGCCCTTCGTGGTGGAAGTAGCGGCTGGCGTCGAGGGAGATCTCGGCCGTGAGCCACTTGTGGGCCTTCACCTGTCCGCTTACGGGGTCCGTTCCTTCTTCGTCCCGGTGCATCTGTATGTAGCCGGTGGTCAGGGCTTCGAGGCGCCTGCCGGACGGGATGTCGCCGACCATCTCCAGGATGTCGTCGATCGCCGGAGAGGCTACGAGCCGGCGGACGGGTCCGATCTTGACCAGGTAGGAGAGAGTGGCATCCTCCTGGTCCAAACAGGCCGCGGGGACGGCCAGGGCAAGTGTCCCGGCGTCCGCCGAGGTGCCCAGCAGCTCATCAAGGTGTGCGTCCAGGACGCCGCGCCGCGGGTCTCCGCTCTTGAGCGGCCGGACACGAGCGATGGCCTCGAAGTCCGGCGCCGGGGACTGGCGGGCACGGACCGCCTGGATCTGTGCGAGGTCCTGGAGTAGGTGCTCGGGTTGTGCGCCGAGGTGGATCTTCAGAGCGTCGGTACCGGCCACCTGCGCCGTCCTACGACTCTGCTGTCCGATTGTGAGTTCCGTCGAACCCAGGGTGCCGACGAGACGGCTCACCACCTCTCCGTATTCCTCGATGGCAAAGGCGCGGATGTGCTGGCCGTGAGCTGCCGAGCTCCGGTCCGTGCGACCCCTGGCGTCCATCAGGCTGTGCGTGACCTGGCGGATGGCGTCCGGTTGCGCGGCGCGCAGGACGAAGTCGAAGCCGAAGCCGGGGGAGATCCTGCTCTGATCGAGCAGGAGGTGTCCCATGCCGAAGGTGAGCGCGAAAACCTCATCGGCAGCGGGAAGGAGCAGGGCGCACGCCGATGTGCGGTTCTCCACGGGCGGCTTTCGCCCGGTGAGGGTGCTCACGGCTGAGGCCCAGTCGGGCGGCCGGTGGCGACCGATCACACCGTGACACAGAAGCGCGGGGGTGACGCCGATCGTCACGTCCTCGACGACGAAAGCGTGATCACGCTGGTACCTGGCGTTGAGCGCGGCACGTAGATCGGCAGGGGACGTGCCCGTGTCCCGGAGCAGATAGACCGTGCTGCGCCGCGTCTTGGGCTTGGTGGTGGCGGGATGACGGGTGGCTGTCGTGCCCAGCGTCATGGCGGACCCCGATCGGTGAGGGGGCAGGCGAGTGCAAGCGACATCAGGTAAGCGCAGAGGTGAAAGCGCTGTCAAACAATGATTGTCGATCAGGGCATGGTGTAAGCTGTGAATCATCGGCCAATGAGAGGTGTCGCCGGGACATGCCCCAGACAACCGCCCACGTCACAGCTGCGGAGATCTCCCGCATCGCGGGTGTCACCCGGGCCACCGTCAGTAACTGGCGTCGACGGCACGAGGACTTCCCCACTCCGTCCGGCGGTACCGAGACCAGCCCGCTCTATGACCTCGGAGCTGTTCAGGCATGGCTCAGGGCGCGCGGCCACACGCAGGCAGCCGACCCCCGCGAGGAACTGCGCACTGCGGTTCGTCTCCAGGAGTCCGACCCGGCCCGGACGACCGCACGCATGGGCTTCGTTCTCGCGCTCGCCCGCTGCTCCCCCGCTGAGATGGCACAGCTCGCGGACCTCCCGGACGGCGAACTCATCGCCCGTAGCACCGACGAGGTGGCCACGCTCCTGACGTCGCTCCCCGGTCTCGCACCCGACGGCCGCCTGTTCTCGGCCGACGACGCCACCACGCTGCGGGCCCTGCTCCGTTGCGTACGTGAGGAAGGCGGACCGGCCGCGCTCGCGGTGCTTGGGGAGAGAGAACTGGAGGACAGCGCCGCGACAGGCGTCTACGGGACCCCCGAACCCCTGGCGGAGCTGGTCGCGGGGCTGCTTCCGGCCGGTAGCGAGCGGGTTCTGGACCCGGCCTGTGGTAGCGGTGCGCTGCTGGCAGCCGCCGCCCGGCGCGGCGCCACCACTCTCCTTGGCCAGGACTCTGTTCCCGTCCAGGCACAGCGCGCCGCGGTCGGCCTGAGCCTGGCGGCTCCGCGGGCCAAGACCACCGTAGGCATCGGGGACAGCCTGCGCGCGGACGCCTTCTCCGATCAGGTCGTGGACGCGGTGCTGTGCAACCCGCCGTACGGCGACCGTGACTGGGGTCACGGCGAGCTGGCCTACGACCCGCGCTGGGCGTACGGCGTCCCGCCCCGTGCCGAATCGGAACTCGCCTGGGCACAGCACTGCCTCGCGCATGTGCCCCCGGGCGGCTGGGCCCTGATGATCCTCCCGCCCGCCACCGCGTCCCGTCCCTCCGGGCGCCGGGTACGGGCGGAGCTGGTGCGTAGTGGCGCTGTTCGCGCCGTCATGGCTCTTCCTGCCGGGGCCGCGCCACCTCTGCACATCGGCCTTCAGCTCTGGGTTCTGCAGCGCCCCGAGCCGGGTGGCCCGGAGCGGAAGTCGGTGCTGTTCGTCGATCTGGCCGGAGCGGCTGCCGCGCCGGGCACCGAGGTGCGGACGGCGGCCCCGGCCCACACGGGCCCCGGCCGTACGCCGCTGGACTGGTCCGACCTGACGACACGAGCCCACACCCACTGGCTGGCGTTCGCCGCCGACCCGGACGGCTTTGTCGGCGAGCCCGGCACCGCCGACGTGGTACCCGTCGTCGATCTTCTGGACGATCTTGTCGACCTCACACCGGCCCGCCGGGTCCGCTTCTCCCGAACGGATATCGAGCCCGCCGTGCTGGCCGCCCGCGCGGACACCGGGAGCCGTGAGCTGGCCGAAGCCGCCCGGGCCCTGGCCACGGTATCCCTCCAGACCGGCTGGAGCGAAGCCGGCCCCTCGGTGCGGGAGTGGCGTACGGCCACGGCGTCGGACCTCGCGCGTGGCGGCGCACTGACCTTGCTCCGCACCGTGCCGGACACCAAGGACTCGCGAACGGCCGGAGCCTCCTCGGCCCCAGGGCAACCCGTCCTCACGGGCATGGACATCGCGCGCGGAACCGGCCCGACCGGCGACCCGGGCGAGTTCCGCTCCGACGCCGCGCCCGTCGTGGCCACGGGAGACGTGCTCGTACGGGCGGTCGTCGGCGGCACCGGCCCAATGGCCCGCGTCGCGGACGAGGGGGATGCCGGCGCGCTCCTCGGCACCCAGGTCCATCTCCTCCGCCCTGACCCGGCCCGCCTGGACCCCTGGTTCCTGGCCGGCTTCATCGACTCCGAGGACAACATCGCAGGAGCCTCGACCGGCAGCACGGTCCTGCACGTCGCACCGGGCCGCCTCCGCGTCCCCCTGATGCCGCTGGACGAGCAACGCCGGTACGGCGAGGCGTTCCGGCACATCCACGAACTACGCGCCCGGGCACGTCAGGCGGCGAGGCTCGCCGAGGAGACGGCCGCTCTCCTCACGGGCGGTCTCACGGGCGGCGCTCTCCTGCCGTTCAGGGCGCCGGCGGACGCCGATCCGGCCTGAACCCGACTCGTACGCACTCCCATCGACCACACTTGTCCGCACCCGCTCCGGTTGGGCGGGACGGTTCGGAAGGAAGCCGGGGAACCCCTTGAACAGCAGTAAGCACACGGAGCTGGCGAACCACGCCTGGTCCGTCGCCGACCTCTTGCGCGGTGACTACAAGCAGTCCGACTACGGCAAGGTCATCCTGCCGTTCACCGTGCTGCGCCGCCTGGAATGCGTCCTGGAGCCCACCCGTGACAAGGTCGTGGAGACCGTGGCCCGTTTCGAGGGCCAGGACCTCGACACGGACCACTTCCTGCGCCGCGCCTCGGGCCATTCCTTCTACAACAAGAGCGACCTGACCCTGAAGAAGATCGCGGGCGACCCCAAGAACGCCGCGGTCCTTCTGCAGAAGTACGTGGGCGCTTTCTCGGACAACGCCCGTGAGGTCCTTGACAAGTACGAGTTCGCGCAGCAGATCAAGCGGCTAGACGGCGCCGACCTGCTCTACAAGGTCATCGGCAAGTTCACGGACCTGGACCTGCACCCCGAGGTCGTGCCCAACCACAACATGGGCTACATCTTCGAGGAGCTGATCCGCCGCTTCGCGGAGCAGTCCAACGAGACGGCGGGCGAGCACTTCACCCCCCGCGAGGTCATCAAGCTGATGGTCAACCTGCTGATCGAGCCGGACGGTGACGCGCTCACCGTCCCGGGCGTGGTCCGCACGGTCATGGACCCGGCTTGCGGTACGGGCGGCATGCTGTCGGCGGCCGAGGAGTTCATCCGGAAGCACAACCCGGACGCCACAGTCGAGGTGTACGGCCAGGAGCTCAATCCGGAGTCCTGGGCCATCTGCCGGTCCGACCTAATGATCAAGGGTCAGGATCCGGAGCACATCGCCTTCGGCAACTCCTTCAGCGACCCCGGACACGGCCGCGAAAAGTTCGATTTCCTGCTCGCCAACCCGCCGTTCGGCGTGGAGTGGAAGAAGGTCAAGGACGAGGTCGAGTACGAGCATAAGCACCTCGGTGAGGCCGGCCGCTTCGCCGCGGGCCTGCCGCGTATCAACGACGGCTCGCTCCTCTTCCTCCAGCACATGATCTCGATGATGAAGCCGGTCGATGCGAAGGGCGGGGGTGGCTCCCGCATTGCCATCGTATTCAACGGCTCCCCGTTGTTCACCGGCGCGGCCGGCTCGGGCGAATCCGAGATCCGCCGCTGGATCCTGGAGAACGACTGGCTGGAGGGTATCGTCGCGCTCCCGGACCAGCTCTTCTACAACACCGGCATCTCCACGTACTTCTGGATTCTGACCAACCGGAAGTCCCCGGACCACAAGGGCAAGGTCATCCTGCTGGACGCGCGCGACCAGTTCCAGAAGATGCGCAAGTCCCTCGGCGACAAGCGCAAGGTACTGGGCAAGCAGCACATCGCGGACATCACCCGCCTGTACGCGGAGGCGATCGAGGTCGTGACGGACCCCGAACACCCCCTCCACGCCAAGGTCAAGGTCTTCGACAACGAGGCATTCGGCTACCAGCGCATCACGGTCGAACGCCCCCTGAAGCTCCGCTTCGAGGTCACGGACGAGACCCTCGCAGCCCTGTCGGCGGCGAAGCCGGTCCAGAAGCTGCCGGACGCGGAGGCTTTCGTGGCTGCCGTCCGTACGTTGTCTGGCTCGTCCTGGCCGACCAAGTCCGAGGCGCTGGTGGCCCTGAAGGACGCGGTGGTCGCCGCCGGCCTCCTGTGGCCGACGGGCGCGCCCTTCGCCAAGGCAGTACGCGACGCGGTGGGCGTCCGCGACCCCGAGGGCGAGGTACAGCTCATCAAGGGGGAGCCGGAACCGGACGCTGAGCTGCGTGACTACGAGAACGTCCCGTTGGGCGAGGACGTCGACGACTACTTGAAGCGCGAGGTTTACCCGCACGTCCCAGACGCGTGGATCGACCACACGAAGACGAAGATCGGCTACGAGATCCCGGTGACGAGGCACTTCTACGTGTACGAGCCGCCGAGGCCGCTGGCGGAGATCGACGCGGAGTTGAAGGAGCTGGAGGCGGAGATTCAGGCGCTGTTGGGGGAGGTGACGGAGTGACTGACACGGTCCCGCTGAAGCGCGTAGCGCGCATGGCCTACGGTGATTCACTCGCTGCTGAGATGAGAGTCGATGGCGAGTTTCCCGTCGTAGGGTCGGGGGGAGTTTCGGGAACGCATAATGCATCGAACTTCCGGGCTCCGGGCATCGTAATCGGCCGTAAGGGGAGCCACGGATCGGTCCACTGGATCCCTTCCGGTGGATTCGCCATCGACACGGCTTACTACATCGACGAGCGCCTCACTTCTGTCAACCTGAGGTGGCTGTACTACGTTCTGCAGGCTGTGAACCTCAAGGGTCCCTCGCAGGACGTCGGGGTTCCTGGTTTGTCCCGTGACGCCGCGTATGAGGTGCGCCTGCCAGTGCCGCCTTCGCACGAGGAACAGCGCCGCATCGCCGACTTCCTCGACACCGAGACAGGGAAGATCGATAACCTTGTTTTCAAGAAGCGCCGCCTAGTCGAGCTTCTGGAAGAGCGAAGCGACAGTAGAATTCTGAGTCACGTAGGTGCGAGCGCCCTCGTGGCTGGATCAACTGGCGTATCAGTCCAGCCTGTCAGGCGTCTTCTAGAGAAGGCAGTGAGGCCGCCAGTCGCTGATGTCGGTACTGTCACGGCCTACAGGGACGGGCGGGTGACGGACCGCTCACTACGCCGGGCAGACGGCTACACCCTTTCAGGGTCAACAGAACCGCAGGGGCAATACGTCGTGCCGGGCGACGTCGTCATTCATGGACTCGACGGATTTGCTGGCGCCATCGGGGTGTCCGAGGCGTTCGGGAACTGCAGTCCGGTGTACCACGTGTGCGAGCCCCAGAACGGTGGTGATTCACACTTCTTCGGGCGCATGCTTCGCCTGCTGGCTCTCCAGGGGTATCTGGGAAACTTTGCAACGAGCACGCGTGAGCGAGCCGTTGACTTTCGAAACTGGGAACTTTTCGGGCGGATTCCCCTTCCAGTTGTGTCGGTCGAGGAGCAGCGCGAGATCGGAGCTGCCATCAGGAGGATTCGCCCCCTCAAGGAACTGGTCGAGCGCTCTGCAGCGCTGGCGGCTGAACGCCGCCAATCCCTCATCACCGCCGCCGTAACCGGACAGTTCGACGTCTCCACCGCCAGCGGACGCAACGTCACGGAGGGAATCACCGCATGAGCCACGGCCCCGTCCACAGCGAGTCCGCGTTCGGTGACGCCATAGTCGCGGCCATGACCGAACGGGGCTGGCGGGAGACCAGCCCGGCTGGCTATCAGCCCGACCTCGGCCTGGACACCCAGGAGCTGTTCGAGTTCCTCGGCAAGACCCAGGCCGAGGAGTGGCACGAGCTGCGCACCATCTACGGTGACGCCAACGAGGCCCAGCGGGGGTTCGCCCGCCGTCTCGACCAGGCGATCGCCAACGACGGGCTGCTCCACGTCCTCCGCAACGGTGTGAAGGACCGTGGCGTACGGCTCCGCGTCGCCTACTTCAAGCCGAACCTCGTCCCGGACGAATCCGTTCTCGACGGTTACCGGGCCAACCGCCTCACCGTCGTCCGCGAGCTGGTCTACGCCACCAAGCAGCTCGACTGGAACCACAAGCTCGACCTCACCCTGTTCCTCAACGGCATCCCCATCGCCACCGCCGAGCTGAAGAACCCCCTCACCGGCCAGGGCGTCGAGCACGCCATGGACCAGTACCGGACCGACCGCGACCCCACCGAGCTGATCTTCACCCGCCGGGTCATCGCCAACTTCGCCGTCGACCCGGACTTGGTCTTCGTCGCGACCACGCTCAAGGGTAAGAACACCCGCTTCCTGCCCTTCAACACCGGCTCCGAAGGCCCCGGCCGCCCCGGCGGCGCCGGTAACCCCGCGCCCACCGCCTTCGGCCAGTACTCCACGTCGTACCTCTGGGAGCAGGTCTGGGAGCGGGACAACTGGCTGGACCTGCTCCAGCGGTTCGTGCACCAGCAGAAGACGAAGACGCCCGGCGGCGCCACGACCCGCACCACGATCTTCCCCCGCTTCCACCAGTGGGACGTGGTCAAGAAGCTGACCGCCCACGCCGCCACCCACGGCGCCGGGCACAACTACCTGGTCATGGCCTCGGCCGGATCCGGCAAGTCCAACACCATCGGCTGGCTCGCTCACCGCCTCTCCGACCTGCACGCCGACAACGACCCCCGCACCCTCGACCCCGAAGCCCTCGCCGCCGGCTTCATCAAGCCCGGCGCTCCCGTCTTCGACAAGGTCATCGTCATCACCGACCGCCGGAACCTGGACGCCCAGCTCCGCGAGACGGTCGGCGGGTTCTCGCAGACGGACGGCCTGGTCGTGAAGATCGACGAGAAGCACGGGGCGAAGAGCGAGCAGCTCGCCCGCGCGCTCTCCCGCGACACCGGCAAGATCGTCACCGTCACCCTGCACTCGTTCCCCGCGCTCCTCGACTACATGAAGCGCCACCCGACCGAGCTCAGCGGCACTACCTTCGCGATCATCCTGGACGAGGCGCACTCCTCCCAGTCCGGCGACGCGGCGACCGCCGTCCGCGCGGCCCTCCGCGAGCTCGGCCTCGACTCCGACTCCGAGGACGCGGGCGCCACCAGCCTCACCGTCAACGACCAGCTCAAGAAGAAGGCCCTGGAGCGCTCCCGGGCCGCGAACCTCTCCTACTTCGCCTTCACCGCCACGCCCAAGGCCAAGACCCTTGAACTCTTCGGCACCCCCGACCAGGTGGACGGCAAGGAGGCGTACCGCCCCTTCCACACGTACTCGATGCGCCAGGCCATCGAGGAAGGCTTCATCCTCGACCCCCTGCGCAGCTACGTCACGTACAACACGTACTGGAAGCTGGTGAACCAGAACCCCGACGAGCTTGAGGTCGACCCCGCCAAGGCGAACTCCCTCCTCGCCCGGTTCGCGCTCACCCACGACTCGACCGTCTCGCAGCACGCCCAGGTGATCGTCGAGCACTTCGTCACCCATACGCGGGGCCGCCTCGGGGGCCGGGCGAAGGCCATGGTCGTGACCGCCTCCCGGCAGTCCGCCGTTCAGATGGCGCGTGCGATCAAGAGCTACATCAAGGATCGGGACTACGACACCAAGTACCCCGACCTGGGCGTACTCGTCGCGTTCTCGGGTTCGCTCACCATCGACGGTGAGGAGACCACCGAGCCGAAGGAGAACGGCGGCCTGTCCGAGAGCGCGCTGCCAAAGGCGTTCGCGTACACCCGCGCTGACGACAAGGCCGTCCACGCCGGCGCGAAGGGCCGGCCGGAGTACAAGATCCTGGTGGTGGCCGAGAAGTATCAGACCGGCTTCGACCAGCCGTTGTTGACGACGATGTACGTCAACAAGACGCTGACCGGCATTGCGGCCGTCCAGACCCTCTCCCGCCTTAACCGCACCACCGACCGCAAGTCCCAGTCGGACCTGGCCGTCTTGGACTTCGTCAACGAGGCCGAGGACATCAAGGAGTCGTTCCGTCCCTACTTCGAGGAGGCGAACACCCTCCCCTCGGACCCGAACCTCCTCTACACAGCCCAGAGCCGGGTCATGTCCGCGCCGATCGTCTCGGAAGCGGAGATGGATGAGTTCGCCGCTGCGTACTTCGGCGCGAAGGAGAAGGCAGCCGGATCGCAGGCCGCGTGGGAGAAACTGCACGCCGAGCTGTACCGCCTGCTCTCCCCGGCCGTGACCCGGTACGAGGCCCTGCGCGACAACGACGAGGACGAGGACGACGTCAAGACGGCCGAGGACTTCCGCGCCAGCCTTAACGACTACGTCCGCAAGTACGGCTTCCTTGCCCAGATCGTGCCGTACCAGGACCCCGACCTGGAGCGGTTGTACCTCTACGGCCGTTACCTCCTCACCCGGCTGCGTGGCAAGGCCGACGGGGGAGTGGACATCGGCGAGGTCGACCTCAGCCACCTGCGGGTGGAGAAGACCGGCGAGCACGACGTCTCGCTGTCCCCCGAGGGACCCGCGACGATGCCGGGCTTCGGAGACGGCACGGGCGGTGCCAAGGAAGCCGAGAAGTCGCTCCTGTCCGAGCTGATCGAGAAGTTCAACGCCAAGTTCGGCACGGATTTCACCGAGCAGGACGTCATCCGTCCCTTCGAGGAGGCGAAGGCCGATCCCAAGGTCCGGAAGGCGGCGGTCGCCAACGACGACGTGGACAATTTCGGGAAGGTCTTCGACAAGGTCTTCGCCGACAAGATGGCTGACCACATCGACTCCATCGCTGGCCTCGGCCGCCAGTACTTCGGTCCGGACCGGAACTTCAAGTCCAGTCTCGACCGCAGCGCCCGCCGCGCCGCGTGGCGGATGATCCGCCGCGAGGAGGGCGTGGAGGACGACGCGGCGTAGTCGTCGCGGCGGGCCCGCGTACACAGGCGAGCTGTACGCGGGCCCGAGCCGCTGCGTTACGCCCGACGCCCGGCGGCCAGCTCCACGAATCCGGCCCACGCCTCGGGGCCTACGCTCAGCACGGGCCCGCCGAGCCCCTTGGAGTCCCGGACATGCACGGTGCCGGGCGTGGTGGCCACCTCGACGCACTGGCCGCCCTCGGCACCGCTGTAGCTGCTCTTGAACCAAGCGAGTGCCGACTGCGCAGACGGTGTCTCTGCGGTGCTCATAGCTCTCCCAGCAACTTCTCGATGAATCCCATGGTCTCTCGCGGAGTGAGAGCCTGACTTCGGATGATCCCATAGCGGGTGGCGGCGAGCCGGGTCTCCTCCCGGTCCGTGCGCAGGCTGCTCCGTCCTTGGACCTCCATGTACACAAGCTGCTGGCCACCTTTGCGGGTGATCACGGTAAAGGGGCCGTCCATACCGGCGTTGTCCTCGCGGTCGAGCGGCATGAGCTGAATCTCTACGTTGCGCTTCTGGCCGACGAGCAGCAGTTGTTCCAACTGGCCACGCAGAACCGACTTGCCGCCAAGGGGGCGGAGCAGTACCGACTCCTCCATCACGAAGCTCAGCAGGGGAGCCGGCCAGCGGCTGAAGATGTCGTGGCGGGCCAGCCGGCAGTCACCCGCGTCTCGATCGTCTCCGCATCCAGCAGCGGGCGTCGCATGGCCAGCACGGCTCGCGTGTACTCCTCCGTCTGCAACAGCCCGTTGACCAACAGGGTGTCGTAGGCATACAGCTCTACCGCCTCCGCCTCCAGCCGGGCCATGTCCCGGAAGAAAGCCGGATACTGCGCCCGCGCAACCTCCTCCTTCAGCGCCTTCAGCACACCCCCGGCGTCCAGGACCTCGTCCGCCTGGTCGATGAACCTCGGCGGAGGGATGCGCCGCCCCTGCTCGAAGGAAGCGATCGACTGGGCCGCGTATCCCACCCGCTTCCCGAACTCCGCCCGTTTCAGCCCGGCCCGTGTCCGGAATAGCTTCAACTGCCGCCCGAACGCCGTGACCACGCCCTGCCCCGGCTCGTCCTCCGGCCGCTGTCCCACCGGCTCCGGTACGAACCCCGCGTCATCGTCCTGCACAGCCGCCACCCTTCAGCGCACGTACATCGCGCCGTCCTCCCGCGTACAAGCGGAACGCGACGGCGCGTCACCCACGGTCACGCTACGCCACCACGGCCCACCGTGGAGTCATGACGAACAATCCCACCTGCGCCGCCGTCACCACCCAACCCACCGACCCGATCCACCACTTCGAGATGCGGTTCACCGCCACGCCACTTGGTGCCCGCCTCGGTCGCCGGCTGTGCGCGGAACGGCTGCACGCCTGGGGCATCCCATATGGCACCGAGGCACACGAAGCTCTCGTCCTCCTCGTGGCCGAACTGGCCGCGAACGCCGTTCGCCATGGCCGGGTCCTCGGACGGGACTTTCACGTACGGCTCACCGTCGCCGCGGCTCCCGTCGCGACTGTACGCGTCGAGGCGACCGACCACGCGCGCCGAACGGATGCCGGAGCCAGCGCCTCGCCTTCCCGGACCGGACCGCACGGACGGGCGCGGCCTCCTCCTGGTGGACGGTCTCGCCGACCGCTGGGGCTGGGGGCCGCGCCCCTTCGGGACGCCCGGCAAGGTCGTGTGGGCCGAATACGACAGGCGGAGCCACAGCGCAGAGACGGTTCTCAGCCAGATGTGACAGACCTTCCCCGCCTCCCTGGACGGAAGATCGTCACTCCCACCACACTGGTCCGGACATGTCGGGCCGGCCGACACCACCTGGGTACGCACGCCGGCGCACGGATGCGACGGGGGCGGGCACGGTGTCGCAGCGGATGATCGCAGGACGTTACGAACTCCTGGAGGAACTCAGCCACGGCGGCATGGGGGACGTGTGGCGCGGCTACGACGCCGTGCTGGACCGGCCGGTCGCCGTGAAGCTCATCCGGCAGCAGGCCGTCACCTCGCCGCAGATGGCGGACGAACTCGCCAAGCGGTTCCGGCGCGAGGCCCGGATCACGGCCCGCATCCAGCACCCCGGCGTACCCCAGGTCTACGACGCGGTCCTCGACGACACCCACGAGCAGCTGTTCCTCGTCATGGAGCTGGTGGAGGGCGTGCCGCTGTCCGCGTACGTGGACCCGGCCCGGCCGCTGCCGGTGAGCTGGGCCGTGGCCGTGGCGGCGCAGGTGGCCACCGTGCTGTCGCACGCCCACGAGATCCCCGTGATCCACCGCGACCTCAAGCCGGGGAACGTCCTCGTCGCCCGCGACGGGACGGTGAAGGTCCTGGACTTCGGCATCGCGGCCATCCTGCGCACCGACGCGACAAAGCTGACCGCGACCGGGACCCCGATCGGGACCTCCCAGTACATGGCGCCCGAGCAGGTCCGCGGCGGGCGCATCACCCCGCGGACGGACCTGTACGCGCTCGGGTGCATTCTCCACGAACTGCTCGCCGGACGCGCCCTGTTCCAGGCGGACAGCGAGTTCGCGCTCATGTACCAGCACGTCAGCGCCGCCCCCACCCCGCTCCGGCAGCTGCGCCCCGAGGTGCCGGCCGCGCTGGAGGAGCTCGTCCTGCATCTGCTCCGCAAGGCCCCTGAGGCGCGGCCCGCCGATGTCCAGGAGGTGTACGAGCGGCTGCGGCCCTTCCTGCCGTCGGTCGGCCAGGAACCGGTGTCCGGCGAGACGGGCCCGGACGGAGCCCCGGACCCCACGGGGCTGTTCCGCCACCCGTACGCGCCGCGCTCCCGGCCCCGGCCGTCGGCCACTCCGGCGCCTTCGGGGGAGTCGGTCCCCGCGCCCCTCCCCGTACCTGCCGAACTCCGCGCGGAGATCAAGGAGGCGTACGCGCACTCCGACGCCCTCCTCGAAGAGGAGCGGTTTGCGCAGGCCGCCGAGGTGCTGAGCGAGGTCATCGAGCCGGCCGCCCGCGCCCTCGGCGCGGAGAACCGGCAGGTGGTGGAGCTGCGCACCCAGCGGGCGGCGATCCGGCTGCTCGGCGGCGACTACCGGGCCGCGTTGCCCGAGTTCACCGCTCTCGCCGACGCGTACGGCCGTATCGCCGGACCCACCAGCGAGCGGGCCCGCGCCTGCCGGGCCCAGGCCGCCCGCTGCCGCGCCGAACTCGGCCAGGTCACGGAGGCGCTCACGGCTCTGGAATCGGTTCTGGCCGTCGTCCGGTCCGTGGACAGCGACGTCAGTGAGGAAGCCATCGAACTGCGCCGTGACATCGGCATGCTGCTGCTCGCCCAGGGCCGCGCGGCTGATGCCCGGGTCGTGCTGGAACCGCTGCACGCCGACCTAGACGTCGTCTACGGGCCTGCTGACGAGCTGACCGCGGAGGTCGGTGAGGCCCTGGCGCTCATACGGCTCGATCTCGACGGCCAGGAGCGCTGAACGCCGTTGGGCGGACGATCCGGGGCGCCGGTAAGACGGTCGGGCCGGCTGGCTCGGCCATGGGGAGGGGAAGAAGTACGTGAACACACAGCAGCCCAAGGGCGGACAGCCCGATCTGAACACCACGGTACGGCAGGTGGGCACCGCCCTCCAGAAGGTCTACGCCGACCTTCTGGACACCAGCGACCTGGCGGCCAAGTACACGGGGGAAGACTTCGAGAAGCGATGCACCTCCAGGGCGCTGGCCGCCCAGGCGGTGCGGATCGTCACTGGCTTCAGCCCGGAGGAGGCCGCCGCCACCGTCATCGACGGAGACCTGGATCAGGGCATCGACGCGATCGCCGTGGTCGAGGGGTCCAGGCCCCACGTCTATCTCGTCCAGAGCAAGTGGAGCCCCGAGGGCAAGGCAAAGGGGGATAGGCAGGCCGTTTTCGAACTCCTCGCCGGCCTCCGGCTCATCGACGAGGAGAACTTCGCGCCGTTCAATCCGCGAGGCCGGAGGCTGGCCGAGTACGCCAAGTCCGTCATGGACCAGGGGACCGTACCCGTCACCCAGGTCGTGGTGCTGATGCGCCCCGACATGCCCGGTGAGGGCTTCATGCAGGCCATTAAGAACGGCGAGCACGAGTTCAACCGGTACGGCGACGTCCTGGACCACCGGATCATTCTCGCTCCCGAGGTGTGGGCGTCAGTACGAGCCGACCAGGCGCCCGAGCCGGTGGTCCTGACCGCGGAGCTGTTCCCCTGGTTCGGCATGGGCTCCGACGCGCTGTACGAGTCCTACCAGGGAGTCGTCGATGCCGAGCAGGTCGCCGATTGGGCGGCGCAGCACGGGGCGAACCTCTTCAACCTGAACATCCGCAAGCCCCTGGGCAGGACGCCCATCAACAACTCCTTGATCGCCACCCTCACAGAGGAGCCGGCCAACTTCTGGTACTACAACAACGGCATCACCGTGCTCTGCGACCGTGTTGAGAAGGTCGAACGGTCGGTGCGCGCTCCCCACCAGAAACCCCTGCTGCTGACCCTGCACAACGCCAGCGTGGTGAACGGCGCCCAGACCGTGCGCGCCGTGGCGGAGGCGTTGGAGAAGGAGGACGCGGCGGCCGAGGCCAAGATCAGCGTGCGGATCATCGTCACGCACGCGGCCAAGGAGTTCGCCAGCGACACCACGCGCGCCACCAACCGTCAGAACAGTGTCGGCGAACGGGACTTCGTCGCCCTCGATCCGGTCCAGGGTGACATCCTGGACGAGATGCGGGCGGAACTCGGCCTGGAGTACGGGGTTCAGCGCAGTGAGGTCGACCTCCCCGAAGAGTCCGGCTGCACCGTGGTCGAGGCGGCCGTCGCCCTGGCCTGCGCCCATGCCGACAGTCAGTACGCGGCCCGGATCGCGCTCACGCTCGACCCCCTGTGGGAGCGCGGCCCCCAGGGGGTCTACGACGTGCTGTTCCGCCCGAGGCCGGGTGTCTACCTGCTGTGGAACGCTGTCCAGGTGCTGCGTGAGGTGCGGCGCTGTCTTCTCGACCTCCGCAAGCGCTACGAGGGTCGGGCCGCCGCGCTGACCGAACACGGCACGTACCTGCTCACCCATCTGGTGTTCCGGCTCCTCGACACCGAGGGGATCGACGAGCCCGACACCAAGCTGACCTGGGCAGAAGAGGCCAGGGCGAAGACCAAGGGCCTCGTCGGGCGGCTGCTGCCCGTCACCATCCAGGTCATCGACGGGCTGTCCGAGCGGCGCCCGCAGATCCGGGCCGTGTGCTCGGACGCCGACCGCTGCCGTGAGGTCACCGAACGGGTCATCGAGGCCATGGCAGAGGGCAAGGACGGCTCTGCCGCGAACGCGTACCGGCGCGTCCGGCCCACGCGCAAGCGCCGCCGCCCCAACGCCGTCCAGGTACTCGTCGACAAGCGGGTCCTGGACGAAGGCGAGCCGCTCACGCTCAGCACGGCCTACCCGCTGGAGACCGAAGCACTCAAGGACTGGCTCGCGGAGGACCCGCGGCGCTCTCGGGCCACGTGGACGAACCACCGGACGAAGCCGGTCGTCTGGGCCGCGGACGGCCGGCAGTACTCGCCTTCGGGGCTGATCACCCTCATGTGGGAACGTGCCGCGTGGGCGGACCGGCCCGTGGCCAACCAGGGCACGGCCCGCTGGGTCACGTCGTCGGGCGACACTCTCGCCGACCTCGCGTGGCGGACGCTGGGGGATCTGGAAGAGCCAGACGAGTCCGATGAACCGGGCAGCCGGAATGAGGACGACACCAACCGATAGAACCAACAGGAGACGCCTGCCCGCCATGCCCCGCCTCGCCTTCGACATCGGTTTCTGCGCCCAGCTCCCCAAGCTCCAGGGAACGGTTCGCAGGGGCGTGTTCGACGCCTGGGAGAAGTTCGAACGCCTCACCCTGGATCAGCTTTTCAAGGACCCCGGCCTGAAGCTGGAGTCGCTCAAGGGCGCGCGGGACCCGCACATCCGGACCATCCGGATCGACCGGGGAACCCGCGGCGTCGTGCTCGCGCCCGACAGCGGGGACACCTACGTCCTGCTGCGGGTGCTGCCGCACGACTCCGCGAACGCCTGGGCCGTCAAACAGAAGGCGAGCATCAACACGGCCACCCGGGCCGTCGAGATACGCGACATCGCCGTCCTGGAGAAGCTCACCCCCACCTACGAGCGAGTCGCGCCGCCGCCCGAGCAGCGGCTCTTCGCTAGGTTCTCGGACGGGGACCTGGCGGCCCTCGGGATCGACGGGACCACGTTGCGCCAGGCACGGGTATTGACCACCACGGAGCAACTGGAGGTGTTCGCGCCCCACTTCCCGCAGGACCAGCGCGAGGTCCTGGAGTACCTCGCGGCCGGCTTCACGGTCGAAGAGGTGTGGCGCGACGTGGTAGCCGTCAGCCTGGCAGCCAAGGACACCACGCGGCCACTTGATCCGGCCGACTACGACACCGCCATCCGGCACACCCGTACCCGCATCGCGCTGGTCACCGGAGAGGAGGAGCTCCGGGAGATCCTCGACAAGCCGTTCGCCGCGTGGCGCGTCTTCCTCCACCCCTCCCAGCACAAAGTGGCGTACCGCCCCTCGTACTCCGGACCCGCCCAGGTCACGGGAGGCCCGGGAACGGGTAAGACGGTTGTCGCGCTCCACCGCGTACGGCACCTGCTCCGGCATCTGCGCGACGGTGACCGCATCCTGCTCACCACCTACACGAACGCTCTGGTCGCCGCGCTCCGCGCCGGCCTCGCCGAGCTCGTCGACGACGAGACGCTCAGGGACCGGGTGGACATCATGACCGTCGACGCGTTCGCCGGACGTATGGTGTCCACGTCACGCCGTCCGCTGCGCGCCGACGAGGAGCCGGTCCGCTGGCAACAGGCGACTCGAAACGCCGGTTTCACCGGGAGCCCGCAGTTTCTCGCTCAGGAGTACAAGCACGTCATCCTCGCCCAGAACCTGCGTACGTACGACCAGTACGAGTCCGCCGAGCGCAGGGGGCGTGGAAGCGCGCTGCCGGCCATCGCCCGGCCCGCGGTCTGGCGCGCCGTGGACGAGTTCACGCGGCGGCTCGCCGCCGACGGGCTGCGCACCTACCTCGGTACCTGCGCCGAGGCCGCCGACCTGCTGGAGCGGTCCGGGCCGCGCTACCGGCACGTCGTCGTGGATGAGGCGCAGGATCTGCACCCGGCCCAGTGGCGGCTCCTGCGGGCAGCCGCACCGGCACGCCCGGACGACCTGTTCATCGCGGGCGACCCGCACCAGCGGATCTACGACAGCAAGGTCTCGTTGAAGGCGCTCGGTATCAAGGTCGCGGGCAGGTCTACGAAGATGCGGAAGAACTACCGCTCCACCCACGAGATTCTGAGCTGGTCCACGGCGCTTCTCGTCGGCCGTCCTTTTGCGGAGCTAGAGGACGACGCCCGTCACGACACTCTGGTCGGCTACCGCTCGGCTCTGCACGGAAGCGGTCCCGAGACACACGCGGCCAACTCCCTGGAAGAGGAGTTGGCCGCGCTCGTGGCACGAGTCCGGGTGTGGTTGGACGACGGCATCGCCCCCGGTGACATCGGCGTGAGCACCCGCTTCAACCGGACCTGCGATCAGGTGGCGGAGCGCCTGGCTTCCGCCGGCATCCCGGCGCAACGCCTGAGAACAGACCGGCCTACGACGGTAGAAGCCGTCAACGTGGGCACGATGCACTCGTTCAAGGGCCTCGAATACCGCTGTGTCGCGGTGGTCGGCGTCCATGACGGGGCCCTCCCCTTCCCCAAAGCCGTGACGCCCGTGGAGGTCGACCGCCTCCAGCACGAGGCCGACCTTCTGGCGGAACGCTGCCTACTGTTCGTCGCCTGCACCCGGGCGCGCGACGAGCTGTACGTGTCCTGGACGGGAGAGCCCAGTTCATTCCTGCCCGCCACATGAACATGACCGAGACGGGATGAGTGAGAGGGAAAACGATGGGCGAACTCGCCGACCGCGTGGCCGGTCTGGAGCGCGAAGTGGCTGATGCTCAAGAGGCACTCCAGCTCGTCGAAAGGGTGGACGAGGAGATCGAAG
Organism: Streptomyces shaanxiensis; assembly: GCF_039537145.1. Classification (NCBI taxonomy): domain Bacteria; kingdom Bacillati; phylum Actinomycetota; class Actinomycetes; order Kitasatosporales; family Streptomycetaceae; genus Streptomyces; species Streptomyces shaanxiensis. The sequence goes on from NZ_BAAAZY010000012.1 coordinate 1,023,088, forward strand.
CCGCTGTGGAGGTGGTGGAGAGTGTGTACGAGCGGATCACCAACCTCGCGTGGGAGCTTGACGGGGAGATCGCCGATCACAATTACATGGAGGTGGAGCGCTGTTCCTACGAATTACGGGGTCTGATTGCCGATCAAGAACTGCTACGCGCCATTGACACCATTGGGCTGTGCACGGCCCTGCGGAGTGGGGGCCCTCTTCCAGCCTCGTCCATCGAAAGCCGTATGCACGGCTTGAAGGACATTCACCCATCCCATCCCACACTCACCCAGGAAGAGCTTGATCGGGAATTCAAAGCCGCGCTGCATCGGGCCGAGCAAACCTGGAACGAGATCTACGACGATGGCGCGTGGGACAGCGAGGACGAGCGGAGCAATCACCTCGCCGATCACCTGCACGAAGCGAGGCAGGAGGCAGTCTCTGCCCGCGCGGATCGAGCGGGCCGCTCCTTGATCAAGCTCTGCGATCACCTTGCGGAGACGGTGTGGCCGGAAGTGACGGCTGCAGCCCGTGCCGCGGATCTTGAGCGTGCGGCGCGCGGCCTGAAAGAGGCTTTCCTGGCAGCAGAGACCGCTCCAGCGCTGTACAAGCTCTATGAAGTCAACCTTTCAATTAAATACGAGTCCGCCCCCTACTCGCTCGGAGGGGTGGGTGAGCAGCTGATGGCCTTCGAGTCGTGGCTTGGGCTCCAGAACGAAGAATGACCGACGTCGTTCCGCTATGGCCCGGCGCGTCACACCTTCATGACGGTGACGCGTCCGCCGCACAGCGCTAGGAGGTCCTCGGGGTCGGAGGTGAGGACAGTCACCGGCCCCGGGGTGGCCAGGGCGGTGGCGGCGAGCATGGCGTCGATGGCGTACTTGTGGCCGTGCAGGCCGGCGTCGGCTAGGAGGGCAGCGGCGTGCCGGGCGGTGTGCTCGGTGACCGGTTCGACGACGAGGCGGGAGAGCGTCCACTCCAGGGCCGGGCGGTTGATCCGGGGGTGTACCACTTCGACCAGAGTGGCTGCTGAGGTGACCACGCGCAGGTCGTCGGTGCGGGCGAGGGCGAGCCAGCCGGTGACCGTGCGATCGCGCAGGACAGACTTGGCCAGTCCTTCGCTGTCGAGGACGAGGGTGCCGCCGGGGACTGCGGGGGAGCGGGTCACGCGGCGCTCGCTCCGCCCTGTGTCTGCTCGTGCCGTGCCTGCGTGAGTTGATCGCGCAGGGAGTGGATTTCTTCGTCCGTGATGGGGCCGTGCTCGGCTTCGGCGACGGCGATGAGTTCGTTGAGGTTGTCCCGCTCGATCTGGCGGGCGACGGCCGCGGCGACATAGGCGGACAGACCGGAGGGGCCGCTGCGGGCCTTGGCGGCTTCGGCGATGTCGCGTGGCATAGTGATTGAGTACTTACCGGTAGGCTCACTCATGCTACTCATCCTACCGCCCGTCCTCCCCGTTCGAGGGCGGCGCTCGTCGTTTGCCCCGGAAACGCTTCCGCCTCGTCACCGTGCCCGGTGCGGCCTCACTAAGACCGTGTCCTATGTGGTGAGGCGGACGAGGCGCTTGTAGCAGCACAGGGCAGCGGCGA
>NZ_BAAAZY010000013.1:0-184996 GCF_039537145.1 Streptomyces shaanxiensis
GTGAGCAACTGCACGAACTGGTCGCGTTCGGGCGGGCTCAGCGGTGCGAGCAGTTCGTCGTGCAGGCCGTCGAGGACCTTGTCGAGGCGGCGTAGGTGGCGGCGGCCTCGGGGCGAGATGGTGATGACGTTGCGGCGCCGGTCGGCGGGATCCGGCGCCCGCTCGACGAGGTCGCGCTCGGCCAGTTCGTTGAGCACGGCGACCATGTCGCTGCGGTAGATGCCGGAGCGCCTGCTCAGCTCCGCCTGACTGCCGGGCCCGTACTCCTGCAGCGAGGCGAGTACGGCGTAGTGCCACTGGCGGGCATCGGCCCGGGCCAGCCCCTCGGTGATCAGCCGGTCCGACCGCATGGTCAGCTGCGACAACAGTCGGCTCGCCCGCCGACGCAGCCTGCCGGGGGTCTTGGGTACGCCGGCGTCGGGCCCGTCCGCGGCCTCGGCTCTGATCATGGCACCCACCCTACCGTTGCGTTAGTCCGACTAACGATATACGTTCACTCGCGCCGATAACGTTAGTGCCACTAACACAAGTTGAGTGAACCCCGAGGAAGGAAGATCTTGCCCACCAAGTCAGTGCGGATTCCCACCACGGACGGCCAGGCCGACGCCTTCGCCGCTTTCCCCGACGGCGGCGGGCGCCACCCGGGGGTGCTGATGTACGCGGACGGCTTCGGCATCCGGCCCGTACTGCGGGAGATGGCCCGCCAACTGGCCGGGCACGGGTACTACGTGCTCGTCCCCAACTTCTTCTACCGGCACGGCCCGGCACCGGTGATCGAACTTCCCGAGCACATCGGAGAAGAGGTCCGTCCTGCGGTCTTCGCCCAGCTGATGCCCTTGATCGAGGCGCACACCGCCGCACGCGTCCTGAGCGACGCCGACGCCTACCTCGGGTTCCTCACCACCCAGCCCGAGGTCGGCGCCGGACCGGTCGCGGTGACCGGCTACTGCATAGGCGGCCTCCTGGCGATGCGCACCGCCGTGGCCCACCCCGGCCAGGTGGCCGCCCTCGCCGCATTCCACGGCCCCGTGGGCGCCGACGGGCCCGACACTCTCGCCGAGCTCACCGCCCAGGTCCACTTCGGCCACGCCGAAAGCGACCTGACGCCCGAGGCCCTGGGCGAGCTCAACCAGGCCCTGGACACCGCGGGGGTCGACTACACCTCCGAGATCTACCCCGGCACCGTCCACGGCTTCACCATGTCCGACACCGACGCCTTCAACCCCGCCGCATTGCAACGCCACTGGGACCACCTGCTCCCCCTCCTCGACCGCACCCTGACCAACCCCTGAGACCCCGGCCCGCCGAGCCACTCCCGAAGCGCACGGCTCCACAGCCCGCAGTTGCACGCCCGCCGCATCACGGACGCGGCGGCCGGGACCTGGTGACCGTGGTCGGCTGGACACCTCCCCGGCCACAAGAGGCGCCGCCTGATCGCCCGCCCGGCGCCTCTGACCGGGCGTCAAGGACAGGCGCAGCACCGCCGGTGCCCCTCGCTCACGGGGCGGCTGGTGCGTGCTCGCGGTTCCCGGTGAAGGTGCTGTGTCGGTGGAAGGAGTACGCCTTGGCGGCTGCCTGGAGGATGTTGGCAAGGGTGAGAGCCGTCCACAGGGCGGCAAGGCCCCCGGCCGCTGCGACCGGGGCGGCGATGGCGGCCAGGGCTCCGTAAGCGATGAAGGTCGCCACGAAACTCGGCACCGTGCGCTTGAGGCCGATCAGGCCGAACCCGACGACCGCCTGCAGCGCGTCGGTGACGACAACGGCCGCCACCAGCGGCAGCAGGTCCGTGACCTGCGCCCGTACAACGGCATCCTCGGTGAACAGCGCACCGACCCACGACCCCAGGGCGATCAACGCTGCCACGATGAGCCCCACCACGGCCAGCGCCAGCCACGTCCCCGCCCGAACACTGCGACGGATGCTCACGCTGTCGCGCTCGTGCGCATAGCCGGCCACCAGCGGGACAGTGGCCTGGCCGACCGCCACCGCAGCCGTGAAGACAAGGTTGACCAGCGAGATCCCGACACTGTGCACCGCGGCGCTGTCCGTCCCGATCCGCGCCGCGGCGAAGGTCAGCACGCCCAGGACGGCGAACTTGACCAATACCGTGCCGGCCAGCGGAATCCCCACCGCGCCCAGCTTCCACATCTGCCTCACATCCGGCCTGCCCGGCCACAAGGAGCGGCCCGCCAGCACGGTGGAGCGGCCGAGGGCCACCTGGCTGACGCACGCGCTGATCACACTGGAGGCGAGCATGGCGACGCCCGCCCCGGCCAGGCCGTAACCCGGCAGCGGGCCAGGGCCGCCCACGAGGAGGACCGACAGCGCGGCAGAGGCGGCTGTGCCGAGCAGTCCGGCCCGCATCACCAGCTTCGAGTGGCCCAGTGCGACCAGGACGGACGTGGCCGACGAGCCGACCGCGACAGCGAGCACACTGCCGGCCAGCAACAACGGGAAAACCCCCAGCTCGTCCAGAGCGGCGCCCGGAACCCCGGCCACCCGGCCGATCACAGGAACCGACGCAACCGCCGCCGCGGCCACGGCACCCACGGTGATCGCGAGCCACATCCCGCCGCGCACCACCGGTAGCAGACCGTCAGGATCCTCGCTGCGCGGCGCAACGAACGGCATCACCCCGCGCAACGCACCCGCCACCACGGCCGCGGCCGGACTGAACACCGCCATGGTCACCGCGAACGCGGCGAGCACAGTGGTGGCGTGATTGCCCAGCAGCGCGGTATCAACCAGAGCACCCGCCGACGCGGCGATCATCGTCAGATACAGCGGAAACGCCGCCGCCGCTATCGCCCTCCATGTACTGCCCCCGGCCCGTCCACTCCCCTTGCCGATCATGCGTCCGATCATCACACCACGGAAGCCCGCACATCAGCAGAAGTGGCCAACGACCCGGGCGGCTTACGCGAAGCAGCAGGCGACCCGACCGCAGACCATCGGCTACTCGCTCGTCGACTCACCGGTCGGGCTTCTTGCCTGGATCCTCGACAAGTTCGCCGAGTGGTCAGACACCGAAGACAGCCCGTTCGAGGCGTTTTCCAGAGACAGGGTTCTCGACGACGTCACCCAGTACTGGCTGACGCGGACCGGCGCATCGTCAGCCCGCATTTACTACGAAAGCCACAACTCGCTGGACCCCGCACTTCGGGTCGACGTCCCGTCAGCAATCACTATGTATCCCCGCGACGTCGAGAAGTGTCCGCGCCCCTGGGCACAGGAGCGGTACCGACAAATCGTCCGATGGGGGTCGCCCGAAATCGGGGGACATTTCCCGTCGCTGGAGGTTCCCGAGTATTTCGTCAAAGATCTGCAAGAGGGCCTCGCGGCAGTGCTGGCCGCTAATCGATGAACGCGGCTCGGCGACCCGGGCCTCGATCACCGCCTGTTCCGGCTCAAGGCGTTGCCCAACGGCTTCCAGACCGATGTGGTCCGTCCTACTCGCCTTCGCCAGGCGGTAGTTCACGCCGCTTCGCGCAGGTCACCTCGCTGAGGAACGTCACTGGTCGGCCCACTCTTCCCAGGCGCGGCGGACGAACCGGCTAACGCGCCACGCGGTGGTGGAGGTAGACGACTTTCGAGCTGAAGGTGCGGGTCTCGACGAGTTCGAGATCCACCCGGCGCTCGTGTCGGGGAAAGAACGGAATGCCACCGCCGACCAGCACCGGGTAGACCATGGCCCGGTACTCGTCGATGAGACCCGACGCGGCCGCCTCGGCGGCGAGTGTCGCGCCGCCGATCGCGATCTCGCCCTCCCCCGGCTCGGCCCGCAACCGCTCGATCTCCTCCGCCAACCCGCCGGAGACCAGGCGGGCATTGCCCTCCACCGACGACAGCGTGGTGGAGAACACCACCTTCGGGAGCGGATTCCAGAGCGCGGCCCACTCGAGCCCAGCGTCGTCGAGCGATGGATCCTGGTCGGCGGTCTCCCAGTACAGCATCGTCTCGTACAGCCGTCGTCCCAACAAATGGACGCCGACCCCTCGAATCTCGTCGATCCAGAAGCGAAAGACCTCCTCGTCGGGCCCCGTCCAATCGAAGCTGCCGTCCGGCCCGACGATGTAGCCGTCCAGTGAGACGTTCATCGAATAGGTCACGCTGCGCATCAGAAGTCCTCCTCGGGAACGGGTTCCACAGTACGACCGCCGGGCGCCGCAGAACTCATCGCGACTCGCGGATCCCCTGGGCCGAGTCACCTCACGAGATCATTTTCGTTGGGAAAACTTCAGCGACATGGCCAAGGCTCCTGCCACCGGCTGGCACAGGGCTCGGCGCCCCGATTCAGATCTGTAATTGATCTAGCGAGTTCCGAGAGCCTATCCGCCGAGCGTGCCGTTGATAGCTGCCGTGCCGGCCTCATGCAGCCACTGACTGGTCATTGACTCTGGGGCCCTCCCCAGCGTGCCCATGACGGCGTCGTATGCACGGCGCAGTGCTGTTGGGTTCGGCTGCTGAGCCGACGCTTCATCGCGTAGCGCTGAGGCTTCTTCAACGAGCTCGGCCTCAGCACGTTCGTCAAGGCCGAGATCAGCAACCTTCGTCAGCACATCCTTCGCGAACTGCAGCAGCGCGTTCGGGTCCAGGCCCCACGTGTTGTTCATGGTGTTCTGACGTCCTACTTGCGTGCCTTGAGCTCCGGCTTGGACCGTCGTTCTCAAGCTCCAGTGGAATTCCTTCGAACGACGCGTCGAGAGATCTCATGAAGGCATTGCAGGCAGGCGTACGGTTACCGTGCTGGGACTGCTGATGCACCCAGTGCAGGAGAGCATTGCGGGTGTAGACGGCCCGGGCAGTCGCATTCTGAGCCGCGCGGGCAACACGCAGCGCCTCACGTTCTTCCGCTTCCTGGCGTTTCTCCGCAGCCCGCCTCGCCCTGTCGGCCGCAGATGGGGCAGCCGCTGTGGCCGCCGCCATCAACTTACGGCCGATTCCGTTGAGGCCCCGGCGCAGTCCGGTCGGTTGCTCGCTGGAAATATCTCGATCCAACAGGCCCGCCCTCCCCCTCCGACACACCCATACGGCTTCCGGGAACAGGACGCAACCAAGTTCCCGCAGCAAGTGCCCCGGCACCGACCAAACAAGCGATGCGGACAGAGACGGTCAGGAATCGACGCCCGCAGTCACCTATGAACAACTCCCCGAGGCCATGATGTGGTCAGGCCGCTTGGTCGTCACCGGCGAGGAGCGGTCGGCTCGTGCTCGCGCAGCATGGCCAAGTCGACGTCGGGCTTCGTCTCGTACGTTGGACTCAACTCGGCGGGGTCATGCCCGCCGCAGGAGGTCTGTTCGCGCTAGTCAGCTCCTGGTCCAGGGCCGGGCCCTTCAGCCTCGTTCGTTCCCGTATTCACCCCGTCGTCTGAACCGCCGTGGACGGATCCGGACGGTGGTGAATGAGGCGGAAACTGAAACGGAGCCAGCCTCCCTCACCACGTAGGCTCAGGGTAGACAGGTCGTAGTACAACATCGCGCTCCGGCATCCACTGATGCCGGAGCGCGATGGTTGGTCTGCGGCTTTGGCTACCACCAGTCCGTGCACTGCACCGCCTGGCCGCCCCCGCCGCCGCAGGCGCGGAACCGGTAGTTCGGGCTGTTGTCCGTCACTTTCGCGGCGCTGGTCAGCGGATGGCCGTCGCGGCTTGCCTTAAAGGGTCCGCACTGGACGTGGACATCCCTGCCGTTCAGCGTCCAGTCCATCCAGACCTCGTCTCCTGCACGCGGGACCGAGAGCGCGGCGAACCCGTGAACCTGACCGTCGATCCTGGCAGCTCGCAGACTGATGCGCCCAACGAGCCCTTGCGGGTCGGAGGGGCGCAGCATTTTGTCCTCCGGGCCGGCAGGGACACCAACCAGACTGTCGGAGATGTCGCGGAAGCCGTTGACTCCACGCTCGCAATCAGACCGGGCCGCCAGTGCCGTACCCGGCATAGCGACGGTAACTCCGCCTGCCAGCAGTACGCCGGCAGCGGCAGTGCAGGCTACTTTGGCAATTGCACGTCTGGTCATGACGATGCCTTCCCCTTGGGTGACGAACAGCGAGTACAGCTCAAGCTGCGGGCACCGCGTGCCGAACCCTGGCGGCGCCGCTGTAAGGCAACCATGGGGGACGGGAACCATGGTCCTGACACTTGTCAGGGTGTGCTGAAGCGATGGGTGTGAATGCCCTCCAGACTTGATGGGATGGTGCCTCTCGTCGTGGTGTACGGATCAACTGGCGGGCAAGTTGGTGGTGTTGGGTAGCGCCGGGGCGCCTGCGGGGAGTTCACGGTAGAGCTCGTCCCTGCTGCCTTCGGGGAAGTAGCGGCGGGGGAAGGCGATCCATTCGTCGGGCATCTCGAAGTGCACGGCTGTGACCAGCCGCAGCACCAGTGCCTCGGCGGGAAGTCCGCGAACGCGGTCAGGTCCTCCTTCGCGTCCAGCAGCATGACCCTGCCCTTGGGTAACTGGGTACCGAGCATGTGGGCGACGGTGTCCAGCTGGGTGCGCACGAGCTCCGCGGTGGGCTGGAAGTACGCGGTAGCCCCCGTGTTCAGGGAGCGGTACTCACCCGTGGAAGTGCGCCCCAGGCAGACGCCCGCGCACTCTCAGCCGCTGATCCCGTACACCACGACGAGGGACACCATCCTCGGCGGCCCCTACATGAACGAGGACCGCCTCCTCCATACGTCCTCCCGGAGACAGCCGACACAGACCGTGACATACACAACTAGCCGGGCATCGCCCGTTGCAGCCGCAACTGGCCTGTCGGCTCGCCGCCTTGAGGCTCCCGGAATCTGCGAACCCTCTGGATTCTCGAGGTCCGATGCCGATGCGTACATCGAATCCGTGACGGGCGACGAACCGCAAACGCAGGATCGCCCCCAGACGACGGCCGTCGGCGCCGTGGTCACGCAACGCGCCATCTTGGGCGGAGTTCGCTGTCTCAAAGCGGCACGTCTCGCTGGTGCAACGTCACCCGTACATGTACTGCTGACTGCCGTTGCCTCCCGTTCAGCCCGGGTCACTGTCGCCGAGGCCGATCAGGTCACTGGCCTGTGGCCCGCTTCGTCCACCAGCGCCGTCCACCGGATGTCGAGTCCTCCCATCACGGGCGCGGAGGGCAGCAGCCGATTGGTGCAGGGACAGCCAGTGCCCTCCACCAGCGGGGGCCCCTATGCGGTTCGTCAAGGAAATCGGGCTGCATCAGGGACGTGCACTCGGGCAGCATGGCGGTGTGTCTGATCTGCTGTGGGACGACGTCCAGTACTTCTTCGACCTTGACGAGATGGGGACGCTGCCGGATGTGCGCGTCCCTGATACCTCGGTGGAGGACTGGCAGGCGGTTCTCGACCTCATCAGCGCGAGTGGCTGGAAGCGCCAGTATTCCGAGGGCGAGGTCGTGATGCCGGTGCCCCGGGCGGAGGCAGTGCTGTCCCGCCCGGCTGACGCCGAGTGCCCGGACCTGCGGGTCTGGCCGACAGCAGACGTGCTGGCGATCTTCCGCTTTCACGCGCCGGAGGAGATCGACTTCGATGTTGATCTGCGTGAGCTGCAGGGCCAAGAGCGACTCGATGTGTTCTGTGGCTTCCTGCGGGCGATCGGGCGACGGCTGGGCAAGTCGGTGCTGATGGATCCAGAGGGTGACTACGGGCATCCGGTTCTCGGGTTCGATGTTGAAGCCGATCGGGTCGTTCTCCTGGCTGAGCCGCCGGTCAGCTGACCGCTGATGCCGGCTGCGGTTCGTAGAAGGTTCCGTCTCGGAGCATCGCCCAGAGCACGTCGGCCCGGCGGCGGGACCTACGGCAGGTGACCGCTTCCGACGGAAGCATCCGCGCGCGCTGCGGCCGACGCCGGCGGGATGCTTGGAAGTGAATCGGACGTGGCCGACGTGGTGTCACGGCCGGGGAATCGGCCCGCGGCATTCACCGGCTTCGTCGGCGGGCAGCGCAAGGTTCGCCGAGATCAGCGGTCTCTGCTGGGAACGGGCAGTTGGTGACGCTCACCAAAGCGGGCGCCATCGGGGGCATCGGCAAGACCCGGCTCGGCACCGAAAGTCGCCGCTGAGGTCGAGATGGCCTCCTGTCGCAGTCCTCAGCTCGTCGCCGTCGACCGCGCCGGCTCACCTCTGCCTCGATGATTCGGTCGGCACCAGGGATCGAGAGGGAGATTCGGCACCAGTCAGGCGCAGTCAGCGCGATGCCGACGCACGCCACCAGACCAACGACCCCACCATTCTCCCAACACGACCTTCTGACGGGGCCGTCAGCCGCCGCTCAGCCCTGGTGGATGCCTCGCGCGATCTGGCCGACGACCTCCGCGGCCCGATCCGGACGCTCCTCGAACCAGTTGCCGAGGTGCTCCCGGACGGCCTCCCCCACACAGGCGCGCACGTCGGCGTTGCCCAGCAGCCCGTGCGTGGCGCCGAGGAATTCGGGACGGTCAAGCTTCACCGACACTACTGCTGTGAGGCCCTCGCCGATCCGATCGAAGCCGGGATCAGGGTCCGCCGCCGCCAGCAGCCCCCTTTCCCGCGCGTACGCGGTGACCGCGGCCGCCACACCGTCGCGGAAGCCGTCCACGTGCGTGCCGCCCTGGGCAGTGGCCCGGCTGTTGACGAAGCTGCGCACCCGCTCCTCGCCGGAGCCGCTCCACAGCAGGGCCACCTCCATCGTCCCCGCCATCCGCGGATCCTCCCGCTCGAACCCGGTGACGTCCCGGTGGAGAGCCGCCCCCGCCTCCGCGTCCAAGGCGGCCACGAAGTCCCGCACCCCCTCCGGAAACCGGAACAGCACCGCCCGGGACCCTCCCGCAGGGCGTTCGTCGGTCAGCGACATCCGCAGGCCCCGGTTGAGGAAGGCCAACTGCCGGAAACGCTCCGCCAGCACAGCGAACGAGCACCGCGTCGTCTCGAAGATCTCGGTGTCGGGCCAGAAGGCGATGGAAGTACCGCTTCCGCTCGTGGGCCCCACAGCTGCGGGCGGGGCGAGAGCGACACCGCGCGCGTACTCCTGAACCCGGCGGACCTCCTCGAACCGCACCTCGGCCGTCAGCCGGCTCGACAGGGCATTGGTGACGAAGAGCCCAGCACCGAAATGGGCCACTTCCGCGATGTACCGGCTACTGGGCTCGGAGCTGGCGCAGAAGCTGGTCAGCAGCGCTTCGAGGCCCGGGCCGCCAGTGTCCCCGGCGGCCTCGAAGGGACCACCCGGCCCGTCGTCGGCGACCCTGACGCCGCCGTCGGGCGTGAGCGTGACATCGACCGAGCCGCCGTGTCCGGCCAGGACCTGGTTCACCGCCCGGCCCACCACCTCGAACACCAGATGATGCAGACCACGTTCACCGATCGAACCGACCCACATCCCGGGCCGCTTGCGAACGGCTTCGCGCCCCTCCAGGACCTCGATCCGGGCAGCGTCGTACCCCGTGCCTTCCCCACTCACAAGACCCCTCCCATGGCGTCCGGCAGACCTCCCCAGCCTAGCCAGAATGCAGGAAAACACCAGGTCAAAGCCGGTTCGCTGAGGCTGTGGACGGGCGGGTGAGGGCGTTACTGGGAAGCGGTCCGCCCAGGAGCGGGCACCGCGCCCGGAACGTGTCCCAGGGCCTGCCGAAGGCGCGTACGGCCCCGTTCCGGGCGTCCCTGAGGACCTCAATTCCGGTAGCTGGCACCGGGGTCTTCCGTTGCCGACTCTGAAGGGCGGGCAGTGCCACACTGGCGCCATGGGAAAAACCGCAGACGATCGATGAGTACATCGAGGGCTTCGCGGGGCAGGCCCGCGAGGTGCTCGAGCAGGTACGGGCGCTGGCCCTCGAGGCGGTCCCTGCAGCGAGTGAGGCGATCAAGTGGGGCCATCCCGCGTGGGTTCACCCGTCCGGGACGATCCTGTTCATGCTCAGCGGCCACGCGAAGCACGCCAACGTCGTGTTCACACCCAGCACCCGCGAGGCGTTCGACGCCAACCTCGCCGACTTCACCACCGGCAAGGGCTCGGTCCAGCTCCCGTACGGCCGGCCCGTGCCGGGCGACCTGCTGCGCCAGATGATCGCGTTCCGCGTGCGCGAGCACGAGGACGACGGCGTGCTGTGGATGTGACGGCCGCGGAGGCGAAGCGAGACCTCTGACTCAGCCCCAGGCCCAAGCCGTGGATGCGGACCCCGATTCCCGCCGGTTCTCTTGCGATGGCAAGATGCCTGATCATGGACGAGCGCGCGGGAGACCCCATGAACGATCAAGGCACCCGTGGCTCGGCAGAAGGCTTCAGCGTCTTCGCCGTCGACGCCAACTGGCCGGAATCACGGCAGGTCACGGGTCACGGCCACAACCGAGCCACCGGCGACATTCATGTGTACCTGTGGTTTGGCTCTCCGTACTTCGACCCCCAGGTCGAGCACGTCACGGTCTTCAGCGCCTCGTCCGGAAATGCAGAGGCCGGCGAGGCCCTGGAACGGGCCTTCGAGACCTACTACCACCCCGGCGAGGAACCCCCGGCCAGCCTGCCTGCCTCCGAACCCGTCACCATCACCACAGACGGGAAACCCATGACCTTCGAACTCTGGCGCAACATCAGCGACCGTTGCTGGGTCGCACGGGGATGCGTCGACAACACCGAAGTCGTCCTGTCCGGCTCCGAGATCGAACCCAGCGAGCTCCGCCTGGTCCGCGTGAGCGACCTGACCTCGTTCTCGAACCCCTTCGCGCCCCTCGGGTAACTGGACTGCGATCGGCTCATCGCAGCCTGGTTCCGAACTCATGAGCCAGCCCAGGCCGTGGCTGGCATGCTCCGCGTTGGCCCACTGCTGGGTGACAAGTCCCTCGCTGTAGTGGCAGCGGTCTCGCGTATTTCGCCGCCCCAGACGGGCTCTCGATGGGGCGACCCAGGAGTTCGCCGAGCATGGGATCGCCGGCGCGCGCGTCGAGCGGATCGTGGCCGCGGCACGCGCCAACTAGGCCCAGCTCTACGCCTACTTCGGCAGCAAGGAAGAGCTCTTCGACGTCATCTTCTTCGGCTCGCTGGAGCGGATTGTGAATGTCGCCCCGATCGACGCCACCGACCTCGCGGACTGGGCCGTACGCCTCTACGACGAGTATCTCCGCCGTCCCGACCTCATCCGGCCGGCCACATGGGCACGCCTGGAGCGACGCCCGGCCGGCCACCTGCTCGACGACCCCGAACGCATTGAAGACCACAAGCTGAGCGCCATCGCCGAATCCCAGGCCGCCGGCCAGGTACGCCGGGGAGACGCGTTCGACGTGATGGCCATGGTGATCGCCATGTCCGGGGCGTGGTCACCGGTCAGCATGTTTACGCAGCGACCCGCACAGGAGCCCCCCGAGCTGCACCAGCAGCGTCGCTCCCTGCTCCGCGAGAGCGTCCGCCGCGCTATGACAGCGGACCAGTGGAATCTCTGCCCCCTCCAGCCAAATGCGTGCCAGCCGTGCGCGTTCGCCACCGCGCGTTCCCGGCTGACCAGCCGGTTCGCTCGCTTCTCGGCCGCGGTCAGCGGCTTGCTCCGGGACACCTGCGCTACCGCGCACCCCGGTCGACCGTGCCGCCGAGGGACGGTCAGCGCGAGGTAAGAAAGGTTTCGGACTCGACACGGGTGAGCTTTTCGGGGTTGCGGACGTAGTAGAGGCCGGTGACGCGGGCGTTCTCCACGCGAGGGGCCAGCACCCCGTCGATCACGCCGTCCAGGCGTAGGACGAGTGCGGGGTTGCCGTTGACCGTCGTGGGCTCACCTGTGAGGGTGCCGCCGGCCTTGTTGATACTGCCTGCCATGTAACGGAGGGCCTTGTCGGCGCCGAAGACCGGCTGCAGGGCCGCCAGCCTGAGGCCGCCGCCGTCGCTGACGAAAACAACGTCCGGGGCGAGTACGTCGAGCAGCCCCTGCAAGTCCCCTGTCACGAGCGCGCGTTGAAACGAACTCAACGCCTCCCGGGCTTCTTCCGGGGAAGCCGGTGTGCGCGGCCGGCGGGCGTCGACGTGTTGGCGGGCGCGGTGGGCGATCTGGCGTGCGGCGGCGGGGCTCTTGTCGATCGCGGCCGCGATGTCGTCGTAGCCGAAGTCGAAGACCTCGCGCAGGACGAAGACGGCGCGTTCGGTGGGTGAGAGGGTTTCGAGGATGAACATGAGTGCCAGCGACAGGTTCTCGGACAGTTCGACGTCCTCGGCCACGTCCGGTGCGGTGAGCAGGGGCTCGGGCAGCCAGGGGCCGACGTAGGCCTCCTTGCGCCGTTTGAGGGTGCGTAGCCGGTTGAGTGCTTGCCTGGTCGTGATCCGTACCAGGTAGGCCCGCTGGTCCTGCACCTGCGCCAGGTCGACCTTGACCCACCGCAGCCAGGCCTCCTGGAGGACGTCCTCGGCGTCCGTCGCCGATCCCAGCATCTCGTAGGCGACGGTGAACAGCAGGTCGCGGTGGCCGACGAAGGCCTCCGTCGCGGGGTCGGTGACGTGGTCGTTCATGTCGTGCGCTTCGCTCTCTCGTGGCTCCGGATCGGTCCTCCGTGGGCCGGACCGGTCAGTCCGGCCCAAGAAGGGGACTTGGCGGCTGAGCGGCGCATCAGGTGCTGGACGGCGTCGTGCGGTGTTCCGGCTGAGGCGATTCCAGGCGGTCCGTGCTGTCTCCGTGGGATGCGCGGGAGCTGGCCTTGCGTGCCCCGGACACCAACTTGTTGAGGGTGAACCGGCAGGCGATCTCCTTGACGCCGGCGCCGGACCGCCCGCTGATGTGGAGCGCGTTCACCTTGTCGTTCGGGTAGGAGAACTGGGTGACGCCCTCGTTCCGGCCGAGGCTGAGGCACTGCCCGGCGAAGAACATCCGGACGGGAGCGGGTGCTTTCCCCGCGATCCGGCGCAGGATCGTGGCGGCGGCTGCCGGGCCCAGCTGCACGGCGGCCTGGCAGCTCATCCGGAACGGCCGGTCCGTCATCACCGCCGCGTCCCCAGCGGCGACGATGCGCACGTCGCCCAGACTGGTCAGTGTCGCGTCGGTGACCAGACGGCCTTCGGTGTCTGTGCGCAGCCCGCTGCGAGCGGCCAGGTCCGGGACACGGAATCCCGCGGTCCAGATCGTCACCGCGCTGGGCAGCTCGCGGCCGTCGTCGAGCCGTACGGCGCCTTGTGTCACTTCCGTCACCCGCGCACGGGGACCTTCGAGGACGGACACACCCAGCCTGGCGAGCCGGCGGGCGACCGGGCGGCGGCCCCGGGCATGCAGGGAGGAGCCGAGCACGTCGCCGCAGACCAGGGTGACCTCGCGCCCCGCTTCCGCCAGCTCGGCGGCGGTCTCCAGGCCGGTCGGGCCGGCCCCGACCACGGTCACCGGAGCCGACTCAGGCGTCGCGGCCAGCGCCGACCGCAGTCGTTCCGCGCCCTCGAGGTCCGACACCGAATGAGCGAACTCCGCCGCTCCGGGCACGCCGGGATCGGAGGCGCCGCTGCCCACCGCGTACACGAGGTAGTCGTACGAGAGCG
The DNA here is from genome assembly GCF_039537145.1 of Streptomyces shaanxiensis. NCBI lineage: Bacteria > Bacillati > Actinomycetota > Actinomycetes > Kitasatosporales > Streptomycetaceae > Streptomyces > Streptomyces shaanxiensis. Next base: position 13,461 of record NZ_BAAAZY010000013.1, read on the forward strand.
TGCCACCGCTCGCCAGCGACACCTGGCGCTCGGCGGCGTCGATCCGGGTCGCGGTGTCGACCACCAGGCGCACGTTTCCGCCCAGAACCTCACCGAAGCCCTCGACCGCGTCATCGGAGCCGGTCACCAGCTGGTGCAGGCGGATCCGCTCGACGAAGGTGGGACGCGGATTGACCAGGGTCACCGACACGCCATCGCGTCGAGCCAGGCTGTTGGCCGCCGTCACACCCCCGTACCCGCCGCCGACGACGACCACCTCGACGTTCCCGTTCATCATGTCTCCCTCGCGTTGTGGACTCGGCATGGAGACACCTGACGCCCGCCCGGTGTGACAGCCTGCGGATGAGACGTAGCGCACATCGGACGCGGCGGAAACGCCGCCCCCTTCCGCCGCGAGTGGCATAACGCTGCCCTGACCAGGTCGGTCAAGGCCAGGGAGTCTCGTGGTAGCGGGCGAGGGGAGCCCAGTCGGCTGTGTTCGGTCTGACACGGCTCGGTGGTGGCTGCGCGGGCGAGATCCATGGAGCCGAGGGGTACGACGGGTGCCGGCGCCGTTCCTTCAGCTTGAGCCGGAAGGCGGTGCTACGGCCGTGACCGGCATCGGCATCGGCATCGGCATCGGCATCGGCCACGCTCGCCTGGCCGGCAGCCTCCCCTGCGGGGTCGTGTCAGGCAGCGTCTCATTGATCACCCGGATCACATGGATCACATGCCATTCGGGTGGTCAGGACCACTTGTTGTCGGCATTGCGATGAGTTTCGGAAGCGTGCCGGGTCTATGGGTGCGACGGTCGCCGAAGCCCACCCAGAGAAGCTCGCCAGTCTGTACCCACATCGATCAACCGCGCTCGAGGAGAACGACATGTCCGCTACCTACACCTTCGACGTCTTTTCCAGCCTCGACGGCTACGGCGCCGCCGGCGGCGACTGGACCGGCTACTGGGGCAAGCAAGGCCCCGAGCTCCTCGACCACCGCCTCGCCCTGTACCGCGAGGAGCAGCGGATGGTCTTCGGGGCCAACACCTATCGGGCGTTCGCGCGGATGCTGGCCTCGAGCACCGCGGAGTCCGAAGTGCGCGACCCCTGGGTCACACGGATGAGGAGCCTGCCGGCAACGGTGGTGTCGACCACGCTGGAAGGGCCCCTCGACTGGCCGGACGCGACCGTCGTGAGCGGGGACGCCGTCGACGTCGTCGCCCGGCTCAAGGAGGAGTCCGACGTACCGTTGCGCTCGCACGGCAGCCTGTCCATGAACCGGGCTCTGATGGCCGCGGGTCTGGTCGACCGCGTCCAGGTGACGCTCTTCCCTGTCATCACCGGTCAGACCGGGCTGGACCCGATCTTCCAGGGTGCGGCCGACTTCGACCTCGAGCTGATCGAGCACAGGACTCTCGACGGCCACATCCAAGAGCTCGTCTACCGACCCACTCTCCATTGACCTGCAGCAGTCGGACGAAGTCGTATGCGTGCCGGCGGCACGCTCGCTGGGCGGCGGGGTGAGCGGCTGGACTGATCAGGGGCCGGCCGAGGCTTACAGGGGCCAAGGCAACGAGGCGGACGGCCGGCGCGGCCCACGGCGGGTCGGGGCCATCATCGAGTGTCTTGCTCAGGTGGCCGCGGTCGTAGGACCAGGGGCATGGCGGATGGGCAGCGCCCCGTCTGTAGGGGGTGGCTGTGTCGTCTTCTTCGTTCTCCGCCTTTCCCTCGGAAGGAGCGGCTGACCATAGGCACGGTCCGCCAGCAGTGAGCGCAACTGCGTGCGCCCCCGGTGCAGTCGGGACAGCACCGTGCCGACGGGGGTCTGCATGATGTCGGCGATCTCCCGGACGGTGAAGCCCTCGACATAGGCGAGGTACACAGCGATCCGGAACGCCTCCGGAAGTGCCCGCAGCGCCGCTTCGACATCCCCGTCGGCGAGGCGGTCGAGTACCTCCGACTCCGCGGAGCGCAGACCAGTGGACGTATGCGACTCGGCGCGGGCGAGCTGCCAGTCTTCTATCTCCACCGTGCCGTCACGCTGCGGGCGGCGCTGTTGTGCGCGGCAGGAGTTGAGGAACGTGGTGGTGAGGATGCGGTAGAGCCACGCCCTGAGATTCGTGCCCTCGCGGAACTGGTGGAACGAGGCGTAGGCCCTGGCGTACGTCTCCTGCACCAGATCCTCGGCGTCGGCCGGATGGCGGGTCATCCGCAAGGCGGCCGAGTAGAGCCGGTCGAGGAGCGCCAGGGCCGGTTCGAACCGGACATGACGCTGTGCCTCGGACTCCGTTCGGTCCGGCCGCCCACTCTCGGCACTCTCCACGACTGTGCTCATAACGCCTCCTGCACGGCGGCCTGGTTTCCCCGCTCGCGGGGCGGTGGGCTCAAGCGTCGACAACCGGAGTGGCCGCCGAGGCGCTCTCGGTGAATCGCGGCAGCGCGGCGGCGCCGACCGCGAGCAGGGCGACGATGCCCATCTGCACGTACTCCACGCCGGCGAAAGCATGAGCGGCGTCGTGCGGAGCCAGGGTCAGGTAGAGGGTGCCGAGGGTGGCCACGCCGAGGGCAAGTCCGCTCTGCTGCAGGGTGATCAGTACGCCGCTGCCGATCCCGCCGAGGTGGGTGGGGACGTCGGCGAGCACGCTGCGGAACAGCCCGGCGAACAGCATCGACTGCCCGGCGCCCACCAGGGCGAGCGGCCCGGCCATGGCCCAGAGACTGACCTGCGGCCAGTTCTCGACCAGAACCGTCACCAGTGAGGCCAGGCCGACGAGTTGGACGATGGCCCCGGCGGACAGCGCGGTCCTGCCGTATCGGCCGATGACGCGAGGCGCGAGCAGGGAACCGGCGAAGAACAGCAGGGCCATGGGCAGTACGGCCAGGCCGCCGTGCAGGGCATCGGCGTGCAGGCCGTTCTGGACGGTGAGGGCGAAGACGAACATGAACGCGCCGAAGCCGATGCTGAAGGCGAACACCATCACCAGGCCGCGCGACATCGACGGCAGGCGCAGCACGGACGGCGGCAGCAGCGGCACCTCGCCACGCTGCTCGGCGCGCTTCTCGACGACGTACGTGGCGGCGCCGAGGACGACCGCGAGGGCGAGCAACAGCCAGGTCCACCAAGGCCAGCCCAGCGAGTGTCCCTCGGTCAGCGGAACCAGCAGGGCGGTCAGCGTGGCGGCGAACAGCACGGTGCCGGGCAGGTCGATGCCGACCGGATGGTGCGAGCGGGTGTCGGGCACGATCCGGGCCGCCACGATCAGCACCAGCACACCGATGGGTACGTTGACCAGGAAGATCGGCCGCCAGGAGGTGCCGGCGATGTCGGCGCTGACCAGCAGCCCACCCACCAACTGCCCGGCCACGGCGGCGATTCCTGAGGTGGCGCCGTACAACGCGACGGCGCGGGCCCTGCGTTCCCCTTCCAGGACGTGATGGAAGGTGGCCAGTACCTGCGGAATGAGCAGGGCGGCGGTGGCGCCCTGGACGATGCGGGCCCCGATCAGCACGCCCACATCCGGAGCGACACCGCAGGCCAGTGAGGCCAGGACGAAGCCCACCAATGCGCCGAGGAAGAGGCGACGGCGGCCGTAGCGGTCCCCCAACCGACCCCCGAGAACCAGCAACGTGGCGTACGCGACGCCGTACCCGGCGATCACCAGCTCAAGCGACGATGCCGAAGCATGCAGCGAGGCGTCGATGCTGGGCAGCGCCACATTGGTGATGAAGAAGTCCATGATCGGCAGGAAGGCGCCGGCCAGCAGGATGAACACCCCGGCCGGATGCAGCCCGCCTCCGCGGGCCGTGGCATGGGGCGAGAGCCTGCTCGCCCTGGCATGCCGGGAGGAAGTGATCGTCGTCATGACAGCCTCCAGAAGACAGAGAGATTATGAGGTCATAACTACATACCTCGGAATGAGTATGGGGTCATAACCACTTCCGGGCAACCCCGTACCCTGGAGCCGTGACGCAGGAGCAGACACACCCAACGGGCTCGATGACCGCGCCGAACGATGAGAAACGGTGGGCCGAGCTGGCCGACCTCATCCTGATCATCAGCCGGGAGATCCAGTTCCGCGGCTACACCGACGAGCGGGCCGTCCCCCTCTCCCCGTCCGAGGGCATGGTGATGCGCTACCTGCAGCACGAGCCCGCCGCCCCGCCCAGCCGCATCGCGACGGCGACCGGACTGCAGCGCACCAACCTCTCCACCGTCCTGCGCGGACTGGAGCAGAAGGGCCTCATCGAGCGACGCGCCGACCCGGGCGACCGCCGCGGCGTCACCGTCCACGTCACGGAACACGGACGCGCCAACTACGCCCTCGTCCGCCGAGAATGGGCCGCGGCCGTCTCAGCAGCGGCCGACCACGACTCCGCACATCTCGACGCCGCCCTCACCCTGCTCGGCGCCATGGAGACCGGCCTGGCCAAGTCACGGCCACGGCCCCGCGCCACGCATCCGGCGACGGAGTCATGACCTCCTGACGGGGCACCACACGCCGCGACACGTGCTGCGGACCTGGCTCCGGGCGAGCGGGACGCCTATGACGACGTCCGGGCGACGGCATCGGCCGGGCTCCGAGTTCGGCACCTGCAATCTTGATCAAGATCGGACCGGACCGCCGCCCCTCGATCCCGACAGCCAGGAGCAGGTTGTCGGGACCCAGGTCTGTCCGTGTCGGGTCACTTCACGAAGCGGTACTTCAGGTGGGTGGCGAGGGGCGTGTCCACCACCCTCACCGGCTCCAGGTCCCGCCGCCCGGCGCCCAGCCCCTCGAAGAGCCGCAGCCCCTCCCCGAGAAGCGCCGGCACCACGTGCAGCTGCAGCTCGTCGACGAGCCCCTCCCGGAGGTACTGCTGCACCGTGCTCGCCCCGCCCGCGACGTCGACGTTCCTGTCCCCGGCGGCGGCCCTCGCCTGGTCGAGGGCACTGTGGATCCCGTCGGTGACGAAGGTGAAGGTGGTACCGCCCTCCTTGACGAGCGTGGGCCGGGGGCGATGGGTGAGCACGAAGACCGGGGCCTTGAACGGCGGGTTGTCGCCCCAGAACTCCTCACCCGTGTCGTACATCATCCGGCCCATGACCACCGCTCCGGTGGCATCGAACCATTCGCGCATCAGCTCGGAGTCGCGGTTCTCCTCCCCGCCGGTCATGCCCTGGCGCTGCCGCCAGCTCGCCAGGTTGTGGATCCACTCGAAGAGCGGTTCGGCGCCGTCGCCTCCCGGGTTGTCGATGGTGATGCCGGTGCCGGCGATGTAGCCGTCGAGGGAGATGGCCAGGTCCGCGGTTACGGTCACTTGAGGGCTCCTGAAGTCCTGGGATGTGCTGCCTTCACTCTCACGTCGATCGGCAACCGGCCACTTCGACATTCCCAGCGAAAGACAGCTGACGTCTGCCGGGCCTGACGCCGCGAGCAGCCCACCGGTCGGCCGTTCTCCACCGGACGGCGGCGAAACAGTCCGCCCAGGTGGCCGGCGCCGGCTTCCGCATGAAGGATGAGGACGAGCCGGCGACTCCCCGTGGCTCAATCCCCATCATTCCCATGATCCCCCTAGGGACTGACGCAGAGGACCTCCCGTGGATGTCAGCGCTTCGGCGCGTCTGGCGAAGTCGAGGACTGCCCCGTGACCGATACCTCCACCGCCCAGGCGCCCGCTCCGAAGCCATCAGTCGCGCCGGAACAGCGTCATGGGTGCCTCTCCCCCGGCGTACGTCCGGTCACCGTCGACGCGAACGGCATCACGCTCTCCGGCCTGCTGAGCAAGCCCTCGCACGGCTCGCCGCGTGCGCTCGTCGTCGCCCTGCACGGCGGCGGCATGAGCGCCGGATACTTCGACGGCCAGGCCCACCCGGACGTCTCCCTGCTCTCCTTGGGGGCGCGCCTGGGCTACGCCGTGCTGGCGCTGGACCGTCCGGGCTACGGGGCGTCCGCGGTACGCCTGCCCCGGGGGCAGAGACTGACGGCTCAGGCCGCCACCGTACGAGCCGCTGTCGCGGAGTTCACCGCACGCCACACGCCAGGGGCCAGGACGATTGTGCTGGCGCACTCCCTCGGAGCCAAGGTCGCTTTGGTCGCCGCGGCGGGCTGGGACGAGACCGACCTCTTGGGGGTGGATGTCTCGGGGTGCGGAAGCAGGCTGGCCGTCAGCCCCGGCCTGGTCGGCCGTGAAGGCGGCATGGGCGGCCGGAGGCTGAACTGGGGTCCGCTGAACCTGTATCCGCCGGACACGTTCCGCCTGGCCCAGACGGTGGTGGCGCCCATGCCCGCACTCGAGGTCGGCACGGTGGCCGCCTGGGCGCGGCTGTCAGAGGCGGTTCTGCCTCGCGTCAGCGTCCCGGTCCGGATCACGTTCGCCCAGTACGAAGCCTGGTGGAGCCACGACGACGACGATCTCGCCGACCTGACCGCACGCCTGTCCTCAGCTCCACGGGTCGTCATCGACCGCCTCCCCCACGCCGGCCACAACATCAGCCTCGGCTGGGCCGCACGCGCCTACCACCTCAAAGCCCTCGCATTTGCTGAGGAATGCTTGAGTTCCAGCCCAGAACCACGGTGACCCGGTCGAGAGCGGCCCACAGGACTGAACCGCACCAGTACGTGGTCCGTCAGAACAGTCTGCGCGTCAGCCGTGTGGCCGCTGTGCCGTATGCCACGCCGAACACCAGCGAGGCCGCGAGGGCGAGTAGCGGGGAGTCGTCCCGCAGGTAGGGGTAGACGTGGAAGTGTGTCAGGTAGATGTACAGCGAGCTGCCCGCCAGGATGCCCGCGAGGCGGTTGAGCGGGTCCACGCTCGGCAGGGCCGGGATCCACAGCAGCAGGATGAGGCCGCCCACGACGATCGAGGTCCGGAGGGGCTGCCCGCCGGGGAACAGCCCCGGCACGGTCAGCAACACGACGGCGGTCAGCAGCAGCCGATGTCCCGTCGTGCGGGCCCGCGCCGCGGCCCAGCCCAGTGCGAACAGGAAGAAGACGACGGTCGGGCTGAGGTGGTGGCGGATGTGCGCGAGGCCCCAGGGGTCGTAGCGCCCGACAAGTCCCAGGGCGACCAGTGCCAGGGCGAACCCGAAGGGGCTGTGCCGCTCCGCACGGTCGAGCAACGGCATCGCCAGCAGCACCGTCAGTCCGGTCAGGAAGTAGACCAGCGCCTCGACGAACCAGTACCGCCACTCCGGGTCGGAGTTGTCCTGTGCGAAGAGGCTGTTGGCCAACACGACGTTGGCCAGGTCGTATTCACGGGTCAGCAGCAGCGCGAAGGTGATCCACACGATGCTCGGTACGGCGATGCGCGCGATGCTGCGCCGCATCCGCCGCAGGCGCTCCTGGCGCTCGTGTGCGGTGAGGTGGAAGCGGGCGAAGTTGAAGCCGGCGACACCAAGCAGTACATGGGCACCGCCCTGGACGTTGAAGACGGGGATGTGCGAACCCACGACCAGGACGATGCCCACCGCGCGCAGCGCGATGCCGGTCTCCAGGGTGCGCCGTAGCGGGCGCCTCGGACCGGTACTGCCGTCCTTGCGGCGTGCGGCGTGCGGGTCGCGGAGGTCCCTGATCGGTGTGGTGTGCCAGTCGGTGGGCAGCTCGCCCAGCGTCTCTTCCAGCCGCAGCGACATCTCGACGTAGGACAGCGAGTCGCCGCCCAGGCTCACGAAGCTGCTGTCCTCGGTGACGTCGGTGCGGTCGAGTATCTCGGCGTAGAGAGCGCAGAGGTCGTCCGTGTGGGGACCGTGCCGGGTGGGCGGTGTTTCCGGTTCGCGCGCCATCCGTCGTACGGCCTCGTAGTCGGGCTTGCCCGAGGCGAGCCGCGGGAGTTCGGGCACCGTCCGCGCCTGTATCGCGCGGGGCGGCAGACCACAGCTGTCGGCCACCAGGCGCCGGATGCGTGCCGCGTCGACGCCGTCGGCGGGGATCGTGACCACGGCCAGCGCGTCGTCGTCGCCCGCGCAGAAGGCCTGGATGCCGTGCTCCTCCAGGATGGCCTCGACGCGCTGCGGGTCTATGCGCAGCCCCAGGATCTTGGTGAACCGGGTCCGGCGTCCCACGATCTCGTACAGCCCGTCGGGGGCGCGCCGGGCGATGTCGCCGGTGCGCAGTTCCTCGACGGTGCGTCCCAGGGCGAGGTCCGCCGGGGTCTCGGCGTAGCCGAGCATGACGTTCGGGCCGGAGTAGACCAGTTCGCCGGTGTCCGGCTCGTCGATGCCGTCCACCGGTCGGAGCCGGAAGGAGCCACCGGGGATGGGAATGCCGACGGCCTGCGGTCGCTCGGCCGCACGGGCCGGAGGCAGGTACGCCATGCGGGCCGTCGCCTCGGTCTGCCCGTACATCACGAACAGCTCCCAGCCCGCGCGGCGGCCCAACTCGGCGTAGTGGCCGACCCGTTCGGGTGCCAGGCGTCCGCCGGCCTGGGTGATGTACCGCAGGTGGGGCAGTCGCATCTGCTCGAAGCCGACCCGGTCGAGCAGGTCGAAGGTGTACGGCACTCCGGCGAGCGAGGTGCCGCGGGTGGCGCGGAACTCCTCCCAGAACTCGGCGTCGGCCACCGACCGGTCGGTGAGGAGCAACCCGGCGCCGCGCAGCAGGTGGCTGTGGATGACGGACAGGCCGTAGCAGTAGTGCATGGGCAGGGTCGTGGCCGCGCGGTCGGTGTCGCGGATGCCCAGGTAGGTGGCGATGGACTCGGCGTTGGCCTGGAGGTTCTCGGCGGAGAGCCGGACCAGCTTCGGTGAGCCGGTCGAACCGGAGGTGGACAGCAGCAACGCCAGATCCGGGTGGAGGGTGTGGGCGCTCTCGGACCGCCGTTCGTCGAGCACCCAAGCGCCGTGGCCGTCCGGCCGCGCGACCACATCCGGGTCGTACGCGGCGGTCAGCGCGTCCATGGTGCCGGCGCTGTCGCCGGGGACGAGCAGGACGGGGTGCCCGGCGGCCAGGGCCGCGAGGTGGACGACCAGGGCTTCGGCGCTATTCGCCCCGGCCAGCAGGACCAGGCGGCGTGCGGGGCCGAGGCGTTCGGCGGTGGCGGCGACCCGCTCCGCCAGCGAGCGATAGCTGACCTCACCCGATGGCGTGATCAACGCGGTGCGGTCGCCGTATGCCGCGAGGTGACGTGCGAACGGCACCCCTCGCCGCCGTACGGGCGGTTGCGGGAACGCAATGGGGGCGATGCGCGGTATCGGCGCTGTGAACGAGGCCGAGAGAAGTCTGGACGGGTCTAGCACGGGCGCGCGACCTTTCTGCGGCAGCGTCCGCAATTAACACAGATCCCTTGACGGTTAGGCAAGCTTTACCTTATTCATAGCATGTTCACAGTTGGCTGGAAAGCTTCGATTCGCCGCTCGCTGACCGACGACGCGACCACGGCGTTACGGCGAGCCACGCAGGAAGGCACACCACATGCGACGCCCCTCGGCTCGCCGGATCACCGCGCTCCTCGCGGCCGGCCTGCTTCTCCCCGCCCTCGCCGCCTGCGGCTCCGACAAGGGCGGCTCGGCGGACGGCGGCGACTCCGCCCTCGTCATCTACTCCGGGCGCAACGAGAAGCTGGTCAAGCCGATCCTCGACAAGCTGGAGAAGGCCGTCGGCAGCGAGGTCGAGGTGCGCTACGGCGACAGCGCCGAACTGGCCGCGCAGATCCTGGAGGAGGGCGACCGCACCAAGGCCGGGCTGTTCTTCTCGCAGGACGCGGGCGCGCTCGGCGCCCTGTCCAAGGAGGGCATGCTGGCGAAGCTGCCGCAGTCCAGCCTCGACGCGGTGGACCCGGCCTACCGGGGCAACGCCGGCGACTGGGTGGGACTGTCGGGCCGCGTCCGCGTCATCGCCTACAACCCGGACAAGGTCGCCGAGGACAAGGTCCCGGACAGCGTCCACGATGTCGTGAAGCCCGAGTGGAAGGGCAAGGTCGGCTTCGCCCCCACCAACGCCTCCTTCCAGGCGTTCGTCACCGGCATGCGGGTCCTGGAGGGCGACGACGCCACACGCGAGTGGCTCAAGGGCCTGAAGGCCAACGGCACGACGTACACCAACAACCTGGCCACGCTCGACGCCGTCGAGGCCGGCGAGGTCGAGCTCGGCCTCGTGAACCACTACTACTGGTACGAGCGGGTCGCCGAGAAGGGCGAGGACAAGGTCAACGCCAAGCTCCACTTCCTGCCCGGTGAGGACCCCGGCGCGCTGATCAACGTGGCCGGAGTCGGCATCCTGAAGGACAGCGGCCAGACCGAGACGGCGCAGAAGGCCGTCGACTACCTGCTGTCCAAGGAGGCGCAGACCTACTTCGCCGACACGACGAAGGAGTACCCGCTGGCCGCGGGCGTCACCAGCAACGTCGAGGGGTTGCCGGCGTTCGACTCGCTCGAGTCCCCCGACATCGACCTCGGCAAGCTGGAGTCCCTCCAGGAGACGCTGGCCATGCTCCAGGACATCGGGCTGGTCTGACGATCGTGAGCCCCACGGAAACCGCGAGCACAGCGGAGTCCGCGGAGCGTCCGGCCGGGGCACCTGCTCCGGCCGGGCGCCGGCGCGTGCGTACGACCGCCCGCAGGGTCGACGCCGGCTCCGGCCGCAGACCCCCGCTGATCCTGCTCGTCCCCGCCTGTGTCGCCGCCCTGTTCGCCCTGCTGCCGCTCGGCTACCTCGCCGTCCGCGCACTCGAACGCGGGCCCGGCTACGCCTGGGACATCGTCGCCGACGAACGCACCCTCCACCTCCTGGGCCGCAGCCTCGGCCTGACGGTCGTCGTCGTGGCGGCCTGCCTGGTACTCGGCGTCTCCCTGGCCTGGCTGACCGTGCGCACCGCCCTGCCAGGGGCGCGCGCCTGGTCGGTGCTGGCCACCCTGCCGCTCGCCGTGCCCAGTTATGTGGCCGCCTTCGCCTGGCTGGCCGCCGTGCCCGAGACCGCGGGGTTCGCGGGGGCCGCGCTCGCGCTGACCCTGGTGAGCTTCCCGTACGTCCACCTGCCCGTCGCCGCGGCACTGCGCGGCATCGACCCCGCGCAGGAGGAGGCCGCCCGCTCCCTGGGCCATGGACCCGTGCGCACCTTCGTCCGGGTCACCCTCCCCCAACTCCGCCCGGCCGCCGCGGGCGGGGCGCTGCTCGTCGCCCTGTACGTGCTCTCCGACTTCGGCGCCGTCTCGCTGATGCGGTACGACACGTTCACCCGCGCCATCCACACCTCCTACCGCGCCTCCTTCGACCGCACCCCGGCCGCCGCGCTCAGCGTCGTACTGGTCGTGCTGACGGTGGCGCTGGTCGCCGCCGAGGCCCGCACCCGGGGCCGCGCGGGCCATGCCAGGACCGGCGGCGGGACGGCACGCCCGGCCATCCCGGTGCCGCTGGGGCACTGGCGGATCCCCGCCCTCGCCTGGTGCACGGCGGTGGCGGCCGCCGCGGTCGCCTTCCCCCTCGGCACCCTCGGCTACTGGCTCGCCGTCGGCACCTCCGCGACCTGGGACCTCGGCGCCCTCGCAGAGGCCGCCTCGGCCACCCTCGGTGTCGCCGCCGCCGGAGCCGCCCTCACGACCCTGCTCGCGCTGCCCGTCGGAGTGATCGCCGCACGGCACCGGGGACGCGGCGCCCGGCTGCTGGAGCAGGCCGCCTACGCGGGGCACGCACTGCCCGGCATCACGGTCGCGCTCTCCCTGGTGTTCTTCGCGGTGCGCTACGCCTATCCGCTCTACCAGCAGCTCCCGCTGCTGGTCTGCGCGTACGCGGTCCTCTTCCTGCCGGTCGCGGTGGCCGCCACCCGGGCCGCCGTCCTGCAGGCGCCGCCCGTGCTGGAGGACGTGGCCCGCTCGCTCGGCCGGTCGCCCCTACGGGTGCTGCGCGAGGTGACCGTGCCGCTGGCCGCGCCGGGCGTGGCGGCCGGTGCCGCCCTCACCTTCGTCGTCTGCATGAAGGAACTGCCCGCCACGCTGCTGCTGCGCCCGACCGGCATGGACACCCTGGCCACCCGTCTGTGGACCGAGACCGGAGCCGGGTCCTTCGCGGCCGCCGCGCCCTACGCCGCAGCCCTCATCCTGCTCGCCGCCGTCCCCTCCTACCTCCTGGGCAGGTCCCGCACATGAACGACCTCCACATCGAGCAACTCACCAAGTCCTACGGTGCCGAGGCCCCCGTCCTCCACGGGCTGGACCTCTCGGTGCCGGGCGGGTCGCTGGCCGCCGTGCTCGGGCCCTCCGGCTGCGGCAAGACCACCCTGCTGCGCATCGTCGCGGGGTTCCTGCGCGCCGACGCGGGCACGGTCACCGTCGGCGGGCGCACCCTGGCCGGCCCCGGCGTCCATCTGCCGCCGGAGCGGCGTCGTATCGGCATCGTCCCGCAGGAGGGCGCGCTCTTTCCCCATCTGAGCGTGGCGCGCAATGTGGCCTTCGGCCTGACCGGGCTCGATCGCGGGGAGCGGCGCCGCCGTATGGAGGAGATGCTCGACCTGGTCGGCCTCGCCGGGTACGGCGACCGGATGCCGCACGAGCTGTCCGGGGGACAGCAGCAGCGCATCGCCCTGGCCAGGGCGCTCGCCCCACGCCCGGCGCTCGTCCTGCTCGACGAGCCGTTCAACGCCCTCGACAGCGCGCTGCGCACCGGCGTCCGGGCTGATGTGCGGGCCGCTCTGCGTGCGACCGGGGCCACGGCGCTGCTGGTCACCCACGACCAGCAGGAGGCCCTCTCCACGGCCGACCTGGTGGCCGTCGTGCGGCAGGGCCGGATCGCCCAGTGCGACAACCCGCAGGACCTCTACCGGCGACCCGCCGACCCATGGGTCGCCGGTTTCGTGGGCGACGCCGTACTCCTCCAGGGCACGGTCGGCAACAGCGGCGCCATGGCCACCACACCGCTCGGGACTGTGGCGTTGGCCGCACGACCGACGGACCGGCCCACCGGCACGGTCGTACTGCGCCCCGAACAGCTGCGACTGACCGACGCGGACACGGCGGGGGCGGTGCGGGGCACGGTGACCGACGTGTGTTTCTACGGCCACGACGCCAAGGTGACCGTCTCCGTACAGGGCCTCGACGCCACGGTCGACGTCCGTGTGGCGGGCCCGCTGTCGGTCGGCCCCGGCCAGGAGACCGGCATCCACGTGACGGGCGAGGCCACGCTCCACGCGTAGGCAGTCAGTTCTGCAGCCCCCCGGCGAGGCGAACCAGCCGACTGTCCGCCGCCGGCCGCGGACATCACCTGACACATGGCCAGCAGTCGCACGTCATCCGTCAGCCAGTGCTGCTGGGAATCACGCAGTTCTTCGGCTGTTCCCGGCCGGTGGGCCAGCCCAGTCCGACGAACCTCAGCTTGCCGTGGCCCTCCCGGCCCGGGTCCAACTCGACGACCGCGACCGGCTTGTCGTACGCGTTCCCGCCGCTGGTCAGGCATATCAGTCCGCTCGTGCCCCGCACCCGGTGGCGGGACTGCAGCAGCGACCACTGCCTGCCCACGTCCTCAAGGCCCGGCACCGCCTGGGCGCCACCGCTCTGTGCCTGGTGCAGTGCCTTGCCGATGGTGACGAGGCCGTCGTACACGAGCATCGTCCGGGAGTCCTCCAGGTTCGGGACGGAGCCGAGCTCCGTCTCCTCGCTGCGCGTGGTCTCGATCCACTTCTTCAAGGTGTCCAGGGCCGTCTTCGGCTCGGTGAGGTACTGGGGGAGCTCCTGCGGCGTGGGCTCGCGGTCGTGGTCCGCTGCCCACTCCCTGTTCCAGCCGGCCAGCTCGGCGTCCCAGGCGTCCGGGTGCGCGGGGGCGGCGTACTGCACCGTCACCTTGGCCTTGCCGTCCTCACCGCGCAGCTGTGCCCAGTCCTTCTCCGACATGGCCTGCCGCAGCGAGGCGGCGTCGGAACCGCTGACGACGGTGTAGTGGCGGTCCTTGCAGCCCACCTGAGCCAGCTTGAGGGCGAAGATCCGCAGGTGCAGCGTGCGCCCCGCGAAGTAGACGGTGTCGGCCTCGGAGTCGCAGATGTTGTTGGCGATCTGGGTGAACTGGTTGCCGGTCGAGCCCGGCTCGTCGATGGCCGGGGACTCGAAGGACATCGCGGCGGGACCGGGCGGGCCCTTCTCCTCGATCCCGCTGAACGCCTGCGCCAGCGAGTCGGTGTAGCTGTCGACGCGCTTGTCGTAGACGAGCACCGTCTTGAGGTTCTCCCGGCCCCGTTCACCGTTGAACTTGGCCAGCGCCTGGGCCGCGTCGTGGTTGGTGGGGATGATCCGGGCCAGGCCGGGGAACTTCAGCTTCGCCATCCCGTCCGCCCCGTCCTTGTTCGCGATCCCGTCCCCACTGATCCGCGAGGCGAGCACCGGGACCTCGTGCTCCGTCAGCCGCGCGACGGCTTCCTCCGTGGCATCGAGGCTGAGGTTGAAGCCGGTCACCGCCCGCAGCCGCTCCTTGTCCGAGGCGGCCATCCGCAGCAGGGTGTCCACGACCTCGGTCTGCTGCTCGTAGTTCCGCCCGGGGTTGGCGAGCACCAGCCGGATCTTCGGCGGTTCCCCCTCGCCCTCGTTGGCCTGCCGCTGCCCCAAGTACGCGCCCTGGAGGTCGCTGCGCATCTGCCGGCGCAGCGCCGCCTTGTCCGACTGGAGCGGCAGCATCATCGCCACCGTGACATGCGGCTGGCCCTCGATCCTGGCGTTCTCCTCTGCGATGGCCCGGGCCACGTCGCGGATCTCCGGCGTGCCGAAGTCGTAGCCGTCGCCGTTGACGCCGATGCACTCGCCGTCGATCCGCTCGATCCCATCGGTGCAGGTGTCCGGTTCCCGGGCGATGGACCAGACGAGCCAGGCGCACACCGTGACCGCCCCCACGGTCAGCAGCGTGTAGAGGAACTTCTTCCACCTGGGCATCCCCGTTACCTCCTTCGCCCGAGCTGACCGGTACAGGTGCAGCGCAGCAACGGCTGCTCGTTCTCCGCCAGGCCGCTCCACTCGGTAGCCGTCTTGTCGAGCTCTCCCGCGCCGTCGAAGTCCATGATCGAGAGCCGCTCCAGCAACTTGGCGAGCGTGCCGGCCGTCTCCTTTCCGGTCGGCCTGGTCCGCTCCTCGCACAGCCACACCGCGTGCAGCAACTGGTCGACGCTGCGCCGCAGCGCCGGTCCGTCCACGGTCACCAGGCCCTGGGCACGCTCGCGCCGGGCGTCCGCCCCGCCGGGATACGGCGCCTGGGCGATCTCCAGAAGCTCCGCGCACCACTCCTCGGAGCGACCGGGCAGCGTGGCCGCCAGATGGCCGACCACGTCGTCCACGCCTCCGGAGACCAGGTGGTGGTTCATCCGGTGCGCCGTGACCGTGCGGAACGCCCCGCCGACCGGCGCCCCTTCGCCGGCCGCGCGTCCCGCGTAGTGGTCCCGCAGCAGGTGGTGGTCGGCGTACCAGGCGCCGCCGCCGGGACGCAGCCCGTACAGCCGGTGCACCAGCAGCTGACGCAGCCCGAAGTCGCCGATGAAGTGCCGTTCGCAGCCGGGCCATCCGGTGTCGATGAGCAGCTGCGATATCTGATGCGCGGTCAAGTGGTGGACCCGGCCCGACTGATGATGGCGGAGCAGGACGTTCGCGCACTCCTCGTCGTGCGCCACCGACAGATGGGTGAGCAGGTCGAGCCACTGGTCACGGTGTACGTCCGGCAGCCGAACCGGCAGCTGATCGAGGATCAGCTCCTCCAGCAGTACGTCCGCCACCGGCCGTTCGAGGCCGCCGTTGCCGGGGAGTCGTAACGGGGCATCGAGTATGTCCCGGTCATTGGAGTCCGCCGGCATGCGGAACGCGGCTGCAGCGGCCGCCAGCCGGATCACCGTATGGGGCCGACCGCCGCTCAGCCGTGCCACGGCGGCGTCGATACGGCGGCGATTCGCGCCGCCTTCCGGCTCCGCGCGCTGCTGTCTGCGCTGGGTCTCCCGGCGGAGCTGGTCGCCGGTGAGAAGAGGCATACGCAGCAAGAGCACCCCGTCGGCCAGCGGCGCCTGGTCCGCTCCCGCGCCTGTGCGCCGCGACCAATCGGGAGGGCCGCCGTCGGCGGGCCGGAACTCCGCCGGTGAGACCACCTGCTGCTGCGGCAGGCCGCCGTGCAGAAAGACTCCCCCGTCCGCCCGGCGCGCCGTACCCACGATCACCACGCGGTCGCGCTGCCCACCCCGGCGGTCGGTGAGCACAGCGCGCAGCAACCGCTCCCCCAGCGGCGACTCGGCGTGGCCCAGCAGCAGCCCCGGGCGGCCCACCCTGCGCAGCCAGCCGACCGGAGAGGCGTACGCCGCCTCGAGGTCCTCGCGCAGCGCCCGGAAGAGGAAGCTCTCCGCCAGCTCCCGGTCCTCACCACCAGCCTGGAAGTCGGCGGCGAGATTACGCAGGCCGTCGCCGGGCTGACCGGCCGCGCCGGGATACGCGCCGTAGATCCGCTCCAGTTCCGCCCTGCCCCGGGGCGCCAAGCGGTCGAAAATAGCGCCCAGCAGCGCGTTGCTCACCGCCGCCGAGTACGGGCCGAGCACTTGCCCGGACAGGGTCGCCAGCAGGTTCTGGATGGTTCCGCCGAGCACGCCCCGCCAGAAGTCACCCGCTCCCAGGCCGCGGAAACGCTGCCGCTGGGGCAGCATCTCGTACCGTTCGATCTCCGTCGCGACCGCGCTGGGGCTGCCGTCCCCGACGCCGGTCGCGATCATCGCGAGGCCCGTGAAGAGGCGGGGGAAGGCGAACGAGCCTCCCGTCCCCTGCCAGGTGGACAGCCGCCGGGCGGCCTCGACCAGGGCCTCTGTCGCGGCCGAGCGGGCGCCCGGCTCCGGCTCCGCCCGGTCCTCGTACAACGGCGAGCCGCAGTCCAGATAGATCACCGGCACCTTGGTGGCGAAACCGTCCCGCACCGCGCGCAGCAACCGCGCCTTGCCCATGCCCGGTCCACCGGTGAGCAGCACCACGGGAAGATCGGGGCCGTACAGCGGCTCCCGGCCGGCACCCGACGGTGACCGCGCGAACAGACGCGCGAAGAAGCCCTCCTCGCCGAGGAGTTTCTCGAACCCCAGGTCTTCACACACGGACCCCCCATGAAGAGCTCGCCCGCTCGGGAGCGGATGACCGGTGACCGATGTGCCGGAAAACAATCAGTGGAACACGAGTCCTTCCGTCGGACAACGATGCCTGCATGGAAAAGCAACGGAGCATACGTGGAAGGGGAGTTGAGGTGAGGTGAACGCGGGTCCCGGAAGTGACGCGGTGATGGGCTCGGGCAGGCGGGCCGGTGTCGCCGACCGGCGTTTCCTACGCCGCGGCCAAACTGCAGCTGCACTTCCTGTGGCGCGTCACTGCCGCCGAATGGCAGTAATCACCCATAGATTGGACATGGGATGTCCAGACGTACGGATAAAATGAAGGGCCATCTATGTCGCCGAGACTTCGCGTACGCCCGAGAGCCGACCTCGCCGTATGCGTCGCCATGGCGACCGCGGCAATTCTTCCCGGCCCCGCGCACGCCCTACCCGCCAAGGCCGTGCCGCAGTTCGAGCAGCGGGTCATCTTCAGAGCGTCCCAGGATCCCGGCTACGCGTGCTTCCGGATTCCGGCGATCGTGCAGACCACCCGAGGCACGCTCCTGGCGTTCGCCGAGGGCCGCGTGCGCACCTGCGGTGACGCGGGGGACATCGACATCGTGCTGAAACGCTCGACCGACGGCGGCCGCACCTGGGGACCGCTCCAGGTCGTCAGCGAGGGCGCCGGCGACACCCACGGCAACCCGGCCCCGATCGTGGACCGCAGAACCGGCCGCATCCTGCTCCCACAGACACACAACCCGGCAAGTGCGGACGGCACGAGCTGTGCCGTCCCGTGCGCCCGCCGCCCCCATCTGCAGTACAGCGACGACGACGGCAGCACCTGGACCCGGCCGCGCGACCTGAGCGCGCAGATCATGCCCCCGCACTGGAACTCCTGGTACGCCACCGGCCCCGTCCACGGCATCCAGCTCACCCGCGGCAGCCACCCGGGCCGGCTGGTCTTCGGCGTCAACACCGAGACCTGGAACGGCAGCCGGGTCACCGCCAATCACGCGGCCCTCATCAGCAGCGACGACGGCGGCAACACCTGGCAACGTCGCGCCACCGACTCCTGGCTCGTCGCCACCGACGGAACGTTCCGCCAGAAGCCGTCCGAGATCACCCTCACCGAGCACACCGACGGCACCATCCTGGTCAGCGGTCGCGAGCAGGACGGCACCGATCTGGGCCACCGCGCCCAGACCTTCAGCCGCGACGGCGGCGACACCTTCACCACCCGGTTCCGATCCCTCCCGGACCTCTACACGCCGCAGGTTCAGGGGTCCACGCTGTAGCTGGGCAACCGCATCCTGCTGTCCAGCCCCGGCGATCCCGACCGCCGCCGGACCATGATGATCCGCTCCTCCTACGATGGCGGCGCCACCTGGGAGAGCGTGGACCGCGGCACCGTCGTGACCCAAGACTGGTCGGGCTACTCCGACATGGTGCACATCGGCGACGACGTGGTGGGACTGATGTATGAAGGCGGCACCGTCGACGCCCGCGACGAGATCCGCTTCGCCCGCTTCAACGAGGAATGGCTCACGCCACGCCGCGGCCCTGACCCGACCACGGCCGACAACGCCCCGAACGCCCAGCGCGCAACCGTGCTCGGCGGGGCCTCGCCCACGGCCGGCGTATTCGGCGGGGCCCTGGCTTTCGACGGCACCGACGACGCGGTGCGCCTGCCGTTCCGCACCCAACTGCCGCTCGGCACCCAGAACTTCACCGCATCCCTGTGGTTCCGCTACACCAGTCGCACCGGCGAGCAGCCACTGCTGTGGATGGGCGGCATCGGCGGCAGCCAGCCCCAGGTCTGGCTGCGCGGCGAACCTGCGAGCAACCGGGTGCGCGCTCTGATGACGGTGCGCAGCGGCGCGACGGGCGTACGGTCGGCGTCCGTCAGCACCACGGCCGCGCACAACGACGGCCGGTGGCACCACCTCGCCCTGCGCCGCGGCGGCGGACGCTTCACCCTGTTCATCGACGGCAGCCCCATCAGCACAGCGGACGTGGCCGGATCCGTCAGTCGCAACTCGCCGTTCGGCGTGCACATCGGCCAGCGCATGGACAGCCGGGCCTTCTTCACCGGCGCCATCGACGAGGTCCGCGTCTGGAACCGGGCCCTCACCGACGCGGAGCTCACCCGCGTACGCCAGACGAACACCGGCCCGTCCTCAAACACCGTGCTGTGGCTGCCCATGAGCCAGGTGACCGCAGGCGGCTGACATCCCGGAGTCGCGCGCCAGACACCTGCTGTTTGCTCGTCGTCGAATGTGAGCAACAATGCCCGCACGGATCACAAGGGGGCGGCGTGGATCGGGATGTCACGAAGGCGTGGTGGGTAGGACTCGTAACCTCCTTGGCTGTCGCCGTGCTGGCGTCGGCCGCTCTCTCACTCCTGACCTCGATTCTTCTCATGGGTCTGCCTCACGGCTGGGAGACAGCAACGTCCTGGGCCGACATCCGGCTGCGCTTTTCATGGATCGCCGGCGTCCTTGTCCCGGTCGCCGTGGGCACATACCTCATGATCCGGCTCTCTCACCGTGGCCGGACCCCGACGCAGGGTACCGACCGACCCCGCCCCACTCCGGGTGCCGACCGACCCCGCCCCTCTCCGCGTGGAGGCCGGCATCGTTGACCCTGTCGACGAACAGGGTCAAGCGTGGACTCCCCTTCCGCTCCGCCAAATTCCCTGTCCTCGCGGCCGATCGCGTGGTCAACTGTGGCCGTACACCACCCCATTGACCGCACCGGAGCTGCCTTGCCCATCCGCATCACCGCCCTCACCGATCCCGACCGCACCGCGTCTGGCTATCGCCTCGCATGGCTGGCGAGTCAGGAGGACGGGGAACCCCTCGGGTCCGCGTTTCTACGGATGTTCACCCGGGAGGGCCAGGAACACCTGGCCGAGCTGCAGTTGAATGTGCACACGGCGGAGCGGCGCAGGCGGGTCGGGTCGCGGCTCCTCGAGACGGCGGTGGCTGCCGCGCGGGCGGAGGGTCGGCGGTCGGTGATCGCGCAGGCCGACGCGGGCACGCCCGGCGATCACTTCCTTGCCGCACGCGGCTTCCGCAGGGTGCTCACACTGACGTATGCCCGGCTTGCGCTGGACGAGTTGGACAACAGCAAAGTCGACGAGATCAACGCGATCGTCGAGCAGCCGCACCCTGGCTACCGTCTCGCGTCATGGCGCGGCCCCGTCCCCGAGGACCTGGCCAAGACCTTCGCCGACTCGCGCCGCGCGATGGACGACATGCCGATGGACGACACCGACTACGGAGTCGTGGCCTGGGACGTCGAGCGGGTCCTGGCCGCTGCCAAGGCCATCGCCGACCGCGGTGAGCTGCTCACCACGGTCGTCGCCGTCGACGAGTCGGACAGCTCGATCGCCGGCTTCTCGGAACTCGTCGTGCCAGGTGACGGCAAGGGCGAGGGGCAGCACTACGGCACCGGCGTACTCCCCGAGCACCGCGGCCACGGCCTCGGCCGCTGGATGAAGGCCGAGATGATCCGCGTCGCCCGCGCCAACCACCCCGAACTCGCCGGCCTGATCACCGATACGGCGGACAGCAACACACACATGCGGCGCATCAATGACGCACTGGGGTACGTCCCCACGCACCAGGCCCTGGAGTACCAGCTCAACCTTTGAGGCCATGCTGCCGGGGGCCTACAGCCGCGATGCCCGTAGGGCAACGGAACGGTGCCCATGAACTCACCGATCATGAGCGGGAGTTGCTCTCCTCGCTCGGTCTTGAGCGGAGCGGCCGGCCGACTCCAGGGGGCAGGAGACACTCCCGGAGCCGGCCGGCCTGACTGTCGGTGGGTCAGAACCAGCCGGTGCATTCGATGGCGCCGCCCGGACCGTTGGTGCCGCAGGCTCGCATGACGAGGCCGGCGTCGTTCCACTGGGTGGTGTACGCGTCGTTGCCCGACGTGATGGTGGTGAAGCCGAGCATCGGAGACCATGTCGTGCCCCCGTCGGCGCTGCGGTCGACCCAGATCTCGTCGCCGGGCGCGCCGCCGGTGATGCGACCCCAGGCGCACTGGGTGGTGCTGTTGTAGCGCAGTTCCACGGTGCGGCCGAAGACGGTGGTCGACTTGGCCGTCCACGCGCCCGCGGAATTGGGTTCCGTACCGTCGCCGCAGGACGTGTTGTTCTCCGCGCCTGCCAGTGTGCCGCCGATCTCCGGGAAGTCACCGCAGGACGGCACATCCTTGAGCACGGCCGGGCCCTGGACGAAGAGGTTGCTGATCCAGCTGTGGTAGTCCGGCAGGAACGACCAGACGTTGTTCACCATGCCGTCGAGCGTGGCCCGCTCGCCCACCCGCTGGCACAGCACCCGCACCTTTACGGAGATGCCGTTGCCGTTGGTGAAGTTGATGCGGCTGCTCGTGTTCGAGTCCTGCCGCAGGTTGGGCTGGCCCCAGGTCTTGTGGAAGGAGCCGCGGCCGTCCCAGGACCAGACTCCCGGCGTGACGTCGGCGTGCGGGCGGAACGCGCCCTGGTAGCGCTCCCAGCGGGCACTGATGGTGTTGACCTGGATCTTCATGCCCGACTCCGGTGCCTCGACCATCATGCCGTTGCCGAGGTAGAGCGCGACATGCGTCGGGCCGAAGCCCTCACGGCCGAAGTACATGATGTCGCCGGGCAGCAGGACGCCCGATCCCTGCGACTTCAGGAACTTGGTGTGCGCGTACCCCGGCGCCGCGAAGGTCGCCTGTGTCGTGCGCTCGGTGATGAGGTCGCGGCCGGTCGCCTTGTACCAGGCCCAGCGCACCAGACCTATGCAGTCGAAGCTCCACAGCTCCGGGTCCGCGTACGATTCGGGGGACGTGCGGTCGATCTGGCCCTGACTCGGACCGGGCACGCCCTGTGCGTGACCACCACCCCAGGCGTATTGCTGACCGACGTACCGGCACGCGACCTCGACGGCCGCCTGCGCCGCCGCGCTCGCACCGGACTGGAGCGGCGCGCATCCCGTGGCAGCGGCCGCCGGAGTGGCCGAGACGGCCGGCAGGCCGAGACTCACCACCGTCACGAGCGCGGCCACGAGCAGCCGCACCCGGCGACCCCATGACCACTCCCCCCATCCTGCTCTCCCGGACCCTGTTCTCCCGTACCCCGTTCGTCCGGCTCCTCGGATTCTGCGAACTCCGTCGATCACGGCACTCCCCCCTGGTCTCGGTGGTCTCCCGCGAACGTACGGACCCCGCCCACCCGCCGGTCCCTGACATCCGTCAGGATGCGACCCGCCCGCCCGCTCCCTACGGTTCCCAGCGACCGGACATACGCCCACAGGAGAGGGAGAAACCCATATGCGCAGCATGTTGAGGCGCGCCGCCGCACTGGCCTTCGCGACCGTCACCGCGGCCGTACTCGCAACAGGCACCGCTCAAGCCAAGCCGGCCGATGAGTGGGCCGGTTGCCCGTACGGCGCGGTCTGTGTCTACCCGCAGAACCAGAACCCGGCCGTGTCGCCGAGCCACATCTACTGGACCTACGGCGCGCACAACCTGAGCAACCAGTACGGCAACCACTGGGTGTTGAACAACCAGTACGACAGCGCGGTTGTCGAGCTGTGCCTCAGCTACAACGCGAACGACTGCACGTCCTCGATCGCGGCGGGACACGGCGAGTACCGGGACCTGGGGCCCATCAACTCGCTCCACCTGAGGCCGCATTACAACTAGGGTCCGTCTTCGGTGTGACTGACCTTACCCAACGCGGGAAAGAGGAAAGTGGGACCGCTGCTTCGCAAGAAGTGGCGGTCCTGTCGTATCCGGTGGCGATGCCGCCGGGGCAAGGAACTCCGGGAAGCACCGCTCCCTCAAACGCTACTTCGCACGCAAGGTCTGTCGAAACCAACCAGGCTGCACGTGAGCGTCAGGAATTCATGCTCGCCCGGTCGGAATCGCTGCGCAGAACGCAGAATTCGTTGCCCTCGGGATCAGCAAGGATTACCCAGCCTGAACCATCGGGATTGCGGTGATCGGTGACAAAGGCGGCACCGAGGTCCAGCAGTCGGTCCACCTCCTGATCGCGCGAGGTCTCAGGGCGCAGACACAGATGGATCCGGTTCTTGATCGTCTTGGCCTCGGGCACCTGGTTGAAGTACAGCACTGGGCCCTCCGCCAACAGCACCTGTGTCTCCCGGTCACCCGGTCTGGCCTCCGGATCGAGCGGACGGCCGGTCACACTGCTCCAGAACCGAGCCAGCTCGTAGGCATCCGCACAGTCAATCGCCACGTTCTGCAATACCGAGACCATGCGCACGAGCCTTCCTGATCTCCACGCCAAACGCCACCGAGTTGCGCCGTAGTCGGCCTCGTCGTAGCTGCCCTCGGGGACCAGGCCGTACACGGACATTCAGGAGGCATGGCGATCTCTTGTGCCGGGGATCCATAGAAGCACGTCTGGGGGAGCATACGGGGGGATATGTCATGGTGCCGGAATTCGCCGCGCCCGCGGCCACTGACGGCGGCGGTTTCTGGGAGGGTTTCTGGGAACAGAGCGGCGGCACAGCCGTGTGGGTGCTCGGCATCTTCGCGGTCATCGTGGTCATCGTCGCCGTACGCCTGGGGTCCGGGCTGCTACTGCGGCACCGGAGCAACCGGCTGCTGCCGGTGGTGGTGTGCGAGGACCGCGGTCTTCTTGGCAGTCAGGGCAACGGGCACCGGGGCAACGGCAACGGGCCTGGTGGCGCGGACCACGGCCACCAGTCCGCGCGCACCGGGGAACTGGCCGCCCACATCACGGAGCACATGGCCGCCGACGGGCTCGGCCCGCGCGTCCTGACCCCCGGAAGCGGCACCACCACCGGCCCCGACCCGGTCCCGGAGACCGCCTCCTCCCCGCACGGCTGGGTGGACGTGATGAAGCGCCTCGCCTTATTCCAGCCCCGGGCGTACCACGTGATGCTGCACTGCCTGTCGGCCGACAGGGCGCACCCCCGCTTCTCCGTACGGATTCTGTACATGCCCAAGAACATCGTGGTGGCCGCCGCCATCGTGGAAGGCGAGCCCATCAGGCGCCGGGCGACGAACGAGGAGAGGCGCCAACGCGACAAGAGGCTGTACGAGCGGATCGCCTGCTATTGCACCGTCAAGATTCTCGGCGACCCGCGCTCGCAGGACCGCATCCCCCGCTGGGAGAGCTGGGGCGACGACCTCGACTCCTACCGCTTCTACCGCATGGGCATCAAGGCCCAGGAGAAGGCGCTGGCCGCGAAGAAGCGCAACGACCCCGCTCAGGAGCGTGCCCACTACCGGCACGCCCTCAAGCACTACGACGATGCCGCGGCATTGGTCCCCGGCAACCTCACGGTTCGGCTGCAGCAGGCCGGTGTCCGGGAACTCATCGGCCAGGACCACGGCGCGCAGGAGCCCGCCGCTCACATCCAGCGCGCCATCGAGATCTACGAAGACTGCGTCCAACTGTGGCCCGAACACGTCGAGACCGCCTATCGGCTCTCCATCGCCTGCGCCGAGCAGAACCGGGACCGAGACCGGGACCGGGACCGAGACCGGGACCGGGACCGGGACCTGGGAAACCACTCGCCGGCCGACTACGAACGCGCTTCGCGCGAGCATCTGAAGCTGCTCCTGAGGCGCCTGTCCTGGCCGGTCATGGTCCGCCGCTACGCCCGCACCTGGCTTCCGGGCCGTCGCAATCTCGGCGAACGCCGGTACTGGCGACAGTGGTTCAGCTTCGAGCGGCCCCACCCCTCGCTGCGCACCCGCCGCCGTTCCTTCCTCGCCGCCGTGCGGATCGCCGAGGCGGCCGAGGAACTGCGGATGAACCGCCCGCCGGAGCCCGAGAAGTTGCGAGAGGCTTTCAACCAGGTGGCCAAGGAGGTGACCGGCGGCGTGTGGGCGCGCTGGGGTTGGCTCTGGGGCGGCCCGGACTGGGGGATACGCCGTCTGCTCCACGCCGACCACCGACGCGGCAACGGCCACGCGGGGCAAGACTCCCCCGCGCCGACGGGATGGCACCGGGGAGCGCGTGCACGTACCCACGCCGAGGCGCTGATCGCCGGGCCGGCACCGCGGCACCGCGTGCCCACCCGCGCCTCGACGGGATACCTCGTCTACTACAACGCGGCCTGCTTCCTCAGTCTGGCCCTGCGTGTGGAGCCCCCTGCGGGCTCCGTGACCTGGTCCGGCGACGAGTGGCGCGAGGACTGCGCCAGGGCCGCCGTGGCCCACCTCAACAGCAGCCTGCGGGTCACCCGCAGCCAGTTCTCCGCGGCCTGGGCCGAACGTGACACCGACCTGCGGCCGCTGTTCACCGGCCGGCTGCGTGACGAGCCTGCGGCCGACCCGCAGCGCTGGGGCCGGATCGGGCGCAACTGGGCCGGTTTCGCGGGGATCGACGGCACGAACTGACGGGTTCGGCACCCGAGCCTGCGGGGCCGGCAGTCCCTGTCCGGGAGCGGCAGCAACCGTGGCAGACCGGGCACGTGTGTGCGGTGTGAGTGCGCCGCCGCGTCGCCGTGCCGGGCGTTCGCCCCTCCCCCGGCCCGCGCCCGTAGCACGGAGGAGCCGAGCCCCGCAGGTGGCTGGATCCGCATCATTTCCGGCCCGGTGCTCGGATCCGGCCGGCAAAACAGGCAGCGAATGGGCACGTCCAGCGGACAAGCGGGCAGCGATCTTCTGCACCCCGGGGCCCTCCAGCGCATTATCCAGGGGCTCCGCATTCCGGAATACGGGCACATTCGGTCATGAACTGCTCTACGACGAACCTGGTCAGTATGCGCAATCGCCCTATAGAAATTTGGCCACCAGAGCCCGAACGGGCCGGGCTCCGGGAAAACAGCCGGCGCGGGCACGCCGCGCAGAGCCGTGAAACGGAGGTGTCGCCGTGGACGCCGAGGAACGAAGACGCGGAATTCTGGAAACGGCCCGCCGTTCCGGATCCGTGGACGTAGGAAGGCTCGCCGCCGACCTCGGGGTCTCCAAGGAGACCGTGAGGCGCGATCTGAATTTGCTGGAGGGGCACGGGCTCGTCCGACGTACCCACGGCGGTGCCCATCCCGTGGAGAGCGCCGGCTTCGAGACCACGCTCGCCTTCCGTACCACCATGCACGTCCCCGAGAAATCCCGGATCGCGGCCGCCGCGGCCGAACTGCTCGGGGACGCCGAGACCGTCTTCATCGACGAGGGCTACACCCCGCAGCTCATCGCCGCCGCCCTTCCCCGCGACCGACCACTGACCGTGGTCACCTCCTCGCTGGTCACGGCAGGTGCCCTGACCTCCGCCGAGAGCATCACCGTGCTGCTGCTCGGCGGCCGGGTGCGTGGCGGGACGCTGGCCACGGTCGACCACTGGGCGACCCGCATGCTGTCCGGCTTCGTCATCGACCTGGCGTACGTCGGCGCGAACGGCATCTCCCGCGAGTACGGACTCACCACCCCCGATCCCGCGGTCAGTGAGATCAAGTCCCAGGTACTCCGCAACGCAAGGCGCCGTGTCTTCTCCGGAGTCCACACGAAATTCGGTGCCGTGAGCTTCTGCCGCTTCGCGGACGTCACCCAGTTCGAGGCGATCGTCACCGACGCCGGGCTGCCCGCCTCCGAGGCACACCGCTATTCGCTGCTGGGCCCCGAGGTCATCCGGGTCTAGAGCCGCGGTTCGCCTCCCTTTCCACTCGCTTTCCGATCCCTTTCCAACCCTCGCAAGCCGGGGGCCTGGTTCCCCACGCCCTCGAACATCCCCTGGAGTCAGTCATGCGTACACGAAGAATGACCCATGTCCTCGTCACGGCCACGGCCGCGGGCTCGTTGTTGGTCGCCTGTAGTGGGGCAGGCGGTTCCTCGAGCTCCGGTGGCGACGGCAAGAGCATCAATGTGCTGATGGTCGGCAATCCGCAGATGGAGGACATCGCGAAACTCACCAAGGACACCTTCACCAAGGACACCGGTATCAAGGTGAACTTCACGGTCCTTCCCGAGAACGAGCTGCGCGACAAGGTGACCCAGGACGTCGCCACCCAGGCCGGCCAGTACGACGTCGCCACCATCGGTGCCTACGAGGTCCCGATCTGGGAGAAGAACGGTTGGCTGCACGAGCTCAGCTCCTACGCCGACAAGGACGCGAGCTTCGACAAGGCCGACCTGCTCAAGCCGATGGTCACGTCCCTGTCCGGCTCCGACGGCAAGCTCTACGCCCTGCCGTTCTACGGCGAGTCCTCGTTCCTCATGTACAACAAGGACGTCATGAAGGCGAAGGGCATCACGGTGCCGGAGCGCCCGACCTGGCAGCAGATAGCCGACATCGCGGCCGAGGTGGACGGCGCGGAGCCCGGAATGCGGGGCATCTGCCTGCGCGGTCTGGCGGGTTGGGGCGAGCTGGGGGCGCCGCTGACCACCATGGTCAACACCTTCGGCGGCACCTGGTTCACCAAGGACTGGAAGGCCCAGGTCAACAGCCCGGAGTTCAAGAAGGCGACGAACTTCTACGTCGACCTGGTCAGGGAGCACGGAGAGGCGGGCGCGGCGCAGGCCGGCTTCACCGAGTGCCTGAACGCCATGAGCCAGAAGAAGGTCGCGATGTGGTACGACGCGACCAGTGCGGCCGGGTCGCTGGAGGACGCCAGCTCCAGCAAGATCGCCGGTCATGTCGGGTACGCGTACGCTCCGACCGTCGAGACCAAGAGCAGCGGCTGGCTGTGGAGTTGGGCGTGGGCGATGCCCAAGACCACGAAGAACGCCGACGCCGCCTCGCAGTTCATGCTGTGGGCCTCCAGCAAGGAGTACGAGAAGCTGGTCGGAGAGAAGCTCGGCTGGTCACGTGTCCCGGCCGGTAAGCGGGCCAGCACCTACGAGCTCCCGCAGTACCAGAAGGCGGCCGCATCGTTCGGTGACATCACGCTGAAGTCCATCGAGGGCGCCGACCCGGCCAACCCCGGCACCCAGTCCAGGCCGACCGTGGGCGTTCAGTACGTGGCCGTCCCCGAGTTCCAGGACCTGGGCACCAAGGTCACCCAGGAGATCTCCGCCGCCATCGCCGGCAAGACCAGCGTGGACAAGGCCCTCGACGACGGCCAGAAGCTCGCCGAGGACGTCGCCAAGAACTACCAGTGACCGTCACCGCCCGGCCGGCCTCGGCGCCGGCCGGGCACCGCTTCCCACCCTGGCCGTCACCGGCAGAGGAAACTCCATGACCACGCTCACCGCTCCCCCCAAGACCGCATCACCGCCCAGCCGCCCGCGCCCAACCGCAGGCGCCGGCAAGTGGCGCCGCCGTATCCCGCTGCTGCCGGCGCTGGTCTTCACCATCGTCGTCACCCAACTGCCCTTCGTGGCCACGCTCATGATCTCCACGTTCCAGTGGAACATCCTGCGGCCGGGCGAGCGGCACTTCGTCGGACTGTCCAACTTCACGTTCGTCTTCACCGACGAGCGGCTGCGCACGGCGGTGCTCAACACCGTCGTGCTCACCGCCTCGGTGGTGCTCATCAGCGTGCTCCTCGGCCTCGGCCTGGCGATGCTGCTCGACCGCCGGTTCATCGGCCGAGGGCTTGCGCGGACGATGCTCATCGCCCCGTTCCTCGTGATGCCGGTCGCGGCGGCGCTGCTGTGGAAGCACGCCATCTACAACCCCGACTACGGCCTGCTCAACGGCACCCTCAACGCCGTGTACCGCTTCTTCGGCGCGGACAACGGCCCCACGATCGACTGGGTTTCCTCCTTCCCGATGCCCGCCGTCGTGGTGTCGCTGGTGTGGCAGTGGACGCCGTTCATGATGCTGATCCTGCTGGCCGGTCTGCAGGCGCAGCCCGGTGATGTCCTGGAGGCGGCCCGCATGGACGGGGCGTCGGCGATGGCGACCTTCCGCTTCATCACGCTGCCGCATCTGCGCCAGTACATCGAGCTGGGCATCCTGCTCGGCACGATCTACGTCGTGCAGACCTTCGACGCGGTCTACAGCATCACCCAGGGCGGCCCCGGCTCCCAGACCACCAACCTGCCCTACGAGATCTACCTGACCATGTTCCGCAAGTACGAGTACGGCCAGGCGGCCGCCGCCGGCGTGGTCGTCGTACTCGGCTCGATCGTGATCGCGACCTTCGCGCTGCGCACCATCGCGTCACTGTTCCGCGAGGAGGTGTCCCGATGACTCACGCAGCAGTCGCCGCGCCCGGGGCGAGACTCAAGAAGCTGATCCGCCGCAACGACGACCACGCCGGTACGCCGCGCCTGTCCCCCCTGTGGACCTTCGTCGCCTGGCTCGCCACGCTGGCGTTCTTCGCACCGGTGGCCTGGATGGTGCTCACCTCCTTCCACCAGGAGGCGGACGCGGCCACCAACCCGCCCACCCCCTTCGCGCCGGTCACTTTCGACCAGTACAAGCTGCTGTTCAGCCGGGACATCACCCCGTTCCTCCTCAACTCGGCGATGGCCAGCGTCATTTCGACGGTCCTGGTGCTCGCCCTCGCGGTGCCGACGGCCTACGCGCTGTCCATCAAGCCGGTCCAGAAGTGGACCGACGTGATGTTCTTCTTCCTGTCCACCAAGTTCCTGCCGGCCATCGCGGCCCTGCTGCCGGTGTACCTGATCGTCAAGGACGCCGGGATGCTGGACAACGTATGGACCTTGATCATCCTCTACACCGCCATGAACCTCCCGATCGCGGTGTGGATGATGCGCTCGTTCCTCGCCGAGGTGCCCAAGGAGATCCTGGAGGCGGCCGAGGTCGACGGCGCTGGCCTGCTCACCGTGCTGTGGCGGGTCGTCGCGCCGGTCGCCATGCCGGGACTCGCCGCCACCTCGCTGATCTGCTTCATCTTCAGCTGGAACGAGTTCATGTTCGCGGTCAACCTCACCGCGACCAACGCCTCGACGGCGCCGGTCTTCCTCGTCGGGTTCATCACCAGCGAGGGCCTCTTCCTAGCCCGGCTCTGCGCCGCCGCCACCTTGGTCTCCCTGCCGGTCCTCATCGCCGGTTTCGCCGCCCAGGACAAACTGGTCCGCGGCCTGTCCCTAGGAGCAGTCAAGTGAAAGCCGCTGTCATCGAAGCTCCCGGCAAGGTCACCGTCACCACGGTGCCCGACCCCACTCCCGGGCCGCGCGAGGTCGTGGTCGACGTAGCGGCCTGCGGGCTGTGCGGAACCGATCTGCACATCCTCCAGGGCGAGTTCGCCCCGAAACTGCCCATCGTCCCCGGCCACGAGTTCGCCGGGGAGGTGGTGGGCCTCGGCAGCGAGGTCACCGAACTCGCGATCGGCGACCGGGTCGCCGTGGACCCCTCGCTGTACTGCCACGAGTGCCGCTACTGCCGGACCGGACACAACAACCTCTGCGACCGGTGGCAGGCGATCGGAGTGACCGTGGCCGGTGGCGCCGCCGAATACGCCGTGGCACCCGTCGCCAACTGCGTACGGCTGCCGGACCACGTGGACGTCCAGGACGCGGCGCTGATCGAGCCGCTCTCCTGCGCCGTGCGCGGCTACGACGTCCTCAACAGCAGGCTCGGCTCCCACGTCCTCATCTACGGCAGCGGGACGATGGGCCTGATGATGCTGGAGCTGGCCAAGCGCACCGGGGCCGCCTCGGTGGATGTCGTCGACGTCAACCCGGAGCGCCTGGCGACGGCCGAGAAGCTCGGCTGCTCACAGGCGGCGCTCTCGGCCGACGAGTTGGGGCGAACGGCCGGCTGGGACGTGGTGGTCGACGCGACCGGCAACGCCGCCGCCATCCAGGACGGCCTGGACCGAGTCGCCAAGGCCGGCACCTTCCTGCAGTTCGGGGTCTCCGACTACGCGACGACGGCCACCATTTCGCCGTACCGCATCTACAACCAGGAGATCACCATCACCGGCTCCATGGCGGTGCTCCACAGCTACGAGCGCGCGGCGGAACTGTTCGCCACCGGGGTGCTCGATCCGCAGCTGTTCATCAGTCACCGGTTGCCGCTGACGGAGTACCCGCAGGCACTGGACCGGTTCGTAGCCGGCCAGGGACGCAAGATCGTCGTTCTGCCCTGATCTACATGCCGGGCGCGGTCGACGACCGCGCCCGGCCGGCCAGGTCGCAGCCCGAGGCACGCAGTCACCGGCCGCAGCGTCACCGAGATCGCCTTCGCGCACGGCTTCACCAACACCTCCCACTTCAGCCGCACCTTCGCTGATGAGCGCCATGACTCACTGACACCTCAACCGGCCATTGGACCGTCCCGGAGGATGGCGCGAACGGTGCCGGCAAAGGCGCAGATGCAAGTGTGGCCGGCAGCCGGTCGACGAAGCGTTCGACGAAGACGAACTCGCGCTTCACCCCGAGTCCCACAGCCCGCCGCCGCGGCCTACGCAGGTCCGCAAGCATCTCCTTGAGTAAGGGAGATGGTGCGCGCCGCCGGAATCACGAAGCCATCCGAGTGGTGACGTAGAACCACACCCAGACGGACAGGAGGAGCAGCTCGGCCACGCCACCGGCTCGCCGCTTGTTACCGACTTCTGGAGTGTCGCTCGGGCTGCTGCGACGTGCGGCGATGAGGTCTGTCATCATCTGCCGGCCGAGGCGCCCGACAGGCCAGCCCGCGTAGGCGTCCAGTCGGACCGTAGGACCGCTGTGCAGGGTGAGTCGGGGCCCCTGGCCAGGTAGCCACGTCACGTCGGCGATGTCGCTGAACGGGACGTGCCATCTGGAGAAGCGGTTCCTCACCGTCAGCGCGGTCGGGCTTGCCTTGAGGTGAGCGCACAGGCCGAAACGCCACACGTAGTAGACCCCCATCGCCGCAAGCGTGCAGAAGGCGACGCGGCGCCAGGCTTCCAGGTGCCAGACTCCACGGAGCAGGTCGGCGCACAACACCAGCCACAGGACCAGCACGATCACCCAGCAGACCGTCTTGCCCACCCTCCTGGACGCCACCTCCATGCGCCGGCCGCTGGCCACCACCTGCGTCATATGCCCTCCCCACAACCCCACGCGGATGAGGATCCTAGCGGGCAGCGATGTCGGCGCCCTGAGCAGCGCAACGTATCGCCGGCGTATGCAAGGAAATCTGCAACGACGTCTGCACACCGGACACGCGACTCAGCCTGCCGGTGCCGGCGCGGGGCGAGGCTGGTCCGATGGCGCTTCCGCCGTGGTGTGCCACCAGCGACGCGACGCCAGCGCGGCCAGTACGGCGCCGGCGGCGTTGACCAGTACGTCGTCCACAGAGGACACCCGGTCAAGCTGCAGGACGTACTGCGCGGTTTCGACCAGGACCGAGCAGCCCGCCCCGAGCGCCAAGATCCGCGGCGCGGACGCCAGCGCCGCGAACCGCATCGGGGCGAAGGACCCCAGCGACGCGAAGACCAGCAGGTTGCCGGCGATGCCGAGCGGGCCCATCGTGACCAGGTCCCGCAGCGGTATCAGGCTCACCCGTGCGGGGACGATGCCCGCCCCGGCGCCCGGCATCATGGTCAGCCATACGAACGGCACCGTTCCGTGGACCATGCCCACTTCGGCCAGCGACGTCCGCCACGCCGATGAACGTGTCGAAGCAGCCGTGCCACCGCCCTGCCATGCACATCGGAGCGGACATCATGAGCGGCCGCCGCAGGACGAACACGGCGCTCGCCAGGCCGAGGATCACCAGGCCGAGGAGCACGATCCCGCGCGTGCGGCGGGGCGCTGCTGACAGGGATGCGTTGTGGGTCATTACCCCATTGGAGACGGAGGGCCGTTGCGGTGACGTATGCGATTTTCGATACGCCCGCGATATACGGAGTCAGGTTCCGGAATCAAGGAACTGGCGCAATACGGCAGTGAGATGGTCCCGGCGCCGGCGATCGCGCCGGCCCAGCTCCTGCAGGTGCTGGACGACTCGTCCGTGACCATCGCACGTCGAGAGCGGCGACCGCGACCAGGGCGGGCGGGCCTTGCTCGCGAGGGTGCACGACATCAGCCCTCGTAGTCCTCCACCTCATCGTCGATGGCGAGCAGGCGGCGTAGCGCGTTCAGCGGGTCGACGATGGTCCCCCTCGCCAGCAGCAAAGCCCTCCTGTGGGGCGCCGACCGGTCAAGGCCAGGATCACGGTAGATCCCGTGCCACCAGCCGGCCGGCTACGACCTCGAAGGTCCGCGATCAGCCGTGGGTATCAAAGCCGTTGCGATCGAGTGCTGCTCGGATCTGGCTGAGCCACTCAGTGCCCAACTGGCGCCCGTTGGGGAGTTGGTCGTCTCGATCCCAGCGCCACGCTGTGATCATCGCCAGCACCAGGACCCGGCACTCGCGCAGCAAGTCTTGATTGACACCCGGATAGTGCTCGCTGACTTCTTCGGGAGCATGGGCGAGGTCGAATTCGACGGGCCCACGGCAACACGTCTCAAAGTCTATGAACAGCAACCCGTTCTTCGTGGTGAGCACGTTGCCCGGGTGCGGCTCGCCGTGCAGCAACTGCTCAGCGCCTCCGCGCTGGCCGATCACTCGCCTCAGACTTCGTAACGTGTCCCCGAGCAGCTCCCGGTCCGCGTCGGCGAGCGCCGGAGTGCGGTCGCGGTTCGTCACGAGTTGCTGAGCCTGCTCCACTCGATCCGTGAACTGCGGCGTCGGGACATCGAGCTTGCGCATGCCGGCATGCAGCCGCTCCAGCGCATTGGCGTAGTCGGCTGGTGAGACCTCTCGAGGTGTCACGGGTTCGTAGTAGGTCCATAGCGTGACCGCAAAGCCATCACGCTCATACACGCGTGGCTCGACTCGAGGCTCGAGAGCCGCCACAGGGCACCCGGATTCGGCGAGCCGCTGAGCAAGCTCGACTTCGAACTGTGCGACCTGATGCGCTACAGGTGCCACCCGGGCCAGGACGTCACAAGGCAACAGACGCAGAGTGAGCTTGTTCGAGTCATGAAGAACGATCGCGTCGTCCACTGCCAGGCCCAGTGACGAGGCGGTCGACATGGCCGCGGCCACCGCACGCGGGAACTCTGACGCCTGCATCGTCGCCTGGCCCCTCTCCTTGAGCGCTGCCACAACTCTCCAAGCGGTGAACCTGCGCAACCTACCAAGTCGTCGATGGAGAAGCCGTGGTGGCTCGACGGGCAGGGCGCGACTGAATCGGCTGTCCTGGTCTGACGGAGCTGCCCGTCAAAGGCAGTCGGCCGACACGCCGCAGTCTGGTCCAGGGTGGCCTGGCGAGCCGGGTATCGAGCCGCCGCCTCAGGAAGACTGGCTGCTCCTCTCCCAAAGCGTGGTGTACGTCAGGCGCCTGACGCAGCAGTTCGACTCACCCTGCCGACGTCGTGGTCACCCGGGCGGGATCAGAAGATTCCCTGGCCGGGACCAGAATCCCCCGTGGGTCGTATGTGCGCTTGGCCAACTCCAGTCGCGGCCAGGCCGAGCCGAAGTGGGTTCGCCAGTCCGCGCGGGTGAAGGGGATGCTGCCGACCGGATAGTGAGTGCCGTCCGCCGCCGCGGCCCTGAAGGAGGCAGGCCTCTGGTCGTACGCCCACTCCTGGCTCAACCTGCTGCTCCCCGGCCGATCCACGGCCACCGTCACACGCGAGGCACTGGACGCTCCGACCCCGAACGACGATCCCAATTCCAGTTCATTCTGGGGGAGTTGAGACCGTTCGGGAGATGTTCACCGGTGTCCTGGCACCCCGGGCGGGTCACGGCACGGCCGCCCCGTACAGCCCGGCCCTGCTGCGGGGGAAGGCGACGGTGATGTCGAGCCCGCCCTCCGGGCCTTGTTCGGTGACGATCCGGGCCCGGTGGGCGCTGGCGATCGCCGCGACGATCGACAGTCCGAGGCCGTGGCCGTCGGCGCGCGCGGAGCGGTGGCCCAGGCGTTGGAAGGGCTGGTACAGCGACGGGATGGCCTCGCGTGGGACCACCGGTCCGCTGTTGACAACGCGGACCGTGGGCGCCCCGTCCTGGAGGCCGGTGGTGACCCGGATCCAGCCACCGTGGGGGGTGTAGCGCTGGGCGTTGGCGACCAGGTTGGTCACCAGCCGTTCCACGAGGCCGGCGTTGCCCTCGGCCGCGGCGGCGGTGAGACCGACGTCCAGGGCGACGTCCTCGGGGCGGGTGGGCGCGAGGTTGTCGAGCACGTCGGTGACGATCTCGGCGAGGTCAAGCGGCTCGGTCCGGAAGACCCCGCTCTGGCTGCTCGCCAGCGTCAACAGGGCCTCGATCAGCCGCTCCTGGTCCTCGCCGACGGCCAGGGCCCGCTCGCACACCGCCCGCAGGGCCTTCACGTCCGGATCCGGTTTGCTGAGCGCGACCTCGATCACCGTACGCTGCAGGGTCAGCGGGGTGCGCAGCTCGTGCGAGGCGTTGGCGACGAAGCGTCTCTGTGCGTCGAACGCGGCGTCCAGACGGGCGAGCAGCCCGTCGAAGGTGTCGCCGAGGTTCTTCAGCTCGTCGTCGGCGGGCCCGGGCATCGCGAGCCGCTCGTGCAGATTGTGCGCCGAGATGCGCCGGGCCCGTTCCGTCATCACGCGTACGGGCCGCAGCACCCGCCCGGCCACCAGCCAGCCCAGCCCGCCGGAGACGCCGGTCATGACACCGAGCGCGATCCCGGACCGGGTGAGCAGCGTGCGCTGTGCCTCTTCGCGCTGGCGGTCGGCGACGTACGAGATCTGTGCCGAGATCTCCTGCACCGCCGGGTTGCGCGAGGCGTTCATGGTGGTGATCTTGGTGCCTTTGGAGGCCGGGCTCTGCAGGACCAGAAGGTAGGTGACGGCGAGCAGGGTGGCGCCCGAGACGAAGAACAGCGTCCCGTAGAGGAGGGTGAGCCGGAGCCGGGCCGACCAGCGGATGCGGAACCGGCCGGCCGGCTCAGATGCGGTAGCCGACATGCGGCACCGTCTCGATCACGGGCGGTTCGCCGAGCTTGCGGCGCAGCCGGCTGATGGTCACCTTCACGGTGTTGGTGAACGGGTCGGTGGCGTCGTCCCAGGCCCGTTCGAGTAGTTCCTCCGCGGACACCACCGCGCCCCGCGCGGCCAGCAGCAGCTCCAGTACGGCCATCTCCTTGGGGGACAGGTCGAGTTGGCGTCCGCCGCGCCAGGCGGTGTGCTCGGCCGGCGACAGCGACAGATCGTCGTGGGTGAGCACCGGGGGCACGGCGGGGTGCGCGCGCCGGGCGAGGGCGCGGATCCGCGCAACCAGCTCGGCGAAGGCGAACGGCTTGGTCAGATAGTCGTCGGCCCCCAGGCTCAGTCCGTCGACCCGGTCGGCGATGGTGGCGGAGGCCGTGAGCATGAGGATGCGGGCCCGGCAACCGTGCTTGATCAGCGCGCGGCAGACCTCGTCGCCGTGCATCAGCGGCAGGTCCCGGTCGAGCACGATCACGTGGTAGTCGTACACGGTGGCCTGCTCCAGCGCCTGCTGGCCGTCCAGTGCCAGGTCGATGGCCATGCCTTCCTGCCGCAGTCCGGCGGCGATCGTCTCGGCGAGCTCGAGGTGGTCGTCGACAATCAGCACTCTCATGCGGGTCAGGATGCCCTGGGACCCATAACAGGGGAATAACGCCTGGGGAGGGCGAAAGTGGCCGACGACGTTGTTCCCCGCGTGTAACCGCACCCGGCGTACAACTCCGTTCATGTTCTCAACACACCGTCGCGCCCGGATCGGGCGCATGCTTCTTCCCGTATCCCTGCTGCTCACAGGCGCGCTGATCAGCGGCTGTTCCGGCGACTCCAGCGCGGCCTCCGACGGCGAGGCGACCTCGGACTCCTCCGGCTCGGCGAACGGCGCGTTCGACCAGGCCCTGGAATTCGCCGAGTGCATGCGCGCGGAGGGCGTCCCCGAATTCCCCGACCCCCAGCAGGCCGACGGCGGTATCCGCATGGACGCGGGCGGCGTCGACACCAATTCGGCCGAGTTCCAGGGCGCCATGGAGGCCTGCCGCGACAAGGCCCCGCAGGGCCAGGGCCAGGGCGGGGGCGGCGAGCCGCTCGATCCGACCAAGGTCGCCGCCTGGGCGGAGTGCATTCGCGAGAACGGCGTGCCGAAGTTCCCGGACCCCGAGATCAACGGCGGCCAGATGGCTCTTGACTTCGCCGGCGCCGGCCTCAGCATGGCCGACCCCGCCTTCCAGAAGGCCCGGTCCGCGTGCCAGGACAAGTGGCCCGGCGGCGGCATGATGATTCAGGGCGGCGGAGGCCAGTGACCACGCAGGACGAAACGGAACACCTACCGGCCGTCGTGGAACCCGGCGGGGCCCCGGCGGTCGCGAACGAGGCGGAGCGGACACCGGCTGTCGCGGAGGATGCGGGACGGACACCGGCCGTCGCCGAGGAGACGGCGAAGCCGGCCGTGGCCGAGGAGGCCGACCGGCCGCCGAGGGACCGGCGCAAGCGCCGCACCCGCCGTACGGCCTTCATCGTGGTGATCGCGATAGCCGTGGCCGCCGCCGCGGGACTCGCCGCCACCGGCGCGTTCAGTGGTGACGACGCAACCGCGTCGCCGGCCGCCCCCGACCGGCCGGTCGCGACGACGAAGGTCCAGCGGATCACGCTGACCAGTACCGAGACCGTGGACGGCACCCTGGGCCACGGCGAACCGACCGCCGTCACCGACGCCTCCGCATCCGGCCAGAGCGGGCAGACCGGCCAGAGCGGGCAGGGCGGCGGCAGCCAGGCCGGCGCCGACGGCGAGTTCGTCACCTGGGTGCCCGGCGAGGGCGACACGCTCGAACGCGGCGACACCGTCTACCGGGTCAACGAGCGCAAGGTGCCCCTGCTGTACGGGTCGATCCCCTTCTACCGCACGCTGGAGCCCGGCAGCGAGGGCGCCGACGTGCGGATGCTGGAGCGCAACCTCGCCGATCTGGGCTACGACGGCTTCGACGTGGACGACGAGTACACCTCGGGCACCGCCCAGGCGGTCGAGGAGTGGCAGGACGACCTGGGCGCCGAGGAGACCGGGACCGTACGGCCCGGGGACGCGGTGGTCGCACCCGGGGCGCGTCGGGTCGCGGAGCTGAAGACCTCGCCCGGCGCGGTCCTCGGCGGCGAGGTGCTGACCTGGACCGGTACCGAGCGCATCGTCTCCATGGACCTGGACCCGCAGCACGAGGACCTGGTGAAGGAGGGTTCCA
Organism: Streptomyces shaanxiensis; assembly: GCF_039537145.1. Taxonomy (NCBI): domain Bacteria; kingdom Bacillati; phylum Actinomycetota; class Actinomycetes; order Kitasatosporales; family Streptomycetaceae; genus Streptomyces; species Streptomyces shaanxiensis. The sequence goes on from NZ_BAAAZY010000013.1 coordinate 51,460, forward strand.
AGGCCACGGTCCGGCTTCCGGACGGCAGCACCGTGGTGGGCGAGGTCACCGACATCGGCACCGCGGGCAACGACGCGGCCGGTTCCGGGACCGGGGCCGGCGGCGAGGGCCAGGGCGCGGACGAGGCGACCCTTCCGGTCCAGCTGAAGATCAAGGACCAGAAGAAGCTGGGCCGCTATCAGGCCGCGTCCGTCGACGTGATCCTGGAGGCCGACAGCCGCCGGGACGTGCTCGCGGTACCGGTCAACGCGCTGATGGCACGGCCGGGCGGCGGCTACGCCCTGGAGGTCCCGACGGCCGGCGACGGCAGCGGCAGCGAGCTGGTCCCGGTGGAGCTGGGGATGTTCGCGAACGGCCTGGTCGAGGTGAAGGGCTCGGGCATCAAGGAGGGCATGAACGTGGGGGTGCCCAAGTGACGCCTCACGTCATCGAGTTGACGGGAGTCTCCCAGCAGTACGGGGAGGTCGTCGCGCTGGCCGACGCGAATCTGGTGATCGGACGCGGTGAACTGGTCGGGATCGTCGGTCCGTCCGGGTCCGGGAAGTCGACCATGCTCAACATCATGGGGACGCTGAGCCGCCCGACCTCCGGGCACGTCCGGGTCGACGGCCACGCGGTCGAGGAGCTCAGCGACCGCGAGTTGTCGGCGCTGCGTGCCGGCACGATCGGGTTCGTGTTCCAGCAGTTCCATCTCACCTCGGGCATCCCTGTGCTGGACAGCGTGGCCGACGGGCTGCTCTACAGCGGCACCCCGCGCGCCAAGAGGCGCCGACTCGCCGAGGCGGCACTGCGCCGCGTGGGGCTCGGGCACCGGCTGTACCACGAGCCCCACCAGCTCTCCGGCGGTGAGAAGCAACGCGTCGCGATCGCCCGTGCGGTGCTGGGCGATCCCCCGCTGCTGCTGGCCGACGAGCCGACCGGCGCACTCGACTCCCGGTCCGGCGCGACCGTGCTGGAGCTGCTGCACGAGCTCAACGAGGCCGGCACCACGGTCGTCGTCATCACGCACGACCGGGACGTCGCCGCGTCCCTGCCACGCGAGGTACGGCTCAAGGACGGGCGGATCGAGCATGACTCGGCCGCAGGCCGAGAGATGGCAGCCGCCGTCGGCCGTGAGATGGCGGCCGTCGCCTCCGGGGCGGAGCGGTGACGGGGTCCAGCCGGCGCGCGGCCGGCTCCCGGCCCCGTCCGGCCCGGATGAGCCCCGCCGACGTACTGCGGGTGGGCGGCTACGGGCTGCGGGCCCGGCCCATGCGGGTGTTCCTGTCCGCGCTGGGCATCGCCATCGGCATCGCGGCCATGGTGGGCGTGGTGGGCATCTCCACATCCAGCACAGAGGACCTGGACCGACGGCTCAGCGCCCTGGGCACCAATCTGCTGTCCGTCACACCGGGGCCGTCGCTCAGCGGTGACGCCTCCCATCTGCCGAGCGAGTCGGTGGAGATGGTGGGCAACATCCCGGACGTGGAGTCGGTGACGGCGCTCGGCAAGGTCGACGCCAAGGTCTACCGCAACGACCACATCCCCGAGGCGGAGACCAGCGGTATCGCCGTCTACGCGGCGAAGACCAATCTGCCCGACACGACCGGCGCGAAGCTCACCGACGGCCGCTGGCTGAACGAGGCCAACGACCGCTATCCGTCCGTCGTGCTCGGCCCACGCGCCGCCGAACAACTTGGCGTGCACCGGGCCGGATCCGACGTCCAGGTGTGGCTCGGCGACCGCTGGTTCACCGTGATCGGACTGCTCGCGCCGAACGAACTGACCCCGGAGCTGGACACCCAGGCACTGGTCGGCTGGCCCTACGCGGAGGAGAACCTCGGCTTCGACGGCTACCCGACGGTGATACACGTACGCGCCGTGGAGGAGCACGTCTCCGAGGTGCAGGGCATCCTCGGGGCCACCGCCAACCCGGAGAAGCCCGACGAAGCGGCCGTCTCCCGGCCCTCCGACGCGCTCGCCGCGAAGGAGGCCACGGACGACACCCTGAGCGGACTGCTCCTCGGGCTCGGCGCGGTGGCGCTGCTGGTCGGCGGGGTCGGGGTGGCCAACACCATGGTCATCTCCGTGCTGGAGCGCCGCTCCGAGATCGGTCTGCGCCGCTCGCTGGGGGCCACCCGCGGCCAGATCCGCAACCAGTTCCTGTGCGAGTCGCAACTGCTGTCCGCGCTCGGCGGCGTCGGCGGGGTGACCCTGGGGATCGCGGTGACCATCGGCTACGCCTCCTACCAGGGCTGGCCATCGGTCGTCCCGGCCTGGGCCATGGCCGGCGGCATCGGCTCGACGCTGCTCATCGGCGCGCTGGCGGGCTTCTATCCGGCGGTGCGCGCGGCCCGGCTGCCTCCGACGGAGGCCCTGGCTACGCCCTGATCAGCGGTGCCCCTCGACAATCCCCCGCCAGGGGCACCGCGCCCGGTCCGGAACTGAACCGGACCCGTACCCTTCCCGGCCACCAGGTCGGGAAGGGTACGGGCGTGTCGCGGGTGAAGTGGAGGTGCCGGATGCCAACGGGGGTTTGGTGAGCGGGTGTTGCGTCACACGGGGAACCCGACCAGAGCGAGCTCGGGCTCGTCCCGGACGTCGTCCTCCCGTACGTCATCCTCGTGCACGCCGTCCTCGTGGACGACGTCCCAGCCCGCCGAGGCCAGCTTCTCCGCCAGGGTGTCCGCATCGTCCGCAGCGAGCTCGAAGCGGATGACCAGCGGTCCGTCCGGGCCCTGCGGAAAGACGGGCGCGGCGACGGTGTCAGGGCCGGCGCCGCTTCCGGCGGCGATGTCGAGGAGCCGGGCGAGTTCGCCGGGGCGTTCGGCGATGGTGACGTCGACATGGGCGGTGTCGGCGGCGAGCGGGCCGGACGCCGGTGCGGGCAGTGCCTCCAGCGCGGCGATACCGCGTTCCAGCAGGCCGGTGAGGTTCCGCCGGCTCCGCGCCCGGTGCCGAGGATCCCGAACCGACAACTCCCCCACCGCCGTGAGCAGTTCGGTGAGATCGGTCTGCAGGGCGCTGAGGACGCCGGCGACCTCGGCGGCGTTGGTCTCGATGATGTCGGTCCACAGCCGGGCCTCGCCGCGGGCGATCCGGGTCGCGTCCCGGAACCCCTGGCCGACGAGGAGCGCGGTGACCGGAGACCGGCCGCCGAGCCGGGCCGCGATCAGGCTGGCCATGAGGTGCGGGGCATGGGAGGTGAGTGCCACGGTCTCGTCGTGGGCCCCGCTCTGCATGACCGTGGGCACGCCTCCGCACAGGGCGATCAGGTCCAGTGCCCGGTCGAAGGTGGGCTTGGAGGTGAGCCGGGAGGGGGTGAGCACCCAGACCCGGTCCTGAAAGAGGTCGGGGCGCGCGGCGAGCGGCCCGGAGCGCTCACGGCCTGCCAGCGGGTGGCCGCCGACGAAGTGTGTGGGCCGCGCGGCGCGGGCCAGCACCTCGCGCTCCGGGCCGGCCTTGACGCTGGCCACGTCCGTGTAGCTGCGTGCCAGGCCCCGCGCCTGCTGGTCCGAGAGCACGTCGGCGACCTTGCTCGGGGGTACGGCGAGCACCGCGAGGTCGACCGGTTCCTCGGGCGGCTTCGCGGTGCCCGCACCGAGCAGTTCGGCGGTGCGGACCGCGGACGCATTGGCGTCGAGGAGGTGCACGGTGACGCCGCGCCGGGCGGCGGCGAGCGCCACCGACGTGCCGATCAGCCCGGTGCCTACGACGGCCAGGGTGCGGATCACGAGACCGCCCCGGTGGCGGTGCCGACGGTGGCGTCGGCCGTGGTGCCGCCGGGCAGGCGTGAGGTGATGGCGGCGGCGAGCCGGTCGAGCCCCTCCTCGATGCGCTCCGGGGTCAAGGTGCTGATCGACAGCCGCAGTTGGCGGGACTCGGTTCCCGCGCCGAAGAAATGGTGCATGGGCGTGAACAGCACGCCGTGCTCGCGCGCCGCGTGCTCCAGGAAGGCGTCGTCCACGGTGAACGGCACGGTGACGACCACGAAGAACCCGCCGTCGGGTTCGTTCCAGGTCACGTCGTCGCAGTCCCGGAACCGCTTGGCGAGCCCTTCCAGCACCTGGGTCAGATTGCTCTGGTACACGGCGGTTTCCCTGGTGTTGGCGGCCACCAGGCTGAAGTCGTTGGCGATCAGCTTGCCGCCGATGACGGCCTGGGCGATCGGTGAGGTGTTCACCGTCAGCATGCTCTTGATCTTCGACAGCTCGTCGGCGAGCAGTCCGCCGCCCACCGGCTGGTCGGCTACGGCGAAGCCGACCCGCGCGCCCGCGACGCCGCTCTTGGCGAAGGAGCCGAGGTAGACGACCCGGCCGTCGGTGTCGAGGGACTTCAGCGTGGGCGGGCGTCGGTCCGGGGTGCGGTGGAAGAGTCCGTAGGGGTTGTCCTCCAGCAGCAGGAGGCCTTCCGAGGCGGCGATCTCCAGCAGCCGGTGCCGGTCGGCGACGGTCATGCTGATGCCGACGGGGTTGGCGAAGTCCGGCGTGACGTAGCAGGCGCGCACGCGGCGGCCGGCGTCGCGCGCGGCGCGCAGCAGGCGCACCAACTCCCCCAGGTCGAGCCCGTGTTTTCCGGAGGGCACCGGCAGCACTGGCAGATCGGTGAGCAGGGCGGCGCCGCTGAGACCGACGTAGGTGGGAGACGGGGCGAGCAGCGCGTCGCGGTCATCGGCGCGCAGGGCGCGCAGCACCAGGAACAGCGCTTCCTGGAAGCCGACCGTGACGACGACGGAGCGTGGGTCGGCGTCGATGCCCTCGTCCACGGCGAGGTTGCGGGCGATCAGCTCGGCGATGACGCCCTTGGTGTCGCCGTATTGGAGGAGGGTGCGGGAGACCTGCTGTTCCGTCATTCCCCGCTCACAGCGCAGATAGCCCGTGAACACCTTCAGGTATTCATGGAGCTGATCGGTGTCGAAGAATCCCTCGTAGGGCCGTCCGGCCGCGAACGACACTGCCTCGGGATAGGTCCCGGCAATATTGTTCAGCAGATTCATCGACTCCATGGACGCAGCGGTGAGCGAGGCGTGCAGCGGCTCCGAACTCAATTCCGCGAGATTTTCCCGGATCTGCATGGGGGCAGTATCACGTACTGCGCCAATGGCGACAACGCCGCTTCTTTGACACCCGCGAGACGTCCCTGACCAGCATCTTCAGGTGTCCGCCTTTGACAAGTGCGGCATTCACCAATCGAGTTGTACGGTTGCGCCGCAAATCCGATCCTTCTTCGACTCAGGGACCGTCATGAATGATCGAGCGAGCGTGCATCAGCCCATCAGTCACTACATGATCGACTACGTCGAGTTGTACGTAAAGGACCTGGAGACGGCGGCCCGCGGCTGGCAGGAAACATACGGCTTTGCAGTGGCCGGGGAGAGCACTTCCGCCGATCACCACGGCGTCGCGCTCCGGCACGGCGGGATCACCCTTGTCCTGACGACCCCGCTGAGCGACCGGCACCCCGCGTCCGCGTATCTCCCGGCCCACGGCGACGGAGTCGCCGACATCGCGCTGCGCACCCGGGACGCGGGCGCCGCGTTCGCCGCCGCCGAGGCCGCGGGGGCCCGTGCGCTGCGCAAGCCGGAGCGGCACTCCGGGGACGGACCGCGCGCGAGCGCGCTCATCGGCGGCTTCGGGGACGTCGTCCACACGCTGGTGGAGCGCGAGCCCGGGGCACCGGGCGGGCTCCCGGCCGGGTTCACGCCCGTCGCCGGTGAACAGCCGTCCTGGTCCGAGGAGGTGGGGCTGCTGGACATCGACCACTTCGCGGTCTGCCTCCCCGCGGGGGATCTCGACGCGACCGTGCGGTTCTACCGCAACGCCCTCGGCTTCAACGAGATCTTCGAGGAGCGGATCGTCGTCGGCGCGCAGGCGATGGAGTCGAAGGTGGTGCAGAGCCCGAACGGCGCGGTGACCCTCACCCTCATCGAGCCCGACACCAAGGCGGAGCCGGGGCAGATCGACGACTTCCTGAAGAACCACGACGGGGCCGGCATCCAGCACATCGCCTTCTCCAGCGACGACGCCGTGCGCTCGGTCCGCGCGCTGCGCGACCGCGGGGTCCGCTTCCTGAAGACACCGGACGCCTACTACGACCTGCTCGACGGCCGTATCGAGCCGGCGACGCACTCCATCGACACGCTGCGCGAGACGCAGCTGCTCGCGGACGAGGACCACGGCGGTCAGCTGTTCCAGATATTCACCGCCTCCGCGCACCCGAAGCGCACGCTGTTCTTCGAGATCATCGAGCGGCAGGGCGCGGGCACGTTCGGCAGCGCCAACATCAAGGCGCTGTACGAGGCGGTGGAGCTGGAGAAGGCCGGGCAGCATGGCCTGCGGTGACTCCGGCGGGGACGCGGCGGCTCCGCTCGACATGGACGACGTCGAGCGGGCCGCCGCCATGGCCCTGCCGCCCGACGTGTGGGACTTCATCGCCGGGGGCAGCGGCCGGGAGCTGTCGCTCGCGGCCAACCGAGCGGCGTTCGACGGTGTCTTCGTACGCCCCCGGATCCTCAACGACGTGTCCGCGTGCGGCGCGGAGGCGACGTTGCTGGGGCGGGCGGCGCGGATGCCGGTGGCGATCGGACCGGTGGCGTACCACCGACTGGTGTGCCCCGAGGGCGAGTTGGCGACGGCGCGGGCCGCGAAGGCGGCGGGTGTGCCGTTCACCGTGGCGACGCTGAGCAGTGTCCCGGTGGAGGAGGTCACGGCGGTCGGCGGCTCGGTGTGGTTCCAGTTGTACTGGCTGCGTGACACCGGGCGGACGCTGGATCTGGTCCGCAGGGCGGAGGACGCCGGCTGCGAGGCGATCGTGCTCACCGTCGACGTGCCGTGGATGGGCCGCCGACTGCGCGACGTCCGCAACGGGTTCGCGCTGCCGGACGACGTGCGCGCGGTACACCTGGGCGCAGGGCCCTCTACGGCGCACCGCGGCGGCGACGGCGCTTCGGCGGTGGCCGTGCACACGGCGGAGATCTTCTCCCGCTCCCTGACCTGGGCGTCCGTGGAGCGGCTGCGCGAGTCCACCCGGCTGCCTGTCGTGCTCAAGGGCGTGCTGGCCCCCGAGGACGCGCGGCGCGCGGTGGAGCACGGCGTCGACGCCCTGGTGGTCTCCAACCACGGTGGCCGCCAACTCGACGGCGCGATGACCGCCGTGGCCGCGCTGCCCGATGTGGTCGAGGCCGTCGGCGGCGCCTGCGAGATCCTCCTGGACGGCGGTGTGCGCAGCGGCACGGACGTCCTCAAGGCCCTCGCGCTCGGTGCGTCGGGCGTACTGGTGGGCCGCGCGCCGATCTGGGGCCTGGCCGCCGACGGCGAGGACGGGGTCCGACAGGTGCTGGAGCTCCTGCACGAGGAACTGACGGACGCGCTGGGGCTGGCGGGGTGCGCGGGGGTCGCCGACGCGCGACGGCTGGAGACGCTGGTGGTGTAGCGCGGGGCGAACGTGCGGGAGGGGGCCGGGTCACCCGGCCCCCTCCCCTTCCATTCCGCCTTCCGGTCAGGCCCCGTCCTCCTGTTCCTGGTCGTGGACCGTGATGGCGTGCCCCGGGCAGCGCCAGACGACCGACCGCACGGCCGCGGCAAGTTCCGCAGCCGGTGCGGCGTTGTCGACGACGCCCATGCCCTCGTCGTCCTGGTCGAAGACCTGGGGCGCGAACATCGCGCAGACGCCGCCGCTCACACACTTGTCGCGGTCGATCCGGATCTCCATCGGTCTGCCGTCTCCTTTCCGCCGGTCACCAGACGACCGGCAGCCGGTGCACTCCGTGGGCCAGCGCGCGGTTGTAGAAGCGCACCTCCTCGGCGGGCACGGCGAGCCGCAGCTCCGGGAAGCGACGCCACAACGCCTTGTAGGCGATGCGCAGTTCGGTGCGGGCCAGCGCGGCGCCCAGGCAGTGGTGGACGCCGTGTCCGAAGGCGACGTGCGCGACGGGCTCGCGGCCGAGGTCGAGGCGGTCGGGTCCGTCGGTGAGGGCCGGGTCGCGGTTGGCCATGGTGAGCGAGCAGATGACGGTCTCGCCCGACTTGATCAGGTGCTCGCCGATGCGCACGTCGTTCACGGCGGTGCGCGGGGTGGGCGCGTTCGCCACCGACATGTAGCGGATCAGCTCGTCCAGGGCGCGGTCGGAGGCGAGCCGGCCGCCGTCGCCCCGGCCCGGACCCCTGTCCGACCCCGAGCCGTTGCCCGCCCCCGAGGCCCTGCCCCGGCCGTCGCGTTCGCCGAGCAGCAGCGGCAGCTGGTCCGGGTGCTCCAGCATCGCCAGGACACCGAGGCCGATCATGCCCTCGATGTTGTCGATGCCGGCGAGGATCAGCAGGACGCACACGCCGCGCATCTCGTCGTCGGTGAAGTTCTCGCCGTGCTCGCGCACCAGCGCGCCGATGAACCCGTCGTCGGGGTCCTTGCGCTGCCGCGCCACCATCGAGACGAGATAGCGGGAGAACGCGGCGCCGTCGGCCGCCCGCACCTTGCGGCTGCGGGAGAAGTCCAGATGCCGGTGGCAGTGGCGCAGGAACTCGGGCCGGTCGTCGCGCGGCACGCCGATCAGCTCGCACAGCACCTCGCCCGGCACGGGCTGGGCGAACAGCGGCATCAGATCGGCACCCGGTCCGGCGGCCTCGACGGTGTCCAGGTGCTCCTCGACGATCGCCTCGATGTTCGGCTCCAGCCGGCGCAGCCGCCGTACCGTGAACTCGGGGGTGAGCATCTGGCGCAGTCGGGTGTGTTCCGGCGGGTCGTAGTCCATCAGATGGCCCACCAGCTCCGGCGGGCGCCAGTCGGGTCCTTCGGCGCCCCACCGGCGGCGGGTGCTGAAGTTGGTGTGGTCGCCGAGGATCTGGCGGACCTCGGTGTAGCCGGTGGCGAGCCAGACCCATTCGTCGGACTCGTTGGGGCCGATGACGTACCTGCTCAGGGGCTCCGCGGCCCGCAGGTCGTCGGCCGGGTCGAACCGGGTGCGCCGGGTGTAGAGCAGTTCGGGGTACGCCTGCTGGGCCCGCGGTGCCTGCTGCGGGGCCTGCGGCTGGGTTTGCTGCGGCATGAGCGTTGTCCTCCTACCAGGCCACCGGCAGCGCGTCCACGGAGTACACCCGCGAGGACGGCGTCCGGAACCGGATCTGCTCGTGCGGGACGGCGAGCCGCAGCTCCGGGAAGCGACGCCACAACGCCAGGTAGGCGGTGCGCAGTTGCATCCTGGCCAGCGGGGCGCCGAGACAGTGGTGAACGCCGTGCCCGAACGCCATGTGCGGGGCGGGTTCACGGGTGATGTCGAACCCGTCCTCAGGATCGCCGCCGGGGGTCGCGATCCGGTTCACCGCGAAGGCTGAGCAGATGACCCGCTCCCCCTTCGGCACCACGTGCCCGCCGAGCGGCACGTCCTCGAGCGCGGTGCGCGGCGAGAGGGTCGGGATCACCGAGACGTAGCGCAGCAGTTCCTCCACCGCGCGGTCGATCAACTCGGGGTTCTCCTTCAACTTGGCCAGCTGGTCAGGGTGTTCGAGCAGCAGAAGGGTTCCGAGCCCCAGCATGCTGGCGACGTTCTCGATGCCGGCGGAGGTCAGCGACGCGGCCAGGCCCTCCAGTTCCTCGTCGGTGATCTCGTCGCCGTACTCGCGCACCAGCATGCCCAGCAGTTCGTCGCCGGGGTCCCGGCGCTGCCGTGCGGTGAGCTGCTGGAAGTAGGCGCGGAAGGCCCGGCCGGCCGCCATCTGGCGGGTCCGGCCGCGGCCGTCGTCGCGGGTGATGTCGAGGTGGCGGGACAGCTCCGCCCGGTCGTCGCGGGGCACGCCCAGCAGTTCGCAGGCGGTCTGGCCCGGTATCTGCCAGGCGAAGTGGTGCATCAGGTCGGCGGGCGCCCCGGCCTGCTCCATCGCGTCGAGGCACTCCTCGACGACGGCCTCGATACGCGGCTGGAGCCGCCGCAGGCGCCGCATGGTGAACTCGGGGTTGAGCATCTTGCGCAGCCGGGTGTGCTCCGGCGGGTCGTAGTGCAGGAGGTTGCCGATGTTCTGCAGCCTTCGGGACTGGGCCTCGGTGTCGGCGGGCGGCAGCATGGTGAACCGGTGCTGGTCGCTGAGCACCTCGCGGGACTCCTCGATGCCGGTGACCAGCCAGCCCACGACCTGGCTGGAGGGCCCACCGTGCAGTTCGGTGCGCAGCACCGGGCACTCGGTGCGCAGCGCGACCAGCTCCGGGACCGGGTCGAACCGGTCCCGGCGGTTGTACACGGGGACGTCACGGGACGCCATTGTCGGGGCTCGCCTCCCTCAGGCGGTGGTGGACGGCAGCCAGTACAGGCCGTCCGCGGAGGAGACCAGACCGCCGGGGAACATGGGCGCCTCGGGTTCGGCGTCCTCGCCGAGCAGTGCCCGCATCTGCACCTGGCCCGCCTCCTGCATGGCGTTGCGCACGACGGAGGAGCTGAACAGGGGCACCGAGCTGCCGTCGTCGTTCGCGGCGTACTTCTCCACGGCGGTGGCGAACTCCTCGGAGTTCTCCGCGAGCCGCTCGCCGAGCGCCTCGGCGTTCATCAGGCCCTGCTCACCGGAGGAGACACCGCCGATCAGCTCGACGAACGCCTGCAGTTCCGGCTCGGTGTTGGCGGTGACCTTCTTGGCCTGCCAGAAGTAGGAGTTCTCGTCGCGGTGCATCTCGTAGAAGGAGACGAGGAACTCGTAGAAGACGCCGTACTCGCGCCGGTAGCGGGCCTCGAACTCCCGCATCGCGGCGTCCTCGTCGACCTTGCCCTCCAGGACGCTGTTGAGGGAGCGGGCGGCGAGCAGCGAGCTGTAGGTGGCCAGGTGCACGCCGGAGGAGAAGACCGGGTCGACGAAGCAGGCGGCGTCGCCCACGAGCATCATGCCGGGCCGGGTGAAGGTGGTCTGGTGGTACGAGTAGTCCTTGCGGACCCGGATCTCGCCGTACTGGCCCTCGGTGACGCGGGTGGCGTCGGAGAGGTAGTCGGCGATCATCGGGCACTCGTCGATCAGCGCCCGCAGCGCCTTCTCCGGATCGCCCTGGATCTTGTCGGCCATCTCCCGCCTGACGACGGCGCCGACGCTGGTCAGGGTGTCGCTGAGCGGGATGTACCAGAACCATCCGCTCTCGAAGGCCACGCAGAGGATGTTGAAGCGGTTGGGCTCGGGCATCCGCTTGCCGTTCTCGAAGTAGCCGAAGAGGGCGAGGCTGCGGAAGAAGTCGGAGTACTCGCGGGTCCCGCCGACCTTGTTGTAGATCCGGCTCTTGTTGCCGGAGGCGTCGACGACGTACTTCGCGCGGATCTCGCGCTCGCTTCCGTCGGCGCCTGCGTAGGTGAGCCCGCGGACCCGCTCGCCCTCCTCGATCAGCCCGCGCACCGAGCAGCCCTCGCGGACGTCCGCGCCTTGCTTGCGGGCGTTCTTCAGCAGGATGTCGTCGAACTTGGAACGCTCGACCTGGTAGGCCACCGAGGTCGGGCCCGCCATGCGGGGCGAGACGGAGAAGGCGAAGGTCCAGGGCTCGGGCCGGGCGCCCCAGCGGAAGGTGCCGCCGCGCTTGAGCGGGAAGCCCGCCTCGGCGAGGTCGTCCGCGGCGCCGGAGAGCCGGCAGACACCGTGAATGGTGGACGGCAGCAGCGATTCGCCGATCTGGTAGCGCGGGAAGTTCTCCTTTTCGAGTACGACGACCCGGTGCCCTTGTTTGGCGACGAGTGCGGCGAGGGTGGAACCGGCGGGTCCGCCGCCGACGACGGCCACGTCGAATTCTTCGGTCTTTGCTGCCACAGCCAACTCCCTGTCCGTGTCTGCGTTCCTATTGAGCCTGAATTTGTCCGGCGGGCTCGTCAACTCGTCCAATTTCCTTTTCTGGACGGTCTTTTCGCCCGATCAGGGTGAGCAGCGGGCCGGTCATGAAGGTGGTGATGAGCGCCATCAGGACCAGCACCGTGAACAGGCCGGGACCGATCACTCCGGCTTCGAGCGCCACGTTGAGCACGATGAGTTCGGTGAGCCCGCGGGTGTTCACCAGCGCGGCCACCCGTGCCGACTGATGGGGGTCGAGGCCGGTGAACCGGCAGGCCGCGTACGCCGGGCCGAGTTTGCCGACGACGGCGATGGCGAGGATCAGCGCCAGCAGCGCGAGTCCGTCGCCGTCGAGCGTGCCGACGTCGAACTTCAGCCCGGTGGTGACGAAGAACAGCGGCAGCAGCAGGCCCGCGGTCTGCTCCATGGGCTGGAGCACCTCGGCGTCCGGGACCTCGTTGCGACGCGGCATGACCAGTCCGGCGAGGAAGCCGCCGAACACCGGGTGCAGTCCGAGCATGGAGGTCACCCAGGCGCTGCCCATCGCGAGCCCGAACGCCAGCGGCACCTGCCCGAGCATCCGTGACTCCGAGCGCCGCAGCAGCCAGTCGAGCGCGGGCCTGACGAGGAGGAACATGACCGCGCTGAACAGCACGATCAGCACCAGCGCCGCCAGCCACGACGGTCCCGAGGAGTGCCCGGTGCCGGCGAACGCGGCGGCCAGCACCAGCCAGGCGACCACGTCCATGACCCCGGCCGCGGTGGTGGCGACCGTGCCGGTGGCGGTGCCCGCCAGACCGCGCTCGCGGACGATCGCCACCAGCACCGGCAGCGCGGTCACCGAGCAGGCCACGGCCATGAACATCACGAACGTCCGCCCGCCGGCGTCCGGTTCGACCGCGCTGAACATTCCCTCCAGCAGGGTCACCGCGCCGGTGCTGAGTCCCGCCGGGACCAGCAGCGCGAGCGCCGCCACGGCCAGCACGGACCGGCCGCCGCCGCGCAGTTGCCGGTAGTTGATCTCGTATCCGGCGAGGAACATGAAGATCACGACGGCGACCTGCGAGAGCACCGTCAGGAACGGCAGCACCTCCGCCGGGAACAGCGTCTTCGTGGGATCACCGGGCAGCCGGCCGAGCAGGGTGGGGCCGAGGGCGATACCGGCCACGATCTGCCCGATCACGGTGGGCTGTCCGAGCCGGCGGGCGAGCGCGCCCATCAGCCAGGAGGCGACGACTATCAGCGCGACGTCGCCGATGACCAGGGCGGTCACCTGTTCGGAGTTCACGCCTCTCCCTTCTTCTCACTGCCTCGGTTCTGCACACTGCCTCGGTTCTTCTCGCTGCCTGGTTCTTCTCGCTGCCTCGGTGGGCCGCCACTCAGGCGGTGGAGGCGCCTTCCGTGCGGGCGATGAGGCTCTTGGGCCGCATGTCGGTCCAGTGCTGCTCGACGAATTCCAGGCATTCGGCCCGGCTCGCCTCGCCGAAAGCGGTGGTCCAGCCCTGCGGAATCTCCGCGAAAACCGGCCAGAGCGAGTGCTGGCCCTCGTCGTTGACGAGCACCAGGAAAGTGCCGTTCTCGTTGTCGAAGGGGTTCGTCATGGTGTCATTCGCTTTCTGTTCGGGAGCGGTTGGCGGATTCTTCGTTCGGCCGGGAAGCGGTCAGTTTCTGGGTGAGGACGCGGCCGACCGGTGGGAGATTTCCGGGGTGGAGCATCCGGTAGTGGTCGATCGGGATCTCGTGTGCCTCGACGGCGCCGCCGGTGTACGGCGCCCAACTGGCCCTCGCCTCGGTGGCGGGCAGTTCCTCGGGGCGGTCGTGGGCGGCGATGAACAGCAGCACGTCACCGCCGAAGCGGCGCGGGGTGTGGCCGGGCGCGAACCGGGCCATGTTGCCCAGCACTTCCTGCATCCGCGACAGCACCCGGTCGCCCAGGTTGCCGCGCGCGTCGACGCCGGCCGATACCTCGATCTCCTGCTCCATCAGTGTCGACGCCTGCTCCTCGCGGGAGACCCCGCGGTCCCGCGAGATCGACTTCCCGGCGCTGCTGGGGTAGGCGTCGAGCAGCGCCAACAGCGCGACCTCCTCCCCCAGTTCCTCCAACCGGCAGGCGATCGCCTGGGCGATCATGCCACCGAAGGACCAGCCGAGCAGGTGGTAGGGGCCCTCTGGCTGCAGCGTGCGGATCTCGTCGGCGTAGTCGGCGGCCATCTCCTCGATGCTGTGCGGGAGTTCCTCGGGCCCGGCGAGCCCGCGCGCCTGCACGCCGTACACCGGGAGGTCGGCCGGCAGATACGGCAGCAGCGCCGCGTACGACCAGCTCAGGCCCATGCTCGGGTGCAGGCAGAACAGCGGCTTCCGGCTGCCCTCGGGACGCAGCGGCAGCAGCACGTCCAGTTCGCTGCCGGCGCGGCCCGCCGGCCTGGTTGTCGGCGTGACCCGCCGGTCGCGCAGCGACAGCACGCCCTCGCCGTCGCGTCGGGCCCGCTTACCGGTCCGCAGCATCCGGCCGCCGGTGCGGTACGGGTCGGCGACGAACAGCTCCGCCGTCAGGGCGGGCCGGCCCGCGTAGCCGCGCGCCAGGGTGCCGCCCGCCACGTACAGGTCCCCCTCGACGCCGGTGGGGACCGGGCGCAGCCGGTCGTCCAGGACGTAGGCGAGCGTGTGCGGGAGCGGCCGTCCGGCCGGGAGCCCGGAGACGGGCGGGTGCGTGCCGGCGCCGAGCCGCGTGTCCATCCAGGTGCCGCCGGTCTCGGGGGTGGCGTGACCGGTGACCCGGGTGGTGACGGCGGGCGTCCCGTGCGCCTCCTCGTCGGCGACGAGAATCTCCGCGTACGACGGTGCCACCGCGGTCCGTTCGGCGAGCAGGGCGCCGGTGGTGACCACGAGGTCGGCGCCCGGCCCGTCGGCTGCGGGGGTGCCGAAGCGCACGGTGCCGCCCGCGGTCAGCGTGGCGAGCAGCGGGGTGATCAGTGACTCGACCGGGACGCGTGGGTCCAGCAGGGTCACCCCGGCGACGGGCGAGGTCTGCGCGCGGTGCGCGGCGCGGGCAGCGAGGGTGCGGTGCTCGACGACTGCGTGCGCGCCGTCCCGGGCCGGGAGGAGCAGGGCGGGGTGGCCGGGGAGCGGGGGTTGCGGTGCGGTGTCCTTGGCGCTGGGAGCGACGGTGGCGGGTTCACCGGTCACCAGCTCGACCGTGGCGGGGCCGCCGGTGACGGAATCGCCCATCCCGGGGCTGCCGGTGACGGGTCCACCCGTCACGGGTCCGCCAGCCTCGCGTTCGCCCCTGGCAGGTCCGCCCACCTCAGAGCCTCCGACCTCGGGTTCACCCGTGGCAGGTCCGCCGAGGACCGGCCCACCGGTCACAGGTCCGTCCACCCCAAAGCCGCCGGTGACAGGTCCGCCGGTGTCAGTGACCAGCACCGGGATGCCTTCGACGGACGCCCAAGACCCGGCGCCCGCCGCAGTGGTGACCACGGCGGCTGGCCGGAGCTCCCCGAGGTCGGTGTCGGAGCCGGGCACCAGACGGAACGCGGCGCCGGATTTCAGGACCCCGGCCACCGCGCCGACCAGTCCGGCGCCCACGGTCTGGTCGACGGCGACGACGTCCTCGGGGCGGACGCCCCGCGCCGTGAGGCGCCGTGCCAGTGTCTTTGCCGCCGCGTCGAGTTGGGCGTACGTGAGAGACCCGGCGGCGTCCGCCACGGCGATCGCGTCGGGGCCGGCCTCCGCCTGCGCGGCCAGCGCCTCGACGATCGTGGTCTCGGGCGGTTCGGCGGCGGTGTCGTTGCCGAAGGCGAGGGCTGTCCGCCGCTCGGTGTCGTCCAGCAGCAGGTCGACGTCCGCGACCCGCAGTTCCGGGTCGTCGGCGACCTGCTCCAGGACCCGGACCAGCCGCGCGGCGAACGTGACGGCCGTGTCCCGGTCGAACAGGTCGGTGGCGTAGCGCAGTTCGCCCGTGAGGCCACCGGGGGCGCCGTCGAAGTCCTCGGTCTCGTCGAGGTGCAGGGACAGGTCGAACTCCATGGCGTCCGTACCGAGGTCGACTCGGCTGATGTTCAGGCCCGGCAGTTGCCAGGCATCCCACGGGTCCTCTCCCTCGTCGCGGACGTCGAGGGCGACCTGGAAGACGGGGTGGCGGTCGGGGGTGGGTGGCAGGTCGAGGGCCTCCAGCAGCCGGGCGAAGGGTACGTCCTGGCGCCGGCGGGCCTCACGGGCTGTCTCATGCGTCCGGCCGAGCAGTTCGCTGAACGTGGGGTCGCCGGAGAGGTCCGTGCGCAGTGCGAGGGGGCGTGCGAAGGCGCCGATCAGCCCTTCCAGCTCGACCTCGTCGTCGCTGCGCGGCAGCACGGTGCCGACGGTGACGTCGTCGGCGGCGCCGAGCCTGCCGAGCAGCAGGGCGAGGGCCGCCTGGACCACGGTGAACGCGGAGGCGCCGGAGGGTTCTGCCGCACGGGCGAGCCGGGCGTGTGCCTCGGCGGCGAGTTCGACCGGCACGGATCCGGCGCGGCGGGTGGGCAGCGCCGGGCGGGCACGGTCCGCGGGCAGGTCCAGCGCCTGCGGGGCGCCTTCGAGAGCACCACGCCAGTACTGGATCTCGTCCCAGGCGAGGGTCTCACGGTCCTGCTCGCCGCTGAGCAGCTCCCGCTCCCACAGCGCGTAGTCGGCGAACTGCAGTGGCAGCGGGGCCCGTTCGGGGGCACGGCCCCGGCGCCGCGCGCCGTAGGCCGCGGCCAGGTCGCGCATCAGCACACCGGTCGACTGCGCGTCGGCGGCCATGCGGTGCACCAGCAAGTGCAGTACGTGGTCGGTGTCGGAGAGGGCGAACAGGGTGTGGGTCCAGGGCACGTCGCGGGTGAGGTCGAAGGTGTGGGCCGTCGCCCGTTCCAGCAGCGCGGGCAGTTCTTCCTCGCGGGCCTCGGTGAGCCGCAGCGCGGGCCGTCCGGCCGCCGGTTCCAGGACCTGCTGGCGTACCGAGCGGCCGGTGCCGGGGAAGGTGGTGCGCAGGATCTCGTGCCGGTCGGCGACATCGCCCAGCGCCGCCGTCAGAGCGTCCCGGTCGAGGGCGCCGTGGATGCGCAGGGCCAGCGCGTGATGCGCGGGCGAGGCGTGGTCGTCGCCGGCGAGTCGGTCCAGCAGCCAGGTGCGCAGCTGGCCGGCGGTGACGGGCAACGGGTCCGGGCGGTTCTCGATCTGCCGGAGCACGGGCCGGACCTTGGCGGCGAGCGCCCGCGCCACGCCCGCGGGGGTGGGCGCGGAGAACAGTTGCCGGATGGGCAGGTCGACGTCGAGTTCCTCGCGGATCCGGCGCGCGAGGCGCATCCCCAGGCCGGAGTCGCCGCCGAGTTCGAAGAAGTTGTCCTCGGCGCCGACCTCGTCGAGGGCGAGGACCTCGGCGAACAGCGTGCACATCAGTTGCTCGGTCTCGCTCTGCGGGGCGCGTCCGGCGGACCGCGAGACGAAGTCGGGGGCGGGCAGCGCCTTGCGGTCGATCTTGCCGTTGGCGGTCACCGGCAGGGTGACCATGGCCATCACCATCGCCGGGACCATGTACTCCGGCAGCACCTGCGCGACCTGTTCGCGGACCCGTTCGGGGTCGAGGTCCTGTCCGTCGGCGACCACATAGCCGATCAGCCGTTTCTCTCCGGGCCCGTCGTCACGGGCGGCGACCACGGCCTGCCGGACGCCGGGCTGCGCGGCCAGCGCGGACTCCACCTCGCCGAGTTCCACCCGGAAGCCGCGGACCTTGACCTGGACGTCGGCCCGCCCCACGAAGACCAGTTCGCCGTCGTCGGTCCAGCGCACCAGGTCCCCGGTGCGGTACATCCGCCGGCCCTGTGCGTACGGTTCGGGCACGAACCGCTCGGCGGTCAGGGCGGCCCGCCCGGCGTACCCGTGAGCGACGCCCTCACCGGCGATGTACAGCTCGCCGGGGACCCCGGCCGGCACCGGCTGGAGGAAGGCGTCCAGGACGAAGACCCGGCGGCCCGCCAGCGGCCGTCCGATCGGCAGCGTGCCGGTGCCGGGTGAGCCGGGTTCGACGAGGTGCCAAGTGGCGCACAGCGTGGTCTCGGTCGGCCCGTACAGATGCCGGATCCGCAGGCCCGGGCAGACCTGCCGTACCCGCTCCACGGCCTGCGGCGGGACGACGTCGCCGCCGGTCAGGACCTCGCGCAGCCCGCTGAAGCACTCCGGTGCCTCCTCGGCGAGCACCCTGAAGGTGCCGGCGGTCAGATGCAGGACGGTCACCCCGGCGGCGACCTCCTCGCGGATCCGCAGCGCGTCGACCACGCCCGGCTCCGCGACCACCACGCGGGCCCCGGACACCAGCGGCACCCAGATCTCGAACAGCGTGGCGTCGAAGGCGTGCGGGGCGTGCAGCAGGACCGCGTCGTCGGGGCGCACGTCCCAGCCCGCGTCCCCGGCGAGCGCGGCGACGGCGCCGTGCGGCACGGCCACGCCCTTGGGCGTTCCGGTCGAGCCGGAGGTGTACATCACGTACGCGATGTCGTCGGCGGTCAGCGGTACGACCGGCGGCTCGCCCGGGTCGGCGGCGAGGTCGTCGAGGACGAGCGGCGCCACCGGGGTGTCCTCGGGCACGGAGCCGCGCGTCGAGCGGGTGCACAGCACGGCGGCCGGCGCGGAGTCCTTCAGCAGGAACGTGATCCGCTCGGCCGGGTCGGTCACGTCGACGGGCACGTACGCGGCGCCGGTCCGCCAGATCGCGAGCAGCGCGGTCGGCAGATCGGCCGAGCGTTCCATGAGGACGGCGACCCGGTCTCCGCGTCCCACGCCCCGCCGCGCCAGTGAGCTCGCCAGCCGGGCCGCGCCGGCGTCCAGCTCGGCGTAGGTCAGGGTCCGCTTGCCGTCGACGAGGGCGACGGCGTCCGGGGTGCGGGCGGCCTGCCGGGCGATCAGCTCGGGCACCGAACCGCTGGGCACGGTCGCCTCGGTGGCGTTCCACTCGCGCAGCACCCGCTCGCGCTCGGGCCCGCCGACCGCGGCGAGCCGGCCGACGGGCACGGCCGGGTCGGCGACGAGCTGTTCCAGCACACGGATCAGCCGGCCGAGCACCGACTCGGTGGTGGCGCGGTCGAACAGCTCCAGCTGGTGGTCGAGTTTGATGTGGAGTCGGTCACCGGGGGCGACGACCAGCGTGAACGGGTAGTGGGCGGTGTCGCGGGAGAGTTTCGCCGGGCGCATGGTGAGGCCCTGGGAACCGGGCTTGCCGGGCGCGTGCGGGAAGTTCTCGTAGACGACGAGGGTGTCGAAGAGGGCTCCGGGGCCGCCGAGGCGCTGCACCTCGGGCAGTCCGAGGTGCTGATGGGCGATCAGGCCGGCCTGGCGCTCCTGGAGGGCGGTGAGCATCTCGACGGCGGGCTGCCGCCCGTCCAGGGGCACCCGCACCGGCAGGGTGTTGATCAGCAGGCCCACCATGGACTCCACGCCGGGCAGTTCGGCCGGGCGGCCGGACACGGTCGCGCCGAACACCACGTCGGTACGCCCGGCGAGCTGGGCCAGCACGACCGCCCAGGCGCCCTGCACGACCGTGTTGAGCGTCAGCCCGTGACCGCGGGCCAGGCTCACCAGGCCCGCCGTCAGCTCCTCGGAGAGGTCGGTGAGCACGAAGCCGGAGTCGGGCAGCCGGGTGAGGTCGGCGGGTGCGACCAGCGTCGGGTCGTCGAGACCGGCCAGCTCGGCCCGCCACACGTCCCGTGCCCGATGCTTGTCCTGCCGGTTCAGCCAGGCGAGGTAGTCGCGGTAGGAGGCGGTGGGCGGCAGCCCGGAGGCGTCGCCGCCGGCCGCGTACAGGGCGGACAGCTCGCTCATCACGACCGGCATCGACCAGCCGTCCATCAGCACGTGGTGGCTGGTGAGGACCATCCAGTGCCGGTCCTCGGCGAGTTTCACCAGGGCGATCCGCAGCAGCGGGGCCGCCGCCAGGTCGAAGCGCCGGCCCAGTTCCTCGCCGGCCACCCGGTCGGCGACGGCGGTCGCCTCGGCCTCCGGCAGGTCGCTGACGTCCTCCTCGCGCCACGGCAGGGTCACCTCGCGGGCGATGACCTGCACCATCTGGGCGCCGCTGACATGGCGGAAGCAGGCGCGCAGGGCCGCGTGCCGGGCCACCAGCGCCTCCCAGGCGGCGCGCAGCCGGGCGCCGTCCACCGGTCCGTCGAGCGCGAGCACGGCCTGCACGGTGTAGACGTCGGGGCCGCCGCGGTCGTCCAGGGCGGCGTGGAACAGCAGACCCTCCTGGAGCGGGGACAGCGGCCACACGTCTTCGACAAGGGATCGGGGCATCGCGTTACTCCTCACAAAGGCTTGCGGTCGTCTGTCACTTGTCGTCGGCGAGTCCCGCTTCCAGCTCCTCGATCTGGCTCTGCGCGAGGTCCAGGAGGGAGAAGTCGGAGGGGGTGTGGCCGCCGGCAGCGGGGTCGTCCGTGTGGGCCGCGAGGCCGCCGAGCAGCTCGTGCCAGGCCTGGCCGAGGCGGTCGAGCGCCCCGTGGCCGAGAGCGTCGGCCCGGCCGCGCAGTTCGAGGGTCAGTTCGGGGCCGTTCGGTGTGTCCCGCAGCTCGGCGGTGGCGCGCACCGCGTGGGCCGGGGGTCGGGTGGCGACAGTCCGGCCGAGGGGCCGCCACGGCGCTGAGGTGTCCGGGGCATGGCCGTGGTAGCCGAACGCCAGCGTGGGCGGGGCGAGCGCGGCGAGCCGGGGCACGGTGTCGGGGTTGAGGTGACGCAGCAGCCCGTACCCCAGGCCGTCGCCCGGCACCGCCCGCGCCTGCTCCTTGACCGCCTTCAGCAGTTCCCCGGCCGCCGCGCCACCGGCCCGTGCCGAGCCGAGGTCGAGTCCGTCGAGATCGATGCGTACGGGAATGTGGTGGGCGAAGCGGCCGACCGTACGGGCCGGGTCCACCCCGTCGAAGGGCTGCCTGCCGGAGAGCTCCAGGTCGAACAGTGCTCCGGAGGCGGTTCCGTTCTCCACGACGGCGCCCGCGAGGGCGGCGAGGACCACTTCGGACGGTGCGCAGTGGAAGGTCTGTGTGGTGCGCTCGGTGAGTACGGCCGTGACCTCGGGTGTCAGTGACCAGGTGGCGCGGGCCTCGGCGCCGGCGGCGGCGACCCGCTCGCCGGGCGCCAACAGGGCCGCCCAGCCGTCGAGTTCCCCGATCCGTTCCTCGGCCGTGGCCTGTGCGGCGAGCAGCCGCGCCCAGTGCCGGTAGGAGGTGCCCTCCTGCTCCAGCACGGGCTCCTGCCCGGCCGCCGCGGACTCGTACGCCGTCCGCAGGTCGGTGACCAGGATCCGCCACGACTCCTCGTCCACGACCAGTTCGTGGGCGACGACCACCAGTCGGCTCTCCCGGCCCGAGTCCGCCCACACCAGCCGGACGAGCACGCCCTCGGCCGGGTCGAGCCGGGACGCGGCATGGGCGACGGCGTCGTCGAGCCGCCCGTCGGCCTCGACCCGGTCGATCAGCCGGGCCGCGTCCGGCGCTCCGGGCTCGGCGACGACCAGCTCCTCGCCGATACGGCAGCGCAGCATCGGATGGGTGTCGAGCACGGCCCGCAGCGCACGGACCAGGGCCTCCTCGTCGAGGTCTTCGGGCGTGGCGAGGGCCACCCACTGGGCGGGGCCGGTCCCGTCGGCCGGCACCGCCCGCATGGCCGGTGTCCACGGCATCTCGCCCGTGGCCGCCTCCTCGGCCGCGGCCGCCTCGACGAGCAGGGCGAGCCGTTCGGGTGTCTTCTCGGCGAAGACCTGCCGAGGGGTGAGCGCGATCCCCTCGCGGCGGGCCCGTGAGGCGAGCTGCATCGAGGTGATCGAGTCGCCGCCGAGCGCGAAGAAGTTGTCGTCGGCGCCCACTCGTTCCAGGCCCAGCACCTCCGCGAAGAGGCGGCACAGCAGCGTCTCGGCCGGGGTGCGGGGGTCGCGTCCGCCCGCACGGCCGGCGAAGTCGGGGGCGGGCAGCGCGCGCCGGTCCAGCTTGCCGTTGGGGGTGAGTGGCAGCCGGTCCATCGGAACGAAGGCGGTGGGGACCATGTAGGCGGGCAGCCGCCGTTCGAGATGCTCGCGGAGTTCGGCCAGCAGGGCGCCGGTGCCGCGGGCGGCGGCGGGGTCGTTGGTGACGGCCGAAGGCGGTACCGGGGCGGGTGTGTAGACGTCCACCACGGTCGTCGACGCGGTCAGCCCGGCGCGGACGAACACGGCGTCCACCTCGTCCGCGGCGGTCGCCGACCAAGTGACGCCCACCCAGTAGCCGAGCCGGTCGCCGAGGTCGTACAGCTCCTCGACGTCCGGTCCGGTCGCGGTCTGCTCGGGCACGGGCGGGACGCCCTCGTGGAGGGCGCGGGCCAGCGCGACCTCGTGTGCCACACGGGAGTTGGGTACGCCGGTCAGCCGCAGCCGGTCGGGCTGTGCGGACTCCAGGTGGCGGGCCAGCCCGGCGAGGCCGCCCGTCCCGGTCCAGGGCAGCAGGGGCGCGTCGGCGGCGGTCAGGGTGGCCGCGCCCGTCCTGCGCAGCACCACGTCGTAGCGGTGCCGGCTCAGCTCGTTGTGGTGGCGGGCCCGCTTGAGGCGGATGTCGGCGCCCGCCGCGTCGGGCAGTTCGGCGCCGAGCGCGGCGAAGAACTCGGGGTCGACCAGCAGTTCCTTCTCGAGGGTGAGGTTCTGCTCGACGGCCCGGCGCAGGGCGGGGACGTCCTGGCCGTCGGCGCGCGCGGACTCCACGGCGGTCGCGAACGGCCGCAGCAGCCGGTGGTTGCGGACATCGCCGACGAACACAGCGCCACCGGGCACCACCAGCCGCAGTGCCCACTCCAGCACGCCCCGCAGATAGTCCGCGTTGGGGAAGTACTGCACCACGGAGTTGAGCACCACGGTGTCGAAGTGGTCCTCGGGCAGACCGTCGGTCTCGTCCGCGGCCTGCACCCGAAGCCGCACCGTCGCGGCCAGCTCCGGATCCCGCTCGACCTGGCGGCGCAGCTCTTCGATCACGGGGGCGGAGAAGTCGGTGCCCCAGTACTCCTCGCAGTCCCCGGCCAGTTGGGACAGCAGCAGTCCGGTGCCGACGCCGATCTCCAGTACCCGGCGGGGCCGCAGCGCGCGGATCCGGTCCACGGTGCGCTCCCGCCACTCGCGCATCTCGGCGAGCGGGATGGGCCGGCCGTCGTAACTGCTGTTCCATCCGGCGAAGTTCTGGCCGAACGCTGCGTCGGTGGGCTCGGCGTGCACGGAGTCGTACAGCACCTGCCACTCGCCGACCTGGTCGCGCGCGATCCGCTCGTCACGGCCGCGGTCGGCGTCGTCGGGCACGACGTACCCGATCAGGCGCCGTTCCCCGGGTGTGTCCTCGCGGGCGACGACCGCGGCCTGTGCCACGCCGGGATGTCCGGCGAGCACGGCCTCGACCTCGCCCGGCTCGATGCGGTGGCCGCGCACCTTGACCTGGGCATCGGCACGGCCGGCGAAGACCAGCAGTCCGTCGGGGGTCCAGCGGGCCAAGTCGCCGGTGCGGTACATCCGCCCGCCGGGGGTGAACGGGGCGGCCACGAACCGGGCGGAGGTCAGCCCGGCCCGGCCCAGATAGCCGCGGGCCAGGCCGGCGCCGGCGACGTACAGCTCGCCGGTGACGCCGGGTGGGACCGGCTTCAGAAAGGCGTCGAGGAGGTAGGTGCGCCCGTTGGCGATGGGCCTGCCGATCGGGACGACGTCGGCGCCCGGTGCCAGTGGCGGGCTCATCGACGCGCAGACGGTGGTCTCGGTCGGGCCGTACGCGTTGATCATCCGGCGGCTGCCGGCCCAGCGGTCGGCCAGGGCGGGCGGGCACGCCTCGCCGGCGACCACCAGGGTCCGCAGTCCGTCGGGGAGTTCGTCGGCGGTGGCCAGCGCGCTCGGCGGCACGGTGACGTGGGTGACGTCCCAGTGGCGCAGCGCCTCGGCCAGCGACACCTGCGGGGGCAGGGTCTCGGCGGGCGCGACGATCGCGGCGGCGCCGGACAGCAGCGCCATCAGTAGTTCGGAGACCGCCGCGTCGAAGCCGAGGGAGGCCAGTTGCAGCACGCGCGCGTCCGGGCCGACGGCGAAGTGGTCGATCTGCGCGGCGGCCAGGTTGCCGAGTCCGGCGTGCGGGACCACGACGCCCTTCGGGGTGCCGGTGGAGCCAGAGGTGTAGATGACGTACGCGGCCTGTTCCGGCGGTACCGGCACCGCGTCGAGCGGCCGCGCGGGCAGGGTCACCTCGTCGAGGACGACGACGCGGCCCGGATGTCCGGCGGGTACGGCGGCCCGGGTCCCGGCGGTGCACAGGAGCAGCTGGGGTGCCGCGTCGCCGAGCAGATACGTGATGCGGTCGGTGGGGTGCGAGGGGTCTATCGGCACGAAGGTGCCGCCTGCCCGTGCGACCGCGAGCAGCGCCACGACCATCTCCACCGAGCGTGGCACCAGTAGCGCCACCCGGGTCTCGGCGGTCACGCCGAGGTCGCGCAGATGGCGGGCCAGCCGCCCTGACTCGCGTTCCAGCTCGGCGTAGGTCAGCTCACGGTCGGCCCCGACCAGGGCCGTGTTGCCGGGCGTGCGCGCGGCCTGGGCCGCGAACAGCTCCGGAAGGGCGGCCCGCGGCCGGATCGGCGTGGCGGTGTCGTCGCGGCCGTGGTCGGCCGAGCCCGTCGCCCACTCCCCCAGCACCAGCTCCCGCTGGGCGGCGCCGGTCACCTCCAGCCGCCCGACCTGGACGGACGGGTCGGCCACCAGCTGCTCCAACACCCGCACCAGATCGGCGAGCAGTTCCTCCACGTCCGCGCGCTCGAAGGCGTCCGGCCGGTAGACGAGGTCTCCGCGCACCCGCTCGTTCTCCAGGACCGCGACGAGGGTGAGCGGGTAGTGGCCGGCGTCCTCCGGTGTCCCGGCGGGCCGGATGGACAGCGCGTCGGGGTCGTCGGAACCCAGCGGCGGGCGTGGGTAGTTCTCGTAGACGACGAGGGTGTCGAAGGTGGCGGCGGGTCCGGCCAGCCGTTGGATCTCGGTGAGCCCCAGGTGCTGGTGGGACATCAGCGCGACCTGGCGTTCCTGGAGGTCGGTGAGCATCTCCAGCAGCGGCTGCGCGCCGTCGAGCCCTACCCGCACCGGCAGGGTGTTGATGAACAGGCCGATCATCGACTCGACGCCCGGCAGTTCCGTGGGGCGTCCGGCGACCGTGGTGCCGAACACCACGTCGGTGCGGCCGGTGAGCCGGGCCAGCAGGATCGCCCAGACGCCCTGGAGCAGGGTGTTGAGCGTCAGACTGCGCCCGCGGCCGAGGGCGACCAGCTTGCGGCCGAGCTCCTCGTCCAGCTCGTACGTCACCCGCTGCGGCTCGGCGGGCGCGGTGACCCGGTCCGCCGGGACCACCAGGGTCGGCTCGTCCAGCGGGGCCAGTTCCGCCCGCCAGGCGGCGCGGGCGGCCGCCTTGTCCTGCCGCGCCAGCCACTCCAGGTAGGCGCGGTAGGAGGTGGCGGGCGGCAGGGCACGGGGGTTGCCGCCCGCCTCGTAGAGCCGGGCGACCTCGCTGACCATCACGGGCAGCGACCAGCCGTCGGAGGCGATGTGATGGCTGGTGAACGCCAGCCGGTGCCGCCGCTCGGTGATCCGCACCAGCAGCACCCGCAACAGGGGTGCGCCGGCGATGTCGAAGCGGTGCTCCTGGTCCTCGGCGGCCAGCCGCTCGAACGCCGCCAGCGCCTCCGCCTCGGGCAGGCCGGAGACGTCCTCGGCGCGCCACGGGATCTCGACCTCGCGGGCGACGGTCTGCACGAACCGCCCGGACTCCAGCTGACGGAACCCGGCCCGCAGCGTGGCGTGCCGGGCCACCACGGCCTGCCAGGCGGCCCGCAGCCGTGCCACGTCCAGCGGCCCGGTCAGCTCCAGCCAGCGCTGGCCCTCGTAGACGTCGGGGCCCTGCTCGTCGTACGCGGCATGGAAGAGGAGCCCTTCCTGGAGCGGCGAGAGCGGCCATACGTCGGCGAGCGACGGCACCGCCGCGTCAATCTCGGCGACCTCCTGCTGGGTGAGGTCGAGCAGCGGGAAGTCGGACGGGGTGTGGCCGCCGGCGGCCGGGTCGGTGACGTGGGCGGCGAGACCGGTCAGCATCGCCAGCCAGGCCCGCCCGAGCGCCTCGGCGTCCGTGGCGTCGAGCACGTCGCCGGCCCAGCTCAGGCTCAGCGTCAGCTCCGGGCCGTGCGCCGTGTCCCGGACTGCGGCGCCCGCCTCGATCACGTGCTTCACCGGTGTGGCGGGGTCGACGGATCCGCCGATGCCGGCCGTGGCCTGCCAGTGCTCGACGACCGACGCGGCGGCGGGGGCGACGGACCTCCCGAGGTAGTTGAACCCGATCTGCGGGACGGGCAGCGCGGCGAGTGCGGGCGCGGTGTCCGGGTTGAGGTGCCGTAGCAGTTCGAAGCCCAGCCCGTCGCCCGGCAGGGAACGCGCCTGCTCCTTCACGGCCTTCAGCAGTTCCCCCGCCGCAGGACCGCCGGCCTGCGCGTCGGCGAGGTCGACCCCGGCGGCGTCCAGGCGTACCGGCTTGACACTGGTGAACCACCCGACCGTGCGGGACAGATCGACACCTTCGAGCGCCTCTCGGCCGTGGCCCTCGATGTCGACGAGAACGGCGGTCGCGGCCTCCTCGGCGGCCCGCTCCCGCCAGTGCGCGACGCCTCCGGCGAGGGTGGCGAGCAGCACCTCGTGGACGCCGCAGTGGAAGGCGTTGGGGGCGCGGTTGACCAGGTCCCCGGCCTGCGCGGGCGGCAGGGTCCAGGTGGCGCGGCGCACGGTGGCGGCGGTGTCGCGGGCGGGGTCGAGCGGCCTGCCGCCGATCGGGGCGTCGCCCTCGCCCAGCAGGGCGGTCCAGGCGGGCAGTTCGGCGGTCCGGGTGTCCTTGCGGGCCTCGGCGGCCAGCTTCTCGGCCCAGCGCCGGAAGGAGATCCCGGCGGGCACCGGCTCCGGCTCTCGTCCGGCGGCCGCGGCCTCGCACGCCGCGCGCAGATCGGCGAGCAGCACCGGCCAGGACACGGCGTCGACGGCCAGGTGGTGCACGGCCAGCACCAGGCGTCCGGTCTCCCGGCCGGCGTCGATCCACACGGCCTGCGTCATGACGCCGGAGGTGGGGTCGAGCCGGGCCACGGCGTCCCGGGCGACACGGTCGGCGAGCACGTCGAGGCCCTCGGCGGTGCCGGTGCTCGCGTCGGTGCGGGTGACCAGCGTGGCGGCGTCCACGGTGCCGCGCCCCGCCACGAACAGCCTTGGCTCCGCACCGGGTTCGACGCGGGCGCGCAGCATGTCGTGCGTGTCGAGCACGGCACGCAGACCGGCGGCCAGCTGCTCACCGAGGCCGGGCGGGGCCGCGACCACCGCCCACTGGGCGAGGCCCCCGGTCTCCACGGCACGCGGGGCACGGTCGCGCAGGGCCCGCATCACCGGCGTCCACGGCACCTCACCACCGGAGTCGGCCTCGGCGGTCTCCGGCCCGCTCGTGTCGTCCGCGAGCCGGGCCACGGCGGCGATGGCGGCCGGGGTCTCGTTCTCGAAGACGTCCTGGGCGCTGAAGACGATGCCCTTGCGGTTGCCGCGGGCTGCGAGCTGCATCGACATGATGGAGTCGCCGCCCAGCTCGAAGAAGCTGTCCTCCACACCGACCTGCTCCAAAGAGAGGACGTCGGCGAAGAGTTCGCACATCAGCTTCTCCGCCGCAGTGCGCGGCTCGCGGCCCCCGGGGGCGGTGAACTCCGGCGCGGGCAGCGCCTTGTGGTCCACCTTGCCATTGACGGTCAGCGGCAAGGCGTCGAGCACGACAAGCGCGGCCGGAACCATGTAGTCGGGCAGGGTCCGCGCGAGCCGCGTACGCAGCTGGTCCGGATCGGCGTGACCCCCGTCGGGGACGAGGTATCCGACGAGCCGTTTCTCGCCGGGCCGGTCCTCGCGGGCGACCACGATCGCCTGGGCGACACCGGGCAGCGCGGCCAACGCGGCCTCGACCTCGCCGAGTTCGACACGGAAGCCCCGGATCTTCACCTGCGCGTCCGCACGACCCGCGAAGACGAGGTCACCGTCGTCCGTCCAACGGGCCAGGTCGCCGGTGCGGTACATCCGCTCCCCGACGGCGAACGGCGAGGCCACGAACCGCTCCGCCGACAGAGCGGCCCGCCCCAGATAGCCGCGCGCCAGCCCGGCGCCGGCGACATACAACTCGCCCGCCACGCCTGGCGGCACCGGCTGGAGGAAGGCGTCGAGAACATACGCCTGACGGTTTGTCAGCGGATGCCCGACCGGCAGCACTCGGCCGGTGTACTGGCCCGGCTCCAGAAGGTGCCAGGTCGCGCACAGGGAGGCCTCGGTGGGACCGTACAGATGCCGGACGCGGACGCCGGGGCAGGCCGCGCGCACCCGCTCCACCGCGTCCAGGGGTACGACATCACCACCGGTGAGGACTTCCCGTGCGCCGATGAAACAGTCGGGCGCCTCCTCGGCCAGCACCCGGAACAGCCCTGCGGTGATGTGCACATGGGTCACCCCGGCGGCGATGTGCTCCCGTACGGCCGCCGCGTCCACCGCCACACCCGGCTCGGCGACCACCACCCGAGCCCCACTCGCCAACGGCACCCACACCTCGAACAACGAGATGTCGAAGGCATGCGGGGCATGGAACAGGACCGCGTCACCGGGGCCCACACCCCAGCCCGACTCCCCCACCAGCGCCGTGACGCTCCCGTGCGGCACGGCGACACCTTTCGGCGTGCCGGTCGAGCCGGACGTGTACATCACATACGCGAGATCGTCCCCGGCGACCGCAACGGCGGGAGCCTCGCCCTCGCCCTCGACGACAGCGTCGATCGTCACGGACGGGGCCGAGTCCTCCAGCACGAACGCGACGCGCTCCGCCGGATAGGCGCTGTCCACCGGAACGTAGGCGGCTCCCGTCTTCCAGACCCCCAGCAGCGCCCCGATCAGCTCGATCGACCGCTCAAGACGCACGGCCACCCGATCACCCCGGCCGACCCCACGCTCCCGCAGATGCGCCGCCACCCGATCCGAAGCCTCGTCCAACTCCCCGTACGACACCCGCCGTTCGCCGTCGACGACGGCCACCGCGTCCGGCGCCTGCGCCACCCTCGCCCGGAACATCTCCAGCACCGAGGAACCCGGCGGAACCTCCCCGGCGGTGGCGTTCCAGCCCTCCACCACCAGCCCGCGCTCCAGGGCGCCCACGACGTCGACCCGTCCGACCGGCGCGGACGGATCCGCGACGACCTGTTCAAGGACTCGTTCGACCTGCCGGGCCACGTGGAGAGCCTCGTCGCGGTCGAAGAGATCGGGCCGGTAGGTGACGTGCACCCGTATCCGGTCGCCGGGCATGACCCCGACCGCCAGCGGATAGCTGGTGCTGGCACGGGTGTTGACGCGGGCGACGGTGATCTCGTCGTCCTGGGCGGTGAGTCCGGACGGGTCACCGGGATAGTTCTCGAACATCAGCATGGTGTCGAACACGGCGCCCGCGCCGCACAGCGACTGGATCTCCGCGAGACCGACGTGCTGGTGGGCGAGCAGCGCCGACTGGCGGGCCTGGAGGCGGGTCAGCATCGCCAGCACACTCTCGTCGCCCTCGAGCCGCACCCGTGCGGGCACCGTGTTGAGGAACATCCCCACCATCGACTCCGCCCCTGCCAGCTCCGGCGGGCGGCCCGCGACCGATATGCCGAAGACGACGTCGGTACGTCGGGCGAGCCGGCTCAGCACCATCGCCCAGGCGCCTTGCGCGAGGGTGTTGAGGGTGAGGCCGTGGGCGCGGACCATGGTGGTCAGGGCGCGGGTCAGCTCTTCGGAGAGCAGCAGCGAGTCGCCTTCCGTGGCCGCCGGTTGCCGGCCCGCGGTGGTGGGCGCGATCAGGGTGGGCTCGTCGGCGTCCGCCAGTTCGGTGCGCCACGCCTCGCGGGCAGCCTCCTTGTCCTGCCGGGACAGCCAGGCCAGATGATCGCGGAAGGAGGGCGCCGGGCCGAGCCCGGAGGCGTCGCCGCCGGCGGCGTAGATACGGGACGCCTCGTCGAGGACGATCGGCGTGGACCAGCCGTCCAGCAGGATGTGGTGGGAGGTCATGACGAGGCGGTGGCGGCGCTCGCCGAGCCGGACGAGGAGCAGCCGCAGCAGCGGGGCACGCGTCAGGTCGAAGCGTTCGGTGCGCTCCGCTTCCGCCAGCGCCTCGGCCTCGGCGAGCGCCTCCGTCTCCGGTCGCCCGGAGAGGTCGACCTCGCGCCAGAGGGGCTCGGCCGCGCCGGTGACGGCCTGGACGCTGCGGCCGTCGGCCAGTTCGTGGAAGCTCACCCGAAGCATGTCGTGCCGGGCGACCAGGGCGTTCCAGGACCGGTGCAGCCGGTCGGCGTCCAGCGGGCCGGTGAGGTCGAGCACGCGCTGGGTCTCGTAGACGTCGGGGCCCCGGTCGCCGTAGGCCGTGTGGAAGAGGAGTCCTTCCTGGAGCGGGGAGAGCGGCCAGACGTCGGTCAGACCGGGGAGCGTGGACTCCAGTTCTTCCACGTCGGAGCGGGTGAGGGTGAGGAGGGGGAAGTCGGACGGGGTGTGGCCGCCGGCCGCCGGGTCCGCGAGGTGCGCGGCGAGGCCGGTGAGGAGGGCGAGCCAGGTGCTGCCGAGCTCCTCCGCGTCGGCGGCGTCCATGATGTTCCCGGCCCAGTTCAGGGTGATGGTCAGCGCCGGGCCGTCCGGGGTGTCGCGGACCACGGCTGCGGCCTCGATCATGTGCAGCAGCGGTGTGTCGGGGGCGACGGTGCCGCCGAGGGCGGACGGTCCGGCCGGCTGCCAGGCTTCCGGCTCAGGTGCGGAGGCGAGGAAGCGGCCGAGGTAGTTGAAGCCCACCTGGGGGGTGGGGAGTTGGGCCAGTACCGGTGCGGTGTCGGCGTTCAGGTGGCGCAGCAGTCCGTAGCCGAGCCCGTCGCCGGGCACGGCTCGTATCTGCTCCTTGGCCGCCTTCAGTAGGGCTCCTGCCGCCGGTCCGCCGGCCAGTGCGTCCGTGAGGTCGATGCCTGCGGTGTCCAGCCGTACGGGGTGGGTGTCCGCGAACCAGCCGACGGTGCGGGAGAGATCGACGTCGGCGAGCGGCTCGCGGCCGTGGCCCTCGACATCGACCAGGAGGACGGTGTCGGTGGCGCCGGAGCGCGCGCCGGCGACCGCGCCCGCCAGCGTGGCCAGCAGTACCTCGTGGACACCGCAGTGGAAGGCGGCGGCGACACGGGCGACGAGGTCGTGGGCCGGAGTGCCGGTCAGGGTCCAGGAGCGGTGCCGGAGGGTGGCGGCGGTGTCGCGCGCGGGGTCCAGGGCCCGCCCGCCGATCAACGCGTCACCGTCACCGAGCAGTTCGCGCCAGCGGTCCAGCTCCGCGACCCGGCTCTCGTGCCGCGCCTGGGACGCCAGCAGCCGCGCCCAGTGCCGGAACGAGGTCCCCACCGGAGCGGGTTCGGCGGGCCGCCCCGCCACGGCCGCCTCGCACGCGACCCGCAGGTCCGGCAGCAGGATCCGCCACGAAACTCCGTCGACCACCAGGTGGTGCGCGACGAGGACCAGCCTTCCCGTGCGCTCCGGCCCGGCGTCCACCCAGACCAGCCGCACCATCGCGCCGGCCGCCGGGTCCAGCCTGTCCGCGGCGTCGCGTGCCGCCCGCTCCGCGGCCCGGTCGAGGTCCTCGCCGGTGCGGGGCTCGACGCGCGCCACGAGTCGGGCGGGGTCCACGGAGCCGCGCTCCGCGACCACCAGGGCCTCGGTGCCTTCCGCCGCTCGGGCGCGCAGCATGTCGTGGGTGTCCAGCAGGGTGCCGAGGGCGGCGGCCAGAGTCCGCTCGCCCACCGCCGGCGGCGCCGCGACGACCGCCCACTGCGCGAATCCGGGACGGGCGGCGGCCGTTCCGAGGGCACGCATGACGGGGGTCCACGGCAGTGTGCCGACGGCGTCGCCGGTCACGGCCGGGGTACTCGCCTCGGCCGGGCGGGCGGCGAGGGCGAGCCGCTCGGGTGTGCGCAGATCAAAGACCTGACGTGGGGTCAGCACCAGGTCGGCCCGGCGGGCGCGGGCGACGACCTGCATCGAGGTGATCGAGTCGCCGCCCAGGTGGAAGAAGTCGTCCTCGACGCCGACGCGTTCCAGGCCCAGCACCGCCGCCACGATCTCGCACAGCGTCCGCTCGGAGTCGGTGCGGGGCGCACGGCCCGTCGCCCGGCCCGCGAAGTCGGGTGCGGGCAGCGCCTTGCGGTCGACCTTGCCGTTGACGGTCAGCGGCAGCGCGTCGAGCACAATCAGGGCGGCCGGGACCATGTACTCGGGCAGCACCTTCGCCAGGTGCTCGCGCAGCAGCTCGGCGTCCAGGTCCTCGCCGTCCGGGACGACGTACCCGATCAGCCGCTTCTCGCCGGGGCGGTCCTCGCGGGCGGTGACGACGGCCTGACCGACGCCGGGCCGCGCGGTCAGCGCGGCCTCCACCTCGCCGAGTTCCACCCGGAAGCCGCGAACCTTCACCTGGGCGTCGGCTCGCCCCACGAAGACCAGTTCGCCGTCGTCGGTCCAGCGCACCAGGTCCCCGGTGCGGTACATCCGCTCCCCGTCCGTGAACGGACAGGCCACGAACCGCTCGGCGGTCGGCGCGGCCCGGCCCGCGTAGCCACGAGCGAGCCCGGCACCGGCGATGTACAGCTCGCCCGTCACGCCGGGGGCGACGGGATGCAGAAAGGCGTCGAGGACATACACCTGACGGTTCGTCAGCGGCCGTCCGACCGGCAGCACTCGGGGAGTGTCCTCGCCCGGCTCCAGCACATGCCAGGTCGCGCACAGCGACACCTCGGTGGGCCCGTACAGATGCCGTACCCGCACCTCGGGGCAGGCCGCGCGCATCCGCTCCACGGCCCGTACGGGCACCAGGTCTCCGCCGGTGAGCACCTCCCGCGCTCCCGCGAAGCACTCCGGCGCCTCCTCGGCCAGCACGCGGAACAGCCCTGCGGTGATGTGCACATGGGTCACCCCGGCGGCGATGTGCTCCCGTACGGCCGCCGCGTCCACCGCCACACCCGGCTCGGCGACGACGACCCGAGCCCCACTCGCCAGCGGCACCCACACCTCGAACAACGAGATGTCGAAGGCATGCGGGGCATGGAACAGCACCGCGTCACAAGGCCCCACACCCCAGCCCGACTCCCCCACCAGCGCCGCGACGCTCCGGTGCGGGACGGCGACGCCCTTGGGCGTCCCGGTCGAGCCGGACGTGTACATCACGTACGCGATGTCGTCCCCGGCGACCGGGACCGACGGAGCGTCGCCCTCGGCGGCGAGGACCGAGGACTCGTCGAGCGACACCAGGCGGACCGGGACGTCGTCGGGCACGAGGGCGCGCGTCCGCCCGTCGCACACCACCGCCGCCGGGTCGCAGTCCGTCAGCAGGAACGTGATCCGCTCCGCCGGGTACGCGGTGTCCACGGGGACGTACGCGGCCCCGGACTTGCCGACCGCAAGCAGCGTGATCAGCAGCTCCGCCGAGCGCTCCAGCACCACGGCGACCCGGTCACCGGCGCGCACTCCCCGGTCGGCCAGATGGCGGGCCAGCCGGTCGGAGGAGGCGTCCAGCTGGGCGTACGTCAGCTCCCGCTCACCGTCGCGGACGGCCACGGCTTGCGGCGCCCGCTCGGTCTGCCGGGCGAACAGTTCCAGGACGGACTCGCCTGGCGGCTCGGCCGCGGTGGCGTTCCAGTGGTCGACGACGCGCGTCCGCTCGGTCGTCCGTATCGCGTCGACGCGCCCCACCGGCTGCCGCGGGTCGGCCGCCAGTTGCTCCAGCACCCGGACCAGCCGGCCGAAAATCGCCTGGGCTGCCTCGCGGTCGAAGAGGTCGGGCCGGTAGTCGAGCTTGAACAGCATCCGGTCCTTGGGGACGGCGACGAGGGTCAGCGGGTAGTGGGCCGTCTCCTGGCCGGCGGCGAAGCGCAGGGTGAAGGCGTCGGGGGCAGCGGGCTCCTCGGGCGGGCGGGGGTAGTTCTCGAAGACGACGAGGGTGTCGAAGACCGCGCCCGCGCCGCCGAGCCGCTGGATCTCGGCGAGGCCGAGGTGCTGATGGGCGATCAGCGCGGACTGGCGGGTCTGGAGTTCCTTCAGCACCTCCACCGAGGGCCGCTCGGCGTCGAGTTCCACGCGTACGGGCAGGGTGTTGATGAACATGCCGATCATCGACTCGACGCCGTCGAGACCGGCGGGGCGCCCGGCGACCGTGGCGCCGAAGACGACGTCCGTACGGCCGGCCAGCCGGGCCAGGACCATGGCCCAGGCGCCCTGGATCAGGGTGTTGACGGTGAGACCGTGCTGCCGGGCGAGGCCGACCAACTCGCCGGTCAGCCGCTCGGGGATGTCGGCGATGAGGCTCTCGGGCAGAACGGGCCCGCGACCGGGGTCGGCGGCCACGACGAGCGTGGATTCGTCGGCGCCGAGGAGTTCGGCCCGCCACGCCTCGCGGGCCGCGTCCTTGTCCTGGCGGGCCAGCCAGGCGAGGTAGTCGCGGTAGGAGCTGGGCTCGGGGAGTTTCGCGGCGTCGCCGCCGGCCGCGTACACCTCGGTCAGCTCGTGCAGCAGGACCGGCATGGACCAGCCGTCCATGATGATGTGGTGACTGGTGACGATCAGCCGGTGCCGGTTGTCGGCCAGCCGCACCAGGAGCAGGCGGAGCAGGGGCGGGGTGACCAGGTTGAAGCGCTTCGCCCGGTCCTCGGCGGCCAGTTCCGCCAACCGGGCCACCGCCGTCTCCTCGTCCAGCCCCGAGAGGTCCTCCATCCGCCACGGCAGGTCCGCCTCGCGCGCGATGACCTGCACGGCCTCGCCCGACTTGCGGCGCCTGAAGCCCGCCCGCAGCACCGGGTGCCGGGCCACCAGCGCCTCCCACGACGCCCGCAGCCGGTCGGCGTCGACGGGGCCGTCCAGGTCCAGGAGCCGCTGCCCTTGGTAGACGTCCGGCCCGTCGCTGTCGAAGGCCGCGTGGAACAGCAGGCCCTCCTGCAGCGGCGACAGCGGCCAGACGTCCTCGACCTGGGATCGGGTCATCGCGTAACTCCTCAGAGACAAGCGTGTGCCGGGCGGATGGCCGCCCGCAGGCCGGTTTGGGGGGCGGGTGACTACGGGTGCTCGTCGGCGAACTCTGCTTCGAGTTCGTCGACTTCGTCCTGATCGAGGTCGAGGAGGGAGAAGTCGGAGGCGGTGTGGCCGCCGGCCGCAGGATCCCCGGTGTGCGCGGCCAGGCCGTCCAGCAGCCGCAGCCAGATCCGGCCGAGCCGTTCGACGGAGGCGGTGTCGAGCGGGCCGGAGGGGTGGCTCAGCAGCAGGGTGAGTTCGGGGCCTTCGGCGCCGTCGCGGATCACCGCTCCCGCGCCGAGGGCGTGCTTGACGGGCATGTCCGGGTCGTTCGAGCCGCCGAGGGCGGACGGTCCGGCGGGCTGCCAGGCGGCCACGTCCGCCGTGGGGGCGGGGAAGCGGCCGAGGTAGTTGAAACCGACCTGGGGGGTGGGGAGCGCGGCCAGCAGCGGCCCCGTCTCCGGGTTGAGGTGGCGCAGCAGTCCGTGGCCGAGTCCGTCGCCGGGCACGGCCCGGACCTGGTCCTTCACCGCCTTCAGCAGCGCTCCCGCGGCCGGTCCGCCGTCGCCCGCCTCCTCGAGGTCGACGTCCGTCAGATCGATCCGGACGGGGTGGACGCTGGTGAACCAGCCGACCGTGCGGGACAGGTCCGCGCCGGACACCGCCGTACGGCCATGGCCTTCGACATCGACCAGAACGTCATGGTTCGTACCGGGGCGCCACTCTACGACGGCTGCGGCGAGCGTGGCGAGGAGCACCTCGTGGACACCGCAGTGGAAGACACCGGGGGTGCGTCCGACGATCACCCGTGCCTGCGCCGTCGGCACGGTCCAGGTATGACGTTCGAGGGTGGCGGCGGTATCCCGGGTCGGGTCGAGCGCCCGTGCGCCGATGGGCGCGTCCGAGGCGCCGAGCACCTTCCGCCAGCCGTCCAGCTCCGCGAGCCGGTCCTCGTGCCGTGCCTCGGACTCCAGCAGTGCCGCCCAACGCCGGAACGAGGTGCCCACCGCGACCGGTTCCGCCGCGCGGCCCCGCGCCGCCGCCTCGCACGCGGCCCGCAGATCCGGCAGCAGGATCCGCCAGGACACCCCGTCGACGACGAGGTGGTGCGCGACGAGGGCCAGCCGCCCCACGTGGTCGGGGCCGGCGTCCACCCAGACCAGCCGCACCATCACGCCGGCCCTCGGGTCCAGCCGCCCCACCGCAGCACGCGCGGCCCGCTCCACGGCCCCGTCCAGCTCGCCGGGGTCGGTCACCCGCAGCACGGAGATCAGCCCCGACGGTTCGACACCGCCCCGCTCCCCCACCACGAGCTGCGGCCCGTCCGCCAGCCGGGCCCGCAGCATGTCGTGCGTGTCGAGCAGGACGCCCAGCCCGGCGGCGAGCGTCTCGACGCCCAGCGCGGGCGGTGCGCCGACCACCGTCCACTGGGCGAATCCGGGACGGGCGGCGGTGGCGCCGGCGGCCACGAGGGCGGGCGTCGGCGGGACGGGCCCGGTCTCGACGTCCTGGGTGGCCTCGTCGTCGGTCTCCAGCCGGGCCACGGCGGCGATGGCGGCCGGCGTCTCGTTCTCGAAGACGTCCTGGGCGCTGAACACCACGCCGCGGCGGGTGCCGCGCGCGGCGAGCTGCATCGACATGATGGAGTCGCCGCCCAGCGCGAAGAAACTGTCCTCCACACCGACCCGCTCCCGGCCGAGCACCTCGGCGAACAGCTCGATCAGGAGCTCCTCGGCGGGGCTGCGCGGCTCCCGGCTCGCGGAGGCGGCGAACTCCGGCGCGGGCAGCGCCTTGTGGTCCACCTTGCCGTTGACGGTCAGCGGCAACGCGTCGAGCACGACCAGGGCAGCCGGGACCATGTACTCGGGCAGTCGGCCGGCCAGTTGTGCGCGGACGGCCTCGGTGTCCAGGTCCGCGCCGCTCGGCACGAGATAGCCGATGAGCCGTTTCTCGCCGGGCCGGTCCTCGCGGGCGACCACGATCGCCTGGGCGACACCGGGCAGCGCGCCCAACGCGGCCTCGACCTCGCCGAGTTCGACACGGAAACCCCGGATCTTCACCTGCGCGTCGGCCCGGCCGACGAAGACCAGCTCGACGCCGGTGGTCCAGCGCACCAGGTCGCCGGTGCGGTACATCCGCTCCCCGGCGGCGAACGGCGAGGCCACGAACCGCTCCGCCGACAGAGCGGCCCGCCCCAGATAGCCGCGCGCCAGCCCGGCACCGGCGACGTACAGCTCACCGGTCACTCCGGGCGGCACCGGCTGGAGGAAGGGGTCGAGGACATAGACCTGACGGTTGTTGAGCGGCCGGCCCAGCGGCAGGACGTCGCCCTGCTCCTCGCCGGGCTCGAACAGATGCCAGGTCGCGCACAGGGAGACCTCGGTGGGACCGTACAGATGCCGGACGCGGACGCCCGGGCAGGCCGCGCGCACCCGCTCCACCGCCTCCAGGGGTACGACATCGCCGCCGGTGAGGACTTCATGGACGCCGTCGAAGCAGTCGGGCGCCTCCTCGGCCAGCACCCGGAACAGCCCGGCGGTGACGTGCACATGAGTCACCCCGGCAGTGACGTGCCGCCGCACGGCTGCCGCGTCCACCGCCACACCCGGCTCGGCGACCACCACCCGAGCCCCACTCGCCAACGGCACCCACACCTCGAACAACGAGATGTCGAAGGCATGCGGGGCATGGAACAGGACCGCGTCACCGGGGCCCACACCCCAGCCCGACTCCCCCACCAGCGCCGCCGCACTCGCATGCGGCACGGCGACACCCTTCGGCGTCCCGGTCGAACCGGACGTGTACATCACGTACGCGATGTCCTCTTCGGCCGTCGCCACCACAGGGGGCTCGCCCTCGGAGGTGAGGGCCGAGGGGTCGTCAAGGGTCACGACGGGCGCGGAGTCCTTCACCACGAACGCGACGCGCTCCGCCGGATACGCACTGTCCACCGGGACGTACGCCGCCCCCGCCTTCCACACCCCCAGCAGCGAGCCGATCAGGTCAATCGACCGCTCAAGACGCACGGCCACCCGATCGCCCCGGCCGACCCCACGCTCCCGCAGACGCGCCGCCACCCGATCCGAAGCCTCGTCCAACTCCCCGTACGACACCAGTCGTTCACCTTCGACCACAGCCACCGCGTCCGGCGCCTGCGCCACCCGCGCGCGGAACATCTCCAGCACCGAGGAACCCGGCGGAACCTCCCCGGCGGTGGCGTTCCAGCCCTCCACCACCAGCCCGCGCTCCAACCGCCCCACCAGGCCGACCCTGCCCACCAACACGGACGGGTCGGAGACCAGCTGCTCCAGCACCCACTGCAGCCGGCCCAGCAGGTCCCGGGCCACGTCGGTGTCGATGGCGTCGGGCCGGTAGGTCACATGGACCTTCATGGGCCGTCCCGGCATCACGCCGAGGGTCAGCGCGTAGTGGGTCGCCTGGTGGCCCTCGACGTGGGTGAAGGCGAGCGCTCCGGGCGCCGACGCCGCCTCGGGCGGCAGGGGGTAGTTCTCGAACATGAGCATGGTGTCGAAGACCGCGCCCGGTCCGCCCACCCGCTGGATCTCGGGCAGGCTGAGGTGCTGGTGGGCGAGGAGCGCCGACTGGCGGGCCTGAAGCTCGGTCAGCAGCCGCAGCACGGGCTGGTCGGCGTCCAGCCGGACCCGTACGGGCACGCTGTTGATGAACAGGCCCACCATCGCCTCGACGCCGGGCAGTTCGGCGGGGCGGCCGGCGACGGTCGCGCCGAAGACGACGTCCGTGCGGCCGGTCAGCCGGGCCAGAAGCATCGCCCAGGCGCCCTGCATCACGGTGTTGACGGTCAGTCCGTGGCGGCGGGCGAGGGTGACCAGGGCGTCGGAGAGTTCGGCGGAGAGGGGCAGCTCCTGCTTCTCGGGCAGCACGGGTGCGCGGTCCGGGTCGGCGGGGGCGACCAGGGTGGGGCCGTCGGCGTCCGCGAGTTCGGTCCGCCACGCCTCGCGGGCAGCCGCCTTGTCCTGCCGGGACAGCCAGGCCAGATGATCGCGGAAGGAAGGCGCCGGGCCGAGCCCGGAGGCGTCGCCGCCGGCCGCGTAGACGGCGGCGAGTTCGGTGAGCATGACCGGCATCGACCAGCCGTCCAGCAGGATGTGATGGGAGGTCATCACGGTCCAGTGCCGTTCGGGGCTCAGCCGGACGAGCAGCAGCCGCAGCAGGGGCGCCTTGGCGAGGTCGAAACGCTCCGCCCGCTCCTCGGCGGCCAGCCGCCGCACCTCGGCGAGGGCCTCCGCCTCGGTCAGGTCCGGGTCCGACAGATCGACCTCGCGCCAGCGCAGGGCGACCTCGCGCGGGATGAGCTGCACGGTCCGGCCCGACTTGCGGCGGTGGAAGCTGGCCCGCAGGGCGGAGTGCCGGTGCAGCAGGGCGCGCCAGGAGGCGCGCAGCCGGCCGGCGTCGATGGGTCCGTTCAGCAGGTCGGTGCGCTGGATGGTGTAGAGGTCGGGACCCTGCCCGCCGTACTCGGCGTGAAAGAGCAGACCTTCCTGCAACGGGGACAGGGGCCAGACCTCGGCGAGCGCCGAGCCGTGGACCGGGGGTGTGGACGTCACCGGGAGAGTCCTCCTTCGAGGTCCGCCGCTATCGCTTCGAGTTGCTCGACCTCGTCCTGGTCCAGGTCCAGCAGGGGGAAGTCGGACGGTGTGTGGCCGCCGACCGCCGGGTGGTCGCAGTGGGCCGCCAGTCCGCGCAGCAGTGCCAGCCAGATGCGGCCGAGGGAGTGGGCGGCCTCGTCGGCGAGGACCCGGACCGGGCGGCTGAGGGTGAGGGTCAGTTCGGGGCCGTGGCGGGTGTCGCGGATGACGGCGCCCGCGTCCAGGGCGTGCGGCACGGGCATGCGCGGGTCGTCCGAGCTGTACAGGGCACGCGCGGTGGCCGGCTCCCAGGGCACGGCCGTGCGGGATCCGCCGGGGCCGCCGGCGCGGGCGTCGAACCGGCCCAGGTAGTTGAAGCCGACCTGCGGGACGGGCAGTTCGGCCAGGACCGGCGCGGTCTCGGCGTTGAGGTACCGCAGCAGCCCGTAGCCCAGCCCGTCGCGGGGCACCGCCCGGCTCTGCTCCTTGACGGTCTTCAGCAGCCGCCCCGCCGCGGCCTCGCCGGCCAGCGCCCCGTGCAGGTCGACGCCGCCGACGTCGAGTCGTACCGGGTGGGCGCTGGTGAACCAGCCGACGGTACGGGACAGGTCGGCGCCGTCCAGCGGTGTACGGCCGTGGCCCTCGACGTTCACCAGGACCGGCGCGTACGGGTCCTGCCGCCAGTGGGCGACGGCTCCCGCCAGCGTGGCCAGCAGGATGTCGTGGATGCCGCAGTGGAACAGCGCGGCCGTCCGGCCGACGAGGGTGGCGGTGTCGTTGTTGCGCAGGGTCCAGGAGTCGTGGCGTAGGGTCGCCGCCGTGTCCCGGTCCGGGTCGAGGGGCGGCACACCGGGCAGCGGGGTGGCGTCCCGCAGCAGCGCGGCCCAGGCGGGGAGTTCGGCGACGCGCCGGTCGCGGTGGGCCTCCGCCGCCAGCCGCCGGGTCCAGCTCCGGTAGGAGGTGGCGACCGGGGCGGGACGGGGGGTGCGTCCGGCGGCCGCGGCCTCGTACGCCTCCTTGAGGTCCGGCACCAGGATCCGCCACGACACCCCGTCGACGACGAGATGGTGTACGGCGACGACCAGCCGCCCGGCCCGCTCGGGTCCGGCGTCCAGCCATACGGCGCGGACCATGGCCCCGGCCGCCGGGTCGAGCCGCGCCACGGCCTCGCGGGCGGCCTGGTCGGCGGCGTCGGCGAGTTCGGCCGGGGTCGCGGTCCCGGTCGCGTCCGTGCGGGCGAGGAGACCGGCGGTGCTCGCGCGGTCTGCGGCGCCGGCGAGCAGCCGCGGCCCCGCGCCGTCGTCCGTCACGCGGGCGCGGAGCATGGCGTGGGTGTCGACCAGGGCGGCGAGGGCGGCGGCGAGGGCGTTCTGGCGCAGCCCGGGCGGTGCCGTCAGGATCGTCCACTGTGCGAAGGCGCTGCCCGCGACCCGCTCGCCGAGGAAGTGCGCCGCGGGCGTCCAGGGCACCTCGCCCACACCGTCGTCGGCGTCGGCTGCCCGGTTCCCGGTGCCGACGGGCTCGGCGACGACCGCGAGCCGCTCGGGGGTCTTCTCGTCGAAGATCTGCCGGGGCGTGACGACGAGTCCGCCCTGCCGGGCCCGGGTGACGAGTTGCAGCGAGGTGATGGAGTCGCCGCCGAGCGCGAAGAAGCTGTCGTCGGCGCCGACCCGGTCGAGCCCGAACATCTCGGCGATGGCGGTGCAGAAGACCTCCTCGGCGGGGGTCCTCGGCGCCCTGCCCACGGCTCCGGCGCCGAATTCGGGCGCGGGCAGAACCTCGCGGTCCAGCTTTCCGTTCGGGGTCAGGGGCAGCTCGTCGAGGACCATCACGGCCGCCGGGACCATGTAGTCGGGGAGCGTGCGCGAGGCATGGGCGCGTACGGCCGAGGGGTCCGGCGCGCGCCCGTCCGCGGGCACGGCGTAGCCGATCAGCCGGGCGTCGTGGATCGCCGCGACCGCCTGCTCGACGTCCGGGTGGTCGGCGAGCGCGGCCTCGACCTCGCCCAGCTCGATCCGGTGCCCGCGCAGCTTGACCTGTTCGTCGACCCGTCCGGCGAACACCAGCTCGCCGCCGGGGGTCCGGCGGACCAGGTCACCGGTGCGGTACATCCGTCCGCCGCGGGTGCGCGGGTCGGCGACGAACCGCTCGGCGGTGAGCGCCGGCCGGTGGAGATAGCCGCGGGCCAGCCCGGCGCCGGTCACATACAACTCGCCCGTCACGCCCGGCGGCACGGGACGCAGGAAGCCGTCCAGGACGTGCACGCCCGCGCGCGCGATCGGGCCGCCGATCGTCAGCGGGCCCGTCTCGTCCAGGGGGGCGGTGACGGTGGAGACGACAGCCGCCTCGGTGACGCCGTACTCGTTGTGGAGTTCGCAGCGGGTTGCCCAACGCCTGCGGGTGTCCGCCGGGAGGGCGTCGCCGCCGCTCACCAGCACGCGCAGTGCCGGCAGTTCACGGTCCGGGAGGTGGGTGAGCTGGACGGCGGGCATCACGGCGTGGGTGATGCGGTGGTCGGACAGCAGGTCGCCGAGCTCGTCGCCGGTGGTGTGCCCGCCGGGCGGGGCCAGCACCAGCCGCCCGCCCGCGCACAGCGTCGGCCAGATGTCCGCCATCGACACGTCGAAGCTGGGCGAGACCAGCTGCACGAGACGCGTGTCCGTGCCGATGGCGTACCGCTCGATCCGGTCGGCGACCAGATTCCGCAGCCCGCCCCAGGTGACGGCGGCGCCCTTGGGGGTGCCGGTGGAACCGGAGGTATGGATGACGTACGCGGTGTGGTCGGCGTCGGGGGCCACGAGGACCCGCCCGTCGGGGGCCACCGCCGGTGGTTCCTCGTCCAGGATCACCACCGGGCCCGCGAACCGCTCCGGCACCATCGCCCGGGTCCGCGCCGTGCACAGCACCGCGTCGGGCGCGGCGTCGGCGAGCACGAAGGCGATGCGGTCCGCGGGGTGGCCCGGGTCGACGGGGACGTACGCGCCGCCCGCGAGCGCGATACCCAGCAGGGCGGTGATCAGCTCCACCGAGCGGGGCGCCAGGACGGCCACGCGGGAATCGGGGCCGACGCCGTACGCGGACAGGTGGTGCGCCAGGCGCTCGGCGTCATGGGCGAGTTCGGCGTACGTCAGCTCGCGGTCGGCCGCGACGAGGGCGATGCCCTCGGGGGTGCGGGCTGCCTGGTCGGTGAAGCGGCGAGGCGGAAGCGGGGAGGCGTCCGGGTGCTCTTCGGGGGCGTCCGGCGACGGGGTGGGATCGGCGGCGACGCCGGGCACCGCCAGCCGTCCCACCGGCACCGACGGGTCGGCGACCACCTGTTCCAGCACCCGTGTCAGGGCGTGCGCCAGTCCTTCGGCGTCCGCGTCCGAGAAGCGGGCGCGACGGTGGGCGAGGCGGAGCTGGAGGCGGTCGCCGAGGACGACGCCCAGCGTCAGCGGGTAGTGGGTGCCCTCCACAGTGGAGACGTGGTCCGTCCGCAGGGCGTCGGAGGACTGCGGGGAGCCGACCGCGCGGGGGTAGTTCTCGAAGACGAGGACCGAGTCGAAGGCGGAGCGGGACCCGGTGAGCTTGTGCAGTTCCGACAGTCCCAGGTGGTGGGAGCCGATCAGCGCGGACTGGCGGCCCTGCAGCGCGGTCAGCATCTCCAGCACCGACTGGCCGCCGTCGAGCCGAACCCGGACGGGCACGGTGTTCATGAACACCCCGACCATCCCCTCGACGCCCGGGAGTTCGGTGGGACGGGCGGCGACCGGGGCGCCGAACACCACGTCGGTGCGGCCCGTGAGCCGCGACAGCACCAGCGCCCAGGCTCCTTGCAGCAGTGTGTTGACCGTCAGCCCACGGCCGCGCGCGAAGGCGACCAGCCGGGCGGTGAACTCCTCCGGGAACTCGCGGGTCGGACAGCCGGCGTCGGCCGAGTCCTTCGCCCGTTCCAGGGGATCGACGAGGGTCGGCTCGTCCACCCCGGCCAGCTCGGCCCGCCACGCCGCACGCGCGGCCTCCTTGTCCTGCCGGGCGAGCCACGCCAGATGGTCCCGGAAAGACGGTGCCGGCCCGAGCGCCGCGGCATCGCCGCCGGACGCGTACAGCGCGGAGACCTCATCGAGGACGACGGACATGGACCAGCCGTCGAAGAGGATGTGGTGCGTGACCGCGACGAGCCGGTGACGCGTGTCGGAGAGCCGGACGAGGACGAGTCGCAGCAGCGGGGGCCGGGCCGGGTCGAATCGTTCCGCCTGCTCACGCGCGGCCGTCTCGGCGAGCCGCGCCTCGGTCTCCCGCGCACCGAGCCCGCAGAGATCGACCTCCCGCCAGGGGATCCGTACGTCCCCCACGACGGCCTGGACCAGCCGCCCCGAGGCGAGCCGGTGGAAGCCGGCCCGCAGGGTCGCGTGCCGGGCCGCCACGCC
Source organism: Streptomyces shaanxiensis (assembly GCF_039537145.1). Lineage (NCBI taxonomy): Bacteria > Bacillati > Actinomycetota > Actinomycetes > Kitasatosporales > Streptomycetaceae > Streptomyces > Streptomyces shaanxiensis. The sequence goes on from NZ_BAAAZY010000013.1 coordinate 95,360, forward strand.
CTGCCAGGCCGCCCGCAGCCGGCCGACGTCGAGCCGCCCGCTCAGTTCCAGCACCCACTGGCCCTCGTAGACATCGGGGCCCTGCTCGTCGTAGGCGGCGTGAAAGAGCAGTCCTTCCTGCAGCGGGGTGAGCGGCCAGATCTCGGCGAGGCCGGGAACCTTGGCCTCCAGCTCGGCGGACTCGTCCGCGGTGAGGTCCAGGAGGGGGACGTCGGCCTGTGCAGCCGCCGCATCGTGGGTGACTTCGAGCTGTGCCACGGCGGCGAGAGCGGCGGGCGTTTCACGCTCGAAGACGTCCTGAGCGCTGAAGACGATGCCCTTGCGGTTGCCGCGCGCGGCGAGCTGCATCGACATGATGGAGTCGCCGCCCAGCTCGAAGAAGCTGTCCTCCACGCCGACCCGCTCGTGGCCGAGGACGTCCGCGAAGAGCTCGCAGAGGAGTGTCTCCGCCGGGGTCCGCGGCTCACGGCTCGTCGTCGCCGTGAACTCCGGTGCGGGAAGGGCGTTGTGGTCGACCTTGCCGTGGACGGTCAGGGGCAGGGCGTCCAGGACGATCAGGGCGGCCGGGACCATGTAGTCGGGCAGGACCCTCGCCAGGCGGTCGCGCAGGAGGTCGGGGTCCGTGGTGTCGCCGTCGGGGACGAGGTATCCGGTGAGCCGCTTCTCGCCGGGCCGGTCCTCACGGGCGACGACGACGGCCTCGGCGACACCGGGCTGGGCGGTCAACGCGGCTTCCACCTCGCCGAGTTCGACACGGAAGCCCCGGATCTTCACCTGGGAGTCCGCGCGGCCCGCGAAGACCAACCCGCCGTCCTCCGTCCGGCGGGCCAGGTCGCCGGTGCGGTACATCCGCTCCCCGTCCGCGAACGGGGAGGGCACGAACCGCTCGGCGGTCAGCGCGGCCCTGCCCAGATACCCACGCGCCAGGCCGGCACCGGCTATGTACAGCTCGCCCGTCACGCCGGGGGCGACGCACCGGAGCGAGTCGTCGAGAACATGGACCTGACGGTTGCTGAGCGGGTGGCCTATCGGCAGTTCCCGAGCGGTGTCGTCGCCCGGCTCGATGAGGTGCCAAGTGGCGCACAGGGTCGATTCCGTGGGGCCGTACAGGTGGCGCACGCGCACCTCCGGGCAGGCTTCGCGGACCCGCTCCACGGACTCCAGCGGTACGACGTCACCACCGGTGAGGACTTCCCGTGCGCCGGTGAAGCAGTCGGGCGCCTCCGTTGCCAGCACCCGGAAGAGCCCCGCGGTGACGTGCACGTGCGTGACACCGGCGGCGATGTGACGCCGTACGGCCGCCGCGTCGACCGCCACACCGGGCTCCGCCACGACGATGCGCGCACCCGTCGCCAACGGCACCCACACCTCGAACAGCGAGATGTCGAAGGCGTGCGGGGCGTGGAACAGCACCGCGTCGCCCGGTCCCACGGCCCAGCCGTTGTCGGAGACCAGAGCCGCGACGCCGCCGTGCGGCACGGCGACACCCTTCGGCGCACCGGTCGAACCGGACGTGTACATCACGTACGCGAGATCGTCCCCGGCCACGGCCACGGCGACGGACGGAGCTTCGCCCTCGTCCGTGGCGACTTCGTCGATCGTCACGGTCGGCGCGGAGTCCTCCAGCACGAACGCGACCCGCTCCGCCGGATACGCACTGTCCACCGGCACATAGGCCGCCCCCGCCTTCCACACGCCCAGCAACGCGCCGACCAGGTCGGCGGAACGTTCCAGCCGGACCGCCACCCGGTCTCCGCGACGGACGCCGCGCCCGCGCAGATGCGCCGCCATGCGGTCGGAGGCCGCGTCAAGTTCCTCGTACGACATCACCCGCTCACCGGCGAGCACCGCCACCGCGTCCGGCGCCTGCGCCACGCGGGCACGGAACAACTCCAGCACCGAGACGGGCGCTGCCACCGACGTGCCGTTCATCTCTCCCCCTTCGACGGACGACTGCTTCTGCGGGCTGCTGGTGCCGATCAGGAGGAGCCGTCGCCCCGCACCCGTGGGCCGCGCAGACCGCCGCCGCCCATACCGGGGCCGCCCATTCCGCCGCCCGGCATGCCACCTGCCATTCCTCCGCCGGGCATTCCGCCGCCGCGCGTCCGGATCTTCGGGGCCGGCGGACCCTGCGGCGGGACGTGCTCACGGTGGCCGTTGCCGGGGGGCGGGGGCTGCGTCTCGGACTTGCGGAACTGGGTGTTGTACAGGTGGGTGTACAGGCCGCCGGCGGCGAGGAGTTCCTCGTGGGTGCCCCGTTCGCGGACCTTGCCGTCGTCGATGACGAGGATCTGGTCGGCCTCGCGGACGGTGGAGAGCCGGTGCGCGATGACCAGGGAGGTGCGGTTGCTCAGGGCCGTCTTCAGGGCGCGTTGGACGGCGGCCTCCGATGCGGAGTCCAGGTGGGCGGTGGCCTCGTCGAGCACGACGATCGCCGGTGCCTTCAACAGGAGCCGGGCCACGGCCAGTCGCTGCTTCTCGCCGCCGGAGAGCCGGAAGCCCCGGTCGCCGACGACCGTGTCGAGCCCGTCGGGCAGGGAGCCGATCAGGTCCCAGATGCGGGCCCGCACGCACGCCTCGATCAGCTCCTCCTCGGTGGCCTCGGGGCGGGCGTAGGCGAGGTTCGCGCGGATGGTGTCGTGGAAGAGATACGCGTCCTGGGCGACGACGCCGACCGTGGAGCGCAGCGAGTCGAACGTGAGGTCGCGGACGTCCTTGCCGTCGATGCGGACGGCTCCCGAGGTCACGTCGTACAGCCTGGACACCAGGTGGGTGAGTGTGGTCTTGCCGGCACCGGACGGGCCGACCAGTGCCGTGAGCGTGCCGGGGGCGACAGTGAAGTCCAGTCCGTGCAGGACCTCCGGCACTGCCCTGCCGCGCTCGTCGCCCGAGGCCGGGTGGGTCTCCAGGGAGGCCAGGGAGACCTCCTCGGGCCGGGGGTAGGCGAAGGACACCTGCTCGAAGCGGATCTCCGGGGCCGAGCCGCTGCTGGGCGCGGGGAGCGCGACGGCGTCCGGGCGCTCCTCGATGAGCGGTTTGATGTCGAGCAGTTCGAAGATCCGGTCGAAACTGACCATGACCGTCAGGGCGTTGGCCTGCATGCTGGAGAGCTGCGTGATGGGGCCGAACAACCGACCCAGCAGGGTGGCCAGGGCCACCAGGGTGCCGAGCCCGATGACCTCGTCGAGGACGAGTCCACCGCCGACGCCGTACACGAGGGCGGTGGTGAGCGCGGTGAGCAGGGCCATGAGGATGAACGCGAGGCGACTGAAGATCGTCAGCCGTACGCCGACCTCCCGCACCTTCTCCGCCTCGCCCTGGTACTTCGCCAGTTCCTCCACCGGGCGGCCGAACAGTTTGGCGAGCATGGCGCCTTGCACATTGAAACGCTCGTGAATCGTTCCGCTCAGGTTGGCGTGCAATTCCATTTGCTTCCTGGAATGCGCCTGAAGTCGCCGGCCGATGTACATCCAGGGCAGGAAGAACACCGGCAGCAGCACGAGTGCGATCAGACTGACGAGCCAGGAGAGATAGAACATCTCGGCGAGTACCAGCACCACGGTGAGGGTGCCGGTCGCCGACAGCAGCAAGGTGGTGAGGGCCTGCTGGGCCATGACCACGTCGGTGTTGAGCCGGCTGGAGAGGGCGCCGGTCTGGGTGCGGGTGAAGAAGGCCAGGGGCAAGCGCTGCACATGGCGGAACGCCTGGACCCGCAGGTCGTAGCTGACTCCCTGGCCGATACGGCCGGAAAGCGCGCTCTGCGCGAGCTGGGTCACGGAGCCGACCAGGGCGAGCCCGGCCACGAGCAGGGCCAGGCCGACGACGACGCCGGCGTCGTCCTTCAGGATCCCGCTGTCGACGATCTCCTTCAGCACCAGAGGAGTCGCGACGATGACGAGGGAATCGACGAGCGTCACGAGAATGAGGGCGAGCACCGTCCCGCGATGCGGTTGGACAAAGGCGAGTACCCGCCGCGATGTTCCCGGCCTGATCTTTGAGGGCTCCGAATCATCGCCGCCCTTCATCATCACCCCACCGGGGGTCTGAGTGACCAGCATGTCGAGGAGGACCTCCTGCTGTAGGGATTGGGCGAAGCAGCGAACGTGAATGGGCGGAGAGTCTCTCGGGTGCATTCCTGCACCGCGATCCGGGAGGCGACGATACCTGTCTGAATTCTGGCCAACCACGCACTCCCGCTGGGCTTTTGGGCGTTCCTGGCCTGCCTGAGGGACAGCCGAACACATCGTGCACATGACAGAAATGCGGGAGTGCTGCGCACGTGGAAGTACGGGAAGCACATCGGGCCGGCCATTCGGCATACCGTTCCGGCCGAGCGGCGTCAGACAATGCCGCCCGGCCGGAAGGCTTCCGCTCGCCGCGAGAGGGGTAAGCGGCGTCCGCGTCCAACTGCTCGCACAACACAGTTGGACAAGCCGGTTGGACGGGCCGGTGAAATCACACGGTCGGACAGGCCGACGAATCCGCCGGGGAAGCCGATGAATCATTGCCCTGGGCGGTATTCTTCTCGACCCGGGCGGCGACCTCTTCCCATATATGCGCGCACTCGCGGGCCAGATGGGCCACGGTGCCGCTCCAGTACGGCGGGACGGTGTCGACGATTCCCTCCCACTCGTCCGGCGGAAGCATGTGCACACTGAGGAGTCGCAGCAATTGCCGCCCCGTCTCGTTGAGCCGGAGAGCGGGGTCCGCCTTGAGCCGGTTCACCGCCGAGAGCCCTTCCGTGAAGGCGGACCCGGCGGCCGTGTCGTGCCGGTCCTCGCCGTAGCCGGTCCGCGGCACGACCTTCAGGATTTCCTCACGCGGACGGGGCCGGACGCCCCGTGGCCTTGGGGGGAGCAGCGGCTCCTCCCCTCGGCCGAGGCGATTGCGCACGTCCCGCGCGGTCTCCGGGGAAATGCCGGCGGCCCTGGCGATCTGACGTAGTGACAGATTCGGGTTCTCGGTGATCAGTTCACCCGCCCGCCTGCGCCCCTCGGCGATGTCGACGGGACGGACCCGCCCGTCCCGGCCGATCCTCGCGACGTCCCCGGGTGCGCCGACCGTCGCCGACCGGCGGACATCGGCGACCGTGCCGGGGGCGATACCCGTCACGGAGGCGATCTTCCGGTCCGACCACTGCGGATGCGTGGCGATGATCCGCGCGGCGGCCCGTTTGCGGTCCGGCAGTGACAGGGGCAGTCCATGTCGCACGTTCGACTCGACGGCGAGCACGAAAGCGTCCGCCTCGGTGCCGTCGTAGAAGGTCACCGCGATGGTGCTGTGGCCGCGCAGTTGGGCGGCACGCAGCCGGTGCAGTCCGTCGATCACCCGCATCGATGCGCGGTGCACGATGATGGGTGGCAGTGGACCGTCCAATTCCGCGAGAGCCGCCACATGGTCCGGGTCCTCGCCGTCGTTTCTCGGTGATCCTTCCGCGGATAATGATCGAATATCGATGTCGACGATCCCGTCATTGGTACTCCCCCGTCGCACCCACATCTCCGTTCGCTCGATCAACGCCTTCCCCATGCGTCGCACCTTCGGGCGACGCATTCCGGCACACCCGATTCCACTGCCACGAGTGGATCAATCGATCCTCGTCGCAATTGACCGGGGTGACGTTCACCGACATCACGCGCTCATATCGTGGCGACCGGGTCATCGATGCCGGCACTGTACGGCTGCGTCACCACTGCGCCCGCCGCAGTCAGGTCGTGGGGCACTTCGATTCTCAGACCTGTGGAGTCCGCTCGAGCGAGGAGCCGAACTGTGACGCACCCGCTTTTCGAACGAGCCTCCAGGTGAACAAGAGTCCTTTTCCCTGGCGCGTTCACTCTAACAGCAGCGCACAGTCCAGAGGGCGGGCCAGTGACGCCATCCAGCACTTGAGACGGCCTGTCAATTCCGCTGAACAGGAACCCTTACACGGCGGCACGGAAGCCGGAACGAGCCATTCTCCTTTTCGTTCCGGTAATTCCTCACCCATTCAACCACCGGCCGACCGCTCGGTCGGGCCAGGGGAAAACTCGACGCCATAAGTCGGTGGCCGTTCCAGGGCGCGCCGAAGACCCCGGAAGCGGAATTTCCTCCCTCCCGCAGAGCCGCCAATCCAGGACGCGCAACCCGACAGCCGATCAAAGCCGTTTCACCATGGATCTGCGCAGCCCTGACTTCACCGCCGGCGCCCGATGCTCTCACCGAGGGGGTTTCAGCGACGTAACAGCCGTCCGGCCTGCACCATCGCGACCGCATCGCATATCCCGGGTTGCAGCGGGGTAACGGCAGGCGTTCCGGCGCGGTAACCATCGCCGCGCTCTACTGAGCAACGGATCGCGATGACCCCCCACTCCGACCCGGGAGGCTCCATGAGCAACGCCACCAGTCTCTGCGCCACATGCGGCATCGAGCTCGTCCCGACGCCCCGTCGCCGGGACCGCCCCGACTCACGCTTCTGCACCGCCACATGCCGTGCACTCTGGGAGCGGACGCATGGCACGCGGATCGCCCCCGGCCCGCCTACGGCCGAACCGGCGGGCACGGGCGAGGCAGTTGAGGCGGTCAAGGTGCTCGGGGCGGCCGGGGCCGACGCCGGCCACTCGGTGCCGTTGCCGCCGCTGGGGACGGAACACTCCTGCCCCCACTGCGGGCACCAGCTCACGATCGTCAACTTCGTGCTACCGAGCCTGGATTCGGCCGGTGCCGTGGACGCGACCGACGAGGGGGACGTGGGCAGCCGCTACTCCGCGGGGTGAGCGGTGCCATTACGCGGCCGGCTCCGCGGCACATCCCCGGCCGGCGAGCCGGCTTGCCCGGCAGCCCGCAGAGGGCCGGCCTAGAATCGTTTCGCCCGTGCTCGCCCCGCCCGGTACGGTCGCGAGACTGTCTTCACTGCTGGGAGCCCGTGAGGTACGCGTGTGGCCCCACGGCAGTTCCCAGGCCGAGAGAGGGTTTCGTCAATGGCATGTCGTATCAGTGAGCTCGTGCTCGGTTGCCGCGACCCTGAGGTGCTCGCGCGGTTCTGGTGCGAGGTCCTGGACTTCGTGGTGCTCGATCGCGAAGGGGACGACTGCATCGAGATCGGGCCACGCGAAGGGTTCGGCGGCCCGCAGCCGACGATCATCCTCAGCCGCAGGGACGAGCCGGAGCCGGGGAAAACCCGGCTGCACATCGACGTCAACCCCACCGACCGCGATCAGGACGCCGAACTCGAACGCCTTCTGAAGCTCGGGGCGCGACCGGCCGACATCGGCCAGACCGGCGAGGAGCAGTGGCACGTCCTGGCCGACCCCGAAGGCAATGAGTTCTGCCTGCTCAAGGCCCGCCTCAACCCGCTCTGAGTCCGCTGTGACAGGCGTGTCGTGATCGTGGAGCAAGTGAGGTCTCCGGTACAGGGCTCGTCGACCAGGACGAACCTCAACACCGGAGACCTGGCAGCGTGCTCAGACGGTGCCGTCGGGGCGGCGGAGAAGCGGGCGCAGGGTTTCGATGACGCTCGGGTCGTCCACCGTGGACGGGACGGGTTCGTCGAGGCCGTCGGCGATACCGCGCATCGTCTTGCGCAGGATCTTCCCCGAGCGCGTCTTGGGCAGGGCGGCCACGACGGCGACCTCCTTGAGGGAGGCGACGGCGCCGATGCGCTCGCGTACGAGTTGGACCAGTTCGGCCTCGACCTCCCCCGGGTCGCGGGCGGTGCCCGCCTTCAGAACGACGAAGCCGCGGGGGACCTGTCCCTTGAGGTCGTCCGCGACGCCGATCACGGCGCACTCGGCGACATCGGGGTGTGCGGCCAGGGCCTCTTCCATGCTGCCGGTGGACAGCCGGTGTCCGGCGACGTTGATGACGTCGTCGGTGCGGCCCATGACGTACACGTAGCCGTCCTCGTCGAGGTGCCCGCTGTCGCCGGTGAGGTAGTAGCCGTCGTAGGCGGAGAGGTAGGAGGCGACGAAGCGGGCGTCGTCGTTCCAGAGGGTGGGCAGCGAACCGGGCGGTAGGGGCAGCTTCACGACGATCGCGCCGTCGACGCCGACCGGCACGGGCTGCCCCGAGGGGTCGAGGACGCGGACGTCCCAGCCCGGCAGTGGACGGGTGGGCGAGCCGGGTTTGACGGGGGCGGCCTCGATGCCGACCGGGTTGGCGACGATCGGCCAGCCGGTCTCCGTCTGCCACCAGTGGTCGATCACCGGGATGTCCAGGAGGGCGCTCGCCCAGTGGTAGGTCTCGGGGTCGAGGCGCTCACCGGCGAGGAAGAGGTAGCGCAGCCGGGACAGGTCGTAGTCCGCGGTGAGGGCGCCCTTCGGGTCCTCCTTCCTGATGGCGCGGAAGGCGGTGGGCGCCGTGAACATGGTCTTGACGGCGTGATCGGCGGCGACCCGCCAGAACTGGCCCGCGTCCGGGGTGCCGACCGGCTTGCCCTCGTACAGCACCGTCGTGGCGCCGGCCAGCAGCGGCCCGTAGACGATGTACGAGTGCCCGACGACCCAGCCGACATCGGACCCGGTGAACATCGTCTCGCCCGGGCCGATGTCGTACACGGCACCCATCGACCAGTGCAGCGCCACCGCGCAACCGCCGCAGTCGCGGACAACTCCCTTGGGCTTTCCGGTCGTTCCGGACGTGTACAGGATGTAGAGGGGGTCGGTCGCGGCCACGGGAACACAGGCGGCCGGCGGCGCGTCGGCGACCAGGCCGGCCCAGTCGAGGTCGTCCGGCCCCAACTCGGCCCGCTCCTGGGGCCGTTGCAGGATGATCCGCTTCTGCGGCTTGTGCCCGGCGAGTTCGATCGCGCGGTCCAGCAGCGGCTTGTACGGGATGACGCGCTTGCCCTCGATACCGCAGGAGGCGGAGACGATCACCTTGGGAGTAGCGTCGTCGATGCGGACCGCGAGTTCGGGTGGGGCGAACCCGCCGAAGACCACCGAGTGGACGGCGCCGATGCGTGCGCAGGCCAGCATCGCGATGGCGGCCTCGGGGACCATCGGCATGTAGATGACCACCCGGTCGCCGTGCCCCACACCGAGCCCGGCGAGCGCCCCGGCGAAGGCCGCCACCTCGTCCCTCAGCTGGGTGTAGGTGTAGGTGCGCCCGGTGCCGGTCACCGGGGAGTCGTAGACGAGCGCGGGCTGTTCGCCCCGGCCGGCTTCGACATGCCGGTCCACCGCGTTGAAGCAGACGTTGAGCCGGCCGTCCGGGAACCAGCGGTAGAAGGGCGCGCCCGAGGAGTCCAGGGCACGGGACGGCGCCACCTCCCAGTCGACGCCCTGCGCCGCCCGCAGCCAGAAGCTCTCCGGGTCTTCGAGGCTGGTGCGGAAGACGTCGTCGTACATTCCCATCGCGCTCTCCTTGACCAGAGTCGTGGTGGCCTGCCTGCAACCATGTCACATGTTGATCACGTGGCAGGCCAAGCTGTGGACAGCCTTCACGAGCGGTCTTCCAGGATCTCGTCGGCTTTGCGCGCCGCGTCGTCGTTCCAGCGGCGCTGTGCCTCCAATTTCGCCCGGTGCCGGGCGATGAGTTGATTCTGGATGCGTACGTCGATGGCGTGCACGGTGCGGACGTAGCCGGTCTGCTGCTTGCATCGGGCGTCGGCGGTCGCGGTCCGCTTCTCGAGGTCGGAGGGCTCGTCGGGGTCGCGGGACGCCCCGTTCAGCCTCGCCTCCAACTCCTGGTGTCGACGGTCCTCGCCGAGTTCGGCGTCCCTGGGGCTTGCGTAGTGGTAGCCCGCCTTGCGCATGCAGGCCGACCATTGCTTGTCCGCCTGCTGCCACGCCGGGGCCAGCCTGCCCTGCTGAATGCTCTTGGTCTCCAGGTCCAAGACCGGATCCTTCCGGTCCTGCGGATGCGTGCCGTAGATCGCGCGGTCCGCCTCCCCGAGACAGCCGCGCTTCGGGATGCGGTGGCCGTGCACGCTCGTCGGATCCTCCCCGACGAACTGGCCGGTGAGCGCGAGGTATTCGGACAGGGTCCAGTTCTTGCCCCGGTAGCGCCGCTCGTAGTCGGCCCGCGCCGCCTGATAGCCGTGTCGCGCGGCCTGCTCGGGGTCCTGGATGCCGTAGCGGAGGTCGTCGGAGGCGTAAAGGGAAAGCTGCACGACCCCCGTGCCCGCGGGGCGTCGGGGCCAGGCGGGGAGGGGGTCGATGTCGAGGTTCTTCAGGTCCTGGAAACCGAGGCGGACCATGCACTCCTTGGCGAGCGTCCACCGCGCCCTGCCGACCGTACGGCCGTCGTCGTCGGGCATGTCATAGGCGGCAAGCGGCTGGAAGCGCGGGTCGTTCGAGGAGGTGGGGCTCGCGTGGGATGCGGGCGGGCCGGGTCGCTGCCCGCATCCTGCGAGGGCCAGGGCCAAGGCGAGGACCGGTAAGAGGGGGGCGGCTGTGCGCATGGGGCCACCTCATCAGGGCCCGGGAAAAGCGGACCGTGGTGGAGGCCACACTTCCGGGTCACAGCCGCATCACAGGTCCGGCGCCGGTCAGCCGTTCGCGAGCAGCTCCAGCGTGTCGATCACGCGGTTGGAGAAGCCCCACTCGTTGTCGTACCAGGCGACCACCTTGACGTGGCGGCCTTCGACGCGGGTGAGGGCCGAGTCGAAGATCGACGAGGCGGGGTTGCCGGTGATGTCGGAGGAGACGAGGGGGTCGTCGGAGTACTCGAGGACGCCGGCCAACGGGCCCTCCGCCGCGGTGCGGTAGGCCGCCAGTACGTCCTCGCGGGTGACGTCCCGCGCGACAGTGGTGTTGAGCTCCACGATCGAGCCGACCGGAACCGGTACGCGGATGGAGTCGCCCGACAGCTTGCCGTCGAGGCCCGGCAGCACGAGGCCGATCGCCTTGGCGGCGCCCGTCGTGGTCGGCACGATGTTGACCCCGGCGGCACGCGCCCGGCGGGCGTCGCGGTGCGGGCCGTCCTGCAGGTTCTGCTCCTGCGTGTAGGCGTGCACCGTGGTCATGAATCCGTGCTCGATGCCGGCGAGTTCGTCGAGGACGGCGGCCAGCGGCGCGAGCGCGTTGGTCGTGCACGAGGCGTTCGAGACGATCGTGTGCAGGGCCGGGTCGTAGGCGTCGGTGTTGACTCCGTAGGCGAGCGTGACGTCCGCGCCGTCGGACGGCGCGCTGACGAGGACCTTCTTGGCGCCCGCGTCGAGGTGGGCGCGGGCGGCCTTGGCGGAGGTGAAACGGCCGGTGGCCTCCAGCACGACGTCGACGCCGAGCTCGGCCCACGGCAGCTGCGCCGGCTCCCGCTCGGCGAGGACCTTGATGCGGCGGCCGTCGACGACGAGGGTGTCTCCGTCCACGGTCACAGGGCGGCCGAGCCGGCCGGACGTGGAGTCGAAGGCGAGGAGCCGCGCGAGGGCAGTGGGCTCGGTGAGGTCGTTGACGGCGACGATCTCGAGGTCGCTGTCGCGTTCGAGCAGCGCGCGCAGCACGTTGCGCCCGATGCGGCCGAATCCGTTGATGGCGATACGAGTCATGGATGCCTCTTGGTGTCTCTTGATGTCCCTACGGTTCGTCACCACCAGCCTCCTGTGCGGGATCCGGCCGTGGCAGTGGCGAGAGCGCCATGGTTCGCAAGGATCGCGCCAAGCGACGGTACGGCGGGCTACTCGCCCCTGGTGAAGGTGCGCCGGTACTCGCTCGGCGTGGTGCCGAGGATGCGCTGGAAGTGCATGCGCAGATTCGCGCCGGTGCCCAGACCCACGTCGGCCGCGATCTGCTCGACGCTCCGCTGCGACCGCTCCAGCAACTCACGGGCCAGGTCGATACGGGCACGCATGACCCATTGCATCGGCGTGTATCCGGTGTCCTCGACGAAGCGCCGCGAGAAGGTGCGCGGTGAGACTGCCGCGTGCTCGGCGAGGGCTTCCAGGCTGAGAGGTTCGTCGAGCCGATGCAGGGCCCACTCGCGGGTTGCGGCGAACCGTTCGCCGAGCGGCTCGGGCACGCTGCGTGGTACGTACTGCGCCTGGCCGCCGCTGCGGTAGGGGGCCGCGACCAGGCGCCGGGCCGCGTGGTTGGAGGCGGCCACGCCGAGGTCACCGCGCAGGATGTGCAGGCACAGGTCGATGCCCGAGGCGGCACCGGCCGACGTCAGCACGCTGCCCTCGTCGACGAACAGGACGTTCTCGTCGACCCGGACGAGGGGGTGCTTCTCGGCCAGCGCCCGTGTGTAGTGCCAGTGCGTGGTGGCGCGCTTGCCGTCGAGCAGGCCCGTGGCGGCAAGCGCGAAGGCTCCCGTCGAGATGGCGGCGAGGCGGGCGCCCCGGCCGTGGGCGGCGGTCAGCGCGTCGACGACGGCCCGCGGCGGGTCCTCGCGGTCCGGGAACCGGTAGCCGGGCACGAAGACGATGTCGGCCCAGGCGAGCGCGTCGAGACCGTCGGCGACGTGGTACGCCAGACCGTCCCCGCCGGTCACCAGCCCGGGCGCCGCGCCGCACACCCGCACCTCGTACGGCATGCTCGCGCGCGTCGTGAACACCTGAGCCGGGATGCCGACATCGAGCGGTTTGGCACCTTCGAGCACGAGAACGGCGACACGGTGCAGGCGGGAGGGGGGCACGGGACCAGGGTACGAGCGGTCGAGGCCGCCGCGATCATCCGCACAGGCGCCGTCGGCCTGGCCGGCCTGGGCTGAACCGCGCCCATGAGGCGCACCTCGCAGCGGGCTCCCTCTTGTCCCGAACGGCACACGCCCCGTACGCTCACCCTCCGTACCGACCAGCCGGTATGGAACGTGGAGGCGTCGGTGCATGACGACGGCGGCCTCCCGGCCGTACCGGCCCGACGCGACCGTCGAAGGAGCCGCCGGAGATGAGCAGGATCAACCGCCAGGTGCGTCTGGCCGCACGTCCCGTGGGAGAGCCGCGGCCCACCGACTGGGAGCACGTCGAGGAGCCGGCCGGGCAGCCGGGCGACGGGGAGTTCCTGGTGCAGGTGCTCTGTCTGTCGATCGACCCGGCGATGCGCGGCTGGATGAACGCGGGCAGGTCCTACATCCGCCCGGTGGAGCTCGGCGAGGTGATGCGGGCCGGTGCGGTGGGAAGGGTGATCGCCTCCCGGCACTCCGGCTTCGCGGTCGGCGACCACGTGTCGGGCTCGTTCGGCGTGCAGGAGTACTGCGTGTCGGACGGGCGCGACGTGACCAAGGTCGACCCGGCGGCCGCTCCCCTGCCGACCTATCTCGGCACGCTCGGCATGTCGGGCCTGACGGCCTACTTCGGCCTGATCGACATCGGACGTCCCGAGCCGGGCCAGACCGTCGTGGTCTCCGGGGCGGCCGGGGCCGTCGGCAGCGTCGTTGGGCAGATCGCCAAGATCCTCGGCTGCCGGGTCATCGGCATCGCCGGCGGTGCGGCCAAGTGCCGGATGGTGGTGGACGAGTTCGGGTTCGACGCCGCGATCGACTACCAGAACGAGGACATCCGCAAGGCGCTGCGCGAGCACGCCCCCGACGGCGTCGACGTGTACTTCGACAACGTGGGCGGCGACGTTCTGGACGCCGTGCTGCTGCGGCTGGCGCGCGGTGCCCGCATCGTCGTCTGCGGCGCGATCTCCCAGTACAACAGCACCAAGCCGCAAGGCCCCGCCAACTACCTGTCGCTGCTGGTGAACCGCGCCTCCATGACGGGCTTGGTGGTCTTCGACTACGCCGAACGGTACGCCGAGGGCATCGCTCACATGGCCACGTGGCGGGCGGAGGGCCGACTGAAGTCCCTGGAGGACGTGGTGTCCGGCTCGGTCGCGGACTTCCCCGAAACCCTGATGCGGCTCTTCCGTGGTGACAACCACGGCAAGCTCGTGCTGAAGATCGCGGACTGACCGGCCTGAGGGGAGGGCGAAATCCGATGAAGGCACTGACCTACCACGGCCGTCACGACATCCGCTACGGCGATGTCCCCGACCCGGCCGTCACCAGCCCCACCGACGCGGTGGTGCAGGTGACCGCGGCCGGCATCTGCGGCAGCGACCTGCACATCTACGGCGGCAACCCGTTCAGCCCGGAACTCGGCTACACGCCGGGACACGAATGCGTCGGCGTGGTCGCCGAGACCGGCGGCCAGGTCACCCGCTTCAAGCCCGGCGACCGGGTTCTGGTGCCCGCCTCTGTCGGCTGTGCGCACTGCCGGTCGTGCGCGGCCGGGTTCACCGCCCGGTGCGAGCGCGCCAAGTCGAGCACGGAGCTCTGCTACGGAGTGAGCCCGCAGCTTCCGGGCAGCCAGGCCCAGGCCCTGGCGGTGCCCTACGCCGACGTCAATCTGGTGCCGTTGCCCGAGGGCGTCTCCGACGAGGCCGCCATCGTCCTGACGGACAACGCGCCCACGGCCTGGTACGGCTGCCGCCGCGCCCGGATCCAGCCCGGCGAGACCGTCCTGGTCGTCGGCCTCGGCCCGGTCGGCCTCATGGCCGCGCAGTCCGCCTTCGCGATGGGCGCCGCGCGGGTGCTGGGCGCGGACCTGGTCGCGGAGCGCCGCGCCTTCGCCGCCACCCTGGGTGTCGAGCCGGTCGAGGGCGACGATGCGCGGGCGGCCGTACGGGAGTTGACCGGCGGACGCGGGCCGGACGCCGTGGTGGAGGCCGTGGGCTCGGACGCCACCATCGAACTCGCCCTCAAGGCCGTCCGGCAGGCCGGCCGGGTGAGTGTCATCGGGGTCAGCCAGAACAAGGCGTTCCCCTTCCACATGGGCCTGGCGCAGATCAAGGAACTGGAGTTCGCCATCGGGCTGTGCTCGGTGCACTACGAACTCCCGCCCCTGATCGCCCTCACCCAGGCCGGCCGGATCAAGCCCGAGGTCGTGGTCTCCCACCGCTTCGCCCTCTCCGAGGGTCCGGCGGCGTACGAACTGTTCGCGGGCCGCGCCGACGGCGTCCGCAAGATCCTTCTCGACCCCACCCGCTGACGCTCCTCCGACGGCCGATGGACAGGGCTGCGGGCCGCCGTGCGGCGTCCGGGCGGTCCGCAGCCGCGCCCACGCAGCCCTCAGGAGGTGTCGCTGCCTGCGAGTACGCGGCGCTCGAAGGCGGCCCGGGCGGCCGGGTGGGGCTTGTCCCTGCTCAGCACGGAGCCGAGCCATCCGAGCACAAAACCCAGGGGGATGGAGACGATGCTCGGATACTTCAGGGGGAACACGGCGAAGTCCATGTCGGGGAACAACGCCGTCGGAGTTCCGGAGACGGCGGGAGAGAGCACGGCCAGGGCCACCGAGCAGATCAGGCCCCCGTAGATGCTCCACACCGCTCCGGTGGTGGTGAAGCCCCGCCAGTACAGGCCGTACAGCAGCGCCGGGAGGACGGCTGACGCGGCGACGGCGAAGGCCAGTCCGGCGGCGAAGGAGACGTTGACGCGTGAGGCCCACAGGGCGAGGGCCGTCGCCGCGGAGCCGATCAGCACCGCGGACACCCGCGCCACCAGCACTTCCTGGGACTCGGTGGCGCGCCCCTTTCGGATGACCACTCCGTAGATGTCGTGCGCCATCGAGGTCGCCGCCGCGAGGGCGACGCCCGCCACGACGGCCAGGATCGTGGCGAACGCGACACAGGACATCACGGTGAGCAGCACCGACCCGCCGAGGGAGTCACTCAGCAGGAGGGTGGCCGTGTTCCCCGAAGTGTTCCCGTTCATGACCTCCGCGGGGCCGAGCACGGCCGCTGCGCCGAACCCCAGTACCCCGGCCGTCACACAGAAGACACATGTCAGGACGGCCGTCCATTGGACGGACCTGCGGGCGGCTCGCGCGGTGGGCACCGCGCCCAGACGCAGCAGGAGGTGCGGAAGGCCTGCGGCTCCGAGCACCGCTGCCAGTTGCAGGCTCAGCCCGTCCAGCTTGTCGGCGGTGCCGCCCTGGGACCGTGCTCCGGGCGCCAGGAAGCGCTCGCCCACGCCGCTGCGGTCGGCCGCGGCGCCGAGCAGGTCACTGGGGTTCCAACCGAACCTCGCCAGCACGAGCAGGGCGAGGAACGCGCTGGCGACGAGCAGGAAGGCGGCCTTGAAGCACTGCACCAGCGTCGCGCCGTGCATACCGCTGATGGCGACGTAGATGATCATCAGGACGCCGAGGAACAGCATCAGGAAGTTCTGGGCGACGACCCCGGAAATGCCGAGCAACGGGGCAGCGAGGGCACCGGCCCCGACCAGTTGGGCCGTCAGATAGAGCAGGGAGATCACCAACGTGGCGAGCCCCAGGGCCATGTGGACGGGACGTGGGCGCAGGTGGTGCGCAAGCACATCGCCGACCGTGTAACGGCCCGTGTTGTGAAACGGCTCGGCGATCAGCAGGAGGATCACTGCCCAGGCGACTATGGGGCCCAGCAGGTAGGGGATGCCGTCGAACCCGGCCAGGGCGATCAGCCCGGGGGTGCCCAGCAGCGTCGCGGCGGAGATGAAGTCGCCGAACAGGGCGATGCCGTTGCGCGCGGAGGACAGTCGGCGACCGCTGACGAAGAAGCGGCGGGGTGTGTCCGTCTCGGAGGCGTCCAGCAGGGAGATGAGCAGCAGACCTACGACGAAGACCGCGAAGAAGGTGATGACGACTCCGGCGTGGTTCCCCTGTGCGAGGACGGAGGCGGCGTTCAACGCTGCTCCCCTCGGGCCCCGAGGCCCGCACGGGCCCTCTCGGCAAGCGGATCCAGGGTGGTGCTCGCATAGCGCGCGTACCACCGGCAGACCGCCAGCGTGGTGCCGCACTGCAACAGCGCCAACCCCAGCCCGACATTCAGATGGCCGACCACTCTGATCGCCATCACGTCCCGCGCCGTGCTCACGAGGAGGGCGTTGAGCAGGTACAGGCCGAGCACGGCGGTGGCGACGGGAAAGACCCGGGAACGACGCGCGGCGCGCAGCTCCACGAGGGCGGTCATCGCCTCGGGCGTGGCGCTCCCTTCCGCGGGATGCCGGCCGGCGTACGCCGCCGGTCTGCTGCGTGGCGGAGGGAACCCATGGGGCGGTTCGTGGAACCCGAGGGGCGGCTCGTGCGACCCGTACACGACATCAACTCCTGAGTGCGAGCGATGGCGTCAGGCTGTACCAGTGCCGAGATCACCCGGCGGGGACTAACCGAACGCCGTTCGGTTCGGGGAGCTTAGGGTGGACCACGGCGCGGGACAAGGCGTCGGCGGCAAGTCGGCGCACGGGAAGGCACCCGGCGGCAGCGGGCGCGCCGGAGTCGCGGTTCGGCGCTTCGGATGCGGATCAGCGGCTTCGGCTCGGCCGCGGATCAGTTGCCCTGATGTGGAGTCCGCTCCTGGTCGTCGCGGGACGCGACGCGCTCGTGGAGGCGGCCGAGGCCGTCGAGGAACATCTCCAGGGCCAGTTCGAAGCTGTCCCGGTCGATGGTGTCGGCGTGGTCGGGCAGGCGGTGGGCATCCGCCAGGGACGCATACCGCTCGACGTAGACCTGTACGTCGTCGTCGAACCCGCGGGCGAAGGAGGTCATCGCCGATCCGATGACCAGGTACTTGGTCGAGGCCCCGATCATCGTGGCGTAGCGCGGGGGCCATCCGGCCGCGACCAGGCCGCCGTGCACGGCGTCGGCTCGCCGCAGCGAGGCCTCTCGGCGGGCCGGACCGTAGGCGAGGAACGGCACGATGTGGGGGTGGGCGGCGAGTGCCGCGCGGTAGGACCGGGCCCAGGAGGCCACGCCGTGCCGCCAGTCGCCGGCCTCGAAGCCGGAGACGTCCACGCCCTCCATGATCGCGTTGGCGACTTCATGGAGGACGTCGTCCTTGGTCTTGACGTGCTCGTAGAGCGAGGAGACCTGGACGCCGAGCTCCCGGGCGAGCTTGCGCATCGACAACTCGTCGAGCCCGTCACGGTCCACGATGTCCAGCGCCGTGGCGCAGATGCGCGCCCGACTGAGGATCGGTCTGGTCGGTCGGGCCATTGCTCCACCCCCGTATCGCTGCGCGCTCCGCCCTTGGTAGCGCCGTGACTCCGGCACTTACGGTACCCGTAGTCCGATAAACCGAACGACGTTCGGAAGGGGAGGCAATCGATCCGTCGAGGAGTTCGCTTGCTAAGCGTTCAGCCAGTCTCCTAGGGTGAGCCTCCGGACGTTGGAGGTCGCCATGTCACAGCGCCACGAAGCCGCCCAACAGGCCCGCCCGCGGCTGATGCCGCTCCCCGAAGAGCAGTGGGACGCACGGACCCGGAAACTGCTGGCCACCGCGGCCCTCGACCCCGGGGGCCGGATCCCGAACATCTTCACCACGCTCGTGCGCCATCCCGACCTCTACGAGCAGTTCCTGCCCTTCGGAGGCCAGTTGCTCCGCAGGGGGCGACTGCCTGAGCGGCACCGCGAGCTGCTGATCCTGCGCACCGCCTGGAACACCGGCGCCCGGTACGAGTGGGGACGGCACCTCCCCCTGGCCAAGGCCGCGGGCGTCACGGACACGGACATCGACCGCATCACCGAGGGACCGGACGCGCCCGGCTGGACGGACCTGCAGAGGCACTTGATCCTTGCGGCGGACGAGTTGAACCGCGATGCACGGATGTCCGACGCCACCTGGGAGGGCCTGGCCGAGCACTTCGGCGACGCCGAACTCATCGAGATCACCATGCTCGTGGGGCAGTACCACATGGTGGCCTTCTTCCTGAACTCCACCGGTGTGGAACTGGACCCCGGTTTCGACGGCACCGGCTTCGCGGAGGGGGACCGGACCCATGGGTGAGGGACACCTGGAGGAACCGGCCCGTCGCCTGACCGGCCGCAAAGTACTCGTGGTCGGCGCGGGCACCCGCCCCGACGACGACCCACGCGCACCTGTCGGCAACGGCCGGGCGATCGCCGTCCTCGCCGCCCGGGAGGGCGCCGACGTGGCCTGCGCCGACGTGGCCGCACCGGCCGCGGCGGCGACCGCCGAACTCGTCGGCCTCGAGGGGAGGTTGGGCGTCACCGTGGTGGGTGACGCCACGCAGGCCGAGCAGTCGGCCGCCATGGTCGCCGAGGCGGTTCACGGGCTGGGCGGGCTGGATGCGCTCGTGGTCAACGTGGGCGTGGGTCTCGGCACCGGGCTGGAGGGCTCGTCACCGGATGACTGGGACCAGGTGCTCTCCCTGAATCTGCGCGCCCCCTTTCTGGCCGCCAAGCACGCTCTTCCGGCGTTGGCCGACGGGGGCGCCGTCGTCTTCGTCGGGTCCGTCGCAGGATTGCGCGCCGCCACGAATTCGCCGGCCTACGACAGTTCCAAGGCCGGCCTGTTCGGACTCACCCGCCATGTCGCCAAGGAGGGAGGGGCTCGCCGCATCCGCGCCAACCTGGTCGTGCCCGGCCTGATCGACACACCCATGGGACGGCAGGCCTCGGCCGGGCGGGCGTCCCGGACGGCATCGTTCGAGCGGATCCCCCTGGGCCGCCAGGGCACCGCATGGGAGGTCGCGGAGGCCGTCACGTTTCTGCTCTCCGACCGCGCCTCCTACATCACCGGCCAGAGCCTGGTGGTGGACGGCGGGCTCACTGCCGTATGACGCGAGGCATCCCGGTCCCCGATCGGCCCCAGGGCCGAAAGCGGGCGGCGGCGGGCGCCGCCGGGTGACCGGAAGCTCAGGCGCCGCCCCGCGTCGAGGTGAGCCCGAGCACCAGCATCTCGTGGGCGGCCCGGCCGATGTCCGCCAGGCGGGTGCGGGCGGAGTCCAGTTGATACTGCAGGAGCACACCGCGCGCGATGCTCTCCACCAGGAACGCCTGCGCGACCGTATCCAGGTCCGGGCGGATGCTTCCGTCCGCGATCCCGCGCCGGATGTCCTCCTCGACGCCGGTCCGCACCAGACTGAGATGCTCGGCCATCAAGCCCTTGATCCCGTCGGCACTGCCGATCGCCTCGACGAGGAGCACCAACAACGCGCGCGCCCGTAGCCCCGGTTCAGGCTCTGCCAGCCGGGCGAAGAACTGGTCGAGCTTGGCCAGTACCGCTTCCAGCCCGCTCATCCGCGCGTAGCCGGGGCGCGCCCGCAGCACGTCGATGAACGTCTCGCGGATATCGGCGACCACGGCTTCGACGAGCCCGGCTTTGGAGGTGAAGTGGTAGTTCACCATGCCTCGGCTGACTCCGGCACGCTCGCCGACCTTCTTCACCGTCAGCCCGAGGTAGCCCTCCTCCGCGAGGATCTCCACCGCCGCGTTCAAGAGCCTGCGCCGGGAGGCCTCTCGCTGCTCATCGCGCTTGGTCGTGGGGCGTCCGGCTGCCGCGGTTGGTTCGCTCATCGGACCAGAAGTATGCCATCGACGGTGCGGCTCCCCGGCCCTGTGGCGGCCACCCGCCTCGACGTGCCCCGCCGACGCCTCCGCAGGCCGCAAGCGCCTCAGCCTCTCGTCGCGACCAACACCCATGGCGCTCAAGCGGCTCCTTCTCCCTCGGGTCACGACATCCCCATTCAGCCATTCCGTCGTCCGCCGATGGACGCAGGACAGTCTGAATGGAACGCTCGCTACAGACTGGGCGGTATGGAGGCGCGGCCCCGTGGCTGCGCCGACGCCATTCCCCGTACGAGCCGCCGCGCATCGCTCACCGGCACGAAGTCCTCGCAGCAGCCGAGTCCTGCCACGCCCGGATTCCTGACCCGAGAGGGGTTCACCGCATGAAGTCCTTGGCCGTCACGGCCGCAACTGCCGCCGTCCTCCTTGCCACCGGGGTGCAGCCCGTCGCCCACGCCGCCGCTCCTCCGGCCGCCGACCCTGCGGAGTTCACCGTGGACACCACGTCCGACGCGGTCGACGCCGACGCCTCGGACGGCCGGTGTCTCACCGACTCAGGCGCGTGCAGCCTGCGTGCCGCGGTGATGGCCGCCAACGCCCGGCCGGGCAGCACGATCACGCTGCCTCCCGGCCGCTACCGGTTGACGATCCCGCCCGACCCGCGGCTGATCAACGGCGACAATCCCGACCCCACCACGGGCGACCTGAACGTCGCCGCCCCCATCACGATCAAGGGCGCCGGGGCACGGACCACTGTCGTCGATGCCAACCGCCTGGACCGAGCCTTCCGTATGCAGGCGGACTCCCGGCTGTCCGATCTGACGATCACCGGAGGGGTGACCAGGCAACGCGAACTGCCCATCACCGACACCGGCGGTGGCGCGATCGCCAACGGACATCACATGACGCTGCGCCGGGTCACCGTGAGCGGCAACTCCGCCGGTTACGGCGGCGGCATCTTCAACGTCCCGGACTCCCACCTCGATCTGATCGACAGCACCGTCAGCGGGAACGTCGCGGGAGAGGCCGGAGGCATCAGGTTCGACGACACCGGCACCGTGACCAACTCGACGATCGCGGACAACCGGGTGACGAACCCCGGCGACCGCCCCGGCAGCCTCGCCGGTTACGGCGGAGGCATCGACATCCGCGGGAGGGGACCCGTGGAGATCCTCAACTCGACCATCACCGGGAACCGTTCCAGCGATGGCGGCGGTGGGATCAACATCGCCCCCGCCTACCTCGACAGCCTGCCCTCCCCGATCCCCGACATCATCGACCTGCCCCTGGGGCGCATGATGCTGCGCAACTCCATCATCGCGGGCAACACCGTCGACGGCGCACCAGCCGACTGCAAGAAGGCTTTCGCCACCATCGCGTCGCAGGGCAACAACCTCGACGGCGACGGCAGTTGCCGACTCACCGGGGCAGGCGATCTGCCCAGCCGCGCCCCGCTGATCGGACCGCTCGCGGACAACGGCGGCCCCACCGACACCGTGGCGCTGCTGCCCGGCAGCCCCGCTCTGGACGCGGCCGACGGCTGCCCGGCCACCGATCAGCGCGGCGTCGCGCGCCCCCAGGGCGCCGCCTGCGACATCGGCGCCTACGAGCGAACGCCATGACGCTCACCCCCGCCCCCACACACCGGCACCTGGAGCGACGGATGAGACCCCTGAGCCTGCGGCACCCCACGCTTGCCCGCGCCACAGCCGCCTTCGCGGCCCTGCTCCTGTCACTGACCGTTCTCCCGCTAACCGCCCGCGCCCATTCCGGCGCCGACTCCTTGCTCGTGCGCACCGACCGGGGCTGGGTGCGCGGCACGGCCGCCCGCGACGGCGGGCGGGTCTTCCACGGGATCCCGTTCGCCGCCCCGCCGACCGGTGAGCTGCGCTGGCGTCCGCCGCGATCCGCGCCGCGGTGGTCCGGCGTACGGGACACCACCGCACCGGCCCACCCCTGCCCCCAGTTACCGCTGACGCTGCTCCCCGACGGCGGCCCCGTCCTGCCCGGCGAGTCCAACCGCACCGGCAGCACGGTGGAGGACTGCCTGTACCTCAATGTCCGGACACCCGCCCGCACCGACGGCCGGCCTCTCCCGGTGCTGGTGTGGCTGCACGGCGGAGGCAACACGTACGGCGCGGGCAGCGACTACGACAGTGCCGCGCTGGCCGCGCGGGGTGTGGTCGTGGTGACGGTCAACTACCGCCTCGGCGCACTGGGGTTCATGGCCCACCCCGCCCTGTCGGCCGAGAGCACGGAGCACGCCTCCGGCGACTACGGCCTGATGGACCAGCAGGCCGCGCTGCACTGGGTACGGCGCAACATCGGCGCCTTCGGCGGCGACCGGAACCGGGTGACGCTCGGCGGCCAGTCCGCCGGATCGGCGGACACCTGCCTCCACATCGCCTCGCCGACCGCGAAAGGCCTGTTCCACCGGGCGATCCAGCAGAGCGGATCCTGCGCCGCGGACGGCGCTCTGACGCCGCTCACACTCGCCGCGGCCGAGCGGAAGGGAAGCGACTTCGCGACCTCGGTCGGCTGCACCGACCCGACGACCGCGGCGAGCTGCCTGCGCGCCGTCCCCACCACCGACCTCATCCGCGCCACGGGGACAGGGACCGCCTCCCTGTGGACCCCGAACACCGGTCCCCGTGTCCTCCCCCGCCCTCCGCGCACGGCCTGGGCCGAGGGACGAGTGAACGCGGTCCCGACGCTGAGCGGCAGCACTCATGACGAATACCGCTACTTCACCGCGCTGTACGTGGATCTGCTCGGCGGCGGCCCACTGACCCCCGAGTCGTACGCCGCCCTCATCAGGCTCCAGCACGGCAACCGAGCGGCCGCGGTCCTGGACACGTACCCTGCCTCGGCGTATCCGTCCCCCAACCTGGCCTACTCCGCCGTCGGCACCGACCAGCGGTTCGCCTGCCCGGCACGGGCCGACAGCCGGCTCTACGACAGCCGGGTGCCCGTCTACGCCTACGAGTTCCACGACGCCCAGGCACCCCCGTTCATCCCGGCACCGCACACACCGCAGGGCGCCTTCCACGCCTCCGAACTGGCCTATCTCTTCCCCACGAACGCGCTGGCGCCCCTGACGCCCGCCCAGCGGCGGCTGTCCGCCACGATGACCGCCTACTGGGCCCGCTTCGTGGCCACCGGCGACCCCAACACGCCTGGGGCTCCGCCCTGGCCGCGCTACACGGCCGCCGGGGACCGTATCCAAGTGCTGGCACCGGACCAGGTCGGACCCACCACCGGGTTCGCAGCCGACCACCACTGCCCGTTCTGGCAGCCCGCCCCGGATTTCCGAGGAGCCGTGCGATGAGGCCGCGCGGCGGCTACCGGGGCGTCATTCCCCGGTCGTGACGGGGTCGGAGGGGGCGTCCTCGCCAGGGACGCCCCGCACCGGAACACCGTGGTGGGTCGCCAGCGCCAGCAACGCCACGCGCAACGGTCCGGTCTCCAGGACGGTGTCCGGATCGAACCAACGGGCCACCGCGGTTCCGCTCGCCATCCTCAGGGTGAAGCGTGCCAACTCGTCCGCCACCTCGGGGCGGTCACGCAGTGCGAAGACGGAACTCACCGAATCCCGGGCCCAGGCCAGCAGCGCGTCGCGGTACTGATACACCTCGGCCGCGGCCGCCGCACTGGCGTCCTGCTGCACCATGCCCAGCCCCAACAGCAGCTTCACACCTCGCGGATGGCGCCGGAACGCGTCCTCGACCTGAGTGAGAAAGGTGTCCAGACGCTGCGCGACGCCGGCGCCGGGCACCTCGGCCGGGGGCAGGGCCGCCAGCAGCGCGGTCCTGGCGCGTTCCAGCACCGCGACGTAGATCCCGTCCTTGCTGCGGAAGTGCCAGTAGATGGAGCTGACCGGCAGACCGCATGCGGCGGAGATCATCGAGATGGAGGTGGCGGCGTAGCCGTGACGCGACATCAGGTCGCCGGCGGTGTCGAGTATCGCGTCGCGGGACCGCGCGCCGCGGTCCAGGGCCGGTGCCTCCGTCATGGGGCCGACTCTAAGGGAAGCCCAGGCCTACGGTGCCTCGGACCCATGGGTCAGAAGGCGGAGTTGGCGAACCAGTCGGCCAGCAGGTGCTCGTCCCCGTCGTGAGCGAAGGCTTCTGCCGCGTAGGGCAGGCGGCCGTAAACGAGCAGGAGCAGGTCGGCCGCGGTTCCCCGGACGGTGGCATCAGCGGTGTCCGTGGCCGGGTGGGCGGTGTCCAGTCCGAAGCCGTCGGGCCGCAGGCGAACGAGCCAGGCGTCGTCTCCGTCGGTCGTGTGGAAGCGGATGGTCTTGTCGGGGCCGCACAGGTTGGCCACCTTGGGGGCGAAGAAGGTGGCGAAGGGCAGGTTGACGAGGAACTCGTCGATCCCGTCGACGGCGAGCGGGCGGTCGATGACGGGCCGCAGGCCCAGTGCGAGCTCGGCGTCGGCCCGGTGCAGCAGGGTCTCGAAGAGCATGCGGCGTGCCCAGAAGCGGGCGTGCTGGTCGACGCCCCACGCCCACATCGGCAGGTCGGGATCGGTGGCTGCGAAGGCGTCGGCGGCCACGGTCGCGCTCTCGGCCAGCCAGTCGGCGTATCCGTCCTCCTGCCCCGGCAGCCGCAGATCCACCTCCCGCTTGCGCGGGGGTTCCTGGATGCGCGCCCGCAGCAGGGACGAGAACCAGCGCTGGACACTGCCCGTGTGCTTGACCAGGTCGGCGAGCGTCCAGTCGGGGCAGCTGGGCACCGCGGTGGCCAGGTCGGCGTCCTTGACCACTGCGACGAACCGGGCCGTCTCCGACGCGACGGCCGTGCGGTGGTCGACCGGCGTGAGAACGGATGCGTGGCCGGTGTGGTCGTACGTGTTCATCGTGACGGGCCTTTCGGAGAAGCTGCGGGGTCAGCCGGACGGACGGGCCATACGAGGCGCATCCGCCGGCGAGTGAGCCCTCGACGAACTACTTGCGAACGTCGAAGCTTGATAACTTCAAGCAACGGCGAGACCGTAGCCTCCGATATTTGAGGTAGTCAAGTTTTCGGGCGCCGGGTGACGTGCATGGCGCTCCCCAGCGTTCAGGGGCGGGGGCGGTTCCAGGGGACTGGGCATCGACCGGGACCGCCCCCGCCGGCTCACTTGGTCGGCGCGCCGAACTCCTTGCGGGTGTCCACCGGCTCGCCGAACAGCTGCCACCGCTCGCCCTTGAACTGCATGAGCTGCATCGTCTCGAGCGGGAAGGCGTCGTCGGACCCCGTGGAGAGGGTGACTCCGGGCAGCAGCATGTCCACCTTGACGTCCTTCAGGTTGCGCACCGCGTCCCGCAACCCTTCCCTGGTCGGGCACCTCATCGCGTCCAGGGCCTTGTGCAGGCTGGAGGCGACGGCCCAGCCGTAGGCGTTGAGCTGGTTGGCCGGGTCGGAGTCGGGCGCGTACTTGTGCAGCGCTTCCTTGTACGTCTTCATCTCGGCGTCCTCGGCCCACTGCGGGTCGGCGGGGTCCTTGAAGTAGGTCGCCGAGACCACGTCCTGGACGTTCTTGAACCCGACGGGCTTGAGCACGGTGGTGGACGCGGACACGGCGTTGACGATGTGCAGCGGGTTCCACTTGGTGTTCTTGGCGTCGGCGGCGAGGGCCTGGCTGCCGAACTTCGGCGTGGTGATGTCGAGCAGTACATTCGCCTTGGAGCGGGCGAGACTTGTCATCTGGGCCGAGACGGAGGGGTCCGTGACCTCGTAGCTCTCCTCGGCCACCACCTTGATGCCGCTGTCGGCGACGGCCTCCTTGAACCCGCCGAGCAGGTCCTTGCCGAAGTCGTCGTTCTGGTACAGGACGGCGACCTTGGCCTTCGGCTTCTCCTCCTTCAGGTACTTCGCGTAGACCCGCGCCTCGGCCACGTAGTTGGGCTGCCAGCCGGTGGTCCAGGGGTGCTTGTCGTCCGTACCCCAGACGGAGGCGCCGGTGGCGACGAAGGGCTGGGGCACCTTCCGCTTGTTGAGGTAGTCCCACACCGCTGCCGTGGAGGGGGTGCCCAGGGTCTGGAAGACGGCGAAGACCTTCTCCTGCTCGACGAGTCTGCGCGCCTCCTCGACCGCCTTGGGCGGCTGGTAGCCGTCGTCGCGGACGACGAACTCCACGGTGCGGCCGTCGATGCCGCCCTTGCCGTTGACGTGCTTGAAGTAGGTGCTCACGCCGTCGCTGATCGCACCGTACGCGGAGGCCGGTCCCGAGAGCGGGTAGATGCCGCCCAGCTTGATGGTCTTGTCGGTGATGCCGGTGGTCTGCTGGCCCCGGCAGGCGCCGTCGGCGGCGGCTTCCTTGTCGTCCTGCCCGCGCTGGCTGTTGCAGGCGGTGGCGAGGAGCAGGGCGGCGGACGCGGCCGCGGTCGCCCGCAGAACGGTCGTCTTGCGCATGTGAATCATTCCTTTTCCGTGCGGGGCGGTGCGCCCACGGGTTCGGCATCGACAGGTGCGGGATCCGCCGGGGTGGGGGGCGCGGAGGAAGGGTCGGATTCGGAGGTCCGCACGGCGGCGGGGGGTCTGGTGCGGGTGAGGAGACGGGTGACCACGCCCCGGACGCGGCGGCCCACCAGACCGGCCAGTCCCGTCGGGGCCACGAACATCACCGCGATGATCAGCAGGCCGAACACCACACCGGGCGCCGCGTCACTGATGTCCTGGGCCACGCTCGGCACGTACATCACGAACGCCGCCCCGAGCAGCGGTCCGTACAGCGAGGCGAGTCCTCCGACCACCAGGCCGGCCAGCAGCGTGATCGACAGGACGAAACTGAAGGAGTCGGGCGAGACGAAGCCGATCACCCAGGTGTACACGCACCCGGCGACACCCGCGAACATCGCGCTCCAGGCGAAGGCGAGGGTCTTGTGCAGGGACAGCCGCACGCCCATGACCTCGGCGGCGCTCTCGTTGTCCCGCACGGCGAGCAGTGCCCGGCCGACCCGGGAGCGCAGCAGGTTGCGGGCGAGCAGCAGCGCCACCGCGGTGACGGCGAGGACGACGAAGTACATCCACTGGTCCTCGGCCAGCCCGCTCCACGCGGGTGGCTGCAGCTTGTCCACGGTCAGGCCCATGGAGCCGCCGGTGACCGGTTCGAGCCGCTTGAGCAGCGGCGGCAGGAACACCGCGAACGAGAGGGTGACCAGAGCCAGGTACAGCCCGCGCAGCCGCAGAGCGGGCACACCGAACCCGAGGCCCAGAAGGAAGCATCCGGCGGCCGCGACGGGCAGCGTGGTCAGGTGGCCGGTGTCGTACCGGTCGAGCATGACCGCCGCCGTGTAGGCGCCCGCCGCGAAGAAGGCGCCGTGCCCGAGCGAGATCTGCCCGCCGAAGCCGACCAGCAGGTTCAGTCCGGCCAGCGCCACGGCGTACAGCAGCACCATGGTGAGCTGGAAGACCTGGAAGGGGGCGAAGTAGAACGGTGCGCCGACGACGGCGGCCGCCGCGAGCAGCGCGGTGAGCGCGGCCCGCAGGCGCCGGGCGCGGTCGGTGCCGAGTGTTGCGACGATCGTGCTCATGCGCGCTCCACCGCCGCCCGTCCGAACAGACCCTGGGGCCGCACCAGCAGCACCGCCAGGATGATCACCAGAGGTACGCCCACCTTGAGATCGGCCCCGATCACATCCACGTAAGCCCCGGCCAGCGTCTCGGCGACGCCCACGAGCAGGCCGCCGACAACGGCGCCGACCGGGCTGTCGAAGCCTCCGAGGGTGGCCGCGGCGAACGCGTAGATCAGCACTCCGCCCATCATGTTGGGCTCCAGGAACAGCACCGGGGCGACGAGCACGCCCGACACCGCGCCGACCGTCGCGGCCAGCCCCCAGCCGAGCATCAGCACCCGGCCCACCCGGATGCCCGACAGCCGGGCGGAGGCGGGGTTGCAGGCGACCGCCCGCATCACCAGGCCGATGGAGGTGTGCTGGAACAGCAGGTACAGCAGGCCCATCACGACGGCCACCACCCCGATGATCCCGAGCGTCGACCAGTCCACCCGCACCCCGGCCAGGTCGATCCCGCCGTCGGGGAACTGCTGCGGGAAGTCCTTCACGGTGAACGACCAGATCAGACCGGCCGTCGCGTTGACGAAGATGAACAGTCCGACCGTGACGATGACCGTCGTCAGCTCTGGGGCGGCCTGCACGGGACGGATGACGATCCGTTCGATGAGCATGCCGCCGGCGAACGACACCGCCAGGGTGACCGGCAGCGCCAGCCAGAACGGCATCCCGGACGCCACGAGCTGCCAGGCCACATAGGTGGAGATCATGGCGAGCTCGCCCTGGGCGAAGTTCACGATCCCGGTGAACCGGTGGATCAGCACCAGGGCCAGCGCCAGGCTGGCGTAGACGGCGCCGGAGCCGACCCCTTCCACCACTTGCTGGAGCACTTCGATCACGGCGCTCACCCGCCCGTCCCCGCGCGGACGGAGACACCGAGGTACACCTCGGCGACCTGACCGTCCTCGCGGATCTGTGCGGCAGGCCCGGACAGCACCAGGCGGCCCGCCTCCAGGACGTGGGCCCGGTGCGCGACATCCAGCGCGAGTTGGGCGTTCTGCTCGACGACGATCACGGTGGTGCGTTCCTCCTCGTTCACGGCACGGACGATCTCGAACAGCTCGCGCGTGACCAGCGGAGCGAGCCCCAGCGACGGCTCGTCGAGAAGGAGCAGCGAGGGCCGCAGCATCAGCGCCCTGCCGATGGCGAGCATCTGCTGCTCGCCGCCGCTGAGACTGCCGGCGGCCTGACGGGACCGGTCGCGCAGCTTGGGGAAGTAGCCGTAGATGCGTTCCAGGTCGGCCGCCACGGCCGCGCGCTCGGCGCGGCCCCGCCGCCAGTGGCTGGTATGCAGGTGGGCGCCGATGCGCAGGTTCTCCTCGACGGTCAGGTCGTTGAAGGTGCCCCGGCCCTCGGGCACGTGCGCCACGCCGAGCCGGGCGGCCTGCTCGGGTGACCGGCCCAGGAGCTCCGTACCGTTGAAGGTCACCGAGCCGCGCCCGCGGACCATGCCGCACAGGGCCCGCAGGGTTGTCGTCTTGCCCGCGCCGTTGGGTCCGAGGACCGCACACACTTCGCCGCGTGCCACGGTGAAGTCCAGGCCCTGCAGCACGCGGGCCTGGCCGTAGCCGGCGTGCAGGTCGGACACCTTCAGGAAGTCCGGCTCCGCCGGCGTTTCCCCGGCCTCGGTGGGGTCGGTGGTCGGCTGCTCGCTCATGCGGCCACCCCCAGGTACGCCTCGATGACCGCAGGGTCGCGCTGGATCTCCTCCGGCGGTCCCTCGGCGATCTTGCGCCCGAAGTCGAGGCACACCACCTTGTCGCACAGGCCCATCACGAACCCCATGTGGTGTTCGACCACGACGAGCGTCAGATCGAAGTCCTCGCGCACCGCCCGGACCAGATCCGCGAATTCGTCGACCTCGCCGTGGCTGAGACCGTTGACGGGTTCGTCGAGCAGCAGCAGCCGGGGGCGTACCGCGAGCGCCCGGGCGAGTTCGACGCGTTTGAGGGTCCCGAACGGCAGCCCCGAGGCGGGGTGGTCGGCGACGTCCGCCAGGCCGAGCCGCCGCAGGATGTCGTCCGCCTGGTCACGCAGTTCCCTCTCCTCCCGCCGGACGTGGGGCAGCCGGAGCGCCGCGGCGAAGTGTCCGGCGCGCCCCCGGTGGTGGGCGCCGACCATGACGTTCTCCCGGACCGTGAGCCGCGGGAACAGACCCAGGTTCTGGAAGGTGCGGGCGATGCCACGCCCGGCCACGGAGTGCGGCGCGAGGGCGAGCAGATCCTTGTCCTCGAACCGGACCGTCCCCGCATCGGGGGTGCAGCGCCTGGTGAGGCAGTTGAACAACGTGGTCTTGCCGGCTCCGTTCGGTCCGATGAGCCCCACGGCGGTGCCCGGCTCGACGGTGAACGCGACACCGTCCAGTGCCGTGATCCCGCCGAAACGCACGCTGATACCGTCGACCGCGAGCATGAGTGACGCCCCTTCCGATGTGCTGGGGGGTGAGCGAGCGTCACAGTAGGTGGGGGCCTTCCAGGCGCACATTGGGTGCGAGCACCCAACTTCACGGCCACTGACTTGTGCGCCGCGCCCAATGCCCCGGACATCTCCCCCGCCGGACCTGTTGACGTGACACGAGGCGGCGAGCGACGATCTGCGCCATGCCTGACGGTCCCGCCCTGGGCGCCTCCGCACTCTCCGAACCGCTCAGCCGGGAGCGGCACCGGATCCTGCACGCCGTGCAGGACCGGCTCGAGGAGATCGCGAAGACCACCGTCGCGGTGATGCGCACGGAGATCCCGTCGTACGCCCTGCAGGACGAGCGGTTCTTCGACGACGTACGGGACCAGGTGCTCACGCACTACCGGATGCAGCTGGCGGCGCTGGCCGGCGACCGCGACATCGCCCCCGAGGACCTGGTCTTCAGCCGCGCCGCGGCCATGCGCAGGGCACGCGCGGGGTTCGCCCTGGAGGACTGGATCAGCGCCTTCCGGGTGGGCCGCCAGGTGCTGTGGGACGCGCTGCTGGACTGCGCGGGCCCGTCCGCCGAGGCACAACAGGCCGCGCTGTCACTCGTCACACCGCTGATGCGGTACGTCGACTACGCCAGCACCCATGCCGCGCAGGCCTATGTCGAGTACAAACAGCACGTGGTCGCGGACGCCGACCGCGAGCGCCGGGACCTTTTGGACCAGCTCCTGTCCGGCGGGGCACCGACGCACGGCCCCCTCTTCGCCGCGGCACAGGCGTACGGCATCGGGCCGCACTCGCCGATGATGGCGGTCGTGGCCGTGTGCGTCGACGACACCCTCAGCGGCGACCCCACCTCCGCCGAGCACGGCTACGCGACCAGCGCCTCCATCAGCATCGCCGGGCCCTGGGCCGGCCGAACCCTGGTCGTCGTCCGCCACGGCGAGGTGGTGGCCGTACCCGTGGTCCGCACCGGCATGGACGCGGACGACATCTGCGCTCACTTCGAGGCCGTGCAGCGGCGGCTCGCACGAGAGGGAACCAAGCTCGCCATGGGCATCAGCACCGTGGCCCAGGGCGCCGGTGAACTGCCGCGCGCCTACGAGGAGGCCCGGGCCGCCCTCGACCTGGTGTCGCACGAAGGCGGGGTGGCGGCGCTGCCACGTCTGTCTCCCTTCGACTACCTGGCGCTGCGCGCCGACGACCTCGCCCGCCAGCTGGTCGATCACCGAGTGCGTGCACTGCTCGAAGAGGACCGAAGACGGGGCGACCCGCTGGCGGCCACCATCCGGGCCTTCGCCGAAGCGGATCTCAACCTGCGGCTGGCCGCCGACCGGCTGCGGGTGCACCACAACACGGCGCACTACCGGTTGCGCCGGATCGAGGAACGCACCGGGCGCAATCCGCGCCGGATCGCCGACCTCCTGGAACTGCTGGTCGCCCTCGCCATCCGCGACGGCGCCGGGGAAGACGGAGATCACCAGTGAGCGGAATCCTGGAGCCGGCCGAGGCGCAGACGCCGCATCAGCAGCATGACGGGAAGGCGAGGACGCGCCCGCCGGAAGCGCCCGCCGGTCGGGACGGCACCGTCCGGCATGCCCTGCTGAACGCCGCGCTGGAGGTGTTCATCGAGCGCGGTTACACCGAGGCCGGCCTCAACGAGATCGCGACCCGCTCCCGCATCCCGCTGGGCAGCCTCTTCCAGCACTACGGCGGAAAGCGCGGCCTGTACCTCGCCCTCTGGGAGGAGTTCCGGGAGGAGCAGGAGCGCCGGACCGCGGCCACGCTGGCCGCCGAGCGTGACCGTGGCGTGGACGATCCCATCGCCCTCTTCGTCGCGGGAGCCAGGGCCTACCTGGAGGGTGCCTGGGACAACCGGCGCCTCGCCGTGCTCCTCGTGGAGGACGACGGCCCCGCCGGCATCGATGCGCTTCGCCGCCAGTGGGACCGCGCGTGGGTACGGCGCAACGCCCGGCTCCTGGAGGTGGACGAGAAGCGACGTGTCGGCCGGGTTCGGGTGAGAGTGCTGACCACCGTGATCGGCGGGGCGGCGCGCGAGCTGGGCGACTGCGAGGACGAGCGGGAGGCCCGGGAGATCGTGGACGAGGTGTGCGGCATCCTCACCCACCTGTCGGCTCCGCCCGACGCACGCCCCGCCACCTCGCCATAGACCACCACCGTGATGGCCGGAGGCGGTCGGGCCGACAAGGCCCGCGGCGAAGTGATCGGCCTGGTGACCCTCCTGGAGGGAGGAGGTGGCAGCCCGGCTGTACCTAAACCCACGCACTGTCGACCATCACCTGCGTCGCGTCTTCGAGCGCCTGGGCATCACTTCGCGTGCCGACCTGATCCGCCGGTGCGCAGCCGACAGCGGTTCCGGCACGTGAGCGTCTGGTGCCGCAGGTCGGCTCGGCGAAATCGCCTGCAGCGTCCGTCTTCCGGAGCGCGGCGGCGCACTAGCGTCGCGTCTCATCGGGAAGGCGATAGGCGGCGAGAGCGGCGATGTCGTCATCGAGGCTCCCGCCGCTGTAGGCGAGCAGGTCCTGGTGCAGGTGGTCGAGGAGCTCGCGGGGAGGGAGGGTGGCCCACGAGCGGATGCGCTCGGTGAGTGGGTAGAAGCATCCGGCGCCGTCGCGTGTCTCGGTCACGCCGTCGGTGTAGAGCAGCAGCTGGTCGCCGGGGTGGAAGGCCTCGACATCCACGCGATAGTCGGCGCCGAGCAGAACACCGAGGTTGATGGGGAGTGCCGGATCGGCCGAGTCCAGCTCTGTGATCCCGTCGGGGCCCAACCGCAGGGGTGGCGGGTGGCCGCAGTTGACGATGCGGACCACGGGTTCGTGGTCGGGAACCTCGGCGAACACCGCGGTGACGAAGCGCTCCGCCACTTCGCTGCCCGGCAGCTCGGCGGCTCTGCGGCTCATGCTCCTCTCGACGCGGTGCGCGACACCGGCCAGATCGGGCTCGTCGTGGGCAGCCTCACGGAAGGCGCCGAGCATCGTCGCGGCCGTTTCCACCGCCTGCAGGCCCTTGCCCCGGACATCACCGATCAGCAACCGGATTCCGTGTGCGGTGGGCACCGCCTCGTACAGATCACCACCGATGCGTGCCTCGGCGGCGGCGGACAGATAGAGGGCTTCCATCGAGACGTGGCCGAGGCGGCGGGGCACCGGGCGCAGCAGCACACGCTGCGCTGTCTCGGCCACCGAGCGCACGGTCGCGAGGGTACGCTCCCGGCGCGTTCGGTGGGCAGCGAGCAGCGTGCCGAGGACGCCGACCAGGGCGGTGCAGACGTAGGCGCCCACATAGTGGCGGTCCCACAGGTAACCCACCATGCGCCCCGCGCAACACGGAGTGCCGGCCAGGACCCCTTCCAACACGACGGCGAACACCGCGACGGCCGCGACACCGGCAGGACGGTGGGCGTAGGCGGCGACCACCGGGAGCGCGATGAGCAGGAAGCTCACCGGCCACTGCACCGGGGTGATCGGCTCGAGCAGCAGGACGCCCGCGACGTAGAAGGCCGGCAGCCAGCGCATCCATGCGGGCGGGGCAGGCACCTGCGGGCCGGTATCGCTTGCCCGCGCCGCACGGCGGCCCTCGGCTCTACGACGGCCGGGCCACCTCACGGCTCACTCCGGTCGCCGCGGATCCACCCACGCGTGCTGTGCAAGAGAACTCCCGGCAGGGCTTGATCACCATCAACAGGATCTTCATCGTAATTGCATGACATTCCCTACTTGTGATGAATACGGGCCTCCGTCGGCCACGGTTGGCTTTCGGACGTGGTCAGCGACGAGGTATCCGACCCTTGCTCCACATCGCCGTACGCACCCGTTGCTCGGCCAGGGCGCGGCCGGCCGCATGTGGGGTGGCAGCTCGGCGCTCGGCTTCTTCGAGGACGGTGATCGTGTTGGCGCGCAGTCTGGTCGAGATGGTCTCGAAGATGGCGGTGGTGTCGGGGCGGAAACCGGAGTAGCGGGCCTCCATCGCGAAGGCGGCGGCGACGACGCCTCCCGCGTTGGCGACGAAGTCGGGGAGCACGGTGATGCCGCGCCGGGCGAGGACGGCCTGGGCGTCCACGGACGTGGGCAGGTTGGCGCCCTCCACGACGAGCTTGGCCTTGATCTCGTGCGCGGTGGCGTGGTCGATGACGTCAAGGCGTGGCATCCGGGCGGCCAGGCGGGACGTCGAGGAGGCCCTTGCAGCCACCCTCGAGGCGTTCCTCACCTGGCGCACCACACCGGCTCCCCGACGCGGCGAACTCATCCGCCGCCTGGGTGAGTTGCTGCGCGAGAACAAGAGGGACCTCGCCGACCTCATCACCATCTAGGCGGGCAAGATCCGCTCGGAGGCGCTCGGCGAGGTCCAGGAGATGATCGACATCTGCGACTTCGCGGTCGGCCTGTCCCGCCAGCTCTACGGGCGCACCATCGCCTCCGAGCGCCCCGGCCACCGCCTCGCCGAGACCTGGCACCCGCTCGGGGTCGTCGGCGTCGTCTCCGCGTTCAACTTCCCCGCCGCCGTGTGGTCGTGGAACACGGCCGTGGCCCTGGCCTGCGGCGACACGGTGATCTGGAAGCCGTCGGAACTCACCCCGCTGATCTCCCAGGCCTGCGACCGGCTGCTGGACCGGGCCGCCGAAGAGGTGGGCGCCCCCCGTGACGTACATCGTCTCCTCCTCGGCGACCGCGCCATCGGCGAGCGGCTCGTGGACGACCCGCGCGTCGCGCTCGTCACTGCCACCGGCTCCACCCGCATGGGCCGCGAGGTCGGCCCCCGGGTCGCAGCGCGTTTCGGGCGCAGTCTGCTGGAGCTCGGCGGCAACAACGCCGCCGTCGTCGCCCCCTCGGCCGACCTCGACCTCGCCGTCCAGGGCATCGTCTTCGCCGCCGCCGGTACGGCAGGCCAGCGATGCACCACCCTGCGGCGCCTCATCGTCCACCGCGACATCGCGGACACGCTTGTCGCCCGTCTGACGTCCGCGTACGCCAAACTCCCCATCGGCGACCCGTTCGACGAGGGCACCCTGGTCGGCCCTCTCATCTCCACCACCGCTCTCGACACCATGCGGGACGCGGTCGCCCGCGCGCAGGCGCAGGGCGGCAAGGTTCTCGTGGGCGGCGGCCGCCGCCTGACCGACACGGCGCCCCGGGCCGCCTACGCCGAGCCGGTCATCGTCCGCGTCGACGAGCAGACCGACGTCGTACGGGAGGAGACCTTCGCCCCCATCCTCTATGTCCTCACCTACGACACCTTCGAGGAAGCCATCGCGTTGCACAACGACGTCCCGCAGGGCCTGTCCTCCAGCATCTTCACCCGCGACCAGCAGGAGGCCGAGCGCTTCCTCTCCTCCGAGGGCTCCGACTGCGGCATCGCCAACGTCAACATCGGCACCTCCGGAGCGGAGATCGGCGGCGCCTTCGGCGGTGAGAAGGAGACCGGCGGCGGCCGCGAGTCCGGCTCCGACGCCTGGCGCGCGTACATGCGCCCGGCGACCAACACCATCAACTACTCCAGCCGCCTCGCTCTCGCCCGGAACGTCAGCTTCCTGTAGCCGACGCCGCACGAACGAAGAGCGCCCACAGGCCGGTTCGGCCCGGCTTGCGCGGCAGGTCGAGATCCTCCCTCAGTGGTCGGTGTCAGCGTCCGTCCCGACGGTGTACAGGTCCTTGACCTTCACCTCGGTGACGCCGCGGCCCTCGGCGAACACCGCCCGCCAGTCGCCGATCACGTGCAGCTCGTCGGTGCCCATCGCACGGACGACCATCAGGCCCTGGTCGTAGGCGCGGTAGGCCTTGAGCCACAGGTTCACGAAGGCCTGGCTGCGGATGAGGTGCATCCAGTCGGTGCGGTAGATCTCGCGGTTGTAGTTGGACTCGCCCAGAGTGGAGACGAACTTGGAGTACATCGCCTTCACATACGCGAGTGTCACCTCGTCGTCCTCGGCGATCGCCTTGTCCCGGGCGTCCTTCATCGCCACGCGGAACTTCTCCAGCAGGCCCTCCGTGGCTCCGGAGGTCCACGACTCGTGGATCTCCGGCGGGTCGCACAGGCCGTACTTCGGTCCGGACAGGCGCAGCAGCAGGCGCAGGGTGGGTTCGGTGACCCACAGGGGGCCCGGCTCGTCGCGGCTGCCGATCGGGTTGGGCAGTACGGCGTCGTGGTCCCACTCGGGTGGGGTGATCAGGTGGACGCCGGCGCGGCGGCGGTCGTGGTGGTTGCCGGTGGAGTGGTTCAGCTGGCCGAGCGGCAGCCACGTCTTGAGCGCGCTCAGGTAGGCGCCGTTGGTGTCGAGCGCGGCCACCTCGTGCTCGCCCGGGGGTAGTTCGGGCCTCGTCCACTTGGGGCGCGCCTCCCAGATCTGGTCGGCCCCGCGGGCGCTCTGCTTGCGCAGGATGTCGGGCAGCCACGGGTGGGCGACGATCTCGTACCGCCCGCCGATGCGGGTGGTGTCCAGCAGCGCCATCGCGTCCGGGATCGCCCGCTTGACCAGCGCCGCTGTGGCCTTCTCGACGTCACCGGCGTGCTTGGCGAGCGCCTCGGACACGGCCTGACCGATCAGGTCGGGCATGGCGTCGGCCGACTGTGCCCGGCGCCCGACCGGCATGATCTTGACACCCGGGCCGGTGTCGGCGGGGCGCGGCCTGGTCGGGGGCGCCTGTCGTTGTTCCCGGCCCGCAGGCTGGGCCTCTGGTTCCGGTGCGATGGCGGCGGATTCGGCAGGGGTACCGGCAGCAGCCGCGCATTCTGCTGGGTCGAGGTGCTGGGGAAACCCCGCGACCTGGTGGCGAGCAAGTGCCCCGCACAGCACACACGGCTGAGCTACCGGAAGGGCCTCGACCTCGTCCGCTCCGACGTCCCCGTCCGGGACCTCGGCCTGTGTCTCGTCGCCGTCGGATGGGACGTCCGTGTCCTCGGCGTCGGGGGCTGCATCCTGTGCCTGGGCCTGCAGTTTGGCGTGTGCCTTGTCGAGGAAGTACGCGTATTTCTCCCGGAGTTCGCCGCTCGGGTCCCGGCCGGACTCCCAGCCGCCGACCGTGGACGTGCTCACCCCTAGGGCGTGTGCCACCTGGGCCCGGGACACGTTCAGGCCCTCGCGCAGGCGGCGCCTTTCGTCTGCGGGAGGCAGCGGGACCTGCTGGCGGGCGCCGTCCACGAGTGCGTCGATGGAGTCGAAGTCAGTCACGCGTTCTCCCGGACGGCGGGGTCGGCTTTCAGATAGGCGATCGGGCCGCCCGAGACGGCGGTGTGCACGCGGGCGCCGAGCAGTCGGCGCGTCAGGTCCGCCACCGCCCTGTCCGTGGCCAGGACCCGGAAAGTCTCGGAGCTGTCGAGGGCTCCGACCCGGCCGGCGACGGTGGCGGCGAAGGAGTGCCGCACCTCACCGTGCCCCAGATGCCATGTGTCGTCTCTCCCATGGACAGCGAGTACGCCGGTCACCCACCCGCCAACGGCCACCGGCAGCACCCCCGCCCGCACGATCGCCTCCGGCTCGCATCGCCACCACCGGCGCGAGGCCTCGCAAAACTGCTCGTCCGTCAGGTCGGGCGAGTCGCCGATGAAGTCGCGGTCGTCATCCTGGTGGGCGGGAGGCGCGGCCGCCGCGGTGCGCAGCACCGGGAGTATGCCCTCGACGACGCTCACGTGCGGCGCACGGGCCAGGGCAAGCACCCGAGTCGCCTGCAGATCCCGAAGGAACTTGCTGTCGAGCAGCTTGGTGACGGTGTTGGGCGACACGCCCAGGGCGTTCGCCGCCTGACTGCGGGTGAGCACCTCGTCGGTGGAGTCCTCGGATTCCACAAGTTCGATGGACGGCAGCAACGATCGACCTCACTTGGCGGGTGGCGCTTCCGCTTCTGTGGGAGCACGGCAACGACTGCATTGCATCAATACACAGTGCGTTGCGTCAACGCATGATCGACTGAGGTCGGCTGACCCACGCCGACCCCGGCGGCGGGGCTGATGCCGGGGCCCGTGGCCGGGGCCGCCTGCAGTGCGCCTCAGATGCGGAGCGTCCCGGGGGAACGCCCCGTGGCCGACGCCCGGCTCGGTGAGGGCCAGCCAGCCGTGGCCGCGTACCTCGGTGTCCGGGCCGACCTCGCCGGGGTCGACCGAGAGGTACCCGCAGGCGGACCGGGCGCCCGTGGTCCCCGCGTTGGACGGGGCCTCGTCGTATTCGGGGTCGAAGTCCGGGTCGTCGGCCGCGAGGGTCTCCCACGGCAGCGGGTCGCCCTCCCATTCGGGGTCGCTCTCGGCGGCGTACCGACGGATCACCCGGCCGTTCTCGGCGACCATCCACACGTCGGAGCCGCCGGCGTCGTCCAGGAAGAAGAGCTGGGCCTGGCCGCAGTGGACGCTGACCCGCTCGACCGTCTCGATCATCCCGTCCCAGGGGTCGCCGACGACCAGCAGGTCGAAGGGACCGAAGACCAGGCGCCAGCCGTCCAACTCCGGGGTGACGAAGGCCCGCCCCACGGTGCGGCCACCGCCGTCCGGCCCGGGTACCCGGATCTCCCGGCCCTCCGCCGCCTGAATGCCGGCGGCGACCGTGACGGGCCGCCGGTCATGCAGGCCCAGGGCCTCGAAGACCCCCTCGTACGACGCCCCGGGCACGGCCATCCACCACCCGCTGAGGGTCGACGACGGAAGGCTCGGGATCTCGTCGAGGATCTTCACCCGTATCAGCCGCTCGACCGCCGCCCGGTCGCGATCGTCCAGTGCGTCGGCACCGCCGCCCGCCACCAGCGCCGCCATCGCGCCCCGCCGGGTCCTCGGGGACTCGGCCGGGTCGCGGCGCAGGGAGCGCAGCCGGGGTCGGAAGGAGTCGTGGAGCAGGCGGGCGTAGTCCGATGCCTTGTAGGGGACGAGGCCGCCTCGGGCGAAGCAGCCCACCAGGGCCCGCAGTCCGGCCTCGGAGTCCGTCCGCAGCCTGACGAGCCCCCGGAAGCCGTTGCCCGACTTCCCATAGTTCGGATCGGCTGCCAGGGCCGCGTACTGGCCGGCGGAGCGCTCGTCGAACACCCCGAGGAACTGGCCCACCTGCCAGTCCGCCACCTCCTTCCGGCGCCAGGCCGCCAGGAGGGCGTCGAAGGCCGGCGGCCCGATGCGCCTCAACACCCGCATGACCGGCTCCAGTTCAGCGGACCGCCGCACATCGGCCAGCCCCTGCAGCAGCGTCGGCACCACGCTGTCGGCCTGCTCCGCCAACCGTGCGGCGGCGACCTCCACACGCGCGGCGTCGTCGCTGTCCAGGTCCTCGAGAAGGGATTCGATCTTCATATGGCAGCACAGTAGCTGCGGCCACCGACCGCGCCCTGCGGGGGCCGTGCAGCCGGGGCGGCTCACGTCGTGAACGGGGGAAGCACTCCGCGGCTGCGCCTGGCTCAGACCCCAGGGGGCCTCGGGCATTCCGTTCGCCCCTCGATGCCGGCGACGGGCTGCGGGCTCTTCACTTGCGGGCGTCCAGGAAGGCGGGGACGTCATCGCGGGTCGGGTAGTTCGGCACTGGTGCCGGCCCGGCCTGAAGGAACGCGTCGATGACGGCGGCTGCTCGGTCGTTGTTGTCGTCCAGACCGTTCCACATACGGTGGCCGACGCCGGGCATGTACTGCGTGCGCTGAATGGCGGGGTCGTCGGCAAGGATTGCGGTCGCCCATTGACGGACCTGGGAGGAGCACTCAGCGATCATCAGCATCGCGGGGGTCCGGGAGCGTCCCAGTTCCGGGGAGATGGAAGGCGAGTCCTTCACCGTCTGCTGCACGCGGAGGCTGGCGGCAGGGCTGAAGGAGAAGTTCTGTGCGGTGTCCTCGGTCGGAATGCGGTGTGCGTCGCGCGCGCAGTAGGCGGATGCGGTGTCACTGCCGAGGTCTGCGGCGGTGAATGCGTTGTCGCCCTCGGCCTGTCCGATCAGCCCGGTGTCGGGGGTGAGGAGCCCGAGCCGCATGAGGCCGAACGCGACGGCGTAGCGGGGGACGTGCGTCGAGCGCGGCCCTGTCATCGCCGGCGCGAGGCCGCGCGCGGACGGCCGGCCCTTGTGCCCGGCGATCCGTGCGGTCGGGCCGTCCATCGGGCCGGGCTCGGCGATGATCGCCCGATGCAGGCGTGCGGCGACGCGCGTGTCTGCGAGGGCTCGCGTGAGTACGACCCCGCCTCCGGAGAATCCGAGGATGTCGACCCGGCCCTTGTCCAGACGGTCGACGAAGGCCGCGAGGTCGCGGACCGACCTGGAGATCGTGTACTGGTCCATGGGAAGCAGGTCGCTTCGTCCGCCGCCGGCCTGCTCATAGGTGTAGACGTCGTAGCCCTGTCGTGCCAGGAGTTGCAGGAACCGGTGGTCGAGCATCGAGATGCCGCGAACCGGTCCGCCGTTGAGGTACACGAGCGGAACGGGGCGTCGGGCGCCGGTGTTCGCGGGCGGGTAGTGATACACCGCGACCCGGCTGCCTGTGGCCAGGCTCCAGTGCTGCGTGGCCACG
Source organism: Streptomyces shaanxiensis (assembly GCF_039537145.1). Lineage (NCBI taxonomy): Bacteria > Bacillati > Actinomycetota > Actinomycetes > Kitasatosporales > Streptomycetaceae > Streptomyces > Streptomyces shaanxiensis. The sequence continues at coordinate 135,981 of NZ_BAAAZY010000013.1, forward strand.
AACGGCAGGTCAGGCGGGTACTGGCGGGCCGTGGGCGCGGTCGGGACGCAGACCGACGCCGTCAACGCCGCCGCGACGACCACGGGCAGGAACGGCACGAGCCGCGCCGCCCGGATACGACGCCGGCCCCGCCACAGTGCGGCGACAGTCCCGATTCCAAGGGCCGTCAACCATGCGGCGAGTCCCGAGCCTGCCCCGTCCGTGAGGACGATCGCAGCGAGGAAGACGACGATCAGCGTCGCGACGGCGGCCGGCGTCAGCAGTAAGCGTCCGGTGAGGCAAGCGAGGCGTATGGCGAATGTGGGCATGCGAACGAAACCTCCGAAGTTGCATAACGCTGTTTCAGAACAGTGTTTCAAAACGACGTTATCAAAGGAGGTAGGCTCCTTGTCATGGGTAGGCCGAGAACGAACGACGCGACCGTCAAGGAGCGACTCGTGGACTGCGCGACCGAGCTGCTCGCCACCCGTCCTCAGGAGTCGGTCACAGTCCGCGCCGTGGCCACGGCCGCTGAGACGTCAACAGCGGCCGTGTACTCCCTGTTCGGCGACAAGGAAGGACTGATCGCAGCGGTACGCGACAGAGCCGTCGCCAGCTTGTTCCAGGCCGTGACGGCGGTGCCGACCTCCGAGGATCCTCTCGCCGACCTCTACGCACTGGCCGTCGCCTACCGACGATGGGGACGCGAACACAGTCATCTGTACTCGGTGTTGTTCGGTGGGGTGCAGTCCTTCAAGCCGTCAGGGGCGACGGTCGGTACCAGTGACCCGGTCCGGCCGCTCGTCATGGCGATCGATCGCGCCGTGACGGAGTCCGTCCTCGACGGCGAAGAGACGGCGATCGCTGTCTCACTCTGGGTGACCCTGCATGGGCTGGTGACCCTCGAACTCGCCGGGGCCTTCGACACCTCCACGGCGGAAGCCGCCTTCCGATCGACGATCCACGCCACGCTGCGTGGCTGGACGACGCCCGCGGTGTTCCGCAGCCTGCGGCACGACGAACCCGCCTCCTGACGGAGAGCACGACCCATTCCGCTCAAGCCAGTTGAGAGGCGGTGCGTGCGGGAGGCGCGTCGGCAATGCCGCCCGCCGAAGGCTCAGCACCGCCGGTTCCGCTGTGTCAAGTCCCGACATGCAGTGCCATGACGCGCATCGATGACCAGGGCGCAATGGAGTCATGGATTCGCACGGAACTGTGGCATCCGCTGAGGTTGGGAGTGAGTCAGATGCCGAAACGTCCTGAGCAACCCTCGACAGAGGGCTCGGTACCAGTCCCCCGGTATCGACCGAAAGGCTTCCGTGCCGCGCTGCGGTGGCAGATCATCGCCCTGGCAGCCTTCGCGATCTGCTTCTGCACGCTCGCGGTGGGGTGGCACATCACTGACAGACCCACCGCAGGTATTTACGGCGGCAGCAGTGCAGGTACTGATGGTGGAGGGGATCCCCGTACCGACAGCACGGATCCAGGTACCGGCGCCGGCACGGATCCAGGTACCGGCGCCGGCACGGATCCAGGTGCCGGCGGAGGCGCCGAGGAGGGTACCGGCGGAGGTACTGAACCAGCCCCCGAGCCAACCCTCGAGGAGCCGGCCGCCGAGGAGCCGGCCGCTGAGGACCAAGCTGTCGCGGAGCAAACCCCCGGCCCTGGCACCAGAGCCGACATTGGCGCCATTAACGAGGGAGGGCCGGCCCCAGCCCATCCCGCCAGCGTGCTGGCACTCGTGATCGCCGGGGTGTCAGGCGTCGGAGGCTTCCTCAGCGGTGCCGCAGCGATGATCACCGCGAGGCAAGGCGCCCGCCAGGGGCGGAGGCAGCAGACCGTGCACACCAGGCACGCGTGGCACCCCTCGGAGCGCCATCGCCTTCGCCTTCGCCGGCCTCGCGGCCATTGACGCTATCCGTACAACGCCGGATGTCTCACAGGTGCGCACACCCTCGCGGGCGCCGTGCGATTGACTGGGCCGACAATGACCGAACCACACCGAATTCATGGGGGCCACGCAGTGCAGAGCAACGACACGCCGTTGATACCGGACGCGGCGTGGCTGGAGGAACGGCTGGGCGAAGGCTCGCTCTGGCGACCGGACGAGGCCGACCTGCCGGCTGAGCTCACCCACGCAGGATCGCGAGAGTTCCTGCTCAACGTCGGCTTTCCCGCCGTCGAGCTCGAAGTGGTGGGGATCGACACGCGGCACCTGCGGGACGAGGACGGCATGGAACCGTTCGATGCCGACGAGATCTACGGCGAGCGCTACCCCGACGACGACTCCCCGCCCAAGAACTTCGCCTTCACCGTGGCCACCTGGTCCGACCAGCACCTGATGCTCGGCGCGGCGGACGGCGGGATCACCCACTACGACCCCAACGGCTGGGACCACGGGGCAGGATGGAAGGGACTGGCCGCCGATGACCTCCCACGGCTGGCCGTGCTCCTGGGGCTGATCGCCGAGTCGAGCAAGGCCCTGGAATCGGCCGACGACGCCGTACGCGCGGCCGCGGTCACCGATCTGCGCGAGCGCATGATCGACCAGGAGCCGTATGTGGACGACTCCGCGTTCTGGGACGAGATCTTCGAGCATCTGGAGTGAGGACGGGGCCGGTCAGCGTAGGCGGACCACCCCTGCTGCACCACGCCCATCGGTGGACGCGTTCGCAACGTGCTCATGCCTCGACTGTATGCGCGGCGCCCTCGAGCAGGAACAGCAGGCCAGGGGTGGTGACGGCATGAAAACGCACGGCCTCTGCAGGGGAATCGAACCCCTCGTGGCACCGGAGGCGGTTGATCCTGGCCGGCCCGGACCTGTTCGGGCAAGCCGATTCCGCAGTGCGCGACGCAAGGGCCTCTCGGCCTCCATGATCCGCGGCCTCCTCCGTATGGAAGGCCCCGCCGTGAAGTCCCAATTCCCGCAGCTCGACGACCGCCGATCCCACCTGATCATCGCCCTCGCGATCGGTGCCCTCGTGCTCGGCCTGGTCGTGCTGGTCGCGCTCCTGGTCGCCAACACCGATCGTGACAGCACGTCCCGCCGCTGCCCTGAGCAAGTCGTCTGCACCGTCGCCCCCGTAACGTGCCTGCCCTACGTCGGATCCGGCGGCGCGGCCACGGGTACCAACGATTCCCGGAGCAGCGCCCGGAAGCCCGCCCAGCAGCCGCGGCAGAAGGCGCCCGCCGTCAAGGTGCCGGCAGTGCCGAAGGCTCCGGCCGCGCCGCCCCGCATCTCCCTGCGGAAGTAGCCACCCTCGAGCAGCACACGACACAAGCCACCCGCGTCGGAGACCTTCCACTCCCGTAGCGAAGGACTCCGATGCGACTCTCCCCGTCCACGCGACGCACTCTGGCGACGATCGCCGCGTTCTTGATGCTCCTGGTTGGCCTGCTGCTCGCCGCGTCCAAGGTCGATGACGACTCCTCCGGCGACCCGAACCCCGCGCCGTCCAGCTCCCCGTCGGCGCCGGCCTCGACCGCGCCCGCCGACCCGTCGCCCAGCACCCCGCTTACGAGCGAACCGACGACGTCCGAACCGATACCGAGCCCGACTGACACGGCCTACAACATCACCGCACACGCCGCGCCCCGGATGGCATTCCGCCGCCCGGGGCGCGGCCGTTACGGTGGCCGCCTCAAGCAGCACGAGACGACGAGCGTGAGGGTTCGCCGTCCCACGATGGCCGAGGTGATGCCCGTCGCGCGGGCCCTGGTCACTGCGAGCGCGGAGGACGATACGGAGGACAGACCGGCAGATCGCGGCCGCGTGGCTCCTCGGTGGAGGCACCCGCGAGGGCCAGACACACGTGAACCTGCTCCTCGCCCATGCACTTGCGGACATCCTCGAGGAGGAGTGCCTGGCCACGTGGCCCACGATGTGGGGCGTGCCGGACGTGGTGAAGCTGAACACGATCGACGAGCAGCAGAATCTCGTCGCGCGCTACGCCCGGTGGAAGGCAGCCCAGGGAAGGCGAACCAACTGCACAACGTCCCGTGCGGCGTAGCCGTTGATGAACTTGAGGGTGGCCGCCAGACGGGCCCACTCACCCAGATCGGCCCACTCGTCGTTCTCCTGCACGTACTCCCCCTCGGTTGGCTTTCTGACGCCTCGCCAGATCACCGACAACAATCACAGTTGTTGTCGGCTACTCACTAGTAATCACGTAGAGCCTTCTGGCGACCGAGACGTAGAGGGCCCGTTGCGATGGCTCCGGAGTCAGCCGTTCGTGTGCTTCGGCGGCCGAGCCTGCGGCGCTAGGCTCAAGGTATGCCGAACGCGCGCGACCTCGACGGACGAATGGTCCTCCCCCGCCAGCGACTTGATGCGTTGGGCGAGGTACTGCGTCTTCGGGCGGAGACCATGGAGGCCGGCAAGTTGCCGTACCCCGAGGACTGGCCGCTTCCGTTGTGCCCAGAGTGCCGCGGTGCCGTGCAGGAGTGGGTTTCCGGCAGTGGCGACGGCTTGCCAACCAGCTACTGGTTCTCACCGTGCGGCCACGGCATTGCCGCCGACCAACCGTAGGGCCCTCATAGCAGTACGACAGCGGCTGGCCCTGAAGGCGGCAGCCACTCAATGCGCGGCGCAGCAGCAGAACGAGCCGCGGCACGTGTAGCAGCGTGGACGCCCGACGCACCGGCACGACTGCCCGCAATTCACCGGCTCGGTGTGCAACTTGACCTCGTCCGGGTTGCCCGGTTCGTACGCGACGTGGCAGTCCCGGCAGGCAACCCACCCAGGTGGGAAGTCTTCAGCGCATGGCGTCGGGGGCGGCTCCGTGTCCGGCGATGGCCTGAGGTCCCGCCGCATGTCCGGGTCCTCATCCTCGCAGAGGCGAAGCACCTCGATGGGGCTCCAATGGTCGGGCATGGCCGCATCCTCCCAGACGGCCGCCATCTTCGACGCCGCTCCGCCGGCAGGCCGCCGCAGAGCCACACAGCTGGTCTCACCCCCTCCGGGGCGCTCAGTACTCCATGTGCTGCCGCATCTCGGCGTAGTACTCGGCTTGGTTCTCCGCGTACGCGTCGAGGACACCGGAGCAGCCGCCGTACAACATCCACGCGGCATCGTGAAGACGCCGGATGTCCGCGTCGAAGTCGACCCTCTCCTGGTTCGGCCGCGCCCGCACCAACCCCTGTCCCTTGCCACCCTTCACGGTGCTGTACCGGAACGTCTGGCCCTTCTCGTCGAGTTGGTGCAGCCAGTCCAGGGTGTCCTGAGTCGCCAGGGGGATCCGATCGTTCGGGGGCCCCATCAGCCGGCCGAGGTATTGATCAACCGGTCCGCCAGGTGCGCGATCGCATGGGATGCAGTGAAGAAGCTGTCGATGTCATCGGGCAGGATAGACGCGCGCCGTCTCGGCGTAGACAGGCCGCGGCCAACCGGATGTTCCACTTCAAGGCGAGTTCCGGTGGCCGCACCCGTCTCCACAGCGCGTCAGGCTCGCGCAGCGTCTGTCTGCCGTCCTGTGTCTGGAGGACTTGTGCAACGTGGCGAAGTCTGGTGGGTCCAGTTCGACGAGCGGAGGTTGGTCGTACTGCTGTCGGGAGACGACGCGTCCGGGATCCGGGTGATGCAGGTCGTCGCTCCGGCGGGCGTCGACATCAGCGGTCTGGGCATCGAAGTGATGGTGGGCGCCGGTGAAGGAGTGCCGTTCGAAGGCGTGCTGCGGCTCGCGTTCCCGCGTCCAGGCTTCACCCCTTGCACGTGGCTGACCACTGTGTCACGGGACGACCTGATAGAGCGGGCGGCCGTCCTGTCCTCGGCGAAGCTCAGCGAGATTGACGATGCCCTCCGACTCGCTGAACAAGCGACGGAGCAGACCCCGGCAACGACCGCGAAGCTCAGCGAGATAAGGGACGCCCTCCGTCTCGGTGAACTCGGGTAGAGCGAGAAGGAGCCGACGGCGTGGGCGGTCTCGGCCAGATGGTCGACGCTGTCCGACTGTCGCCTCGGCGCCCCTCACCATCGAGATCACGATCTACGGCTGGAGTACTAGTACTACAACCGCAGTTGTGGATCCTGGTGGGCTGCCAACGACAAGTAGCCGAGTACGGGAGAGTGAGCGGAGTGAGGACTCACTCATTGACGGAGTGAGTACTCACTCCGTACTCTCGAGGTCATGACTGCACCTAGGGAGAACCAGCCCACGCGCCGCCGCGCCCCCGGCATGTCGCCGGAGCAGCGGCGCGCAATGATCATCCAGACCGCGATCCCGCTGATCGCCGAGTACGGCGCCGCGGTGACGACCGCGAAGATCGCCCGCGCCGCGGGCATCGGCGAGGGCACGATCTTCCGGGTCTTCGCCGACAAGGACGAGCTGCTGCAGGCCTGCATGGCCGAGGCGCTCTCCCCCGAGCACGCGATCCGCGAGCTCGACGCGATCGACGTATCCCAGCCGCTGCCCGACCGGCTCGCGGAGGCAGCCGAGGCACTGCAGGCGCACATGTCCAGGATGGGCGCGATCCTCGGCTCGCTGGGGCATAGCGGCGGCAAGCACCCCGGCACGGTGCGCGGCGCGGGCCGCAACGAGTCGACAACCCGTATCCGCGCGGCCCTCGCGGAGCTGCTGGAGCCCGACAAGGCCGCCCTGCGCCGACCGCCGGAGCAGATCGCGGCCCTCTTCTTCGGGCTGCTCTTCACCCAGCCACGTACGGAGGACGAGCCCGACCTGACCCCGCAGGAGCTGGTGGAGGTCTTCCTGCACGGGGCGCTCTCGGGCGGCGCCACGTGAGCGCGCGGAGAAGGCGCCTGGGGGTTACGGCCCTGGCGGTCCTGGCCCCCGTCCTGGTGTGGCTGGTCGCGGACCCACTGCTGGGACACCGGCTGCGGATCGCCGACGGAGAGCAGACACTCGACATCGGCGCTGTGCCCGTGGCGGTCGTCGCACTGCTCGCGTCGCTCTCCGGCTGGGGACTGCTGGCCGCCCTGGAGCGGTTCGGGGCGCGGCGCGCCCGCGCCATCTGGACCGGGGTGGCCGGCGCCGTGCTGGCCGTTTCCTTCCTGCCGTTCATCGGCGACGGCATGGACGGCGGCACCCGGGTCTCCCTCGCTCTGATGCACCTGGCGGTGGCGGCGGTGCTGATCCCGGGGCTGGGCGGCAGGTCCCCCCGGGCGGGAGCCGCTGCCGCCAAGGGGTGACCGCCAGCACCAAGTACGCCGCAAGCAGCACCACATGGAGGCAGCCCCGCTGGAGCGTCGCGCAGCCGGGGAAGACCGTCAGAGGACCCACCACGATCGAGATGAAGAGCGATACCTGGTGGGTCGGGCCGAGGCCCAGCAAGAGCGGACCCTCGTTCCAGATCGCTGCGACGGCCACCGCCTGGATGGTCAGGCCGATGCTGGCGATGTCGGAGCCGTAGGCGAGGTCGGGGGGATGTCTGGGGTGGGGTCGGAGACAGCTGCGGCCACCGGTGATCATCGGTGTGCGAAGACTGAAGATCAGGTGGTGGCCGCTGCTCACAGCGAGACCGGGCCGTTGGGACGATGACTTCGCAGGGCTGCTGCGGCGCATAGCCCAAAGGTTCGCGCGTGCCGAACCCCGCCGTCGGGTAGGGAAGTTCATCCAAGGGCTGCTGGCGGACCTGCCGCGGAAGAACTGCTGGACGATCGCGGAGTGGGCCGGTGAGGCCACAGCGGATGGGATGCAGCACCTGCTGGAGCGGGCGAAGTGGAACGCGGACGAAGTCCGTGACGATCTGCGTGAGTACGTCGTCGACCACCTAGCGCCGAGCAGGTGGTGCAATTCGTCGACGAGACGGGCGATGTGAAGAAGGGACAGGCGACGGTCGGGGTTCAGCGTCAGTACACCGGCACGGCGGGCAGGATCGAAAATGCGGGTGGCGGTCTACCTGGCGTATGCCACCGAGCGTGGACACGCCGCTGTGGACCGGGAGTTGTACCTGCCCCGCATCTGGGCCGAGGACCCTCAGCGATGCCGAGCGGCCGGACTGGAGCCCGCCACCACACGCTTTGCGACCAGGACGCAGCTGGCCGCAGCGATGATCGAGCAGTTCTGCGAAGCCGGGCACACGGTCGGCTGGGTGACCGGGGACGAGGTCTACGGAGGCAACCCCGCTCCGGCCCAGATGCTGGCCCAGCGCCCGATCGGGTCTGTCATGGCCGTCTCGTGCGGCATCGAAGTCCGCACGGCCGGTGGGAAGTTCCGTGTCGATTCACTGGTACGCAAAGTGCCGCGCTCCGCCTGGCAGCAAATGGGCCTACCACCGCTGCCTCAACCCCATCCGGTGCCGATCGGCACGCTGGTACGCGTCGCCGGGATGCGCCGGAGGATCGAGGAGACCTTCCAAGCCGGCAAAGGACTCGCCGGCCTGGACGAACACCAAGTCTGCCACTACACCCCCCTGGCTGCGCTGGGTCACCCTGGCCATGATCGCGGATTCCTTCCTCGCCATCGTCCGCGACCGCGAGCACCGCGACCACCCCGTCCCCGACGGGCTGATCGCACTCACCTGCAACGAGATCCAGCGACTGTTCTCTCCCCCCTCCACACACAACGCCGCCCGACAACCACGCATATGCCAGGGCTTCCGCACACCCCACCGCCCGTCCCGTCGAGTGAGCTTTGCGGAGCAGCAAGGGCGCTCTCCCTATCTGGGGCCAGCCTGCTCATGCTGACGCCTTCTCCGAACCAAGCCTTGGGAGTGCGCCGACCGATGCATCGAGGGGGTCCGGCGCCGCAATCTATGATGATCGGATGCTGACGTTCACCGATGTCATCCTCGACTGCCCCGACCCCTGGAAGCTGGCCGAGTTCTACGCCGAGCTGCTGAGCTGGGAGATCAACACCGACATCAGCACCAAGGACTGGGTCAACCTGCGCAACGACGGCGTCGAGCTGTCGTTTCAGCGGGTGGAGAACTATCAGCGGCCCAGCTGGCCGGGCCAGGAGCATCCGCAGCAGTTCCACCTCGACTTCGAAGTGGACGAGTTCGAGCCCGAGCAGCGCCGGGTGGTCAAGCTGGGCGCCACCCTCCAAAAGAGCTTCGTCGGCGAGTCCGGCTACGGCTGGCAGGTCTACATCGATCCGGCCGGGCATCCGTTCTGCCTGTGCCGCAACCCTCCCAAGTCCTGACCGCACGCGACGAGAAAACGCCCCGACTCCAATTGGAGCAGGTCGGCCGGGCGGTTGGAGATGTCGGCAGGAGCCGGGCCCGGGTTGGCACCCAGGTACAGTACCGCGACACCCCCGCCGTGCGGGGAACCAACGAGGTACCGGCTATGGTCGCCTCACTGCCGCCGGGGGCCGGGGGCCGGGGGCCGGAGACACGATGTCGATACCAGGCACGTAGTTGTCCACCCATCCCCCGTCCCTTCTCCGAACTGCTGGATCAGTATCGGTGCCCTTGCATGTCGAGTCTGGAGTGAAAACGGCAGCCTTCTGCTTACGGGCAATCTGCGCGTCGGGTTGGGCGAACTTCTCCGCCTGACTCGCGGCAGGACGAGGTCCCTGAGATCCCTTCCCGGGACGTTGTTCATCTGGCACGTCGGGATGTCATCCGTGCCGTCGACCTGAACATCGCGCCTGGTGTCGCCAGCGACGCCGGTGGCGGCGACGCATGGCCGATCGTGCATGACAAGCTCCTCCACTCGGAGATATTGATCATCGCGTCTCCCACTTTGCTTGGGCGTCCTCCATCCGTGACGCAACGTGTCCTCGAACGGATGGACGCGATGATGTCGGAAACCGACGACGAGGATCGGCCCGTGGCCTACAACCGGGTGGCAGGAGTGGTCGTCACCGGCAACGAGGACTGCGCCCACCACGTAATCAGCGAGATCACCGGCGCCCTGGCGGACATTGGCTACACCATCCCCGGCCAGGCATGGACGTACTGGCACCTGGGGCCCGGGCCGGGGCCCGAGTACCTGGAGAGCAGCGCGGACGTGAGAGGGCTCACCGCACCGGCGGGATCATCGCCGACAAACTCCATGGCGTCGCTCAGGCGTTGACGGCCCGGCCTCTGTCGGCGCCCGCGTGACGATTGCCGATGCGCATGCGCAGGCCGACACGTAGGCCTGTCCGTGAGTGGCAGGAGATGCCGTGGGTGCTCGCTCTCCCCGGGTACTGCAGTGCCGAAAGCGACCGTCTCCGTGCCGTGGTCGGCGGCGTTAGCGCTGGGCGAGTTGATCGGCCAGGCGATGCGCCTGGGCCGGCAGCGTTCCGTAGATCACCAGTGCGTCGGGGTCGTCAGGCACGGCTTCCGGCAGCTGTCGGCGGAACTCGTCGAGCGTGCGGTGGAGTTCGCCGACTGACTCTCGTAGCTGCTCCGCGGCGCAGTCGTCGCGGCCGCTCGGGGCGAAGCGGGTCTGACCGTACAGCCGGACGGCACACGCCGTATGGCGCAGGAATTCCGCGTAGGCACGGGTGAGTCGCGCGGCTGGTGGGGCCGCCCTCCCCCTGTCGGCGATCTCCCGTACGGTCCGGGTCATACCTGCCGTATGAACCGCGACGTAGTCGAGCACGGCCAGCACGTCGGCGTGCGCCGGACTGTGCGGAGGAGGAGTCCTCTCGCGACGCCCGCGCGGATTGGCGCGCATGCTCTCGCGGCTCCAGCCGATCGCCGACCGAGCACGGTCGACCAGGCGGCCCAGACGCAGTGCGCGCTCGTGCCATTCCCCGGCCGCCCGGCCGTCCCACTTGCCGGTGGCCAGGCCGTCGGCCACCGCGGCCAGGATCTCCTGCGCCTCACGGGCCGCGTCCTCCAGCGCGGTGCGGGCGTCGCGCAGGTACACGGGAGGCCGGATCAGCGCGTTGACCACCACACCAACCACCGCGCCGAAGACCGCCTCCGCGATACGGGCGGCCGACGAAGTGACGGTCACCGTCCACCGGTCAGCACAAAGAGCGCACCGGTCGCGGCGCAGATGCCCTGGCTGCCCAGGCGCTGCCACTGTCCCAGGAGCAGCACCGCCGGAAGCACGAGGGCCATCGTGACCATGGTGCTGCCCAGCAGCAATGCCACGACCGTCGCGATCACCGTACCCACCGCGATCGCCACGAGCTGCTGCAGCCCGTGCGCGACCGACCGGTACGCCGTCGACTCCACCAGCAGAACCGCGACCCACGGTGCCACGAACGCCATCGGAGCCTGGAGCCACCAGCCCACGACCGCCCACGGCACCCAGGCGGCCAGCGCCGCCTTGCCCGCCTGCACCACCAGAACCCGCTCAGGCCCCGGACCGTCCCACACCCGCCGCACCGCCGATATGGCAGCCCCGGCCCAGCGCCGGAACGCCAGTGTCGCGCTACGCATCCACTCCATGGCACAGCAAGTGCCACACCAAGGGCCAGGACCAAGGGCCAGGACGCACCCACTGAGAGCGACTTCACTCTGTCTAGGAGCCTCCAAGATCCCCTGGGTGCAAGTGGGATGTTCGCCATCGTTAAGTGTGCTGCCAAGAGCCGCGCGTACGCCCTGATGTTCCCGTGCCGCGTCAAAACGGTCCGGGGCACGCGAGCGGGCTTGATCAGGCGATGCCCCACGCTGCCCCCCCCTTCCGAGGGGCCCAGAGGCACGGTGCCTGTTTCGAGCTGCTCCCCCGCTCCGCCTACGCCCCGGAGCGTGTCCGCCAACAGCGTCGCAGTTCCTCGGCGTACGGCAGACCATGCCCAGCCCGATCACTCCGGCCAGCCCACGAAGTACGCGGCCGGCAGCGGCCGTTCCTTCGGCTGCAGACGCCAGTCCTGCGGATGCGTGCCGCTGCGCAGTACCGAGCGGACCTGGTCGGGGTGTAGGCAGGTGGTCAACACCAGAGCCGTGAGCGGGAGCAACCTCGAGGAAGCTGTGGGTGTGGGGATGCACGTCCGGATCACCGCGGTCCTCGGATCCCCTGGGCTGCGGCCGTCGGGCTCCCGGGTTCAGGAGCAGCAGCCTGAACCGCCCGTGCTGGGCTGTCCGCTGTGGAGGTCGTCGTCGTGGCCGACGATGATCCGTGCCCATTGCGCGGTCGGCCGTCCGTCCCTGCGGAACTGCTGGCCGAGGGGCTCGTACGGCTGTGGCCAGCCTGGCGGGGAGTCCTCCCAGGTCTCCTGCCGACCGTGGACGGTCATGTCGAGGATGCCGTAGGACGGCGCCATGGGTTCGACGCCGCGGCCGGTGGTCCAGTACGTCTCGTAGACACGGTTCCGGTCGCGGAGGTAGCACGCCTTCATCCCAAAGTGGCGGCCGGCGACGAGCCGTTCGTGAGACTCGGTGGGTACGGAGTACCAGGGCATGTCCCAGCCCATGAAGCGGCGGTAGCGGTCGGACTCGTCGTAGGGGCCCTCGCAGAAGACGGCGAAGGTGACGTCACGCTGGTGCAGATAGGACAGTTCACGGACCTGACCGGTGAAGAACGTGCAGCCCTCACACTGGTCCGCTGCGGGGCGGCCGTCGTGCCACATGTGATACGACACGAACAGCTGGGTGCGGCCCTCGAAGACGTCGATCAGGGGGACTTTTCCGTTACCTCCGACGATCGGCGTCGATGAGTCCACTTCGGTCATCGGCAGCCGTCGCCTGGCGGCGGCGATCGCGTCGCCCTCGCGGGTGTGCGCCTTTTCCCGGGCACGCAGGTCGTCGAGTTCGGCCAGCCACTCCGAGCGGGAGACGACCGGCGGCGTGTTCATTGCAGTCATGCCCGTACTGACCCGGCAGCCTGCCAGAACTCATCGCTCGACTGATCTAGACCGCCGAACGGACTGCGGATGCCTTCTGAGCCTCCGGCTCCGGGGTTTCGGTGAGGGCATCGTCGATCGCTTTTGCGGGTGCGGACCGCAAGACAGCGCGACGAAATAGCGGATTGCAGGTCACTACCCGGGACTGAAGTCCCGGGTAGTTGACCGGTCCACCGTGCGGACCACGGCCGATGTGGCGGACGGCGCCGCCTCCACCCACACCTCGCCGCCCGAGCCACCGGCCACGCGCTGCGAGCGGCGAACTTCACCGGCTGACCGGCGAGTTGCAGCAGCACCTCGCGTAGCCGTCCGCGAGCCGCCCCCAGACGTACAACCCGATGGTGGCGGTGGCGACGCAACCCGCTGCGCCGCCCAAGCGACCTGCTCCAGGGATGGATCGGCCTCATCCTCGCCGTCGCGATGGTCATCACCGCTCCTCTGGCCGCGTGGGCCGTCGGCGCCACCGTGCACGACAGGTTCACCGCCACCGCCTCTGAGCAGGCCCGCAGCGGACGCCACACCACGGCCGTACTCCTCAAGGGCGCACCCGCAGCCACAGCCCGGCTCAGCGGAGGCCAGAGAAACCCCGAATGGCAGCAGACCGCTCGCCGGTGGACCCCCTCCCCGTGAACCGATCAGCAGGCAGGCACCGCAGCAACCCCAGGGCGCCGGTCAGGCGGCCGGCTGCAGACGGACGCAGCACCGTCCCGGCGTCGGCGCCAGGCACGCCACAAGGTCACTCTCGCCCAATGCCTTGAGCACCCCGCGCAGCAGATGCAGGTTCATCCCGCACACCGTCTCGGTGTGCTCACGCGCCAGCACGTGGAAGGGGCAGTTGCCCAGCACGATCGCGTCGCCGTCGCGGCGCGGCTCGAAACCGTGCCGCTCGAGCAGGTCCGTCACGCCGGTGGCTTCCTGCGCGCCGAGCTGCTCGCCCAGCTCCGTCGCTTTGCGGTGGAGCACCCCACGGACCGGTTCGCCTGTCGCGTCGGACTCCTCGACCGCCTGCGCCAGCAGCCTCCCCGCCAGCTCGTACCGCCGCTCGGGCAGGCTGACGCTTACCTGCCTGTCCGAGCGGCGGTACAGCTTCGCGGGCCGGCCCGCGCCCGGGCCGCTGCGTCCGCTGCGTCGCTCGTACACCACTTCCAGCAGCCCTTGATCGGCCAGCCGGTCCAGATGGAAGGCCGCCGTCTGCCGCGCCAGCCCGAGGACCTGGGCCGCGTCGTCCCGTCCCACCGGATCGGACTGGCGCACCACATGCTCGTACAGCCGCCTGCGCGTCGGCTCGTCCAGAGCCGCGACGGCCGAGACGTCACCGACGGGTGCTTCCTTCGAGGGGTCCACGAACACCAGTGTAAAACCAACAGCCATTGACTAAAGAATCGGGACGAGCTTCTATTGATAGTGAAAGTTGTAGATAGAAGGAGGAGTCATGTCGCCCACCACCACCGCGCCGGTCACACCCCGGCGCAGCCTGGCTGCCGACCCCGGCTACCAGGCGTTCTGGATCCTGCGGACGGGATTCACCGTGGCCCCGATCCTGTTCGGCCTGGACAAGTTCGCCAATCTGCTCGTGGACTGGCCGATCTACCTCGCCCCGTGGATCAACGACGTGGTTCCGGGCAGCGGCCAGGCCGCCATGTACGCCGTCGGCGTCATCGAGATCGTCGCCGGCATCGCCGTCGCCGTGGCCCCTCGGTTCGGGGGCTGGCTGGTCGCCGGCTGGCTCGCCGGCATCATCGTCAATCTGCTGACCATTCCCGACCACTACGACATCGCCCTGCGCGACTTCGGGCTCCTGCTCGGCGCCGTCGCCCTGGCCCGACTCGCCGAGCACTACCACTCCGCGCGGCAGCCGAGCTGACCTGGCGCCCCACGCGTGAGCAGGGCGGGTGAGCGACCATGTCGCCGTCACCGGCCTCGACCGCGAAGCCCGACCCCTCCTCGCCGTTCACGCCGTCTGCGGCCGGTGAATGACCCCAGCCGCAGTGTCGGCCGGTATCGGAGGGAGAGGAGAGGGAGACCAGTGCGCCCCGTCTGCGGCATGCAGGTCCGGGGACGGGTGCCGCCCTGGCGCGGCGGGCGTATGGTCCCCCTATGGGTGACGTGCGGTGCGACTCGTACGGTGCGTGGCTCTCCGGGACGGCGGCTCGTGAGCGCTTCGGGCGCACACGCGACGCTCCGCGAGCCGGCCGGAGCGGGTGACGGCCATGCAGCACCCCGTTCCCCATTCCCCCTTTGCCACCGGTGCGGCCGTGCCGGACTCTGTTCTGGCCGACCTGGTGCGGGACACCGGCGCATCGACGGGGCTGGTGTACCTGCTCCCTCCTGGGGAGCAGGTACTGCGGCTGGTGCTGGCCTCCGGCGTGTCCGAGCAGATCTCCGCCCCGTGGGCCCGCATCCCCCTGAACGCGGCGATCCCCGTGGCGGACGCCGTACGCCAACGGCACATGGTCTGGCTGGGCAGTCAGGAGGAAATCGCCCGCCGCTACCCCCGCCTCGGGATCGTCCTGCCGTACGACTTCCAGCTTGCCGCGGCCCCGATCACGAGCGCCACCACCGTGTGGGGCGGCATTGTGCTGCTGTGGCCCGCGTGGCATCCACCGCAGCTCAGCGCGGCCGAACAGGAGAGCGTCAGCACCTGCTGTCGGCGCACCGCAGGGATCCTGCAACAGGCCGCCGACAGCGGCCGTCCGCTGCAGCCCGTCGAAAAACCACGCTTGCTCCCGGCGCCCCAACCCCGCGAATCCGACCCGGCCCAGGCCACCGCCGCCCTGGTCTTCACCGAGCGCCTGCCCGTGGGCTGCTGCGCCCTCGACCTGGACGGCCGGCTCACTTTCATCAACCCCGCCGGCGCCAAGCTGCTGGGTGCCGGTGCTGCCTCGCTGCTGGGCAACCGCCCGTGGGAGGTACTGGTGTGGTTGCAGGATCCTGTGTTCGAAGAGCGGTACCGGGCAGCCGTGGTCACGCGCCAGCCGATCTCCTTCACCGCGCGGCGCCCACCGGACAGGTGGCTGTTCTTCCAGCTCTACCCGAGTGACAGCGGCATCAGCGTCCACATCACCCCCGTCACCGGACACCCGCCTGACACCGCGCAAGGACATCGGCCCCGGTCCACGGCCGAGCCGGTGAGCGCGGCGGGCCTGTATCACCTGACGCACTTCGCCACCGCCCTCACCGAGGCCGTCGGCGTCCAGGACGTGGTCGAGCTGGCCGCCGACCAGATCGTGCCCGCCTTCGGCCCCAAAGCCCTGGCGCTCATGACTGTGTATGAGGGCCGGCTGCGGATCACCGGTTTCCGCGGCTACTCCCCCGAGCTGATGGCCCGCTTCGACGCAGCGCCCCAAACGTCCGACACCCCCGCGGCGCGTGTCATCACCACAGGCGTGGCCGCGTTCTTCCCCAGCTTCGCCGATCTCAAGAGGGCCTACCCTCCAGCGGTACACCAGGACGAAATGGCGGCCTGGGCGTTCCTCCCCCTGGTCGTGTCGGGTCGGCCGGTGGGCTCTCTCGTACTCGGCTACGACGTCCCTCGCCCGTTCCCGCCCGCCGAACGGGCCATCCTCACCTCTGTGGCCGGACTGCTCGCCCAAGCCCTGGACCGCGCCCGCCTCTACGATGCCAAGCACGCCCTTGCCCACACCCTGCAGACCGGCCTGCTGCCCCGCGCCCTGCCGCGCATCCCCGGCCTGGACGTGGCCGCCTGCTACCGGCCCGCCGGCCACGGCATGGAGATCGGCGGCGACTTCTACGACCTCATCCACAGCGCACCAGATACAGCCACCGTGGCGATCGGCGACGTCCAGGGCCACAACACCACCGCTGCCGCCCTCATGGGGCAGATCCGCACAGCCGTCCGCGCCCACGCCACCGTCTGCTCCTCACCCGGCGAGATCCTCGCCCGCACCAACCGCCTCCTGACGGACCTCGACCCCGGCCTGTTCGCCAGCTGCCTCGTCGTCCACCTCGACCTGACACATCACCGCGCACGACTGGCCACCGCCGGACATCCTCCTGCCCTGCTGCGCCACCCCGGCGGCGGAACCGACATCCTCCGGGTGTCTCCCGGACTGCTGCTGGGCATCGAACCGAACGCCGACTACCCCACTGCCGAGATCGCCCTCCCGCCCGGCGCCGTCCTCGCCCTGTACACCGACGGACTCGTCGAAAGCCCCGGCATCGACATCGACGACGCGACCATCGCCCTCGCCGGGCAACTGGCAGCGTCGCAACGGGAAAACCTGGACGCTCTGGCTGATGACCTCCTCCACCACGCCGAACGCTCCGCGCCCCGACACGACGACATCGCCCTTCTCCTCATCCGCCCGCGCAACTGACCATGACCGCGGGGCCACACACGCAGGTGTCTGAGATCAGCCGGGCAACCTACCGGACACCGGATGCTTACGGCCGGCTGCGAACGGCAGAACTGGTACATCCTCAACCTCGACCAGCCGCTCCGGCACACCAAGGAGCGGCCACTGCATCGGTTGACCACCCCGAGCCGCTCGTCCGCACCGAAATCAAGATCGGATACGCCCGGGTCTCGACCGGCGGACAGATGCTCGAACGGCAGCTCGACGCGCTCACCGCCGCCGGATGCCCGAAGATCTTCGCGGACAAGAAGTCCGGCAAGAACACGCTCCGCCCGGAGCTGAAGGCATGCCACACCTTCCTCGACCCGGGCGACACCCTCGTGGTCCCCTCACTCGACCGCTACGGTCGCAGCCTCCAGGACCTCATCAACATGGTCGCTGAGCTCCGCGACCGAGGGATCGGCTTCACCTCGCTCCACGAGAACCTGGACACCACCACCCCCGGCGGCCGACTCGTCTTCCACGTCTTCGCCGCCCTCGCGGAGTTCATCCGCGAACTCATCGTCATCGGCACCAACGAGGGCCTGGCCGCGGCCCGCGCCCGTGGCCGCGTCGGCGGGCGCCCCAGCGTCGCCACCGAGGAAGTCATCAAGGCCGCCCGCGACCTGCTGCCCGACCCCGGCCGTTCCATCACGTCGATCGCCAAGCTCCTCGGCGTCTCCCCGAGCACCCTCTACAACCACATCCCTGACCTGCGCGAACTGCGCGCCGGCGCCGTCCCCCGTCAGCTTGAAGCTCGCACGAAGTAAACGAACCCCAGCAAGACCGTTCTCACCGGGGTTTCCTTTACCTCAACTACTCACCCGGAGTCTCCCACTGCCCCCTGGCCACCCCGTCCGTGTCCGGTACGACGGCGCACCAGTCGCCCAGCGCCGCATCGGCCAGCATGAGGGAGAAACCGTCATCCGTGAGCTCGGAGAGTGTGTCGGCTCCACCAGGGTAGTTCCGGTGGGCCAGTTCGCCGTACGGCAGCGGGGCCACGAAAGCGGTGAAGTCGTCTTGCAGCAGCTCCGCTCTGGGGTTCAGCTCCGGCTCGATGGCCACGCAAACCAGCGAGCGTGGCCGCAGTAGTCGGGCCACTTCGGCTGTGCTCTCCGGCGTCACGCGAAACCATCTGCACCCCTGAGCGCCGTACGCCCAGCGCTCGCAGACCAGGGTCAGGCGCTCGGACACCTCCGCCACCCTCGCCCAGAAACCCGCGTCCGCGACGGCGTCGACGGGGTCCGAGACCTCTATGGGTCCAGGAGCCGCGTCTCGCCACAGGAACGTCACGCTCTCACCATGGAATCCCGCCAGATCGGCGGCCACCGCTGGTGTGGTGTAGAGGTGTACCGCTCCGTCCCATCCCGACTCGATCTGAAGTCTCCCGGGTGCAGCGAGCTGACAATACGGCCCGCGCCCGGCTGCCATTCCCTCGGCGAGACCTATCGCTTGCGGCGGCCGGACCGCCGCACCATTGCGCAGGCCGCGGTGCTCTTCGGGAAGGGGCTCGCTCACCAGCAGCCCGCCCACCTCCAGGAGGTCTGCGCCACTCTTCTCAATCGCGGCTCTGAGCACCTTGCGAAGCTCCGCCGCGTACGCGCTCCAGGCAGCGGCTTCCGCCAGCTTCTCTCGCACGCGCTCGCTGCGGGGGCTGATGATCAGCTCTTTGCTCATTTCGCCAGCCACTTGAGTCCTCGCAGCTCTCCGTTCGGCCCGATGCCCCATCGTACGTTTCGTCTCGGGCGGAGCCTCCCGACGACGGCCGGGCAGCGAAGACGAGTTTCCGTGGCCGCCGCTACCTTGCACCCTAGGTCAGGGATAGGAGACCAGGGCCGGTACGGGAAGTCCTTGGCTCCGTTCAAGGGGCATGATCCTGGACGCTCGCAGCCCCCTCACCGTGGCCGCATCGGCCGGCGAACCTGCACTGGCGCCCCACGTGACCTGGCGCAACGACGCCGCCAAGCCGTCCCGCGACCACCTCGCGTGCCCGCTGCAACGCCAGCCGCCAGGCGCTGAACAGGACGAATCCACGAGTCCGGGGTGGCCTTCTAGCCACCGTGCGGAGTCTTGTCAATACCCGACACGCCAGCAGAAGTGTGAAGGAGCGTCAGCCCGTCCCCCGGGCGGCTCAACTGTGCCACCAAGTCACTTTCGCCTCCGCTTTTCTGACGGAGCATCACAAACGTGGCCGCGAGCCTTCGAACCCCCGATCGGCCCCACCTTATCGCCCGTCAGACATTTCTGAGGTGGCGACAGAATTAGCTATGAGTATGTTCATTCATAGTCGGCCGGGTCAGCCGACACACCGAGAGATGGAGAAAAAGCGGAATGCCTGTAAGAAGGAAAAATGGAATGCGTACGCGTACCGTTGTCGCGATCGCATTGTCGGTGGGTGTCACCGTCCTTGCTGCAACCGGGGTGAACTACGCCTCGGCTACCAGTTCCGTCCCGAAGTCCGCCCCGTCGCTGCAGGACGCGGACGCCGCTTTCCCTCAGGGTCAGGGAGGCGACGGCCAGACGGACTACAACTACCGGAACGACGCTCATGGACGGAACGACGATCGCGGACGGATCCACGTCAACGAGCGAACGTTCGCAGCCGAGCCGGGTGTGTGCACCGCTGTGATCAGTAGTCCCGCGACCAGCTTCAACGTCCTCAACGAGAGTGACAGGACCATCGAATTCTTCCGCGGAATTACCTGCGACAACGGCTCTGCAATTGCGAAAATCGGGCCCCGAAACTCCAGCAGCGCAATCGAGGGCACGCCGGTCCTCGACGGGGCCACAGTGCCATTCGCGCTTGTCGGCAGCTTCCGAGCAATCGACAAGCGTCACCACTGACCCCCACGCGGACAAGGTCAGCGACAAGCTGCCGCTGTGGCACGTGAACCCGGCCCGCCGCAATGGGGCCGGGCCGTGCCCACCAAGCCGTGGCCAGCGGTGGACGTGACCCTTGGGACGCCAGCCGGACTTCTGCATCTCTCCTGGTCAACGGCTTGGCGGTGGCTGTGTAGCGGGGGGTGACATACGCGGAGCGGTCTTGGACAGGCAATCCCACCACCGGGTGCCCGCGCCGCCTGTAATGAGCTTGACTCTGTCAGGGATGCCAAGGTCCGAGCCTATTTTCCGGCTCGCTGTCCCGCTTGCGGGCACCCAGAGCGTCATGACGAACGGTCGACCTCAAAGTTGTGCCAGAACCGCTGGCCTGTGACGTTCTGTGAGGTGGAGGGCGTCTCAATGGGCTCGTCGCCTACCGCCCGGCGTCGGATGACGTGAGGACGACGCTGGTGAGTGGTGCGTGTGTGGTCCAGCCAAGCGACTCGTACAGGCCCTGCCCCTCAACCGTTGCGGCGAGCACCCCAGCCCGGGCGCCCGAGGCGATCGCCGCGTTGGCCAGGGTGTGCATGACTGCCCGTCCCAGGCCCTGGCGACGGTGCGCAGGCGCTGTCTCTATCTGGTCGAACACGACGGAGCCGGCGTGGCAAGAGCCGGCGACCTGGCCGTGGGCGGCAAAGGCGCCGTCCCTGTCACAGACGAGGGCGCGGGTGACCTCGCCTCGGCTCCACGTGCGCAGTTGGTAGCCGACAGGGAGGTCCGTGGCGGACGGGTGCAGGGTTGCCGACATCAGGAAACCCGGGTCGTCAAACGTCCATGCGGGTGTGAGCCAGGGGGATATGACCTCCGGGGCCGTGAGTACCTTGAGCCAGGTGCCAGGCGCTGTGGTCGTCTCCATGAGCTCGCGGATGAGCGTCTCGTCAGCGTTGGGCAAGACATGCCGGGTTACCTGCCCGGGCAGTCCGACGTCGACTGTGAATCCCCAGGGCTCTTCCACCGCAGGGGCGGCCCCGCGCGAGGCGGCCCAGCCCTCGACCCAGACCCGCACGATCTCGGTATCCACACACCCTCCACATGTAACAGGCGTCAGCAGTCAAGGCACATTACATACTGGGAGGCGCCAGCCGACGCTCGCGTCCGGCTCCCCAGCCGGTCCATCAAGCACAGAACGTCACTGACCACTGGTTCCGACACCGCTTCACACTGGCGACAAACCACACCCCGGACACGAAGATCACGCTCTGCAGCAGTTGTACGGACGACCGCCGACTGTCAGAGCGATGTGGCATGATCCGCTGCCATGTCGTCGTTACGCGCACCCGCATGGTGCTCAAGGGCCGCTCGCCGTCTACTCGTTGTCCCGCTCGCCCTGCTCGTGGCAGCGGGCGCCACCGCTGCTGATGCCGTCACAGCACCGGCAGCGGCACCGGCTTCCAAGGCCGCGGCCGCGACGCCCGACCGGCTTCGCTACGACGTGTCCCTGCGCGGCGACGCCGACGGCTCGCGCTGGACGGGCCGACAGCGGGTGTCGTTCCGCAATGCATCCGATAGGCCCCTGCATGAGGTGTACGTACGTCTGTGGGGCAACGGCAACGACAAGTGCGGCACGCCCAGCAAACCGTCACCCGTCAAAATAACCAAGGTGCGCGGTGGCACTGCGGGCCGCCTCACCGTGAACTGCACCGCACTGCGCATCACCCTGCCCAGGCCGCTCGCGCGCGGAGAGCGGACGGCCGTCTCCTTCGACGTCTCCATCACGGTGCCCCAGCGCAACGACCGCTTCGGCCGCGAGGGCGCTTTCCGCTTCCTGGGCAATGCGCTGCCGGTGCTCGCCGTGCACGACGCGAAGGGATGGCACCTCGATCCGTATGTGTCGACCGGTGAGAGCTTCTACGCCCTGGCGAGCGACTTCCGCGTGCGCATCGACCACCCGTCAGCGCTCAAGGTCCCCGCAACCGGCCGTACCTGGACCCGCCACGGCACGCAGGGGCGTACGGTCACGCACAGCGTCGCGCACCGGGTGCGGGACTTCGCGTGGGCGGCGGGCCCGTTCCGCACCGCGACCGAGACCTCGCCCGGTGGTGTGCGCGTGAAGTCGTACTGGGCGCCGAACACGCCCGCGGCGGGAGTGAGCCTCAACCGCAAGGACGGCGTCGCCGCCGTCGACCGGTTCGGCAAGGAGTTCGGCCACTACCCGTACGGCGAGATCGACTTCGTGATGACCAAAGACTTCGGCGGCGGTATGGAGTACCCCGGCCTGGTCATCCTCGGCACCACCGAGGAAGGCAGCGCCGTCGTCCACGAGGTGGCCCACCAGTGGTGGTACGGCATCGTCGGCAACGACGAATACGGCGCGCCCTGGCTGGACGAGAGCTTCGCCCAGTACGCCAACGCGCGCTTCTACGGCTGGGACACACGCGAGTGCTGGTCGGACGACGAATGGCCGAGCCAGGACACCGCGCTCACCAACTCGATGGCCTACTGGGCCAAGCACCCGGGCGAGTACCACCTCATCTACACGGCCGGCTCCTGCGCCCTGGCACGCCTGGAACGCACCATCGGCGCCGACACGATGGCACGACTGCTCAAGCGGTATGCCCGCGACCACTGGTACGGCCTGTCCACCACCGCCGACTTCAAGAAGGCCGCACAGGCCGTGACCGACAACGACCTGGAACCCTTCTGGAAGCAACACCGCATCCGCTGAAAACCGCCGGGCACCGTCCATCGAAACCACCCACGTGGACCAGGTGCGGGCCCCGGCCTGTCGCCGCGGCGGCGAAGGCGCGCCCCGGAGACAGCCGGATTGGCACGATGAGCGCGCTCCCGCCCGCGACCGCCACGACGACCATGCCCGTCTCCGCTGCCCCGGCATTTGCCCGGCGTGGCCCCAGGCTTGTGCGGAAGGATGAGAGTTGTGCTGACCTACGTGTACCGCGTGACCAAGTACGACCCCGCTGACCGCGACGGACATGGCCACTACACCGGTCCTGAGGACACTGTCAGCGACCACGGCGAGATCGAGGCGTCCTACCTTCGGGCTGTTGCTGCCTTCGCCGCGGACACTGGTATCGATCACCTGGTCGTACGCGAGCCACAGGTTCCCTCCCTGGCGCATCTCGGTGTCGAACCTCCGGTGGACGGTTTCGGGCTGGAAGGGCTCTTCCCGTCCGGCCAGGCCGGTTTCCACGACGGGGCACAGGTGCTGCTCGATATCGCGCTGGAGCTGGTGCGGGTCATGCTGCGCGACAACGGTGCCTGGTGCCGGCTGGAGGCGGACGACACGTTCGCGGTCCACGTGGGGTGGGACCAGTACCTCTACATCAGTAGCAGCCGGCCTTGCGAGGAAGCGCTGGCCCGCACCCGCGAGCTGGGGTTGTTCCCAGAACGCCTGGACGCCTCCCCGTACGCCTTCGACGAGGATGAAGAGCAGGACATCCAGCGGCCCGGGGATGACGACTTCTGGGCCGACCTGCGCAGGGCAGTCGTCAGCGGCCATGCAGGAGTCCTGGAAGAGATGCATCTCGAGGGAGCCTCACGATGGCACCACCTCGACCGCGACACCATCGGCCCGGATCGTGTTGGACTGGCGCCCCGGGCCCGTCTCGCTGTCTGGCCACCCCTGTCCACCGACATCGCCGCCGTCCTGAGAGCCCTCCCCACCGACGGCCTCATAGAAGGCGTGTGGCAGGACGACGACGGCCTCATCCACAGCGCCATCGCCGACGAGGACGGGCACGCGGAATTGACCGCCCGGATTACCAGTGCACGCGCTGCCGCACTCCTGTCTGTATATGCGGGTGAACGTGCGCCTCTGTTCACCGCTGTCATGACTGACAACGACGGAGTCCTACGGGCTCGTTGGCGGACCGAACCGACACCGAGCGACCGCGATTGGGCACTCCGTCAGCCCAAGGGGTGAGCCCTCCGACCAGGTCGATATGACGGGAGGCCGCGAGATTGTGCAGCCGAAATTGAGATCCCACGCTGTTGTCAGGCTGCGAATCCGATGCTGGTCACGTACTCGTACTCGCCCCACTGGCTGCCCAGGTCCACGGTCGCGTCGTTGACCCAGGCATCATCGAGCGCGGCGTCGTCGTCCTCGGCCCAGGCCTGCACGATGCGGTCCCAGTGGCGGACGTTGAGGGTGCGGTACTCGATCACACGCTGGCGCGGCCGTGGCACCTGGCTCTGGTTGAGCGGGTGGAACTCCACGCGGGTACCGCGCCCTTCGCGGTTCAGTCGGGCGAGCAGATACCGGGCGACATTGTGCCGACGCACCGTGCGGTAAGCGACCTCGATGGCCTGCAGATTCTTCGCGGACGGGCTGCGCTTGCCGTCCAGCCACGCCTTCATCGTGCGGCCGGTGACCGTGAGGCCGGCCGCACGGGCCGCCTGACGGGCGTGATCGGTACGGGTGAGGTAATGCAGGCGGGCCACCAGACCGCGGTGTTGAGTGACCGGGGTCGCGATGAAATGGGCAAGCGCATCAAGCCGACGGGCCACCGCCTCATGTCCTTTGATACCGCGAGCCCCGTACTTACCGAACTCGAGATTCCTCTCCGGCACTCTCTTCTCCTCGCCCCGAGGTCAATCGGCGCACCCTTGCGGCCTCATTCTACCAACGCAGGCCAATACTACAGGATTTGGAGCAGCCGAAATACCCCTCCCCTACCATTCAGTCGCGGAATTCGGGCCGAATTTCACGGGCGGCGGCACACATACCTTTTACCATCGGGTTTCCATGACCTTCTGCGCAGAGCGGGACACGAGGTAGGCGCCCAGACGGGTGCGTGCCGCGACGGGGCGATCGCGAGCATCATGGGCCTGTCTGATCTGGAGCCGGTCGGGTTCTGCGCAGAAGCCCCGGCTGGCGGGCGCTGCCGTGTTCAGTCCCTTCCGCGTTGGATACGTTGTTGTTGCCATTGAGGCGGCGCTGGCCGACGAGTGATTCGCGCCCGGCACGGATACGTTCAAACTGCCAGAGCAGCGCGAAGTAGTCGTCCAGGACGCGCCTCGTGTCGTCAGCAGTACGGCTTTCGGCCAGACGGCAGAAGGTGAGGGTGCTGCGAAGTGCCGCGGTGTCCTTGGACGTGAGCTCTGTGTAGAGGCTGCGGGCGAGTTCGTAGGCGGCGCGGACGCTGTTGCCCCGGGCTGCGTGCAGGGCGACGAATGCGGCTCCAAGGGCGATCGCGGCGGAAACGACGGCGGCCACGGATTCGGACTTCATGCCGCGCATCCTGGCCCGCAGCAAGCCGCGTTATGCCTTCGGCGATGCCAAAAGGGGGCGACGTGACTGCAACGCGAGCACTTGGAGGTCGGCCCGTCGCAGTGCCCTCACGGCACCCACGAGAGGGTGGCCAGAGCGGTCGTCAGCGGACCCATCGAGGCAAGCCAAAACTCACGTCGAAACGACATCCACGGTGAGGTTCTGGCTCACTTTCCGTAGCGCGAGCACGCCCGGTGACGATGCACGTTTCTGCAGGCTCGTGAGATGCGCGGCAGGCGTGCCAGGCAGGTGCTGGTATCAGGTACTCGCCGGTGCGGGCCACGAGCAGGGCTGGAAGTAGCCTGTCTCCCTGGGCATCCGCCACCCGGGGTCTGCGAACCCCGCGTCGGCCACGAGGCCGGGTCAGCCGATCCCGGCCGAGCGCCCAGCAGGATGCCACCCACCGCATGGGCTCCCCCCAGCATTCAGGGCATGGGCAAGCTCCGCTACGTCGCCGAGCAGACTTTCACCCGGCTCCACCAGTTCAAACGCCTCGCGGTCCGCTGGGAAAGACGTCTCGAACTCCACGGCTCCTTCCTCTTGTTGGCTTGGAGCCTCATCTGCTGGAGACACCTCAAGAAGACCGGATCGCGATCGCGTTACGAGCTCATAGGAAATGGTTTGAGCAAGGCGGCGCCCCGTTGCTACTTTCGTGGTGGACCGTGAAGTCGTCGTATGGAGGTGAGCCCCGTGAACACAGTTACCCGTGGGTGCTCCCTCAACCCGTCACGGTCCGGCGGCTGACGTTCGGTGTCGCCAGGAGCGCCTGAGATCGAGGCTCTCCTGGAAGGGGACTCCGATGGACACGAAGCCTTTCACATCTGGCCTGAGCGAGAACGCGGTGATGATCACGCGCGTCGCGGACAGACAATGGCATGCACTGGATGACGACCTGGTCGTCGGCCGCGGGCATGCGGAACACCGGCCCGACGGACGCTTGTTCGTCAGCATCGACGCCTGGCACGACGCCACCTTCGACCTGCTCGCCGAGGCGATTCTGGCGGAACTACCGGCGCCGCTGTACACAGTGGTCGACGAAGCCGACGTCGAGCTGACGGCCGGCTGGCGGCGGGCCGGTTTCACTGTCCGGCGCCGCGAGTGGGAGTACGCCGTGCCGACCGACCCGCGGGTCACCGGGCTCGAGGCAGTCCTGCCGCCTTCGGGCGTGACGATCGTGCCCGCCGGTCAGGCGGACGAGAGTCTGCTGCGGGCGGTGGACCGCGCGATCCGTGACGACGTCGAGGCGAGCGTCGGGTGGCAGTCGATGCCCGCGGAGGTGATTCCCCGCCTCGAAGGCGACACCATCGTCGACCCGTCGAAGTACGCGGTGGCCGCGGCGCCGGACCGCTACCTGGGCCTGATCCGGGTGGTGCCGGTGAACCGGCCGCGCATCGGGCTGGTCGCGGTCCGGGCCGGCGAACAGCGCCGCGGCATCGCGCGGGCGCTGCTGGCCCACGCGCTGGAGACGGTGCACCGCTCCGGGTTCGCCGCGGCCTGGACCGAAGTACACGAGTCCAACCAAGCGGCCTCGGCGCTGTTCGAGGGCATCGGCGCCCGGCCGATGAGCAGCAACCTGGAGCTGGTGCGATGACGAAGAACAAGAACGTCATCGAAGTCGAGGGCAAGGTTGTCGAGTGCCTGCGCAGCGCCATGTTCACCGTGCAGCTCGAGAACGGCCACCAGGTGCTCGCGCACATCAGCGGGAAGATCCGCAAGAACTACATCAAGATCATGCTGGAGGACCGGGTGCTGGTGGAGCTCCCGCCGTACGACCTGACGCGCGGCCGGATCGTGTTCCGGTACCGGAACTAGCGGCGGTCGGCACCTTCCCCGGTAGCTGATCCTGGGGCCCGGTCACGGCGCTTCCGTGACCGGGCCCCGTGGACGGCTCGCACGGCCGCGGCGGCCACCGCTGCAGCGGCCGCGGGCGCTTCGTAGCCACCTGGATTCGCCCGGTCACGCGCGGAATGCGTCGCCGAGCAGCCGGCCCGGTCCCTCAGACCTGGTCGTCGAAGTTGTAGTCCTCGAAGACCCTTTGCCAGCCCTGTGTCCGGAAGGCCTGGGGGTCGATCCGGTTCAGCCAGTGACGTACATCCGTTTCCGTGTCCTCGACCGACCAGTCGGAGGCGAACCACCAGTAGTAGAGGCGGATCATGGCGACGAATTGACCGAGACTGCTTCCGGCCGGCGCGTCGTCGATCCCCGACGCACCGTCCTGCAGAACGCTCCCGTCGCGGCCGTCGAGGAGGAGTCGCGCACCTTGCCAGCTGCCTAGGGAGAAGTACGTGGACTCCGCCTGGGTCGGCTTGCCGACGGGCTCGGCAACGGGGCGCAGGCCCGTGTCCGCCAGGCCGGTGGTGTCGAGTTCGAGGAAGCCGGTGACACAGGGGAAGCCGACTGTGGAGAGGAATCCGCGCGCGCCGATGTCGGAGAGGGCGGCCGGCAGGGTCTCCTGCGGGAAACGGTTGACCGCCGCAGCTCCCCAGACGTCCGTCAGCCAATCGGACGTGGGGTTCAGGGCCACAGCCGGCAAGTCCGCCCGAGCGAGCTTCGTGCCGGTGCCTACCAGACTCTTGAGGAGGCGGCCTGGTGTGGTTTCGTGTCCGACGCTCTGATTGATCTCGACAACGCACACACCGTCGGTGGAGGCCAGAGCGATGAGACGGCCCGAGCGTACGCCTCGGCGGATGTACTCGGGCATGCGAGGCAGATCCACTTCGCCGCCGGCGGCTCCGGCGGGGCGCCATCCTTGAGGCCCCTGATCCGCCTGCGTCGTGCCGGACGCGTCCGTGGGCTCGTCGGGCTCGGGTCGGGGCGCGCCCGTGGCCAGGTCCCATGTACCGATGTGGTCGCGGCGGGTGCGGGCTGTGACCAGGTCGCCGGTCGGCGTGTGCACGATGTGGAGCGTCCGGACGACGGTGCGCCTGACCAGCGCGTCCGTGCTGAACACGCCGGCACCGACGCCTTCGGCCCAGAGCGTCCTCCAGGGCAGGGCCAGGGGCCCGGCCGTCGTCAGGAGCCGATCGGCGGCTGCTTCCTCCGTCGGCCCGGCCTGCATCAGGGTCAGGTGCAACAGCGCCAGCCACTCCCCCTGGGACGAAGGCCGAACACCACGGCGCGCAAGGTAATGGAGGCGGGCCGCGGCACTTCCCTGCGGGATGGGCAGTCCATGGAACGCGGCTTCGAACGCCTCGAAGAGCGACTCGTGGCCGACCGCGGCGACTGCAGCGGCGTCCTCGAGGAATGCGTCGAACCGGCCCGCTGCCGCCGCGTGGCCGGCCAGGGCGTGACCGGCGTACCAGTGCGTCGCCTCGGCGGCGTCTGCGGCCGACAGAGCGGTGAGTGCGCGCGCGTGACAGGACCTGGCCTCCTTGGCGGACATCTCCGTACGCAGTTGCCGGGCCACTGCCTCCTGCTTGAAGGCGACGTGGGGAGCGCCCGCCTCGTCGTCCGTCCGATGGATCCAGTTCCCGGCCGCCGCGTCGCTGAGCAGCGACTCGAGTCGGGACTGCGGGAGGTCTCGGCCGAGGGCCGAACAGAGCAGGGACCACACGGATATGGGAACGAGGCGATGCTCGGCTAACGCCAGCGCACGGAGGGCGGACGACAAGGCCGCATCGTCGTCCAGCTCCGCCGATGCGGGCATGCCCTCGAAGCCCCCCTGCAGCGTCAGATACCGTCCGCCCAACTCGGCGGCTCTGCCCGGAGCATCGTCGACTTCGATCAGCAAGCGCATCCGCAGCCCGCGCCGATGGTGCTCGATCAGCGCCCGTGCCACCTGATCGAGCACACGCTCCGGTTCGCGCGAGGTGCGCAACCGGCCCGCCCACTGCGTGTTCGCGAGTACGACCACGGGGTCGTCGCTGATGCGGCCGGCCACGGTGGCGAAGTTGCCCTTGAATGAGTCCGTGGCGGCGATGCCCAGGGCCGTCGCCACGTGCCGGGCCACCTCCTCCGCGGACCTGCCGGCGCAGTCGACGTGGGTCGCGGCCGGATGGCGGGCAACGACCTCGCGCAACAGCGCTGTTCTGCCGCTGCCCGCGCGCCCTCCGATCCACAGCCAGGCGCTGGTGTCGCGAGGCCGGTCGATCCACCGCAGCGCACGGTTCAGCGCGAGTTCTGCCGTGACCTCGTCCAGGTTCGGGGTGGTACTCATGCGTCGGGTCTTTCCTACCGTCAGGTCTTTTCTACGCAGGGCTTTTTGGCGTCGGCATGGCGTAAAACGTGAGGGTATCGGAGACCTTGTTCAAGTGATCCTGGAAATGCGCTTCCATGGCCTGTGCCGCATTGTTTGTGCCCTTGCGCGGATCGCTTTGGGGACCTTGCAGAAGGTTGTTGTGGCACGGCGGAAGCCGTGGGGAGGGATTGCGGGCGACGGACCGCCTGGACTTCTCCCCCCGTCAAGGTGGATGCCTCGCAAATGCAGGCCAAGCGGGAGCGAAGCAGCTCAAGAGTCCGTCCGAGCCCGGTTGAGCGCAGGCGGCTGCGCTCGAAGCCCCACGGGCTGACCGACGCGCATGGCATTGCGCTGCAGGTGCCGCACGCTGGCGGGCACCGCAACGACGGTCACGCGGCTTTCTACCATTGGTCGACGACGTGCCGCCGGTGCGGGGCAAGCGGGGCTGACCCCGGCGCAGGCCACGGGCGTTGTATGCCGATCGCGGGTACGACCGCGACAATTACCGCCGCCGTCTGCGCGGGCGGTGCATCGTCCCGAGGATCGCCCGGCGCGGTCAGCCGCACGGCTCGGGTCTTGGGCCGCCGTGGACAGCGGAGCCACCCTGCTGTTCACCCTGGAACTCCAGCGCCGCCTCACCGCCGCCGGCTCCCCCGTGCGTGCCATGGCTGCACACCCCGGATGGGCCAAGACCACCTGACCAGCAATGACCCCAGCCCGGTGCGCCGCTTCGCCGTGAACGCGGCATCCGCGTTCATCTCGCAGGACAGCACGGCAGGCGCGCCACCGACCCTGTACGCGGCGACGCAGGACCTGCCCCGCGCCAGCTACGTCGGCCCTGACGGCAACGGCGAGCGCACCGGCGCCCCCACGCCCATCGTTCTCGACAGGACGGCCAGCGACCCGGAATCCGCCCGCCGCCTGTGGACCCTTTCCGAGGAACTGACCGGCGTCACGTTCCCCGACCGACTGGAGCACTCACAGCAGTCGGCGCCGGCAGCCTCACAGCCGGGATCTCAGCACGTCGACCTCACAACCCGGCGCGAACGGGTCGAAGCCGTGCTCGCTCAGCCAGCGAACCACCAGCAGGCTTCGCAATGACCACCACGCGTGGATCACGTCGAGGTCGACGTCGGTGCCATAGCCGGCGACGACGTCGTCGAGGTGCTCCTCGTGTCCGAGCGTGAAGGTGGCGAGGTCGTACAGGGCATCACCCTGGCCGGCCTCGGACCAGTCGATGATGCCGGTGATCTCGTCGCCGTCGACGAAGACGTGCGCGATCTGCAGGTCGCCGTGTGTGAACGCCGGAGTCCACGGCCGGAGCGCGGCCTCGGCGACCTGGCGGTTGCGGGTGACCAGGTCAGCGGGCAGGACACCGTTCGTCACGAGCAACTCGCACTCCTCGTCGAGTTCCGCCGCCAGCGCGACGATGCTCCTGCCGGCCCGGCCCGGCAGGGGCGGCAGCGGCGCGTCGTGCAGCTTCCGGATGGCGGCGCCCGCCGCGGCCCACGCCGCCGGCGACCCGGTCGACGGCCCGCCGAGGCGCCCAAGCGTCGTCCCCGGGACCGCGGCGATCGCAAACACGGGCGGCTTGCGCCACAGGACCTCCGGGGTCGGGACCGGCGCCAAGGCCATCGCCTCGACCTCGACGTCGATGCGCGCCTGATCGGCATCCACCTTCAGGAAGACATCGCCGACGCGCAGGGTCGCGCGCTCGGAATGGGCGACGACGACCTTGACCTCATCCATGGGCGACCAGTATCCCGGGGATGACCGTCGCCGTCGCGGGTTTATCGCGTGCGATTACGCGGCTGCCCACGTCCCGCTACCCGACGACCTAATGCGCGACACCGACCGGTGCTATGCGTGCGTCCTTCTCGAAGGTCGGTGCGACTCTTGGAGACAGGTGACACCTGATCTTGGTGGTTGGCACCACCCTGGGAACGCCGAAGCCGTACCGGATTTCTGCTGTGCCCGTTCTCGCGGCCGCACAGCGCT
The DNA here is from genome assembly GCF_039537145.1 of Streptomyces shaanxiensis. Taxonomy (NCBI): domain Bacteria; kingdom Bacillati; phylum Actinomycetota; class Actinomycetes; order Kitasatosporales; family Streptomycetaceae; genus Streptomyces; species Streptomyces shaanxiensis. The sequence continues at coordinate 167,280 of NZ_BAAAZY010000013.1, forward strand.
AGCATCGGGTCCCGTGATCGTATGGCTCAACGGCACCCACGGCGCGGGCAAGACGACGACCGGTGCAGTCCTGCAGCAACTGATCCCGGATTCACGGGTGTTCGACGCCGAGAAGGTCGGCGAGGTGCTCATGGACATCACGCCCTGGCTGCCTGGGCCCGGGGCGGACAACTTCCAGCACTGGCCGCCGTGGCGGCCGCTCGTCGTCGAGACCGCCCGCCGCGTACTCGAGTACACCGGCGGCACCCTGGTAATGCCCATGACGGTCCTGGTCGAGCAGTACTGGCGCGAGATCAGCACAGGTCTTGCCCAACATGCCATTCCGGTACGGCACTTTCTTCTCCACGCCGACCAGGACACCCTCCGCGGGCGTATCGAGGGGACACGCTTCTTGGCCCCTCCCCGTTCCGCCTCAAATACCTCGAGCTCTACGCCGAGGCGGCCCGCACGTGGCTGCACGACGAGGCCGAGGTCGTCGACACCACACACCTCACGCCCGACCAGGCCGCCCTGCAGATCGCAGAGGCCGTCAAGAGCTGAAGTCCAACCGACACGCGAATCAGGCGCAGGTGGGCGGCCAACCCGTACAAGCTCCGCGTCCAGGCCCTGGGACTTCGTCGAAGGTCGCGATCGCCAAGTACGCCTGGTCAGGGCGTGAACGGCTGGGCCTACCGCGGGTGAACGACGTGATCGTGCTGCACGCCATGCGCTGTGCACCAGGGCATGTCCTGTCGATCTTGACCGCCCAACGGTCACACTTCGATGAAGCTGACTGTTTCTGTCATGTCCGCCCGCCCGGTACGCAGCCGTGGCACGCCCTCTTTCTCGAATCCCACCGAGACGCCGCAGAACAGCACGAGCCCCTCATCAGCTCCGACTGTCTGGCTGACAGTCCTGCGATACATGGTCCACATGACCTGGGGGCAACTGTGCAACCCTTCCGCCCTCAACAACAGCATGACCGTCTGCAAGTACATCCCCGCGTCAGCCCACTGTCCGGGCCCCATCGTCCGGTCGACGTAGCAGAACAGGACGACCGGCGCCCCGAACGCCTCCGAGTTCAAGGCGGCGATCTTCTTGGGCCTGTCGGGGTCGTCGCGCTCGATTCCCAGGGCTTTGTACCGCTGGGCGGCCGCGGCGGAAAAACGGTCCAGATACGGCGAGGTCAGTTCGGCCGGGTACATCGGATACTCCCGGTCATCACCCGGGTCTCCCGCCAGTGCCCTGGCCGTCGCGCGCCTCTTCAGTTCGGCCAAGGGCTCGCCGGTCACGACATACACATGCCACGGCTGGAGGTTCCCGCTCGACGGAGCCCGCGTCGCTGCGGTCAGCACTCGTTCGAGTATCTCTTTGGATACCGGCTCATCGCTGAACGCCCGCACAGCCCTGCGACTGTCCACTGCCTCATACACATCCACGTCTTCGCGTCCTCTCGCTCGGCCGGGCCCCTCTACCGTATTCAGCGGTCAGTGCCACGGACCGCCAGGCCCTGGGCAACGCCCTGACGATCAGTCCAGCCGTTGGTGGGACTGTGGGAGACAGAGGTGACCTGACGGACGCTCAGTGGGAGCGGCTCGGCCGCTCCTGCCGGTGAGTAACGGGCGTTGCGGCAGGTGGAGGGATCACCGGTGGCCCAGCACCTCCGCCAGGCAGGTGAGCTGCGGCAGTTCCGGATCCGGGCAGGTGGAATCGATGTCTGCGCTGTCGCGCCGCAGGACACCGATCAGTGAGGATGACACGCGTACGCGACCCCTGTTCATGATCAAAGGCTTCGACAACCTTGCTCATCAGGAGTCGCGTTCACTGCTTCCGGTCGGGCCATTCGGTCGCTCAGAGCGCATCCGTCCTGGCTGCTCACGCCGCGGTGAACCGTTCGGCGACATCCCAGAGTTCGCCTTCGCGCCGTGGGTCGTAGGACTCCTCCGACGAGCGGTCCACACGGTTGCGGTCGACGTAGGAGCCGGTCGGCGCCTGGAGCGTGCCGAGGACGACGTCAGCGAGGTAGCGGCCCGCGGCGGTGCGGCTGGTGGCGAACGGGGTGAGGGTCATCAGCGGCAGGATGCGCCGCATCGCGAACCGCGAGACGGGGTCGGCGTTGCGGGCGAGGCCGGTGCCGGGGACGAAGCCCGGGTTGTAGGCGACGGCGTCGATCCCGGCCGGCAGGCGGCGCGCGTACTCGTGCACGAGGTAGATGGCGGCCAGCTTGCTCGTCGAGTACGCGGTGCGCCCGGCAGCCGTGGTGTCCGGCTTGGGGAAGGCGCCGGTGCGGGCCAGGACGTCCGGGGACTTCCAGGCCGGGCCGGGCACCATGCCCAGGTTGTGCTTGAAGTCACCGAAGTGGGTGTCGCTGGCGGTGATCACGATCCGGGCGGGAGGGGCGAATCGGTCCTGGAGCAGACGGACGAACAGATGGTTGGCGAGCACGTTGATCGTGAAGGTGGACTCGAACCCGTCGGGTCCCTCGGTGAGCGCGTTCGCGTACTGCATGCCCGCGTTGCCCACGAAGCCGCGCAGCGGCGGCAGGTCACCGCGATCGAGCCGGTCACGGATCTCGGTGGCGGCCGAGCGGACACTGTCCAGCGAGCCGAGGTCCGCCGAGACGTGCGAGACCGTGTGCCCGCCCGTAGCGAGTTCCGCAGCGAGCTGTGCGCCGGAGGATCCGCGGGCGACGACGAGGAGGTGCACGTCCGGCGACCGGCGCAGGATGCGCTCTGCGGCGACGCGGCCGATCCCGCGGCTCGCGCCCGTCATCACGATGGTGTGCTTCATGGAAGGCTCCTTCACTGGTCAGCCGATGGCACCCCGGCTGTGCGCAGCCCCACGTTCGCCGCTCGCGCCACCGCCAACCAGTGCCGTCCCCGTCACTAGGACTGGCAGTACCCAGGCTCATCCTGGGCCGCGCGGCGAGAATGAACCCATGGCTTCCTCCCGCTCCGCTTTCGGCGCTTTCGTGCGCGCCTGGCGAGACCGCCTCGCTCCGGCCGACGCCGGCTTCGCCATGACGGACGGCCGCCGGGCCCCGGGACTGCGCCGCGAGGAGCTCGCACAACTGGCCGGGCTGTCCGTCGACTACGTGCTGCGCCTGGAACAGGGACGCGCGAAGAACCCCTCGGCCCAGGTCGTCGGCGCCCTCGCACGGGCCCTTCAGCTCTCCCGCGCCGAGCGCGACCAGCTGTACCGAAGCGCCGGGCTCCTGCCGCCGCAGGACGGGACGGTCAGCACCCATGTGCCCGCGGGCATCCAACGGCTCGCCGCGCGTCTGGGCGACGTCCCGATCGGCGTGTTCAGCGCAGACTGGACCCTGGTGTGGTGGAACACCATGTGGAGCGCCGTGTTCGGCGACGCCGCCGTCGTCGCGCCCGCCGAACGCAACCTCGCCCGTGCGCTGTTCGGCAACGGCGTCGCACACGCCTCCATGCTGCCCGTCCAGTCCGAGCGCGGACCAGACGTCTTCGAGGCGTCGATCGTGGCCGACCTCAAGGACGCGGTGTCCCGCTATCCCGGGGACGCCCAGCTCGATCGCCTCGTGCAGGAACTGCGAGGCGCGTCCGACGCCTTCGCTCATCACTGGGCCACGCAGACGACCGCAGCCCAACACACCACCGACCGCAAGACGATCCGGCATCCGGAGATCGGCGACATCCAGCTCGACTGCGACGTCCTCATCGTCCCCGGCGCCGACCTGCGCATGGTTACCTACACGGCAGCGACCGGAAGCAGCGACGCGGGGAAACTGGACCTTCTTCGCGTCACCGGTGGCCATACCGCCATCGCCCTCCCCTGACCGGCGACTGCTGGGCGCCACCAAATCGACCGGGGCGAACCTCACCGCTGCCGCCAACCACTATCGGTCACGGCCCAAGCACACGCACGACCTGCTTCATCTCGCAGCTCGAGAATGCATCAGCCCTGGTGTAAGGGTCTGTTCCTGAACCTGACAACGGGCGATGTAGTGAGGAGTACCGCACTGCCGCCGCACACAGCTCGTGGGCTTGATCTTCGTGCCAGTGGGTTGTGCCCGGCGGAGATGCGGGAGGCACATAATTCCGTTGCTGAAGCAGCGGTATCTTCGATCGAATGCGTCCATGACTGCTCATGAGGGCCGCCGTGTGAACCATGTGGAGCAGAACCGACGCTATTGGGATGACGAGGCGGCTGCGTGGCACGGGCCGCTCGCCCGCGATCATTGGTCGCAGATGGAACCGCGCTGGGGATTGTGGGCCACTCCTGAATCGCAGGTCTCCGTGCTTCCCGACGGCTTGGCCGGGATGCCCACCATTGAGCTGGGGTGCGGTACTGGCTACGTTTCCGCTTGGCTGGCCAGAGCAGGGGCCCACCCGGTCGGGATCGACCTCTCGGAGAAGCAGCTCGCCACTGCTCGCGCGATGCAGACAGAGTTCGGCATCGACTTCCCGCTCGTCTTGGGCAAGGCTGAGGCGGTGCCCTACGACGACAACACGTTCGGCCTGGCGATCAGCGAGTACGGCGCCTCGTTGTGGTGCGACCCCTACCAGTGGATCCCGGAGGCGGCCCGGCTTCTCGTACCTGGCGGCCGGCTGGTGTTCATGCGCTACTCACCGCTGTACGCACTGTGTGTACCACCCGAGGGTCCGGCATCCACTGCCCTGTTCCGCTCGCAATTTGGCCTGACCCAGCTGGACTGGGGGAATCACGTGCAGTTCGTCTTGCCGCATGGCGAGATGCTTCGTCTGCTTCGGTCCTGCGGTTTCGTAGTCGAAGACCTGATTGAAATTCAGGCACCTCAGGGCGGACACCGGGACTACGCAGAAGTTTCCGCCGACTGGGCCCGGCAATGGCCCAGCGAGGAGATCTGGAAGGCTCGGCTGGCAGGCTGAGTGACCATGGAGTCCCCTGAGAGCGTGGGCTCTGGCCACGTCTTCGGTGCGGTCCGGGCCAAGGGGCCGACTGTGCTGGCTTTCAACGGATTGAGTCGGCTCCGCTTCTCCAACCCGAGCCGGCCAGATCCGGCCCCAGAGAGTGATCGGGTGCTGGCGTTCTCCGGCTTGGTATGCCCCCGAGTTCCGACTAGGGCCTGTTTCAGAAGTGGATCAAGGTTTGTCGTGATCCACTCGTGGGACGTGGAGATCTGACGGGCGAGCAATGGGCCAGGCTGGAGCCGCTGTTACCGGTAGGCAAGAAGCCGGGTCGGCCTCCGGTCTGGTCGAAGCGGCAGCTGATCAACGGCGTACGGTGGCGGACGCGGACCGGTGCGCCCTGGCGTGACGTCCCTGCCCGCTACGGCGAGTGGGAGACCGTCTACGGACTCTTCCGGCGCTGGCAGCGCGACGGCACCTGGAGCCGGATCCTCACCCAGCTGCAGGCCGAGGCTGACGCGAAAGGCCTGATCATCTGGGACGTGAGCGTGGATTCCACGGTCGCGCAGCGCATCAGCATGCTGCTGGTGCCCGCAAAAGGGGGATCTGCAGCGGGACAAACCAGGCGGAGTCACAGACGACACCGCCGACCACGGGCTCGGACGCTCACGCGGTGGACTGACCACGAAGGTGCACCTCGCGGTCGAGCACGGACAGAAGCCGCTGTCCTTCCTGGTCACCGCCGGTCAGCGGCACGACAGCCCCCAGTTCCAGCCCGTCCTGGAGCGCATCCGAGTGCCCCGCATGGGCGTCGGCAGGCCGCGCTGCCGACCGGACCGGGTGCGGGCCGACAGAGCCTACGGGTCCCGAACCAACCGCGACTACCTGCGCAACGCGGGATCCGCTGCACGATTCCGCTCGCCGTCCGCTATGAGGCCACCGTCACGATCGCCGTCATCAACGAGTGGCTCTGATCTGGCTCGCCAGGCGCGGTCACAGAGAAACCCGGTATCGCTGCAGGAAGTCAGGCATTTAGCCTATGGCGCATGCATCAGCCCCGAAGGCGCGACCGGCGCCTGGCTCGTCGCGTGCCGTCGGAGCCGGTCCAGCGCCGGGCGTTCCGACTTCCGGCCGTGGGCGCCGATGTGGTTCTGGTTGGCTACTTCTCTGCGAAGCAGAAGGACTTCGAAACGGTCATGGCGTCGGCCGCCACAGACCTGGCAGCGCGCGGCGCCCGGGTCGTCGCGCAGATCGTGCAACGACGAGGCGTCTCGGACGGCGGGGTCCAGAAGATGGGCCTGCCCTACTCCTCGCGGACTCTGCTGACCTACGGGAAAGTCCGCGAAGTGGCTCACGCATGTGACCAGACCAACGCTGACGCAGTGATCTTCGTTGCCTCCTTGACCGAGCGCCAGCAGCGCACGCTGACAGACATGCTTGGCCGCCCCGCTGTGAGTCTCTCCGACATCTTCACTGCCGACTGACAGCTCACTCGAGGCGTGCTTTTGAAGCACGCCCTAGCGATGGCCCCTTCGACGTCGCCTTCAACCAGCCCTGGGTCGGGTCAAACGGGGAGGAACTTCCGGTCGGCGTTGAGGATGTGATCTTCCAGGAGAGCTCGGTTGTGGAAGGCAGCGTGCAGGACGCTGCCCAGCCGCTGCAGGGCCCCACGGTCGTCGCTGCTGACGACGAATGTGCCGGCCTCGGAGGAGAAGTGGAGGCGGTCGGTGATTTCCGGCGTGCGGGACCGGGCAAGCAAGTCGGCGAGTGCCTCCCAGCCGTGCCCATCGCCCTCGGATCCGGCTGCTGGCCTACGTCATCTTCGACGGCACGCTGATCCCGATCGACCGCGTGCACGATCAGAAGCCGTACTACTCCGGAAAGCACCGACGGCACGAAATGAACGTGCAGGTAATCGCGGATTCGGCCGGACGCCTCGTCTGGGCGTCGGCGGCACTTCCCGGCTCGGCACACGACCTGACTGGTGCGCGAACCCATGGCATCGTCGCCGCGTTCACCAACGCTGACGTGATGACCTTCGCGGACAAGGCGTATCAAGGCGCAGGCGGTTCCGTGCGTAACCCGTTCAAGCGGCGCTCCTGCCGGCCGAAGCTGTCGCGCCGGCAGAAGGCCGTGAACAAGGCCCACGCCCGGATCCGCTGCCGCGGCGAACGCGCCATCGCCACCCGCAAGACCTGGAAATCCTGACCAAGCTGCGCTGCAGCCACTCCCGGACGACCGCAATGGTGCAGGCCATCCTCGTTCTCCACCACGGCGAAAACCCGGCCTACCAAGGATGAGAAGCGCTCAGCCATGCCGAACCGGCCATGGTGATGAGTTTTCGCGCCCGCACCCGTCACACCTACGACGGGACACGACGAAGCGGAAGGATGACGTGATGAGTGCGGACACGCGGCTGAAGGAGCTGGGCGTGAGCGATCTGGGCGAGGTCGACGAGTCGGCGTTCTCGGGGCTGGCGGAGCGGCACCGGCGGGAGCTGCATGTGCACTGCTACCGCATGCTCGGGTCGTTCGAGGACGCCGAGGACACCGTGCAGGAGACGTTCCTCCGCGCCTGGCGGCGTCGGGAGACCTTCGAGGGGCGGTCGACGTTCCGGGCCTGGCTGTACGGGATCGCCACCAACGCCTGCCTGGACCTGCTCGCCAAACGCCGCCCGGAGCCTGCGACCGGCGGCGAGGTGCTGTGGCTGCAGCCCTACCCGGACCGGCTGCTCGACGAGCTGCCCGCGGGCGACGCGGACGAGCCGGAGACCGTCGCCGTCGCGCGGGAGACGATCGAGCTGGCGTACCTGGTCGCAGTCCAGCACCTCGCGCCGCGCCCGCGGGCCGTGCTGATCCTGCGGGACGTGCTCGGCTGGCCGGCGAAGAACGTCGCGGAGTTCCTCGGGGACTCCGTCAATTCCGTGAACAGCGCGCTGCAGAGAGCCCGCGCCGGCATGCGGGAGCACCTGCCCGCCGAGCGGCAGGACTGGACCGGCGGCGAACAGGACGCCGGGACGCGCGAGCTGGTACGCCGCTACACCGACGCCAGCGTGGCCACGGACGTCCCGGCGCTCGCCTCGATGCTGCGGGACGACGTCCGCTGCTCGATGCCGCCCACGCCAGGCCTGTACGTCGGCCGCGACACGGTGGTGAAGTACTGGGTCGAGAGCGGCTTCGAGGGCATGAAGGGCCTGCGCGCCCTCCTCACCTCCGTGAACCGGCAGCCCGCCGTCGCCTTCTACCACTGGCGGAAGCCGGAGAGCGCGTACCTGCCGCTGACGATCGACGTCCTGCGCCTCACCGGCGGGGCGATCACCGAGATCGTCACGTTTCACGACGACCAGTTCCCGCGGCTCGGGCTGCCGGAGCGCCTGCCGGCGGACGGCTCGGAGTAGTCCCGGTGCGGACGCTCACGCTGCGCGGTGGCGCGCGTGTCGCGGTGGTCGCGGCGGAGTGGTACGACGCGTTCGGCGTCGTCACCCGCGGGCGGGTGCAGCTGGAACTGCGCGACGGAGAGCCCGGGCCGGTCCTGGGACGCGATGCGGGGTTCTGGCTCCGCGGCACCGGCGTCCGCGCCCTGCGGAACCCCGGCCGTCGCACGGCGAGGGTGCGCATCGTCACCCCCAGGGCCAGGACCGTCACATGCAGGCAACACCCCGTACGCCCGTTGCCGAATGATGGAGGAACGACATGAACAGCATGAATGACACCGGGGTCGTCCCAGGCCCGGCATCGGGCCGGACCAGCCACACCCACCGACTCCGCAGGCTCGCCGGCACCGGCTTCATTGCCACGCTCGCGGCGATGGTGGCCACCACCCTCGCCGCTGCGCTTGCCCAGGCCGGTGGCGTCGACTTCGAGGTCCCCGATGGTGGCGAGACGATCCCGTTGTCCGGGTTCGCCGTGGTGACCGGCTTCTTCTCGGTCGTGGGCATCGTCATTGCCGTCGCTCTTCTTCGTTGGAGCGCTCGCCCCGCCGAGCGATTCGTGTGGACGGCAGTGTTGCTAACCGCGATCTCGTTGGTCCCGCCCCTCCTCTCCGGGGCAAACACCGCCACCACCACCGCCCTCCTCGGGCTTCACCTTGTCCCTGCGACGGTGATGATCCCCACCCTGGCGCGGAGCCTCCGCACCCGGACCGATTGACGATCCCGCAACGGGACAATGCGCGGCGCAAGGGCATGCTCGAGCGCACTAACTCACGTGGCCCCCGGTGCTGCCACCCTCCACTCCAGGTTCCTTTTCTCGGTCAATTCGGAAGCAGAGTCGCGTGTGCGAAGAGGCACAGGGCACCTTGCTGGATGAAGACGAAACGCCACCCGCTTCTGTCGGGGCGCACCGGTACCCCGGTGGCGTTTCACCCTGGCCGACCCCGCCGTCGCGCGCCTCCCACGTGCACTCGGCTAACCGGTGGGCAGTGCAACTCTTTTCCCCTGGCCCCCGGCCACTGGCACTCATGCGCTGACATCGCCGGCGAGGCGTCAGTCGGGTCCAGAACGGGCCGTACATGAAACCCTACGGCGCGGCACTGACACAGGGTGGGGCTCGTCGTGACGGTGGCGTCAGCACGCTCTCGGGGTCGGCTACGCAATGCCGACGGGGGTTACAGAGTGGTGTCCTCCCACTCTCCGGGCTGGTCGTAGATCCGCTGCAGCAATTCGGCGAAGGCATCGCCCTCCAGGAGGATGGCGCCGTACTGCAGCGGGATCCGCTTGTCGTTGATCACCGCGGTGGGTGTGCCGGGGCCTTCGGGTTCCTTTGTTCCCCCGGCCTTCTCGTAGGCCTTCTGGGAGGCGGTAACAAAGGCGCGGTACTTCATGGATCTCACGGCCGCGTCGAACTTCGGGCTGCGCAGACCCTTGACCTTGCCGGCCAGTTGAAGCAGGTAGGCGTCGGTGTAGCCGTCGACGCTCTCCTCGGGCTGGTTGGCGTAAAGCACCTCGTGGTACTCCACGAACTTGTCTTCCTCCAGCGCGGCGCGCAGCGCGTTGACGGCCTTCTTCGACCCGGTGCCGCCGACCCGGTCGTCCAGGAAGGAGGCGAGGGTGTACTCGGCTCTGGCCCAACGGTCCAGCATCGCCTTCCGCAGTTGCGGACCGCCGCCGCCGATGGTCTCGAACTCCTCGCAGTACGGACAGCGGGGATCCTCATACAGGTGCACCTTCACCGGCGCTTCGGGGTCGCCGACCGAGATGGTGATGCCGTCCGCGCCGAGCCTTTCAGGCAGCTCCCCAGCGCTCGCGAAATCAGCCTCGTGCTCCGCCGCTCGCTGCCCGCACCCCGCCACCACCAGCACTACGGCCGCGCACACCACAGCCCACCGGCCCCCACGCACCATGCGTCATCCCCTCCCCTGAGAACAGCGCGACCTTAGATCATCTGTACGAAAAGCGCACCATCAAAAGCCCTTCACCCGGCTCGCCCGCAGGTTCTCTGTTGACGCAGTCTCCCCAGGTGGGCGCCTCCCACAGGCTTTGGCGGCCGGCGCGCCGCCCTGTCTCTGGGGGGCTTTGCGCCGCGCCCCCTCTGGTCGGCCGAACGACCGAGCCGAGGGAGTGGGGGCAGTCCTCGCCGAATGTCCTACGGATCGTTGAGGACACCCCCTGAGTTGTTCAGGCTCTCCGGGGCGCGGGCGCAGCGAGGGTCGGCACACGCAGTTCCAGCAGTGCTTAAGGGCTGCCCCCTAACTGATCTTTGGCATGAGGATGGTGCGGCTCAGGGTCAGCAGGCTTCCGTCGAGTAACGCGGCGAGAGCCGTAGCCGCGGTCTGGTCCGGAACGGCGGGCAACGCCTTGGAGGCATCGACATCGGTTCCTCCCTGTGACCGCACGCCACCGCAGCGGCCAGCAGTGGCTGTCCTCCCGACAACATGCGTATTCACGCCGGGAGATGAGCAACAAAGCGCCCTGCTATGGTGCGCCGATGTCATCGATCAAGCAGTTCCAAGTCACCTTCGACTGCGCAGAACCTGCGCGCCTCGCCGGCTTTTGGTGCGAGGTGTTGGGGTACGTCGTACCGCCAATCCCGAAGGGGTTTGCCACTTGGGAGGACTACCATCACTCGCTGCCGCCTGAGGATCAGGTCACCTACTTCGCGTGCAGCGATCCCTCGGGTACAGGCCCGCGCCTGCTCTTCCAGCGCGTTCCCGAAGGGAAGATCGTCAAGAATCGGGTGCATCTCGACGTGCGGGCCGGCACCGGACTCGTGGGTGAAGAGCGCCTCGCCACACTGGAGGCCGAATGCGCACGACTGGTCGCGCTCGGTGCGGTACACGTGCGAACGCTGCTTGCGGATGACGACAACGAGTCGTGCATCGTGATGCAGGACATCGAGGGCAACGAGTTCTGTCTCGACTGAGCATTCTCCTCGACGGCGAGACTGGGGGGCCGTCTCCCTCGGGCTTCTCTTCAAGGCGGTCTCGTGTGGGACGGGAGTCATCCCGTGAAGGCAAGGTTGTGAAGTCGGGCGATGCCGAGCATCGCGGTGTGAATGCCCTCGCCCTTCAGGCGGCAGTCACGAAGGATCTTCAAGGTCTTCACCCGCGCGAAGACGTGCTCTACGCGAGCCCGGACCTTGCGGTGGGACGTGTTGTGCTCCTCCTTCGATGCAGGCAGTTCGGTCTGGCCGCGTTCGCTGCGGTGCGGGATGACCAGGCTGGTGCCCCGGTAGCCGCCGTCCGCGATGACCGTGGTCCGTCCGACGGCGGCCTTCGCACCGGATAGTTCCCACGCCTTGCAGTCGTTGCGGTTGCCGTCGGCCGGCCGGCCGCCCGACGGCGACGACGAGTCGGGGGTCGGCGTCGATGACGACCTGGTGGTTGGTCGAGTAGCCGTAGTTCTTCGACTGCTTGGCCACCGTGTGATCCCGCGTGGGGACCAGGGTGCCGTCGACGATCAGCACGGTGTCCTTGCGGAACCGCTTGCGTGGCTGGAGCTCGCGAGCATCGGCCCCGTTGTGGTTAATGGCACGGTTCGCCGCGGACTTCGAAATGCCGAATACCGGGGCCAGTTGGCGCAGTGGCAGGTTGGTGCGCCAATTTGTGGTCATGAGTTGCACTCGGTCTTCCAGAGGAAATTCCACACCGCTCCCGCACGGGCGCAGTCGCGTTCTCGCGGAGCACTGCAGCCACCAGACGAGTGAAGAGCCGTGGGCTGAGTCCTGTGAACGGGGCTGTCCAGGACGTCGCTGATGCTGTGATCACACCTGCCACGATCGGGATCGTGACACATCAAGATCGGTCGTGGGGCGCCTTCTGAGGACCGGACAGTAGGCCAAGAGGCCGAGGCGTCGCGGCCGCCTTCTCTGCGCTTTCGTGTGCCAGGCTCACGGGAGGGCTTCGAGACGCTCTATGTGGTCCTCACCCCACTGGCCGAGTGGGGTGAGAGCGGCAAGGAGCGAGTGACCGAACTCGGTCAGTGAGTACTCCACCTTCGGTGGCACCTGGTCATGGACCTCACGGTGCACCAGGCCACTGGCCTCCAGCTCCCGAAGTTGCAGGATCAGCATCCGCTCACTGATGCCCACCACCGTCCGGCGCAACTCGCCGAAGCGCAGTGGCCCCTCGCCGAGCCAGAACAGGATCAATCCCTTCCATTTTCCTCCCATGACGTCGATGGCAGCGTCCAGGCCGCAGGTATAGCTCCGCTTCCGCACCAGCACTCCCCCTAACAAAACTGTGGGTACCCGACAGAATTGTAGGTACTTGTAGAAATGTTGGCGCCATCGCAGCATGGATCAGGCGTCGCACCGAAAGGGCAGCAACTTCGTGCGATACCGGCTACTCGACCCGTTTCACGCTTCAGATGCATCGGCATCAGGCAGGAGCAAACGTATGACCGGGCACCATCGCACTCCCGTGACCGTCATAGGGCTGGGCTCGATGGGCAGCGCATTAGCTGAAGCATTCATTGACGCCGGACACCGGACCACCGTCTGGAACAGGACACCATCGAAGGCCGAACTACTCGTGTCCAAGGGCGCCGTTCACGCGCAGACTGTGGACGAGGCAGTCGCGGCGAGTCCGCTGATCATCGCCTGCCTGACCACGTACGAGAACACCATCGAGGCCCTGGAACCGGGCGTTGCCACGCTCAAGGGGCGGGCCCTTGTGAGCCTGAACAGCGGTTCGCCAGCCGGTGCCCGTCAGATGGCCGAATGGACGCTCGGGCACGGCGCGCGTTACCTCGACGGGGCGATCAAGAACGTGCCGTCCGCCGTCGGAGCTGAGGACACTCTCCTGTATTACGGCGGCGACAACACCGTCTTCGACGAGTTCGCGTCGACGCTGCGGGTGTTGGGCGGCGACACCGTCTACCTCGGTACCGATGCCGATCTCGCTGCCCTGTACGAGATGGCGGTGGGCGGCACCCTGCTGCCCGCGCTCGTCGGCTTCTTCCAGGGCGCGGCAGCAGTGCAGGCGCGTGGCATTGAGGTGGCCTCAATGGTGCGGTTCAGCATCAAATGGTTCGAGATGATCAACTCGGTGCTGCCGGTCTTCGCTGAGGAGATTGACCGCGGCGACTACAGCAGGCCCGCGTCCTCGGTAAATCTGTTCCTGGCTGGAGCCGCCCATGACGAGGAACTCGGCAAGGAGGCAAACCTCGACATGGAGTGGCACAAACCCTTCCATGACTTGCTGAAGCGAGCCGTCGAGGCCGGCTACGGCGACCACAGCATCTCCGCCCTGACAGAGATACTCAAGAACCCGGCGCCGAACGCATGACCTGCTACCCGCACACAGCTTAGGCACGGTTCATCCGGCCGTTCGCCGAGTGGAGCGTAGTGCGCAAAGCACGTCACCGCGCGGCCCAGGCCCCCCCGGGGCAGCCTTTGGTGATCGCAACGACATCCGCGTCGCCATCGAGTTCCTGGCCTGGCTCGATGCCCAAGATCTCGATCTGGGCGCTCGGCAGCCTCTGGCTAAGGTGCGGGCCTACTGCCGCGCAGCGCTGGCCTCTCCCCCAGCCCATGAGCCGACCGGGCTCCCCGGCCAGGCGCCCGGCGCACAGGAGCCTCTCTTCGACGTCGGCGTGTAACGAACATCGGCCACGGGCCCCGCCCCCTTCTCCACGCACCGGCGGCGGGCTGGTGGGCCCGGCAGACGGTGGAGTCGATGCTGAGACCCCAGGTGATCAGGTCCTTCGCGTCGGCTCATGCCTGCGGGGCCGTGAAGATCCGCCAGGTGCCGTCCCGCTGCCAGCGGCGGAACAGGTCGTACACCCGACCCCACGGACCGTCGTTCTCTGCGGGTATGTCCCGCCACGGGATACCAGTGCGGACCCGGAACCGTATGCCGCCGATCGGCTGCCGTCGGCTCCAACCGGTGTCCGGCCTGGCTTCCTGGCCTTCGGAAACAGCACCTCCAGCACCACCCACTGTGCCTCCGTCAGATTTCCACCTGCCACCGGGTGACCATCACAAGCCATGATGTACTGCTGGACATGGTGCCGATCAATGAAGAGTCGAGGTCATGACCAACCACTGCTGCGAGGCGCTGGCCAGCCGCGTAAACGTGCGCTGCGACCAGCACGACACCCTCTTCGCCTGCCCGGACGCACTGGTTGGCTTCAGCCCCAAATTCCAGGAATACGGGCTGATCATCCATGACGGCGGCACCTCGAGCATCACGATCGACTTCTGTCCCTGGTGCGGTCAACGCCTCCCCGAGTCGCAGCGGGACCGGTGGTTTGACGAGCTGGAACGCCGCGGGATCGATCCATGGGATGACGAGGTCCCTGCCGAGTTCCAGGACGAACGCTGGCTCGCCTCTCTGCGCCAGGAGTAGCGAACCGGCAGCACCTCGGGCACTTCTGAAAGCGCCCCAGCTTGATCTTTAACCTGTGCGCCGTGGGCGAGGGGTGTTGACGCCTTCTTCTTCCGTTTCGGAGTGTCCGTGTTGCGGACCGTGTGGAGGATGTGGCACGGGGTGGGGCGAGCTTCTGGCGGCCGCCGCGGTCCTGGGCTGATGAACAGCTGCTGCCCGCCGCCCGTCGAGGCCCGCGCCAACTGGCACGGGGCCCGGCCCGCAGCGCATCTGGCAGCTCATCACCAGCCCGCACAGGTCGTCGCGGTCGACGCCTCACCAGCCCAGTGCGCAATGGCCACCGACCTGTACGGCCACCTCGCATCCCGCCTCCACATCGCGTCCTGCGACGCCGTATCCCACCTGCAGACGATGACCCATGCATACGACGTGCTCTACAGCGCGTTCGACGCCGCCGACTTCACCGGCTCGCGCGAACTGCGGCCGACGGCTGCCGCCGCGCTGCGACCGGGCGGGCGGCTGGTGTTCTCCACCCTCGCCCACCACCTGACCGGCTCCCCCGCCCAGCCGGCGTCGTGACTGCCGATATCCCAGCGAAAACGCCCACCGGCGAAGCGGCGACCATGCGTCGCTGTGTGCTGCAGGAGCATGTGTGAACCGAGCTGCTCGGCGAGGCCGGGTTCGTCCACATCACCACCGAAGTGCTGCCCGCCGCCACCCTTGAGCCCCGCGCGGCCGACACTCTACTGGTGGACGCGCACCGCCCGTCCTGACCACTGGACGCCGCCCGGGCAGTACGCGTACGTGCACAAGGTGGGCGAGACCACCGATGGTCAACAGGCCAGCCAAGAACAACAAGCCAGACACGGCCAACAGAGGCTCATTCTGTCCGGGCACTGGAGACCGTAAATCGATCCAGGCGAAGAACTCGCACCTACGAGGAGCCCACTGGGCGCGCGGCTCGCGTCCTCAGCGCACCAATGGCTCGGACGCGGTGAAGCGCTCGAAACCCGCGTGGAAGGCCGTGCCCTGCGGGTCGGTCGCGCTGTAGTGGAAGGCGGCCACTCCGCAGCCCCGCTCGTCGAAAGCGGCTCCGGTGTACGTGGCGACCCGGGTGCCGTCGACGGCGAGCTCCACCTTGATCCGGCCCTCGCCGGCCGCGGAACAGTTCATCGACATCTCGACCTGCTGCTGACTGTCCACCTTCAGGCCCACGTCCGCGAGGTCGACCTCGACAACGCGGTCATGCTGGAAAGTTCCCTCGAACCGGAACTCGCGCACGATCAGGGCCTCCTGGCCCGTGGTCAGGTAGGTCGCCCAGCGGGAACCCTTCCGGTAGTCCCCTGAGCCGTTGCACCAGAGTCCGACCCCGCCCTCGCCCCCGTACCAGGCCGTCTGGGTGCTCAGCCGTACCGCGAACGAGGACGGCTCGAAGGGCGCCTGCGGCCACACCTCCAGCTGGGTCCTGGGACTCACCAGCATGGTTCCGCCCTTGTGCGTGATCTTCCCCAGGGTCGGATCCTTGTGCGACCAGTCGCCCGAGTCGGTCAAATCATCGGTATAGGAGAGGGGTTGGGAGATCGCGGAGCCCTTGGTTCTTCCGGACGACGCGGACGAGGACGCGGAGGCCGAGCCATGGGCCTGCGGGCCTCCTCGCGTCGGCGATCCGCCCGAGGTGGTGCTGAGCACGATGGCAAGCAGCACTGCCACCGCGGCACTACCGGCCGCGAACCCCCACAGCCGCAGCTGCTTGACGCCCGTACCGGGGCTGGCGCCGGCGCTCCCGCGTCCTGCCGGTTGCGGTGGCTGCGGCTGCGGCTGCGGCGTACGCGACTCTGTCTGCGCCCTCTCCGTCGCCTCCACGGCGCCCGCAAGCCGGGTGACGAGCTGGGCAGCGGTGGGACGTTCCGCCGGCTCCTTGCGCAGACAGTCGGCGATGACCGAGCGGACCGGCTCCGGCACCGCCGAGAGATCCGCATCGCGCTCGCACACGGCGACGAGCACTTCGTAATCGCTCTCCCCGTCGAAGGGATGCCGACCCGTCGCGGCGAAGTACAGCGTGCCACCGAGGGAGAACACATCGGAGGCGCCGCTGACCCGGAGCGACTGGACCTGCTCGGGCGACATGTACGCGGGCGAGCCGAGCACACTGCCGGGTGTGGTGAGCGCCGACTCGAGCAATCGGTCGTCACGGGCGATACCGAAGTCGATGATCCGCGGTCCGTCCGGGGAAAGCAGGATGTTGGACGGCTTGATGTCCCGGTGCACGACACTCACCCGGTGCACCTGTGCCAACGCGTGTGCGACCGCCAGCGCCACGGACTGGAGCCGCCCGGAGGTCAGCGGGCCGTTGGCGGCCACATGCTGGTGGATCGTGGGACCCGGGACGAACTCGCTGACGATGTACGGATGTCGCCCGGACAGATCGGCGTCAAGGACCCGCGCGGTGGCCAACTCACCGACCCGGCTCGCCGCGCCGAACTCCCGGCGTACACGAGCGAGCGCGACCTCGTCGTACTCCTTGCCCGGCAGCAGGAACTTCACCACGACCTGCCGCCCCGCCCTGTCCCGGGCGAGCCACACCACACCTTGCCCGCCCCGGCCGAGCTCGCGCTCGCAGACGTACCCGCCCACCGACAACTGCATCCGCGGATCCATGCCCCCGCCCCCCAGCCCCGCCCCCGGCTCACGGCCGCCCTCCAGCGTATCGGCTCCCCGGGCCGCGGCAGGCCTCTTGGCCGGGTCTTCTGCAGGCAGGAGTCTTACAACGGCTCACACAGTGAGCTCTTTCAGCGTTGGCGCTCCAGGGTGAGGACGGCGGCGGCGATTGACGTCATTCGATTCGGGCTGCACCGGGCTCTGCGGAAGATGCGCCATGACTTCAGGCGTGCGATGCCGCGCTCGACCGGTGCCCGTGCCGCAGACAGCGCACGGTTAACGGTCTGTTGGGTGGGTGTGAGGTCACGGCCCGGCGGGCGTCTGAGGGCTGTCGTCACCCATGGGCCGGCTCCCATATAGGCGCGGTCGGCGAGCACCGGGATGCCCTGGCGCTCGCAGATCCGGATGATCCGGTGGGTGCGGGCCGCGGTGAGGTCGTGCGCACGGCCGGGCAGTGCG
>NZ_BAAAZY010000014.1:0-23086 GCF_039537145.1 Streptomyces shaanxiensis
TCGCCGCTGCCCTGTGCTGCTACAAGCGCCTCGTCCGCCTCACCACATAGGACACGGTCTAAGGAGGACCGGCGCGAAATCCTGGACGCAATGCCCTCCCTGGTCCGCACTCGGATCGCCCGGCGGGCAGCAGGCCCTGACCCGCTACACCCTCCTGCTCCGATGGACCCGCGCGCGGGCAAAAAGGGTGGACCACGGCAGCACGGGGCAGGGTTGCAGGAACCGGCCGCGGTGATCTCTGGTCAGCGGATCCGCGCCGCCGCCCCGGGCGGGGTCGAGCGCGGGGAGACCAGGGTGCCGGGCGCGTGCCGGCGCCGGGCCGACGGGAGGTGCACCTGAATGGAGACACGAACGACCAGACGACCTGAAGGGCTGTTCGTCGGCCTGTGCACGCTGGATGTCATCCAGCTCGTCGATCACGTCCCGGCTCCCGACGAAAAACTCACAGCCCGCGAGCAGACCGTGGCCGCAGGCGGCCCGGCGGCGAACGCGGCCGTGACCTTCGCCCACCTGGGCGGCGCGGCCAGACTGCTCACGGCCATCGGCTCCCACCCGCTGACACTCGCGGTCACGGCCGACCTGGACCGGGCTGGCGTGACCGTGTCGGACCTGGCGCCCCACTCGGCCGACCCGCCCGCTGTCTCCTCCATCATGGTCACCGCCTCCAGCGGACAACGCGCCGTCGCCTCGACCAACGCCACCGGACACCGGCTCGCCCCTCCCGACGATCTCGGCGCGCTGGTGGCAGCCTGCGACATCGTCCAGCTCGACGGCCACCACATGGAACTGGCCACGGCCACCGCCCTCGCCGCACGTGCCGTCGGCCGCCTCACCGTCCTCGACGCCGGCAGCTGGAAGCCGGGCACACAGAACCTGCTGCCGGATATCGACGTCGCGGTCTGCTCCGCCGACTTCCACCCGCCCGACACCCGGACCCCCTCCGACACCCTGCGCTTTCTCCAACAGCACGGGGTGACCTGGACGGCCATCACCCGAGGAGAACAGCCCATCGTCTGGGCAGGCCCCGGCGGCAGCGGGACAGTCGAGGTGCCCGCCGTGGCGGTGGCGGACACACTCGGCGCCGGAGACATCCTGCATGGAGCCCTCACCTATCACCTCGCCGCCCAGCGGCAGCTGACCGCACAGGGCTTCGTCCAAGCGCTGCACGCCGCCGCCCTCGTGGCCTCACGGGCGTGCGCCTCGTTCGGCACCCGAACCTGGATGCGCTGACGGCCAACTCGGTTGCGGTGGGGCGCCGTTACTGCGGGAAGCTAAGTGGTCGGCTCCGTAAATCCTTCGGGGGCTGACTGTGGAGCCTGTGTTGTGTGTGGTGCGGGGTCAGACGCTGGGGTCGGTGAGGTAGAGGCCGCATGCGCAGTCGAGGGCGTCTTCGGGGGTGCCGGCGAAGCCTTTCCGTCCGGGGCGAACGAGTGGTGGAAGGTGAAGGCGTGCGGCGCGGAGCCGTGGTCGTGGAGGTGTTCCAGCCTGGAAACCCCGTCCTGCCAGGTGGGTATCACGCCGTCGGAGACCCACCAGCACACGTAATTCGGGTGTCCTGTCCTCTCGAACCAGTCGTAACGCCTGTTGAGCGCCTCACGGTGCAGACCGGTGTAGACGGCGTCGACGGCGGGGCGCAGGTCGGTCCAGAGTGAGAGGGTCGCGGCCAGGGCGGTGGTTTCCACAGTACGGCCCTTGCCGTACCAGGTCGGTACGGCGAACTCTCCCCATGCACCCCAGTCCGCCTCGAAGAGCATGCCCCGGTCACCGTCTGCCGCTTCAGCACGCGCGAGGTATCCGGGGTGCTGGCCGATCTTCCGGTAGACGGCCTCACCCCTGTCGTAGAACTCGCGCATGAGAGGTGCGGGATCGGCGAGAGGTGACTTCAGGACGCCGAATGTGTACAGCGCAAGATGGGGCATGCGTATCTCCCTTGTTGGGGGTGCCTGGTGTGGACCTGGTTCGGTGGCTTGGACATGGGGGGCGAGGATTCGTGGGGCGTGACCAACTCATCCCGTCGCGGGTGGCTCAGCCTGAAGGAACTCCTGTGCGACCGTGGGCAATCGCCGAAGACCAGGTGAAGGTAGCTGCCTCTGCGGGCCATGTCGAAGTTGCGTTTTCCCTGTCCAAGTGGCCTCTTGCACCGGTCATTGCGGGGGCCGGGGCGGTGTCGGGCTGGGCAGGCTGCGGGGTACCAGTGATCCGCTTCGGCCGATCGGTTCGCCCGCCATGCACCACCACCGGGACGGCCGCGTCGACGATCTCCTGGTCTGTATCCCGCTGCCCGAAGATCGCCGGTATCGCATGTCGATGCTGGTGCCCCCTGAGCTCTCGGCCAATGGCGAGGGGGCCTCGCGGGACTCGGTGGCCCACGGGCTGGAGGGTGGGCGCGCGCCGGATCGGGCACATCCAGGCGGTCCTCGACCGGATCTCCCCGCAGCCCACCACCGCGTCCGCCATGCGCTGGTCGTCGGTCTTCCGTCCCAGCCATCGCCTTGTCGACCGGTACTCCGTCGGCCGGATCTTCGTCGCCGGGGACGCCGCCCACGTCCACCCGCCGACCGGGGCCCAGGGCATGAACACCGGCATCCAGGACGCCTAACAACCTCGCCTGGAAGCCGGCGATCGCGCTGGAGGGCTGCGCCCATCCGCGGCTGCTCGACAGCTATGACGCCGAGCGTCGTCCCGACGGCGAGGAGGTGGTGGGACGCACGGTCAGGCATGCCACCGAGGGCGTCCGGGCCGCTCCGGACGATATGACGACGCGATGCTGCGCGAGGCCCAGTTGCTCGTCGCCTACCGGAGCAGTGCCCAGGTGGCAGACGAGAGTGCGGTGCCCGGCAACGGCGACACGGGATCATCCGGCTGTCCTGGTGCTCTACGCCGACTCGACCGAGGCACTCGCCGGGTGCCGCGAGGCCGCCGCAACCTTCCACCGGCTGGCACGCGACAACGTGACCGCGTACGTCGTCACCCGGACCCAGGCCACGGCCCAAGCCGGCGGGGGACAGACCGACGCCGATGGCCGGCACCTGCCCGTCTTCCAAGACGGTGCGGCGCAGTTCGAGCGGCTCTACGGCGTCGAGGGGCCGACGGCCCTTCTCATCCCCCCGGACGGCTATCTGAGCGCCCGGCTGTCACCGCTGACCACTGAGGGGACGGTGTCCGCGCTGTCCGACGCGCTCGGACGCCTCTTCCGCCTGTAGGTCCGGCCTGGGCCACTCGGCGAGACCAGCTCTCTCCGTCGGCGTGCCAGGCTCAACGCCGCGCGCGAGCAGCTCGGCTTTCACCCCGGCCCGCAGCCGGTGCAGGATCCCGTCGCCCTGGCGTGGATCCGCCGACGGCCACAACGCCCGTTACTGGCCGGCGGGAACGAGCGGACAAGCCCTGGCGCAGGTGATGCTGTGTGCGGACCGCACCCCCTCCAAAATCTGTGGTACCGGGGGGAGTTGGCCGCTAGCCTCCGGCTCAGCAGACCAAGGTGGGTGACCGCGAGGGGAGCCGGGCATGGAGACTGAGCGGGTGCGGGCCGACCGTCTGAGTTTGCTGCTCGAGCAGTTCGACTGCGCAAGGGAGAGGGCGCAGGTGCGACTGACAGGGCTCAGCGACGAGGAGTATCTGTGGGAGCCGGTACCCGATTGCTGGTCGATCCGGCGCCGGGGCGAGGCAGTGACGCCCAGGGCGTTCGGCCCGGGCGACTGGGTGCTCGACCAAGGCGCCCCCTACATCCCGGCGGGCGAGTACGCCGAGGTAGCCCGGCAGGCAGCCGGCGGCATGTCGGTTGCCAAGATCGCCGACGACTGGAGTGTGAGCGTCGAGCAGGTCGAGGAAATCCTCAACCACACCGGCCCGCCGGAGCCCGAAGTGACCCCGGTGACGACGATCGCTTGGCGGCTGGGACACCTGCACTACGGCTTCGCGGGCGAATGGGAGTGGACCTTCGGTGAACGGCGGCACGAGCCGAAACTGCTGGTCGACTTCACCCCCAGCGCCACCTTGGCACTCGAGCGGTTCTGGGCACTGATCGACCGCTGGCGCGACAGTGTCGGCACCGTGACCGACGCACAACTCGACACCGTCGGCTTCTCCCAGTACCCGTACGGCTCCAACCCCGACGAGTCGTACCTCGATGTGCTGTGGGGCGCCAACCTCGAATTCATCCACCACACGGCCGAGATCGCCCTCCTGCGCGACCTGTGGCAAGCCCGGTTCAGCGCGCGCGGGTAGAGCGGGCAGGCCGGGGCGGGAAGACGGATTCCGCGGAGGAAATTCCCTGGCGTCGGGATCGGGAACGGGCGGAGACTCGTCTCATGGTTGACATGGGGGCGTTCCGGGAGGCGGTCACCGCGTGGGCGGCCGGCGGCCCCGACGACCGCGCACGCGAACTGGCCACGCGGCTGCCCGTGCGGGCGGCCGTCCTGCTCGAAGGGCCGAGCGACGTGGCGGCAGTCAACGCGCTGGCCGAGCGACGCGGCCGGGACCTTGAGGCGGAGGGAATCTGCGTCCTGACCATGGGGGGCGCTATGAACGTCGGGCGCTACGCCCGTCTCCTCGGTCCACCCGGCCTGGGCCTGCGCCTCACGGGGCTCTGCGACGAAAGAGAACGGCGCTACTACACCCGTGCCTTGGAGCAGGCCGGTGCCACACAGCCGACGTTCTTCGTCTGCGCGGCGGACCTGGAGGACGAACTCATCCGCGCCCTGGGCACGGGCCAGGTGGAGGACCTCGTGCGAGCGGAGGGCGACCTGCGCGCCCTGCGGACCTTCCGGTCCCAGCCCGCACAGCAAGGACGCACCGCACAGCAGCAGTTGCGACGCTTCCTCGGCACGAAGAAGGGGCGCAAGATCCACTACGGCCGCGTCCTCGTCGAGGCCCTCGACCCCGACCGCGTGCCCGCCCCGCTCGGTGGCCTGCTCGCCAGCCTCTGACAGCGGGCCGGCGCCCGCTTCGGGAACGGTCACCTCGTCGAACGTCTCGAGGAACCCCTCGCAGGGTGACACGCCTCAACCGGCCTGCAACTACCGACAGTTGCTCATATAGCCGACGCCGGTGGCGCTACGCTGCTGTGTCGTGCTGGAGACGCGTCTCGACACTGCTCGGATCCGGGCGGCTCGCCGGGTCATCGATCCGGTCTTTCTCGACACTCCGCTGTACCGCTGCGAGGCGCTGGAACCCGGCCTCGGGTGCACGGTGAGCATCAAGCTCGAAACGCCGAACCCGGTCCGCAGCTTCAAGGCCCGCGGCACCGAGGTAGTCGCGAGCCTGCTGGCCGACAGTGCCGAGCGAGCCGTGGTGTGCGCGAGCGCGGGCAACCTTGGCCAAGCCCTCGCGTGGTCCGGTCGCGGCCGGGGGCTGGACGTCACGGTCGTGGCATCCCGCTTCGCGACTCGGGCCAAGCTTGATCGCATCCGTGCATTGGACGCCGGGTTGGAGCTGGTGGACGGCGACCACGAGATGGCTCGCGAGCGGGCGGCGGCCATCGCACGGCACGACGGCATCCGACTGGTCGAAGACAGCCTGGACATCGAGACCTGCGAGGGCGCGGCGACCATCGGCTTGGAACTGGTGGACACCGTGCCGTCGTTCGACACCGTCCTGATTGCTCTCGGCGGCGGGGCGCTGGCCACCGGCGTGGGTCATGTCGTGAAGGCACTGGCACCCGCGGTCGAGGTGATCTGCGTCCAGCCGCTGGGCGCACCGGCGCTGACACTCTCGTTCCGCAGGCGGCGTGTCGTCACCACCGGCTCGACCAACACCATCGCCGACGGCGTCGCCGGGCGGCGTCCCATCCCGGCCGTCCTGAACGACCTCCTCCTGGTCGCTGACGACGCCGTCCTGGTCCAGGAGGCGTCGATCATCGCCGGCATGCGGATGCTCCTCGACCACGCCGGCCTCGTCGTCGAACCGTCGGCCGCGCTCGGCATCGCGGCAATCCTCGAGGACCGTGACCGCTTCGCCGGCCGACACGTCGTCACCATCTTGTGCGGCAGCAACGTCGACGTGGACGCCTACCACCGCTGGGTCGGCGCGGCTCCCATCCACAGGTCTTGACAATCGCTCCGGACAGCCCGGACTGTCGGCCGACGACGCCCGCAGTCACACACAACGACACCCGACCCCTGGCCGTTTGCGTCCCCGCCCAGGAGCTTGGCCCACGGTGTTACAGAGCAATCAGACCGGCTGTCGTTTCGCTGAAGCCACAGGCATCGAAATAGAACGGGCGCAGGTGCTTTTCGAAGTCGACGTGAAGCCATTCGCACTGCGCGGCACGCGCTTCATCGGCTGCCGTTGCGACAAGCGCTGCACCAACTCCCCTTCCCTGGCAATGCCGGGCGACCACCGTGTCCAGGACGAAAGCATGAACTCCCCCGTCCCAGACAACGTTGACGAAGCCGATCAGAGAGCCGTCTTCCCACGCGCAGACCCAGCCGAGGCTGTGGCGCTCGAGTCGTGCTCGCCAGTCAGTCCGCGCGACCAGGTGGCCGAAGCCGTCAGCGTGCAGCGCATTAAGGGCTGCATTGCCGAAGTCGCCCCGCCACTCGTACTTGATCGTCACTCCCCGATCGTAGTGTCCGTGCCAACTCCGGTGCGGATTACGGCGCAAGGAGACTGCCGAGGGCTTCGACGACCGGACACAGCCGAAGTCCCTCGTGATACCTTCAGTGCCGCTGTGCGCCGCTGCGAACTGAGGAGGTGAGACCGATCAACGCTATGACACGTCGGGCCTCCCTCCCCCGCATGGCCTAGGGAGTGCCCGCAGACGGCATCCCGAAAGGCCTGAAACGCTATGCGCTTCACCTCTGAGACGTCCTCCGACGGCGTTTGCGAACAGCTCTTTTTCCTCAATGAGATTCCCGGCGTGCTGTGGACTCCGGAAGGTGCTGCCGGTACTCGTCCCCTCATCGTGATGGGACACGGCGGCGGTCAGCACAAGAAGGCCCCCGACATCCTGGACCTTGCACGCCGTTTCGTGACCGAGTCCGCTTTCGCCGTGGTAGCGGTTGACGTGCCTGGTCATGGCGATCGGCCGCTGGACGAGGAATACCACCGCATCGCGACCGAGAACCAAGCACGCGTGGAGGCCGGGGCAGAACCGGCGCCACTGATCGCCGAATTCCACGCACTCGTAGCCCGCCAGACCGTCCCGGAATGGCAGGGCGTACTGGACGCGGTCCAGAAGCTCGATCACGTCGGCGCCGGCCCCGTGGGCTACTGGGGAGTATCACTGGGCTGCGGACTCGGCGTTCCGTTCGTTGCCGCCGAACCCCGGGTCCGCGCCGCAGTGTTGGGCCTTGGCGGGGCCGCGGCCTCGGCCGACGACGCCGCGCGCATCACCGTCCCCATCGAACTCCTGGTGCAGTGGGACGACGAGCGCGTGCCGCGTGACCAGAGCCTGGCTCTGTTCGACGCCTTGGCCTCGGCCGAGAAAACACTGCACGCCAACCCCGGCAAGCACGCGGACGTCCCGGTATTCGAGCTGGACAGCACGCTCAGGTTCTTCTCACGGCACCTCACCTGACAGCCGCCACCCGCGGCCACCCGACGCGCCGACCGCCACCTGGCGCGGGTGAACTGCCCCTGCGCGATTGACGCCGTACGATCTTCTCACCACGGATCCGTCCGGTAGGCCCGGCAGTGCGGTTCGAGCGGGGCGGCAATGGAGTACCAGCGACGCCGGTCCGCCGAGCGAGCAGTTGTCGACTCATTCCCAGCGAACAGGACCGCAACCGAGACGACGTACGTCCAAGGAGACAGGAAGGCCGATGATCTTCATCACCGCGAAGTTCCGAGTCCGTCCGGAGCATGCCGACCGGTGGCCGGACATCACCGCCGACTTCACCGAAGCCACGCGCCGGGAGCCCGGCTGCCTCTGGTTCGACTGGTCGAGAAGCGTGACGGACCCTACGGAGTACGTCCTGGTCGAGGCCTTCCGCGATGACGAGGCAGGCGCTGCTCACGTCCAGTCGGCGCACTTCAGGGCCGCGCAGCAGACGTTGCCGCCCCATCTGACCGAGACACCCCGCATCGTGAATGCGAACGTTGCGCAGGACGACTGGTCGCTGCTGGGCGAGATGGCCGTCCCCGAACAGGGCTAGGGCGAGCTCTGAGGGTGCGTGGGCAGCGCAGTTGGTGCCGACTGGATCCCGCTGACCACCGGGAGCACACCTCGGCACCAACCAGATTGTTCGGTGCTGGAAGCCCTGCTTCCTCTCGCCCTTTGGTTGACCGATGTCGA
Source organism: Streptomyces shaanxiensis (assembly GCF_039537145.1). NCBI lineage: Bacteria > Bacillati > Actinomycetota > Actinomycetes > Kitasatosporales > Streptomycetaceae > Streptomyces > Streptomyces shaanxiensis. The sequence goes on from NZ_BAAAZY010000014.1 coordinate 8,234, forward strand.
TGGGCGCCTGGTCCAATGGTCGCTCACCGCGGAGGCCCGCTCGGCTACTGCTACGACTGATCCTCGACGGCCACCTCATCAGCGAGGCCTCCACCACCAGCAGCGCCTCTCCCCCCGTTGGCCGGCTCAGCCGAGCAGTTGCGCGCTGCTGACCGGCTCGCGCCGCTGTTGTCCGTTGATGCGGTGCCGCTCGATGGACGAGCGTCGGTACACCTCCTGCCGCACCCGCTGGATCTCGCCGATGGGCCGGTGCTCCTCTCGGGAGCGCCACGGTGTGATGGACGTGGTGTCGGCGGCCGCCACGTTGTCCTCATCGCCGATGTCCTGACGCGGGAGGTCCACACGGGCGACGGTCACCCAGGGGGACAACTCTTCGGGCCACTTCACGGAGGTGTTGTCCACCGGCATACGAGCCAGATCGGTGTTGAGCTGCACCTGGAGCTCGAAGGAATGGTCACGCTCCGCGGCCTCCGCAACCAGCGTGCGGCGGAACGCCTCGTTGTCCGCGCGCACGTCCACGATCTGGTGGGTGAGGGCGGCCAGGGACTCGGCCGTGGGCACGGTGCGGATCTTGGCGATGTGGTCGCCGTACCGGAAGGCGCCCATGCTGTTGTAGGTGTACGACAGCAGGTTCCTGCGCGGGACGGTGGTGAACGAGAGCATGGCGAACAGTTCGTCCCACAGCCAGCCGTCGGGATCGGTGAGGGTGCCCCGGCGGGTCAGGAACTCCGCCATCCAGGTCTTGCGGCGGGCGGGGTTCGCCAGGCCTTCGGGCAGCTCCGCGAACAACTCCTCGATGACCATGTAGTCGTAGGCGGTGTTCGCGAAGAAGACCTCGTTGTTGATCAGGTTGAGGTCGAAGGTACCGGTGTCCGGTTCGTCGGCCAGCAGTGAGGGGCCGGGGACCCCGAACAGCTTGATGCCCATCCCGCAGGCCGCGCCCAGCTGGTGGTCGGGGCGCTGGTGGCCCAGCCCGTTGGAGTAGCGGACGACGGCGTCGTACACGGTGGGCCGGGCGAAGATGCCCTGCCCGTGGAAGCCCGGGTTGTCACCGACCGTGACGGTGGCCTTGAGGAGGCCGTACGTCTTTCCGTGGGCGGTACGGACGGCGCGGCCGACGGACTCGCGCTCGACCGAGGCGCCGGTGCGCTGCGTCACCTGTGCGACAACTGCGTCCAACTCTGCTTGGTAGGAGGGACGTTCGGCGGGGCGGTAATCCTCATAGCGGACGGGATCCATGGTGCTGCCTCCCTGTGACAGTGCCGTTGATTCCCAAAATCTAGCCAGCAATTAAATTGTGCACAACATAACCTGCTGTGATGAATCACACGCCGATGAGCGCAACCGCGTCCGGGGTGCCGCACCGGAGACCTGATCCCCCTCACCCAGGCAGACCCGAGAAAGCCCGCCCTGCGACCACATCAACCCCTAAACGTGACCCACGGCAGACTTACCGGCATTCCAACCAGTCGGTATGGTGCGCCGCCTGAACCATTCTTCCCCGTTCACCCCACGGATCCGAGCCGTAGTGGAAGGCCAGGCGATGACATACGCCGACGAGAACCGGTACCCACCATCTGCACCTACGGGATGGCCGCCGCACCCCGAGCCCCATGGAATGCCCCCTCGACGCGAGACGTACGGGCAGAGCCCGTGGCCGGAGTCGTACGCACACGACGCCCCGCGATACGAGTCGTACGGGCGGCAAGCCCCTTGGGACGCGCCCGACGCGCAGGAGACTCATCGGCACGACACCGGCCTCGCCGCCCTCCGCTCGGCCTACCGCCTGCTCCGCCGGATCTCCACGCTCACCGCGCTCGGCTCTTTCGTGGTGTACGTCGTGCTGTCCTGCTACGCGCCCGGACTGATGGGATCCAGGATCAGCGGAGAGCTGAGTCTGGGCATGGCCGTGGGCGTCCTCCAACTCGTCGTCACCTTCGCGGCGGTCTTCTGGTACGGACGCAGCGCACAACGCTCGGTGGATCCGTTGGCCCGCGCCGTCAGAGAGCGGGCGGTCCCCGCCGGCCGGAACGCGGGGGCGGCGAGATGAACGACTTCAGCTCCGGGACGCAGGCCATCGTCCTGGTTCTGTTCACCACGCTGGTCACCGTCACGCTGATGATGTGCGTCATGGCGGGACCGGACCGCGACGACCTGACGAACTTCTACACCGGCTACCTGTCGCTCACCCCGCTCAAGAACGGCCTGGCGATCGCGGGCGACTACATCTCGGCGGCCACGGTGCTGAGCACCACCGGCATCATCGCGCTCGCCGGGTACGACGGCTATGTCCTCGCGGTCAGCACCGCCCTGTCCCTGGTGCTGCTGATGTTCCTGCTGGCCGAACCCCTGCGCAACGCCGGCAGGTTCACCATGGGCGACGTCCTGGCCCGCACCATGCCCGGCCGGGCCGTGCGTATCGCGGCCTGCGTGGTGACGCTTTCGGCGACCCTGCCCTTCCTGGTCGTCCAGCTCTCCGGAGCCGGGTCGCTGCTCACCTTCATCCTGGACATCCCGCATGCGGCGGGAGCCAGGACGGCGTGCATCGTCATCGTCGGCACTCTGATGATCATCTATGCGGCGATCGGCGGGATGAGGGGCACAGCGCTCATTCAGATGATCAAGATCGTGATCCTGCTCGGCACCAGCGGCGTCCTCGCCGCTCTCGTACTCAGCCGCTTCGACTGGAACCCCGGCGACATCCTCCGGGCCGCCCAGCACGGCAGCGGCGCGGGTCCCGCCTTCCTCCAGCAGGGCCTTCAGTTGGGCACCTCGACCGTTGGCCTGCTGGACTTCGTCAGTCTCCAGATCACCGTGGTCCTCGGTGTGGCCTGCCTGCCCCACATCACGATGCGTCTGTACTCCGCGCAGGACGTGCCTGCTGTGCGTCGCTCCATGTCGTGGGCGGTCGGCACGGTCACCACGTTCTGCCTGCTCGTGATCATCATGGGTACGGGAGCGGCGGCCCTGGTGGGATCGCGGTACATCACCGCGGCCGACCCGCATGGCAGAACGTCGGTGCTCATGCTGTCGCAGGTGCTCGGCGGGACCCCCGACTCCGCGGGCGCGACGATCCTCTACTCGGCCGTGGCGGGCATGGTGTTCATCACCCTGCTGTCGTCGGTCGCGGGGATGACCCTGGCCGCGGCCTCGTCACTCGCCCACGACCTGTTCGCCCATGCGGTGAAACGGGGACAGGCCGAGCCTCGTACCGAGATGACGGTGGCGGCGTGGACGAGCGTGGTCGTGGGAACCGTTGCCATCGTGCTCGCCACCATGGTGCAGAACTGGGACGTCGGCGTGTTGACCACGCTGGCCATCTGCATAGGAGCATCGGCGGTGGCACCCGCGCTCACCTACTCCCTGTTCTGGCGAGGGTTCACGCGCACCGGCCTGCTCGCCACCCTCTACGGCGGCGCGGCCTGCGCGTTGCTGCTCATGATCTTCTCCAAGGCCGTTTCGGGCACGCCGTCCGCCGTCTTCCCGGACGCCGACTTCGACCTCTTCCCCATGCAGTCCACCGGACTGGTCTCCATCCCGTTCGGCTACCTGGCGGGCTGGCTGGGCAGCCGTCTGGACCACCGGCGCCGTGCCGCCGACAGCCGCGAGCACCGGCGCCTGTACGAGGAGAGCGAGGCACGGCTGCTCGCCGCGGCCGAATGACCACGGCGGCGTGGGCGGGCCGCCTCCAGGCGGCCTCCCGCGCCGGCCGCGCCGGCCGCGCCCTGAGACGGTCAGACGGGTGTGCCGGTCAGCGGTTGTTCGGTCCACACGGTCTTGCCCTCGCGGGTGTAGCGGGTACCCCAGCGTTCGGTCATCTGGGCCACCAGGAACAGGCCGCGCCCGCCCTCGTCGGTCGTACGGGCGCGGCGCAGGTGGGGTGAGGTGTGGCTGGTGTCGCTGACCTCGCACACCAGACACCGTTCACGGATCAGCCTCAGGGTCGCAGGACCGCCGGCGTAGCGGTAGACGTTGGTGACCAGTTCGCTGGCGATCAACTCGGTGGTGAACGCCAGGTGCTCCAGACCCCATTCGGTGAGCTTGGCCGAGGTCAATGCCCTGGCTCGGGCGGCGCTGGCAGGCTCCGGCGGCAGCTGCCAGGAGGCGACATTGTCCGGTGGCAGCATGCGGGTGCGGGCGATCAGCAATACGACGTCGTCGCTGGGGCGTGAGGGCACGAGCGCGTCGACCACCGCTTGGCATGTCCGTTCCAGCGTGCCCGCAGGGCGGGTGAGCGCTGCACACAGCTTCGTCAGGCCGACATCGACATCGATGTGGCGTTCACCGATGATCCCGTTGGTGTACAGGCACAGCAGACTTCCCTCGGCCAGTTCGACGTCCCGGGTCTCGAAAGGCAGGCCGCCCAGGCCGAGCGGTGGGCCGGCGGGCACGTCGAGCAGAGCCACCTGTCCGTCCGGAGCGCTCACCACCGGCGGCGGATGACCGGCGCGGGCCACGGAGCAGCGTCCGGTGACCGGGTCGTACACGGCGTACAGGCACGTGGCGCCGACGACCTGCTCGCCCACCGGCCGTTCGCCGACTGCTTCCTGTTCGGCCGCCAGCAGGTTGACCAGGTCGTCAAGGCGGGAGAGGACTTCGTCCGGTTCCAGGTCGAGGCTGGCGAGCGTATGGACGGCGGTGCGCATCCGGCCCATGGTGGCGGCGGCATGGATGCCGCGTCCCACCACGTCGCCGACGACGAGGGCAACCCGGGCGCCGGACAGGGGAATGACGTCGAACCAGTCGCCGCCCAGGCCTGGGGCCGCGCTGGCCGGCAGGTACCGCAGGGCCACCTCGACAGCCGATTGGTCCGGAACCGCTCGGGGCAGAAGGCTGCTCTGCAAGGTGAACGCCGTCTGCTGCTGCTGGGTGAAGCGCCGGGCGTTGTCGATGGCTACGGCGGCACGCGAGGCGAGTTCCTGAGCGAGGGTGAGATCGTCCGCCTCGAAGGCATCGGGGCGGCGCGAACGCCACAAGGTCATGACGCCGAGCACCATGCCACGCGCGGCAAGGGGCACCACGATCAGGGAGTGGGCGCCCATGTCCGGAGGGTGGGCTCCCTGACGGCCTTCCGCGGAGAACCAGTCGGGCGGGAGAACCGGCTCCAGGACGGGTCGTCCCTCGGCCAGGCATGCTGCCTGCGGTGTGTCGGCCCCGAACTCCACGGGCTCGCCATGGGGGTGGGGCGGGCCGGGTTGCTGGGCACCGACGCTGCAGGTCCCCAGCCGGACCATGGGCCCTGCCAAGGCGCGAGTCGGTTCCTCACCGCGCGTCACCGGCTGAAGCAGGTCCACCGACGCGTGGTCGGCGAGGTGGGGCACCATCACCTCGGCGAGTTCCCGGGCGGTCTCGGCCACGTCGAGGGTGGTTCCGATGCGGCTGCCGACCTGGTCGAGGAGCGCAAGCCGATGCTGGGCGCGATGGCGTTCGGTGATGTCCTCGATCATCTCGGCCACACCCAGGACGCGGCCGGAGGGGTCCTCCATCCGGAAGGACGACACCAGCACGACCCGCTCGCGTGCCGGATCCCGCTCCAGGCGAGCGTACTGCTCGGAGTACACCAGGGGTCTTCCGGTCTCCATCACCTGGCGCACACGGTCCACGGCCTTGCGCGCGTCGTCGGGGAGGAGCATCCGGCCGGTGGGCAGCCCCTGGAAGTCTGCTGCCGGGACGCCGCTGAACCGTTCGATGGCCCGGTTCACCCGGAGAATCCTCAGGTCGAGGCCGTGGACGACCAAGCCGATCGGGCACTGGCGGTACAGCCCGTCGAGAACAGCGCGGTCTCTTTGCCATTCCAGGACGTCCACCGCGGGTGCCCCCGCGATGACCCACTCGCGGACCCGGCCGTCGCGTGACACCTCATGGGCCCTGAGCCCCAGCTCCACGAGCCGCTCGTCGCGGTGCCGCAAGGTGAGCACGCCGAACCACCCGCCGGCTCTCCTGCAGTTCGCCGCGGCCTCGGTGACAGCCGGCAGATCACGAGGATCGACCAGGACCTCGAACGCCGTACGACCGATCACGGCTGTGTCCGGATGGCCGAGCAGTTCCTGAGCCCGCCGGTTCCATCCGACGACGACTCCCCGGTCGTCGAGCACCGCCAAGGCGGCGAGGTGCAAGGCGAACGGATCGTCGTGGCCTTCGCTGAGCTCCGTCATCCGCTTCTCCACCGCTGGACATGACCGTGTACTCGGTCACCGATGGTCTGCCACGGGTCCTGACCGCGGCCGGTGACCGGCATGACGGCGTCCGCGGCGGTGGCTTGGCGTTCCCGAATGCACGTTGACCTGCTGACCATGTAAGCCTATTGAATCCCGGCGGAGGACGCGGCCTTGTCCGCCGCGTGGCGCGGCGTGGCGAGCGTGCGGGATTACGGCAGGCACGGTGGCCGCTCAGGACGAGCCGCTATGGGAATGTGCCGTGCGCAGCCCTGCCGGACCCAATGGAGGATTCCCCAGCCCGCGTGGCGCCCGGGTCCAGCTGAGCACCCCGAGGTGTTCCGTGCGTCGAGGCTGGTGCCGGTCAGCTCCTCGAAATGGCGCAGCCGGTAGCGGACGACGCGGACGCGCGCGCTGCGGGCGGCTTGGCGGATGCCCGTCCGCTCTGCAGGTATCCCCGGACTTCGTGGCGGGGCTGTACACGCCCATGCCTGATCGACACCCCGCTGGGCCGCGAGGCCTCGGCCCGGCAGGGGGCGCCTTCCACTCGCTCGCCCGCACACCACTCGGACGACAGGGCGGGGCGGAGGCCGCCCCCAAGGATCGGGGCATCGACCGGGACCGCCCCCGCCGCCTCACTTCGCCAGCGAGCCGAACTCCTTACGCTGTGCACTCGGCGTGAGTGCCGAAGTCCAGTGGGCAGGTGATCGGTTCACATACCTGCCGTGTCCGCGACTTCGTGGGCCTTCGCCACCAGTGCGTCGATCCGATCTGCGGTCGGGGTCCCGGACGCGGCCTTGTTCCGCGGTTCGTCCGTCGCGCGGCGCATGACGCCCTCCGCGATGATCGCGACCTTCCACAGTCCCATCGCGTGCCAGTAGCCCAGCGCCGTCAGGTCGCGTCCCGACGCCGCCGAGTAGGCCGCCACGAGTTCCTCGCGGGGCGGGAAGCCGTCGAGAGCGGTCGCGACGAACTCGCCCGAGGTGTTCTCACTCTTGGCCGGCCAGTAGGCCAGCAGGGTGCCCATGTCCGCCAACGGGTCCCCCAGTGTCGACAGCTCCCAGTCGAGCACGCCGGTCACCTCCCCGCTGCCGTAGGAGGTGATGACGTTGCGCAGATGGAAGTCGCCGTGCACGAGCGTCAGTTCGCGCTGCTCCGGCACGGCCGCGACGAGGCGCCGCGTGAGGTCCTCCAGAGCGGGCAGCTCGCGGGTCCTGGACCTCTCCCACTGGACCGACCACCGCTTGAGCTGACGGTGCGCGTACGGCTTGTGGCTGGCCAGACCGGTCAGCCCGGTCGCCTCCAGATCGACCGCGTGGATCTTCGCCAGTGTCCGCGGCAACGACATCCCGATCGCCCGGCGACGCTCGGGCGTCAACGACCGCGCGATCGACATCGTGTCGACGACCTCGCCGTCCACGAACTCCATGAGCAGCAGCGGGACATCGGTCACGGCGGGATCATCGGTCAGCCCGAGCACCCGCGGGGTCGGGACGGCGGTGCTCTCCAGGGCCCCCAGAATCCGCGCCTCGCGGGCCACGTCGTGCGCCGACGCCAGCAGGCGACCGAGCGGTGGGCGGCGCAGCACCCATCTGCGGCCGTCCTGATCCTGTACGAGATACGTCAGATTCGACTGGCCCAGCCCGATCCGCTCGAAGGCCAAGGGCCCGGCGAAGTCGACGCCGAGGGCTGCGAACCAGCGGCCCACCGCCCCGGCGTCGATTCCGACGATGTCCGCGCTAGACACCGATGCCGGCTCCTTGCCTGAACGGGAGCGCGTCACCGAGCAGTTGCCCCCCGTCGATCACCATGGTCTCGCCGGTGATCCAACTCGCGGCGTCCGAGACGAGGAAGGCGACCGCGGAGGCGATGTCGGCAGGCTCCCCTATGCGGCCAAGCGCCACCGAGGCGGACACCGCCTGCTCGTGCTCCTTCCACAGAGCCTCGGCCAGTTTCGTGCGCACCACACCCGGTGCCACCGCGTTGACGCGGACCCTCGGCGAGAGCTCCAGGGCCAGTTGCCTGGTGAGATGGATCAGTGCGGCCTTCGAGGCGTTGTACAACCCGATGTTCGCCTCGGAGGCCATGCCGCCCACCGACGCGGTGTTGACGACCGCCCCACCGTGCTCCCCCATCCAGGCCCGCGTGGCCAGACCCGTCCACAGGACGGGCGCCCACAGGTTCACGTCGAAGGTCTTCGCGAACCTTCCGTGGTCCTGGTCGATGACCGGCCCGAAGGCCGGGTTGGTCCCCGCGTTGTTGACGAGGATGTCCAGGCTGCCGAAGCGCTCGAGCGTCAGATCCACACAGCGCCGGGCCGCCTCTTCGTCGACCGCATGCGCACCGACGCCGACCGCTGTGCCCTTGACCTGGGCAGCGGCGGCGTCCGCCGCCTCCTGGGACCGGGAGGTGAGGACGACGTTTGCGCCGGCCGCGGCGATGGCCTGGGCGATCGCCAGCCCGATGCCGCGCGAGGCCCCGGTGACGACAGCGGTGCGGCCCGTGAGATCGAGTCCTGCCATCTCAGTTCACCGCCGCCGTCGCCGCGTCGCGGTACTGCCGCAGTTCCTGCTTGGCGATGGCCCGCTTGTGAACCTCGTCGGGACCGTCCGCCAGCCGCAACGTCCGCAGACCCGCGTACATCATCGCCAAGGGGAAGTCGTCGGTCACTCCCGCTCCCCCGTGCACCTGGATCGCGCGGTCGACGATCTTCAACGCGATGTTGGGGGCGGCGACCTTGATGGCCGCGATCTCGGTGCGCGCTTCCTTGTTCCCGACCGTGTCCATCAGATACGCGGCCTTGAGCGTGAGCAGGCGGATCATCTCGATGTCGATACGCGCTTCCGCGATCCAGTCCTGGATGTTGGACCGTTCGGCAACCGGACTGCCGAAGGTCACCCGTGACTGTGCGCGCCGGCACATCAGTTCCAGCGCCCGCTCGGCCGCGCCGATGGCGCGCATGCAGTGGTGGATACGACCGGGCCCGAGCCGGGCCTGGCTGATCGCGAAACCCTCACCCTCGCCCTTGAGCACGTCCTTGGCCGGCACCCGGACATCCTCGAAGATGATCTCCGCATGGCCCTCGCGATCCGCGTACCCGAACACCGGGAGGTTCCGGACCACAGTGACCCCGGGGGCATCGATCGGGACGACCATCATCGACTGCTGGCGATGTGGGGCCGCCGTGGGGTCGGTCTTGCCCATCACGATGAGCACCTTGCAGTTCTTGTGCATCGCGTTCGAGGCGAACCACTTGCGGCCGTTGAGCACGTACTCGTCGCCGTCGCGCTCCATCCGCAGCTCGATGTTGGTGGCGTCGGAGCTGGCGACACGCGGCTCGGTCATCGCGAAGGCCGAGGCCATCGTTCCGTCGAGCAGGGGCTTGAGGTACTTCTCCTTGTGCTCGTCGCTGCCGAACAGCGTGAGCACCTCCATGTTGCCGGTGTCGGGCGCGTTGCAGTTGCACGCCTCGGAGGCGATGTGGCTGCGGCCCATGATCTCCGCCAGCGGCGCGTACTCGAGGTTCGTCAGACCGGGGCCCCACTCCGGGTGCGGGTGGAACAGGTTCCACAGTCCGCGCCCGCGCGCCTCCGCCTTGAGTTCCTCGAGGATCGGCGGGTGGAAGTGCGGGTCACCCGACGCGCGCATCTGCTCGTGGTACACCGCCTCGGCGGGGTAGATGCGTGCATCCATGAACTCGAGCAGATCCGCCCGGTACTTCTTGGCGCGGTCCGACATCTCAAACAGGGACATCCGAACTCCTGACGGGTAGGGAGGGAAATTTGGGCGGGCGCTTGTCCAGGTGACTGGCGACGCCTTCGACGACGTCGGACCCGCGGAAGGCCTGGAGCATGAGGCCCTCCGCCCGGGTCACGGAATCGGCGTAGGTGCCGTCCGCGTCGTTGCTCAGTTGGCTCTTGATGGTGGCCATGGATGCCGGGGAGCAGCGCCTCGCCAGATCGGCGGCGTACGCGACAGCGGCATCCACCACGCTGCCGGTGGGGACCAGGTGGTCGAGGAGTCCGACACGGAAGGCCTCTTCGGCATCCACCATGCGACTCGACAGCAACAGGTCGGCTGCCCGGCTGTGCCCCACCAGCCGGGGCAACAGCCAGGAGATCCCGTACTCGGCGATCAGCCCGCGTTGGGCGAATGCCGTGGTGAACCGGGCCGAGGGCGAGCCGAAGCGAACGTCGCAGTAGAGCGCCTCCACCATGCCGAGGCCTGCGGCCACCCCGTTGATCGCTCCTATCAGCGGTTTGCGCAGGGTCCGCGGAACGTCCCGCGGACGGCGCCGTGCCCGGTCCGCCTCGGAGATCTCGCCGACCGCCTGCAGCCGTTGCAGGTCGGCTCCGGCGCAGAATCCGCGTCCCGCACCGGTGACCACGACGGCCCGTACGTCCGGGTCGTCCTCGGCGGCGTCGAGCAGCGCGAAATAGCGGTCCTCAAGCTCGTCGGTCCAGGCGTTCAGCTTGGCGGGCCGGTTGAACGTGAGAACCAGCACCGGCCCTCGGTGGTCGGCGAGGACGAGCTCGCCCGGCGCGCCGGTCATGCCTGCGCCAGCAGGGAGCTCTGGTACCGGCGCATTCCGCGCAGCCACCGGTCGTAGTCCGCGCCCTTGTGCCGGTACATCTCCAGTACCTCTTCGTGCGGCAGGACGAGGAAGCGCTCGTCCTCGAGGGCGGCCAGGACGGCGTCGGCGACTTCGGCCGGCTCCAGGACGTCACCGGCGGAGGTGACGGCCCGCGTCGCGGCTCTTCCCAGCGCGTCCCCGGAGTCCTCCCCGGAGGACAGCAGCTTGGTGTTCACCCCCATCGGGCACAGACAGCTGACACGGACCCCGCGATCGCCGTAGGTGACACTCAGCCATTCGGCGAAGGCGACGGCCGCGTGCTTGGTGACGGCGTACGTGGCGGAGCCGATCTGGGTGAGCAGTCCGGCCGCCGAGGCGGTGCTGACGAAGTAGCCCTCACCGCGCTCGAGCCACCGCGGTACCAGCAGCCTTGCCGCACGGATGTGGGCTCGTAGGTTCACGTCGATCGAGTGGTCCCAGTCCTGCTCGCTCGCGTCGAGGCCGAGCGCCCCGGCGATGCCCGCGTTCGCGAAGTAGAGGTCGACCGGACCGAAGGCGCTCTCCGCCAGGTCGACCAACTGCTGGATCTGCTCGGTGTCCGACACGTCCGCACCGGCGCTGACAGTGCTTCCCGGATGGTCGGCGTTGACCGCCTCCGACACCGCCCGCGCGCCGTCCGCGTCGAGGTCCGCGACGACGACCCGGGCGCCCGCGCGAGCGAGCCGTGCGACCAGCGCACTGCCGATGCCTGCGCCACCACCGGTGACGACGGCGACTCTTTGTGCAACGTTCACAGCGAACCCTCTCGGTGGCGGGGCGTGCGAGGCCGGGGCATGCCCGAAAGATCGTGGGGCCGTGCTCTGCTGAACTGTATAGTTGAATCCGACGTCAAGTTCAATAGTGGGACGCGGGGCGCCGCGCGCAGAAGAACCATGTGAACGGCCCCGCTAAGGAGGCGAGAAAAAGAGAAGCACCCGGCGGTGCCGGGTGCTGTGAGGGAGGCGGTGCAGCCGCCGGATCAGCGGTGGTCGGGGAAGCGGAGGGCGTTCGCCCAGAGCCGGGTGACCGTGGACACGAGCTCCTCGAAGTCCGCCGGCGTCCCTTCTTCTTGCCGTTCGCCGAGCACGAAGGCGTTGTAGGCCATGACGCTGACCATGCCCGACAGCGCACGGGAGGCCATCATCGGATCGACCTCACGGTCTGCGACACCCCGCGCCTGCAGGTCGGCGATGCCACGGGCATTGCGGCGGATGAACGCGTCGGCGCGCCGGCTTCTGAACTCACGGAATTCCGGCTCCACTTGGGCGACCTGCTCCAGCAGGCCCATCAGCTTCGCGTTCCGCTTGTACGCCTCGAGGTACGCGCGATTGCTCGCCTCGAGTACCGCATAGGGATCGTCGCTGCCCTGCACCCGGCGCATGCCGGGGTGCATCATGTCCTCCTGCGCCTCCAGGAGGACGGCGGCGAGCACCTCTTCCTTGTTGGCGAAGTAGGTGTAGAAGGATCCCGCCGCGCATTGGGCTTCTTTGGTGATGTCGGTCAGGCGGGTGTCGAGGTAGCCGTCCCGTTCGAACACCTTCCGTGCGGCTTTCACCAATGCGGCCCGCGTCCGAGCTCCGCGCTTCGTCGTAGGCGGCTCGCGAAGGTGCGAGAGGGGCGCCATGGGTGGCGCTTCGTCGCCGTCGATCTCCTCGGGAGCAGTGGTGTCCATCCCGGAAACTGTACTTGAATCCGACACCATGCTCACAATCCGTAAAGGTGGGGACGCTCAGTGGCGGCCGGCGGCAACGTCGGCGGTCGGCGTGTCACGGGCCAGAGCGGTACGGTCGATGGACCGCTTGAGAATCTTCCCGGTCGGGCCCTTGGGCAGCGCGTCGACGAACCGGACGATACGCGGGATCTTGTAGGCGGACAGCCGCTCTCGTGCCCAGGTCGACACCTCGGCGGCACCGAGCTCGCAGCCGGGCCGGGCCGCGATGAGCGCGGCGACCTCCTCGCCGTAGTGCTCGTCAGGAACGCCGATCACGGCTGCCTCGACGATGTCCGGATGCTCGTAGAGAACCTCCTCGACCTCGCCGGGGTAGACGTTGTAACCGCCGCGGATGATCAGGTCCTTGAGACGGTCGACGATGCGCAGGTCCCCGTCCGTGTCGGTTTCACCGAGGTCGCCGGTCCGCAACCAGCCGTCGGACGAGAGGGCCGCGGTGGTGTCCGCGGGGCGGTTCCAGTAACCGCGCATCACCGTGGGTCCCTTGATGTGCACCTCGCCGATGCCGCCCGGCAGGCACTCGTTGCCGTCGTCGTCACGCACCTGAACCTGCATCCGCGGCACTGCCCTGCCGGTGTAGCCCGTCTTGCCGCCGCGGTCGAGGTCGTTGAAGGTGCCGAACGCGGTGGTCTCGGTGAGCCCATACCCTTCGAGGATCGTGCAGCCGAAGCGGGCTTCGAAGGCCCGGGCGATCTCGCCGGGAAGTGACGCGCCGCCGGAGACGGCGACGCGGAGCCCGGCGAAGTCCGCCGGGTTCGCGTCACCCGCCGCGTGCAGCAGCGCGTTCCACATGGTCGGCACGCCGGCCATGATGGTGAGCCGGTCGCGGCGCAGCATGTCCAGCATCGACGCCGGGTCGAATCGGGCCAGCAACGACATGGAGCCGCCCACGGTCAAGGTCGCCATCATGACCGATGCCTGGCCGAACACGTGGAACAGCGGGAGTCCGGTGCCGGTACGGTCGGCGCTCGAGGCACGGCTGCACTCGGCGCCGATCTCCCCGGCGGACAGCAGGTTCCCGACGGTGAGTTGGGCCCCCTTCGGCCGCCCGGTGGTTCCCGAGGTGTACAGGATGGCCGCGGTGTCGTCGCGGTCCCGGTCGACCACGTCGCCAGGGGCAGCGGTGACCGACACGCCCGGGGGCAGCGTCCAAGAGGGCACCGAGAGCGCCGCGGCCGCTTCCGCGACAGCGGGGCCGAGGGAGTGCCATGCGATCGCCAATGAGCATCCGGCGTCGCCGAGAACGTACTCGACCTCAGCCCGGGTGGACATCGTGTTGACCGGCACCACGACACAGCCCGCGGCCTGGATCCCGAGGTAGGCCACCACGAACTCGGGCACCGACGGCGCCGCGAGCAGCACCCGGTCCCCCGGGGACAGGCCTGCGGCGACCAGGCTGCCCGCGTACCGCATGCTCGCGTCACGCAGCTGAAGGTAGGTCCACTGATCCGTGGCGCCGCGCAGTGCGATGTTGTCGGGAGTGGCGGCCGCGTGACGGCACACAGGATCGAAGACGCTGGTCATGGGCGAGCCTTCCGGGATGTGAGGAGGTGTTGGTGCGGGTCGCGCCCTCTGCGATGGGTTGACTCGGTCCGGCTTCGGCATCAAGTCCTCGGGCGGTGTGGCCGGATGACCGACCTCACTGCGCCCGGTCGGTGGATCGTCAGGTGGTGATCCCGAAGCGTTCGGCGAGTTGGCGGCGGGTGTCGGCGGCGCTGGTGTGCAGTACGCCCCCGATTCCGATCCGTGCCGCTCCGTCGAGGTTCTGCTGCAGATCGTCGATCATGACCGCCTTCTCGGGGTCGACGCCGAGGCGTTCACATGCGATCGCGTAGATCCGCCGGGAGGGCTTGCGGATCCCGACCTCGGCGGAGATGACGACCACATCGGCAACTGCGGCGAGGTCGACGCCGTCGTAGGTTCCGGTACCAAAGGAATTGGACACGAGCGCGACGGGACGGCCGGCGGCTCGGAGATCACCGAGCAGCGCGAGCATGTCCTGGTCGATCGACATTGCCGCCTGCATACGAGCCGTGAGTCCCTCGGCCACCACGTCGGCGCCGTGCGCACGGAGCCGTTCGGCGAATCCGCGCTCGAAGGCTTCGGCATCGATACGGCCGCACTCGTGGTCGGTCAGGAGAGTGCGTGATGCCTCGTCCCGGCCGAGGAGGTCCAGCGGCAGGCGCGGGTCGCCGCCGAGCGAGGCGCCGAAGTCGGTGAAAGCCCGCAACACGCTGGAGGTGATGACCCCGCCGAAGTCCACGAGGACGGCGGTTCGCGCCTTGTCCGTCACGCTCGACACCTCAGGCAACCTCGAACAGTCCGGCCGCGCCCATTCCGCCGCCGATGCACATCGA
>NZ_BAAAZY010000014.1:23140-218648 GCF_039537145.1 Streptomyces shaanxiensis
CCGGGCGCCGGTCATTCCGTACGGGTGACCGACCGAGATGGCGCCGCCATTGACGTTGAACCGCTCCGGGTCGATGTGCAGTTCGTCCCGGCAGTACAGCGCCTGGGAAGCGAACGCCTCGTTGAGTTCCCACAGGCCGATGTCGTCGATGCTGAGATCGTGCTGCTTCAGCAGCTTCGGAATGGCGAACACCGGACCGATGCCCATCTCGTCCGGCCCGCAACCTGCAACGGTCATACCCCGGTAGACGCCCAGCGGTTCCAGTCCCCGGCGCTCGGCCTCCTTCGACTCCATCAGCACCGACGCCGAAGCCCCGTCCGACAACTGCGAGGAGTTGCCCGCCGTGACACTGGAATGCGCGCTCACCTGACCGTCGGGCAGCACCGGCGCCAACCCGGCCAGGCCCTCGAGCGTCGTCGACGCGCGGTTGCCCTCGTCCCGAGTCAGGGTCACGGCCTCGTCCCGCACCTCCCCGGTCTGCTTGTCCCGGACCTTCTTGACGCTGTCGAGCGCGACGATCTCCTGGTCGAACCGGCCGGCCTCCTGCGCCGCCGCGGTGCGCTGCTGTGACACCAGCGCGAACTCGTCCTGGCGTTCCCGGCTCACGCCGTAGCGTTCGGCGACGATCTCCGCCGTGTGCAGCATCGGCAGGTAGATGCTCGGCTTGTGCTCGACCAGCCAGGGATCCGCCATGCGGTGGGTGTTCATGTGGTCGTTCTGGACCAGGGAGATCGACTCGACACCGCCGCCGACAGCGACCTGCATTCCGTCCGCGACTATCTGCTTGGCGGCCGTCGCAATGGCCATCAGACCCGACGAGCACTGCCGGTCGATCGTCATCCCCGGCACGATGTCCGGAAGCCCGGCACGCAGAGCAGCCTGACGCGCGACGTTGAAGCCCGCGGACCCCTGCTGCACGGCGCAGCCGAAGATCACGTCCTCGACCTCACCTCCCTCGAGCCCGGCGCGCTGCACCGCGTGCGAAAGGGCATGGGCGGCAAGTTCCTGCGCCTGGGTGTCGTTGAACGCGCCGCGGTAAGCCTTTCCGATAGGCGTCCGTGCCGTCGAAACGATGACTGCTTCCCTCATGTCGCCTCACTGTTTCCTGTTGGTCCGGTTCGTCCGGGGCTGCGGGACCGGAGCTCCGAGCTCCGTGAGCCGGGCTCGATTGCCGGTAGGCGGTGCCGAACGCCAACTGCTGTACGGAGAGGGCTCATTGACCGTCTCCTCGGGCGACCGATGGCATGTCATGGCCGCAGGGGTGCCAGGGGTTGACCTCCCGACGGTTATAGTTGAATTCGGCGTCAGGTTCAATCACGACCAGGTCTTGACAGCCCGCACCCCTACCTGAAAGCTACCGACCAGTCGGTACGAAGGGTGGATCGTGACTCAGCTGAGCATCTCCACGGCTGCGGGCGTGTTCGACGCGATCGCGGCGGGTCCGCCCGAGGGCCGCCCGGTGCTGCTGCTGCACGGCTTCCCGCAGACGGGGCTGGTGTGGCGACGGCAGATCCAGGCGCTGGCCGCGCACGGCTACCGGGTGGTGGCACCCGACCAGCGTGGGTACTCCCCCGGCGCCCGCCCCCAGCGGCCCGAGGACTATCGCATCAGCCTTCTCGTAGACGACGTGGTCGCCCTCAGCGAGGAACTGGGCTGGGCGGCGTTCGACCTGGTCGGCCATGACTGGGGAGGCGCGGTGGCCTGGTGGACCGCGCACGCCCACCCCGGCCGCGTACGCACCTTGACGGTTGTCTCCACCCCGCACCCCGGCGCTCTGGCCGGCACCCTGCGCACCGACGAGGATCAGCGCGAACGCTCCCGCTACATGATCGACTGGCGCGAGACACCCGCGACCGAGGAGCGCATGCTCGCCCACGATGCCCAAGAGCTTCGCGAGTTCTACGCCGGAAAGGTTCCGCAAGACAGTGCGGACGCCTACGTGTCGCACCTGTCCCAGCCGGGCGCTCTCACCGCGGCGCTGAACTGGTACCGGGCAGGCCGCCCCGATGGCGCGATCGGCGTCATCGACGTGCCCACGCTGTACGTCTGGAGCACGGGCGACAGCGCGTTCGGCGCGACGGCGGCACAGGAGACCGGGCGGTGGGTCAACGGGCCGTACCGGTTCGAGACCCTCCAAGGCGTCAGCCACTGGATCCCCGAGGAGGCGCCCGAGACGCTGAGCCGCCTGCTGCTCGAACACCTGCAAACGCACGGCGAGTACGGAACCGCAGCGAATACCCCGTTCGTCGACTCTCCGGAGAGGTGACCATGAAGTCAGCGCGCGCGGCCTGGCGAGGACTCGAGCCCGTACACGGCATGATCTATTTCGTCCCCGAGGCAAGGCGTCGGTACGCGGACCTCGGGCTGAGCGGACGCGCCGGCTATTTCACCTCCCGGAGCGCCGCGTTCGGCCGAGCATCCGCCGAGCTGGTCATCTCGACCTTCTACAACTTCTGCCCCGATCTCGTACGGCAGGCGCTCGACGGGGCCTGGGACGCAACGACGCCGCAGCAGGTGCTGGACGCGCGGTACGCCGCGGCGGGTGAAGCCCTGCGGCGGGCGGGAATCCACGAACTGCCCGCCCTGGACGAGGTCCTGGCACTGACCCGCCGGGCCGCCGAGGCAGCCTGCGAACACGCCCAGGGCCGCCCGCTGTTCGCCGCGCATGCCGCACTGCCCTGGCCGGAGGAGCCGGTACTGCAACTGTGGCACGCCCAGACCCTGCTCCGGGAGTTCCGTGGAGACGGCCATGTCGCATGCCTGCTGAGCGAGGGCGTCGGGGCCCTGGAAGCCCTGGTTCTGCACGCCGCCACCGGCGAGGTCCCCGTCGACTTCCTCAAGGCGAGCCGCGCATGGCCCGAGGAGGAGTGGGCCGGCACCCAGGAGCGCCTACGCAAGCGAGGGCTCCTCGACGGCGACTCCCTCAGCCCGGAAGGCGTACTCCTGCGCCGGCACATCGAGGACCGCACCGACCGCCTGGCCCTTCCCGCCTACGCCGCCCTGGGCGACACCGACTGCGAACGCCTCGCCGAACTCGCGAGCCCCTTCGGCCGCGCCGTCGTCGAAGCCGGCCTTCTCAATCTCCGCTGACCGGACCCTGGGCTGCGCGCCAGCCAACAGCACACCCGGGCCAACGACGGAAGACACGTCAGACACTGGCACCGACTGGTCAGGCCGTCCGACCAGTTCGCAGGCGCTGCACGTCACGCACAAGCGCGTAGAAGGCACCACCCGCATCCTCTGTTCTCCGTGGGCACCCACGGTGGCCCGCAGCCCGTGTCACCGCCCCGACCTGCACCTACACTGAGCCCATAAGGGATGTCCTTGACATACCGGATCCGCCATGCGCTATCAGCGGATGCTCGTACCGGCCCTCGCCCTGGTCCTCGTCATGGTCCCCGCGATCTCCGCACGGGCCCAGGGTGAGGAAGTCCCGCGCGGCCCCACGTTCGCCGCGCGCGCTCTGCAGGCGCTGATCGACGGCATCCAGTTCGGGGTGATCATCGCGATCACATCGGTCGGGCTCTCGCTGATCTTCGGAACCATCCACCTGATCAACTTCGCGCACGGTGAGTTCGTCACGATCGGAGCGACCTTCGCGCTCTTCCTCAACGTCTCCGCGGCCGGCCCGGGCTGGCACCTGATCCCCGCCGCCATCGCCGCGGTGGCCTTCGGCGCCCTGCTGGGCGGGGCCGTCGAGCGCGGCATCTGGCGCCCACTGCGGGCCCGGGGCACCGGCCTGATCAACATGTTCATCGTCACCATCGGGCTCTCGCTGCTGCTGCGGCACGTCGTGCTCGTGCTGTACGGAACCCGGCCTGCCTCCTACGCGCAGTACGACATCCAGAGCGCGATCGACCTGGGTCCTGCCGGCATCACCCCACGCGACCTCACGGTCACCCTCCTCGCCGTACTGGTGCTGCTCGCGGTCGCCGCGCTCCTGCAAAAGACGCGGATCGGCACCGCTGTCCGAGCCGTCTCGGCCAACCGTGACCTCGCGGAGGCGTCGGGCATCGACGTGCAGCGGGTGGTGCTGTTCGTATGGATGCTCGCCGGCGGACTGGCCGCACTCGGCGGCGTCTTCTTCGGCCTGGTCGAGATCGTCACCTGGGACATGGGCTTCAAGCTCCTGCTGCTCATGTTCGCCGGGGTCATCCTGGGAGGGCTCGGCTCCGCCTACGGTGCCATGGTCGGCAGCCTCGTCATCGGCGTCGTCGCCCAGATGTCCACCCTGTGGTTCCCGGTTGACCTGCAGTACGCGTGGGCGCTGCTCGTCCTCATCGTCGTTCTCCTCGTCCGGCCGCAGGGCATCCTCGGCCGGGCCGAACGCGTCGGGTGAGGAGTGCGCCATGGACTTCTCGACCATCCTCTCCGACGCACTCCGCTCCGGAATCGGCCCCATCGCCGCCGTCTACGCGCTCGCCGCGATGGGGCTGAACCTGCACTTCGGTTACACCGGGCTCCTGAACTTCGGCCAGGTCGGTTTCATGCTGGTCGGCGGCTACGGGCTCGCCATCACCGTGTCGACGTACAACGGCCCGATGTGGCTCGGCGTCCTGGGCGGCATCGCCTGCGCGATCGTGCTGGCCCTCCTGCTCGGCCTGCCCACCCTGCGACTGCGCGCCGACTACCTCGCCATCACCACGATCGCGGCAGGGGAGGCACTGCGGCTGTTCTACCGGTCCAGCTGGGCCGAGCCGGTCACCGGCGGGGTGTTCGGGCTGCAGAGGTTCGCGAACGACTTCTACGCCCTCAACCCCATCGAGCCCGGCACCTATGGCGGGTGGCTCGTGAGGTTCAGTTCCCGCGACCTCTGGGTGATGATCATCGGATGGGCGCTGGTGCTCGTGGTCGGAATCCTGCTCGCCCTGCTGATCCACAGCCCGTGGGGCCGTGTCATCCGCTCGATCCGTGAAGACGAGGTCGCCGCGCGCAGCCTCGGCAAGAACGTCTACGTGTACAAGATGCAGAGCCTCGTGCTCGGCGGCGTCATCGGCGCGGTCGCGGGCATGATGCAGGCGATCCAGGTGCAGTCCGTGAACCCGGACAACTACGATCCGGGCGTCACGTTCTTCCTGTACACACTGCTCGTCCTCGGCGGCGCCGGGCGGATCCTCGGGCCGGTCGTCGGCTCGATCCTGTTCTGGTTCGTCCTCAGCTTCCTCGACAGCGCGCTGCGCCAGGCCATCGACGCCGAGTACATCTCGCCGGACCTCATCAGCACCTCGGAGGTCGGCGCGGTGCGCTTCGCGCTGGTCGGGGTCGCCCTGATCCTGCTGGTGGCGTTCAGGCCGCAGGGCATCCTCGGCAGCAGGAAGGAGATGCTGCTCAGTGGCCGCTGACCCTGTCGTCTCCCCCGCGGGCCGGCTCTCGGTGATCGCTCCCGAGCCGGGGGTGCGCAAGCCCGATCCTCTGCTGGTCCTGGACCAGGTGACCCGCACGTTCGGCGGCCTCGTCGCGGTGCGGGTCGAGCACCTGGAGGTGCAGCGCGGGGCCATCACGGCGCTCATCGGGCCGAACGGCGCCGGCAAGACCACGTTGTTCAACGTGGTGAGCGGGTTCGACCGGGCCGACGGCGGCCGGTGGTCGTTCGACGGACAGCCGCTCACCGGCTCGCCCGCGCACCGGGTGGCGCGGCGGGGACTGGTCCGTACGTTCCAGCTCACCAGGACGCTCGCCCGGCTCACCGTGCTGGAGAACCTGCTGCTCGCCGCGCCCGGGCAACGCGGCGAGCGGGTGCTGCCCGCACTGTTGCGACCGCTGTGGCGCGGGCAGGAGCGGGAGTTCGAGCGCCGGGCCGCCGAACTGCTGGACCGCTTCCGGCTCGGTCCACTGCGCGACGACCATGCCGGCACGCTCTCCGGCGGTCAGCGCAAACTGCTGGAACTGGCCCGCGCGCTGATGGCCCGGCCGGTCATGCTCCTGCTCGACGAGCCGATGGCCGGGGTCAACCCCGCGCTGACCCAGTCGCTGCTCGGGCACATCACGCAGCTGCGCGACGAGGGGCTGACGGTGTGCTTCGTCGAGCACGACATGGACGTGGTGATGGGCATCAGCGACTGGGTGGCCGTCATGGCCGACGGCCGCCTGGTGGCCGAGGGCCCACCGCACACGATCGGCCGGAACGCCGCCGTCGTGGACGCCTACCTGGGCAAGCGGCACGACGAGCCGGAGGCGACCGAGGAGAAGGGCAGGGAGGAGTAGCGATGTCCGCCGAGGAACAGGCACCGGTGCTGGCGGCCGACGACATCGTCGCCGGTTACGTCCCCGGTGTCGATGTACTGCGCGGATGCAGCATCGAGGTGCGGCCGGGCGAGGTGGTCGGCGTGATCGGCCCCAACGGCGCCGGCAAATCGACGCTGGTCAAGGCCGTCTTCGGGCTGCTGCGCGTGCGCGGCGGGACCGTGCGGCTGCGCGGCGAGGACGTGACCGGCCGGCCCGCGCACGAGCTGGTCCGGCGGGGCGTGGGCTACGTACCGCAGCTGCAGAACGTGTTCCCCACGCTGACCGTCGAGGAGAACCTGCGGATGGGGGTCTATCTGCGGCCCAAGGACCACGCGCGGCGGGTCGCGGCGGTCGAGGAGCTCTTCCCCGTACTGGCCGCCCGCCGCAAGCAGAAGGCCGACGCGATGTCCGGCGGCGAACGCCAGATGCTCGCGATGGCCCGCGCGCTGATGATGGAGCCGCAGCTGCTGCTGCTCGACGAGCCGTCGGCCGGCCTGTCACCGCTCCATCAGGACCACGTCTTCGACCGGTGCAGAATGATCAACCGCGCGGGCGTCGCCGTGCTCATGGTCGAGCAGAACGCCCGCAGGTGCCTGCAGCTCTGCGACCGCGGCTATGTCCTCGACCAGGGCCGCAACGCGTACACGGGGACGGGTACGGCCCTGCTGCACGACGAGAAGGTGATCGAGCTCTACCTCGGCACGCTCGCCCGCGTCCGTTGACTCCCGCTGTCAGTCCTCCCGGTCACCCCTCGGCCTTGCTGGTCTCGATACGCAGGGTCTCCAGCTGTCCCTTGTCGTTGTAGCCGTACACCTCGATCGACGCCTGGCCGGGTTCGCCCTTGTCGGTGAAGTCGAGCGGACCGCTCACACCGTCGTAGTCGATGTCCCTGCCGTCGGCGAGCAGCTCCTTGCAGGCGGCGAACGAGTTGCACTTCTCGCCGTCCTTGGTGATCCCGTTCATCTCCTTCACGTACTCGGCAGGGTCGTCGGACTCCGCCTTCTCGGCGGCGAGCGCGATCGTCGTCACGCAGTCGAACACCTGCGGTGCGAACTGCAGCTCCTTCAGATCCGGCGCGAATTCCTTGAGCTCCTTCACGTACTGCTCGTTCGACGCCGACGCCGGCGCGGTCCCCTTCATCCCGGAGAGTTTCTCGGGCTCGCCCGGGGCGACCAGCGACGGCAGTTCCTCGCTGCGCAGTCCGTCGGCGCCGTAGACGCCGATCTGGTCGGGCCCGAGTCCGGACTCGATCATGCCCTGCAGGATCTGGGTGCCTTCCTCGAAGGCGATCACCACGGCGGCGTCCGGCCTGGAGTTCTCTATCTGCTGGACGACCTGGTCGAAGTTGCTCGCCTTCGGGTCGTAGGTCTCGGCGAGCGTCACCGTCGCGCCGCGCTCCTCCAGCGTCTTCTGGGTGGCCTCCATCAGGCCGCGCCCGTAGTCGTCCGCCCGTGCGACCAGGGCCACCCGGTCGTGGCCGTCGTCGCGGACGACATCCGCCAGGATGGGCCCCTGCAACGCGTCGCTAGGGACGGTACGGAAGTAGAAGCCGTCGTCCTCGTAGTCGGTGAAGGTGGGAGCGGTGTTCGACCCCGAACACTGCACGACGCCCGCTCCGGTCACCCGGTCGATGAACGCCAGCGACATGCCGGAAGCCGCGGCGCCGACGATCGCGTCCACTCCTGCCGCGAGGACCCGGTCCGCCGACTGCGCGGCAACGGCCTCCTGACCCGCCTCGTCACTGGAGACCACCGCCGGCACGGACTTGCCCAGGACTCCGCCGGCGTCGTTGATCTTCTGTATCGCGAACTTCAACGACTCGATCTGGGGTGGGCCGAGGTAGGCCAGCTGTCCCGTCTCCGGCAGGACGTACCCGAACTGGAGCTCACCATCGCCCGGCTCGGCCTGGGCAGTGCCCGTCGTACCGCAGACGGCTATCACAAGAACAGCCGCGCTTGCGAAGATCGCGGACCGTCGTATCGACGCTTTCATATCCGCCTCCGCTCGTTACAGCGGCGGTGGTCGACTGGCCGGCCATCCGCCCGCCATCTGTACATGAGGGTAGAACTCATTCAGAGTCCGGAAAAGAACAAAATTTACACTTTTGTGATTTGATGCGCGCTTCTCGCCTCTGCCAGTCAGGGGCGACGGCAGGAGGGTGGCGTCTTTCTCACCTGCTCATGAGCGTGGTCACTCGGAACGCACCTCGGAGTCGACCGGATCGGCGGGGCCGTAATCAGCCTCGACGGCGACCGTACGGCAGGACAGCAGGGCGTTGGACCGCAGGTCGTAGGGGCGGTGAAGGTCACGCAGAGCGTCACGGGGTCGGCTTCGCCATCGCGGGCGTGGGGACGACGTCGTACAGCGCCACTATGAGCAGTACGTCGGCGGACACTGCGCAGTCTCCCCCTGGGCCATCAGGCCGAGCGGCACATGATCACGCGGCGCGGCCACAGTGACGCCACCCGGCATCCACCGGCACGCACACCCGGATGGCGGCCTTCTGCCGGCTCAGCGGCGGGGAACAGATGTGGTCACCGAGGAAGGAGCGGAGCCCCATGGTGAACAACGCCCATGCGCGTCACAGCGGTGAAGGCAAGGCATTCTGGATGCTGAACGGCCTGTACGAGGTCAAGGCGTCGAGCGACGAGACCAACGGCGCCATGACCGTCATGGAGATGACCATTCCGGAGGGGATGGGCCCACCGCCCCACACCCACCCCGGCACCGAGAGCGTCTACGTCATCGAGGGAACGCTCCGCTATCACATCGGCGGCGAGACAGTCGAAGGCGGCCCTGGATCCTTCTTCCACATCCCCGAGGGCACCCTGGAGCGGTTCGAGCCCACCAGCACCGTCCGACTCCTGGTCACCTACACCCCGGGCGACGTGGACAAATTCTTCGCGGAGGCAGGCGAACCCGCCCAGCGGCGCGAGCTGCCGCCCCGGTCGGACACCCCGCCGGACATTGACCGCATCATCGAGATCGCCGCACGGCACGGAATTCAGATGCAGCCGATGCCCGAAGCCTGAGCGCGTCGGTAGAAGGCCGCGATCATGCGGCCTGGGCTGGGCAGTGGGCCGGCAGACCAGCCCCACGCAAACACAGAGTCCCCGTCAGCACACCAACGAGGACTCATGAACGTGCTGCGTTTGACGATGGCCCGCCACGGGGCTGCACTGGATTCATGGATGCTGCGGCGAATCCGTCCCAGGGAGAGCAGCGATGCCAACCATGGAAACGTTCAACCTTCTGCAGCCGCACAAGATCGCCGAGGAGACGTTCGTCATCCCGTGGGCCCTCGAGGCCCCGCCGGTCGGCCACTTTCCGATGAACTCGATGGTGATCCGGGGAGCCGAACCGGTCCTCGTGGACACCGGGGCGCCCGCAGTGCGCTCCCAGTGGCTGGAGGCAGCCTGGTCCGTCGTGGATCCCCTGGACGTACGGTGGATCTTCCTCACCCACGACGACCGCGACCACGCCGGCAACCTCCTGGCGGTCCTCGCCGAATGCCCGAACGCGACCCTGCTGACGACATGGTTCTCCATCGGCCGCATGGCCGAGGAGTGGGAGACCCCCATCAACCGGTGCCGCTTCATGACCGACGGCGACACGATCGACGCGGGCGACCGCACCCTGGTCGCCAAACGACCGCCCCTGTACGACAACCCCACAACCCGCGCCCTCTTCGACCCGAAGACCAACGTCCTGTGGGCCGTCGACACCTTCGCCACGAACGTACCCACCCCGATGCCGGACGTTGCCGCGTTGTCCGCGGACGAATTCCGCGACGGCCAATTCTTCGGCGGACGGCTGGTCTCTCCCTGGGTCGCGTTGCTGGACACCCAGAAGTTCCGGACGGTCGTGGACTACTTCCAACGCCTGAACGCCGAGGTCATCGCCGGCTGCCATTCCCCGGTCCTCCGCGGCCCCAAGATCTCCGAGGCCTACGACCTCCTCCGCCAGCTCCCCGAGATCCCCCCGTGGGCAGAGTTCACCCAGGCCGACCTGGACCAGTGGATGGCGGCCGCCGAGAGCTCGGTACCACCGGAACAACCGCGACCGTCGGGGACGTGACTGCGGCCGTGGCCCAGTGTGCTGTCCGGACAGGTTGGTGACGTCCGGGGAAACAGAAGCCACCGCAGCCCGGTCCGCAGAACACCGCTCCCCCGACGCGGATCGTGCACGGCAGCATCCGAACCACCGGCGCCATCGACAGCGGAAACCGGGGTGGCAGCCTGTTCCGTACCCTGGCGGCATGCGGATGCGCCCCACTGTGAGCTGGACCCCGACTGCGGACCTGCCGCCGGGCACCACGGATCTGGAGCCGGTCGCCGGTGTGCTGAGCACTGGTGGTGTGCTGGTTCTCAGCGGGGCGGGCATCTCCACGGAGTCGGGCATCCCCGACTACCGCGGCGAGGGCGGGAGCCTGAGCCGGCACACTCCGATGACCTACCAGGACTTCACCGCCCATGGCCAGGCCCGGCGCCGGTACTGGGCGCGCAGCCACCTCGGCTGGCGCACCTTCGGCCGCGCCCGCCCCAACGCCGGACACCGAGCCGTGGCCGCGTTCGCGCGCCACGGCCTCCTCTCGGGCGTGATCACCCAGAACGTCGACGGCCTGCACCAGGCCGCCGGCACCGAGGGCGTCGTGGAACTGCACGGCAGCCTGGCTCGGGTCGTCTGCCTTTCCTGCGGCGCCTTCAGCCCGCGCCGCGAACTCGCCCGGCGGCTGGAGGAGGCCAATGCGGGCTTCGAGCCGGTGGCCGCCGGAATCAACCCGGACGGCGACGCCGACCTCACCGACGAACAGGTCGGGGACTTCCGTGTGCTGCCCTGCACGGTCTGCGGCGGCATCCTCAAACCGGACGTGGTGTTCTTCGGCGAAACCGTTCCGCCGCCGCGGGTCGAGCACTGCCGCGAACTGGTCCGCGAGGCTGCCTCGCTGCTGGTCCTGGGTTCCTCGCTGACGGTGATGTCCGGGCTCCGGTTCGTCCGCCAGGCAGCTCAGGCCGGGAAGCCGGTGCTGATCGTCAATCGGGACCAGACCCGCGGCGACCGGCACGCCCTCACCCGGGTCGCACTCCCACTGGGAACAGCCCTCACCACCCTGGCCGGCCGACTGGGCATCCCCGTCGACGATGAGGCAACGATCAGGGCGAACGAGTGACGGTCGCTGGGCGTCACCGAAGCGACCGCCGAGGGGCTGATCTCCTGCCTGGTCGGGGTCATCGGACAGCCACTGCCCTGCGGGGCTCACACGCATCGCCTTGTCAGACCGCGCCGTGCCAGGGAACCGTGTTCAGGGGCATGACACGGCCCCACACACCTACCGGCCGGTCACCCGGGTCCGCACACTCGAAGGCATGACACGTGAGCAGCCCACCGGCGGGGGGCACCGAGCTGGGCAGCTTCCTGCGCGTCCGCCGGGTCCGGACCACCCCCGCCGAGGCCGGTCTCACGGTCGGCCCGGGACTGCGCCGCACACCCGGTCTGCGCCGTGAGGAACTGGCCACCCTCGCCGGCATCAGCATCGACTACTACGCCCGCCTGGAAGGCGGCAAGGAGACCCGGCCCAGTCCCTCTGTGCTCGACTCCCTCGCCCGCGCCCTGCGTCTGGAAGAGGCCGAACGCGAGCACCTGCGCGAGCTCGCTGTCCGAGCCGCACGGTACGCCCCCGAACCCGCGCCGCCGCCCGGGCTACTCCACCGCCGCCTTCCCCATCGAAAGCGCGATGGACGAACTAGCGGCGGAGCTCGGCATCGACCCGATCGAGCTGCGGCTGCGCAACGAACCCGACAACGACCAGGCCAGCGGACGGCCCTTCTCCACCCGGCGACTGCGCGAGTGCTACACCGTCGGCGCCCGCGAGTTCGACTGGAGCCGCCGCAACCCGAAGCCCCGCTCGACCCGGGACGGCGACTGGCTGACCGGCACCGGCATGGCCACCGCCCTCTACGACACTCTGCGCGCCCCGGGCCAGGCCTCGGTGCGGCTGGACGCCGACGGCACCGCCCTGGTCGAGTCCTCGACCAGCGACATGGGCCCTGGCACCTACACGTCCATGACGCAGGTCGCCGCCGACGCCCTCGGCCTCGCGGTCCGCAACGTCACCTTCCGCCTCGGCGACACGAACATGCCCACCGCCCCACTCCACGGCGGCTCGCTGACCATGGCCAGTGTCGGCTCCACCGTCCAGAACGGCTGCGACAAGCTGCGCCGACAGGCGATCGAACTCGCCGTCGGGGACTCGCGTTCACCGCTCTACGGCGTCGACGCCGGTGACGTGGTGGTGCGCGGCGGCCGGCTGCAC
This sequence comes from Streptomyces shaanxiensis, assembly GCF_039537145.1. NCBI lineage: Bacteria > Bacillati > Actinomycetota > Actinomycetes > Kitasatosporales > Streptomycetaceae > Streptomyces > Streptomyces shaanxiensis. The sequence continues at coordinate 35,679 of NZ_BAAAZY010000014.1, forward strand.
GTGAAGGACAACCCCGCGCGCGGGGAGACGTACCGGCAGCTCCTCACCCGCAACAACCGCGAGTACCTGGAGACGATGGGCTCCTGGAGCCCAGGCCAGTCACGGTCGTCCATGTACGCGTACGGCGCGGTGTTCGCCGAGGTCGCCGTGGACGCCCGCCTCGGCCTGGTCCGGGTGCGGCGGATGCTCGGCGTCTTCGACGCGGGCCGGATCATCAGCCCCAAGCTGGCCGACAGCCAGGCCATCGGCGCCATGACCGGCGGCATCGGCATGGCCCTGCTGGAACACACCGTCACCGACCACCGCGACGGCCGGATCGTCAACGCCAACCTCGCCGACTACCTGGTCCCGGTCAACGCCGACGTCCCCGACCTCAGAGCGATCTACGTCGACGGCCGGGACGACGAGGCCGACCCGCTCGGCGTCAAGGGCCTCGGCGAGGTCGTCCTGGTGGGGGTGGCCCCCGCGATCGCCAACGCCGTCTTCCACGCGACGGGCCGACGGGTGCGCGAGCTGCCCATCTCCGCCGAGTCCCTGTTGTAAGCCCAACCCTGGGACGGCGGTGCACACCGCACCGCCGCCCAGGCTGTCCCTTCTGGAGATCCCCGACCAGGCTGAACATCGCGGACACGCTGCACGATTGGTGCCGCGCGGCCCGCCCCTTCGCCCTCGCCACCGTGGTCCAGGTCAGCGGCAGCGCGCCGCTGCCCATCGGCACCGCACTGGCGGTGGACGGCGACGGCAACGTGGTCGGCAGCGTGTCCGGAGGATGTGTGGAGGGGGCCGTCTACGAGCTGTGCCACGAGGTACTCAAGGGCGACGAGCCCCCGACCCGGGCCCGGTTCGGCTACTCCGACGACGACGCCTTCGCCGTAGGCCTGACCTGCGGTGGCGAACTGGACGTCCTGGTGCAACGGATCGACCCGGTCGACCAGCCCCACCTCGCCGCGGCCCTCGGCGAAGTGGCGTCCGGCCGACCCGTCACCGTGGCCCAGATCATCGACGGGCCCGAAGAACTCCTGGGCCGCACCCTGAGTGTCGCCGGCGACGGCAGCACGGAGGACGGAGCAGTGGGTGGAGAGGACTGGGAAGCTGCGGTGGCGGCCCAGGCCGGCGCCCTGCTGCGCGCGGGCCGTACGGGTCGGGTCGAGGTCGGCGGAGACGCGGCCACGTGCCCGGAGAGGCTGTCCCTCCTCGTCCACACCAACGCGTCCCGTCCCCGGATGTTGATCTTCGGCGCCGTCGACTTCGCAGGCGCGCTCAGCGAGATCGGCCGGTTTCTCGGCTACCGGGTCACGGTGTGCGACGCCCGGCCCGTCTTCGCCACGTACGCGCGCTTCCCGCACGCCGACGACGTCGTGGCCGACTGGCCGCACCGCTACCTCGCCGCCACCGAAGTGGACGCCCGCACCACGGTGTGTGTCCTCACCCACGACGCCAAGTTCGACATCCCCCTGCTGCACCTGGCACTGAGCCTGCCGGTGGGCTACGTGGGCGCGATGGGCTCGCGCCGCACCCACGCGCATCGCCTTGAATTGCTGCGCGAAGCCGGCGTACCGGAGGCGCAACTCGCTCGCCTGCATTCCCCGATCGGTCTCGACCTCGGCGCCCGTACCCCCGAGGAGACGGCCCTTTCCATCGCGGCGGAGATCATCGCCCATACGCATCACGGCTCGGGTGCGCCCTTGAGCGGGGGCGCAGGCCCGATCCACCGGGCACAGACAGCATTTCGGCCGCACCGGTAGACCCGTCGAACGTGACGCGGAGCGGTCAGCGAGCTGAGCCTGGCGGCGCTCGCCTACGTAAATCTGCAGCATGTGCGGGACGCGGGACGCCCGGTAACCGAGGTGGAGTCCTGGTGATGCTACGCAAGCATCCGGGCCATGCATGGGCCAAGGTCAGCCAAGCGCCCCCAACCCGGGCGGGCAGGCCCGAGCGGGCGACCGACACCTGGCCGGAAGCCGTAACTCACGTCCCTCACGACTTACTTCACGTATTGACGAAAGTGGTCCAGACCTTTAGGTTCACGGGTCAGCATCGCAACGCGCGACGCATTCACCGTTCATGCGGTGAACGCGGCCTCGGTTGTTCACCCCCCACGAAGGGCCTCTGCACCCATGCCCAGATCTCTCCCCACGGCTGTCTCCTTCGCCGCCCTCTCCCTCGCCACCGGCCTGCTCAGCGCGCCACCCGCACAGGCCGGCACGGGCACCGGCACAAGTCCCGACGGCACCGCCCCGTCCCCGCCGACGGCCGTGGCGCCGTACCTCTACAACGGCTGGGGCAGCCCGCCGAACCCCACCACGGTCACCAACGCCACCGGGGTCACGTACTTCACCCTCGCCTTCGTGCTCAGCAACGGCTACTGCAACCCGCAGTGGGACGGCAGCCGGGCGCTGACCGGCGGTGTCGACCAGCAGACGATCAACACCGTTCGGGCGAACGGCGGCGACGTCGTCCCGTCCTTCGGCGGGTGGAGCGGCAACAAGCTGGAGAGCTCCTGCTCCAGCGCGAGTGAACTGGCCGCCGCGTACCAGAGGGTCATCACCGCGTTCGGGCTCAAGGCGATCGACATCGATCTGGAGGCCGACGCCTACGACAGCCCCACCGTGCAGCAGCGCACGGTCGACGCGCTCAAGGCCGTGAAGAACAACAACCCCGGCCTCAAGGTCTACGTCACCATCGGCACCGGGCAGAGCGGCCCCGACACCAGCCTGATCAAACGCGCCGCCTCCTCCGGTCTGACCGTGGACGCCTGGACGATCATGCCGTTCAACTTCGGCGGCGTCGGCCAGAACATGGGCAACCTCAGCACGCAGGCCGCCGAAGGCCTCAAGGACGCGCTGAAGAACGCCTACGGCTACAGCGACGACCAGACCTACCGGCTCATGGGCATCTCGTCGATGAACGGCATCACCGACCAGGGCGAGACCGTCACGGTCGCCGACTTCCGCACGATGCTCGCCTACGCCCAGCAGCACCACCTGGCCCGCCTGACGTTCTGGTCCGCCAACCGCGACCGCCCGTGCACCGGCGGCCCCGCCGACAGCTGCTCGGGCGTGAGCCAGTCCGACTGGGACTACACCCGCGTCTTCGCGGCGTACACCGGCTGAACCAGCCACCCCCACCGCCCCCACCACCCGCACTCCTTCGGCAAGGAGAATCCGTGCTCACCTCGTTGCGCTCCGTACTCAAGCGCCGCCGCAGATCAACCGCTTCGGCGGTGGTCACCGCCGCCGCCGTCGCCTCCCTGCTCTCCGCGGCACCTGCGGCGGAGAGCGCGGTCGCCGCGCTGCCCACCGACTTCGCGACCGTCATGAACGCCGCGAGCGGCCGATGCCTGGACGCCCGGTCGGCGGCCACCGCCAACGGCACCGTCGTGCAGCAGTACTCGTGCAACGGCTCCACGGCCCAGCAGTGGAGCTTCACCACCACCAGCGACGGCTACGTCCGTATCAACAACCGCAACAACACCAACCAGGTCGTGGACGTCGCCGACGTGTCCACAGCCGATAACGCGCCCGTGCACCTGTGGACCTACGGCGGCGGCGCCAACCAGCAGTGGCTGCCCGTCCACGAGGGCGGCGGCGCCTACCACTTCGTCAACCGCAACAGCGGCAAATGCCTGGACGACCCCGGCGCCTCGACCGCGGACAGCGTGCAGTTCGTGCAGTACACGTGCAACGGCAGCGCCGCCCAGCGCTTCCAGGTGGTCCCCGTGACCCAGTCGGGCACCAATCCGGACCTCGGCCCGAACGTCGTCGTCTTCGACCCGTCCATGTCGGCGTCCACGATCCAGAGCAGGCTCAACACCATCTTCCAGCAGCAGGAGACCAACCAGTTCGGCTCCCAGCGCTACGCGGTCCTGTTCAAGCCGGGCTCCTACAACGCGGACGTCAACGTCGGCTTCTACACCCAGGTCGCCGGTCTCGGCCTGTCCCCGGACGCGGTCACGATCAACGGGGCCGTGCACGCCGAGGCCGACTGGTTCCAGGGCAACGCGACGCAGAACTTCTGGCGCGGCGCCGAGAACCTGTCCGTCAACCCGACGAGCGGCACCGACCGTTGGGCGGTCTCGCAGGCGTCGGCGTACCGCCGAATGCATCTGCGCGGCAACGTCGTACTGGACGACAACGGCTGGTCCAGCGGCGGCTTGTTCGCCGACACCAAGGTCGACGGTCAGGTCAATTCCGGCAGCCAGCAGCAGTGGCTGACTCGCAACTCCCAGCTCGGCAGCTGGACCGGCTCCAACTGGAACATGGTCTTCGTCGGCAGCCAGGGTGTCCCGGCCACCCAATTCCCCAGCCCGCCGTACACCACGGTCGCGCAGACCCCGGTCAGCCGGGAGAAGCCGTTCCTGTACGTCGACGAGAACGGCGCCTACCAGGTGTTCGTGCCGGCACCGCGGGCCAACTCCACCGGCATCAGCTGGACCAACGGTGCCTCGGGCAGCTCGCTCCCGCTGAGCCGGTTCTACATCGTGCGGCCGGGCGCGACGGCCGCGCAGATCAACTCCGCACTGGCCTCGGGCCTGAATCTGCTGGTCACCCCCGGTGTCTACCACCTCGACCAGACGCTTCAGGTCAACCGCGCCGACACCGTCGTCCTCGGCCTGGGCCTCTCGACGTTCATCCCGGACCACGGCGTCACCGCCATGCGGGTGGCCGACGTCGACGGCGTCAAGATCGCCGGTGTGCTCTTCGACGCCGGCACGACCAACTCCAGCACCCTCGTGGAGGTCGGCCCCGGCAACTCCTCCGCCTCGCACGCCGCCAACCCGACGTCCCTGCACGACGTGTACTTCCGTGTCGGCGGCGCCGCCGTCGGCAAGGCGACCACCAGCCTGGTGATCAACAGCGACAACGTCATCGCCGACCACACCTGGATCTGGCGCGCCGACCACGGCAACGGCGTCGGCTGGACCACCAACACCGGCGACACCGGCCTGATCGTCAACGGTGACAACGTCACGGCGTACGGCCTGTTCGTCGAGCACTACCAGAAGTACCAGACCATCTGGAACGGCAACGGCGGGCGGACGTACTTCTACCAGAACGAGATGCCGTACGACCCGCCGAACCAGGCGTCCTGGATGAACGGCTCGACACAGGGCTACGCCGCCTACAAGGTCGCCGACACCGTCACCAGCCACCAGGCCTACGGCGTCGGCAGCTACTGCTACTTCAACGTCAACCCGAGCGTCGCCGCCGAGCGTGCCATCGAGGCACCGAACAACGGGGGCGTCCGCTTCACCAGCATGGTGACGGTCTCGCTCGGCGGCACGGGCACCATCCGGCACGTCGTCAACAACACGGGTGGCCCGTCCAACTCCACGACCAACGTGGCCAATCTGACGAACTACCCGTAGCGCGTCACCCAGCTCCGCCGTCGGCCGTCCCTCCGCCCGAGGGGCGGCCGGCCCACCCCCCGACACCAACCAAGGAGCGTCCTCAGCCATGTCCCTGACCCAGCGCAGACCCCGCCTGGCAGTCCTCGCCGTTCTCTCCGCCCTCCTCACCACCCTGTTCACCGTGGCCCCCGCCCAGGCCGCCGACGGCACGATCACCGGACTCGCCGGCAAGTGCGTCGACGTCTCGGGTGCCTCCAGCGCCAACGGCACCGCCGTACAGCTCTACGACTGCAACGGCACCGGCGCCCAGACCTGGTCCAACCCCGGTGACGGGACCCTGCGCGCGCTCGGCAAGTGCCTGGACGTCGTCGACCGCAGTACCGCCGACGGCGCGGCGGTCCAGCTGTGGGACTGCTCGGGCGGCGCCAACCAGCAGTGGGTGGTCAGCGCGGCGCGTGACATCGTCAACCCGGCCGCGAACAAGTGCCTGGACGTCCGGGACAACAACAGCGCCAACGGCACCCGGCTGCAGATCTGGACCTGCACCGGCGCCGCGAACCAGAAGTGGAACGCGCCCGCGAGCGGAGGCGGCGGCAACCCGTCTGGATTCGTCGTCAGCGAGGCGCAGTTCAACCAGATGTTCCCGAACCGGAACTCCTTCTACACGTACAGCGGCCTCACCGCCGCCCTCAGCGCCTACCCCGGCTTCGCCAACACCGGCAGCGACACGGTGAAGAAGCAGGAGGCCGCGGCCTTCCTCGCCAACGTCAACCACGAGACCGGCGGACTCGTCCACATCGTCGAGCAGAACCAGGCCAACTACCCCCACTACTGCGACTGGAACCAGCCCTACGGCTGCCCCGCAGGCCAAGCCGCCTACTACGGACGCGGACCCATCCAGCTCAGCTGGAACTTCAACTACAAAGCCGCCGGCGACGCCCTCGGCATCGACCTGCTCAACAACCCCTGGCGGGTCCAGAACGAAGCGCCCGTCGCCTGGAAGACCGGCCTGTGGTACTGGAACACCCAGACCGGCCCCGGCACCATGACCCCGCACAACGCCATGGTCAACCAGGCCGGCTTCGGCCAGACCATCCGCTCCATCAACGGCTCCCTCGAGTGCGACGGCAAGAACCCCGCCCAGGTACAGAGCCGGGTGAACGCCTACCAGCGCTTCACACAGATCCTCGGCGTCTCCCCGGGCAGCAACCTCTACTGCTGACGACCGGCGCTCAACAAGGAGTCGAGATGCGCAAGTTGAGGCCCCTCGCCAAAGTCCTCCTCGGAGCGTTCGGCGCGCTGACGCTCGTCGTCGCGGTCCCGGCGACCGCCCACGCCAATGTCCTGACCCTGCTGCCGCAGAACGCGGACGGACTGGATCAGACCTTCTCCCCCGCCTACGACTACGACGGTGACGGCTGCTACGCCACCGCCGCCATCGGCGCCGACGGCACCATCAACCCGGGTCTGAAGCTCGGCGGCGACGTCAACGGCAAGTGCCACGACTACGCCCAGTTGGCCAACGCCAACACGTACTCACGCTCGAAGTGCAACAACGGCTGGTGCGCGGTGATGTACGCCAGCTACTTCGAGAAGGACCAGATCACCCTCGGTCCGGCGGCCCTCGGTCACACCCACGACTGGGAGCACGTCATCGTGTGGATCCACAACAACGAGGTCCAGTACGTGTCGGTGTCCCAGCACACCACCTACCAGGTGGCCGCTCGTTCGGCGATCCGCTTCGACGGCACCCACCCGAAGATCGTCTACCACAAGGACGGCGTCTCGAGTCACTGCTTCCGCTTCGCCAACAGCAACGACGAGCCGGCGGAGAACGCCACGGGCAACTGGTTCTATCCGCGCCTGGTCGGCTGGCACGGCTACCCGGCCGGATACCGCGACAAGCTCATGAGCGCGGACTTCGGCTCGGCGACGATCAAGATCGACGACGGCGACTTCCAGTGGGCCCTGGACCACGCGAAGCCGCCCGGTATCCCCTTCGATCCGTACACCTGACGCTCGGCCCTCCGGAGCCACCGTACGGGCGACGGTGTGAAGCAAACGCCCCCGCAGGCACTCGCCGGCGGGGGCTCATCCGTACCGGCGGTCTACGGCGTCACGCCGGTGACGACCCTTCCCCTGCCTGGCGGAGATTCTGGACACCGGTCGCGGCAGTGCCCCACCGGTCAGCGGACGACCTTGATGCCGAAGTGGGTGCCGAAGCCGAGGGCGAAGCCGATGGCGGAGTGCATGTGGGCGTACATCTCCATGCCGCGGGCGGAGACCAGCGGGCCCAGGTCGAGGATGTCGGTCCAGCCGTAGGCCATGAGCAGGTCGGTGACGGCCGCCTTGGCGTCGGTGTGCTCGCCGGCGATGAACATGGTGTGGTCGCCGGCGCCGATGGCCTTCGGGTCGACGACGGTGTCCTGTTCCTGCGTGACGAACGCCTTGACGACCTTCGTCCGCGGCAGGGCACGCTGGATGTCGGGCTCGGTGCGCGCGAGGGTGGCCCTGGGATCTCGCGTGCCGACATGGACCTCGTGACCGAGCTCGGCGAGCTTCGCGATAGGGGCCCGAGCGCCGCCACCCGTACCGAGAACAGCGATTTCCGTGGGTTCCTCAGGTTTTGTACCTTCATGACGAGTGCCGCGATCGCCCGCGTGCTGCGGCTGCTGTCCCTGCTGCAGACGCGCCGAGGATGGTCCGGCGCGGACCTGGAGGAAGAGCTGCGCGCGCAGGGTCTGGCTGCCCGCCGCTGGCAGCCGCCGTCTGCACGCGCCATCGCCACCGGGTCGGCCCCTCCCCGGAGCAGATGCTCACCAAGCTCCGGCTTGCCCGGCCCAGTGAGCACGCATGCGACCGCGGTGCTCGGCCAGGGCTTCGACGTTCCCGTACAGCCCTGGGCGTGGGGTGAGCTGAGCGGGGGCCGTGCTGCTTTTACCGGGGCAGGCTCCGAAGGCTGCGGGCTGTCAGCACCCCATTCGCTCGTGGGCGGCCTGGACGTGGCGATCGCCGGCTATCGGCGCAGACAGGAACCCGGACGAACCAACGCAGGTCAAAGCACGGGCAGCCAGCCTGCATGTCACACGGGACGGCGCCAGCCCCGCCGTGAAGGGACGTTCAGTCGATCTCACCGGTCTCACGAAGAAGGTCGGGATCCGCCTCCGGAGCCCTCAGCGGACCAGATTGACGCGTGACCGGTACGCACGCTTCTCCTGCGTCATTCAATAGCTTCTCCAGGTCCGTGACGCGGAGATAGCAGTCCCCGTCGGCGCCCCAGTCACGCCCCCAGGAGTTGCGCAGCCGGACAACGGGCAGCGTGCCGTTGTGTCCGTTGAGACGTGCCCGGAGCGAGACGCCGCGAACGAGGATCGCATGACCCCCGAAGCCACCCTCAGACACCTCGAGCAGCCCGTTCGGGGCCGGCTCCAGCATCGAGTCGTACCACTTGATCCCGATGACGACGGGGCCGAAGTACCCCAGCGTGCGCAGCACATCGTCGACGCCGAACGCCCAGCGGTACTCATCCATGTACCCCCGGGCAGCTACCGCCTTGGCGCCCGCCAACACTGACGTACCCTCGTAGTTCTCCCCAGGCCACTCATCGAGCCGCTGTGCTTCCCGGTATACCTCGCGGGCGAAGCTGTCGTTCACGCCAGGCACCTGAACCGGGTTCGCAATCAGCTCATGCGACCAGGCGAAGCCGACACATGCACCCTCGCGCCCCTGGTCGAGCCAGCCCGGACACGCCCACCCGGCCGACCGCAAGGGCGCTCGCTCAGCGACCAGCGTCCGAATCGGAAACTCCCTGCTGCGCTCGTCGAACTGCGGGACCCTGTCGAGGCGCGGATCGATGGTCGTGGTGCCGTTCTTCAGACGCAGGACACTCATGCCGCTCCCTAGATCGCCGTACTGCTCACTAGCTGACAAGAGCCGGCGTCGCAACGCATCCGGAGAGTGCGCTTCGGTGCGCCATACGGGTGATAGGTGGTGACGGCTGGGGTCGCGGCCTGCGACAAGCAACGCCGGAGGCGCCTTCCAGCGGGGTGGGTGAGCACTCAGGGGGCAGCTCAATTGGTGACCGGCGGTGCAGAAAGTCGATGGCAGATGTGGTGCAGCGTCGGTTGGATGCCTTGGTGAGCAGCTACTGGACACCGGCCCATCAGGCAGTCGAGTGCGAGGATGCGGAGACTCTGGCCCGGTTGCTGGCCGACGGCTCCGATCCCAATGAGGTCTTCGGCAACATGACGCTGCTGACACACGCGATCGACGTCGAGGGCGATAGTGCCCTGCAGAGCGGGCGACCGTTGACTGTGCACACCACTGCTGTGCTGCTGGCCTTCGGGGCCGATCCGGAGCTAGCGGATCCAGACGGTGACACGCCCATGGACATGGCCAATCGCTACCGCCACGACCTGGCGGTGTAGTTGCTGCGGGCCCACATCGGCAGGCGAGCCGCGGGGAGCAGATGAGGGTGTACGCGATACTCGTGAAGGCGAGGAAGTGCTCGGCCTTTGCGCTCGTAGGGACGGTGGAGTCGGCGGCAGCCGGCGAGCAGGGGCGTGGTGCGTTCGATGGTCCATCGGTGACGTCCGAACGCTGCGGGTTCTCAACTCCCTTGCGGGCCTTGCGGTGCCGGATGTCCTCGGTTCCTTGACCATCGCCTCAGGTGGACGTAGTCGTAGCCCTTGTCGGCATGGGGCTTGGCCGGCTGAGCGACTACCGAGGAGACAGCGCATGAGGATCGTCATCACCGGTGGCTTCGGCTTCCTGGGACGACAGCTCACCGGCACCCTGCTCACGACGCCGACGTTCCGTGGCGCGCCGATCGATCGCCTGGTGCTCGCCGACCGGATCGTGCCGTCCGAGTCGCCGTCGGCGTCCGACCTGCCGGTGGAGATCGTGCAAGGCGACCTGATCGACCGCCTCGACGAGGTGTTCGCGGAGCCGGTGGACGTTCTGATCCACCTCGCCGCCGCTGTCTCGGCCGAGTGCGAAGCCGACTTCGACCTCGGCATGAGCACCAACCTGGACACCACCCGCGCCCTCCTCGAAGCCGCCCGGGCACAGTCGGCCGCCGGAGGACCGGCCCCGCGCATGGTGTTCTCCAGCAGCGTGGCTGTCTACGGTTCCGACCCGGCGCTGCCCCTCCCGTCCGTGGTCGGCGAGTCGACCCTGCCCACACCACGATCGAGCTACGGGATCCAGAAACTCGTCTGCGAGCAGCTGATCGCGGACTACACCCGCCGGGGTTTCGTCGACGGACGCGTCGCCCGCCTGATGACCGTGTCGGTGCGGCCGGGCAAGCCGAATGCCGCCGCCTCCGGCTTCTTGTCCGGCATCATCCGCGAGCCGCTCGCGGGCCTCCCGGCGATCTGCCCCGTGCGTCCCGACCTGCGAGTGGCCCTGGCCTCGCCACGGCGCACGGTCGAGGCGATCCTCCGCATCGCCGAAGTCGAGCGCGGCACCGGGCGGGGCCGGCTCGACGGCGGGCTACCGGTCAACCTTCCGGCACTCACGGTCTCGGTCGCCGAGATGCTGGCCACGCTGCGGCAGTTGGCCGGGGACGCCGTCGCCGATCTGGTGACGATCGCGCCTGATCCTGCCATCGAAGCCATCGTGGGGTCGTGGCCCTCCGTCCTCGACAACACACGCGCCGCCGCGCTCGGGCTTCAGCCCGACCCGAGCTTCGAATCGGTCGTGCGGGACTACCTCGCCGACCACCCCGAGGCGGTCCTGGCCGACCTACCGCCCGCAATGTGACGGCCGGGCCCAGGTCCTGGACTCCAACCAGATTTCCAAGCGGCCGAGGGCGAAACTCAGTCAAGGTCTCGATGGTGCGGTCCCTGGGCGACGTGCTCGGCAGCGGTGTCCGTGTCACGCGCGCGAACGAGGTACGCCCGCACCACTTCGACGAAATGGTCGGCGCTGCTGTTCGGGTCCGGAGCGCGGTGTCCCGTCGAAGCCGGGCGCCTCCTTCGGCTGTCCGAGCGCCCACACCTCACCCACCGATCCCGAAGGGCAGTCCCTTCTGATCATTGCTCAGCGACCTTCGTATGGCGTTGACCAGCTTCACCTGCGCCTCGGCAGGTGCCTGTCCGGCCTGCTCGAACTCCTCGGGAGTCACCGGGTCACGCAGGGGGTCGCGTCCCCGCGCCACCTGATCCAGGAAGGTGCCGACGGCGCGGCCGAAATCGTCGATCTCGGCCGCGACTTCCGAAGGGGCGACCAGGCTTACGCGCATCAAGGCCGCGCTCCACTCGCCCCAGTCGTAGTCCCAGCCGCGCCGGTCTCCGTGCGCTCGCCTGAGTTCCATCGTGAACCTGGCGTAGTGACCGAACAGCTCCTGATAGGCGACAAGCTGCTGGTCACGGAGCCACTGACGGTCCTGGGCGCGACGTGTGACGATGCCGCCGACCAGAACGCCCACTGTGGCGGAGAGCGCCCCAGCCGCCGTCGTCACCAGCGTGTCCAGCACCGGCCCTCCATCAGATCGGATCGCCATCGGCCGGCGAAGGCACGGCGCACGGACGCAGGACCATGAGCGAGCCTTCCAAGGCCGCCACCATGGCAAAGGGAAACCGGTCGAGCTCAAGACAGAGTGCGACGTCATCAGGATGGACTCCTTGACGCACTCCCTCCGCCAGCTCGGCGGCGGCGCGCGACTCGGCAGCGCGGCGAAGGAACTCACCGGCGTCCGCCCCCGCTTCGGTGGCCCTCCGTGCGATGTATTGAGCGCACGCCAGGTCTTCATCGGCCTGGCCGTCTTCGCCAGTGACCACGAACGTGACACTGTCACTCTTGCGTGTCCGCAAGAGCCGAGCCGTTGCCTCCGCCACCACGAAGCTGGCGCACAGCACCAGCGACGCCTCCTTGACGGCCAGCGCGCCGACCGTCCCTGCCGTGGTCTTCTGGACAACGGTCCGTCCGCCAAGGTCAATGGACCGCAGCAGGCCGGGTGAATTGACGGTGTCGAACCCGGGCGCGGGTGGACCGTCCTTGAGCGCCATCCAATCCGGGTGGCGAGCCTTGAGCGCCAGAGCGTCATCCAGCGACTCGGCAAGAACGATCTTTTCCGCCCCCTGGGCAAAGGCCCAGGCAGCCACGGTGAAAGCACGCATGACGTCGACCACGACCGCCACGGACGGAGCCTCGACCACCTCAGCGATGCCAACGAAACGAGTGTCCATTCCGATCATGATCGCGCACGCCAGCCCCGGAGCAGCCAGAGAGTGATGCGCCTCACGTCGACGGTCAGCACACCGGACGCCCTTCCGGCTCCGCCGGTTCCGCCTGCTCTCGTCCAGCGGCTACGGGACCAACTCCCCTTCGTAGCCGCCGAGGTGGAGGACGTGGTCCGAAGGCAGGCACCCGAGTACGCGCAGCCCGACGACGCTCTGAGCGGCGGGCTGCGCACCGGTGTCGTGCAGGCGCTGACCCTCTTCGTCGACCATGTCGCCGAAGCGGTCTGATCCCGATCCCCAGGCGGCCCTACCCGGTCCCCGCACCCCTGCCCGGCATGTAGGGAGGGGTGCGGGGGAGGCGGACGGTGTTGGCGGGGCCGATCCGGTCAGCTCGCGAGGCCGGCCTTTGTCAGCCACTCCTCGGCGACGGTGGCGGCGTCCTCCTTGTCGTTGACGAGCTTCTTCATCATCTCCAGCAGGTCCTCGGTGGTGAGCTTGGCCGAGACTCCGTTGAGCGCTCCCTTGGCCGTGTCGTTGACCGCGGACTTGTAGACCAGGGGCGTGACGTTCTGTGAGGCGAAGAGGTTCTTCGGGTCCTCCAGCACCACCAGCTTGTCCTCGACGATGGCGGGATCGGTGGTGTAGATGTTGGCGGCCTGCACCTTGCCCGAGTTCAGCAGCTTCAGCAGGGTGCTCTGGGCGCCCGCGTCGAGCGGCTGGAACTTCCCGAACTCGACGCCGTAGATCTCCTTCAGACCGATCCAGCCCTGGGTACGGGTCTTGAACTCCGAGCCGGCACCGATGGTCCAGTCCCCCGCGACCGGCTTGAGGTCGGCGAGGGTCTTGAGGTTGTACTCCTTGGCCGTCTCGGCGGTGACCGTGACCGAGTCCTTGTCCTCGGCCTCGGCCGAGTTCAGGATCTCCACCGACGACGGGAGCTTCTTCTTCAGCTCGGCGTTGATGGTCTCCGTGCTGGTCGCGGTGCTCTTCTTGTCGACCGCCACCGCCAGCAGGGCGCCGTTGTACTCCGGGAAGACCTGGATGCCTCCCTTGACCACCTGGTCGTAGTAGACCTCACGGGCCCCGATGTCGAACTTGCGGGTCACTTTCAGGCCCTTGGCCTCCAGGGCCTGCGCGTAGATCTCGGCGAGCAGCTGGTTCTCGGGGAAGTTCGCCGAGCCGACGACGACGGACTTGCCGTCGCCGCTGTCGCCACTGCTGCCCGTCAGGGGGTTGTCATCGCTGTCGCCTCCGCCGCAGGCGGCCAGCGACAGCGCGGCGATCAGGGCGAAGGCGGCGCCGCGGTGGATGACTCTCATGGGTGTTTCCTTTCTCGGAGCCCGGGGGCTCGGACAAACTCAGGGCTTGGGCAAACTCGGGATTCGGGCGAACTCAGGACTTGGACGCCGAGACCCTCAGGCCCGGCGAGACGATGACGCGCCGCAGCGCGGTGAACAGGATCTGGACGACCAGCGCCAGGGCCACGACGACGGTCGAGCCGCCGATGACCAGCTCGTAGTCGTTGCGGGAGAGCCCGTCGACGATGAAGCGGCCCAGGCCTCCGAGACCCGGATAGGCGGCGACGGTCGCGGTGGCCACGACCTGGATCGCGGCGACTCTGAGGCCGAGGAGGATCAGCGGCAGCGCCATCGGCACCTCCACCCGCACCAGGACCTCCCACTCGGTCATGCCGACCCCGCGCGCGGCGTCCCTGGTCGCGGGGTCCACGCCGCGCACTCCCTCGAAGGTGTTGATGAGGATCGGCGGGACCGCGAGCGCGACCAGGGCGACCAGTACGGGGGCGGTGCTGAGCCCGGCGAGCGTGACGACGAGGACGACCAGGCCGAAGGTGGGGATCGCCCGCGCGAGGTTGGCGACGCTGGCCACCGCGAACGCCCCGCGGCCGGTGTGCCCGACGAGCAGGCCGAGCGTCAGCCCGATCAGGGCGGCGAACAGCAGCGACACGCCGCTGTAGGTGAGGTGCTCCAGGAGCCGCTGCGGGATTCCCTCCGCACCGTGCCACTGCTTGGAGGACGTCAACCAGTCCCCCACGAGCCCGAGTTGGTTCAGGAGATCGTTCATGTCGCCGTCACCTTGCTCCGGGACCAGGGGGTGAGCAGCCGCTGCGCCAGGACCAGCAGCGCGTCGGTGGTGAGCGCGAGCAGCATGATCAGCACGATCGCGGTGACGATCGGGGTCGGGAAATCGAGCTGGAGGCCACGGGTGATGTAGTAGCCGAGACCGCCCTGTCCGATCAGCTGTCCCACGGCGACGAGGCTGATGGAGGAGACGGCGGCGACGCGTACGCCGGCGATGACGACGGGTACGGCGATGGGCAGTTCGACCTGGACGACACGGCGTACCGGGCCGAATCCCAGCGCGGTGGCCGCCTGGCGGACCGGTTCGGGCACCGAGGCCAGCCCGTCCACGACGTTGGGCACCAGGACCGACAGCGTGTAGAGCGTCAGCGGGATCATCACGGTGCGTTCCGTCAGCCCGGTGTACTTGACGAAGATCATGAACAGGGCGAGTGACGGGATCGAGTACAGGATGTTGGCCACGGTCAGCACCGGCGCGTACAGCCATCGCCAGCGGTGGCAGAGGATGCCGAGGGGCACCGAGATGATCAGCCCGAACAGCACGGGCAGCAGGCCGAGGCGCAGGTGGACCCCGGTGTAGTCGGCCAGCTCGCCGATGTGGTCGCCGATCCAGGCCCACCGGACCAGCGGTTCACCGTCGCTCATCGCTCACCACCCCCCGGACCTACGGAACCGGCCGCGTCCCCGGTCTTCGCGTCCACTCCCTTTGCGACCTCGTCCTTTGCGACCCTGGACTCCGCATCGCCGTCCTTGGCGACCTCGGGCGCCGCATCCACGGCCGCTGCCTCCGCCGCTTCGGGCACCTCGGCCGCGGCCACCCCCGCGGACAGTTCGTGCGCGTCCGCGACTCCGACGACCGCGCCGTCCGCGTCCACGCCCACCGCGAGCCGGGACGGCGACAGGAGCGCCGAGTCGAGGGCTGCCCGCGCCGAGTCGCCGACGAGGCTGAAGGTGTGGCCGAGCGGCGTGAGAGGTGCGTCCGCGAGGGTGCCGCTCTCCGGCAGCTCCGCGACAGCGGCCCAGCCGAGCGGTCGCCGCTCGGCATCGACGACGAGTACCCACGGCTCGTCCGACGCCCTGGCCCGAGTCACGGGAGAGGTCGCCGACAGCACCGCACCCTCGCGCAGGGGCACTTGGGCCGCCTTGACGAAGGACAGTCGGCGAATGCCCCGGTCCTGCCCGACGAAGCCGGCCACGAAGTCGTCGGCGGGCTGCGCGAGCAGTCGCTCGGGGGTGTCGAACTGGGCGAGCCTGCCTCCGGTTCGGAACACCGCGATGTTGTCGCCGAGTTTGATCGCCTCGTCGATGTCGTGGGTGACGAACACGATCGTCTTGTGCAGCTCCTTCTGCAGCCGTATGAACTCCGCCTGCAGCTCCGCCCGCACGATCGGGTCGACCGCGCTGAACGGCTCGTCCATCAGCAGCACCGGCGGGTCGGCGCCCAGCGCCCTGGCGACCCCGACGCGCTGCTGCTGCCCGCCGGAGAGCTGGCTCGGGTAGCGCTTGGCCATCTCGCCCGGCAGGCCCACCAGTTCCAGCAGCTCCGCCGCCCGCGCCCGCGCCTTCTTCCGGCTCCAGCCGAGCAGCAGCGGCACGGTCGCGATGTTGTCGAGGATGGTCCGGTGCGGGAACAGCCCGGCGTGCTGGATCACGTACCCGATGCCGCGGCGCAGCTCAGGGGCGTTGACCTCCCGGATGTCCCGGCCGCGCAGGCTCACCGTCCCGGCCGTCGGCTCCACCATGCGGTTGATCATGCGCAGGGTCGTGGTCTTGCCGCAGCCGGAGGGACCGACCAGGACCGTGATGCCGCCCTCGGCCAACTCCAGGGACAGATCGTCCACGGCCGTGGTGCCATTCGGATAGTTCTTGCTCACCGCGTCGAATTTGATCAAGGCTGCCCCTCACCTGACTGCATATGCGTATGCACAGTTTCGAGTGAGTGAATGGCAGTCAATGGCCAACCGTGAACGCCGTGTTACGTTCGTACGAAATCAGGCCAGGGGCACCCGAAATGCCCACGTTCCACGACTGATGTGCCACTCACAATTGGCCAGCTCAGACGTAAGGGAGACACCCCCATGGAACCGGTCTGGTTCACCTTCCTGAACGGCTCGGACATCGAACAACTCGAGCTGACCGACATCGAGATACTCGACGCCGTCGAGGCCGGGCTGCGCGCCCAGGGCCTCGGGGAAACGGTCATCGAACCGCGCGTGCACCTCATGCCCGATCCCGCGTTCAACGGTCATTTCAACGTCCTGCGCGGCTACATCGCTCCGCTCGCGCTGGCCGGGGTCAAGATCGTGGGCGACTACGTGGGTAACTACCAGCAGGGCCTGCCCTCCGAGATGGCGCTGCTCAACCTCTTCGACCCGCGCACCGGTATGCCGGTGGCCGTCCTCGACGCCACTGCCATCACCGAGATGCGCACCGGTGCCCTCACCGCGCTGGGGGCGCGTCATCTGGCCCGCCCGGACGCCAAGGTGCTCGGGCACATCGGCTCCCGCGCCACGTCGTACTGGAACGTCCGCCTGCTCGACCGGATCTTCGACCTCGCCGAGATCCGCGTCCACTCGCGCCGCCCCGAGAGCCGGGAGGCCTTCGCCGAGCGGCTTCAGCGGGAGCTCGGCAAGCCCGTCGTCGTGACCGAGGACTGGAAGACCTGCGTGGAAGGCGCGGACATCGTGGTGGAGGCCTCCCGCCTCGAACGCCCGGAGCCGCTGCTCAAGACCGAGTGGATCGCCCCTGGCGCCCTGGTCGTGCCCTACGGAACGAACAGCGCCGTCGAACTCTCCCTCACGGACGTCATGGACAAGATCGTCGTCGACGACTGGGGCCAGGCGCACGCCGGACCGTTCGGCGCACTGCGCGCACATGTCGACAGCGGCAGACTCGACGAGACCACTCTGCACGGCGAGTTGGGCGAGATCGTCGCCGGCCGCAAGCCCGGCCGGGAGAGCGCCGACGAGACGAACCTGTTCTGGCACCGCGGGCTGTCCCTCTCCGACATCGCCCTGGGCGCGGCCATGCTGAAGAAGTCCGAAGAGCGCGACCTCGGCCAGAAGCTGCGGTTCTCATGACGGGGGTCGTCGTCGACGGGCGGACCTTGTCCTACGACGATGTCGTCGCCGTCGCCCACCACGGAGCCGAGGTCGTCCTGGCCGACGACGTGCTCCCCCGCCTCGCCCGCGACCGGGCCGTCGTCGACGACGTCGTCGACCGCCAGGTGCCGACGTACGGGCTGACGACGGGGCTGGGCACCCGGTCGTCGCACGCACTGCCCCGCCACGAACTCGAGGAGTTCAGCGTCCGTACCGTCCGCGGACGGGCCAACGCGGTCGGCGACCCGCTGCCCGTCCCCCTCGTCCGGGCCGCCGTCCTCGCCCGCGTCAACGGCATCGCGGGCGGAGGCAGCGGGGTGCGGACGGAGATTCCGCGGCTGCTTGTGGACATGCTCAACGCGCGGGTGCATCCCGTGATACCCGAGGTGGGGTCGATCGGCGCCTCGGATCTGTGCCAGATGGCCCATGTCGGCCTGGTCGTCATCGGTGAGGGCAGGGCCGAGTTCGCCGGCGAGGTGCGCGACGGCGGCACGGCACTGCGGCGGGCCGGTCTCACTCCTGCCGTACTGGGCCCGAAGGACGGACATGTGCTGTGCAGCGCGAGCCCGCTGGCGGCCGGACAGGGGGCTCTCGCCCTGCACGAGGCGGCCGCTGCCCTCACGCTGGCCCAGGCGGTCACGGCGCTGACCTACGAGGGCTTCCGGGCGAACACGAGCCCGCTCGACGCCCGGGTACTGGGCCTGCGCCCGGCCCCCGGTCAGTCCCGTGCCGCTGCCCAACTGCTCGCCCTCCTGCACGGCGGTGAGCTGGGCGACCCCCGGTACGCGCGCCGGGTCCAGGACCCCGTCAGCCTGCGCTGCGCGGCCCAGGTGCACGGGGCCCTGCACGCCGCGCTGGACTTCGCCGACGCCGCGCTCCGACCGGAGCTCAACGGCTGCGGCGACAATCCGGTGGTCCTGCCCGACACCGGCGAGATCCTCTCCTCCGGCAACTTCCACACCCCGGCCCTGGCCCTCGCCTTCGACACCCTCGCGCTGGCCCTGACGCAGACCGCGTCACTCTCCGCCGAGCGCATGCGACGGCTGCTCGCCCCCGCCGTCAGCGGACTGCCCGCGAACCTCTCCCCGTACGGTCCGGAACGCTCGGGCTTCGCACCGCTGGCCAAGGCGGCGCAGGCACTCGTGGCCGAGATCCGCATGCTGTCCGTACCCGTGTGCACCGACCCCCGCCATGGCGCGGACGCCGTCGAGGACGACTCGACCAACGCGGCGCTCGGGGCACGGCGGCTGGCCACGATCCTCGTCCGGCTACGACAGCTGCTGGCCGTGGAGGCCGTGGTCGCCGCCCAGGCCGTGGACCTGGCCGCACCGTCCGCCCTGGGACGAGGACCTCGGTTCCTGCACCGCGCGATCCGGGAGATCGTTCCCCGCCTGGACGACGACCGGCCCTGCGGGGTGGACGTGGAGGCTGTGGACCGGGACATCCTGGGTTCAGACGACGTGCGGAGCGCACTGCGCACCCTGGCGGGAGGGGCGTCAACCGTAGTGGGAGGAGAGTCAGCCGTGGCCGAAGGAGCGTCAACCGTGGTGGGAGAGGCTTCATGACCAACGTCGACGTGCACCAGCATCTGTGGACCCCCTCGCTGGTGGCGGCCCTGCGGTCCCGCGGTGAACCACCGTTCCTGGACGGCTGGACCCTGTTTCTGCACGGTGAGCCGCCCTACGAGATCCCGCCCGCCGACCACGACGTGACACGGCGCGCGGAGCTCGCGGCCGCCGACGGCCTCGGCCGGGCGCTCGTCTCCCTGTCCGCCCCGATCGGCGTGGAGTGGCTGCCCTCGGCCGAGGCACGCCCCCTGCTCGACGCCTACCACGAGGGCGCGGCCGCGCTCCCCGAGCCGTTCGGGTCCTGGGCCGCCGCCTGCGTACGGGACATCGACGCCAAGGCGACGGCCGAGGTTCTCGACCGGGGGTTCGTCGGCCTCCAGCTCCCGGCGAACGCCCTTGCCGACGCGGCCGGTTACGCGCGGTGCGCCCCGCTGCTCGACCTGCTCGAAGAGCGCGACCTCCCGCTGTTCGTCCACCCGGGGCCCGCACCCGGCGAGTCCGAGGGGCCCGGTTGGTGGCCCGCGATGGTTCCCTACGTCCAGCAGATGCACGCAGCCTGGTTCGCCTTCCGCGCCTTCGGCCGCGCCCGCCATCCCCGCCTGCGGGTGTGCTTCGCGCTGCTGGCCGGGCTCGCCCCGCTGCACGGTGAGCGGTTCGCAGCCCGGGGCGACGGGGCCGGCAGCGGGGTGGACCCGGATGTCTTCGTCGAGACGTCCTCGTACGGTCCGCGCGCCGTCGACGCGATCGTCCGCGCCCTCGGTGTGGACGCCGTCGTCCAGGGCTCGGACCGGCCCTACGCGGAGCCGCCGCAACACCCCGGCTTCGGTCTGGGCGGAGCCGCGGCGTACGCCTTCCGCATCGCCAATCCGCGACGACTGCTCACCGGAAGGAACTGAACCAAACGCCAAGCCGCTGGTGAGCAGCACCGCGCCCTGCTCACACCGTGGAGGTGACCTTCTCCTGCTTGCCACTGTCACGGTCGCCCGCCAGTCGCAGGGCCACAAGGGCCGCCACCCCCGCCATGATGCCGAAGGTGAGGGCGGCCGGGACGCCGTCGCCGAGCTTGGAGAACAGGTACACGGGCCCCCACACGGAGACGGTGTCGTCCAGCGCCATGTGCAGCACTTGGCTCACCAGCAGACCCAGCACGGTTGCGCAGACCGCACCCACCGCCATCGCCGGCACCGTGGTCCGGGTGAGCAGGCCGGGCAGAAGCCGCAGCGCCCACCACACCACGGCCAGCATGAGCACATCGGCGGCTCGGTACAGCAGCCAGTCGCCGAGCGGCGCGGACGCCGGGCCCGTCCAGGCGCCGAGCAGCAGCCACTCACGCAGCAGGTCGCCGGGGTCGGACAGCAGCCCTCCGCCGAAGCCGAACGAGGTCTGGATCCAGGCCGCCACCGATACGTACGAAAGGATCACCAGCGACACCGCGATCACCGCGGTCCCGACGCTCGCGGCCAGGCGAGCGGCCCCGGGCGGCACACTCCGCCGGGGCAGCGGGTCCGCGCCCTTTACGGTGACACGCGCCACCAGCACCGTGGCCACGGCGGCCAACAGCGCCGCGAACACCGTGACCGGCCCGCTCGACGCGATCACACCCGCCACCTGCGGCAGGAACCGGTAACTGCCGCGCCCCCGGGAAGCGATCAGCCACGGCGCGGAAACCGTCACCGCCAGCGTTCCGGCCACCGGACCCCAGGCCCACAGCGCGCACAGCGTGGCCGGCGTACGGCCCTGGACCGGCGGAATCCTACGGAGCAGGAGCAACGCACCGGCCAGGAAGCACACGAACACGGCCACGTATCTGATCTGCATCGCGGTGCGGTACAGATCGGCGTACTGGGTGCCCCCGCTCACCGCCGTGTCTCCGCCCGCCCCCGCGCCGGAAGTCCCGTCGGGCTGCAGAGCCGTCGGGGGGTCGTACGACCAGGGCGCGAGCCATCGCCAAAGCTCGTTCGCGGAATCGACGTCGAACACGCTGGTGGTGCCCCGCAGTTGCAGGGCCTGGGCGCTCGCCCCCGCCCACCACAGCAGCAGCGTCATCAGCAGGGCTCCGACCAGTGCCGGTATCACCGCGCGTCGATATGTCATGTGCCTTCCCCCGTGTTGGTCATGCAACTGTCAATGTTTCGGTCGGTTGAAGAGTAGGGGGTGGTGATCGCTTGCGGCACGCGTAATTCCGCACGGCGGACTGTTCCTTGCACAGTCCGCCGCCGATCCCGGGTTATCGGGAAGCGGCTGAGGCAGCGGGGATTCCCAGGTCGCCCTCGATGTACTGGGCGCGGCCGAAGCCGAAGGACCAGTCGGCCGGGGTGTTCTCGACGTACCCGATAAAAACGTTCTCCCCTGCCACACCCACGTTCGCCAATGAGGCGGTGACGGCGGCGTACAACTGCTGCTTGACCGCGGTCGAGCGGCCGGTCTGCGTGAAGATCTGGATCATCACGATGTCCTCGCCGCGCTCGAAGCCGAGGCCGGCATCGAGTGCGATGACCCTGCCCGCCTCGTGCTCGGTGACGATCTGGAAGCGGTCGCGCTCGGGGACGGCCAGCACCTCGACGACGGCCGCGTGGACGGCGTCGGCGACGGCGCGGACCTGGGCGTCGCTGCGGCCCTTGACGAGATCGATGCGGACCAGGGGCATGGCGGGACTCCTTGCTCGTGCTTGCGGGGGCGTGCTTCCACGGTGCCGCCGCACGGGTGATAGGTCAAAGACCTAGATCTTCATCCAGCTATAAGAATCTCGAATACACTGAGGTCATGGAGGTGCGCACGCTGCAGTACTTCCTCGCCGTCGCCGAGGAACAGTCCTTCACCCGGGCCGCGGCCCGCTGCCATGTCGCCCAGCCCGCCATCAGCCAGCAGATCCGTTCGCTGGAACGGGAACTGGGCGAGGCGCTGTTCGACCGGGACTCCCGTACCGTCCGGCTGACCGCGGCGGGCGAGGCACTGATGCCGCATGCCCGTACGGTGTCGGCGGCCGTCGCCGCCGCGAAGGCCGAGTTCGCCGCGCGCTCCGGCCTGCTCACCGGGACCCTGTCGCTGGGGGCGGCCGACGGAGTGGAGAGCAGCAGCCTCCCGGCCCTGCTCGGCACCTTCCACCGGCTGTATCCCGGCGTCACCGTGCACCTCGTCGAGGGGGCGAGCGCCGGCCTGGTGCCCCAGGTGCGGCAGGGCTCCCTGGACGCGGTGTTCGTCGCCGTCCCGCCGACGGGCCTAGACCCGGGGTTCGGGCACCGGGTCCTCGTCCGCGACGAGATCGTGGCGCTGGTCGCCGCCGACCGGCCGCAGGCGCGACAGGCGGCGCTCTCCCTGCGCGAGGTCTCCGCCGCCCCGCTGATCACCTACGGTCCGGACAGCGGCCTGCACCCCCGGCTGCGCAGGGCATTCGAAGAGGCCGAGGTCCCCTTCCGGCCCGCCTACTCCACCAACCACGTCGCGCTGCAGCTGGAACTCGTGGCCGCCGGTGCGGGCATCGCCCTCGCGGCGGGCGGGGCCGGGGGCATCACGAGGGATCCGCGGGTCACCGTGGTGCCGGTGACGCCCCGTATCCCCTACGCGAAGGCGCTGGTCTGGCGCGCCGGCCCTCACTCGTCGGCTCCGCTGCGGGCCCTCCTGGACCTGCCGCCCTCGGCCGCCGAGCCCTCGCCCAGCGAGTAATTTCGAATTCAGATAAATACGGCTCAAAGACGGGTCGTATAAGCGCGCCTTTAAGAAAGTGAAAGCGGTGATACGGGGCTGAATCAAGTCGTCCATAGCCGATTTGACGGAGCGTCGAGCCACTCGCCGTCGCTCTGCCCGGAGCCTCGCCCGGTCGGTCCTCGCCCTTGGTGGCGCTGCCTGCCGACGAACACGCTCCTGCGCGCCCACCACGCCCCGAGTCGAGCGTTTTCGGCCCGGGCCCCGCCGAACGGTGTCCCACGCATCTTGTCGGGGCCTGTCGCCGGCTGCACGATCGGCCTCGCTCGCACAGCAGTCCGATCCCGGAGCAATCCACTCGAGGAGATCCCTGTGACGACCGACCGCATGAGCCTCAGCCCCGAGGCCGCCCGGCAACTCGCGACGACCACGAAGACCACACCGCAGATGCGCGGCATCACCCCGCGCTATCTCCTTCGCGCCCTTCCCTGGGTCGACGTCGAATCGGGTGTCTACCGCGTCAACCGGCGCCGCACCTACGTGCTGGGCGACGACCGCATCAGCACCCACACCGACGACGGAAGCCCGCGCGTCGTTCCGGGCGACTTACGCGAGATCCCGTATCTGCGCGAGACCGACGACGCCCTCCTCGGCCAACTGGCCGACGCCTTCGACGAGATGAGCTTCGACGCCGGGCAGGTACTCGTCCAGGAGGGCGACACCACCGAGCATCTGTGGGTGATCGTCCGCGGGCGCGCCGAGAAGCGCGCCGCCGGGCGGTACGGCGACGAGGCACTGATCCAAGTCATCGGCGACGGGCAGTATTTCGACCTGGACGCATGGACCAGGCGCGAGCCCATGCCGTACACCGTCAAGGCCGTCACCCCCGGCGTCGCCCTGCGAGCCGATCGTGCCGCCCTGGCCGGGCTCATGGAGCGTGACGAGGCGCTGCGCGGGGCGGTCGAGTCGTACGGGGCAGGCGACATGCCGGCACCGGGCACCGAGGCGCCCATCGACCTGAGCGGCGGCCATGTGGGCGAGGTCGATCTCCCGAGCACGTACGTCGACTACGAGGACGCCCCGCGCGAGTACCACATGACGCTGGCCCAGACCCGGATGATGGTGCACTCCCGCGTCGCCGACCTCTACAACGGGCCGATGGACCAGACCCGGACCCAGGCCAACCTGACCGTCCAGGCCCTGCGTGAGCGGCAGGAGAACCTGATGCTCAACCACCCCGACTTCGGCCTCTTCCACAACGTCCCGGCCGGTCAGCGCGTGCAGGCGCGCACCGGCGCTCCCACCCCCGACGACCTGGACGAGCTGCTCTCGAAGGTGTGGAAGCAGCCGGCCTTCTTCGTCGCGCATCCGAAGGCGATCGCCGCGTTCGGGCGCGAGTGTACGCGGCGGGGGGTGCCCCCGGTCACGGACAGCCGGTTCGGCAGTCCGCTGCTGACCTGGCGGGGAGTGCCGCTGCTGCCCTCCGACAAGGTGCGCTGCCCGGGCGGCGCGGGCGATGCCGCCGGTACCACCGAGATCCTGCTGATGCGGATCGGCGAGGCCGAGCAGGGCGTGGTGGGGCTGCGCCCCGCAGGCGTACCGGACGAGGTCGAACCCGGTCTGTCCATGCGGAACATGGGCATGGACCAGAAGGGCATCACGTCCTACCTGATGACGGCCTACTTCAACACAGCTGTGCTGGTCGACGACGCCATCGCCGTCCTCCAGAACGTCGAGGTGTCCAAGTACCATGACTACGCCTGACGACTTGGCGCCACGACCGGGCACCGCGTGGCTGACGCCGGCAGCAGCGGATCGGACGGCGGCAGCCGAGGTCGGTACGGCCGTTCCGGGATCGGCACCCGAGGCGGGTACCGCTGTTCTGCATACGGCGACCGCGCCCGTCCCCGGGCTCACACCACCCGCGCCGCCGACCGATCCCTCCGCGCTTCTGCGCCAACCGGGCGGATTCTCCGCCGAGTTGGTGCGCCGCGACTTCCCCATCCTGCATCGGACCGTCAACGGCCACCCCCTCATCTGGCTGGACAACGCCGCCACCACCCAGAAGCCGCGTCAGGTCATCGAGGCACTCGCCGCCTACTACGGAGCCGCCAACTCCAACATCCACCGCGGCGCCCACACCATGGCGCGGGAGGCAACCGAGGCGTACGAGGAGGGGCGGGCGGCCGTCGCCGATTTCCTCGGCGCCCCCAGCCCGGACGGCGTCGTCTTCGTGCGCGGCACCACGGAGGCCATCAACCTCGTCGCGCAGACCTGGGGCCGGGCCAACCTCGGGCCCGGGGACGACATCCTGGTGCCGGTCCTCGAGCACCACTCGGACATCGTGCCGTGGCAGATGATCGCCAAGGAGACCCGGGCCCGGCTCGTACCGATCCCGCTGACGCCGGACGGGGAGATCGACCAGGACGCGTACGCCGATCTGCTGTCCTCGCGCACCCAGCTCGTCGCGATCAGCCACGCCTCGAACGTCCTGGGCACCGTCCCACCCGTCAAGGAGATGACGGCACTCGCCCACCGCTACGGCGCCAGGGTCCTGGTCGACGGCGCCCAGTCCGTCGCCCATTTCCCGGTCGACGTGCAGGACTTGAACGCGGATTTCTACGCGTTCTCGGGCCACAAGCTGTTCGCGCCGACCGGCATCGGCGTCCTGTACGCGAAGCCGGAACTCCTCGCCGCCATGGCACCGTGGCAGGGCGGCGGCAACATGATCGAGTCCGTGGACTTCGGGAAGACCACGTTCGCCGCCGCCCCGCACAAACTGGAGGCCGGTACCGGGCACATCTCCGGGGTCATCGGGCTGCTCGCCGCCGTGAACTGGCTGACGTCCCTCGATCGCGAGGCCGTCGCGGCGTACGAGGAAGGGCTGATGTCGTATGCGCGCCAGGCGCTTGCCGCGGTGCCCGGGCTTGAGCTGATCGGCTCGGCGGCCCACCGGATCGCGGTGCTCACCTTCACGCTCGCGGGACAGGACCCGGCCACCGTCGCCGACTGGCTCGACCGCGACGGCATCGCCATCCGCGCCGGCCACCACTGCGCCCAACCAGCCCTCGCCCACTACGGGTTGGACTCGGCGGCCCGCGCCTCGCTCGCGCTCTACAACACGTCCGAGGAGGTTGACCAGCTCGTCGCGTCGTTGCGCAGGCTGCAACAGGGCGACTGACGACGGGAGTGGGAATTCAGCGACTCAGCCGGGGTCCGTACGGCCGCAGATGGCCGGACGGACCCCGGCTCTGCTACGTCGGCTACGTCGGCCTGTGCCAGGCCGGCGGGGGCCGCCACGCCGAGTACGAGCACACGCGGTCGACTCACAGGCTGCCTGGGCGGAGGAGACCCGTCCTTGACTGCTGGACGGCGGGTGCTCGCACCAGCGGGCGCGGCCACACGGGCCCACGGGCCCGAGGCGCACAGGCGCACAGGCGCACAGCCCAGATCCCACCGCTCCGACCGGCATGACAGACCCCCGACGCACAGACTCCGTACGGTCCAACCCGCGGCGCATCGACGTCCACCAGCACGTCATCCCACCCGTCCGCAGCCGCGCCATCGCCGCCCGTGCCGCGGCCGTCGGCTGGCCCGCGCCCGCGTGGGACGAACACAGCTCGATCGCCATGATGGACGGCGGTCCATCGACACCGCGGTGTTGTCGTACGCCGCGCCACTCGCCGGCCCGGACGACCCCGACGCGGCACGCGCGACGGCCCGCAGCGTCAACGAGTACACGGCCGAGCTGGTCAAGAACCGCCCCGACCGCTTCGGTCACTTCGCCGCCCTCCCGCTGCCCGACGTGGACGCCGCCCTCGCCGAGGCAGTCCACGCCCTGGACGTGTTGCACGCCGACGGTGTCATGGTCCTGTCCAACGCCCACGGCCGCTACCCGGGCGAGGAGGCGTTCGAGCCGCTGTGGGCCGAACTCGACGCCCGCTCCGCCGTCGTCCTCGTCCACCCGACCGCACCGACGGGCGCCCCCTTGCCGCAAGTCCCCCCTCCGCTGGCGGACTTCCCCTACGACACCACCCGCGCCGCCCTGCACATGACGGTGCGCGGCGTACTGCGCCGCTACCCCCGTGTGAAAGTGATCCTCCCTCACGCAGGCGGCTTCCTGCCGTACGCCGCCTCCCGCTTCGCCCTCGCGGCCCACCTCCCCCGCACCGCGACCGCGGACGCCCCGGACACCGTCCCCGAAGTCCCCGCGGCCCCCGAGGACTTCGTCACCGATCTGCGCCGGTTCTACTTCGACACCGCCATCTCCCCGGGCCCCGCCACCCTGCCCTGCCTGCTCGCCTTCGCCGCCCCCGACCACATCCTGTACGGCAGCGACTACCCCATGCTTCCCGAGGACTGGAGCACCGGCTTCGACACCGCGCTCGACACGCACCCCGACTGGAAACCCGGCCAGTTGCACGCGGTGAACCGAGGTAACGCCGAGCACCTCATCCCGCGTCTGGCGTACGCACCGTAGGACCCGAACAGCAACCATCGGCACACCCTTCCGCACACCGGCCGACCGTGCGTCGCGGACCCGATCAGACGGCTCCGACGCCACCATCCCGCTCAGCCCCATCGGACTCGTGCGCCCGACCCTGCACCTCGGCCGGCGCGGTGGCAGTGACCCTCAATCAGGAACTGCATCATCAGGGAAGCTCAGAGATGTTGGTGTCCTCAGGAAGCCGCAGGCCCGGAGGCAGCTCCTGCAAACCGAACTGCGGAGGATGGGTGAAGTCGGCTACCTGGGACAAGTCCACGGTGCCGCCGCTGAAGTGGGCGGGCGGGGCCGTGCGGTAGATGGAAGGGAGGTGGCGTTCACCGAAGTTCACTGTGCTGCCGGTGAAGGTCGCACCGGTGAAGTCGACGGTTCCGCCGGAGAACTCAGCGCCCTCGAAAGGGACTTCGCCCGCCCTGAAGGCGGCTTCTCGGAAGGTCACGTGAGCGCCAGTGAAGCGGGCGTGGTCGAAGGTGACCCAGCCACCGCTGAAGGTGACGCGGTTGAAGCGGACGGTTCCGCTGCGAAATTCGGCGAGCCGGAAGTAGACGTGGCATCCTTCGGCGAAGTCGGCCTCGTCGAAGACGATCTGGTCCGTTCCGCGGCCGGCGAAGAGCGTCTTGACGAAGAGGATGTCGCCGCCGGTGAAGCGGGCGCCACGGAAGCCGGCTTCATCAAGGACAGCGCCTGTGAAGTCGAGGTCGTGGCCCTGCCAGGATGCGGGCGCACCGTCGCGCAGGTGCGCGGCAATGAGTCCCAGGACAGTCACGCGTACTTGCCGCTCGCGCTGCCACGACGCCAGCGCCTGATCGTCGGCGGGTGGATCGGGAGCATGGGGCATTCTCAGGTAGCCGCACAGCACATCGATGCACATCTGGCGTTCCTGCGGCCATTCATCGGCGAGCCGTGCCATGGCGTAGGCGCCGGCCATGCGTACAGCCGGCTGGTCTGCCCCGAGTTGTTCGGCGGCGGCGCCGAACCGTTCGATCAGCGCCTTGTCGTACTCACGGACATCGGTCGCTTCGCTGAGATGCTGGCGCCGGTAAGCGACCACGAGCGCCACAACGCCGCCGATTCCTGCCACAACAGCCAAAGCGATCTTGATGGCGTCGTACGCGTCGTTGGGCTTGAGCGGACCAGTGGCCTGTACTCGAGGTGCCCCCAGCATGAGCCACAACAGACCTAAAACTGTGATCCCTGCGGCCACGGCCAGGACCAGCACTACGGCGATATGCAGGCCCAGGTGCCAGCGCATGACACCCCGCGGAGCCGGGTTCGACCTGCTCTCACGCTCAGTCAACCGCGATCCCACGCACAGATGACCCCATCGGCTATCACGCAGCCGAATACGACCATGGGTCCATCGCCGCAACGAAACGACCTCATCAGGCCTTTCCCCCTCTCCTTCTGGTGACCAGCGTGGCTTACGGCCACCACACGCACCAGACCCAGCCCACCCGGTGACCGGCAATCGCCGCCGGCTTTCGTACGCAGCATCTGCGGGAAGCCTCGCCGTGGCCCGCTGGCCCGTGTGCTGCGCAACTCCGCTACGGGAGAGCAACGCCATGTGTCGGGCGCCGAGTTGCCAGCCGCTGCGAGATCCGCCTCGCGCAGCTGGTGCGAGCGCCGCACACCCTGGTCGTCGTATACGGCCAAGCCGTGGCCTCTACGACGGCACACTCCGGCCGCACGGTCTTGCCGCGAAGGAGCACACGGCGGCGCCCTCCGTGCGCGGTCGACACGTGGGCCGCCCGGGCACAGCCGTATGGGGGCGAGCCACATGGGCACCCCCACCCCAGTGCTGGCGGGAGGCGACTGGATCCGCGGCATCACCATCCAGCAGTTGCACGCGGCGCGCCTTTTGGAGTGGCCGATCCCGACGCGTGGTCGAAGGAAGTTTTCGCAGATCAGTGGCTCGGCGTGGAAAGGCACTCATCGCCGAGGGCGACATCACGCTGCAGGGCGGCGCCGACGCCGTGGCCGGGGTCGTGGTCCTCGCCCGGTGTGCCCCGACCTGGACACGATCTTCGTCGCCTCGGACCTCGCGGAAGTCCGCCTGAGGGAACACCCATACAGCGGCTGTCGGGGAGACCGGCCCTGGCTGCCTAGCCGATGAGAGCTCCGGTGATCTGGCGGGAGGTCTGCGCGGCGACCCGGGGATTGACGGCCGCGTAGGCTGTGTACGCGTTCAGAGCCGTGGCCAGTGCCCAGCCTCGGCCCCGCATCCAGGTGGCGTCGTCCACGCCGAGTGCGGCGCGGAAGGCGGCCCGGCTCCCCACCGACATCAGGGCGAAGGCGATGGTCAGGTCGCAGGCCGGGTCGCCGACACCGAGCCCGCCGAAGTCGATGACCGCGCTGAGTCGGCCGTCGACGGTCAGCAGGTTGCCGGTGTGGAAGTCTCCGTGGAACCAGACCGGCGCTCGATCCCATCCGGGGGCGCTCAGTGCCGCGTCCCACAGTTCGGTCATCGACTTGGCGTCGAAAGCGCCGTCGACCTGTGCGATGGCGGCACGCGTCGCATCGTCCCGGTCGGCCAGCGACCCGGCAGTGAGGTCCTCGCGGGCATCGTCAGAGGTGATGGTCTCGGGCGTGAACCGCTGAAGGGCGACCAGGAACTCCGCCAGTTCGACGGCGGCCTCGGACGAGTCGGCCAGCGTCTCGACGGTCGCCACCTCGCCGTCCAACCAGCGGGACACCGCCCACGGCCACGGATATCCGAAGTCGGGTTCCCCCACCCCCACAGGCACCGGGATCGCCAGGGGCAGGTGTGGGGCGAGCCGAGGCAGCCACTCGTACTCCTTCCTCGCTTGCCTGATGGCTCCGTCATGGCGGGGCACCCGAACGGACAGCTCCTCCCCCAGCCGGTAGATCACATGGTCCGAGCCGGCGGGGTCAAACAACTCCAGGGGCAGTTCGGCCCACTGCGGGAACTGCGTATCAACCAGGCGCCTGACCAACGCGGCATCGATCGCGGGGCGGATGTCCGCGGTTCTCCCGGTTGCCAAGAGCAGCTCCTGCGGTCGGCCCGCGCCGTACGGCGGGCAGCTTGGGGCCATCACAGTACGTCGCGGCCTCGCCTGTCGACCGGATTTCTCGACTCACTCAGCTACGAGCCGGTGGGCTGGAACAAGGGGGAAGCTGGTCCTCATCTGCCCCGACGACGAGCCTCAGGCGCCTACCTTCCGCCGGGATGCCGGATGGGCAACGTAACCCCCGATGCCCGCAAGCACGCCTGCCGCGCCGGCGAAGACCGCCACCAGGGCAGCGGCACGGTAGGACTGGAAGGCGTCCGGCGTGCCGCCGCCCACCGTCGACTTTCTGATCCAGGTGACCTGGGTGCCTGTCACCAGCGTGGTGTTCAGGATCACCCCGAGCCGCCACATCGCCGCACTGCGCACCCCCATGGCCAGCGCCGTCAGCGCGATCACGGCGTAGTGCCTGGGTACCAGAGCGCCCCTCACCGTCTTCAGGCCGATCGCCGCCAGCGCGGCGGCCACCAGCAGCACGGACGCGATGGCGGCCGACGCCAGCAGCCACCGGCGGAGGCGTGCAGCCGTGGCGACACCGAGACGGCTGCCGACGACCGCGCCGGTCACGAATCCGGCCGGCGCCGTGAGCGAGCCCATCAGTGCCAGCCCTTCGCCACCGGCGGCCGCGAAGCCGAGGAAGAGGATGTTGCCCGTCATGAAGGCGGTGAAGACCTGACCCAGGCGCAGGAAGGCCACCACGTCGACGATCCCGGTGACAGCGGTCAGGTCGATCAGCACCTTCGGCAGCGGAACGGAACGAGCCGGCACTGGCATACGGGTTCCCTTCCGCGGCACGGCAGAGCCCCCCCAGTCCTCGGCCTGGCGCAGCCCCCCCACCTGACAGACCCTCACCCGGTCGGCCGTACGGACGCCTTGTGAGGCTCGCGGGTCAGCCGGCGAAGACCCTGCCTTCCTTCACGACGTAACGCGCCGCATCGGAGCATCCGATGGACGGCGTGATCAGCAGACTCACGGTGAGCGGCGCAGGCTCCGTGCTCGCGGTCGCGAACTCGCAGACGGCGCCCCTGCCCGTCAGCGGATACCAGAACCACCCGTCGACGTCGCCCACCGTGACCCGGTCGGACTCCTTCCACGCGCCGCCGGACCGCGTGAAGACCTGCAGCCGAACGGAGGCGGCGTACTCGTCCTGCGCCGACCGCAGCGCTGTCAGCGTGACCTTGTAGTCACTCCCGAGGACGGACGAGGCGATACGCGTACTTCGATGTGGGGGCGGGCGAGTGTCTGGCCCTGATCGGTGAGAGCGGTTGCGGCAAGTCGGTCCTCGCCTCCGCCCTGCTCGGTCTACTGCCCGCCAACGCCCAGGCGGCGGGCCAGGCCCACCTGGGGGACCTCGATCTGCTCGCCGCCGACGAGCGGACGCTGGCGCGGAAGGTGCGGGGCCGCCTCATCGGGCTCATCCCGCAGAGCCCGGCGGCGCACCTCACGCCGGTGCGTACGGTCCGCTCCCAACTGGAGGAGACGGTCGGTGCGTTGACCGACACCCGGGGGCGTGCGGCCGTACGCCGCGCGGCGGAGGCGGCCGCCGCACGCGCCGCGTTTCCCACCGACCACCTCGACCGTCACCCGCATGAGCTCTCCGGCGGCCTGGCCCAGCGCGCCGCCACCGCGCTCGCTCTCGTCGGCGACGCGCCCCTGCTGCTCGCCGACGAGCCGACCACCGGGCTCGACCGCGACCTGGTGGACCACACGGTCGACGAGCTGCGGCGTCACGTGGACGCCGGCCGACGAGCCTTGCTCATGATCACCCATGATCTGGCGGCCGCCGAGCGCATCGCCGACCGCGTGGCCGTGATGTATGCGGGCCGGATCGTGGAGATCGCGGACGCGGAGGCGTTCTTCGGCGTCCCGGGGCCCCGGCATCCCTACAGCCGCGGTCTGCTGCAGGCCCTGCCGGACCGCGCCTTCACTCCGATCCCCGGGATGCCTCCGGAGCTGGGCGATCTGCCCGGGGGATGTTCCTTCGCCGCACGCTGCGAGCACGCCTCCGACGCCTGCGGCACTCTTCCGCCGACGACCGGCGGGATCGCCTGTCACCATCCGCACGTGCCGGAGGACCTCCGTGCTTGAACTGCGCGCCATCACCGCCGGTTACGACAGGAGGGCCCCTGTCGTCCGCGCCGCCTCGCTGTCCGTCGTCCCCGGGGAGGCGGTCGGCCTGCTCGGCCCCAGTGGCTGCGGCAAGTCCACCCTCGCCCGTGTCGCTGCCCTGCTGCACCGTCCCGACGCCGGCACCGTGCTGCTCGACGGCGAATCCGTACGCCGTTGGCGCCACCGCGCCCCGCGCGCCCTCCGTACCGCCGTCGGTGTCGTCTTCCAGCAGCCCCGCCTCTCCGCCGACCCCCGGCTGCGGCTCACCGACCTGATCGCCGAGCCGTTGCGTGCCACCGGCCGTCGTGACGACATACCGCGGCGGATCCCCGAGTTGGCCTCGTCCGTCGGCCTCACCCCCGACCTGCTGACGCGCCGGCCCCACGAGGTCAGCGACGGGCAGCTGCAAAGGGCCTGCCTCGCCCGCGCCCTCGTCCTGCGTCCGCGCTGGCTGGTCTGCGACGAGATGACCGCGATGCTCGACGCTTCCACCACCGCCGCGCTGGTGGCCGCGGTCGAGCACTACCGCGCCGCCACGGGCGCGGGTCTGCTCGCCGTCGGCCACGACCAGGTGCTCCTGGACCGTTGGTGCGACCGCACCGTCCACTGGGAGGAGCTGACCGCCGCGACCGAGCCGGTGGGGCCATCGCCGGTGTGACGGAGGAGGAGCCGGCGCAGGTGCGCGACCGGTGGGAAGGGTCCGGCGGGGTGCCGGTGACGTGCCGCGCTCAGCGTGCCCACACGTCCGGGCCGCCGCCGCGCCACTCGATCAGCCCGGACTGCCGTACGTACTCGGGATCCGCGTCCTCGATGCCCGCCCGGCGCAGGAACTCGGCCACGTCCAGGAGCCCGTACGCCATCCCCAGAAAGTGATCGTCCACGCGCACCCGGCGTCCGCCGTCCACGGCGGGCGGGTAGACGACGACGGGCTGCGTGCTTGCCATGGCACCAGGGTGCGGTGTGGCGCGCTCACCCGCATGCGGGGCGCGCGGGCGCCTCTCGCGCCGCCACCGCCCTAAGGGACTGTTAGGACTTGGTTCGCGCTGTTGAACGGCCCTGTCGGGCCATCGAATCTGTGTGCTCCCGGGCCTCAGACAAGGGAGTTTTCGATGGCCACACAGACCACGGCACCAGGCGCGCAGGACACGCGCCGCGGCGAGCGCAGGGTCGTCAGCAATATCGTGCGCGGATCGATCGGCAACCTGATCGAGTGGTACGACTGGTACGCGTACACCGCGTTCAGCGTGTACTTCGCCGCCGCGTTCTTTCCGTCCGGCGACCAGACCGCCCAACTGCTCAACACCGCCGCGGTGTTCGCCGTCGGCTTCCTGATGCGGCCGATCGGCGGCTGGGTGCTCGGGCGGTACGCCGACCGGCGTGGGCGGCGTTCGGCGCTGACGCTGTCGGTGACGCTCATGGCGGCCGGTTCGCTGATCGTGGCGCTGACGCCGTCGTACGGCGCGATCGGGGTCGCCGCGCCGGTGCTCCTGGTGACCGCCCGGCTGCTGCAGGGCCTGTCGGTGGGAGGTGAGTACTCGACCTCGGCGACGTACATGTCGGAGGTGGCCTCGCCCGGCCGGCGCGGCTACTACTCCAGTTTCCAGTACGTCACGCTCATCGCCGGCCAGCTGACGGCGCTCGGCCTGCAGATCGTTCTGCAGCAGGTGCTCAGCGCCTCCCAGATGGAGGCGTGGGGGTGGCGGGTCGCGTTCGTCGTCGGCGCCGCGGGGGCGATCGTCGTGCTGTGGCTGCGGCGCGGCATGGACGAGTCGGAGAGCTTCGAGCGCGCGGCGGCCGAAGAGGGCGAGAAGGGTGCGGGCGACGGGCCGGCGCGCGGCAGTCTGCGGATGCTGCTGTCCTACCCGCGGCAGTGCATGGTCGTCATGGGGCTGACCATGGGCGGCACGTTGTTCTTCTACACGTACACCACGTATCTGCAGAAGTTCATGGTCAACACCAGCGGCATCGCCAAGCCGACGGCTGCCTGGATCAACTTCTTCGCGCTGCTGGTGTTCGTGCTGCTGCAGCCGGTGATGGGGCTGTTGTCGGACCGGGTGGGGCGGCGGCCGATGCTGATCGCGTTCGGTGCGCTGGGCGCCGTGGTCGTGGTGCCGTCGCTCACGCTGCTTTCGCGCACCAGCGACCCCGTGCACGCGTTCCTGCTCATGGTCGGGCCGCTGGCGGTCAGCTCCCTGTACACGTCGATCAGCGCGGTGGTGAAGGCGGAGCTGTTCCCGACCTCGATCCGGGCGCTGGGCGTCGGTCTGCCCTACGCGCTGACCGTGGCCCTGTTCGGCGGGACCGCCGAGTACGTCGCCCTGTGGTTCAAGAACGCCGGGCACGAGAGCTGGTACTTCTACTACGTCACCGCCTGTGTCCTGATCTCGCTGCTCGTCTACATTCGGATGCGCGAGACGTCGGACGGATCGCCGCTGGAGAGCGAGGCGAAAGCCTGAGTGGGAGGGTGGCGACCGTGCGCGTGCTGCTGGCCGAGGACGACGACGGGGTGGCGGGTGCGCTGACCGAGGTCCTGTACGAGCACGGTCATCTGCCCACCCGGGTGCGGCGCGGCGAGGAGGTCCTCACCCGCCACCGCCAGGCCGACCTGCTGCTGCTCGACCTCGGGCTGCCCGACCTCGACGGGCTGGAGGTGCTGCGCAAGCTGCGCGCGGTCAGCGGCCTTCCGGTGGTGGTCCTGACCGCGCGGGGCGACGAGCGGTCGGTGGTGCGCGGCCTGCGGCTGGGCGCCGACGACTACCTCGTCAAGCCGGTACGGCTCGCCGAGCTGCTGGCCCGGATCGAGGCGGTGACCCGGCGCGCCGCGCCACCCGCCGCTCCGGCGCCGCGTACGGTCCTCGCCGCTGACGTCGAGGTCGATCTCGACGCGCGCCGGGTGACGGTGGGCGGTGCCGAGGTGCGGCTGACCACCAAGGAGTTCGCGGTGCTCGCCGCGCTGGCGGCCCGCGCGGGTACGGCGGTCAGCCGTCAGCAGCTGATGGACGAGGTGTGGGGCGACGCCTACCTGGCGGTGTCGCGCTCGCTCGACGTCCATCTCACCCAGCTTCGGGCCAAGCTGGGCCGGCCCGAGGTGCTGACCACCATCCGGGGCTTCGGCTACCGGTTCGGCGACTGAACCGGGCCCATGCGTACCCGGGTACTGACCGTCGTCCTGGCCTTCGCCGTGCTCGCGGTGGCCGGTTTCGCCGTCCCGCTGCTCGGCGTCACCGCCACCCAGCGCACCGAACAGCTCGTCGCGGCCCGCACCGCCGACCTCGACCGCTTCGCCGGGCTGGCCGACCAGGCGGCCGAGAGCGGCGACACCGGCGCGCTGACCGCCGAGACCACCCGGTTCACCGAGCTGTACGGCGAGGCGGTCGTGGTGGTCGACGCCCGCCGCGCCCCGGTGGTGCAGTCCGGCGGCATGCGTGCCGCCGACCCGGAGGTCGCGCGCCTCGTCGACGCGGCGCTGCGCAACCAGCCCGTCTCGCCGGGGGGCACGCTGCGCCCCTGGTCGCGTGGCGAGAAGCTGCTCGCCCGCCCGGTGGGCACGGGCACCCGGGTGTCCGGCGCGGTGGTGCTGCGTGCCTCGGTGCGGGACGCCGCCGACGACATCGCACTGCGCTGGGCGCTCGTCCTGGCCGGTGCGGGCCTGTTCGCCGTGGCGTGCGTGCTGCTCGCCCGGGCCGCGACACGCTGGGTCGTACGCCCGCTGCACCACCTGGACCGCGCGGTCGGCGCGCTCGCGGCGGGGCTGCCCGCCGAGCACGCCCGGGCCGGCGGCCCGCCCGAGCTGCGCCAGCTGGCCACCGGCTTCAACCGCATGGCCGACGCGGTGACCACCGCGCTGGAACAGCAGCGCCGCCTGGTCTCCGACACCTCGCACCAGCTGCGCAACCCGCTCGCCGCGCTGCGCCTGCGCATCGACTCGCTCCAGCCCCGCCTGCCCGCCGCCGCCACCCGCACATACACGGGCGTGACCGCCGAACTCGAACGCATGGAGCACCTCCTCGACGACCTGCTCGCCCTCGCGAACGCCGAACACCGCGCCGGGGAGCTGGCCGTCACGGACGAGCGGGCGGCCTGGTGCGACGCGACGGCGGTCGCCGCGGCCCAGGCCCAGCTGTGGCGACCGGTGGCCGAACAGGCCGGAGTCCATCTGGGGTGCGCCCCGGGCCCCGCCGTCCTCATGGCCTGCACGGAGGGCGAACTGGCCCAGGTGGCCGACATCCTTCTCGACAACGCGATCAAATACGCCGGGGACGGCACCCGCGTCGAGACGCGCTGCTTCACCGAAGGCGCGGACGCGGTGTTCGAGGCACGGGACGACGGCCCGGGCCTCCCCGCGGCCGAGCTCCCCCAGGCGGGGACCCGCTTCTGGCGCTCGGAACGCCACCGCGACGTGCGCGGCAGTGGCCTCGGACTGGCGATCGCCGAGCAGCTCGTGGCCGGCCGTGGCGGGCACATCGAGCTCACGTCGGCCGAGCCGCACGGCCTGCTGGTCAGGGTCGTACTCCCGCGCGCCGAGCACGCGATACCGGCTCCGAAAGGCGGTACGCCATGACCGGCCCGGCCCGTCGCACCGCCCTGCGTGCGGCCCTCGGAGCGGCGTGCACGGGACTCATCGCGGCCGCCGGGGCGGCCGACGCACGGCACGCGGACCGTGGCCCGCAGGGGCGGCTGCGCATCGCGACCGGCGAGTCCGGCAACTTCTACGCGGCCTTCGGCCAACTGCTCGCCGACCAGGTGAAGGCGGCCTACCCCCGGCTCTCCTGCGAGGTGATCAACAGCGAGGCCACCGTGGCCAACATACGGCTGCTCCAGGAGGGCCGGGCCGAGGTCGCGCTGGCCCTGGCCGACATCGCGTGGGCCGCCTACGGCGGCTCGGCGCCGTTCGGCCGCCCGGTCCCGCTCCGTGCGATCGGCCGGGTCTACGAGAACTACCTTCAGCTGGCCGTGCGCGCCGACACGCCGATCCGCACCGTCGCCGACCTGGCGGGGCGCACCGTCTCGCTGGGAGCACCCGCATCCGGCGGTGCCGTACTCGGCGACCGTCTGCTGCGCGCCGCGGGCCTGACCCCGGGCGCCGACGTCCACGTCCGCCACCTGTTGCTGCCACAGGCCGCGCAGGCGATGCGGGACGGCGCGATCGACGCCCTGCTCGTGTCGGGCGGCATACCGCTGCCGACGCTCTCCGGCCTCGACACCCGCCCCGGAATCCGCCTCCTGCCACTGGCCGGACTGCTCCCCCGCCTGCGCACCGACACAGGCGACTCCGGATCCGGCCTCGAAGCGGTGACCGTACCGGCCGGGACATACCGCGACACACCCGAAGTGACCACCATCGGCGTGGCCAACCTCCTCCTGTGCCGCCCCGACCTGCCCGCCCCCGTCGCAGCCGCCCTCACCAACGTCCTGGTACGCCAAGCCACCCACCTCGTCCCCACCACCGCCCTCGGCACCCAGTTCCTCGACGCCCGCAGCCTGATCTCCACCGGCGCCGTGCCCTTGCACCCCGGGGCGATCGTCGCCTACCGCGAACTGCACGGATGAGCCCGGGTACACGACTGAGCCCGGGCGCACGATCGATCCTGCGAGACGACCCGGCGAGTACGGCGACGTTCGCAACCCGTAGGCGGTCGGTGGTGACCGAGCTCCCCCGGTTACTCCGTGCGCGGAAGGGCACAGGTACGTCGGATGAGGGGCGGCGCCGCCGCGCACAGCGAAACCGGGTGGCGATCCGGCTCAGCGGCGAAAGGACGGGCGGGGCGCGAGCACCCATACTGGCTCTACGGGCACACCCGCGGGCCCGTCTGTGCGCCGCCGTGGAGGGACCGGCGGCTCCCGGAACCTCCGAGTGAGGTTTCCTCCGCAAGGCCTGGGGCTACTCGGGCCCGGCGCCGCGACGGTGTGTCGCACCCCGTAAGAATCCAGCCCGCAGTCCGCCGACGGGAAGTGTGGTCAAGGACTGCCGCACGGGTCCCGCCCGTCTCCTTCGAACGGGAGCTCCGGATGACGATCGACCAGCACCCGCCGCCTGGCCCGTCGGATCTGCGGATCGGCCTGCTCGGCTCGTACGGCGGATGCAACATCGGCGACGAAGCGATTCTGATGTGTGTTCTGAGCTGTCTGCGCGCCCATCGCCCGCAGGCCCGACTCGTCGTCTTCAGCCGGAACGCCGCCCACACCCGCGCCCATCAGCGAGGGGCCGATGAGGTGGTCGACTGGGAGGGCGTACCGCAGAAACCCGTCCTCGACGCCCTGGCCGGACTGGATCTGCTGGTGCTGGGCGGCGGCGGGATCCTCTACGACGGAGAGGCTCGGCGCTATCTGCGGCTGGTGAGGGCGGCTCACGAGCGCGGTGTGCCCACCTTCGCCTACGCGGTCGGCGCGGGCCCGCTGCGCGAGGCGGACGACCGGGAGGCCGTACGCAAGGTGCTGCCGGAGATGACCGACGTCGTGGTCCGTGACGAGGAGTCCCGCCTCGTCCTGGAGGAGGTCGGCGTCGAACGCGAGCTCACCGTCACCGCCGACCCGGCGCTGCTGCTCACGCCGGAACCGTTCACCGAGCAGATGATGCGGCAGGAGGGCCTTCCCCTCGACACGCGGCTGGTCGGCATGTCCGTGCGCGAGCCCGGCAGGGCCGCGGAGAAGCTCGACGAGGACGACTACCACGCGCTGCTCGCCGACGTCGCGGACTTCCTCGCCCGGCGCCTGGACGCACGCGTCGTTTTCGTGCCGATGGAACGCCAGGACGTCCGGCACGCCCACGGCGTGCTGTCCCGGATGAGCGCGCCGGACCTGGGCCGCATCCTGCACAACTCCTACAGCCCCGGCGAAATTCTCGGCTTCATGAGCCACCTGGACATGGTCGTCGGCATGCGCCTGCACGTCGTGATCTTCGCCGCGCTCTCCGGTTTGCCCGTCCTGCCGCTGCCGTATTCCGGCAAAGTGTTCGACTTTGCCCGGCGTACGGGAGCGCCCGCGCTGATCGGTGTGGCGCGGGAACAAGCCGGGCTCCTGCTCGCCGAGGTGGACCGGCTCTGGGACGAGTTTCCACAGCGCCGCGAGGACCTCAACACCCGAGTGCGGGGACTGCGGGCCATGGCCCGCGATACCTGCGCCCGCTGCGGGGCACTCCTGGACTCCATCGACCGTGACGCGCGCGACGGAGGGCGGGCGGAGGGCGCCGACCTCCTTCTGACCCCGGGCTCCCGGATGGCCGAGCTCAGGGACCACGGGGCGTGACAACCGAGTCGACGGGAGAAGCGATGCCGATCCTGGAAGCACCTCCCCCAGCCCAGACCGTCACCCTGCCCCCGCGCGTGGCCCGCCACGGCGGCCGGACGGACGTCCTGGTCGTCGGCGGCGGCCCGGCGGGCACGGCTGCGGCCTACGCGGCGGCCGACGCGGGCTCCGACGTGGTGCTGGTGGAGCGGTACGGCTTCCTCGGCGGGAACGCCACCGTGGCGCTGGTGATGCCGCTGATGTCGTTCCACAACGAGCAGAAACAGGCGGTGTTCGACGACAGCGGTCACCACCGCCGGCTGCTGCCGACTGACCACGGGGAGGGCGAACCGGTGGTGGCCGGATTCCTGTGGCTGCTGCTGGATCGGCTCACCGCGCGGGGCGGCTGCATCCCGCCGTCCCCCGACACCGGCTACACCGTGCCGTTCGACCCGGAGATCTACAAACTCGTCCTCCTCGACCTGCTCGACGAGGCGGGCGTGCGCATGCTGTTCCACTCCTTCGCCTCCGCCGCCCTGCCCCTCGACGACGGCTGGCGGGTGGTCTTCGAGACCAAGTCCGGCCCGGTGGTGATCGACGCGGGCGTCGTCGTCGACGGCACGGGGGACGGCGACATCGCCGCCGCCGCGGGGGCACCGTACGAGATCGGGCGGCCGGAGGACGGGCTGGTGCAGCCGATGACGCTGATGTTCCGCGTCGTCGACTTCCTGCAGCCGATGTTCTCCGAGTACGTCAGCGAGCATCCCGACCAGTGGCGGGGCGTGCACGGGCTGTGGGACCTGGTCCGGGAGGCCACCGAAGCGGGCGAACTGCGCCTGCCCCGTGAGGACATGCTGTTCTTCGGCACCCCGCACCCGCGCGAGGTCAGCGTCAACAGCACCCGGGTCACCCGACTGCTCGGCACCGACGTGTGGGACCTCAGCCGCGCCGAGTACGCCGCGCGCCGCCAGATGGACCAGATCGACCGTTTCCTGCGTCGGCGCGTGCCCGGCTTCGACAAGTCGTACGTGGCCCAGAGCGGCGTCCAGATCGGAGTACGGGAGACCCGCCGCATCCTCGGCGACTACCACCTGACCGGGCACGACATCCTCGCGGCACGGGCCTTCCCCGACGCCGTCGCGCACGGCGCGTACCCAGTCGACATCCACAACCCGAGGGGAAGCGGCACCGTCCTCAAACGCGTCCCCCACGGGCACTTCTACGACATCCCCCTGCGCTGCCTGCTGCCCCAGGACACCGACCGCCTGCTCGTCGCCGGCCGCTGCATCTCCGGCTCGCACGTGGCGCACTCCTCCTACCGCGTCATGCCCATCTCGATGGCGACCGGCCAGGCTGCCGGTGTCTGCGCCGCGCTGTCCGTGAGGCTCGGCCGCAGCCCCCGCGAGGTGCCCTACCACCTCGTCCAACGCGCCCTCCGGCGCCAGGGCGCCCACCTGCGCCTCGAACCCCGGGAACCCGTGCCGCAGCAACGCTGACAATAAGGGGATACCGAGGTGGCCCTGGCCCAGCGCATCGAGGCCGGAGTGGGGGCCGCCGAGGAACTGCGGCTCGCCGACGTCGGCGAGCCCGACCTGGGCTCGGATTGCCGCGGGGAGAGAGGACGTGCGCCATGCCCGAACTCCCGGACGTCGAGGGATTCCGGAGGGTGCTCGAGGCCTGCGCGAAGGGCAGGGTCATCCGACGCGTCGACGTGCGCGACAGGGGCGTACTGCACGGCGTGAGTACGCGGATGTTGCGGGACGCGCTGGAAGGCCGGCGTTTCACGGCGCCGGAGCGGCACGGGAAGTGGCTGCTCGCCCGTACCGGCGGCCCCACCCTCCTGCTGCACTTCGGCATGACCGGCCAACTGGTCTGCAGCCACCCCGAGGACGAGGTCGAAGCCCACGACCGAGTCCTGTTCACGGTCAGTCGCGAGCGTCAGCTCCGCTACCGCGACCAGCGCAAGCTCCAGGGCCTCTGGCTGGCCGACGACGAGTCCGAGGTGGCACGGCTGCTGGAGCGCCAGGGACCCGACGCGCTGACGGTGGATCGCAAGGAGTTCGAAGCCGCGCTCTCCGCACGCCGCGGCAGCGTCAAAACGGCCCTCA
The DNA here is from genome assembly GCF_039537145.1 of Streptomyces shaanxiensis. Classification (NCBI taxonomy): domain Bacteria; kingdom Bacillati; phylum Actinomycetota; class Actinomycetes; order Kitasatosporales; family Streptomycetaceae; genus Streptomyces; species Streptomyces shaanxiensis. Next base: position 77,594 of record NZ_BAAAZY010000014.1, read on the forward strand.
CCGACCAGTCCGTCCTGGCCGGACTCGGCAATCTCCTGGCCGACGAGATTCTGTGGCGCGCGAGGCTGCGCCCCTCCTGTCGAGCGAGCGACCTGACCGAGGCCGACCGGCGTCGCCTGTACACACACATGCGCCGCACCCTGCGCTCCGCGGTCGCCGTCGGCCGCGTCCCGCCGCGCGACTCCTGGCTCACCGGCCACCGCGACGACCACAACCCGGCCTGCCCCCGCTGCGGCACCCCCTTGCGCCGGTCCCGGATGGCAGGCCGGGGCACGGTGTGGTGCCCGCAGTGCCAGCAGGACGGACCGTGATGTCCTTCTGCGGCTCGAGGAGTACGGCACGGTCGATGTCGACGTCGGCGAAGACTGAACCCGGGCGCACAGTTGAGCCCGGGCCCGTCAGCCCTCCGGGCGGGCCCGCGCCGGCACTTCCGGCTCCGGCGCCCCCTGCTCCCCCACGGGAACGGTGTCGGCGATCCAGACACCGCGGCCCCGATCGGCCACGACCGCTGAGAGAGCCAGCAGGAGGGCACCACCCGCAACGGCAACAGCCACCAGGAGTGCGCCCCGCGTGCCGTGGGTTTCCGCGAGGGAACCCCCGAGGGCCTGCCCGGCGGCTGCGCCGAGCGGGCCGCCGGCGCACATGATGGTCATGGCGACCGCTGCGCGCCGCGCCGGGGCCAGACGTTCGGTGAGGGCGTAGAGGCTGATCATGTAGGGCGCGACGGTACAGCCGGCCACGGCGACCGCGGCAGGCATGGAAACCGTCTGCGCCCCGGCGAACAGCACCACCATGCCCGCGAAGAGCACCGCGGCGAACGTCAGGTACCGGGCGCGCAGGGTGAACCGCTGTGGCAGCCAGACACACGCGGCCCCGGTCAAGGCGCTGCCGATGCCGAACTCGGCATAGACGAGTCCCGCCGCGCCCGGCTCCCCGAGGGTGTCGGCGTACACCGTGACGGCCGTCTGGACGGCGCCGAAGACCGCGCCCATCGCGACCATCGCCAGGAACATCACGGCCAGCGGGCGGCGGGGCAGAGACGGCTTGCGGTGTTCTGCCGAGGGTTGCCGGGGGAGGTCGCGGTGGGCGTGGAGCAGGGCGAAGGGCAGGGTGGTGGTGGCGATCAGGGCCATGATCAGCACCGCGGGGGCGAGCGGGCCGGCCGACGCCAGCAACCCGACGACCGCCGGTCCGGCGACGAAGCTCACCTCGTCGGCGGCCGCCTCGTACGACAGGGCCGCCGACAGCAACCGCCGCTCGCCGTGCGGACGAAGGAGCCGTGACCAGTGCACCCTTACGAGGGGACCGACCTGGGGCTGGGTGAGCCCTACCAGCGTCGCCGCGACCAGCATGCTTGCCCTGGTCCCTTGGCTGGCGGCCAGCAGGACCGCCCAGGCGGCGAAGTTGGCCAGGGCGGCGAGGGCGCCGACGGTCCGGTGGCCGTGGCGGTCGGCGAGGGCTCCGACCACGGGGCCGCCGACGGCGATGGCGGTGCTCTGTGCCGCACTGGCCAGGCCGGCGAAGGCGTAGCTGTGGGTGGACGACTGAAGCAGGATGAGCGTGGACAGGGCCGAGGACGCGTACGGCAGGCGGGCCAGGAATCCCAGCGGGAAGAAGCCCACGCCTGCCACACGCAGCAGGGAGCGGTAGGACACTGATGTCTCCATCGGGCACGTCGAGGAGACGCGCTACCCAACCACCAGCGCGCCGACGGGCCCGATTCTGACCGCAACGTATTGCAGTTGGCTCGTGGCTGTACAGGTCCTGCGTTGTGAGCGCCTGTGTGCCGGCTGCCGCCGCTCCGGCTACGAGTCTCCGGTCAGGAGCGGGGCTTGTGTGTCGCGGCGAAGGTGTCGGCCGCCGCGAGGTCGAAGTCTCCGTGATCGCTGCCGAGGCCCTGGGCCACCAGCGCCGCGGCCGCGCAGCCGAGGACGGCGGAGTCGTACGGTGTGCGGCCCAGGCCCATGCCGCGAACGAAGCCGGCCGAGAACGCGTCGCCGCAGCCCGTGGTGTCCACCACGTCGATCGCGAAGGCCGGGACTTGCTCGGTGCCTTCGGGAGTCACGAGCAGCGCGCCGTCTCCGCCGCGGGTGACCGCGACCAGGCCGGCGCCGGCGTCGAGGAGCTTGTGCGCGCCGGCGACCAGGTCCTCCTCGCCGGTGAAACCGAGGACCTGGTCCTCGTTGGGCAGCATGTGGTCGATGTACGGCAGCGCGGACGCGATCTGTTCGAAGCTGCCGAGCACGCCGGGTGCGAGCAGGTCCACCGAGGTGGCCACACCGTGCTCCTTGGCATGGGACAGGATGCGCGTGGCGGTGTCGACGCCGATGAGTTCGGGGCCGCCGAGGTGGAGGTGGGTCGCCTCGGCGATGGCGTCCCAGGGCACGTCGTCGGGGCCGTAGGTGATGTTGGCGCCGAGGAGGTGCAGCGACGGGCGGTCGCCGTTGGGGCGGATGGGCAGGACGCTCGCGGAGGTGGGGGTGTCCGTGCGGCGGACGAGGTGGCGGGTGTCGATGCCGGCCGCGCCGAGGAGTTGGACCAGCATGTCCCCGGTGGGGTCGGAGCCGATGGCACCGGCGCTGCGTACGGAGGCGCCGAGCTTGGCGAGGGTCAGTGCCGTCCCGCCTGCTGTCCCGGCGGCTGTCATCCTGATGTCTTCCACCAGCGTCGCGCCCTGGCCCTCGGGTATCGCCTCCACCGGCCGCACCAGCACGTCCAGCACATGCACGCCCATCGTGACGACGTTCATCGGTTTCCCTCCTGCACAGGCGGTACGGGGTGGGTGGTGCCGTAGTTCCGGGCGATCGCGGCCTCGATCACCGCGAGTTGCTGGTGTTCGTCCAGGACACGGGGCGTTCCGAGTGCGGCCGCGTGCTGGTAGACGCCGCACGCCCACTCCAGCAGCAGCGCGTGCTCGACCGCCTTGTCCAGCGTCGGAGCGTGGGTGAGGGCGCCGTGGCTGGCCATCAGCGCGCCGCTGCGGCCCTCCAGTGCGGTGAGGACCGACTCGGCGAGTTCCGGGGTGCCGAACGTGGCGTACGGTGCCACGCGCACAGATCCGCCCAGTGTGAGCAACTGGTAGTGGATACAGGGGAGTTCATCGAGCACGCAGGACAGTGCGGTCGCCATCGGGGCGTGGGTGTGGACGACCGCGCCCGTGCCGTAGCGGCGGTAGACGCCCAGGTGCAGGTCGAGTTCCGAGGTGGGCTCGAGCGTCCCTGCCACCACGTTTCCGTCGAGGTCGACCACGGTCACCTGGTCGTCGGTCAGTTCGGCGAGCACCGCGCCGGTCGCCGTGATCGCGACCCGGTCCCCCACCCGCGCGCTGACGTTGCCGGCCGTGCCGATGAGCAGTCCCTCGGCCCCCAGACGTCGGCACGCCGCAGCCACCGCGGTGCGCTCCTGACCCAGCACCGAGCTTGAGTCGGTCATGTCCGCGACGGTAACGTAAACATGAAACAATGTCACGTTCAGGTTCGGAGGCTGTGCATGAGCGGTCCGGCCTCTCCCGGGAGCGGCGGCAGCTGGCCCGTTCCCCTGCGCCGTACTCCTCAGCAGGCGCGCAGCAAGGCTCGGTTGGCCCGGGTCCTTCAGGCCGCCGAGCGTGTCCTGGTCGGCGAGGGGGTCCAGGCGCTGACCACGACCCGCGTCGCGGCGGAGGCGAAGGTCTCGGTCGGCTCGCTGTACCAGTACCTGCCCGACCGCGACGCGATCATCGACGCCCTGGCAGCCGGTTACCTGGCCCGGCTCGAGGCCGCCATGGACGACCTGGTCCGCGCGGCCACCGCCGAGCAGTGGGACGACCCCGTGGGCGTGCTCATCGACGCGTACGCCGCCATCTACCGCACCGAACACGGCTTCCGGGCGCTGTGGTTCGGCAGCAGCCTGACCGAGCAGACCCGCGCGGCGGACCGCGAGCACAAACGCCGGATGGCGGACGGCGTCCGGCGCGTCCTCCTCGCGCTCGGCACCGTCCGCGACGACGAGACCCTCGGCCGGGCCTGCCACGCCGCGGTCCTCGCCGCCGACGCCCTCGCCCAGGAGGCGTTCCGCCGTGACCCCGAGGGCGATCCGGGACTCCTCGACGAGGCCCGGCTGATGCTGCGCGGGTACCTCACCGATCTCGCCGCCCGCCGACCATGACGTCGGGCTCCGCGATAGGGCGGATTCCGGCTCTGCCATGCTGGCGCCGTGCCGAAACCCACGCCTGTCACCCCGGACGCGCCCGACCGCATACGAACCCCTCTCCTCACCCAGGAGTGGCTCGACCTCGCCTTCATCCACTGGGCCGTCGAACCGGACGTCGTGGCGGGGCTGTTGCCGGGAGGGACCGTTCCGGACACGCATGACGGGGTCACGTACGTCGGGCTCGTCGCCTTCCGGATGCATCGGGTCGGCTGGCTGCGGCTGCCCGGGGTGCCGTATCTCGGGACCTTCCCGGAGACCAACGTGCGCCTGTACTCCGTGGACGCGCACGGGCGGCGCGGCGTCGTGTTCCGGTCGATGGACGCCGCGCGGCTGATCCCGGTCGTCATGGGGCGCGTCGGCTTCCGGCTGCCGTACCTGTGGTCCCGGATGACCGTGCGCGCCGACGGCGACACCGTCACCTACACCAGCTCCCGGCGCTGGCCCGGCCCGCGCGGCGCGTACAGCCGTATCGCCGTACGGACCGGTGAACTCATCGAGGAACCCACCGAGTTGGAGCACTTCCTCACCGCTCGCTGGGGCATGCACAACGCCTTCTTCGGCGAGCCCGAGCCGCTGGCGTACCTGCCCAACCACCACCCGCGATGGCCGCTGTACCGCGCCGAGCTGATCACCTGCGAGGAGAACCTGATCACGGCGGCCGGACTGCCGGCCCCGAGCAGTGCCCCGGTCAGCGTGCTGTATTCCCCCGGCGTCCCCGTCCGTCTCGGCCGTCCGGCGCGACCCGCGGGCATCCCCACGCCCTGATCCGCGCCGCGTGTCGAATTCCGGAGCCCGGCGCCGACGTATCGGATGAGAGGGCCGGGGCCGCACCATGCGGCCGGCCGGTCGGCGGTCGTCAGAACGGAGATCGATCATGCTGCTCAGGGACAAGGTCGCGCTGGTGTACGGCGCGGGAGGCGCCATCGGAGGGGCGGCGGCGCGCGCCTTCGCCCGGGAGGGGGCGAAGGTCTTCCTCGCCGGGCGGACCGCCGCGCCGCTCGACAAGCTCGCCGAGGACATCCGTGCCGCGGGCGCAGACGCCGAGACCGCCGTGGTCGACGCGCAGGACGAGGCGGCGGTGGACGCCTTCGTCGACGGCGTCGCCGCGCGTGCGGGGCGGATCGACGTCTCGTTCAACGCCATCGGCTACGGAGACGTCCAGAGACCGCTGATGGAGATCTCGGAGGCGGACTTCCTCCAGCCCATCGTGACGGCGATGCGGTCGCAGTTCCTGACGACCCGGGCGGCGGCCCGGCACATGACCGCGCGCGGCACGGGGGTGATCCTCGCCTTCGGCGGCGGTGGGACGCAGACCCTGCCCGGCCTCGGCGGCTTCAAGATCGCGCTGGACGCCCTGGAGGGGCTGCGCCGCCAGTGGGCGATCGAGCTGGGCCCGCACGGCATCCGCGTCGTGACCCTGAAGTCCGGCGGCGTGCCGGAATCCCTGCCCGCGGGGTTCCCCGGTGCCCAGGCCATTGTGGGCAGCCTGGTCGACGCGACCCAGCTCGGCCGGGCCGCGACCCTCGCGGACGTCGGCGACGTGGCCGCCTTCGTCGCCTCCGACCGGGCCCGCACGCTCACCGCGACGGACGTGAACATCTCCTGCGGCGCCATCGTGGACTAGGACGCGGCGACGCCCCTCGGCAGGGCCTCGACGCCGTGCCGCAACGGTGAACGCGACAGGGCCCGGACCGGGTCGCCCGGTCCGGGCCCTGCGGAACGTCGGCGCCTACGCGCCGCTGCCTTGCGTCGTCGCCCTCATCGGGTGCTGCGCCTGGCGCGGATCAGCACCAGGAGGCCACCCATGAGGAGGACGGCGCCGGCCGCGGCCGGCCACAGCGTGGTGCCCGTCTCGGCCAGGTTGCCCCCGACCGCCTGCGGCTTCGTGCCCAGACTGTCCTCGGTGTCGTCGCCGGCGGGCTGCGTCTGCGCCGCGGCCCCTCCCGCGTTCTCGTCGTCACCGGAGCCGCCCTGCGCCTGGTCGTCGCCCGCGGCGGCCGACGGGGTGCCGGAGGACTTGGGCGCGACCGTGCTCGACACGGTCGGCTTGTCGTCGTTCGCCGGGTCGTCGGCGCCGGGGTCGTCACCGGCGTCGTCGTTCGAGGGGGCCTCAGTGGCGGGGTCCTCGGTCACGGGGGCCTCGGTGGCCGGGTCCTCGTTCGCCGGCGGGTCCGTCTGCTCGTTCCCTCCGTCGCCCGGCTCCGGCTTGTCGTCACCGGCCGGCGGAGTGGTGGGCGCCTGCGTCGGCTCCTCGGTCGGCTCCTCCTGGCCCGGGTCACCGCCCTCGTCGGCTCCGGCGCCGCACTCGCGGCCCTCGTTGATGCAGTCGACCATCTGCCCCATCAGGTCCTCGTCGAAGACGTTGATGAAGTCGCCGTGGTCGGTGACCGGCTTGTGCAGCTGCTCGGGGAAGGAGTCCACCGCGAACAGCGGAGTCGTCTTGCCGCCGTCCTGCAGGCTCGGCGCGTCGACGTCGTACACGATCCGCTGCACCAGCTGCGGGATCGCCTGGAAGCCGTTCGAGCAGCTGCCGTCGGCCGCGGCGAACGCCACGTGGGTGCGGTGGTTGGCGCTGTCGATGTTCTGGCCGTCCCAGCAGCTCTGGAACTTGAACGTGCGCACCACGTCGCTGCCCTGCGGGCACAGCGGGTACTTGTCCTTCAGCTGCCGGTCCTCGAAGCCGGTGCAGCTCCAGGAGGCGTTGGCGTTGGCGGTGCCGTTGACGAACGCCTTGGCGTCACCGGTGATGATGCGCAGCAGTCGCGGCATCTCGGTGACCTTGCCCTGCGGGTTGCCCACGAAGGTCATCGTCACCGCCTTGGGCGTGACGATCTCGCCGGCGTTGCCCTCGATGCCGCCGCCGGGCGAGCCCGCGTCCTGCTCCTGGGTGCCGTTCTGCAGGCGCAGGACGGGCCAGAAGTACGACGACCTGTCACCCTGGTCGACACAGGTCGTCTCGGCGCCCGCCAGGTCCTCGTCGCTGGCGAAGGCGTTGTTGGCCTGGTTGCCGACGTAGTCGTGGAAGTGGTGGGCGCCGTTGGAGACGCCGGGGGCCACGATCACGTTGTCCGAGTTGAACAGTCCGTTCTCGTTCACACCGCAACTGGTGGCGAAGGTGCCCCGGGAGGCTCCCTTCTGAACGGCCGGGCTGGGCACGTTCGGCTGTACGGCCTTGATGTCCACGAAGTCCGCGGCGACCGGGCCGTTGCCGGCCTGGCCACCGTTGGGGGCCTGGCCGCCGTCACCGGTCTGGCCGCCGTTGTCGGGCTGCTGGTCGCCCTGGTCCTCGCCCGCCTGGTTGTCGCCGCCCTCGTTCTGGCCGGCGTCGCCCTGGTCGCCGTTGCCGCTGTCGGCGGCGCGCAGCGTGCAGGGGGCGAGGGACTCCAGGCCCTGCGGCCGGTCCCCGACGCGCTCGATGGCGATGGCGATGCGCTCGATCGTCGCCGTGCGCTTGTCCTTCAGCGGATTCATGATCGCGCTGTCGGCGAAGCCCGCGTCCTGCTGGACGGCCTGGGCCGACTCCTGCAGCCGCTGGTAGGCGTCGGCGATCTGCTGGTCCAGGAGGGCGAGTTCCTTGGCGACGTCCTCCTTCGCCCCGTCCGGCACGGCCGTCAGCTTGCTGCCGACGTCCGGGCAGTCGATCGTGCCTGCCGGGGAGGACAGCGTGCGGGCCTGTTCCGCTCCGCCGTCCTCGGTGGCCGAGGCGTAGACGTTGGCCGCAACCAGGCCGCCGCCGCCCATCATCAGCGCGACCGCTGCAAAGGTCGCGCGCCGTGCGCCCGTGGGGCGTCTTCGCGTGCTGCGTCCCAAGGAAGTACTCCTACGCCTCGTGGTCGGTCAGGGCATGAAAATCCCCTGGCCTAATACGGAGACGCGCCGCGTCGTGTTCAACCGCCTCGAGAATTCACAGAAATCTCTTACAACGCGGCTCCGACGAGGGTCAGTTCATGAGCCCGGCGGCGAGCGTGGCGCCCAGTTCCCAGCAGGCCTCGGTGTCCGTCCGGCCGGGCTCGCCGGTCACCGTCACGGGTTGCGCGGCGCGTCGCCAGGCGAGGCCGGTCGTGATGGAGTCGATGGCCCGGACCGCCCCGGTGACGTCGCTGCCGCCGTGTACGTAGTAGCCGAAGGGCCGCCCTCGGGTCTCGTCCAGGCACGGGTAGTAGATCTGGTCGAAGAAATGCTTGAGGGCCCCGGAGATGTAGCCGAGGTTCGCCGGGGTGCCCAGCAGGTAGGCGTCGGCGTCGAGGACGTCGGTTGCCGTGGCCGACAGGGCGGCTCGCCGTACGACTTCGACGTTCTCGATCTCCGGCGCCGTGGCACCGGAGATCACGGCTTCGAGCATGGCCTGGCAGTTGGGCGAGGGAGTGTGATGCACGATCAGCAAGGTAGGCACACCCGAACCCTGCCGCCGCGCCGCCGATCGACGCAACCGCGACGGTTCAGTTGGCGGCTGGGGCGGGGTCCGGGTCCTCCGTCCCGCCTCCCGTTGTTCCCGCGGCGGAGTTGACCCTGGCCACCGCGGACGACAGCTGCTCCTGGACCTCTTCGGGCAGCGCGTCGCCCTTGACCGCGGTCACCAGGTATCCGGCCAGCGAGTGCAGTTTGGTGTTGGTGTTCTGCGAGGCCGCGACGAGGACCGTCCAGGCCTCCTCGGAGGTCAGGCTGAACGAGGCCATCAGGATGCCCCGGGCCAGGTCGATGGTCGGCCGGGTCTGCATGGCCCGCCGCAGCTGGGCGACTTCGATCCGCAGGTCGTGATCCGCGGCTTCGGGCGCTTGCGTGTCCTGGCCGTGCCGGTCCGCCGTGTCCTGCCGGTCCGCCGTGTCCTGCCCGTCCGGGCTCGAGCCGTCGAACAGCGTCCGTGTGCCGGACAGGGCGAGCAGGCGATCGACCACGCTGCTGGTGGAGTGGATGGCGACCGTCTTGGCCTGCTCCAGCGCCCGGTTGCGCAGGTTGAGCAGGACGTTGAGGGCGGAGCAGTCGCAGAAGGAGACGTCCTCGAGGTCCAGGTCGATGCCGCGGGCCGAGCGGCTCAGGGCTTCGCGCAGGACGCCGCGGAGCTGCTCGCTGGTGTCGAGGTCGAGTTCCCCGCGGACCTTCACCGTGACCCGGTCGCCATCGGGACGCAGGTGTGTGACGAGCGGGCACGGCGGGCCGGCCGCCGGTGCGCCTGCGGTGTCCGCACGATCGGCGGCGCCCCCGCCAAGGGGGTGCCCAGAGGACGCGAGCTCCGGCATGACCGCCTCTCCCTCAGCTGCTCCCCGTCTCGCTACCAGACTGAACCGGAACTACAGGACACGTCAATAGATACATGAAATGCAGTGCGTGTTTTTGTATACGTGAACCCAAAGTCGTAGGCTTGGCACATGGACGGAGTCCCTGAGTCGCACACCGGATGGACATTCCTGACCAACCACGCGCGCGTACTGGCGACGATCGCCGACAATCCGAACGTCCGCATTCGGCATATCGCCGCGCACTGCCGGCTCACCGAGCGGGCCGTCCAGAAGATCATTTCCGATCTGGAGCGGGACGGCTATCTGTCGCACGTCCGCGAGGGGCGCACCAACACCTACCGGATCGAGCCCGACAAGGTGCTGCGCCACCCCGCCGAGGCCGGACTGCCGGTCGCCGCGCTGCTCTCGCTGCTCGTCCAGGACGAGGCAGACCGCAGCGCGGCCTCCGATCAGCTGAGGGCCACGCGCCAGCGGATGCCGGTGGACGGCGGTTGAGCGGTCGCCGGGCGAAGTCGCGGACGCGACACGGCCAGGGGCTCAAAAACCTCGACCAGGGCTCGACACCCCTGGCCAAAGGCTCAGCACAGCACGCGCAGCGCTCCCGGCAGGACCCTGACCGTGACCGGGAGGGTCGCCTCGACCTCGCCGTCCGCGCCGTAGGGCACCTCGCGGTCGGCCTCGATACGGATCTCCCTGCCCCGCAGGATGCTCACCTGGGGGCGGTGGACGTGGGCGCCGGTCTTGAGGTCGTTCATCAGGGCGAAGAACAGCCGGCGCGGCGCCTCGCGGATCATCACCACGTCCAGCAGACCGTCGTCCACGCGGGCCTCGGGCGCGATGAGGCGGCCGGAGCCGTAGTAGCCGGAGTTGGCGGCGACGACCGTGTAGCCGGTGTGCGGGTGGTCCACCCCGTCGACGGTGACCCGGTAGCGCGCCGGGCGCCAGGTGGTGACGGCGCGCAGTCCGCCGGCGTAGTAGGAGGCCGCGCCACGCAGCAGGGTGGCGTTGTTGGCGTGCCGGTTGGCGAGTGCGTCGACGCCCGCGTAGACGCTGCCGAGGACCACGGTGCGGTGGTGGACGGCCGACTCGACCTCGATCGTGTCGACGTTCCGGGGCTCGTGGTGGAGCAGCACCTGGGCGAGTGCCGTCGGGTCGGCGGGCAGGTTCAGCGCCCGGGCGAAGTCGTTGCCGCGGCCGGCCGGTACGAGGCCGAGCAGGGCGTCGGTGCCGCTGAGCGCTCCGCCGATGCCTCCGGCGATGCCGTCGCCGCCGACAGCGAGCACCACCCGGCCCCGCCGCCCGGCGTCCCGGGCGAGGTCCCGGGCGTGGTCCAGGCTGCGGCTGTACTCGGTCTCCAGACCGGCCCCGGCCTCCCGCAGCTGCCGGGCCACCTGCAGCAGCGCGGCCGCCGAGGCGGATCCGCCGGCCGTGGGGTTGACGATGGCGGTGAACTGTCGCATCGGTGTGCCTTTCGGGCCGACGGCCGGGTACTGCCGGAGGCGGTGCGGGGTGAGTGGACGGAGGGCGGGAGGGAGGGAGTCGAGCGTGTGGGTCCGGGGTCAGTCGAGGGGCAGGAGGACGCCCGGGTTGAGCAGGCCCGCCGGGTCCAGCCGGCGCTTCACCGCGCGCAGCGCCTCGATGCCCAGGGGGCCCGCCTCACGCACGTACCAGTCCCGGTGATCGGTGCCCACGCCGTGATGGTGGCTGATGGTGCCGCCCGCGGCGAGGATCGCCTCGTTGGCGGCGTGCTTGGCCTTCTCCCAGTGCGTCACCGGGTCGTCGCCCTGTGCGGAGACGACGGTGAAGTACAGGGAGGCGCCGTTCTCGTAGACGTGGGAGATGTGACACATGATCAGGGGCGGGGTGCCGGAATCGGTGAGCGTGGTGGCGAGGGCTTCACGGACGGACGCGTACAGCCCGGGGACGCGTGACCAGAAGGTCGCCGTCTCCAGTGTCTCCGCGAACGCCCCGGCGTCCAGCAGGGAGTCCCGCAGGTAGGGCGCCGAGTAGCGGCCGTGCGCCCAGCGCTGTCCCGGCTCCTCGCCCAGCGGGGTCCCGCCGCACTCGCGCAGCACGGCGGCGGCCTGCTCCCGGCGGTGCCCGGTGTCCTCGTCCGTGCCCTCGTAGCCGGTGATGGCCATGCATCCCGTGGGCTGCTGCCCGGCGACGGCGGCGCCGATCGCGTCGGGCTGGGCGAGGCCGATCAGCGTCTCGGTCTCGTCGGACAGGCGCAGCACCGTCGGGCGCGGCCCGTCCTGGGCGAGGCGGCGCAGGGCTGCGGCGCCCTCCTCGAAGGAGGGGAAGCGCCAGCCCTCGTACACGCAGGTCTGGGGAACGGGGCGGATCCGTACCGTGACGGACGTGATGACGCCGAAGGCGCCCTCCGAACCGAGGAGGAGCTGGCGGAGGTCGGGGCCGGCCGCCGAGCGGGGTGCGCGCCCGGTGTCGATGGTGCCCTCGGGGGTGGCGAGGGTCAGGCCCAGCACCATCTCGTCGAAGCGGCCGTAGCCGGCGGAGGCCTGGCCGCTGGAGCGGGCGGCGGCGAATCCACCGATGGTCGCCCACTCGTAGGACTGGGGGAAGTGGCCGAGGGTGAAGCCGTGTTCGGCCAGCAGCGCCTCGGCCTGCGGGGCGCGCAGACCCGGTTGCAGGGTGGCGGTGCGGGAGACCGGGTCGAGGTCGAGCAGCTGGTCCATGCGGCGCAGGTCCAGGGCGACGAAGGGGCCCCGTCGGGCGGGGGCCAGGCCGCCGACGACGGAGGTGCCGCCGCCGAACGGGACCACGGGCAGGCCGTGTTCGGCGCAGGCGCGCAGGACGGCGAGCACGTCGTCGTGGTCGGCGGGGAGTACGACGGCCGCGGGGATGTCGCCGACGTCGCCCTCGCGCATCCGCAGCAGGTCGGGGGTGGACTTGCCGCGCGTGTGGCGGATGCGGGCCTCCGCGTCGAAGCGGACGTGCTCCTCACCGCCCACGGCACCGAACAGGGCCTGGCGCACAGCGGGTTCGAGCCCCGGCTCGGGTACGGCGATGTCCTCGAGGGCGACCGGCCCGGCGGTGCGCGGCTTGACGCCGAGCAGATCGCGCAGCAGCCCCGTCACGGTCTCGGGCAGCGGCGCCGCCTTGGCCGGGTCGCCCCAGCCGCTCCACAACATGTCCATGGCGGTCGTCCTCACCGGTCGATTCGGGCGATGCCGTGTTCCGGACGGCCTCGCGGGCGTTACACTGTTACACATGACGCCTATTCGTCACAACCACTCGGACGGCGACGCGGTGCTCGACGCGGTGCGCGACTGTGTCCTGGCCGTCGGTGTCCGCCGTACGACACTGACCGACGTGGCCCGCCGCGCGGGCGTCTCCCGGATGACGCTGTACCGGCGCTGGCCCGATGTGCGCTCACTGGTGGGGGACCTGATGACCCGGGAGTGGGTCGCGGTGGCCACCGGGGCCATGCCCGAGCGGCGGCCCGGGACGGACACACGCGCCCTGATCGTCGACGGGCTGGTGGCCGGGGTCGAGGCCTTCCGCGCCCACCCGCTCTTCCAGAAGATCGTCGACGTCGATCCAGAACTGCTTCTCCCCTACGTCCTCGACCGCCGCGGCGCGAGCCAGGAGGCGCTCATCGCGCTGCTGGCCGACGCCCTGCGGGAGGGCCACGCCGACGGGTCGGTGCGCGCAGGCCATGCCGAACGGCAGGCGCGCGCCGTGCTGTTGATCGTCCAGTCCTTCACGCTGTCCCTGCGCACCATGACCGACGAGGACGACCCCGACCTGAACAGCGGGGCCTTCCTCGCGGAACTGCGCAGCATCCTGGAGAGGACCCTGACGCCATGAGCCCCACCCCTCCTCCCCCGGTGCCGGGATCCTCGCTCAACGCCGCCCGGCGCTCGCGCGAACTGGCCGAGACCGTCGGCTGTCCTGCCGTGGACGTCCTGGTCGTCGGCCTGGGCGCGACCGGCGCCGGGGCCGCCCTGGACGCCGCCGCCCGCGGCCTGACGGTGGCCGCGATCGACGCCCACGACCTGGCTTTCGGCACCTCCCGCTTCAGCAGCAAGCTCATCCACGGCGGGCTGCGCTATCTCGCCTCGGCGCAGCTCGACGTCGCTCACGAGAGCGCCGTGGAGCGTGGGGTGCTGATGGAGCGCACGGCACCGCATCTGGTGCGGGCCCAGCCCTTCGTGCTGCCTCTGACGCCCCTGGTCTCCCGTGGTCAGTCCGCCCTGGCCTGGGCCGGATTCCGGGCCGGGGACACCCTGCGCCTCGCGGCCCGCACGGCCCGCGCCACCCTGCCCGCCCCGCGCCGGCTCTCCACCGTGGAGACCCGGCACCTCGCCCCCGCCCTGCGCACCCAGGGTCTGCGCGGCGGCCTGCTGTCCTGGGACGGCCGGCTCACCGACGACGCCCGTCTGGTGACCGCGATCGCCCGCACGGCCGCCGCCCACGGTGCGCGGATCCTGACCCGGGTGAAGGCGCTGCGGCTCACCGCGTCCGGTGCCGTGATACGTGACGAAGTCACCGGCGAGGAGGGCGAGATCAGGGCCCGAGCCGTGATCAACGCGTCCGGCGTCTGGGCGGGCGGTCTGGTGGACGGCATCCGGATCCGCCCCTCACGCGGCACCCACCTCGTCCTGCGCTCCGACCACCTCGGTCCGCTGCCCGCGGGGCTGCACGTCCCGGTGCCCGGGGAGACGAACCGCTTCGTCCTCGTCCTGCCCCAGGGCGACGGCCGCGTCTACGTCGGGCTCACCGACGAGCCCGTCGAGGGCGACATCCCCGATGTTCCGGAAGTGCCCGAGACGGACATCGGTTTCCTCCTCGACGTCCTCGGTTCCGTCCTCGACGTCCCGGTCCAACGCGCCGACGTGGTCGGTGCGTTCGCGGGACTGCGTCCGCTGCTCGACACCGCACCGGCGGCGCAGTCGGGCACGGCGCCACGGACCGCCGACATCTCGCGTCGGCACGCGGTCCTCACCTCGTCGGAGGGCGTGATCACGGTGGTCGGCGGCAAGCTCACCACCTACCGGCGGATGGCCGAGGACGCCGTCGACGCCGCCGTCGCCGCCCGCCGGCTCCCCGCCGGTCCCTCCTCCACCGCCTCCCTGCCCTTGGTCGGCGCCGCGTCGCCCGACACCCTCGGGTCCGTCCGGGCCCCACGTCGCCTGGTCCAGCGCTACGGCACCGAGGCGGCTGCCGTCCAGGCTCTCGGTGCGCAGGATCCCCGGCTGGGCGAAGCCGTGCTGCCGGGTCATCCCGTCACCGGCGCCGAACTGCTGTGGGCCGTACGCCACGAGGGAGCCCTGGACGAGGCCGACCTGCTGGACCGGCGTACCCGCATCGGGCTGGTGCCCGCCGACCGTGCGGCGGCGGTGGACGCCGCCCGCCGGGTACTGGGCGAGGTGTCGGCGCAGGTGGGTGAGGTGTAGAGGGCTGCTGGGTGAGATGTACGGGGCCGCGGCGTGCGGTGTGGGGGCAGCGGCGTGCGTCAGGCGTCCATGCGCCGGAGCCGCCACAGGTGGTCGTCCCGGGAGCCCTCCACACCGTCGGGTGACACGCTCCGCCTGCGCACCGTGTCCAGCGTCTCCACGGTCCAGTCGTCCTCGGGGAGCGCGAGTTCGTCGAGGACGCCTCGCAATGTCGGGAAGTCCGCGTCGAAGGGCGGCTCGGCCTGCCAGGACGGCCAGCAGGCGTGCATGACGATCAGCAGAGTGCCGCCCGGGGCGACCGCGTCCGCGGCCCGGCGCAGAATCCGCTGCTGGTCCAAGGAGACCGGCGACTGCAGAAACTGAGCGTTCACCAGGTCGAAGGAGCCCTCGGGAAACGTCTCCCCCAGCACGTGCCGTTCCCAGACCGTGCGGTCGCTGACGCCGGCCTCGGCGGCGTGCAGGGCGGCGCGTTCCAGTGCCGTGTGCGAGATGTCGACGCCGGTGGCGCGCCAGCCGCGCGAGGCGAGCCACACCGCGTCGGCGCCTTCGCCGCATCCGAGGTCGAGCGCGCTGCCCGGCCGGAGGTCACCGGCCTCGCGGACGAGCAGGGCGTTGGGACGGCCGCTCCACAGCGGGCCGCCGTCCCGGTAGCGGGCCTCCCAGAACTCGGCGGCCGTCAGGGCGGGGGTCTCGGTCATGGTGCCTCCCGGGGTGCGCGGGTGTCGTGGTGTGGCGGGACTGGGCGGAGCGCGGGCTGCGTGCCCCGTCCGTCTGAAGAAGCCTGCGGGACGCCTCGCAGAGGGGCAAAGATTGTTGCCGTTTCGGCAAGGGACCGGCCGGCCGGGCGACCAAAGGACTACGACCTTGGAGCCGGTCCCCCTGGGCCCGTGGTCCGATCCGGCGAATGTCGGCCGCGGCTAGCGTCGCAGCATGCGTATAGGAATTCTCGGCACCGGCAACGTCGCACGAGCGCTGGCCCACGGCTGGAGCGCCGCGGGACATGATGTGCTCCTCGGTTCACGCGACCCGAAGGAGCGGGCGGACCTCGGTCTCCCCGTGGCAGGCCTGAGCGAGACGGCGGTCCATGCGGAGGTGCTGGTCAACGCGACCCCGGGGGACGTGTCCGTGGAGTTGCTGCGCTCCATCGGGGCAGCGACGCTGGCCGGCACTGTGCTGATCGACGTCGGGGTCGGCCTCTCCGCCGACTTCACCGAGCTCTCGCACCCCAACAGCAGCCTGGGTGAACAGATTCAGGAGGCCTTTCCCCTGACCCCCGTCGTCAAGACGCTGTGCACCATGGACTCCACGGTGATGATCGCCCCGGACGGTCTCGACGGTCCGAGCACCGTCTTCCTCTCCGGTGACGACGCCGAGGCCAAGCGGACCACCGGCCGGCTGCTCGCCGACCTCGGCTGGCCGCCGTCCTCCCAGTTGGACATCGGCGGCATCACCACGGCACGCGGACAGGAGCACTTCGCGTTTCTCTTCATGGGGATCGCGGGCGGTCTGGGCGCCCACGCGTTCAACATCAACGTGGTCACCCGCGCCGCCGACTAGGGCCTGTCGTTTGGATCAGGTCGGCTAAGAGCAACTGCGCCCTTCAGCCGACCCGAGCGGGGTCTGGTGCGTGCAGCTGCAAGGCGGAGGAGGGCGGCGACGCGGAGCGTCGGCAACCGACGACAACGCGGCAGATGTGCGCACCAGACCCCGCTCGGGTCGGCATGATCCAAACGACAGGCCCTAGGTCACTCGTCCGGCGCCTCCAGCCAGAAGCCGGCGCGGGTCCGCCAGAGGTCGAGCAGCGCCGTGTCGCCCCGGGTCTCGACGGCGGGCGCGGGCCGCTTGTAGAAGAACAGGAGCAGGTCGGCCACCGGGCCGCGTGCGGTCACCGTGGCATTGGCGGCCCCGGCGCGCCAGACGGGCCGTTCGCCGGTGAGGTCGACCAGCCATGCTCCGGCGTCGGTCGCGTCGAAGTGGAGCGTACGGTCGGGGCCGAGCAGGTCGGGCAGGTCCGGCCCGGGCTCGAACGCCTCGGGGAAGGTCGAGTACTCCAGCCATTCCTCGACCGCGTCGACGGCCAGGTCGGCCTCCAGCGCGAACTCGGCCCCGGCCGCCCGGGCCGCGTCGGCGCGGTGCACGACGGTCTCGTACGTCATGCGCCGCGCCCAGAACTCCACCGGCGCCGGCCGCTCTTCGGAGGGGTTCCAGGCCTGCGCCCCGGGACCGGCGGTGCGCAGGGCGGCGCTCAGGCGCGCGGCGCCCTCGACGAGCCAGGGGATCAGGAACGCCTCGTCCTCGTTGGTGTACGCGGAGAGGTCGTTCACCAGGTCGTCGGGGATCGGGCCGGTGGCCCGGGTCCGTACGATCGCCTCGGCCCAGCGGTGGTCGCCGCCCACGTGCCGCAGCAGTTGGCCGAGGTTCCAGCCGGGGCAGGAGAGCACCGGCGCGGTCATGTCCGCGCCCCGGACGTGACCGGTGAGCCGTTCGGTCTGGGTGACGATCTCGTCGCAGTAGCGGTCGAAGGTCAGCGGGGTCATCGCCTCATGATGCCGCAGCGCAGAGATCCGCCCTGTCCGTGGTCTCCGATACTGTGTGCGATCTGAGCAAGATCAGGAAGCAGGATCGGGTGGGGAGAGATCACGATGCGGGTAGGGGCGGGGCGGCCACGCAGACGGCTGGCTCAGGTGGCTTTGTTGGCCGGGGTGCTGACGGGCTGTTCGGGGGCGGCCGAGGACGACACGAAGCCGACGGCCAGTGCTTCGGCGGCGGCCGAGGCGGGGAGTGAGAGCGGTACGGCGGTGAAGAGCGGCGGCACCCTCGGTCCCGCCGGTTCGGCCTGTGAGCTGCCCGTCACGTTCGACATCGCCGAGGACTGGGAGGCGGAGGCCATCGACGCCGGGGCGGCCAAGGAGAAGGTGGCCGACGGTGCCGACGACTCCGCCGACCCCGAGGAGTCCGACCTGGCCGAGGCGATCGCCGACGCGATCCTGTACCAGGGTCCGGTCGCGGCGGCGTGTGAGGTCGACGCCAAGCCGGCGGGGAACATCGGCTTCCTCCGCATCTGGACGGGCAAGCCGGGTGAGGACGACCCCCGTGCGGTGCTGGAGGCCTTCCTGGCGGCCGAGGACAACACGAGCAAGGCCAAGTACCGCGAGTTCGACGCGGGCGGCGTCTCCGGTGTCGAGGTGAAGTACCTCTTCACGAGCAAGCTGCTGGAGGAGACGAAGGAGGAGGCCGCCCTGGCCGTCACCACCAAGAAGGGTCCGGTCGTCATACACCTCGGCGGCATGGACACCGAGGAGCACCGGGAGATGCTGCCGGCGTACGAACTCGCCAAGCGGACCCTGCGCATCAGCTGAGCAGTCGGTGGTGGTGTGTCCGGCGCGGGCGGAGGATCGCTCCGCGCCGGACACCTCCCCGGGGTCGGTCAGAACGCCGTGCAGGAGCCGATCGCGGGGGCCGTGCCGGTGCCGTTCTTCATGACGGTGAAGCCGAAGCTGGTCGACGCTCCGGCGGCCAGGCTGCCGTTGCCGTTCGGCCTCATCGTCATGACATTGCCACTGCTGTCCCAGGTGGGCGTGCCGTTCCAGGTCGCGGAGACCCTCTGCGGGGCTGTCACGGTGACGGTGGTGGTCCAGTTGCTGATCGCGGAACTCCCCGCGGTGATGGTGACCTTGCCGTTGAAGCGGTCGCTCCATTCCTCGGCCTTGCTGTAGGTGGCCGTGCATGCGGCGCCGGGGGTGCCGCCCGAGGAGGAGCCGCCGAGCGCGGTCAGCACCGCGCCGTAGGCGGGCTTTTTGTTGTAGTTGCCGTCGAAGAGCAGAGGCGTACCCCCCGGGCGCCACGAGTACTTGTCGGTGACGCCCCAGACGGTGATGCCGGTGCAGCGCGAGACCGCCAGGCAGGCCCGCACCACGTTGCCGTAGCTGTTGGCCTGGGCCGTGCCGGAGCCTTCGATGTCCAGCTCGGTGATCTGCACGTCGACGCCGAGGTTCGCGAACCGCTGCAGGTTCGCCTGGTAGTCGGACGGGACCGGGGAGGCGCTGTTGAAGTGGGACTGGAAGCCGACGCAGTCGATCGGTACGCCGCGTGCCTTGAAGTCCCTGACCAGGTTGTAGACGGCATTGCTCTTCGCGTTGACGCCGTCGGTGTTGTAGTCGTTGTAGCAGAGCTTGGCGGCCGGGTCCGCGGCACGGGCAGTGCGGAACGCCTCCTCGATGAAGCCGTCACCGAGCTTGTCCTGGAAGGGCGAACTGCGCCGGGCGCCGCTGCTGCCGTCCTGGAAGGCCTCGTTGACGACGTCCCAGGAGTGGATCTTGCCCTTGTAGTGCTGCATGACCTGGGTGATGTGGTTGTTCATCGCCGATCTGAGGTCGGCGGTGCCCAGGCCGCCGACCCAGCCGGGCAGTTGGGAGTGCCAGACCAGGGTGTGGCCGCGGACCTTCATGCCCCTGCTCTGGGCGTGGTTCACGATCTGGTCGGCGGAGCCGAAGGTGAAGGTGCCGCGGGTGCGCTCGATGGCGTCCCACTTCATCTCGTTCTCCGGCGTCACGGAGTTGAACTCGGTGTTGAGGGTCGAGACGTACGGGGCTTCGCCGAGGTGGTTGGCCGCGACCGCGGCGCCGAAGTAGCGGCCCTTCTCGGCGGCCGCGGCGCCGAGGGTGCTCGCGGCCTCGGCGGTGCCCGCGAGGGCGGTGACGCCGGCCGTGGCGAGCAGGCCCGCCATGCCGAGAGCGAGGGCGGTGCGGGTGCGTGAGCGCCGGGGCCGACGCTCGGGAGGCGGGTCGACGGATGTGCGGGTCACCATCTTGTCCCCTTCTTCCGCTTCGAAAGTTTCGGACGGATTTCCGAATTTCGCGGCAGACCCTAGGAGCAGCACCCTCAACCGTCAACAGGCCGCACACCCCTCACTTCGAGTTGACTCAAGAAGACCCAGGAAAGCCCTGAGCGGCTCGAAAGTTTCGAGCCGCTCAACGACCGTGCCGCGATGGTGTCTACGACTCGGCCCCGGTGTAGAAGGCGACCGTGGCCGCGGTCGTGGCCGCCACGACCCCCTCGTCGGCCCCCGAGGCGGCGTAGGCCTCTCCCCACAGCTGACCCGACCGCGTGCTGAATTCCTTCCCTTCGTCCGAGACCTGCCAGGCCTCGGCCTCCTCCCTGCTCATCCCGCCGCCGGCGAGGTGCATACGGAGGCCCAGCAGCGCCCCGTCCCAGCCGACACCCACGGCTCCCGGCCCGAACCGGTCCCAGAACTCGGGCGGAAACACGGCCACGTGCTCCAGCTCGAACACCGTCCGCTCGTCACCCTCCGGGGTGAGCCGCAGCTCGACCTCACTGAACCCCGGGTCAGGCCCCATCAGCCAGCTGACCCGCAGCCGCGTCGGCTCGTCGCACGTCAGGATCTCCCCGCCGGCCTGACCCTCCAGCTGGTACCGCCCGCCGACCTTGAACTCCCCGCTCACCGGCAGGAACCAGCGGCCGATCCGCTCGGGCGACGTCACCGCGTCCCACACGTCGGCGATCTCGGCGTCGTACGTACGCCGCAACAGCACCGTACGGGCCTCGCCCGCCTCGACCTGCCGTACACCGACCTGCCGGTGCAGGCGGTTCAGCTCGTCGACGATCTCACTCATCCCCGCTCGCTTCCCTTCTCAGTCTGCGTTCGCGCTTGCCTCGCGCGAGTTCCGTTCCAAGGGCGTCGAGCCGCTGCTCCCAGAAACCGCGGAATCTCTCCAGCCATGCGTCCACCTCCCGCAGCGGAGCGGCGTCGACGGCGTACAGCCGCCGGGTGCCCTCCGCCCGCACGGACGCGAAGCCGCTCTCGCGCAGCACCCGGAGGTGTTGCGACACAGCGGGTTGGGAGATCCCGAACTCGTCCTGGATCACGGCACTTATGTCGCCCGATGCCTGCTCGCCGGCCGCGAGCAGCTCCAATATCCGGCGTCGGACCGGATCACCCAGCACATCGAAGGCGTGCACGGAGCCCACTATGCCAGCCATCGCTTATATAAGGCAACACTTAAATAAGGCCCAGGGTCGGGCCTGGGCCCGAGCGAGGCACGGCCCGCTAGTCGCGGCCGGTGAGGAACCGGTCGAGTGCCGTCGTCAGTTCGGCCGGCTTCTCCACCGGGAGTTCGTGGCCGGCGTCGACGATGCGGATCACCGCGTCCGGGTAGGCCTTGGCCATCCGCAGCATCTGGGAGACGGGCAGCTGGATGTCGTGGTAGCCGTGCACCATCAGGGTCGGCGCCTGGATCTCGGCAACCCTGTCCAGCACATCGAAGGCACGCATGGCGCCGTAGAGCGTCATGACGACCTCCCGGGGCGTGTCGGCGGAGGCGCGGATGTACTCCCGGATCTCCTCGCGCGGGTGGCCGGGGGCGAAGGCCCGCTGGATGTTGGCGGCGACGAACAGCTTGAAGGGGGCGAGCGTCGAGGCGGCCATGAGCAGGGCGCGGCCCCGGTTGTAGGCCATCCTGCCGATGGAGTTCACCAGCACCAGGCGCTCGACCCGCTCCGGGTGGGACAGGGCGATGGTCTGGGCGATCATCCCGCCCATGGAGTGGCCGATGATCACGAACCGCTCGATCTTCAGGTGGTCGAGGAGGGCGAGGACGTCCTTCGCCAGGGCGTCGATCGTGCGCACCCCCGCCCCGCCGCTCTCGCCGTGCCCGCGCAGGTCGAGGCGGACGACCCGCCGCCGCTCGGCGAAGTGGGCCACCTGGTGGTCCCAGCGATGCCGGTTCGCCGTCCAGCCGTGCACGAACACCAGGGGCACACCGTCGCCGTCGCGGGGGCCCTCGTCGTCGTACGTCAGCGCTGCGCCGTCGACTTCGAGCTGCGGCATGGGTGGCCTCCTGGTGTGCGGGTTCTCAGGTGCGGGATCTCGGGTGAGGGTGCTCGTCACCGAGACTGGTTACTGACCGGTACGGTATCCGGCCGTACCGGCCGCCGTCACCGGCGTTCGCCCAGGAAATCGAGGATGTGCCCGAAGACGTCGAGGGCCGCTCCCCTGCCGAGGAACGTGTCCAGGTGGCCGTAGCCCGGGATCTCGGTGTACGTCACGTCCAGTTGGGGTTGGCGGTGGGCGAGGACGTCGCGGCAGAGCTTCTGGGAGTCGAGCCACAGGCCGTTCTCGCTGCCCGCCAGGAGCAGCACCGGGGTGTCGATGCGGGCGGCGGCGTCCAGGGCGTTCTGCGGGAGGGCCCGGTAGCGGTGGTCGGTGTCGTGCCAGCGGACCACGGTGCGGGCCAGTTCGATGCGGCGCAGGTGCGGCAGGATCCACAGCGGGGCGGGGCCGAGGAGTTCGGCGAGGCGGTTGTGGGTGGTGTCGGTCAGGTGCTCGTGGACGAAGAGGGAGGCGCCGGTCCCCCAGGCCGAGTTGTGCAGGATCTGGCAGGTGGGGTCCGGGCAGGTCGCCTTGCGCGAGGCCAGGGCGAACAGCGGGGTGTACTTCGACCACAGGCCGACCTTGCGGAAGTCGACGGGGATGTGGTCGATACGGGACTTGAGGAGTTCGCCGGCCAGGCTCATGCGCAGGGAGGTGCGGCCCGCGAGCTTCGGGGTGAGGAACACGCCCTGGGAGACGACGCCCGCGAGGCCGGGGACCAGGCCCGCCGTCATGCTCAGGGAGAGGGTCAGGGAGCCGATGCAGTGGGCGACGGCGAAGAGGGGGCGGTCGCCGATGCGGGTGCGGATGTGGCGTACGGCCTCGGGGATGTCGTGGAGGGCGACGTCGTCGTAGGTGTAGCGGCGGCCGGTCTCGTTGTACGGCAGGCGGCAGCTGCCCCGCCAGTCGAGCAGCCAGGGTTCGTAGCCCTCGTCCAGGAGGACGTCGACCAGGTTGCGGGTCTCGGGCAGCAGGAACATGTCGGCGGACGCGGTGTGCCCGTGCAGGAGCAGCACGGCGGGGCGGTCGCCGTCGCCGCTGTCGATGCGGGTGAGGCCGAGACGTACGCCGTCGGGCGCGTGGAACGGGATCTCCTCGACCCTCGCCGGGTCGAGGCGGTGGTGGAGGGGGCGCAGGGAGGTGGTGGTCCTGACCTTGCGCAGGGCGGGCCGGGTGGTCCTGGGGTTCGTCGTGCGGAAGATCATCGGTGGTGCTCCGTGGAGGTCGGGGTGCGGCGCAGGTCGAGCAGGTCCGCGGCGGCCCGGGCGAACGGGCCGAGCAGGCCGCGGCCCATCTCCAGGCCGAACCAGGCGAGCCAGGTCAGCTTGGCGGCCCGCTTCTCCTGGCTGGTCAGGCGCGGGTCGACCTTGATGCCGTCGATCTGGTCGCGTACGTAGGAGTCGGCGGGGACGACGACCTCGCCGGCCAGGCTCGCGGGTTCGCCCTCGCGGCCGAGCTCCACGGTCAGGGCCCGGGTCTGGCGCCAGAGGTCGCGGCGGGCGCGCGCGTACTTGTGGCCCTCCAGCCACCAGCGGCCGCCGTCGGTGTCGGTCAATTGCAGACGGTAGCGCAGGAGTTGGTGACGCAGGCCGTGCCCGTGCGGGATGCCTTCCTCGGGGCGGATCACAATGTCGCCGTGTTCCACGGTCAGTGGCTCGTGGTGCAGGGCGGGGCAGGTGAGCTCGCCCCGGACGTCGACACGGCGATCGGTCACCAACTGGTGCATGCTCGCGATGGAGAGAGTGAGGGACATCGCGCAAGGGGTGTCGGGGGTGGCGCCGACCGGGCCGACACGGCCTTCGGTGGTTTCGGTGAACCACAGATACGGCTGGTCGTCCTTGTCCGGGAGGCGGGCCAGGCCGTCGTTCGCGAGGCGTTCGAAGGTCTTCAGCTGGGCCCGTGCGTCGTAGCGGGCGGCGGGCGGCAGGCCGAGCGCCTCGACGAGTGCGGTGGTGCGGTCGGCCGTGGCCGCCGGGCCCTTGAGGGTCGCCTCGCAGAGTTTCAGGGCGGTGGGGCTCTGCAACACGCGGGTGAGGAAGGCCAGTTCGGGAACCGGGTCCGCCTGAAGGCGGGCCAGGGCGTCGGTGCGCCACTCGTCCCAGTCCTGTACGCGCACGTGCATGCCGCCCAGGGCCATGTCCCGTACGACGTCGTCGAGGGTGTTGGGGACGCCGGTGAGGTTGTAGTCGAAGCCCCAGGCGTCGGGTTCGCAGATGGCGGCGACCGCTACGCGGCTGACCCAGTCGACGGGGGCGGCGTTGAGATAGCGGAAGGCCGGGACGGTACGGAAGCGGCCGAACGCCGAGATCAGCCCGCTGCTGAGGTCCTGGGGGTTGTAGGCGCCGGTCTTGGTGTGGCCGCCGATGCCGCCGGGGCGCAGGGCGGTGACGACCAGGCCGTGGTCACGGGCCCGGCGCAGGGCGACTTCCGCGGCCCACTTGGTCTGGTCGTAGCCCGCGACGAGGCGGTCGATGTGGGCGAACGGGTCGTCCTCGCCCATGGAGGGGATGCCGACCTCGTTGAAGACGGCGATGGACGAGATGTGGTGCAGGGGCTTGGGACGGCCGGTGGCGGCGAGTTCGACGAGGGTGAGGGCGCCGAGGACGTTGCTGGTGCGCAGGGACTGGTATCCGCGCAGGAAGTCCACGGCGGCCGCCACGCCGACGATGCTGTCGAGTTCGTGGGCGAGGGTGTTCCAGAGGTCGTCGGGCAGGCCCAGGTGGGGTTGGCGGATGTCGCCGGGGAGCACGGTGACGCGGCGGCGGACCTCCGACGACCAGGGCAGGGCATAGCCCTTGAGCGCCTCGCCCAGCCGCGTGACGGCCGCCTCCTCGTCGGGGGCGCGGACCAGGCAGTAGACGTGGGCGTCACTGTGCCGCAGCAGGTCCAGCAGCATGTGGCTGCCGAGGAAGCCGGTGGCGCCGGTCAGCAGGACGCGGCGGGGCGGCAGGGGTTCGGGCGAGCCGGTGAAGGGGAGCCGGTCGGCGAGGGCCAGGTCGGCGAGGATCTGGGTGAGGTCGTCGGGGCGGGCTGTGGAGTGAGCGGAGTGAGCCTGGACTGCCGGGATTCCCGGAGCGGGCGACGCCGGGAACTTCAGAGGGCGCGACGCCGGGAACTCCGGAGCGCGCGACCCCGGGATCTGCGCGGCGGGCGTCGCCGGTACGACGGTTGCGGCTCCGGCGCTCCCCAGCCCGCGCCTGGCCAGGCTGACCGGCCTGGCGTCGGCGAACACCTCGTCCAGGTCGAGCCGCATGCCCAGCTCGTCCTCCAGCGCGGCGACGAGTTCCACCGCGCTCACGGAGGTGCCTCCTGCGTCGAAGAAGTCGGCGTCGGGGGCAAGATGGCCTGCGGGGACGTAACGGCCGGCCATGGCTGCGATGGTGGCCGCGAGTGTGTCCACGTCCCGTCGGGGGTCGGCATCCGGCCGCGTGGGCGTCGCCGAACCGATGACCCTGGCCAGCAGGTCGGTCACGGTCAGACCGACGCCGCCCCGCTCTATCTCCTCCGCGGTCGCCCGCTGTTCGGCGGCTGCCGACACGTTCTCGTTCACCTCACGCATGAGAGTCCTTCACGGTGTTGCCTTGCCCCTTCATCGGTGCTGTCCGGGCGGACCCCGGCGGTGTCGTCCGGGCGCTCCCCCGCCGCACACTGATCGGTGCCGTCACTGACGCCGCCAGGAGCGGAACTCCCGCAGCAGTTCCGGCGTGACGACGGTCTCCAGCTGCTCGTCGTCCTGGTCGCCGCCGCCCAGCGCCGACAGCAGGCGGCGGGCCGGGGCGTTGCGCGGGGTGCGTTCCGCGGTCAGGCGGACCTTGGCGCAGTCCAGTTCCTCGGCGCGGTCGGCCAGCCATTGCAGTAGCCGTTCCTCGACGCCTCGGCCGAGGGCGCGGCAGCTCATCAGCCAGGCGAGAACGTCGAGTTGGTCGCCCTCGTGGCGCACCGCGAGGAGGCCGATCTGGCCGTAGTCGCCGAAGCGGTCGCGGGCCGCCGCCGTCCAGATCTCGCCGCTTTCCCGCCAGCGGGCGACGTCGCCGCCGTCGGCGGATCGGGCTCGGAGGGTGAACTGGTTGGTGCGGGCCACGAGTTGCTCGGCACGCTGGACGTCGGCGTCGGACAGGGCGCGGATGTCGACCTCCAGCTCCAGCCCGTCCAGGAACTCCTCGAAACCGGCTTGTTCGCGCACGGCGTCGCGTTCCCGCTCCTGCTCGTAGAACCGCGCCCGCAGCGCGTCCTCGGCCGTCGCAGCGGCGGGGACCAGCGGCCACAACCGGCCAAGGAACTCGGCCAGTTCGGTCTCCGGCGGGCAGGTCACCGACAGCACCTGCGGCAGCGCGGCGCGCATCTTGGCGATCTCGGCCGGGTTGTCGTCGAGGAACAGGAAGCTGTCCAGGCCGAGGTTGAGCGTGCGCGCCGCCTCGGCCAGACGGGTCGGCTTCGGACCCCAGGCCGCGGACAGCACGCTGAAGTGCTCCGCCTTCAGGGCACTGTCCGGCCGGTCGAGTACGGCACGGACCGTGTCCTCGTCGTTGTTGCTGACCAGCATCAGCAGCGCACCTGCCGCCCGCCACTGCAACAGCCTGCGGGCGAGCTGGGCCCGCGGACCCGTCAGATCGACGGCCTCGGGGCCGATCTCCCCGGCCACCCCGCCCCACAGGGTCTCGTCGCCGTCGACCGCGATCACCTTCGGCGCAGGGCGCCGTACCGCGCGGACGGCCTCGGCGAGACGCAGAGCGACGACAGCCTGGAAGTGCGGGGTGAACGGGAGGTGGGCCAGTCGTTCGGTCCGCTCGTCGAAAGGCTCCTCGACGGGGCGGTGGCAGGTCCAGTCGTCGGGGCCGAGTACGGCGATCCCGGGCGCGTCGGCCAGCTCGGCGGCGATCTCCCGCTCCCACCGGCTGAGGCGGTCCTCGGGCTGTGCGGCCGGCAGGAAGCCGACGATCAGCGGCTTGCGGGTGCGCTCGGCCACCGCGCGCAGTGCGGCCGGGTAGGCGGTGCGCAGTTCGGCGAGCAGCGCGTCGTCGACGCGGCCGAAGCGTTGCAGGTCCGCCGCCCGCAGGAGGACGACTCCCGCGGTGGTGACCGGGTCGGCGAACACGCCGTTCGGGTCGCGCAGGCTCGCCAGGACGTGGTGGTACGGCGCCTCCGCAACGGTCGTGACGCTGCCGTCCCGTACCGACTCGTCGACCGCTGTCTCGCACATCAGGGGCAGATTGCCGAGGGCGAAAGTGGCGGCGAGGGCGAGCCGGTGGGCCGGTGCGGAGGTGGGCCCCGCGACCGGGACCGGCTCGGCGCCTGCCTCCGGGATCTCGGCCGTCGTGGGCGTCGGCATGGACGTCGTGCGCACCGGTCCTGCCGGATCCCCGGCCGTCTCCGCGAGCAGCCGCAGCAGTTCCTCCCCCAGCTCGGTGACGGCAGCCGCGTCCAGGATGTCGAGGTTGTGGTCCAGGCGGATGCGGCCCGCGTCCGGCGTCATGGTGATCATCAGGTCGAGGTCGGAGTAGCCCGTGCCCGCCGGAAGCACCTCCAGGGCGGCCGGCCGGCCCGCGGCGCGTACGTAGTTGAAGTACACCTCGACCAGCGGCGCGTCGGCCCGGTACAGGCCCTGCCGGGCCAGCACCGGCAGCACGTCGGAGAACATCGCTCCCTTGGCCAGCACCCGTTGCAAACGCCCGTCGGTGCGGCGCAGCACCTCCTCGATCCGCTCCCCCGCGTTCGCCTCGGCGGGAAACGGCACCGGCACACCGAAGAAGCCCACGGCGTCGTATGCGTCGGCGTGGATGCGGGTGTCGACAGGCACGGCGAGGACGAAACGTTCGCGCTCGCGCTTCCGTGCCAGCAGGACGGTGAGGGTCCCGAGACAGAACGCGGCGGGGGTCACGGCCAGGCGGCTCGCGGCGGCCGAGATCCGGTCCGTGAGGCCGTCGGGGATCGGCACGGTGACGCTGCCGGCGCGGTACGAGCGGGTCTGCGGGCGCGGTCGGCTCAGCGTCAGGTCGAGGCGTGCGCTGCCCTGGAAGGCGTCGCGCCATTCGTCCGCGTCGGCCTGCGTGTCGGCCTCCCCGCCGACCGCCTGCTGGGCCTCGATCAACAGGGCGATGTCGCGGTTGCTGACGGTGCCGTCGAGCGCCGCGCCGGACAGTTCGGCGTCGATCTCGCCCGCCACGAGCAGCAGCGACTGCAGATCGCTGACGGCGTGATGAGCGCCGTAGACGAGGACCTGGCCGCGCTCGCCGCCGTCCAGCAGCTCGAAGCGCCACAGGGGCGCCGTCTCCAGAGCGAACGGCGGTTCCAGGAGCGCCCGCAGTCCGTCGGCGGCGTCGAGGCCTGTGTCGTCCGGCACGACCGTCCATCGCAGCGGCGGTTCGGCGAGTTCGCGGTCCACCCGTAGCTGCCGCCCGCCCTCGGCGGCGCTGACGACGGCGGTGCGCACGGCCGCGTGCCGTGCGGTGAGGCGGGTGAGGATGCCGGTGAGGGCCTCACGGGTGGTCGGTGTGGTGAGGCGTACGGCCAGGCCGACGGCGTGGGCTGCCTCCGGCATGCCGGGCTGGGCGCTGCGCAGCAGCCGTACGACGTCGCGGGTCGCGGGGTGCAGTTCGGTAGCCGGTACCTCGGCGGCAGGCCGCGGCTCGTCGGGCGCCGTGTGCTGCCGCTGGTCCTGTGCCGCCCGCTCGGGCAGTGCCGTGCTCAGGGCCTGGGCGAGGCCGCGGATGTCGGCGGCGGAGAAGACGGTGGCCGCGGGGAGTTCGACGCCCAGCTCGCGGGCGAAGGCGTTGCGCAGCCGCACGAGCATGAGGGAGTCGAGGCCGAGTTCCTTCAGGGCCGTGGTCGCGGAGACCTGGACGGCGCCGCCGGCGACCTCGCCGACCCGGGCACGTACGTACGCCTCCAGCCGTACGGCCCGTTCGGTGTCGGTGGTCGCGGCGTACACCTTCTTGACGAGGTCGTCCGTGTCGGGCGTACCGGTGGGGACGGTGACCAGGTCGGCCAGGATCGGCCGGGTGCGGGCGGCGTCGGGATCGAGGGCCAGCATGTCCCAGTCCAGGGCAAGGGGCGCGAGCTGGCGGCGCGCGGTGGTCAGGACGCGGTCGAAGAGTTCGCCGCCGTCCTGCGCCGAGAAGGCGACCAGGCCCGAGCGGGCCGTCTCGGCCTCGCGGGCCCCGGACCCGGACACCATGCCCACGCCCGACCAGGCGCCCCAGTCCAGGCTCAGCGCCCGGCGGTCCGCGCGGGAGAGGTGGTGGGCCCAGGCGTCGAGGAAGGCGTTGGCCGCCGAGTACGGGCTCTGTCCGGCCGAGCCGAGCAGACCGGCCGCGGAGGCGAAGAGGACGAAGTCCTCTGCGTCTGGGGTGAGTTCGGTGAGCAGTGCGGTACCGAGGACCTTGGGGGCGAGGACGCGCCGGACGCGTTCGTCGGTCAGGTTCGCGATGGTGGCGTCGTCGAGAACACCGGCCGCGTGGACGACGCCGGTGATCGGGCCGAGTGCGTGGCTTACGGCGTCCAGGGCGGCGGTGAGGCCGACGCGGTCGGCGACGTCCGCGCGGGCCACGTGCACGGTCACGCCCCGCTCTTCGAGATCCCGGATCCAGGCCATGGCATCCGAGGAGGGCGCGCTCCGGCTCATCAGGGCCAGGCGGCGGGCGCCTCGGCGGACCAGCCGCTCGGCGACGACGCGTCCGAGGCCGCCCAGGCCACCGGTGATCAGATGCACGCCGTCGGCGGTGACGGCCGTGTGACCGCCGTCGTCCGGGCGGGTGCGGGTCAGGCGGGGTACCAGGCGTCCGGTGCCGCGCAGCGCGACGAGCCGTTCGTCGTCGGCGTGCCGGAGCTGGGTCCACAGGGAGTCGACGCCGTCCGTCGGCGGGAGGTCGACGAGCGTGGTCCTCAGCTCCGGGTGCTCCTGCGCCACCGCGAGGCCGAAGCCCCAGGCGAGCGCCTGCTGAGGCTGCGTCACCTGCGTGCTGTCACCGGCCGCCTGGCTGCCCCGCACGACGACGAACAGGCGCGGCGCCGGGCCCTGCGCCCGGTCGGCGAGCGTGCGCACCAGGTGCAGGGTACTCAGGCAGCACAGCCGGGCGGCCTCCTCGGCCGTGCGGATGTCCTCGATCGCCGGAGCGTCGAGGGCGGACAGCTGGACGATGCGCTCGGGCAGTTCGTCGGCGAAGGCCTGGTCGAGCAGGCGGGCCAGTTGCCGGGGGTCGGCCGGATCGAGGACGTAGCGGCCGGGCCCCTCGGCGGCGAACTCCTCGCCCCTGCGGGCGACCACGTACGGCACGGAGCTGCTGCCCAGCTGGTCGACGAGTTCGGAGGCCACGCCCGACTCGTCGGCCAGGACCAGCCAAGTGCCCTGTGCGGGCGGCTCGTTGGCGGCCGGGCGGGACTGCCAACGGGTCTCGAACAGTGCCCCGTCCAGGGGTGAGAGCGCGGCGAGTTCGAACTCCTCGGCCTCCAGGAGCAGTTGGTCCTTCTCGTCGTACAGCCGAAGGTCAAGCGTGGCGGTGTCGCCGGACGCGGACCGCAGTTCGCAGGTCACCCAGACAGGGGTGGTGCGCAGGCCGGTGTGGTGGAGCCGGCCGACACCGGCGGGCACGAACGCTCGTCCCTCGGGCGCCCCGCCGGGCAGCGCGGCCGCGTGGAAGGCGGCGTCCAGGACGGCCGGGTGCAGCAGATGGCCGGCGGCGGGCTTGTCGGCCAGTCGGGCGAGGCTGGCGGAGTGGGTGCGGTGGCCCGACTCCAGGCCCCGGAAGGCGGGGCCGTACTCGATGCCGAGGGCGGCGAGACCGCCGTAGACGGTCGGCAGGTCGACCTGCTCCGTGCACTGTGTGCGCAGGGCGGCCAGGGAGTCGCCGGGGGCGGTGCCGGGTTCGGCGGGGGTGAGGGCGACGCGGCCGCCGACGTGACGTTCCCAGCGGGTGCGCTGTCCGCGTCCCGTGGGCGCCGAGGCGATGGTGAAGTCCCGGAAGCCGTCGACGGCGGGGCTCAGGACCAGTTGGAGCCGGGTCGGCCGGGACTCGTCGAGGCGCAGCGGCTGGACGAACCTGACGTCGGCGAGCCGTACGTCGGCGCCGTCCTGCACGGCGGAGGCGGCCTCCAGCGCCATGTCGAGGAAGGCGGCGCCGGGCAGCCACACCTCGCCGGTGACCTTGTGGTCGGTCAGATAGGCGAAGCGGCTGTCGCGCAGGTCCACCTCGCTCTGGAAGAGGTGCCGGTCGGCTTCGTCGCTGGGCTCGACATGTGTGCCGAGGAGCGGGGAGGCGCCGGTCGCGGTGGCCGGGGCGGGTGCGAGCCAGTGGCGTTCGCGGGCGAAGGCGTAGGTCGGCAGGTCGACGCGGCGGCCCGCCGGGAACAGCGCGGACCAGTCGGGGGTGTGGCCGGCGGCGTACAACTCCCCCAGCCTGCCCAGCAGGACGTCCCGTCCGCCGCGCTGTCGGCGCAGTGAGCCGACGCTCACCGCGTCGATTCCGGCCTCGGCCGCCACCGCCTCGATGGACGAGCCGAGCGAGGGGTGCGGGCTCAGTTCGAGGAAGTAGCGGTAGCCGTCGTCCAGCATGCGGCGGATCGTGTCCGCGAAGCGGACGGGTTCGCTGAGGTTGGCGTACCAGTAGCCGGGGTCGAGACGGTCTGCCGGCACGGGTTCCGCGAGCACCGTCGAGTACAGCGGGGTCCGGGCCTGCCCGGCGTGGATGCCGGAGAGGCGGTCGAGCAGGTCGTCTCGCAGCGGTGCCATCAGCGGGGTGTGCGAGGCGAACGGCGTCGACAGGGGCCGGACCTTGATGCCCTGCTCGTCGAGGCCGCGGCGCAGCTCGGCCAGTGCGTCGGCGTCGCCGGAGACGGCCGTGGAGTGCGGGCTGTTGACGGCGGCGACGAACAGCCGGTCGGCGTAGGGGGCGAGCAGTTCCTCCACGCGCGGGCGCGGGAGGTCCAGGGACAGCATGCCGCCCTGGCCGGCGACGGGTACGACCGCCCGGGCGCGCCCGGTCACCACGGCCACGGCGTCGTCCAGGGTGAGGGCGCCCGCGCTGTACGCGGCGGCGATCTCGCCCAGGCTGTGGCCGGTCACAGCGTCCGGGGTGATGCCGAGCGAGTGCCAGGCGGCGGTCAGCGCCGCGTTCACCGCGAACAGCGTCGGCTGCAGGTACTCGGTGCGCTCGAGCGGGGAGAACTCCTCCGGTGCGCGCAGCGCGTTGAGCACCGACCAGCCGGCGTGCCGCTCCACCGCCTCGTCGATCCGGGTCAGCTCCTCGCGGAACGCCTCCGACTCGGTCATGAGGTCCAGGCCCATCCCGGGCCACTGACCACCGTGTCCGGCGTAGACGAAGGCGACCTTCCCCGCCTGTTCCTCCCGGTGCGGCGGCAACGGCATCCGCCCGGCCGCCAGCTCGCCGAGAACGGACCGCAGTTCGCCGCGCTCCCGCTCCTCGGCCACGATCGCCGCACGCCGCTCGAAGTGGCTGCGGTGCAGGGCCAGGGTGCGCGCCACGTCGGGCAGTGCGACGGAGTCGTCGGCAAGGTGGCGCGCCAGGGCGGCGGCCTGTCCGCGCAGGCCTGCCTCACCGCGGCCGGACAGCACGAACAGGTGCTTGCCCGGCGGGACTTCGGGCGTGGGCTCGGGCGTGAGCGGTTCCGCCTCCTCCACGATCACGTGCGCGTTGGTGCCGCTGATCCCGAAGGCGCTCACCCCCGCACGCCGGATCCGCTCCGCCGACGCCGGCCAGGCCACCTCGTCCCGCAGCAGACGCAGTCCGCTGTCCGCCCAGTCGACGTGGCGGCTGGGCGTGTCGGCGTGCAGGGTGCGCGGCAGGGTTTCGTGGTGCAGTGACTGCACGACCTTGATCAGGCCGACGACGCCCGAAGCGGCCTGTGCGTGCCCGACGTTGGACTTCAGCGAGCCCAGGTACAGCGGGCGCCCCTCGGGGCGCGAGGCGCCGAAGACCTCCGCGAGGGCGTTCGCCTCGATCGGGTCGCCCAGGGTTGTGCCGGTGCCATGTGCCTCGACGTGGTCGATGTCGGCGGGGCGCAGCCCGGACTGCTCCAGCGCGCGCCGGATCACCTGCTCCTGCGCGGGACCGTTCGGCGCGGACAGGCCCTGACTGCGGCCGTCCTGGTTGACGGCGGTGCCGCGCAGCACGGCCAGGATCCGGTCACCGTCGCGCCTGGCATCGCTCAGTCGTTTCAGTACGACCATGCCGGCGCCCTCGGCCCAGATCGCCCCGTCGGCGGCGTCGGAGAAGGAGCGGCAACGGCCCGTCGGCGACAGGCCACGCAGCCGGCTGAACTCGACGAAGGTCTGCGGCGTGACCATCAGGGTGACACCACCGGCGAGCGCCAGATCGCACTCGCCCGCACGCAGCGCCTGCGCCGCCAGATGCACGGCCACCAGCGACGACGAGCACGCGGTGTCCACCGTCAGGGCGGGCCCGTTCAGCCCCAGCGTGTACGCGAGCCGTCCCGAGGCGACGCTCAGGGCGGAACCCGTGCCGACATAGCCGTCCAGTTGGTCGAGCCGGGTGCCGGACAGGTAGTCGCTGCCGAACATGCCGACGTACACGCCGGTGGGGCTGCCGGCCAGGTCGGCGGGCACGATTCCGGCGCGCTCCAGCGACTCCCAGGCCGTCTCCAGCAGCAGTCGCTGCTGCGGGTCCATGGCCGCCGCCTCCTTCGGGGTGATGCCGAAGAAGCCCGCGTCGAAGAAGTCGATGTCGTCGAGGAAGCCGCCCTCGCGGGCGTAGGACTTGCCGAGGGCCTCCGGGTCGGGGTCGTACAGCGACTCGACGTCCCACCGCCCCGCAGGGAACGGGCCGACCGCGTCCCGCCCCTCCGCGACGAGGCGCCACAGCCCCTCCGGGTCGGTGACGCCGCCGGGCAGTCGGCAGGCCATGGCGACCAGAGCCACCGGCTCGTCCGAGGAGCGTGTGGGTGCGGGCCGTGCCTTCCGGCTCGTGCGGCCCGTTGTCGCCAGGGCGCTGCCCAGCAGGTACTCCGCGAGACGCCCCGGCGTCGGATGGTCGAAGAGCAGGGTGGCCGGGAGTTTGGCGCCGATCCGGGCACTGATGCGGTTGCGCAGCTCGACCGCCGTCACCGAGTCCATGCCGAGGTCGCGCAGCGGCTGGTCCGGGCGGACGGACTCCGCCGAGCGCAGGCCGAGGGCGTGCGCGGCCTCCTCTCGGACCAGGGCGAGGACGCGCGAAGCACGTTCGGCCTCCGGCAGCCGGGCCAGGCGGTCGGCCAGGGTGCGGCTGCCCGCACGAACGCGCCCGGTCGCGGGGAGGAGCGAGCGCCACAGGGCGTCCGTCGGTGCGGCGGCTCGCAGTCGGGGCAGGTCCAGCGCCCAGGCGACCAGGTGCGGGGCGTCGCGCCGCAGGGCGAGCCCCGTCAGCTCCCGGCCCTGGTCGGCGGTGAGGGCGCGGTGACCGACGCGGGCCATCCGCTCCAGGTCGGCGTGGACCGCCGCGAGCCCCTCCCCCGCCCAGGCACCGAAGGAGACCGAGACGCCGGGCAGGCCCAACGCCCGCCGGTGGTGGGCGAGTTGGTCGAGAAAGACGTTGGCGGCCGCGTAGTTGGCCTGGCCCGCGTTGCCGACGACTCCTGCGGCCGAGGACACCAGAAGGAAGAGGTCGAGCGGGTGGTCGGCGGTGAGCCGGTGCAGGTGGGCGGCCCCGTCGACCTTGGGGCGCAGCACCTTCGCGAGCCGTTCGGGGGTCAGCTCGGCCACCACGCCGTCGGCGAGGACTCCGGCGCAGTGCACGACTCCGCGCAGGGGTGACTCGTCCCCGATGCGGGCCAGTACGTCCGCCACGGCCGCCGCGTCGGCGACATCGCAGGCGGCGATGTCGACTTCGGCGCCGAGTGCGGTCAGTTCGGCGGTGACCTCGGCCGCGCGGGGGTCGTCGGCACCCTGACGGGATGTCAGCAGCAGGTGCCGGACGCCGTTCTCGGCGAGCATGCGGGCGAGTTGGCGGCCTACCGCGCCGAGACCTCCGGTGATCAGTACGGTGCCGTCGGTGGGAAGCTGAGCCGTGCCGTCGGACGCGGCCGTACGGGCACGGACGAGGCGCGGAGCAAGCAACTCACCGCCCCGCAGGGCGAGTTCCGGCTCGTCGGTGTGCTCGGCGGCCGAGAGCAGTGACGGTTCGTCACCGTCGAGGTCGAGGAGGGCGATCCCGAGGTCCGGGTGTTCGCTGCGGGCGCTGCGTACCAGTCCCCACAGCACGGACTGGGCGAACCCGGCGACCGCGTCCCCGTCGGCCGCCGCGATCGCCCCGCGGGTCACCCAGAGGGTGCGCGTGGGCGACCGGTCCGGCGGGAGGGCGATCAGCGCCTGCAGTTCGGCCAGGGCCGTGGCCGCCAACTCGTGGGCTGCGGTGGCTGGTTCGGTGTCGGGCGTCGGGCGAGGCCAGATTCGTACGACGGTCTCGGCGCCCTCGTCGGTGACCTGGACGCCCGCCGCACGCAGGTCGCGCAAGGCCGCCGCCACCGCCGGGTCGGACGGGTCGCCGTGGACGGCCCACGCGGCGCCGGGTACCTCGGCCTGCGTCTCCCCTACGGCAGTCCACGCCACCTCGTACAGGTGCCGCGCGTTCTCCGAGCCGCTGTTCAGGTCGGCCGGGTTCGCGGCGCGCAGGCGTACGCCCTCCAGGCGGCCCGCCGGGAAGCCGTCGGCGTCCCACAGAGCGACGTCGAGGGTGACGTCCGTGCCGGAGCCGCCGTCCGTCCTGCGTACGGACGCGATGAGGTCCGTGGCTCCGCCGGGAGGCAGGACACAGCGGGCCACGGCGACCGGCAGCAGGACCTTCCGGTCGTCGGTGTCGAGGGCGGCGGCCACGTGGAGGGCGGCGTCCAGGAGCGCCGGGTGGAGCGGGTAGGGGTCGGCCGTGTCATGGGCCACGGGCGGCAGCGAGAGGCGGGCGAGCACGGTCCCGTCGCCGAACGCGGTGGCCTGTCGTACGCCTTGGAAGGCCGGGCCGTAGCCGAGGCCGAGAGCGGTCAGTCGCTCGTAGGTCTCCTCGCCCCAGGCCGGTTCGGCGGTCTCGGGCCAGGTCGGTGCCTCGTCGGCCGGCACGGCAGCCGACTCGGCGGCGGAGGCGGTGGCGTGCAGGGTCCAGTCGGTGGCTTCCTGACCGTGCGGGCGGCTGTGAACCGTGATCTCCGGTACGGCCCCGACGGTGACCACCTCGACGGACACCTCGACCGTGTCCGTGTCGGGCAGGGTGAGCGGAGCCAGGAGGAGCAGGTCGGTGACGTCGCAAGGGGTCTCCGGGCGGGCCACCGCGAGCGCGGCCCGGCAGAGTTCCATCAGGGTGGTGCCGGAGACCACGGTCCGGCCGAAGACGGTGTGGTCGGGCAGCCACTCGGCGGTGGCCGGCGACCACTCGTTGCGGAAGGTCCAGCGGGTCTCGTCCGCCGACTGGAGCTGAACGCCGAGCAACGGGTGCGCGGCGCGGTCGAAGAGCCCCGGGGCGGCTGCGGAGGCGGCCGGCTCGATCCAGTGGCGCTGGGTGTCCCAGGCATACGTCGGCAGGTCCGCGGGAGCGGTGTGCGGGACCAGTCGGCGCCAGTCGATCCGCCGTCCGTGGACATGGAGTTCGGCCGCGGCGCGGTCCAGACAGGCGGGGCCGTCCTCGTCACGGCGCAGGGAGCCGACCGCGACCAGGCCCTCGTCGATGGTGTGCAGGGCGGTGAGCAGCGACGGGTGCGGGCTGAGTTCGACGAAGCAGCGGTAGCCGTCGGCGGCCATGCGCTCGACGGTGGGCGCGAAGCGGACGGGTTCGCGCAGGTTGGTGTACCAGTAGTCGGCTTCGAGTTCCTCGGTGACCGGTTCGCCCGTGACCGTGGAGTACCAGGCGACGGACGTGGGGTAGGTGGTGACTCCGTCGAGTTCGTCGAGGATGGTCGCCCGGACCGGCTCGACCTGCGCGCTGTGGGAGGCGTAGTCGACGTCGAGGCGGCGGACGAAGACCTGCTGCCGGTCGAGGTCGGCGAGCAGGGCCTCCACCGCGTCCACGGCACCGGCGACGACGGTCGAGCGGCCGCTGTTGACGGCGGCGACGCCGACCCTGCCGTCGCTGTCCGCGAGTCGGGCCTCGACCTCGGTGTGCGGCAGGGCGACGACGGCCATGGTGCCGGTGCCGGACAGGTCGGACAGCGCCTGGCTGCGCAGGGCGACCACGGCCGCGGCGTCGTTGAGGCTGAGTGCCCCGGCGACGCACGCGGCGGCCACCTCGCCCTGGCTGTGTCCGACGACCGCGTCCGGCCGTACACCGCGGGCACGCCACACCGCGGCGAGCGACACCATCACGGCGAAGAGCACCGGCTGGACGACGTCGACGCGTTCCAGTCCCGGGGCGCCCGCGTCGCCACGCAGGACGGATGTCACCGACCAGTCGGTGAAGGGGCGCAGGGCGGCGTCGCAGCGATCGAGTTCGTCGGCGAACACCGGGTCGCGGTCGAGCAGATCGCGTGCCATGCCCGCCCACTGGGCGCCTTGCCCGGGGAAGACGAAGGCCACCTTGCCTGCAGGGAGGGTCTGTCGAGGGCCGACGGTCAGGTCGGTGTCTGGCCGGTCCTCGGCGAGTGCGCGCAGGGCGGTGAGCAGTTCGGCGTGGTCGCTCGCCCGGACGACGGCCCGGTGCTCGAAGTGGGTGCGGTGGTGGGCCAGCGTCGCGGCCACAGTCGGGAGTGGCAAATCGGGCTGCCGCTCAAGGGTTTCGAGGAGGCGGCCTGCCTGTGCCCGGAGTGCCGGGAGAGTGCGGGCCGAGAGCGGGAAGAGGGTGGCGCCGGGGAGGTCACCGGGCTGCCGCGCCGGCTCTGCGGGGGCTTCCTCGATCACCACGTGGGCGTTCGTGCCGCTGATCCCGAACGCGCTCACGCCGGCCCGCCGCACCCGTCCGGGATCCCGCGGCCAGGCCTGGGCCTCGCCGTGCACGCGCAGTCCGCCGTACGCCCAGTCGATGTGCTCGGTCGGGTTCTCGGCGTGCAGGGACGCCGGTATCCGGTCGTGGTGGAGGGCCAGTACGGTCTTGATGACGCCGGCGATGCCCGCGGCGGCCTGGGTGTGGCCGATGTTGGACTTCAGGGAGCCGACCCCGAGGGGGCGCTCGGCGGGACGGCCGGGCCCGAAGACGGCGGCCAGGGCCCGGCCCTCGATGGGGTCGCCCAGCCGGGTGCCGGTACCGTGCGCCTCGATGTGGTCCAGGTCGTGCGGCTGGAGCCCGGCGGCGTCGAGGGCGGCGCGCAACACCCTCTCCTGAGCAGGGCCGTTGGGGGCGCTGAGGCCCTGGCTGCGGCCGTCCTGGTTGATCGCCGAGCCCTTGACGACCGCGAGGACGCGGTCACCGTCCCGGCGCGCGTCGGCGAGCCGCTTGAGCAGCACCACGCCGCAGCCCTCGGCCCACACCACGCCGTCGGCGTCCGCCGAGAACGGACTGCACCGCCCGGACGGCGACAGCCCACGCAGCCTGCTGAACTCGACGTGCCCGCGCGGCGTCACCAGCAGCGACGCGCCGCCCGCCAACGCCAGGTCGCACTCGCCGCCCGCCAGCGCCCGCGCCGCCAGATGCAGAGCGACCAGGGAGGAGGAGCAGGCGGTGTCGACGGTGACCGCCGGGCCCTGCAGACCTAGGGTGTAGGCGATCCGGCCGGACGCCACGCTGGACGCCGAGCCGGTGCCGACATGCCCGTCGAGCTGGTCCAGGGCGGCCGAGGCCAGGTAGCCGCTGTCGTACAGGCCGATGTAGACGCCCGTGGAGCTGCCGTTCAGCGTGTCCGGGACGATCCCGGCGCGTTCGACGGCCTCCCAGCCGGTCTGCAGGAGGAGCCGCTGCTGGGGGTCCATGGCGGCGGCCTCGCGCGGCGAGATCCCGAAGAAGCCCGCGTCGAAGCGGTCGATGCCGGAGAGGTAACCGCCGCGCAGGGAGTACGCCTTGCCGGGGGCCTCCGGGTCGGGGTCGTGCAGCCCCTGCGTGTCCCAACGGTCCGCCGGCACCTCGGTGATGGCGTCCTCCCCCGCGGCGAGCAGCCGCCACAGCGCCTCGGGGTCGTCGGCACCGCCGGGGAAGCGGCAGGCCATCGAGATGATCGCGATGTCGTCGTCGTGCCGTACCGGTACGTCGGCCGACGCGGGGACCGCGCTCGTCGCACGCGTCGGCGTCCGCCCGTCGTCGAACACCGCCTCGGCGAGCGCCGTGATCGTGGGGTGGTTGAAGACGAGGGACGGGTCCAGGGGCCGGCCGGTCAGCGCGGACAGCTCGGCGGCCAGCGTCACCAACTTCCGTGATCCCAGCCCGAATTCGGCGAGCGGCCGGTCCGGGTCGACGGTCAGCGGGTCGAGCCCGGCCGCCTCGGCGACGGCCGACTCCAGCCAGGCCCGTACGCCCTCGGGCGCGGTGAGCGACGGGTCGGGGGACTGCTTCGGGGACTCGTGCGCAGGCATCTAGACAGGTGTCCTCGTGGATTCGGGCAAGGGCTGGAGCCGTACGCGGTGCAGGGCTCGCATCGTGGCTGCGGCCCTGCGGCCGTCGTACGGCGCACTCGCCGACGTAATACGGTGACTGGGCGGGGTCAGCTCAGGGCCGGCGCGGCGATCACGGCGAGGGTGCCGTTCAGGTAGGCCGCCCGCGAGGCGTGGCGCTGGATCTTGCCGCTGGACGTCTTGGGGATGGTGCCCGGCTCGACCAGGACGACGTCACGGACCGACAGGCCGTGGGCCTCGCCGATCGCGCTGCGGACGACGTCGGTGATCTTCTCCGCCTCGGCTGCCACGTCAGGGGTGATCTCGGCAACGAGGACGGACTGTTCGCTCTGGCCCCCGTCCACGGCGTCTACGGAGAACGCGGCGGTGCAGCCGGGGCGCAGGGCCGGGTGGGCCATCTCGGCGGTCAGTTCCAGG
Organism: Streptomyces shaanxiensis; assembly: GCF_039537145.1. Lineage (NCBI taxonomy): Bacteria > Bacillati > Actinomycetota > Actinomycetes > Kitasatosporales > Streptomycetaceae > Streptomyces > Streptomyces shaanxiensis. The sequence goes on from NZ_BAAAZY010000014.1 coordinate 117,209, forward strand.
TCCTGCGGGTAGTGGTTGCGCCCGTCGATGACGATGAGGTCCTTCAGGCGGCCGGTGACGAACAGCTCGCCGTCGCGCAGGAATCCGAGGTCGCCCGTGCGCAGGAAGCGGCCGTCATGGCCGGTCAGGGTGGCGCGGAAGGTCTCGCGGGTGGCGAGGGCGTTGCGCCAGTAGCCCTTGGCGACGCTCGCGCCGCGCACCCATATCTCGCCGACCTCGCCCTCGGGCAGCTCCTCGCGCCGCTCGGGGTCGGCGATGGCGACGGTGACGTCGGGGCCGGGACGGCCGCAGCCGACGGCCGCCGCGTCGGACTGGCCGGCGTGCGGGCCGGACTCGGAGGCCTGGAGCAGGGTCGGCGCGGTGTGGACCGTGCTGCCGGTGACCATCAGGGTGGCCTCGGCCAGGCCGTAGCAGGGGTAGAGGGCCTCGCGGCGGAAGCCGGCCGGGGCGAAGGTGTCGGCGAAGCGGCGCAGGGTGGCGGCGCGTATGGGCTCGGCGCCGTTGAAGGCGACCTTCCAGCTGCTGAGGTCGATGCCGTCGAGGAGCTCGGGGCCGGCGTGCTTGAGGCAGAGCTCGTACGCGAAGTTGGGGCCGCCGCTGGTGTGCGGGCGGTAGTGGCTGATCGCGGTCAGCCAGCGCTGGGGCTGCTGCAGGAAGTGCAGCGGGGAGAAGAGGGTGGCGGTCACGCCCAGGTGGACCGTGTTGAGGACGGGGCCTATGAGGCCCATGTCGTGGTACACGGGCAGCCAGCTGACGAACATCTCGTGGCCGTGCTCGGCGATGGTGTCCTGCGTGTGGCCCATGCGCTCGGTGATGACCCGCTCGTTGTCGAGCAGGTTTCCGTGGGTGACGATCACGCCGCGCGGGGCGGAGGTGGAGCCGGAGGTGTACTGGAGGAAGGCGACCGAGTCGGCGGTGAGATCGGGCTCCCGCCAGGCGGCGGCCGCCTCGTCGGGGATGTCCTCGGTGGCGACGCAGGTGATGTCGGCGAGTTCGGGCAGGTGCTCCGCCATCCCGGACAGGGCCGAGATCACCTCGCGGCCGCCCAGGATCACCTTGGCGTCGGCGTCGGCGATGAGGCGCTTCATCCGGGTCAGGGCGCGGTGGTTCTGCGCGCGGCCCTGCGGCGGGACGCCCGGCACGGCGACCACACCGGCCGCGAGACAGCCCAGGTAGCCGCAGATGAACTCCAGGCCGGGCGGGTACAGCAACATGGCGCGGCTTCCGGCCAGGCCACGTTCCTGCAGCCAGGCGGCGACGGCACGGGCGCGGTGGGCGAGACGGCCGTACGAGATCTCCTGGATCTCGCCGTCGACATCGCCGGTGACGAGGTAGCGGTAGGCGGTTCGGTCGGGGTGGTGCGAAGCATGCGTGGTCAGCAGATCGACCAGGGAACGAACCATGTTGCGAGTCTCACCTGTCTGAATCGGTGGGCGAGGAACTGGAGTTCGAGGGGCGCGCCAGAGAAACGCGCAGACGCCTCGGTCGGCCCGGCCCCCTTGCCAGACCTGTCGCGCTCGACGACCCGCCGTGAAGCCGTGGCGCTGGTCCGCCGACTCCCCGCGCCCCGTTCGGCTTGCTACCAGCGAGTAGCACCATAGCAACTCCGTTCGGTCCGACGGGCCGAACGAAGGTAAACCCTACGTGTCCAAAGGGTGGTTGACGAAGCGAGGTCCGACACAGTTCCGTCACCCCCGGAGAGGCGAAAGCCCGGACACCTCCTCTTTCTCGGTGTCCGGGCCGCGCGGGCCGGCTCGGTCAGCCGCCGCTCAGTCGCGTGCGCAGGAGCGCCTTGCCGATTTCGGCGCCCTTGCGACTGTCCGCCTGGGCCTTGCGGAACAGGTCGGCCACCTCGGTGTCCTTGCCGCGTTCCGCATCCTCGATGTAGTTCTCCAGACGCAGCGCGTTGTTCAGGCACGCTTCCACGTACCAGATCAGGTTGTAGTCCTTGTCCTGCGTACCGGTCACGCCACCGGTTTCCGTGCCGCTGGTCATTCGGGCCTCCTCCGGCGTTGTCGTTGCTGGCTTCGCCGAGTACCCGCCGCCCGAGCGGGCACACACCGCACCGCCGAAGGCGGGCATCTACGTCAACTCCCCCTTGCTGTACGCCAATTCAGACAGTTGACGCAGAAGTGAGCAGAGTCCTGACACTTTCGAATTGAAGTATCGATCGACCGTGCGAGATCGGTCGATGACGGTGTGTACTGTGCTGCGAGCGCCTTCCCCGCGGCCTCGGGACCAGCGCTGCCCGACCGCTCCCGAACCGACCTCCTGGGAACCGACTCGATGATCGAAATACCGGACCTGGTGACCGGCGGTCTCGCCGTCGGCATGCTGTCCGCAGTCGCCTTGGGCGGCGGGCTGCTGCACGCACAGCGCCAACAGGCGCGGCAGCGCGCCGAGATCGCCGCGTTGCGCCACCAACTCGGCGACGCACTACAGGCGTTGACCGACGAGGTCGAGCATCTGGGGACGCAACGGCTTCCTGCCGCGGCCCGACAGCTGGCGCACCCGCATGTCGCCGTGCCGGGCCCACTGCATCCGCAGACCTCGGGCACACCGCTGGGCCTCGCGCTGGAGCACGTCCTGACCGGGCTGCGCACCGAGCTGGCCGCGCAGCGCACCCGGGTGGACGCGGCCGCGCAGGCCGGGATGCGCGGGGCGACACGGGAGATCCAGGCAGCCCTGTACCGGTTGCAGGACGCGTTGCGCGGGCTTCAGCAGAAGTACGACGACCCGGAGTTGACGCAGACCCTGTTCCAGCTCGACCACGAGAACGAGCAGTCGCTGCGGCGCGCCCAGGTGGCCGCGGTGGTGTGCGGGGCCTGGGTCGGGCTCGCCCGCGAGGAGTCGCACCTGGTGGACGCGGTGACCGGCGGCCAGGCCCGGCTCGTGGGCTACCACCGGATCCGGGTCCACAACCACCTGGCGGCGGGGACCGGGCTCGTGTCCCATGCCGTGGAGCCGGTCGCGATCATCGTCGCCGAACTCCTCGACAACGCCCTGCGGCACTCCGCGCCGGACACGGACGTCGTGGTCAACCTGGAGCACGTGCATCACGGCGCCTGTGTCACGGTCGACGACGCCGGCCTCGGCATGACCCAGGACGAACGCGCCCGCGCGCAGCGGCTGGTGGCCGGTTCCGAGCCGATTCTCCTCACCGAGCTGGGCGACCCGCCGCGCATGGGACTCGCCGCGATCGGGCAGCTGACCCGGCAGTTCGACCTGAGCGTGGACGTGTCGTCGCCGTCGCCGTACGGCGGGGTGCGCGCGGTACTGCGCGTCGACAGCCACCTGCTCAGCCGTATCGACCCCGACGAGCGACCGCCAGCGGCCAGCGCACCACGCCCCACACGCAAGGCATCCCACGACCAGGCGTCCGCCCGGGCCCGGGACGAGGCATCGGTCGGCTCGCGGGGCGAGGAGCCCGGGCAGCACGTCGGCTCGCGTGGTGGGGAGTCCCTCCGCTCACGGGGTGACGAGTCCCCCGGCTCGCGCGGTGAGGCGTCCGTCGACCCGCACGGCGACTTTTCCGGCGGACCACGGGGCGAGGCTTCCGACAGCTCTCGTGGTGAGGCCTCCGGCGACCCCCGTGGTGAGACCTCCGGTGGCTCCCGTGGTGAGCCCGCCGCGAGCTCCCGACGCGGGACGTCCGGCACCTCGCACGGATACGGCGACGAGCACGACCACGACGCCTCCGGTACCGCGTCCGGGCATCATGCTCCGCGCGACGTCGGCGGCCTGCCGCAGCGGCGGCGCCGCACGCGGCTGGCCGCCGCGTCCGACGACACGCCCGCACCGCGGCCCGAGGTACGCCGCCCGGAGCGCGCCGCCGCCGCGCTGGGCGCGCTGCAGGCCGGTACGTCCGCGGCCCGGTCGGCGGCCGGCGAGCGCAGCGGCGACGCCTCCATGGCCGTACCGGAGTCCGCCGGCGCGGCGCGGGAGCGGGCCGAAGCCACGGCCGACGACATCGATCAGACCGACCATGAAGGGGGAACGGCTCGATGACCAGCCGTGATGCCGGAGACACCGCATGGGTGCTCGAACCGATCCTGCAGGTGCCGCACGTGGTGGCCGCCGTGCTGCTGACGCGGGACGGACTGGTGACCGGGTACACGGACGCGCTCACCCGGCCCTCGGCCGAGCGGGTGGCCGCGATCACCAGCACCGTGCAGGGGGCGTGCCGTACCGCGGCGGCCGCGTTCGCCGACCGGGAGCAGGCCGAGGTGCGGCAGGTCGTCATCGAGTCCGACCACGGCTATGTGCTGATCGTGCCGACCGACCACGGCACCTGCGTGGCCGCCTACGGCGACGAGGAGGTGCGCCTCGATCTGCTCGCGCACCGGGTGCACTCGCAGGTGGCCCGGCTGGGCGAGAAGGCGATGGCCGCCGCGCCCCGAGGTGCCGACGGAGACGCGTCGGCATGACCGGCCGGCGTGGCGGCCGCCCGCTGGTCCCGGCGTATCTGTCGACCGGCGGCGTGGCCCGGCCCAGCCGGTCCCACCTGGAGCGGTTGTCGGTGCTCACGGGCACGCGCACTCCCGCCCCCGCCGGTCTGCCCGCCGCCCAACTCGCCCTGCTGGACGCCCTGGACGAAGGCTCGCTGACGGTCGTGGAGGCCGCTGCGCTGCTGCGGTTGCCGGTGTCCGCGGTGCGCGTGCTGGCGGCCGACCTCATCGACCGGGACCTGGTACTCGCCCGTGCGCCGATCCCGCCCGCCGGACGCTTCGACCCCGACCTGCTGAAGAGAGTGGCCGATGGCCTTCGCGCCCTCAAACACACCTAGCGCTCCCCCGACCCCGACCGGGGACATCCATCTCCCCGACACCGCCCGCGACCTGGTCAAGATCCTGGTCGCCGGCCCCTTCGGCGTGGGCAAGACGACCCTGATCGACTCCGTCTCCGAGATCCGGCCCCTGCACACCGAGGAACCGCTCAGCGAGGCGTCCGCGCAGGTGGACGATCTCGCCGGGGTGCGGGACAAGTCGACGACCACGGTCGCCGTCGACTTCGGCCGGATCAGCCTGCCCGGCGGGATCGTGCTGTATCTGTTCGGCACGCCCGGGCAGGAGCGGTTCCGGGCACTGTGGGACGACATCGCGTACGGCGCGCTGGGCGCCCTGGTCCTGGTCGACAGCCGTCGGATCGACGCGTCGTTCGACGTGCTGGGGCTGGTGGAGGAGTCGGGACTGCCCTACGCCGTCGCGTTCAACGCGTTCCCGGACGCGCCCCGGCACCACACCCAGGAACAGCTGCGCGCCGCCCTGGACCTGGAGACGGGCACGCCGACGGTGACGTGTGACGCGCGAGACGCCGACTCGTCCGTCGACGCCCTGCTCGCGCTGGTCCAGCACCTGATCAAACGTCACACTCCGGAGGGCCGGTGACCACCTACTCACCCGACCGGCAGGCCTTCTCCCGCTCGGCGCCCGTGCGCCTGTGGGAGGACGGTTTCGCGCTGGATCCGTACCGCTACTACGACGCCCTGCGTGATCAGGGCCCGGTCGGCTGGGCGGAGTTGGCGCCGGGCGTGCCGGCGTACGTCGTCACCGAGCGGCGGGCGGCGCTGGATCTGCTGCACGACACGGAGACCTTCTCGCACGACCCGCGGCCGTGGGAGTCCACGGTCGCCGACGACTCCCCGGTGCTCGGCATGATGCGCTGGCGGCCCAACACGCTGTTCGCCGACGGCGCGGCCCATGTCCGGTACCGCAGCACGCTGATCGACACCTTCGACCGGATCGAGCCGCACGATCTGCGGGCCCGGGTGCACCGGGCGGTGCGGGTGCTGGTGGGCCGGATGGGCCCGAAGGGCGAGGCCGATCTGGTGGGCGAGTTCGCGCGCCCGCTGATGGCGCTGGTGTTCAACAACCTCTTCGGGCTGCCGGACAGCCAGAGCGACCGGCTCGACGGGGCGCTGGGCAAGATGATGGAGGGCGGCGCCGAAGCGGCCGAGGGCGAGGCGGAGTTCGGCGGGTACGTGCTGGAGCTGATCGGGGCCAAGGCCGAACGGCGGGGCGACGACCTGCCGAGCTGGCTCCTGGACCATCCCGCCGGGCTCACCCCCGAGGAGGTCACCTGGCAGGTGTTCCTCACCCTGGGCGCCGGGCACGAGCCGACGGCCAACCTGGTGTCGAACGCGCTGTCCCGCATCCTCGGCAACCCGCTGTACTACTCCACGCTCACCAGCGGAGCCCGCCCCGTGACGGACGCGGTGGTGGAGGTGCTCCACCACGAGACACCGCTGGCCAACTACGGCATCCACTACGCCCGCAACCCGGTGTCCTTCCACGGCACATGGATCAGAGCCGCGGTGCCGGTGGTCGTCTCCTACGGGGCGCTCGCCCACTTCGCCGAGCAGGAGGTCACCAGCGGCCGGCACCCCAAGGACGCCTCGCACCTGTCCTGGTCGGCGGGCCCGCACGCCTGCCCGGTCCGGCAGCACACGCTGCTCATCGCCACCGAGGCGATCGAGCGGCTCACGCAGTGGCTGCCCGATCTGGAGCCGGTCCTGCCGCGCGCCCGCCTGACCTGGCGGCCCGGTCCCTTCCACCGCTCGCTGACCTCCCTGCCCGTCCGGTTCAGCCCTCGCTCCCCCGACCAGCCAGGAGTTCCGTCGTGACCGAGACCGACCGCACCGAACGCCTCGACCGCTTCGCCATCGACCCGTTCGGATCCGACATCGCCGGCGAGAGCGCCCGGCTGCGCGCCCTCGGCCCGATCGTGCCCGTGGAGTTGCCAGGCGGCATTCCCGCGTGGGCGCCCACCGGCTACGACACCCTCAAGGAGCTCATCCTCGACCCTCAGGTCAGCAAGGACCCGCGACGGCACTGGCGGCTGTGGCCCGAGATCGGCGAACACCCCTCCTGGGGCTGGATCCTGGGCTGGGTCGGCGTGGTCAACATGCTCTCCACGTACGGCGCCGACCACACACGGCTGCGCAAGCTGGTCGCGCCGAGCTTCACCCAGCGGCGTACGGAGCTGATGCGGCCTCGGGTGGAGGCGATCACCACGGAGTTGCTGGACTCCCTCGACGACGCCCTCGACCTCGGCGGCGCGGGCGGCGACGTGGTCGATCTGAAGGTCGGCTTCGCCCATCCCCTGCCCATGCGGATGATCTGCGAACTGTTCGGTGTGCCCGACGAGTTGACGGAGGCGACCGGGGCGCTCATCGCCGCCATCATGGACACCTCCGACCCGAGCCCGGAGCACGCCGCGTTCGTGCAGCAGCAGATCGGCACGGTGCTGGGGGCGCTGATCGCCCACCGCAGCGAGCACCCCGGGGACGATCTGACGACCGAGCTGATCCGGGTGCGTGACGAGGACGGCGACCGGCTCAGCGACGAGGAGTTGCTGTACACGCTGCTGCTGGTGATCGGCGCCGGTTTCGAGACGACCGTCAATCTCATCGGCAACGCGGTCGTCGCCCTGCTGACCCACCCCGAGCAGCTGGCGGCCGTACGGTCCGGGAAGATCGGCTGGGACGCGGTGATCGACGAGACGCTGCGCGTGCACCCGTCGATCGCCTCACTGCCCCTGCGGTTCGCCGTCGAGGACCTCAAGGTCGGGGATGTGACCGTGCCGGCCGGGGACGCGATCATCACGACGTACGCCGCCGCGGGTCTGGACCCCGAGCACTACGGGCCGGACGCGGACGGCTTCGACGCGGCGCGCGGGGCCGACGACCATCTGGCGTTCGGGATCGGTGTGCACCGGTGCATCGGCGCTCCGCTGGCCCGAGTCGAGGCCCTCACGGCGTTGCCCGCCCTCTTCGAGCGATTCCCCGGCCTGGAGCTGGCCGTCGGGGAGGACGAGCTGCGTCAGGTGCCGTCGTTCATCGCGTTCGGCTGGCAGGAGATCCCCGTGCGCTTGCGGGCCTGAGGGCGCGGGGACGCGGGGACGCGACCGGTCCCCCGTTCCGGTCGTGCCCCCGCCGCAGGTCGAACTTACGTCTACGCGGGGGGATTGGGTATCGCGTCGATGCCCGCTGCACGCCCCGTGAGGCTCACCTGTGCACAAGTGAGTCCGGAAGGCCCTATTTAGCCGCCTGAAGTGCGGGCTGATCCAGGTCACCGAGGGTGAGATGGGCCAGGACGACCTCGTACAGGTCGGTGCCGCCGACGAGAAGCTGCCGTTGGAGGACGGGTTCCGCGCTGCGGACGTGCTCGCGGACGGTCTGGGCGTGCATGCCGAGGGTCTGTGCGGCCCGTTCGGCGTTGCCGCCCTCGGCGATCCAGGCGCGCAGGGTGCGCCGCAGGTCCCGGCTGTCCTTGTCGAGGTGGGCGAGGAGTTCCTGCGCCCAGGTGCGCATGGCGGGCCCGGACAGCAGGTCGTCCAGCGGGACGGGCTCCGTTTCCGTGGCGTCGCTGTCGGCCGGTGTGGAGGCCAGGCTGACCTTGATGTTGAGGGCCAGATGGACCACGGCGCGGGCGGTGAGGTCGGTGAAGTCCGTGCGCAGCAGACCCTCCACGCGTTCCATGCGGGCGCGGACGGTGTTGCGGCTGACGCCGAGGACCTTGGCCGCGCTCACGGCGGTGAACTCCAGGCCCAGCCGGGTGGTGGCGAGCAGCTCGGCGCGAGTGTGGTGCGGCAGGGTGTCGAGCGGCCGCAGCAGATGGTCCGTCCAGTCGCGCAGGGCGGCCGGGTCGATCAGTCGCTCGGGGTGGGTACGTTCGGCGTAGACGGCGGCCTTGTCCGGGCGGAAGTGCGCGACGGCGAGGGCACTCACGGCCTGACCGTAGGCGGTGGCGGTGCGGGCGAGACTGTGCCGGGCGCTGCCGCCGAGAAAGGTGCGGGGGCGCGGGCCGATCAACGAGCGCAGTTGCCGGGCCTCGGCCTCGCCGGGCGTCACGACGATCACGTGCTCGTCCACCGCCGGGCAGAGCACGACCAGCGCACGTTCGTTCGTCACGTCGATGCACTCCGCGGCGAGCCCGTCGCGCTCCTCGGCGGTGCCCTCGACGACGTAGACGCAGGCGGACTCCGTGTCGAGCAGACCGGGCCACAGTCCCGCGGCGACGCGGCGCGCGGAGACGGTGTCCTCCACCATCAGCAGCTGGAGGATCGCCAGGCGCAGATCGGAGGTCGCCTGTTCCAGCCGACGGCCGGCGGCGGTCGTCTCGCCCGCCTTGAGCAGGAGTTCGATGACCTGGACGGTGTGCGTGACGATGTCGGCGGTGCGCCGGTCGAAGGCCGACTCGCGCGACACCGCGAGGACACCCGCCGCCGAAGGGTTCGGGTACGCCACCCGGACCAGGCGCAGATGACGGCCCTGCCCCTCCCAGGCGGCGGAGGCGATACGGCCGGCCGCGACGGCCTCGACGAGGCGGTCGTCCAGGGGTGGCAGCGGGCCGGCGAGGAGGGTGCCGGTGTCGTCCTGGAGCGCGGCGACGCCGTCCACCGCATCCGCGAGCCAGGCGACGACCCGGCGCACGTCGCGTCCGGTCGGCCGCAGGTGGTCCAGCAACTCCTCCGCCCACGCCGAGCCGTCGGCGCTCCCCGCCCCCGCCTGACGGACCTCGTCCTCTCTGCCAACCACGTCGGCCTTCACCTCGTCCTGCGCTTCACTCACGACGTACCGGTCGGGGACGTTACCTCACCTGTGCGCCACGGTTCGCCGTCGTTCACATCGGGGAAACGGTTGAGCCTCAGTCACAGTCTTTTCCTTGACGCCGGTTTCCGCGGACCGGCGATGCAGGTGCCCGTGCGGCCGCCCTCCCCCGGCCTGCCCACCCGGGCCTGCACGGCCCTCGGGCTTCCAGGGCATAGGCTCGGCGAATGGCGAAGTACTTCGACGTGCACCCCGACAACCCTCAGCCGCGCACCATCGCCCAGGTCGCCGACAGCGTCCGCTCCGGTGCGTTGATCGCGTATCCGACGGACTCCTGCTATGCGCTGGGCTGCCGGCTGGGCAGCCGTGACGGCATCGACCGGATCCGGTCCATTCGCCGGCTGGACGACCGGCACCACTTCACCCTCGTCTGCCAGGACTTCGCGCAGCTCGGCCAGTTCGTGCGGGTCGACAACGACGTGTTCCGCGCGGTCAAGGCGTCGACACCCGGCAGCTACACGTTCATTCTCCCCGCGACGAGGGAGGTGCCGCGCATGCTCCAGCACCCCAAGAAGAAGACGGTCGGTGTGCGCATCCCCGACCACGTCGTCACTCAGGCGCTGCTGACCGAGCTCGGGGAGCCGCTGCTGTCCAGCACGCTGCTGCTGCCCGACGAGGACGAGCCGATGACGCAGGGCTGGGAGATCAAGGACCGGCTGGACCATGTGCTGGACGCGGTGGTCGACTCCGGGGACTGCGGGACCGAGCCGACGACGGTGATCGACTTCTCGTCCGGGGAGGCCGAGATCGTACGGAAGGGAGCGGGCGACACGTCCCGCTTCGAGTAAAGCCGTCTCCAAGTGGGCGGGGGTGCCACGGCCCCGTTTGGATGGTGCGTGCAACCATGCGTGCGGCCCGGTTCCACCGGGTCGGCGACGTGCTCGCCGTGGACCGCGCAGAGAGGCACCCCCATGACCTCCGTACAGGCAACAGACGTCGACGTCCCCACCGAGGACGGCGTGGCGGACGCCTACCTGGCCCATCCGGGCGACGGTCTGCCCCGGCCGGGCGTCCTCCTCTACCAGGATGCCTTCGGGCTGCGTCCCCACCTGCGGTCGATGGCCGACCGACTCGCCGAGGCCGGCTACACGGTCCTCGTACCGAACGTCTTCTACCGCCACGGGCGCAGCCCGGTCTTCGAGCTGCCCGAGTTCATCGACCCCGCCGCGCGGCCGGAACTGTGGGGGAAGATCGCCCCGGTGATGCAGTCCCTGACGCCCGAGCTCGCGATGCGGGACGCCGGTGCCTATCTGCGCTGGATGGCGGAGCGGCCCGAGGTCGCCGACGGTCCGGTCGCCCTCACCGGCTACTGCATGGGCGCGCGGCTCGCCCTCCGCACGGCGGGGGCCTACCCCGACCGGGTGGCCGCCGCAGCCGGTTTCCACGGCGGGCAGCTCGCGACCGACGCACCGGACAGCCCGCACCTGGTCGCCGAACACGTCACCGCAGAGCTGTATTTCGGCCACGCCGACGCGGACCACTCCATGCCGCCCGAGCAGATGGAGCGCCTCGCCGGCGCGCTGACCGCGGCCGGGGTCCGCCACCGGTACGAGGTCTACGAGGGCGCCCACCACGGATACACCCAGGCGGACACCTCCGCATACGACCAGGCCGCGGCCGAGCGGCACTGGGCGGCGCTGCTCGATCTGCTGAAGCGGACGTTCTAGGCCGCTCGTGGCCTTCGGCCGGCGCGCGGCGCCTGTGCCGTACCGGTGGCGCGCCGGTCCGGACCAAGGCCAGGTACGGGGTTATCGTCGGCGGCGTGGACGGTGATCGCCGAGGGTGGCGGGAGTGTTTGCTCAGCGGGGCCGTGTTCGCCGTGTGCATGGCCGGCACCACGCTGCCGACGCCCCTCTATCCCCTCTACCAGGAGAAGTTCGGATTCTCCGAGCTGACGGTGACCGTGGTGTACGCCGTGTACGCCTTCGGGGTCATCGGTGTGCTGCTGCTGGTGGGCAACGCCTCCGACGCGGTGGGCAGGCGTGAGGTGCTGATGTGGGGTCTTGGGTGCGCCGCGGCCAGTGCCGTCTGCTTTCTGTGCGCCACCGGGCTCGGTTGGCTGTATGCGGGGCGACTGTTGTCGGGGCTGTCCGCCGGTCTGTTCACCGGGGCCGCGACGGCGTACGTGATGGAGTTGGCGCCGCACGGGGGCGCCTCGCGGGCCACCTTCGTGGCGACGGCCGCCAACATGGGCGGACTGGGCTGCGGTCCGCTGCTGGCCGGGGTGCTCGCGCAGTACGCCGCCTGGCCGCTGTATCTGCCGTTCGCCGTGCACCTGGCACTGGTCGCGGGCTGTGCCGCCGTCCTGCTGCGGCTTCCCGAGACCGTACGGGAGCGGCTGCCGCTGAGCACCGTACGGCCGCAGCGGCCCGCCCTGCCCGCGAGCGTGCGGGCGGTGTTCGGTCCGGCGGCGATCGCGTCGTTCGTGGGGTTCGCGCTGTTCGGGGTGTTCACGTCGGTCAGCCCGGCGTTCCTGGCCGAGTCCCTGGACGTGGACAACCACGCCGTGAGCGGGCTGGTCGTCGCGCTGGCCTTCTTCGCCTCGACCGCCGGGCAACTGGCCGTCGGTCCGGTCGGGGTGAGGCGATCGCTGCCGATGGGCTGCGCCGGACTCCTCGCCGGGCTGGCGCTGCTCGCGGGGGCACTGCACTGGGATCTGATGTCACTGGTGGTGCTCAGCGCCCTCGTCGGCGGCTGCGGGCAGGGGCTGGCGTTCCGCGGGGCGCTGGCCGCGGTGGCGGAGACGTCCCCGGCGGACCGGCGCGCGGCGGTGATCTCCACACTGTTCGTGGTGGCCTACGGGGGCATTTCGGTACCGGTGATCGGTGTGGGCCTGCTGACGGGCCCGATCGGCCTGGAGAACGCGGGGCTGGTGTTCATCGCGTGCATGACCGTGCTGGTCTCGGGCGCGGCGGCCTATCTCCTTCGGCGGCCGGTACCGGCGCGGATCTGAGCCTGGGGTCAGGTCGTCCGCCGGTTTCGGAGCGACCGGGCCGCGGGCCCAACTCCCGTGATACACCGGGAAGATCACTGTGCCGCGAGCAGAGAGGCATTGCCCATGGGCCGACCCACGACCGCGACCGAGCTGCCGGGCGACACGAAGGTACTGTCGATCGGGCTGCATCCCAGTGCGCTCGACTACAGCCGGATGCCCGACGGTGTCGACGAGGCGATGCTCACCGCCCGGATCGGGGCGGCGAACGCGGCGCTGCGCGATGCCGGGTTCGATGCCGTGCCGTGCCTCATCGACACCTCTCCCGACAGCGCCGAGGCAACCGTCCGCGAGCAGCTCAAGGAGCACACGTTCGGCTTGGCGATGATCGGCGGGGGCGTACGGATGCTGCCGGAGAACACCCTGCTGTTCGAGCGACTGGTCAACGTCCTGACCGAGGAAGCGCCCGGGATCCGGCTGTGCTTCAACACGACACCGGAGGACACGGTCGAGGCGCTGAGGCGGTGGATCCAGGCGTAAACGGAGACGTAGCCGCCGGCGTGGCGGTGTGACCGAGGGGGATCCGTCCGCTCTCACTTTCGTCCAAGCGCCGTCGATCTTTGTCCATCGACGGATCCACCCGGCAGCCGTGAGGGTGGGCCCATGAGCGAATTCACGGTCGAGGACACGGACTTCCCGTGAGCGGCGGCGCTTCCAGGCTCGTTTCGGACGGGCGCGCGGTCGAACGGCTACGGATGCCGAGTGGGCTCGTCGCGCTGGCACTGGGTGGTTTCGGCATCGGTCTGACCGAGTTCCTGATCGCCGGCCTGCTGCCGCAGGTGGCGTCGAGCCTCGCGGTGTCCGAGGCGGCCGCGGGATGGCTGATCTCCGGGTACGCGCTGAGTGTCGCGGTCGGTGCGATCGCGCTGACCGCGGCGACGGCACGGCTGCCCCGCAAGAACGTCCTGATCGGCCTGGTGGCCTTGTTCGTCATCGGCAACCTGCTGTCCGCCCTGGCGCCGAGCTATCCCGTGATGCTGCTGGGGCGGGTCGTCGCGGCGTTGTGCCACGGCTCGTTCTTCGGCATCGGGTCACTCGTCGCTCGCAGCCTTGTCGCGCCGGACAGGAAGTCCCGTGCGGTGGCCGTCATGTTCGCCGGTCTGACGGTCGCGAACGTGCTGGGCGTGCCGTTCGGTGCGCTGGTCGGGGAGCGCTGGGGCTGGCGGGCGGCCTTCTGGGCGGTGACCGCGATCGGCGTGCTGGCACTCGCGGGCATCGTCGCCCTCGTCCCCGGCCGGCCGCCCACAGTGGAGGGCCACCCCGGCCCGGTACCGCCCAGCGCCCTGCGCGCCCAGGTCCGTGCCTTCCGCTCCGGCCAGGTCTGGCTGACCCTGGCGGCCACCGCGCTCGGCTACGGCGGGATGTTCGGTGCGTTCAGCTACATCGCCTACACGTTCACCGAGGTCGGCGGCTTCTCCCCCGCGGATGTCGCCTGGCTGCTCATGGTGTACGGCGTCGGCCTGGCCGTCGGGAACCTGATCGGCGGGCGGGCGGCGGACGGTGACCGTGACCGCGCGCTGGTCCTCTCGCTGCTCGGCCTCACCGTCACGCTGGCCGTGTTCGGTCTGCTGGCGACCAGCGCCACCGCATCGGTCGTCCTGGTGTTTCTGATGGGCCTGTTCGGGTTCGCCGGCGTGCCCGGACTGATCACTCGCGTCACCGACTTCGCCCGCGGTGCGGCACTGGCCGCGAGCGCCAATGTGTCCGCGTCCAACGTCGGCAACGCCCTCGGCGCCTGGCTCGGCGGCCTGGCCATCACGGCGGGCCTCGGCTACACGTCGCCGCTCTACGTCGGCGCCGGCATCGTCCTGATCTCCACCCTCGTCATGGCCGTCGCCGCGAAGCAGGCCAGGTCACCCGGGCGGCGGACCGACCGGCCTCGCTGATTGCCAGGTCCGGGATGCGGGGCCGGCGGGTGCGGGTGAGGCTGGTGCCATGTCCGTGCTGCACGTGATCGCCTGCCTGCCGTCCGGGGCCGGTGGCGGGACGGCCGTGGACGCCGCCGAGTCGGGTCCGAGCCCGTGGCACGAAGGTGGACCGGGGATGTGGGGACCCTGACCAAGCGCAAGGGAACGCGAGGCGGCCGGGAGTCCGACGTGGAGGCGGTGCTCGACGACCTGTACGTGACGCCTCCGGCCGAATTCGTCGCCCGCCGTGCGGAGTTGGCGGCCGCGGCCAAGACCGCCGGCCGCGGCGAGGACGCCCGCCGTATCCGCGCTGCCCGGCGCCCCACCCTGGCGGCCTGGGCCGCGAACCTGCTGCTGCGCTCCCGGCCGGAGGAGAGCCGGCGGGTCCTGGAACTGGGACCGGCGCTGCGCGAGGCGTACCACGCTCTGGACGCCACCGGCATCAAGGAGCTGGCGGAGCAGCGTCGGCACATGGTCTCCGCGTTGTCCCGGCAGGCCGCCCAACTGGCCCGTCAGGCGGGACACCCGCTGTCGGCCACGGTGCAGCAGGACGTCGAATCCACCCTGCGCGCCGTGCTCGCCGACCCGGAGGCCGCCGACAGGTGGGCCGGCGGTCGCTTGGAGAGCGCCCTCACCCCGCCGTCGGACTTTCCCACCGGCACCGCTGCGGCGACCCGCGCTCCACGCAAGCCGCCCGCGTCCACGGCACCTGCACCTTCCGCGCGAACACGCTCGAAGGACGAACTCGCCGAACGGCGCCAGAAGCGGCAGGAACAGCTCGACGAGGCCCGAAAAGCGGCCGCAGAGGCCACGCGGCGATTGCACGACAGACGTGCCGAGCAGGCCGACGCCGACGACGCGCTGCAGCAGGCCCGAGACCGGCACGGCCAGGCCCGGCAGCAGGTGTCGGCTGCCGAGCAGCAGCTGCGTCAGGCCCGGGAGGAGCTCCAGCGGGCCGAACACGAGCAGCGGGAGGCCGAGAAACGTAGCCGCACGACCGCGGACGCCCTGGCCCGGGCCGAGCGCGAGGAGCGCGAGGCCGCGCGGGAGGTGAAACGCCTGAGCGCACGCAGGCGTTAGGAGACCCGCCGTCGGCCGCCGACCGGCCTCAACCGGTGATGTCCCGGGGTACGGCGAGGTCCTCGTGGGCGAACAGGCGGCTCAACGCGGACGGATCGTCCTGGGCGCAGGTATCGGCGACCATGTCGATCAGGCGGTCGTAGTCGGGGCCGGTCCCGCCCTCGTAGGCCGCGGTCATGCGACCCCACTCGTCCCAGTTCAAGGTCTCCCACTTGCACAGCGCGGCGAGGTCACGGACGGCGTTGCCGCTGATCTCGTGCGGCCCCCAGGCGTGATCCGTGCCGGCCGTGCCGAAGGTGTGCGGATCGATCACGCCGCTCCGGTAGCGGACCCATGCCTCGCCGCCGGTGAGGAACTCGCCCGGAGCGAGGTCGTCCGGGCGGGCGACGAAGTCCCTGCCGAGATGCTCGGTGTCCACGCGCACCCATCGGCGCCGGGCCTCGTCCCAGTACTCGGTGATCCAGTGGTCGAAGCCGCGCCCCTGCTGGAAGTAGGTCCCGAAACCGCACCGGGCGCGAGAGGCGATCCCTCGTGCTCGCAGGATCGCGCAGGCGATCGTGGCGAAGTGGCGGCAGGTGCCGATCACCCGCTTCGCGGGCGTTCGCGGCCGGTGCAGTGGAGCCGGATCGAGGGCGGTCAGCGCGGCGATCAGTTCGCTGACCGGCCGGATGTTCTTCTCCGGCATCCGGCTCTCGGGAATCCCCAGGGCCGTGGCGTCCGTGGGCTGGATGACCAGGTTCTGAACGGCGGCGCAGATACCGACGGGGTCCTCCGGAAGTCCCTCGATGAGCGGGAGTTGCGCCGCGTCCAGGGTGGTGAGAGGGCCGGGCCGCGCGTAGTCGAGCACGTCATGGGTCATAGCCGGGCACAGTAAGGGGCCGCTCTGACATCCGGACTCCGGCGTCTGGACCGAATCGGTGTGCGGAGCGGGCGGGAGCGGGCGCAAGCTGGAGGGGCGGTCGCTTCGGCTGCTCGTTGGACGGCACCTGTGGGAGGACCGGGAGATGACTTCGATGGCGAACCTGCCGGACGTGGTGTCGCGCGAGGAGTGGCTCGCCGCCCGCAAGGAGCTTTTGGCGGAGGAGAAGGAGCTCACGCGCGCGCGTGACCGGGTGAACGCCCAGCTGCGACGGTTGCCGATGGTCCGGATCGAGAAGGCGTACACCTTCGAGGGCCCGGACGGGACGGTGAGCCTGCCCGACCTGTTCGAGGGGCGTCCCCAGCTGGTCATGCACCACTTCATGTGGACGTACGACATCGACGCCGACGGGGGCGAGCACCCCCGCGACACCGGCTGCCCCAGCTGCTCCTCCGCGGCCGACGTCATCGGCGGGCTGCGGCAGCTGCATGCCCGCAACACGACGCTGGTGGCGGTGAGCCGGGCGCCGTATCCGAAGCTCGCCGCCTACCGTGCGCGGATGGGGTGGACCTTCCCCTGGTACTCCTCGGCGGGCAGCGACTTCAACTACGACTTCCATGCGACCGTCGACGAGCGGGTCGCGCCGGTGCAGGTCTTCCACCGCACCGAGGCCGAGCTCGCGGAGGCGGGCATGCCGTGGTCGGAGCGGCTGCGCGGCGACTGGCCGGGCGTCAGCGCCTTTCTGCGGGTCGGGGACGAGGTGTTCCACACCTACTCCACCTTCGGCCGTGGCATCGAGCAGTTCCACTACGGCATCCCGTACCTCGACCTCACCGCGCTCGGCCGCCAGGAGGAGTGGGAGGAGCCGAAGGGCCGCGCGGTGCCCCTTGGTCTGCAGGCCGGCGGGCCCGGGTTGCGTCTGCCCGACGAGTACGACGTTTGACGGCTGACGTTGGACCGCTGACGGCTGACGGCCCTAGGGGTGGTGCGGTTGATGCGGGGGCGGGGCCGGGAGGCTGGACAGTCCTGGGGTGGTTTCCGGCCAGACCAGGAGGACCGGGCAGGGGGCGTGGTCCACGACGAACCGGCCGGCCGGGCCCAGGCTCCTGGGTCCCAGATGGCTGCGGTCGCCGTCCCGGGCCACGATGAGCAGGTCGGCGCCGTCGGCCGCGGCTACGACCTCGCGTTCGACGCGGCCGGAACGTTCCACGCGCGCGCAGTCCCGGCCGAGCCGGCCGGCCGCCGCCTCAAGAAGTTCGCGGGCGGAGTCGGCGGCCAGCTGCTCCATCCGGGTGCCGGGATCCCGCTCGGGGTGGCCCCGGCCGAGCAGACCGGCGAAGGCTCCGTGCGCGGCTCCCGGGCTTTCGTGGCCGGTGACGTGCAGCAGGACGATCTCCGAGCGTTCGGGAACCCGGGTGCGGGCCGCGTCCACGCAGGCCGGCCAGGTGCCCTCGACGATCCACACGATGACGGCCATACAGGTCAGCCTCCGGCTTCTCGGTCCGGCCCGGTCGTATCCGATCGGCCTCGGCCTCGGGTCACATGGCCGATCGGACGCCGATGATGCTCCGATCGGGTTTCGATCACGTTCCGATCAGTTCCAGTGCGCCCCACAACGCCGCCACCGAGCAGATGAGCGCGGCGGGCACGGTGTACAGGCCGAGCCGGGTGAACTCTCCCAGTTCGACGTCAGTGTCGTGCTCGTGCACGATTTTGCGCCACAGCAGCGTCGCCAGGGACCCGGCGTAGGTGAGGTTGGGACCGATGTTCACGCCGAGCAGCACCGCCAGCACGGCGCCGGGCCCGGCCTCCGCGGTCAGGGGCAGCAGCACCAGCACCGCCGGCAGGTTGTTGATCACGTTCGCCAGTACGGCGGCCAGCGCGGCGATGCCGAGCAGCGCGGGCAGTCCGGTGCCGTCGGGGACGAGACGGCCGAGGGCGTCGTCCAGACCGTTGTCCACGACGGCCCGCACCACGATGCCCAGGGCCAGGACGAACGCGAGGAACGGGAGGCCCACGGCCCGCGCCAGGGCCGCGGGAGTGGTCCGGCGCCGGATCAGGGCGCGCACGGCCAGCACCAGCGCTCCCGCGAAGGCCGCCCACGCCGGTTCGATGCCCACCGCCGAGGTCACCACGAACCCGGCCAGCGTGCCCGCCACCGTGACGAGGGCGAACAGCGGCAGCTCGGGCTTCCCGGCGGAGGCCGGGGCCTGTGCGCCGGCGTCCAGATCCACCGCGAAGAACCGGCGGAAGACCAGGTACTCGATGCCGATCGCGGCCACCCACGGCAGCGCCATCAGCGCGGCGAAGCGGGTGAAGCTCAGCCCGCTCGCGGCGAAGGCCAGCAGGTTGGTGAGGTTGGAGACGGGCAGCAGCAGCGAGGCCGTGTTCGACAGGTGGGTGCAGGCGTACACGTGCGGCTTGGCACGGGCGCCGAGCCGGGCGGCGGTGGCGAAGACGACCGGGGTCAGCAGCACCACCGTGGCGTCCAGGCTCAGCACCGCGGTGATCAGCGAGGCGACGACGAACACCTGCCCCAGGAGTCGGCGTGGTCGGCCCGCGGCGGTACGCGCCATCCATGCCCCGCAGGCCTGGAACAGGCCCTCGTCGTCGCACAGTTGGGCCAGCACCAGGACGGCCGCGAGGAAGCCGACCACCGGTCCCAGTCGGGCGGCCTCCTCCGCTGTGTGGTCCAGCGAGATCGCCCCGGTGGCGATGACCACCCCAGCGGCAGGGACGGCGACGACCGCCTCCGGCAGGCCCCATGGGCGCACCACGGCACAGACCAGCACCACCACGAGGAGGACGACAGAGAGCGCTTCCGCGAGCGGGCCGTTCAGGGTCGGAGCCTTTCGAGGTGGGGGGTGTCCGACGAAGACGGCGGTGGCACAACCGCCTGGTCATCGGGGTACCCAAAGAATACTCATGCACCCGTGCGGGCACTCCGAGCCGACAACCCACGGCGCAGGCACTCGGCGAGACGGGCGGCGATGGTGCCGTCCGGGTCGAGTCGCGGGTTGAAGATCGTGACGTCGAGTCCCACGGCGCGCGCGTCGGCCAGCGCCGCCCGCAGCACGCTCTCCAACTCGTCCCAGGTCAGCCCGTCGGGCTGGCGATAGTCGACGGCGGGCATGACCGCGTCGTCCAGGACGTCGACGTCGAGATGGACCCAGAACCCGGCGTCCGCACCGGCGGCGAGCCGGTCGACCGCTCGGCGCGCCGCCGTGCCCACGCCGGACGCGCGGACGCCGTCGAGGTCGACGGCGTGCAGCCCGGCCGGGAGCGGCTGCATACCGGCCTCGGCAGACTCGGCGGCGTCGCGGAAGCCGAAGGCCACGACGTCCTCGTCCCGCACCAGGGGGCCGCGGCCCTCGAGGTCGGCGAGCAGCCGGGGGCCGCGGCCGGTGGCCAGGGCGAGTTCCATCGAGGCCGCCTCACCGGTCGGCTCCGCCGACGGCTGGTAGAAGTCGGTGTGCCCGTCGAGGAACAGCAGGCCGTGGCGACCGCGGCGGCGCAGGGCGAGGAGGTTGCCGAGCAGGATGCTGCAGTCGCCGCCGAGGACGACGGGGAAGCGGCCCATGTCTAGGACGTCGCCGACGGCGTCGGCCAGCCGGACGGAGTAGCCCGCGATGGCGTGCGGGTTGAGCACCCCGGTGTCCGCGTCCCTCGCCGGGTCGTAGGCGGGTGGTTCGACCCGGCCGGCCCGTGCCGCGCCGAGAGCGGCCGCCAGTCCGGCGTCGAGCAGCGCCGTCGGCAGTTCCTCAACCCCGGAGGGCCGCAGGCCGAGCACGGACGGCGCCTCGATGATCGCGATGTCCTGCATGTCGGCTCCTTCCGCTGCCCCCTCCTGCCCGATGCCACCTCCCTCCATCTGTGCCACACCGTGAGGCCCGGCACCACTCGTGGTCCGAAGCGAGCCGCCCTCCTGAGCCCGGCCCTCACTTGGCCAAAACTCATCCCTGTGTGACCGAAGTTGACTCCTGGTGATGCAGAGTTCAACTGCTACCGGCGGTAAAGGCTTGCTTTGGCCCAACCCTGCCCCGTACACCTTTCTCCACAACTAGCCAAGACTCTGGGGGGAGTTGGCTTATGGAAGGCACGGTTGACGGGTTCCGCTATGGTGCGGTGACCCCGGTGGCGGCCTATCTGATGGCCTGCCTGGGAGGGGCGCTGGGACTGCGGTGCATCGTCCGGTCCCTGCTCAACGAGCATTCATGGAAGGCGGGTTGGCTGGCGCTGGGCGCCGCCTCGATCGGCTGTGGCATCTGGACGATGCACTTCATCGCGATGATCGGCTTCCAGGTCGAGGAGACCCGGATCGGATACGACTGGGGACTCACCGTCCTCAGCCTCGCCGTGGCCGTCATCGTGGTCGGCGTCGGCGTGTTCATCGTCGGCTATCGGGGCGCGGGCAAGGGCGCGCTGACCGGTGCGGGCGTCATCACCGGACTCGGCGTGGCCGCCATGCACTACCTGGGCATGGCGGCGATGCACCTCGACGGCAGCATCCAGTACGACGTGTTCACCGTCGGGCTCTCGATCCTGATCGCGATCATCGCCGCGACCGCCGCGCTCTGGGCGGCCGTCACCGTCCGCGGCTTCCTGACCAGCCTCGGCGCCAGCCTGGTCATGGGCGTGGCGGTCTCCGGGATGCACTACACGGGCATGGCCGCCGTCAGCGTGCATCTGCACGGTGCGACCGGCGCGTCGTGGGCCGGTGACTCGCCCACCTCGCTGCTGCTGCCCATGCTCCTGGGGCCGGCCATCTTCCTCCTGCTGGCCGGAGTGGTCGTGATGTTCGACCCGCTCCTGGTCCTCGGCGAGGGCCAGAGGGACCGCTCCGGCACATCCCCGCGTACCGCGGGACCGGGCAGTTCCTCAGGGCAACAGCCGGGCGACAACCGAGAGTTCAAGGCACCGACGGCCGGCGGCCGGCCGCCCCACCGGGAACCGTACGCCCACAAGTGGTGACGCGACGGGAGGACGGGGCACGGCGACACGCCGGAGCCCCGCCCTCCCCTTCTCGACCGTCTCTAGATCATTGTTACGGTGCACAGGTGTCTGACTCCTCACGCGATACCGCCGAAGGCGCCGGTTGGGGCGCCACCGAACTCGGCGAGTACAAGCGGCTGATGCCGCCCAAGGTCGAGAAGATCTCCTGGCTCAGCCCGAAGATGCTCTGGGCCGCCCGCAACGGCGTGCTCGCGTCCTGGTTCGGGGACCCCACGGCCCGTACGCGCAGCCGCTGGGTTGCTCAGCGGGCGGCCGCCGGGGCGCCTGCCGACAAGGTGATCCGGCGCGACGACCCGGACAGCTTCTCCTTCCTCGTCATCGGTGACACCGGCGAGGGCGACGAGCCCCAGTACGCGGTCGTGCCTGGCTTCTCGAAGGTGGGTGAGGACACCAGGTTCGCGGTCCTCGCAAGTGACGTGATCTATCCGGTGGGCAGCGCCGACGACTACGACACCAAGTTCTTCCGGCCGTACCAGGACTACCAGGCACCGATCTACGCGATACCGGGCAACCACGACTGGTACGAGGACCTCGGCCCGTTCATGCGCGTCTTCTGCGACGACGCCCCGGCCCTCCAACCCGAGGCCGCGCCGCGCCCGCTCAGCAAGGCATGGCTGCGGTCGCTGCTCTGGCACAGGCCGCGCAAGGGGGACGGTCAACGCCTTGCGCAGGCACGGGAGTTGAGGTCGGCTCCGGCTCAACAGGCCGTCCAGCCGGGGCCGTACTGGGCGATCGACGCCGGGCCGGTGCGAATCATCGGCATCGACACGGGACTGCTCGGGACCATCGACGCCGAACAGGGCGCCTGGCTGCGCGAGGTGTCCAAGGATCCCCGGCCGAAGATCCTCATCACGGGCCAGCCCCTGTACGTGGACGGTGAGTACCACCCCTGCGCGATCGACGGGGGCGGCACGGTCGACGAGATCGTCCGCGACCCGGCCCACCGCTATGTCGCGGCGATAGGCGGCGACATCCACAACTACCAGCGCTATCCGGTGCAGGTGGACGGCCGCACCATCCAGTACGTCGTCTCGGGCGGCGGCGGTGCGTTCATGCACGCCACGCACACGATTCCGCGGGTCGACATCGCGAACGTCACCGAGAAGGAGTTCCGCTGCTATCCCCTGCGCGGCGACTCCCTGGCCTTCTACAGCGGGCTCTACGGGCGCCGGCTGCGGATGCGCCGCTTCTTCGCTCTCACCGAGGCAGAGGCCACGGCCGTCGTCGCCGAGCGGCTGGACATCCGGCCGGGTCGCGCACCGGCCGCCGACGCCCGGATCACCCGGCGCACGCGCCTGGTCGCGGGCCTGCTGGGCACCGGACGCCGACCCGACCGCGCCAAGCGGTTCCGCCTGCCCGTACGCAAGATCTACACCCAGTTGTTCTCACCGAGCTCGGCGACCTACAGCCCGCCGTTCTTCAAATGCTTCCTGCGTCTGGACGTCACCCCGGAGACCGTCCGTCTGCGCTGCTACGCCGCGACCGGCAACCGCGCCCAGGAGGTCGCCCCGCCGGTCGAGGACGAGGTCACCATTCCCCTGTCCTGACCTGGAGCGGCGGGCCGGGGCGGGGCGGGAACATCGTCGGGCGCGAGGCGGTTGGCACTTCCGTACTCCTTGATCCATGAACGATGGAGGGCCCGTGCCGCCGACCTCACGACCGTTGCGCAAACTCGGTTTCCTCACGATCGGGCTGTTCGACGAGGCGGATCCACGGCGGGGCCACGAGTCCACACTGGAGATCATCGAGCTGGGCGAGCGGCTCGGCTTCGACAGCGCGTGGCTCCGCCACCGTCATCTCCAGTACGGCATCTCCTCCCCCGTCGCCGTCCTCGCGGCGGCCTCTCAACGCACCAGCCGCATCGAGCTCGGCACCGCGGTCATCCCGCTCGGCTGGGAGAACCCGCTGCGGCTGGCCGAGGACCTGGCGACGGTCGACATCCTGTCGGGCGGCCGTATCAACCCGGGCGTCAGCGTGGGCCCGCCGATGCACTACGACCGGGTCAAGGAGGCCCTGTACCCCGACACGGCGGACGTCGAGGACTTCGGCTACGAGCGGGTGCGGCGGCTGCTGGACTTCGTGCGGGGCAAGCCGGTCACGGACTTCAGCGGGGTCGAGGGATTCGAGGTGTTCTCGGACCGGGTCCAGCCTCAGTCGCCCGGGCTGGGCAACCGTCTGTGGTACGGCGGCGGCAGCCTGCGTTCCGCGCAGTGGGCCGGCGAGCACGGGATGAACTTCCTGACCAGCAGCGTCGTCAAGGCGGAAGGTCCCGAAGACGCGGTGCAGTCACCGGACTTCGCTCAGATCCAGCTCTCCCACATCCGCGCCTTCCGCGCCCACCACCCCGACGGCGAGAACGCCCGCGTCTCCCAGGGTCTCGTCGTCATCCCCACCGACTCCGCCACGCCCGAGCAGCGCGCGAAGTACGAGGATTACGTCGCCAAGCGCACCCCGCGCACCACGTCACCGCAGGGTCCGGCCCGGCTGCTGTTCGCGCCGGACCTCGTCGGCAGCTCGGCGGAGATCGCCGAACGCCTCCACGCCCACGCCGCGTTCCGCGAGGTCGACGAGGTGGCGTTCGCGCTGCCGTTCACTTTCGAGCACGAGGACTATGTGCAGATCCTCACGGACATCGCGACCCGGCTGGGTCCTGCGCTGGGTTGGCGTTCGGGGACCTGAGAGGCAGCCCCTCGCCTTCTGCGAGGACGCGGTCGAGCAGGTGCAGCGGGGCGGGCCGGACCCCGGCGGCCTCGGCCGCGTCCCAGTGGGCGAGGGCACGGGGCAGGTCGACCAGGCCGTGGATGAGGGGGAGATCGCTCGGCGAGCGGCCGGAGTCCGTGAGATGGGCGTGGAGCAGCGACTCCAGTCGGCACGACGCCAAGGTGCCCGCGATCCCGGGCCGCATGGCGAAGCCCGCGCTCGCCACGCCCGGCAGATCGTCACTCAGCCGCGTCTCCGTGGAGTCCAGGGCCAGCAGACCGCCTCCGACGACCAGGACGTCCTGGTCGCGGCTCATGCGGTCCAGCGCCCTCGCGGTGTCGAAGCAGTGCGGGAAGGAGTCGTCCACGACGGTCGTGCCGGGGCGGAGCCGGTCGATGTCCAGGAGGTTCGTCGCGCCGCTCACGGCGGTGACGATCACGTCGGCCTCGTAGACCGACGCGGGCAGGGTCCGCCCGGACTCGGCGACCTGCACCGTCATCGCGGGGTGCCCGGACCTCAGGTCGGCCGCCAGCCGCTTCAGTCGCGCGGTGCTGCCGGGCAGGTCGCACAGCAGCAGCCGGGCCGGCGGGCGGGGTGCCGTGGCCAGCAGCAGGCGTAGGGACGAGGTGCCGATCGAGCCGCATCCGACGACGGCGAGGGAGAGATCGTCGAGGCGGCGGCCGGTCGCCGCGAGCGTGGCCTGGACGGTCTTGACCACGGCCACGGTCGTCGACGCGTGACCGGTGGTGAGGGCGGAGCCGGCCGTGGTCTCCCGCAGGACGTCGTAGCCGTAGCCGGTGAGGGACGGGATCATGCCCGCGAGCGAGACGCACCGCGCACCGAGTGAGGCGGCATGCTCCACGGCGCGGGCGGTGCGGGCCGCGAGGCCGCCGCCCGCGGCCAGTTCGTCGGCGAACAGTGGCAGGGCCACGAAGCCGGAGTTCCCGAGCGGGGTCCCGGTCTCCTCCAGCAGCCGGGCACGCCCCTCGGGGAAGAGGAGCGCCCGGATCTCCTCACGGCCGAGGCCGGGGCTCTCGGGCGGCAGTCCGGCGAGGGCGGCGAGGTGGTGCGGGGCAGGCAGGTATCCGACGAGCGCGGCGTCGAGGTGCGGACTCCCTCGGCGCCCACCGCTGCGGGCCGGCGCGGCTTCGGGGGCCCTCACCTCGCTCAGCGCGTCCCGCAGCTGTCTCCGTATCTCCTCGGCGAACCCGGCGACTTCACGGGACGTGAGGGCCCCCGCCGAGGCCCGCACGGTGACGCGCAGTCCCTCACCGTCCGCCACCGGCCGCACGGCCAGGAACACGTCGGTGCCCACCGGCGGCGGGGCGAGGGCGGTGTCGGACTCGTCCGCGTGCAGCGTCAGACGGCCCACGGCCTCCGAGCCGAGGGACGTGAAGTCGAGGAAGGTGAAGAAGAACTGGGCGTGGTGCGGCAGTCCTGCCGCCGTGCGGAGTTCGCCGCCTGGGCCCTCGGCCCGGGCCAGGTCGGTCTCGGCGGCAAGGCGCCGCACGTCGTCCTCGAACGAGGGCAGTTGGCCATCGTCCCCCAAGCCCGGGGTGCCTCCGCCGGGCCCAGCGGGGCGCAGTGCCACCGCCTCCGCGAACGGGCCGAACAGCCGGTGAGCGTCCACCGTGGACTCCTCGCGCCCGGTGACAGCGAGCCCGAGCACGAGATCGCGCTGTCCGGTGAGCGCCGCGAGGGCGCGGTAGTACGCGGTGAGCAGCGGGGCGTACGGGGTGCGGTGCACTGCCCGGGCGAGCCTCCGCAGCGCCCCGGTCGTGACGGGGTCCAGGGTGAACCCCGTGGTGTGGAACGCCGGTTGTGCGTCGGCGTCCTCGGGGGTCGGGCGGCGCAGGACTGGGGGCGTGTAGGGCGCCCGGAGTCGTGCGCGGTAGTCCTCGGCCTCGGGCCCGTGGGGGTGTGGGCGTCCGGCGGACAGGGCGACGTGGTCTCGGAAGGAGCTGTCGAGCGGCGGCAGGCCGTGTGGGAGGCCGCGGTCGAGGCGGTCGTACACGGTGAGCAGTTCCCTGGTGAGCAGGGCGGCGCTGTAGCCGTCGCCGATGAGGTGGTGCGCGTGGACGACGAGCACGTGCTCGTCGGGGGCCACACCGAACAGCCGCAGCCGCAGCAACGGCCAGGCCCAGGGCTCCAGTCGGCGTCGTGCCTCCTCGGCGATCCGCTCTTCCAGCAGGTCGGGGTGTGCGAGGCTCTCCGCCTCCACGGGCAGACGCAGCGAGTCCGGCAGTTCCTGCTGCACGGGCGGACGGGCGCCCGCGGGGAAGACGGTGCGCAGCATGGGATGCCGGGCCACCAGCACGTCGACGGCGCGCTGGAGGACGTCCTGGCGCAGCGGCCCGCTCAGCCGGAACCGGGCGAGCCAGCCGGAGCCCGCACCGGGGTCGATGGTCTCGGCGAGCAGGAAGCCTCGCTGGGAGGGCGTGAGCGGGTAGGGGCTCGCGAACTGCGCGGAGCCGGAGTCCGGGGTCGGAGCGGCCGAGGGGCCGGTGGCGGCGGTGTCGAGGGCTGCCGCGAGTGCGCTAAGTGTGCGGTGGGTGTAGACGGTGGTGGGTCGGGGGACGGACGGCAGTTCCTTGCGCAGACGGGCGAAGAGCTCCAGGACCATGATGGAGTCGCCGCCGAGGGCGAAGAAGTCGTCCTCGCGGGTGACGTTCGGGACGTCCAGCAGGGCCGACCAGATGCGTGCCACGGTGTGCTCGGTCGGGGTGACGGGAGGGGTTCCGGGCCCGGACGGCGCGGACTTGTGAGCAGGGTCGTCCCCATCGCGGTCGACGCCGCCGTCGGTGGTGTCCGCAGCGCTCGTTCCCTCGAATTCGCGCGCCAGCAGGTTGCGGTCGATCTTGCCGGTGCCGGTCAGGGGCATCGCCGGGATCGAGCGGATGCGTCCGGGCAGCATGTACGACGGCAGTACGCGGGCCAGGAAGGCGCGCAGCTCGCGTGCGTCGGGCTCCCCGGAACCGGGCCTGGGCTCGACGTACGCCACCAGACGTCCGTCGGCGAGCAGCACGGCGGCCCGGGAGACGTCCGGGTGGGTGAGCAGCGCGGCCTCGACCTCGCCGAGTTCGACGCGGTGGCCGCGGACCTTGACCTGGTCGTCGAGCCGGCCGAGGAACTCCAGTGCACCGTCCGCGGTTCGGCGGACCCGGTCACCGCTGCGGTACCAGCGCTGACCGTCACGTTCGACGAAGGCCTGCGCGGTGAGGTGCGGTTCGCCGAGGTAACCGGATGTCAGCCCGGTTCCGGCGATGAGCAGTTCACCGGCCTCGCCGGGCGGGCAGGGACGGCCCTCCTCGGTGACGACGGCCAGTTCGGTCCCGGCCACCGGCCGGCCGATGGGCAGTTGCCGTACGTCGTCGGCGGGCCGGGTGTCGATGATGTGGCAGGTGGCGTTGATGGTGGCCTCGGTGGGCCCGTAGAGGTTGGCGACCCGGTGCTCCGGTCCCCCACAGGTGTCGAGCAGGTCGAACCAGCGCCGTACGTGGGCGGCGGGGAGTGCCTCGCCGCCCACGTGGACCCAGCGCAGCGCCGACAGGTCCGGGGGTGTGCCGTCCTGTCCTGCCCGGGTCTCGGCGGCGGTCAGCAGTCGCTCCCACAGCGTCGGCACCGAACTCCACACCGTGATGCGGTCGTTGACGATCCGGTCCAGCAGGGCTTCGGGATCGCGGACGAGATCCCGGGTGAGGGTGTGGATCGTGGCGCCGACCAGCAGCGGTGCCAGCAACTGGCGTACCGAGGCGTCGAAACAGACATTCGCCGTCTGCGCGAGACGGTCCCCGGGGCCGTAGCCGAAGGTGGCCAACGACCAGTCGAGGTAGTTGAGCATGGAGCGGTGGGTGATCGGGACGCCCTTGGGGCGGCCGGTGGAGCCCGAGGTGAAGATGACGTAGGCGACGGCTTCCGGGTCGGCGGGCGGCAGCGGCAGCGCGGGGGCCGAGGCCGGTGCCGGGCCGTCGGCGGTGACCGGGGTGATGTCGGCCAGCGCGGCAGCGGCCGCTCCTGTCGCCGTGTGGCACACCACCACGCTCACCCCGGTGCGCTGGACCTGGTCCCGCAGCCGGGCAACGGGGTGACCGGCGTCCAGGGGCACCCAACCGGCGCCCGAGCGGAGGATGCCGACCACACCGACGACGGTGTCCACGCCCGGTTCGGTGAGCAGGCCGACCAGGTCGCCGGGGCGTACGCCGTTCGCTCTCAGCCGGGTGGCGAGCGCGGCGGAGGCGCTGTCGAGTTCGGCGTAAGTGAGCGTCGCGCTGCCGGTGTTGACGGCCACTGCCGTCGGCGTCGCGTGGAACTGGGCGCTCAGGCGGTCCGCGATACCGTCGTCGCCGCGAGGACGGGAACCGGCAGGCGCGACGGGGTGTGTGGCGGTGTCGCCGGGGTGTGTGGCGGTGTCGCCAGGGGGAACCGACGCCGTAGACGACTGTCCGGTCACGGCGCGCAGTTCGCCCAGGTAGTCCGCGTCGAGACGCTCCACGGTCGCGCGCCGGAAAAGGTGGGCGGGGTGGTTCCAGGACAGGCGCAGGGCTGTGTCGGACTCCCAGCACAGCAGGCCGAGCCGGGTCGCGGCGGAGGCGGTGGCCGCCGCGGTCGGGGTCACGGTGACCGGCCAGTCGCGGCCGGGGCTCACCGGGAAGCGGGCGAAGCTGAACCCGGCCGGGGCGACCGTGCGCGGAGCGGGGCCGGTGGCGGGCAGCAGCGCGGCGATGTCGGGGCTGCCGAGCGTGGCGTGGGACTCCGCCGCACGCCAGATCCGCTGCAGCCGGCGCGCCAGCGCGGTCACGGGCTCGTCGGGGTCGACGTCGGCGAAGACCGGCAGGGTGTCGGCGAGCGGGCCCACGAGGCGGTCGATCCCGGGCAAGGGCGCCTCCCGGCGGGCGCGCGCCACGTTCACGGCGACGGCCCGCTGCCCGCTCCACCGCGCCAGGCAGCGGCCGTACACCGCGAGGAGGAGATGGAAGAGGGAGACTTCGTGGCGGGCGGCCAGCTCCCGCAGCGCCGCCGTGAGTGGGGCGTCGACGGTCGTCTGGTGGTGGGTGAGCGGCGGCTCCGGGAGTGCTTCCGGGTCGCCGTCGTACGGCAGTACCGGTGCCGTGGCCGACGCCGCGTGCTCGGCGATACGGGCACGCCAGTACCGCTGGTCCCGGGTGAAGTCGGGCGACCGGCGCTCCGCGGTGACGAGGTCCGCGTAGTCGGCGAACTCGGCGCGTGGGGTGGGGAGTTCAGGGAGGCGACCGTGAGCGAGGGTGGTGTAGAGCGACCAGAGCTCCTCGCACAGGACCTTGAGGCTGTAGCCGTCCGCGGCGCTGTGATGGACGACCAGCAGCAGGTGGGCGAGGTGCACGTCACTGCGGTCACGGACCAGCACGGCACGCACCGGGGCCTCGGCGGTCAGGTCGAACGGGCGGTTGTACAGCCGCTGTTCGAGGTCGGGCAGGGGCGGCGTGGTGTCGTCCGGCTCGTGCACCACGTACCAGCGCGGGGAGCGGTCGGTGCGGTCGGCCGGGGCGGTGTACTGGCGCGGCGGTGTGCCGTTCGTGGCGTGCGTGGCGTCCGTGGTGATGCGCAGGCGCAGCATCGGGTGGCGTGCCGCGAGGTGGGCCAGGGCGCGGCCGAGGAGGTCGGGGTCGAGGGGGCCTCGGACGGTCTGGCGTATGTAGCCGTAAGCGGTGACGCCTTCGTACAGGGCCTCGGTGGTGAGGAAGGCGCGTTGGAGCGGGGTGAGGGGGCGGGGGGTGGTCTCAGCCGCGCGGCGGGCGGCGGTGGGGGCGGGGACGGGGGCGGCCGTTGGTGTCTGTCCGCCGAGGTGGGTGGCCAGTTCGCCGATCGTCCGGTACTCGAAGAGCAGCGTGGCGGGCAGCGCCATCCCGAGTTCCGTCTCCAGGCGGCGTGCGAGGTCCACAGCGGTCAGGGAGTCGAGCCCCAGGCCGAGGAACTGCTCGTCGTCGCCGATGTCCTCGGGGGCGCGGTGCAGAGCCTCGGCCAGTAGGCGGCGTACCAGATCGGCGACGCGGACCGGGTCGACCTCGGCGCCGTCCGGTGAGGTGTGGGGCGCGGGAGGTGCGCTGTGGTGCGTGCCGTTCGGGCGGTCCACGACGACGACCGGTGGCTCGCTGTCGTACGTGCCGTTCCGGCGGTCCACGGTGACGGCCGGCGCGGGCGGCTCCGAGGGTGTCACCAGCAGGTGCGCGGCATCGGTGGCGACGGCCGTGCGCAGCGCGGCGATCGCTGCCCGGGTGGTCATGGGGGTCAATCCGCGGGCGCGCAGCCGCTGTCGGACCGGTGATCCGGCGGCCAGTCCCGCGTCGGCGACGGGCCCGAACCCGATCGCCTGCCAGGGCCGGCCCGCGGCGCGTTCGGCGGCGGCGAAGGCGTCCAGGAAGGCGTTGGCCGCCGCGTAGTCACCGAGCGCGCCCGCCAGGCCGGGCAGTACCGAGGAGAGGGAGGAGAAAGCGACGCACACCGCCGGTGCCTGGCCGTACCGCTGCAGCGCCTCGGCGAGCAGTACGGTGCCCCGCACCTTCGCGGCGAGTACCTGCTCGATCTCGCCGTCGGTCTTGGCGCGGAGAGTGCCGGGCCGGACCGTACCGGCGGCGTGGAACACCCCGTCCAGTGGGGGCAGGGCGGCGAACAGGGCGTCGACGGCTGCCGCGTCGGACACGTCGGCCGCCTGGTACCGGGCCCGGGCGCCCCGGGCGCGGAGTTCACTGAGCAGCTCGTCGGGAGCGGTCGCGGCGCGGCCGGTCAGGATCAGGACGCAGGCGCCGCGACCCGCCAGATCACGTGCGAGCGCGGAGCCGAGCCCGCCGGCTCCCCCGGTGATCAGGTACGTGCCGTCCGCCGGCAGGGCATCGAGCGCCGCCGGAGCGTCCGGCACGCCGGACGGCATACGGCTGAGCCTGCGGTCGGAGCGCCACGCGAACGCGCCCTCCGCGCCCGGCTCGTGGGCCGACCACAACTCCCGTTCCAAAGCGTCGACCCGGGCGTCGAGGGGGTCGCGGGCGGACAGGTCGATGCCGGCTGCGGCGAGCCCCGGGTACTCCTCCGGGAGCGCCAGCGCGAAGCCGTGCAGGAGCGCCTGCGCCGGGCGCGCCCGTTCCGCCGAGTCTCCGAT
The DNA here is from genome assembly GCF_039537145.1 of Streptomyces shaanxiensis. Classification (NCBI taxonomy): domain Bacteria; kingdom Bacillati; phylum Actinomycetota; class Actinomycetes; order Kitasatosporales; family Streptomycetaceae; genus Streptomyces; species Streptomyces shaanxiensis. The sequence continues at coordinate 148,499 of NZ_BAAAZY010000014.1, forward strand.
GACGTACGCGTCCTCGGTGACCACCAGCAGGCGGGCGCAGCCGGCGGTGAGCAGGTCGAGTACGGGGCGCAGTGCGGGAACGGCGGCGCTCAGGCCGGTGTCCGTGGCCGGGAGGCTTCCGCCCGCGTCGCCCACCGCGCTCGCAAGCCACACCACGGTGTCCGCCGACGCGGAGACCGACTCGTCAGAGGTGCTGCCCTCCCACAGCACGGTCACCCCACGGCCGGTGAGCCGCTCGGCGAGGGCCCGGCCGAGCGCCTGGACCGCGCCCAACTCCTCGTCCGTGCTCAGCACTTGGTCCGAGCCCATCTCCTGGCCCGTGCCGATCAGCCGTACCACGCGAGGCCCCGCCGCCGACGTCAGCGGCGCGTCCCTCCAGTCGAGGCGCCGCACCACGGTTTCCGCGCCGGACTTGCGCGGCCAGTGGCGGGTGCGCTGGAACGGATACGTCGGCACCGGGACCCGCGGCCTTCCGACGGCCCGGCCCGTCCGGTCCGAGGGTGCCGGAACCGTCCCCTCCAGAACCGCCCGATCCAGTTCCGCACCGCGTGCCCACAGTCGGCCCGCCGTCTCCAACAGCGCCCGTGCCCCGGAGGAATCGGCATCACGGCCCGAGTCCCCGGCAAGTCCGGTCGTCAGCACCGCCACGTCCGGGACGCCATGCGCTCCGGCGACCGCACGGACCGCTCCGCCCAGGGTGTTCCCCGGGCCCAGTTCGACGAAGTGGTCGTAGCCCTCGTCCAGGAGCCGCGCCACAGCCGCGCCGAACCGTACCGGCTGGACGGCGTGCTCCTGCCAGTAGGCGGGCGTGAGGCCGGGACGCCATTCGCCGGTGACCGTGCTCAGCATCGGTACGGCCGCCGGTTTGACCGTGAGCGCCTTCGAGGCGTCCCGCAGCGGGTCGAGGACCGGCTCCAGCAGCGGCGAGTGGAAGGCGTGGGAGACGCGGAGCCTGCGCGTGGCCACGCCGCGTCCCGTCAGCTCCGCGACGGCACGGTCGACGGCCTCCTCGGACCCCGAAATCACCACCTGCTCGGGGCCGTTGACGGCGGCCACACTCAGCAAGCCGCCGGATGCGGCGACGAGCTCGGCGACGCTGCCCTCGTCACCCCTGACCGCGGCCATCGCTCCGGGCAGGGCCAGTTCACCCACCAGGCGCCCACGCTCCGCGGCGAACCCCACCGCTTCGGCGAGGCTGAGCGCCCCGGCGACGCACGCGGCCGCGATCTCGCCCACGCTGTGTCCGGCGACCGCGTCCGCGCCCAGGCCCCACTCCCCCAACTGCCGGGCCAGTCCCACCCCGAACGCGACGAGCAGCGGCTGGGCCACCTCGGTCCTGGCCAGCTCCTCGGGATCCATACGGGGATCGAGGCACCACTCGGCGAGCGAGCGCCCGAGCACGGGGCCGGTCAGCGAGGAGGCCTCGTCGATGACCTCCCGGAACACCGGAGCCGACCGGTACAGGGCGCGGCCCTGGCCGGGCCGCTGTGCTCCCTGGCCGGGCATCAGGAACACCGTGCGTGGGCGGGACCGGGCGAGCGTTAAGTCCGCCGTGCGGGCGGCATGGAGACGGTCTGCGAGGTCGCCTTCCACGACCACGGCCAGGCGGTGAGGACGGTCGTCGCGGGCGGTGTTGACGGTGGCGCAGAGGTCCGCTTCCCGCAGGTCCGAGCGGGTACGTGCGTACGCGGCCAGGTCGGCGGCGGCCGTTCGGAGGGCGTCGGGGCTGTGGGCCGACAGCGTGAGCAGGTGGGGGCCGTCGGCGGCGGACGTCGGGGCGGTTGTCCGTCCGGGCGCCTCCTCCAGTACGGCATGCGCGTTGGTCCCGCCGAAGCCGAAGGCGTTGACGCCCGCGACCAGGGGCCCGGGGGTCCGCCATTCCCGCTGCTCGGTGACGAGTTCGAAGCCGGGGGCGACACGCTCCAGGTAGGGCGCGGGCGTGGTCGTGTTCGGGGCGGGCGGGACACGGCGGTGCTGGAGTGCCAGGACCGTCTTGACCAGGCCGGGCATGCCGGCGGCGTTCAGCAGGTGCCCGATGTTCGCCTTGACCGAGCCGAGCAGGCGCGGAAGCCCGTCGCTGCGGGGCGGGAAGGCGTGCCCGAGCGACTGCGCCTCGATCGGGTCGCCCACCGGAGTGCCGGTGCCGTGTGCCTCGACGTACGACACCGCGTCGGGGTCGATGCCGCACTCGCCGTACGCCCGGGTGATGACCTCGCGCTGGGTACGCGGGTTGGGGGCGAGCAGGCTGAGCGATCGCCCGTCGTTGTTGACGGCCGTGCCACGGACCAGGGCGAGTACCGGGTCGCCGTCCCGCCGTGCGTCGTCCAGGCGCGAGAGGACCAGCGCCGCTCCGCCTTCTCCGGGCACGATGCCGTCGGCGGCGGCGCCGAAGGGGCGGCGTCTGCCCGTCGGGGAGAGGGCGCCCGCACGCGCGAGCAGCCGGTGGCCGGTCGGGGTGAGGGCGAGCTGGACGCCACCGACCACGGCGACGTCGCATTCGCCGCTCTGGAGGCTGCGCCGCGCCAGGTGGAGCGCGACGAGCGCGGAGGAGCAGGCGGTGTCGACCGCGAGGGCGGGGCCGTCGAGGTCGAGGGCCTGGGAGAGGCGGGCGGCGATCAGGTTGGGCAGGTTGCCGGTGAGCGCGCCGGGCTGGGCGGCGAGGTCGCCGTCCGTGGCGGCGGCCAGGATCTCCCGGTAGCCGCTGTCGCTCACGGCGGCGAACACACCGATACGGCGACCGGTCCGCCGCGGCCCCGCGTACCCGGCGCGCTCCAGGGCTTCGTGGGCCAGCTCCAGGAAGATCCGCGCCTGTGGGTCGGTCGCGCGGGCCTCCTCGTCGTCCAGGCCGAAGAAGGCGGCGTCGAAGTCCGCCGGGTCCGGGAGGAAGGACCCGAAGAGGCCGCGGGCGCCCGGCGCACTCTCCCAGCGGTCGTCGGGTACCGCGCTCACCGTGTCACGCCCGGCGAGGAGCAGCTCCCAGAACGCCTCGGGCGTCGAGGCTCCGGGGAACCGGCAGGCCATGCCGAGCACCGCCACCGGCTGGTTCCCTGCGTTCGCACCGGACGGCACCGAAGCGCTCTCGGCGGCGGTCGTGTCCGTCACTGCGCCGTCATCGGAGTTTGACTCCTTTGACGTCTCATCAAATCCCCTACCAGAGCTGACCAGTTGAGCCATCACATGTCCGGCCAGCGCGGCCACCGTGTCGTGGTCGCGCAGCACACGCGGCTCCACCGTCACAGCGAAGGCGTCCTCGATCCCGGCGAGCACCGCCATCGCCTTCAGCGAGGATCCCCCGAGCGCGAAGAACCGGTCGTCGCGGTCGATGTCCGCCGGCCCGAGGTCCAGGATCCGTGCCCAGATTCCCCGGAGCACGTCCTCGACATCGCGCCGTGAGCGTGGCGCGGGCCCCTGCGGACGGAGCCCTTCCGCACGGGTCGACTCGACCTTGGACCGGACGGGCTCAGCTCCGACCCGGGCAGGCGCACCCTCAAGCCGGTCAGGCGCACCCTCGACCCGCGCCGCAGACAGCCGCTCCTTGACCGCCGCGTACGCGCCCGCCTCGAACCGCACCCGCATCACAGCGCGCCGCAGCTTGCCGCTCGTCGTGCGGGGAAACGCCCCGGGCGGCAGGGGCAACACCCGTACGTCGTCGTGGCCCAGCGCCTCGCGGACCCGGGCCGCCGCCGCGTCGAGCACCGGAAGAGCCGTGGCCGGGACGGGCCGCGCCCACTGCACGAACACCACGACGCGGTCGCCCCCGGTGTCCGGGTCGGTGGACCCGATGGCCGCCACCGTCCCCCCGGGCAGTCCCGGAGTGGCGGCGGCGGTCTCCTCGATGTCGGGTGCGTGGAAGGTGCGGCCGCCGACGAAGACGACGTCCTTGTGCCGGCCGGTGACGCACAGCCGACCCTCGTCCAGGAAGCCGAGGTCGCCGGTGCGCAGCCAGCCACCGGCGAACGCGGCGGCGCTCGCCTCAGGGCTGCGGTGGTAGCCGCGGGCCACCTGAGGGCCGCGTACCTCGATGTGACCGACCCGCCGGGCACCGAGAGGCCTGCCGGAGTCGTCGGCGACGCGGATCTCGCAGTCCGGCACGGGGCAGCCGACATCCATCAATTCGACGGCGTCCGGTCCGGGTTCGGCGGGAACGGCCCGGCCACGGCTGAGCGCCGTCCGGTCCAGTGCCAGCGGTTCGGCGATCTCCCCGAGCGGGGGCACGGTCACCGCGAGGGTGGCCTCGGCCAGTCCGTACACCGGCAGCATGGCCGCGGCGTCCAGTCCCGCCGGGCCGGCCTTGGCGGTGAACTCCCGCCACACGCGCGGCGCGATGGGCTCGGCGCCCACGAGCATCAGCCGTACGCAGCTCAGGTCCGAGCCGGCCCAAGTGCTGTCCGGCACCCGCCGCACCGCCAGTGCCAGCGCGAAGTTCGCCGCCGACAGCAGGGTCGCCTTGTGCCGTGTCACCGCTTCGAGCCAGCGGGCCGGACGCTTGGCGAACGTCAGCGGTTCGAGGCGTACCTGCTTCAGGCGCGCGGCCATGGGGACGAGGTGGGTGCCTATCAGGCCCATGTCGTGGAAGTACGGCATCCAGGTCGCCACCACGTCGTCCGAGGTGATCGCCATGGCGGCGCGGATCTGCCGGAGGTTCGCGAGCACGGCCTCGTGGGTGAGTTCCACGCCCTTCGGGGCGCCGGTGCTGCCGGAGGAGAACTGCAGGAAGGCGAGGTCCTGTGGATCCCTGCGGGGCAGGGTGCGCAGCGGGTCGCCCTCGCGCAACGCGCTCAGGCGCAGGGCGCGCACGGGGCCCGGGATCTCGGCGAGCAGGGCGTCGGTGGTGTCGTCGACCACCACGGCGGGTCTGCCCAGGAACTCCCAGACCGGTCCGACCCGGCGCGGCTCAGGGGCGAGCGGAACGGGCACGAGTCCCGCCGCCAGCGCGCCCCAGAACATCGGTTGGAAGTCCTCGCCGAGCTCCGCGAGCAGCGGAACGGGCGTGCCGGGCTCGAGTCCCGCCGCGCGCAGACCCCCGGCCACGCGCAGGGCGTCGTCGTGGAGTTCGGCGAAGGTGACGGCGTGTTCGCTGCCGTCTCCGCGGACATGGACGACGACCTGACCGGGTGCCTCCTCGGCGGCCCGCAGCAGGATGTCGAGGAGCGTGACGGCGGTACGGCGCCCGGCAGTCGGCATGCGCTTCCTTCCTCGTCGCACGGGGCCAGCGCACCCGCCAGGAGCGTTTTCGATCATTCACCAGTATGACGAGGAGAATGTTCGACCGGTTCACCGGCGAATTGCCCTGGCCCGGAGTACGTACCGGACGATCAGCGGACTGCTTCGGCAGTGGTTGTCTCAGCTCTCCGGCTCCCCGCCGGGCTGCTTCGGCGTCCAATCCGGCCGGGTCCGCCTCTTACGCCGTGCCCGCGAGGGCGGTTGCCAGATCGGTCAGGTGGGCCGAGACCGGGCCCAGGGTCAGTAGACCGCTGCCCGCACCGGCCAGTTCGCCGGCCGCCGGGGTGAGGGCGGCATGGGCGCGTGCCATGACCTGCCGGTCGCCCAGCGCCAGTGCCGCTCGGGCGGTGAGGCACCACAGGGCCTCCTGGAGGAGGCCGCGGGGTGGCTCGGGCGTGGCGTGGAGTGCCTCGGCGGCCTCCGGGAGGTGGCCCCCGTCCAGGAGGAGAAGGGGGTGCGCCCAGGGGTCGTACGGGCCCCAGTTCGTGTCCTGGTCGAAGCGCAGCGGCAGCGCGTGCCGCAGGCGCAGGCAGAGGAGCGCGAGCGGCAGCAGGCCTTCGGCGAGGCCCGGCATGCCCGCGTCGTGGAGCAGGCCGGCCGCGTCCCGGTAGGCCGCTTCCGCTTCCGTCGCCGCTGCCTGGCCGGTGGCGTCCAGTCGCAGTGCGGCGTACCAGCCGGTGAACACGCCCACCAGCGGCCGCTCGTGCCGTACGGCCAGTGCGTCCGCGGCGGCCGCGTGCCGGTCGGCCGCGGTGAAGTCGCCGAGGGCGCAGCGGGCTTGGAGCCGGACGAGGTGGCCGAGGATCTCGAAGTCGGCCAGGGCGTGCCGGGCGGAGAGCGCGATCAGTTCGGCGCCGATCTCGTCACGCCGCGGCGCCAGTCCGGTGCGGTCGAAGCACTGCATGAAAGCCCCGTTGAGGGCGAATGCCAGCAGCACCGGATCGTCCAGCCGACGGGCGATCTCCTCTGCCTGGCGGGCGGCCTGAGGGCCACGGGCGAGTGGAGTGCCGCGCGACTCCAGGGCGATGGTGGCCAGCAACCGGGCTCTGGCCGCCTCCTGGCCGATGGGGGTACCGCCCGGTTCGAGCTCGGCCGGGAACTCGGGGGTGGGCAGGGCGGCGAGGGTGCGCTCGGCGGCCGCGACCACGTGGGCGGCCTGTTCCGGGTCGTCCAGTGTGGTCCAGATCGCTGGGACGTCGTAGGCGCCGATCACCCGGGCCGTCAGTTCGGCGTCGCCCAGTTCCTCGGCGGCCGCGATCGCCGCTACCCGGTGCTCGCGGGCGGCCGGCAGTCCGCTGCCGCCGGTCACGGCGAGGTTGCGCAGCAGGCCGGCCGTCGACTCCAGGCGTGCCCGGGCATCGGGGGCGACGGCGCGGTCGTAGGCGGCGGCGACCTGCTCCCAGACCCGGCCGGTGGGGTTTTCCGGCGGCCGGTCGAGGTGGTCGGCCTGGTGAAGGATGTCCGCCTCCAGGGAGCGCAGTCCCGGGCCCGGATCGACGCCCAGGTGCTCGGCCAGGAGCGCACGGGCCCGGCGGAGCACGTCCAGCGCGTCGGCCTGCCGGCCGGTTCGGTACAGCGCCAGGGCCAGCAGGCGCCAGGCGTTCTCACGCCAGGGATGCTCGGCCGCGTGCGCACGAAGGTCCGCCGCCGCGCGGTCGGCCAGGCCGACCGACAGCAGCGCCTCGGCACGCAGCTCCACGGCGTGCAGGCGCAGCTCGGTCAGACGGCGGCCGTCGGCCCGCGCCCACGGCTGGTCGGCGAACTCCGCATAGGCGGGTCCGCGCCACCAGCCGAGCGCCTCCTCCAGCCGTACGGCCGCCTCCTTGGGCGGCAGCGTCCCGGCGGCGGCGACCGCCCCCTCGAAGCGCCAGGCGTCGACCGCGTCCGTCGAGGTGCGCAGGGCGTATCCCGGGCCGTCGGTGACGAGCAGACGGGCCGGGCTGCGGGGCGGGCGGCCCGGTTCGAGGGCGCGGCGCAACGCGGCGACGAACGTGCGTACGGCACCCACCGCGTCGCCGGGCGGGTCCGTCCAGAGGTCGTCCACCAGGCGGGATACGGGCACGACACGTCCCCGGGCGACGATGAGCCGGGCCAGCACCGAGCGGTGTCTCGGCCCCTTCAGGGCGATCGTGTTCCCACCGGCGTCCCAGGCCGTGACCGGTCCGAGTACGCCGAAGCCGGGGAGCGCGTCGTCCACCGTCCGACGCTGTCGCGGGCCATCCAGGCGCTGCTCATCCACTGCTCATCCGCTCCCAGGAGGATCGAGGAACAAGATCCTCGAAGAGGCATCCTCCACCCATCCATCGTTTCGCACCGGTACGTGTTGCGGCCATGACCGTAAGGAGCGCAGCCATGCCCCCTGTCATCACCGGCTTCGATCATCACCGCGTCCCCGTCGCCGACGGAGTCCGGCTGCACACGGCCGTCGGCGGCTCCGGCACCCCCGTCGTGCTGCTGCACGGCTTCCCGCAGACCCACCTGATGTGGCGCCACGTGGCGGCCGATCTCGCGGCCGACCACACGGTGATCTGCCCGGACCTGCGCGGCTACGGCGCGAGCGACAAGCCGGCGGAGACCGACGGCACCGTCTACGCCAAGCGCACCATGGCCGCGGACATCGTGGCCCTCGCCCGCGAACTCGGCCATGAGCGCTTCGCGTTGGCCGGGCACGACCGTGGCGCCCTGGTCGCCTTCCGCGCCGCGCTCGACCATCCCGGCACGGTCACCCATCTGGCGTGCCTCGACGTCCTGCCGACCCTCGACATGTGGGAGGTGATGCACGGCGTCACCGCCGCCGTGGGCTTCCACCTCTATCTGATGGCCCAGCCGCCGGGTCTGCCGGAGCGCATGATCAGTGCCGCCCCGGACGCCTTCTTCGGCCATTTCCTCGACATCTGGACGAGCGACCGGGAGGCCGTTCCGCCGGAGGTCCGTGCCGCCTACCTGGCGGCCTGCCGTGCGGCGGTGCCCTCGATCGTCGCCGACTACCGGGCCTCCGCCGGCGTCGACATCGAGCACGACCGGGCCGACCGGGCGGCAGGCAGCACGCTCCGGATGCCGGTCAGTGTGCTCCAGCAGGACTGGGGCTCGGCCCTCGGCTTCGACGCCGCCGAGCTGTGGGGCGCCTGGGCGCCGGACCTGCGGCACACCACGGCCACCTGCGGCCACTTCATGGCCGAGGAAGCGCCGGACGACATCGCGAAGGCGTTGCGGGCCCTGCTCGCCCGCTGACCAGCCACGAGGCGTCCGGGCGCCCGCCGTATGGCCGTCACCGGGTGTCGGCTACCAACGCCCCGGTTCGGTCCCGATGATCGGCTCCGATTGTTTGCCGTCCACCCCGACCGGCACGTCCCCGACGAGCATCACGCGGTGCATGGTCCGGGGGAAGTCGAGGTGGGCGTTGTCGCTGGGCGCGAGGTGGATGGTGGCCCGGTTGTCCCAGAAGGCCACGCTGCCGGGCTCCCAGCGGAATCGGACCGTGTACTCCGGGCGGACCGCCTGCTCCAGCAGCATGTCGAGGATCGCCCGGCTCTCCGCCCGCGAGAGGTCGGCGATCTGCTCGACGTAGTACCCGTTGACGTAGAGCACCCGCTCCCCCGTCTCCGGATGGACGCGCACCAGGGGATGCAGCGAGGCGACCTGACGCTCCAGCAGATGACGGACGTACGCGTCGTCGCCGGGGCGGGGCTGGTAGCCGACGCCGAGACGGTGCTCGGCCCGCAGGCCGTCCACGAACTCCCGCACCGGGCCGGAGAGTCCGGCGTACGCGGCGGCGAGGTTCGACCAGGTGGTGTCGCCGCCGTACGGAGGTACGGTCTCGGCACGCAGGATCGTCGCGGCGGGCGGGTCGATGCGGGCGCCGTGGTCGCAGTGCCAGCCGCGCAGCAGGGTGTGGCGGCGCCGTCGCAGCCACTCGTCGTGCTCCATGCCGAACTTCCCGCCCAGCTCCAGCCGGTCGGCGGTCGTCTCGATCTCGGGGAAGTCCGCCGGGGAGGCACTCCCCCGCTTGCGCAGGACGACGGGTTCGCCGAACCGGCGCGCGAACGCCACATGCCCGGCGTGGTCCAGCCGCTGTCCGCGGAAAAACACGACCTTCCAGCGCAGCACCGCCGCCCGGATCGCCGCGACCACGGCGTCGTCCAGGTCGCCGGCCAGGTCGACGCCCGTGATCTCCGCCCCGATGTGCCCGGCGACCGGTTTCACCTCGATCCCCGCCGCCTGCTCCGTCCCCTCCGCGGTGGCCCTGTCCGTCGTCATGCGCACTCCGTCGATCGTCCGCACCGGCTCCGGTCCGAGCCGGTTCCAGGAAGATCGTGACAGTGTTCGGCAGGCGTGGCGACAGGGCCTCAGCGCACCGGCAGGCGCACAGCCGTCAGCACCGCGTCCGCCAGCTCGGCCACCGAGCGACCCCCCGTGTCGATGCGGGCCAGGCCGTGGGCGTCCACGCCCTCTGCCATCAGCGACTGAAAGCGCTTGGCACGGGCCAGGAACTTGTCCACCAAGTACCGTTCCCGGTCCGTCCCTTCCTCGTAGCGGGCCGACGACCGCATGCGCGCACGCAGTACCGCCTCGTCCGCCGTGAGCCATACGGCCCGAGTGCGCGGGACAGCCGTCAGGCCGGCCACGCGGGCGGGCCACAGTGCGGAACCCTCCAGGACCAGACCGGGGCCGTCACCGCTTGCCCGGTCGGTGATCAGTTCCTCGATGCGCGGCCACAGGCGTGCGTAGTGGTCGAGCACGGACCCGATCAGCGCGTCGATGTCGAGGGTGGCGTAGTGCTCGGCGACATGTGGCGGCGGCTCCCACTCGGGCGTCCGCCAGGGCCGCCCAGGATGCCGGGCCAGCTTGTCCGTCGAGCGGCAGTCGAACCCGAGCCGCTCCGCGACGGCCCGGGCGACGGTCGACTTGCCGGTGTGGGACGTTCCCCCGATGAGCACCACGCGCACGTCCTGCATGCCGGCGACCCTACTCAACTCACCGTGAACTCCCGTATCACCGTGTTCCGGAACACCGCCGTGCCGTCGATCGTGAACAGCGCGAGCCCGGTGTCGGTCAGATAGGGAAAGACCTCCGACGAGTGCACGTACCGGCCGTCGTCGACGAACATCTCGACGGACGTACGGTCGACCAGGATGCGCAGCCGCACGGTGCGGGCGGCCGGGTCGAAGGGGCTGCGGCTCTCCTGCCACCTGCCGGAAGCGTCCGGGTTCACGGTGGGGCGGCGGTTGAGGAAGGCGTAGTCGCGGTAGATCCCGGCGTCGACATGGCGGCTGCCGTCGGGGGAACGACGCAACTGGAAGCCGGCGCCCGTGAGTTGGTCCCAGGCGATCTCGCAGGTCAGCTCGTAGGCCGTGCCCTGGTAGTCGAGCACGCGGGTGCCGGAGACCTCCAGATCGCCCAGCTGCACCGTGCGGGAGACGTGCTCGTCCAGCGCGCCGACCGGTTGTGAGGCGAGGTAGTACGCGCCGGTGGAGGACCGTCTCAGGGTGATCTCCCGGACGATCGAGTCGGTACCGTTGAAGCCGTCGCTGTCGATGGTGGGCGTGATGTTGGCGTAGTCCCAGTTGTTGAGCCAGCCCATCGCGTAGCGCACGGACGGGTCCACCGAGCCGTCGCTCCGGTGCTTCTCGAAGGTCACGGCGGCGTACCAGTCCCAGCCGTGGTCGAGCCACTGCGGATCGGCGGCGTCGGCGGTGAAGGTGGTGCCGTCGAAGGAGCCCGTCCAGTAGGCGTACGTGTTCGGCAGCCCCGATCCCTTCCCGTTCGCGCTCACGCCGACCACCCACTTCGCGGTGCCGTCGCCGGCGGTGATCCGGAACAGGTCCGGGCACTCCAGGACCCCGATGCCGCCCCTGATGAAGCCGCTGACGTACGTCCAGGACTTCAGGTCGGTGGAGTGGTAGAAGCCCACCTTGTCGTTCTCGGCGAGCGTCATCACCCACCGGCCGCGCTCCTCGTCCCGGATCACCTTGGGGTCGCGGAAGTCGCGGACGCCGGGGTTGGGCAGGACGGGGGCGGTGCCGTGGGGCGTGAAGGTGCGGCCGCCGTCGGTCGAGTAGTACAGGTACTGCGCCTGCGTTACGTCGTCGGGCGACATGGTGGCGATGACGATCACCGCGCCCGCGCCGAACCCCGCCATGTTGTCCGAGTCGATCACCGCCGAGCCGGACCAGACGTCACCGTTGGGCGTGGTGTCCTTCGGCACGGCGATGCCTCGGTCGGTGAAGGAGACCAGGTCGGCGCTGGTGGCCAGGCGCCAGGCGGTGCCCGTGGCGGTGCCGCCCGCGACATAATCCGCGTTGTACAGGTAGTAGTAGTGGTACTCCCCGTCGATCCACACCGGGCGCTGCGGGTCGTTCTTCCACTGGTCGGGCACCGTGAAGTGGTACTCGGCGCGGTAGCTCACGCTCCGCGCGGACTTCGGCCTCGCGGCGGCCGGTGACGAGGGCAGCATCGCGGTCACGGCACCCACGGCGGACCCGGCGAATAACGCTCTCCTGGATATCCCACGCATCACACATCGTTCCTCTCGGACGCGACGACGGCTCATGTGGTCCAGCACTGTGTGACCTAACTCGTTAAAGGTCAAGTGGTTCCGAACTCTTGACAGGGCCGTAACCCGCTTCACATCATCTGGGGCATCAGACCTTGGCTAACACGAGTTAGGCCCGTTTGAATGACCGACTCGCACCTCACCCGCCGCACCCTGCTGCGGTACGGCGCCTACGGCGCGGGAGCCGCCGCGCTGGCCGGTACCGCCGCCAGCTGGGACCGGCTCACCGGAGCCGACATCCCGGGGCGCGACGACGGCTCCCTCGTCGTCGCCACACTGGGCCCCGCCTACGGACCGGAGGCCATCCGCACACTCACCGAGGGCTTCAAGAAGGTCCACCCCGACATCAAGCTACGGATCAACGCCGTGCAGGCCGTCGACTGGTCGGACTTCTTCGCGAAGATCCTCACCCAGATCGCCGCGGGCACCGCGCCCGACCTCGTCTACGTCGCCACCGAGGGCGTCCAGCTGTTCGCGCAGCGCCTCGGCGTCCCGTTGGACCGCTGGGTGAAGCGGGACGCCGAGGAGCTGCGCGAGTACTTCGCCGACGTCCATCCCTCGCTGGTGGAGTCGATGATGTACGAGGGGAGCCTCTACCAGCTGCCGGTCGAGTTCAACGCGGCCGACATCTACCTCAACAACGAGGTGCTGAAGCGGGCAGGCGCGGACTTCCCGGCGGCCGACTGGACCCGCGACGACTTCACCGCGCTGCTGCGCGACATGAAGAAGGCGAGCGGCTCGCAGTTCACGCCGTACTTCTGGACCAACCGGCTGTGGGGCGGCGTGGTGCCGTGGCTGTTCGCCAACGACACGAACCTCCTCTCCGAGTCCAAGGCACCGGGCGGCGCCTGGCTGTGGGACTCCTTCTACCCGGCCGCACAGCGGCAGGGGCGCGGCGGCGGTTTCCGGTGGACCACCCCGCAGGCCACCGACGCGCGGGTGGAGGAGGCGTACGACTATCTCGCCTCCCTCATCCAGGAGGACCTGTGCAACCGGCCCGAGGGGGGCAACGGACAGAACCTCATCGGCGTGTTCTCCACCGGGCGGGTCGGCGTCACGCCCGCGGGCGGCTTCTGGGCGGGCGGTCTGCACCTGGCGGGGATGGAGGCAGGCGGGTTCGACACTCAGTACTTCCCTCGCTGGCGCACCCAGCGTATGCAGTTCGGGGCCGCCGGCTACGCGCTGCTGCGCACGTCGAAGCGGCAGGACGAGGCCTGGGAGTTCATCAAGTACGCCGCCCGCAGGGACACCCTGATGCGGCTGTTCAAGACGAACCAGACCACCCCGGCCCGCCGCTCCATGCTCACCGCCGACCGCTACCGGGAGACCGGCCCGGACCGCTGGCAGGTCTTCTACGACACCCTCGACAAGTTCCCCGACACCGGGCCGATCCCCGCACCGCCGCAGGTCGCGGAGGTCGAGCAGGTGCTGCTCAAGCACACCGGTACCGCCCTGGCCTCCCGGCGTGCGGTGGCCCCCGCGCTGCGGCGGATGCAGAGCGATCTGGAGAAGGCCATGGAGCGTGACGTATGACGACGAACACTCGGATACCGGCTGTACAGCCGAAGCCGCCGGCGACGTCACCGGCTGCCGCGCCCCGGACCTCCACCCGCGACCGTGGCACCCGCCTGCTCGCCACGCTGTTCCTCGCGCCCACGATCGTCGGCATCGTCGTCTTCACGGTCGTCCCGATCGTCGGCTCGGTGGTGCTGAGCCTCTTCCACTGGAACGTCATCGACGACCCGAGCTTCGCCGGAGCCGCCAACTACCGTGAGGTCTTCGGCGATTCGACCGTGCTGGTCTCCTTCCGCAACACGCTGGTGTTCATGGTGTTCGCGGTCGCGCTGCAGCTGCTGATCGCCCTCGTCCTGGCCCTCGCGGTGAACGGGCGGATGCCGGTGTGGCTGCGGTCGGTGTTCCGCTCGGCGTTCTTCTTCCCGCTGGTGCTGTCCGCCGCGTCGATCTCGGTCGTGATGAAGTACCTGTTCAACCAGGACTTCGGGGTCGTGAACTGGCTGATCGGGCTGTTCGGGATCGCCCCGGTGCCGTGGCTGACGTCCGAGAACGCGGCGATGACCACGGTGATCCTGGTCTACGTCTGGCAGCAGTTCGGCTTCTCGTTCCTGCTGTTCGTCGGGGGTCTCAACAACATCCCGAAGGAGATCCACGAGGCCGCCTCCCTCGACGGCGCGACCGGCCTGCGCAAGCACCTGAACATCACCCTCCCGCTGCTGTCGCCCACGCTGCTGGTCGCGTCGGTGGTCGGCATCATCAACGCGCTCCAGGTCTTCGAGCAGCCGTACGTCCTCACCAACGGCGGTCCCGGCGACTCCACCCGCACCGTGGTGATGGTCATCTACGAGAGCGCGTTCGAGCAGCTCCGCTTCGGCGAGGCGTCCGCGGTGGGCGTGCTGCTCTTCGTGCTGGTCATGGCGGTCACCGCCCTCCAGTTCCGGCTCAGCCGGCGTTTCGTCCACTACCAGTGAGCCGGGTGAGTTCCATGAGCCAAGCGACAATGAACCTCAGCCGCGCGCGGCACTCGCTCGCGCCCTGGGCGCGGATCGCCGGTCTGGCCGTGTGCGCGCTGCTGACCCTCGGCCCGGTCATCTGGACGATCTCCACCTCCCTGCGCACCCCCGCCGAGTCCTTCGACCTGCCCCCGAAGATCATCCCGACGAACCCCACCGTGGAGTCGTATCAAGGGGTCTTCGACCAGATCGACGTATGGCTGCTGGCGCTGAACTCGACGCTGGTGACCGCGCTGATAGCGGTGGGCCAGATGATCACGGCCGGGCTGGCGGGGTACGCCTTCGCCCGCCTCGAGTTCCGGTTCAAGAAGCCGCTGTTCGGGCTGGTCCTGGCGACCATGATGGTGCCGCTGCAGGTCACGATCGTGCCGGTGTTCCTGGTGCTGAAGTCGATGGGCCTGACCGACACCCTGCTCGGTCTGATCATCCCGGCCTTCCCGACCGCCTTCGGGACCTTCCTGATGCGCCAGTACTTCCTGGGCATGCCCAAGGACCTGGGCGAGGCGGCGATGCTGGACGGCTGCGGGCCGTGGCGGATCTTCCGTTCCGTGTACGCCCCACTGGCCGCGCCCGGTCTCGCCATCGTCGGTGTACTGGCCTTCAACTACCACTGGAACGAGTTCTTCCGGCCGCTGATCCTGGAGACCTCCGGCCAGAACTACACACTCCCCCTGGGCCTGGTCTCCCTCCAGGGCAACCTGGGCACCGGCTCCATCTCGGTGGTGCTCGCCGGTGTCGTCCTGTCCATGATCCCCGCCGTCGTCGTGTTCGTCGTCGGTCAGCGCCCTCTGCGTGAGGGCATCACGTCCGCAGGAGTCAACCGTTGAGCCTCACCGCTCAGTCGACGGACCCGAGCGCCCCGCGCTTCCGGGTCCGTCCCCCCGCCAACTGGATCAACGACCCGAACGGTCCCTTCCGTTGGCGGGACCGGTACCACCTCTTCTACCAGCACAACCCCGCCGCCCCGGTGCACTCGAACGTCCACTGGGGCCATGTCTCCAGCCACGACCTCGTCCACTGGGAGCACCATCCGATCGCGCTCACCCCGATACCCGGGGGCCCGGACGAGGCGGGCTGCTGGTCGGGCTGCGTGGTCGACGACGACGGCGTGCCGACGGCCGTCTACACGGGCGTCGACCGCCATCACACCGGCCTCGGCTCGATCTGCCTGGCGCGGGCGCTGGTGCCGGAGGACGAGACGCTCACCGACTGGAAGCCGCGGCCCACCCCCGTCGTGACCGGCCCGCCCGCCGACCTGGACGTGGTGATGTTCCGCGACCCGTTCGTGTTCAGGAGTGGTGGCCGACGGTGGGCGCTGGTCGGCGCGGGGCACGCCGACGGGACGCCGTCGGTGCTGGTGTACGACTGCGACGACCTGACCGACTGGCGGTTCGCCGGGGTGCTGCTCGACGGCAACGACCCGGTCGCGGCGGATGTGTTCGGGGACAGGGCCGTCGGCTGGGAGTGCCCGCAGCTCTTCGAGACCGCGGGTGGGGACTGGGTGCTCGTGGTGTCGCTGTGGGACGGAGACCCGTGCGGCACCGGCTATCTGACTGGCCATCTTGAACCGTACGGAGAAGGCGAGCTGCGCTTCGAGACCCGCACCGGCGGGCGGCTGGACCACGGGCGGGACTTCTACGCGCCCGCCGTGCTTCAGGAGCCGGAGCGGGCGCTGATGTGGGGGTGGTCCTGGGAGGCACGGGAACAGAGCGAGGTCGATCGAGCCGGGTGGGCCGGTGTCCTGACCGCGCCGCGGGTGGTGGACGTCCATGCCGACGGAACCCTGCGGGTCGTACCGGCACCGGAGCTCGAACTGCTGCGTGCGGCCGAGCCGTTCGTCTCCGCGCCGAGTCGGCTTGCCCCGCTTCCGGATTCGTACGACCTGACCGTAACCGCGTCGGGCCGGACCACCGTGAGTCTGCTGCGGTCGGCCTCGGGTGCGGAGCTGACGGTCGTGCTGGACCCGGACGCGGGCACGGTGACGCTCGACCGCGGCGACTGGCCCCGGACAGGGCCCGACGGGTCGGCGCCGATTGTCGTGCGGGAGGCGGCCGCCGAGGTGCGGATCCTCGTCGACGGCTCGCTGTTCGAGCTGTTCGTCGGCGACCGGGCGACGGTCACCGAACGGGTCTACCGGCGGCCGGACGACGTGCCCGAGCTCGTCGTCACGGGGGCGGCGGCGGCCGTCATCGGCTGGGAGCCGGTCCCACCGACGCACGACTGACCACCGGGCAGGCGAGGCGCCGTACGGTCGCGGGCGGGGTCCTGCCGGTGTCGATGGCGTCGAGGAGGAGCCGTGCGGCGGCCTCGCCCATCGCCCGGTGGGGCAGCGCGACGCTGGTGAGGGGCGGGGTGAGGAACTCGGCCATGTGTTCCTGGTCGTCGTAGCCGACCACCGACAGCTCGCCGGGGACGGCGATGCCGAGCCGGGTCGCGGCGTGCAGGACGCCTGCCGCGACCCGGTCGTTGTAGCAGAAGATCCCGGTGGGCCGCCGGTCGGCGGGGACGCCGTCGAGGACGCGCATCGCGCCCTCGTGGCCCCCGCTGATCTCGCCCCCGCTCCGCACGACCCACTCCTTGGGCACGGTGATCCCCTCGGCGCGCAGCGCGTCCCGGAAGCCGCGCAGGCGGTCGACGGAGGCGAGGTCGTCCTGGCCGCCCACCATGGCGACCCTGTGGTGTCCCTCGTCCAGCAACAGCCGGGCCGCCGTACGGCCGCCCGCGCGTTCGGCGGGGATGACGGCGGGCAGGGAGTCGTCCTCGGGCAGGCAGTTGGCGAGGACGGAGTGGGTGCGGTGCAGGCCCTCGGGGACACGGACGCGGCGCAGTGACATGGCCGCGTAGATGATGCCGTCCACGCGCCGGTCGAGGAGTTCGGCGACGGCCGCGTCCTCCTTGGCCGGGTCGCCACCGGAGTCGATGGTCAGGACGAGGTGCTCGCTGTCCCAGGCGGTCTCCATGGCGCCGCGCAGCAGCCGGCCGGCGAAGGGCGAGGAGGCGATCTCGTCGGTGACCAGGCCGATCACGGCCGTACGGCGGCGGCGCAGGCCGCGGGCGACGGGGTCGGGGCGGTAGCCGAGCTCGGCGGCGGCCTGCCGGATGCGCTCCTGGGTGGCGGGCGAGAGGTTGCCCTCGGCGCGGCCGTTGAAGACGAAGGAGACCGCGGTGTGCGACACGCCGGCGAGCCGGGCGACGTCCCGTGACGTGGGACGCCCCGATCCTGTCGCCTGCTTCTCCCCGGTGCCGCCCATGACGTCCGCCGCCTCGTCCCCCGCCGTTCCGGTTGATCAAGGCTCACCCTATCCGTGACCCTGGAGGGACGACACAGTCAAGGGAAGGTCCGGCAGTGATCAGCATCCCGACCCACGCGCTCAACGACGGTACGACGATCCCCGCCCTCGGCCTCGGCACCTGGCCGATGGACGACACGCAGGCCGAGCAGGCCGTGCGCGACGCCCTGGAGCTGGGGTACCGGCTCGTGGACACGGCGACGAACTACCGCAACGAGACCGGCGTCGGCCGGGGCGTCGCGAGCAGCGGCGTGCCCCGCGAGGAGATCGTCGTGACGACGAAGCTCCCGGGCCGCCACCACGGCTACGAGGAGACCCTCACCTCCTTCGAGGAGTCCCGCGCCCGCCTCGGCCTGGACTACGTGGACCTCTACCTCATCCACTGGCCGCTGCCCCGCGTCGACAAGTACGTCGACTCCTGGAAGGCCATGATCAAGCTGCGGCAGGACGGCCTGGTCCGGTCGATCGGCGTCTCCAACTTCACGGCCGAGCACATCGAGCGGCTGGAGAAGGAGACCGGTGTCCTGCCCTCGGTGAACCAGATCGAGCTGCACCCGTTGTTCCCGCAGGAGGAGCTGCGCGCCTTCCACACCGGCAAGGGCGTCCTCACCGAGAGCTGGAGCCCACTGGGCCGTGGCACCAGCCTCCTGGACGATCCGGTCGTCAAGGGCATCGCCGACGCCCTCGGCGTGACTCCCGGCCAGGTCGTCCTGCGCTGGCACACCCAGCTGGGTGCCCTGCCCATCCCGAAGTCCGCGAACCGGGAGCGGCAGCGCGAGAACCTCGACGTCTTCGGCTTCACCCTGGACGCCGCGCAGATGGGCGCCGTCGCCGACCGGGCCCATCGGCGGCTCGGCGGGGACCCCGAGGTGCACGAGGAGTTCTGAGAGCCTTCGGCCGCAGGTCTCAACGGCGTCACGGGCGCCGTCGCGGGTACTCGGGGCGCTCGGGAAGGAGGCGCACGTGGGTGAGAAGGACCGGCTGCGGGAGTACCGCGGCAAGCGTGACTTCGGGCGGACGCGGGAGCCGGAGGGGCGTGCGGCGGCCTCGGGCCAGGAGCCGCGGTTCGTGGTGCAGATCCATGACGCCAGCACCCTGCACTTCGACTTCCGGTTGCAGGTGGACGACGTACTGAAGTCGTGGTCGGTGCCGAAGGGCCCTTCCGACGATCCCCAGGACAAGCGGCTCGCGATGCCCACCGAGGACCATCCGCTGGAGTACGAGGAGTTCGAGGGCGTGATCGCGCAGGGCGAGTACGGGGGCGGCACGGTGATCGTCTGGGACAACGGCACGTACGAGCCGCTGAGCCATGACCGCAAGGGGCGGCCCGTCGACTTCGGCGAGTCGCTCCAGCGAGGTCATGCCACGTTCCGGCTGAGGGGGTCGAAGCTGCACGGGGAGTACGCGCTCACCCGGTTCCGCGACGGCCTCGACGGTGAGCGTGAGGCGTGGCTGCTGGTGAAGGCCGGCAGGGCGCGAGCGGGCGGGCACGGCACCCCCGACCCGCGCCGGGCCCGGTCGGTGCGGACCGGTCGTACGCTCGCGCAGGTCGCCACGGACGGCGACGCGTAGTGAACCGACGTGAAGTGAACCGCGGCTGCCGGGGGTCCTGCCTCCCCTGATTTCGGCGGATGTTGTGGTTCCGCCCTCAACTACCCTTCCCTGCCTCTATGTTCACGGCGACAGCACTCTCGCCACTGGAGGCAATTCGTCATGCGCTCCGCGCTCCGTATCGCCGTCACCGGCGCCATGGCCGCCGCCACCGTCCTGGTCGCCGGGCCCGCCCAGGCGACTCCGCCCGGGCCGGGCGTCACCGGCCGGGTCATCAGTCAGAAGACCGTCGGCGACACCGACTACATCCTCCGGGAGGTCACCATCCCGCCGGGTCAGGCCACCGGCTGGCACTACCACGACGGGCCGCTGTACGCCTTCACTCAGCAGGGCACGCTGAGCCACTACAACTCCACCTGCGCCTCGGACGGCGTCTACCCGAAGGGCAGTTTCATCCAGGAGCCGGCCGGTCCCGGCAACGTCCACATAGGCCGCAACGAGGGCGACACACCGGTCGTCCTCGACGTGCTGTACGTGCTGCCGCACGGCGCGCCGTTCTCCCAGGACGCGCCGAACCCGGGCTGCCCGTTCGAGTGATGACGGCTACGGCAGCGGCTGCTCGGCCCAGATCGTCTTGCCGCTGTCGGTCTGCCGGCTGCCCCAGCGCTGGGTGAGCTGGGCGACGAGCAGCAGCCCGCGGCCGCCCTCGTCGTAGGCGTGGGCCCGGCGCAGGTGGGGGGAGGTGGAACTGCCGTCGGAGACCTCGCAGATGAGGGTGCGGTCGCGGATCAGACGGAGCTGGATGGGCGGTGCGCCGTACCGGATGGCGTTGGTGACGAGTTCGCTGACGACGAGTTCGGTGACGAAGGCCGCCTCGTCCAGTCCCCATGTCGTCAGCTGCTCGGTGGCCGCCTGCCGGGTGGCCGCCACGTGTTCGGGGTCCGGCGTGACGTCCCAGGTGGCGATGCGGTCGGCGCCCAGGGCCCGGGTGCGGGCCAGCAGCAGGGCCACGTCGTCACTGGGGTCCTCCGGCAGCACGGCCTTGAGCACGCCGTCGCACAGGGCGTCGAGGCTCTCGGCGGGCGCGGTCAGCGCGCGGCACAGTTCGGCGGTGGCGTGGTCGATGTCGCGGTCGCGGTCCTCGATCAGGCCGTCGGTGTACAGGGCGACCAGGGAGCCCTCCGACAGCTCCACGTCCATGGCCTCGAAGGGCAGCCCGCCGACGCCGAGCGGGGGTCCCGCGTTCATCTCGACGACCTCTGTGCTGCCGTCGGGCAGGACGAGGACCGGCGGCGGATGGCCTGCGGCGGCCAGGGTGAGGTGGCGGGTGACGGGGTCGTAGACGGAGTACAGGCAGGTGGCGCCCAGTTCGGCGACCTCGTCGGTGTCGTCCCCGGCGAGGTGGGTGACCAGGTCGTCGAGGTGGGTGAGGAGTTCGTCGGGCGGCAGGTCCACGTCGGCGAGGGTGCGGACGGCCGTGCACAGGCGGCCCATGGTGGCCGACGACGGGATGCCGTGTCCGACCACGTCGCCGACGACGAGGGCGACCCGGCTGCCGGACAGCGGGATCACGTCGAACCAGTCGCCGCCGATGCCGGCCTGCGAACCGGACGGCCGATAACGGTGGGCCACCTCTACGGCCGCCTGTCCGGACAGCCCCCGGGGCAGCAGGTTGTGCTGCAGGGAAAGCGCGGTGGTGCGCTCCCGGGCGAAGCGGCGGGCGTTGTCGACACAGACGGCGGCCCGGCTGGCGAGTTCCTCGACGAACACGGCGTCGTCGGCGACGTAGTCGTCCGACTGCCTGATGCGCACGACCACGGCCACACCGAGCGTGGTACCGCGGGCGCGCAGCGGCACCGCCATCATCGAGTGGGCCCCCACGCGGTGGCGTCGGCCGGCCGGGGCCCGGGAGTTGCGTTCCTGGATCCACCGCATGAACGCCGGCTCGCCCGCCTGGCTCTGGATCACCCGGCTCTCCAGGATCGCCCGGGCCGGCGGCGAGAACGGCGGGTAGTAGTCCACCTCGCCGAGGTGCACGGCCGCTTCCGGGGTGCCCTCGGTGCCGGAGCCGTGGGCGACGCGGCGCAGGGCGATGTCCGTGCCGGACAGCGCCGGCGGCTCCTCCGCGCCCAGCACCCAGTCGAACAGGTCCACGCTGGCGAAGTCGGCGAACCGGGGCACCACGACCCCGACCAGCTCCTCGGCGGTGCGCACCACGTCCAGGGTGGTGCCGATGGCGGCGGCCGCCTCGTTCAGCAGGGCCAGCCGCTGCCGCGCCCAGTACTGGTCGGAGCTGTCGAATGCCGCCAGTGCCGTTCCCACGACGTCGCCGGAGGTGCCCCGTACCGGCCACATCTCGATGCTCCAGGCGTGCTCCCGGTTCAGCGCCGGGGCCCCGGTGAAGCTCTCGTAGCGGACCGGCCTGCCCGTCTCGGCGACCTGGCGCAGATGCCAGTGGAAGCCGCGGCTGTGCTCGGCGTCCTCCACGGTCTCCGGCAAGTGCCGGCCGATCAGGACGTCCTCCGGTACACCCATGACCTGGCAGGCGGCGTCGTTGAGCCGTAGGTAGCGCTGCTGGGTGTCGAAGACGGACATCGACATCGACGCCTGCTGGAAGGCCCGCTCGGCCAGGGTCGGCTCCGGCGTGCCGGGCGGTTCGCCGGTGATCATGTATCCGTCGGGTGCGCCGTCCTCGCCCAGGACGGCGTGCGCGCGCAGGGCGAGGGGTACCTCCGAGCCGTCCCGGTGGCGCAGGACGACGGTGCCGGTCAGCACGGCCACGGCCTCGGGCGGTGGTTCCTCGGCGAGCAGGTCCCGTGCGGGCCGTCCCACGACTTCTTCGGCCGTGCGGCCCGTGAGCCGCCGGGCACCTTCGCTCCACCCCTTGACCACACCCTGGGCATCGAGGATCGCCGCAGCGGAGACGCGCTCCATGTCGTCCAGCATGAGTCCTACGCCGCAGTGCATCAACCGCGACGCCCGTGCGGTCACACCCGCGACGCCACGGCACTCGCGGGCGCCGCCCCGCGCGAGCGTCCGCTCACTTGCGCAGCGCGGCGAGGGCCCGGTCGGCGTGGGTGTTCATGCGCAGTTCGCTGCGGACGACCTCCAGGACCGTGCGGTCCTGCCCTATGACGAAGGTGACCCGTTTGGTGGGCGCCAGGGAGAAGCCGCGCGCGACACCGAACACCTCCCGGACCGCCCCGTCGGCATCGGACAGCAGGGTCATGCCGAGCGTGTGCCGGTCGGCGAACTCCTGCTGGCGTTCGACCGCGTCCCCGCTGATGCCCACGGGCCGTGCGCCGACGGCGGCGAACTCCGCGGCGAGATCACGGAAGTGGCAGGCCTCCGCGGTGCAGCCCGGGGTGAGGGCGGCGGGGTAGAAGAAGAGGACCACCGGTCCCTCGGCGAGCAGCTCGGTGAGGCTGCGGGAGGCGCCGGTCTCGTCCGGCAGCGCGAAGTCCTCGACCTTGTCGCCGACCTTCAGCTGTGCGCTCATGCCCGGCCCTCCGTGTTCTTCGCGACGTTGCGGGCCCACAGCACGAGCGGGATCTGCAGCGGCAGGCGGCCGAAGGCGGCGGCCTTCTGCGGGGCGGGGCGGTGCCGCCAGTCGGCGGCCATCTTCACGTTCGCGGGGAACACGCCGACGAAGAAGGCGGCGGTGGCCAGCGCGGCGGCCTTGCGGGTGCGCGGCAGCGCGAGACCGGCCGCCAGCGCGAGTTCGGCGGCGCCACTGGCGTACGTCCAGGTCCGGGCCGTGCCCGGCAGGGCGCTCGGCACGGTCTCGTCGAACCGGCGTGGGGCGGCGAAGTGGGCGACTCCCGCGGTGGCCAGCAGGCCGGCGAGCAGCAGGGGCGAGCGTTCGGACCGGGGCACGGATCCTCCTTGGATGTCCTGCCGCCGGATGCTACCGGAGGGTAGATCACGGCTCGCCACCCGCCCCGGCCGGTCACCCGCCCTGCTCCGTGCGGCGGTTGTGGGTTCCGGGCGTGTAGCCGAAGGAGCGGCGGAAGACGTCGATGAAGGCGCTGGCGGAGGACCAGCCGCAGCGGTGGGCGACGGTCGTGACGGGCATGTCCTCGGCGAGCAGGCGCAGCGCGTGGCAGAGGCGCGACTGGGTGCGCCACTGCGGGAAGGTCATGCCGAACTCGTGGCGGAAGAGCCGACTGAGCGTGCGCTCGCCCGCTCCGGTCGCGGCGCCGAGGGCGGCGAGGGTGCGGGAGTCGGCGGGGTCGGCGTGGACGAGCGCGCAGACCGCGGCCAGGCGTGGATCGGTGGGGGTGGGCAGGCGCAGGGGTTGCTGGGGCGAGGCGCGCAGTTGGTCGCGCAGGACGGCGAGCAGACGGCGGCGCTCGGGGCTGTCGTCGTCGGGGTCGCGGGTGTAGGCGAGGATCAGCTCGCGCAGCAGCGGGCCGACGGCGAGGACGGTGGGGGCGTCCAGGCCGAGCGAAGCGAGATGGGGGTACCCCCGGACGGAGTCTGGGGGAGGGTTGTCGGTGGCCGGCAGGCCGACCAGGTGCAGGTCGAGGTGGCCGTGGGCGCGATGCGCGTGCGCGGTGCCCGCCGGGACCCAGATGGCACGGTTGCCCGGTGCGAACCAGGTGCCGGCTTCGGTGGTGACGGCGAGGACACCGGAACCCGCGTAGACGATCTGGTGGTCGTCGTGCCGGTGCGCGTCGATGCGCTCGCCGGCGGCGAGGATCTGGGCGCGGGTCGGGGCGGTCGGCGTGTGGCGAATGTTCCCCTGGCTGATGTTCCTGTGGCTGATGTTCCTGTGGCGGATGTTCGACACAGTTCGGCAGATTATCGAAAGCGGGCCATGGCCGGGCCCGCGACGATCGCAGGGTGTCCACGAAACGCAACCGAGCCATCACCCTGCTGTCCCTGGGTCACGCCTGTGTCGACGTGTACCAGGGCGCCGTGGCGGCGCTCGTCCCGTACTTCGTCGCCGAGCGCGCCTACGGCTACGCCGCCGCCTCGGGCGTCGTCCTCGCCGCGTCCCTGCTGTCGTCGGTGGTGCAGCCGCTGTTCGGGGCGCTGACCGACCGCTGGGCGATGCCGAGGCTGCTGCCGCTCAGCGCGTTGACGGGCGGTGCCGGGGTCGCGTTGAGCGGGGTCATGGAGTCCTACGCGCTCACGCTGGCGGTGGTGGCCGTGTCGGGGGTCGGCGTCGCCGCGTACCACCCGGAGGCGGCCCGAGCGGCCCGCGACGCCGCGCACGGCAGCCATACGGCGATGGGCTGGTTCTCCCTCGGCGGCAACGTCGGCTTCGCCCTCGCACCGCTGCTGGTGGCGTCGGTGGCGGCCACCGGAGGCCTGGGCGCCTCTCCCCTGCTGATCGTCCCGGCCGTCGCGGGGGCGGCGCTGTGCGCGGCGGCGGTGCGCTCGGCCGGAAGCCGAGGAGGGACCGCAGACCGGAGCGAGGTCGCCGGGTGCGACGACTGGGGTTCGTTCCTGCGGCTGTCCGGGGCCGTCGTGTGCCGGTCGATCGTGTTCGTCGGGCTGAGCGCGTTCGTCTCGCTGTACGTCCGTCAGCGGACCGGAGGCGGGGACGTGGCCGGTACGGCCGCACTGTGCGTGCTGTACGTCGGCGGTGCGGTGGGCACCGTGGCCGGAGGGCGGCTCGCCGACCGGTACGGGCGGCTCGCGGTCGTACGCCATGCGTATGTGCTGACGGTGCTCGCGGTGGCCGGAGTGATCCTCGTGCCCGGCCCGCCGGTGTATCTGTTCGTCGCGCTGACGTCGGCCGGCCTGTATGTCCCGTTCTCGCTGCACATCACGCTCGGCCAGGACTATCTGCCCCGGCGGGTGGGGACGGCGAGCGGCGTGACGCTCGGCCTGACCGTGAGTGTGGGCGGTCTCGCCGCCCCGTTGATCGGCGCGCTGGCCGACGCCACCTCGCTGCTGACGGCCCTTCTTCCGCTGATCGCCCTGCCGGCGCTGGGCCGGCTGCTGCTGTGCGGGCTGCGGGAGCCGACGGCGCCGGGACGGGCGGCACCGGCTCCCGGCCCGTCCGGCGATCGCCCTCGCGCGACCTCGGCGTGAACCGCGCGAGGGGATGCCTCAGACGGTCCCGGCCGGTGCCGTCTGCTGCGGTTCGCTGTCCTCGTCGATGGCGTGGGCGAGGAAGTCGTCGACCATGCGGTGGAAGAGCGTGGCCAGCTGACGCAGCTCCTCCGGCGTCCAGTCGGCCAGGGCGAGCTGCATACCGCGGGCGCCCGCGTCACGGACCCGGGCGATGGCCTGCCGGCCGGCCTCGGTGAGCTCGATGCGCTGGGCGCGGCGGTCCTGCGGGTCCGGGACGCGGGAGACGTACCCGGACTTCTGCAGCTGCTGCACCGTGCGCGTGACGTGCGAGGCCTCCACACCGAGCCGGTTGGCCAGCTCCCCGGGGCGCAGCGGTTCGGAGTCGGCGACCTGGCGCAGCAGCGCCACGGCGGCCCGGTCCAGCGGCACGCCGGCCAGAGCCATCAGCCGCTCGTGCTGCCGGGCCCGCGTGCTCAGGTAGGTGATCCGGGTGAGCGCGCGCTCTATCTCGACCACTTCCGGGGACGCGGGCATGGCGGGGAGTTCGGGGAGCGGTGGTGTGGACATGGGAGCCACTTTACCATCTCGTTGCGTAACTCAACTAATTTGCCACCTCGGCTGCTCCCACCGCCTCCCGCCAGTTCACGCCGGACGCGATCGCCTGGCGCCACTGCCGGATCGCCTTGGGCGGCATGCCGATCGCCAGCGCGCCGGTCAGCCGGTCGCCGGTGCGGTACGCCGCGACGAACCGGCGCTCGCCCAGGTCGCCCTCCACCACGGCGACCTCGTCGTGCCCGCGCAGATACCCGTACGCCTGGATCTTCATGTCGTACTGGTCGGACCAGAAGTACGGCACCGGCGCGAACGGCTTGCGGGCGTCGGGGGCGAGGAGGTTTCGCGCGGCCGCCATGCCCTGCTCGGCGGCGTTCGTACGGTGCTCGATCCGCATCGGCACCCCGAACAGCGGGTTGTACCAGCGGGCGACGTCACCGGCGGCGTACACGTTCCGTGCGGCCTGGCAGTACTCGTCGCACACCACGCCGTCGCCGACGGTGAGTCCGCTGCCCTGCAGCCAGTCGGTGTTGGGCCGTGAGCCGACCGCGACCAACACCTCGTCGGCCTCGACCAGTTCGCCGTCGGCGAGCCGTACGCCGTCCCCGGTCACCTCGGCCACGGTGGCCCCGCAGCGCAGGTTCACGCCTCGCTCCAGGTGAGCGCGGGTCAGCACCTCGCCGACCTCCGTGCCGACGGCGTGGGCCAGCGGCACCGGGGCGGGTTCGAGGAGCGTGACCTCGCAGCCGAGCCGCCAGGCGACGGCGGCGGCCTCGGCCCCGAGGAACCCGGCACCGACCACCACCAGCCGCCGGCCCGGCGTCAACCGGTCCCGCAGCCGCACCGCGTCGTCCAGGGTGCGCAGCACATGCCCGCCCTCCCCGGGCAGCCGGCGCGGCCGCACGCCGGTGGCCACGATCAGCCCGTCGTACGGCACCGTCGAGCCGTCGGCCAGCTCCACCGCGGCGTCGGTGAGGCGCAGGTCGGTGGCGGCCACGCCGAGGCGCAGGTCGAGGTCGAGCCCGACCAGGTCGTCGGGGGTGCGCAGGGCCAGCCGGTCGGGCTCCCACTCGGCGGCCAGCACCTGCTTGGACAGGGGCGGTCGGTCGTACGGGGCGAGCGGTTCGTCGCCGACGAGGGTGAGCGTGCCGTCGTAGCCCTGGCGGCGGAGCGTCTCGGCCGCGGCGAGCCCCGCGGCCGAGGCGCCCACGACGACGATGCGCCTCACTGGTCGACCAGCCGAATCGCGGCGGCCGGGCAGATCGCGACGGCCTCGCGGACGCCGTCGAGGTGTACGGCGGCGGGCTGCTCGTCGAGCAGGATCGCGATGCCGTCGTCGTCCTGGTCGAACACGTCCATGGCGGCCAGCACGCACTGCCCGGACGCGACGCACTTGTCTGCTTCCAGCTCCACCTTCATGGTCGGATTCCCTTCGTCATACGTGGTTGTCGGTCGGTTCTGCGGATGGTGGGGAGCGGTCACCAGGTCACGGGCAGTTCGTGCACGCCGTAGATGAACGCGTCGGTCTTGAACCGAACGTCTTCCAGCGCGCACGCGAGCTTCAGCGTCGGGATGCGCTTGTAGAGGGTGCCGTAGACGACCTGGAGCTCCATCCGGGCCAGCGGCTGGCCGAGGCACTGGTGGACGCCGAAGCCGAAAGCGACGTGGCGGCGGGCGTCGCGGGTGATGTCCAGACGGTCGGGGTCGGCGAAGACCTCGGGGTCGCGGTTGCCGATCTCGTTGACCATGATCACGCCCTCGCCGGCCTTGATCACCTGGTCGCCGATCTCGATGTCCTCGGTGACCGCCCGGCGCCGGCCGAGGTGGGTGATGTGCAGATAGCGCAGGAGTTCCTCGACCGCGGAGGCGACGAGTTTCGGGTCGTCGCTCTCGCGCAGCAGGGCGAGCTGGTCGGGGTGCTCGAGGAGGGCGAGCGTGCCGAGCGCGATCATGTTGGCGGTGGTCTCGTGGCCCGCGATCAGCAGGAGCAGCGCCATCTCGGTCGCCTGCTGGTGGGTGAGTTCACCGGCGGTGATGCGCCCGGCGATGCTCGACAGCAGGTCGTCCTTCGGCTCGGCGATCCGCTTGCCCAGGAGTCCGGCCAGGTAGCCGGCCACCTCACGGCTCGCCGCGCCCCGCTCCTCGGGCGTGGCGGTCGTGCGGACCATGGTCTTGGTGTGCTCCTGGAAGAAGTCGTGCTCCTCGTACGGCACTCCCAGCAGCTCGCAGATGACCAGCGAGGGGATCGGCAGCGCGAACACGTCCACCAGGTCCACCGGGCCGGGAGCGGCCAGCATGTCGTCGATCAGGCCGTCCACGATGCGCTGCACGGCGGGCCGCAGCGCCTCGACCTTCTTGACGGCGAACGGCGCCGTCACCATCCGGCGCAGCCGGGCGTGTTCGGGGTCGTCCATCATGATGAAGCTGAGCTTGCCCTCACCCGCCTCGGGGCTGGCCTTGGTCGGGTAGCCGGGCTGGTCGGTGTCGGCGCTGACGCGTGGGTCGCCCAGGATGGCCCGCTGCTCGGTGTACCGGGTCACGAGCCAGGGCTCACTGCCGTCCCACAGCCGCACCTTGGTGAGCGGCCCCTGTTCCTGCAGGTCCTTGAGCGCGGACGGCGGGTCGAAGGGGCAGCGGGACTGCCGGGGCATCGGGAACTCGGGGACGGCGTCCTGCGCTTCGGGCGCGGTGCCGGTCACGGTGTCGGCCATGGTGCTCCTCGGTCGTGGGGGGGGGTGGGGGGATCGGCCTCGATGAGCACATGCGAACAGAGGGGTCTGACGCCTTCCGGTCAGTTTCCTGACAGGAGACTGACGTGACCCAGATCACAGCAAGGAGCTTAACTGGCCTTTATGGCAGGCAGGTTGAGGAGGCCTTCGACTGCCCGAGCCGGGTTCACCCCATGACGAAGGGCGCCCCGAGCCATTCCCGGTGACGCCCTCGTTTGCATCGCTGCGGGTCACGAATCGACGTCGGCCCGCCCCAGCCAGTACCCGAAACCCCGGCGCGTGTGGATCAGCGCCGGCCCGTCCCGGTCGACCTTGCGGCGCAGGCGGGAGACGAGTTGCTCGATCGCGTTGTCGCCGCGGTGGTCGCCCCAGACGTAGCGGCCGATCTGCTCCTTGGACAGCACCCGGTGCGCGTTGACCAGGAGATGGCGCAGCAGCCGGTACTCCGCGGGCGTGAGGTCGAGGGCCCGCGTCCCGCGCGTCGCCCGGCACACGGTGTCGTCGAGGACGAGGTCGCCGTACTGCAGTGGATTGCCCCTGGACGGACCCGGGCGGGTGCCGCGGAGGAGGACCTGGATCCTGGTGAGGACTTCGGCCACCCGGAACGGCTTGGTGACGTAGTCCCGCTCCCCCAGGCCGAGTTCGGGTACGAGCCGGTGCAGCGAGTCGTACTCGGTGAGGAGCAGGACGGGCGGGCGGTGCGGGAGGGTGGGGCGGCGTTCCCGGCCGAAGTTCGCCATGTCCGGCAGGGTGGTGTCGAAGACCACCAGGTCGAAGTGGTGCTCGGTGACCCTTGCCAGCGCCTCGGCACCGGTGCCGCTGAGGCTGATCCGGTAGCCCGCCAACTCCAGGGTGGTCGAGAGCAGTTCGGCGAGGTCGGGTTCGCCGGCGACGATCAGGACATGCTGGCCGGCGCCGCGGGCGAGGGCGGCTCGGTCGGGGGCGGCGGGGTTGCGGGCGGGGTTGTCACGGGTGGCGCCGTCCGCCGAACGACGAAGGGCGCCGTCCACAGGCAGGGCCGTCTGCCGAGGGCTCATAACCCGCCCTGTCCGGCGCCGCCGCGGCGGCCTTGGCCGAGAGTCGTTTGCACGGTCGTACTCCTTCGTACTCCTTGTGCGGGGGCGTCAGCGGCCCGGGGTGACAGGTGCCAGCCACATGCCGACGACCGCGTCGGCGAGGCCCGTGGCGGCGTCGTCCCAGCTGGACCGTGGGGTGGGGGTGTGCTCGGCGAGCGCGCGTTCGCGTTCGGCGGCCACGTGGACGATCAGGTGGCGGACCATCTCGCCGCGTTCGGCGCGGACCTCGGCCGGGAGGTCGGGCAGGCACCGGTTCAGGCCTTCGATGATCTTCTGGAGCGACGGGGCGGTGAGGGCCTCCTCGACCATGATCCGGTGCAGGGCCGGATCCGAGACGACCTGCGCGCAGAACCGCGCGTACCAGGTGGGGCTGCCGAGCGCGGCGAGGTGTTCGAGCGCCGGGCGGACCAGGCAGTCCACCCAGCCGCGTACGTCGTCGGGGTCGGTCAGGTCGGCGACCAGGCGGGCGCGGATCTCCTCGATGCGCACGGCGTGCTTGCGGGCGATGGCGCGGACCAGGTCGGCCTTGGTGCCGAAGTGGTAGCCGACCGCCGTGTTGTTGCCCTGTCCTGCGGCCTCGCTGACCTGGCGGTTGGACACCGCGTACACGCCGTGTTCGGCGAAGAGCCGCTCGGCCGCGGTCAGGAGCAGCTCCCGGGTCGCGCTGACCTGCTCCTCCCGCAGGGTCCTGCCTGCCATGATCACCACCGCACCGGGACTTCACCGATTCCCCGTGACGGCCAGTCCCTCGAGCCGTCGCGGATGCGCACACCTACAATCTAAGTCACCTGATTGAAAGAGCGTGAACATGGTGGAGCGGGCTACACCTGCACCCCGGGTGCCCGCACCCCCGCGCGCGGAGCCAGGACCGCCCAGCGTGCTGGGCATGCGGGCGACGGTGCGACAGGCCGGGCGTGCGACGGTCCATCTGGCGGTGGCCGCCGCGATGGCCTTCGGGATGTATCTCTTCGTCACGGTGCTGCTGATCACCGCCATCGGGACGGTCGCGGTGATCGGTTGCTGGCTGCTGCCCGAGACGGTGCTGCTCGTCCGGCGGATCGCCGGGGCCAAGCGGCGCCTGACCGCCGCCCGGACGGGGCGGGAGATCCCCGAGGCGTACCGGGTGATCGAGGGACCGCTGACCGAGCGGCTGCGGACGGCCGTACGGGATCCCGGCACGCTCACCGATCTGCGCTGGATGGCCGCCTACTACGTGTACGGCGCGCTGGTCTTCCTCGCTCTGCCGCTGTGGCCGCTCGGGCTCGTCGTCGACGGCGTGGGGTGCGGCCTGCTGCGCCGCCGGGCCGTCGTCCTGCCGTGGATCGTACGCCTTGCGGACCTGGAGGCCGGCTGGTCGACCGCGCTGCTGCGCCCGTCCCCGAAGGCGCTGCTGGCGGCGCGGGTCGAGCAGTTGAGCGCGACACGGGCCGACGCGATCGCCGCCCACGGCGCCGAACTGCGCCGTATCGAGCGCGACCTGCACGACGGCGCGCAGGCCCGCCTGGTCGCCCTGTCGATGCGGATCGGGCTGGCCAAACGCGCCTACGACCGTGACCCCGACGCCGCCCGCAAGCTGCTGGACGACGCCCAGGACCAGGCCGAGCAGGCGCTGGCGGAGCTGCGGCAGGTGGTGCGCGGTATCCATCCGCCGATCCTCACCGACCGCGGCCTGGTCGGCGCCGTGCGCGCGCTGGCCGCCGGCAGCGGGCTGCGCGTCACGGTGGACGTGGCGGGGCTGGAGGACGACGGGCCGAGGGCGCCCGCGGCGGTGGAGGCGGCGGCCTACTTCGTGGTGGCCGAGGCGCTCACCAACGCCGCCAAGCACAGCGGCTCGCCGAAGGCCACGGTGCGGATCGCCCGTATGCGGCGCGGCATCCGGGTCGAGGTGGCCGACGAGGGCCACGGCGGGGCGGACGAATCGAGCGGCTCGGGGCTGCTGGGGATGCGCCGCCGGGTCGCGGCGCTCGACGGTACGGTGCGGATGTCCAGCCCGGTCGGCGGGCCGACGGTCGTCGAGGTGGAGCTGCCGTGCGTCTGGTGAGGACGGGCCCCGCTCCCCCTCGGGGATGACCTTGCCCGTGGCGCGTACTGCGTTCCGAGTACCGGCGAATGTCGGCATACGTACGACGACGTGCCGCGCCGTTCCCTGGAAGCTGTACCCGACCGCTCCGGAACCGGAAGAACCCCGCTCATGACGATCCGTGTACTGCTCGCCGACGACCAGGCCCTGCTGCGGGCCACCTTCCGGATCCTGATCGACTCCTGCGCGGACATGGAGGTGGTCGGCGAGGCCACCGACGGCGCCGAGGCCGTCGACCTCGCCCGGGCCCACCGTCCCGACCTGGTCCTGATGGACATCCGCATGCCCGGCACCGACGGGCTGGCCGCCACGTCCGCGATCTGCGCCGACCCCGACCTCGTGGCGGTGCGGGTGCTGATCCTCACCACGTTCGAGATCGACGAGTACGTGGCGCAGGCGCTGCGGGCCGGGGCGAGCGGCTTCCTCGGCAAGGACGTCACCGCGGACGTGCTGCTCGACGGCATCCGGACCGTGGCGGCCGGCGAGTCCCTGCTCTCCCCCACCGCTACCCGGACGCTGATCACCCGGTTCCTGGCCTCGCCGGCCGAGAGCTCGCAGTCGGCCGCGCCCGAGGACCTCGCCGCCCTGACCGCCCGCGAACGGGAGGTCATGGCCTGGGTGGCCGAGGGCCACTCCAACGAGGAGATCGCCGAGAAGCTCTTCGTCAGCCCGCTGACGGTGCGCACCCACGTCCACCGTGCCATGACGAAGCTGGGCGCCCGCGACCGCGCCCAACTCGTCGTGATGGCCTACCAGTCGGGTCTGGTGCGGGCCGTGCCGCCGAACCCGGACCGCTGAGGTCACACCGACCCTCCGGCGGAGCGGCGCGTCGGCCGCCGTTCAGGGGAAAACGGCGGCCGGGGCGCGTGGTGGTGGGCGGAGCCGTCGACAACTGACCCGTGAGCCTGCCGCTGATCCCTCCCATGCTCGCCACGCCCGGCACCCTGCCGTCCGCCGCGCAGGACGCGCGCTGGGCGTACGAGACCAAGCAGGACGGCCAGCGCGCGGTCGTCTATCTGGACGGGCACGGCGGCCTGCTGCTGCGCGCCCGCTCCGGCGAGGACATCACGGCGGCCTACCCCGAACTGCGGCCGCTCGGCGGCGCGCTGGGCGCCACGCCCGCCGTCCTGGACGGTGAGATCCTCGCGCTGGACGAACAGGGGCGCGCCGACTTCCAGTTGCTGCAGTCCCGGATGGGTCTGGCGCACGCACCGGAGCGGGCCGCGCGGATGGCGGCCCGGACGCCCGTCCATCTGGTGCTGTTCGACGTGATGCACCTGGCGGGCCGCTCCCTCGTCCCGCTGCCCTACACGCGGCGCCGTGGCCGGCTGGAGGCGCTGGGCCTCGCCGGGCCGTACTGGTCGACGCCGGCCGCGCTGGTCGGACACGGCGCCCAGGCCCTGCAGGCGACGCGGGAGCACGGCCTGGAGGGGCTGGTGTGCAAGCGGCTGGACTCGGTGTACGAGCCCGGGGTGCGCTCCCGCGCCTGGATCAAGATCCGCAACATGCGCACCGAGGACGTCGTCGTCGGAGGCTGGCTGCCCGGCAAGGGGCGGCTCACCGGCCTCCCGGGCTCGGTGCTGGTCGGCCAGCGCGCGGCGGGGCGGCTGCGGTACGTCGGCAATGTGGGCACCGGCTGGAGCGAGGCCGAGCGGACGCAACTGGCCGAACTGCTGCGGGCGTCCGAGACGGACGTCTGCCCCTTCGACCCCGCCCCGCGCGTGGCGGGCGCGCACTGGGTGCGGCCCCAACTGGTCGGAGAGGTCCGCTACAGCGTGCGCACCCGCTCGGGGCTGCTGCGCCAGCCGTCCTGGCTGCGGCTGAGGCCCGATCTCACACCGGAGGAGTCGGCGGCCGACCTCCCGGACGACAGCGCCTGACACACAGGTTCGCGCCAAGTGTTGCGCTGATCGTTACCGCTGGTACGTACGTGGCCCTTGGCACGGAAGTGAAAAGCCAGGATCCTGAACTGCCCTTCCCCCCACAGCCGTTGGCTGCGCCCGAATCAGGAGGAGGACGCAGTGTCGTCCCAGACGTCCCGCATGCACCGAAAGCGTTGGATCACCGGTCTGGCCGGTGCCGCCGCTCTCGTCATCGCCTTCCCCAGCACCGCCCTCGCCGCCCCGCCCGCGGCGCTCCCCGCCAACGCCGAGGCGGCCGAGCAGACGTACCAGCCCGCCTACGACTACGACACGGACGGCTGCTACTCCACGCCCGCCATCGGACCTGACGGAACCGTCAACGGCGGCCTGAACCCGACCGGTTCGCTCAGCGGCGACTGCCGTGACGCCTCGGACCTCGACAACACCAACGGCTACTCGCGCTACAAGTGCAACAACGGCTGGTGCGCCTACATGTACGGCCTGTACTTCGAGAAGGACCAGGCGATAGCGAACAGCAGCATCGGCGGGCACCGGCACGACTGGGAGCACGTGGTGGTGTGGGTGCAGAACAACGCGGTGCAGTACGTCTCGACGTCCAACCACGGCTCGTTCACCATCAGCCCCGCGTCGTCGGTGCGCTTCGACGGCACGCACGCGAAGATCGTGTACCACAAGGACGGCGTCAGCACGCACTGCTTCCGCCTGGCCAACTCGGGTGACGAGCCGCCGGAGAACCACAAGGGCACGTGGCAGTACCCGCCGCTGGTCGGCTGGAACGGCTACCCGTCGGGCGTGCGCGACAAGCTGGTCGCGTACAACTTCGGCAGCGCCAACTTCGGCCTGAAGGACGCCAACTTCGCGAACCACCTGGCGTCGGCGAAGCCCTCGGGGATCGCGTTCGACCCCAACGCCTGACCCGGCATCGGGCGCGGGACCTAGGACCCCGTCATCCAGGGCTTCCGTCCCGCGCCCGATCCCGACACCCCCGCGTGCGGCATACCGTCCGGTTCATGGCCATCACCGACACGAGCGGACAGCTCGAAGAAGCCCTGGAACGCGTCCACGCATCCGGCCCGGAACGGGACGGCTGGCTGTCCAACCACGCCCCCATGGTCGTCGAGGCCCTCGCCGCGCACGGTCACGCGGGGGCCGTCCACCACTGGCTGGACCTCTACCGCGACCGGCTGGAGGACTTCCCGGACCGCGTCGCCCCCGTCACCGACGACAACTGGGCCTCGGCGCTGGGCGATCCGCGCCGCATCACCGACTGGACCGACCACTATTCCCGCACACTCGCCGACCGCCCCTGGAGGAGCGTGCTCGCCGAGTGGTGGCCGCGCCTGCTGCCCGGGATGTACGGCGGCGCCACGCACACGGTCATCCGGGTCGGCCACGCCGTACGCGCCCTCCAGGCCGGCGAGAACGCGCCACGGCTCACCGAACTCGCCCACGCGCTGGGCTACTGGGCCGCCCGCCACCAGCCGATCGCCGGCGTCGCCGCGCTGCCGGGCGCGCCGACCGCCACCGAGGCCCTGGACGCCGTACCGGCGATCGAGCCGGGACACCTGGGATTCCGTACCCGTCTGGCCGCTGTGCGCCGACTGCCCGTCTGGGCCGGCGACGTGGCCGACCCGGACACCGCGAAGGACCGCCTCGCCGAGCTCGTCCGAGCCGCGACCCACCGCTACGCCACCCACGGCCACGGCGAGCCCACCATGCTCGTCCACGCGGCCACGGCACCCAACGCCGTCCTGCGCACCCTCGACGCGCTCCCCCGCGAGCTGTGGGCCCCGAGCCTGCGCGCGGCCTGGACGGCGTCCGCGGCCGTGACGGCGATGTACGGGCCCGTGGAACCGGTCGCCCATGTGCCACCGGCGCGGCTGACGGCCGAGGAAGTCCTGGAGAAGGCCCTCGCCCACGGGGACGAACACGTCATCAAGCTCGCCGACACCGCCCTCGACGTCGGTGACGAACCCGCCCTCGCGGCCGCGCTGCGGGCGGTCGAGCTCAGCGAGCCTCTGGTGTGACGTCCCCGTCGGCCAGGGCGTCGCCCAGGGCCGTTCGCCCGTACAGCACGGAGTGCCCCTGACGCCGGGACACCAAGAGGCCTGCCTCCCGCAGGACCGAGAGATGGGCCGACACGGTCGAGGGGGCCAGGCTGTGGCGGCGGGCCAGCTCCGTCGTCGAGGACGGGGTGGTGAGGCCGGCCAGGACGGCCGCGCGCTGTTGGCCGAGCAGCCGGGCTAGCGCCTGCGGCGGGCGGGGCACGAGGGTGGTGTGGAGGCGGCCCATACCTCGCGCGGGGTAGATGACCGTCGGCTGCCAGGGCCGCGCGAAGCCGCTCACCACGTCCGGCCACACGAACACGCTCGGCATGAGCAACACGCCTCTGCCGTCCGGGTGTTGGGCGTCCGGCACATCGCCGTACCTGCGCAGGGTGAGGGTGTGGCCGGCCCAGTCCACGGCCGGATGCAGACCGGTGAGCAGCGCGTCGAGGCCACCGTCGGCCGCCGCGCGCGAGCGGTGCGCGATGTCCGCCTCGAGCACGGCACGGTGACGCGGCCAGTCCGGGGCGAGGAGGGCGTGCCAGGCCCGTTCGGTGAGGTCGGCCAGGCGCCGCACGGTGGCTGCGGGATCGTCGAGGGCGGCACGCCCCTGCGGTGACTCGGCGAGCCCGGGGCGGCAGGCCAGTGAGCGGGTCATCTCCGCGTGGGCCAGGGCCGGGTCGGTGGCGCGCATGCGGGCCAGTTCGTCGTCGAAGGAGGGATACGGCTCCTGCGGGGGCGCGCCGAGGAAGTCCGGGGTGTAGCCGCCCGGGGGTGGGACGAACAGCCACAGCGGTGACAGGTCGAGACCGGCCACCGTACGGCGTACGCGACGCAGCCAGCCTTGGTGGTAGCCGTGCCGGGACGGTCGGCGGAGCATGCGCAGGGCTTCGTGGGTCTGGCACAGCGGGGAGATCGCGAACCGGCAGCGCGTGAGGTCGGCGGTGCCGAGGTGCAGGGCGAGCGGCATGGCGTCCCCCGTTGTGAGCGGCGATTCGTCCCGGTCCGAGGCAGAGAGATTCGTCCTCGACCGAAAGAGTAGAGGCGCCCGCCCCGCCCCTGCACGCTTGCCCCGACTTCCCCTGTCGGAAAGGCGGTTGGATGGGCAGCGTAGGTCCTGCATCCTGGCGGCGTGCCGCCGTCGTCGCGGCGCTGATGCTGACGGCGTTCACCTTCAACACCACCGAGAACCTGCCGGTCGGGCTGCTCGGGCTCATGGCGGACGACCTGCGGGTGTCGCTCGCGGCCGTGGGCGCCCTGGTCACCGGGTACGGCCTGACGGTGGCCGTCGTGTCGCTGCCCCTCGCCCATGTCACCCGGGCCGTGCCGCGCCGGTATCTGCTCGCGGGGCTGTTGGGGCTGCTCGCCGTGGCGAGTTGGGTGTCGGCGCTGGACGGGGTGACGTACGGGGTGCTGCTGGCCGCGCGGGTGGCCACGGCACTGGCGCAGGCGGTGTTCTGGGCGGTGATGGGGCCTGTCGCGGTCGGCCTGTTCCCGTCGGAGCGCCGGGGGCGGATCATCGGGCTGCTGTCGGTCGGCGGTTCCCTTGCCACGGTGGCCGGGGTTCCGGCCGGGACCTGGCTGGGCGGGCACACCGGCTGGCGGACGCCGTTCGTGCTGCTCGGCGTGCTGGCCCTGGTCTCGCTCGTGGTCATCGGCGTGCTGCTGCCGTCGTCCCGCCCGGAGGACGGCCACGCCGCGTACGGCGCGGCCCCCGACCGGCGCGGGTTCGCCGTCGTCCTGACCGTCACGGCCCTGTCGGTGACAGGTGCCTTCGCCGGGTTCACCTATGTCGTCGCCTTCCTCGAGGAGGTGAGCGGATTCGGGGAGGATGCGGTGAGTGCCGTGCTGTTCGCGTTCGGCGGGGCGGCGCTGGCCGGGGTGATGGTGGCCGGGCCGCTCCTCGACCGGTATCCGCGTGCCACGCTGACCGTGCCGGTGGCGGCCCAGGCGGTGGCGCTGCTGGGCCTCTGGGCGACGGGTCACGTCCCGGCGTTGAGCGTCGTGCTGCTCATGCTGCTGGGCGCCTCGGTCGCGCCCGCCTTCATGGCGACGCAGAGCCGGGTGCTCCAGGTGGCGCCGGGCCGCACCGAGACGGCCCTCGCGGCCAACTCGGCCGCCTACAACGTGGGCATCGCCGCCGGTGCGCTGCTCGGCGGCGCGCTGCTGTCCGTGGTCGGGGTGCGCGGCACGTTCCTGGTCGGAGGGCTGCTGACGGTGAGCGCCCTCGCGGTGCTGGGCCTTGCGGTGCGGGCGGCCGGGGAGGACGGCGCGCGGGGCAAGGGCGGGGCGGGAATGGGGCGGTACCGTGCGGACGCGGGGTTGTGACGGTCTATCGTGTCCGCATGTCCGTCCCTGAACTGATCCGTATCGTCTCCCGCGACTCGCCGATGGCGCTCGCCCAAGTGGAGCGCGTCCGCGCCGAGTTGGCGGCCTTGCATCCCGGTGTGCGCACCGAGGTCGTGCCGGTGAAGACGACCGGTGACAAGTGGATGGGCGATCTGTCCCAGGTCGAGGGCAAGGGAGCGTTCACCAAGGAAGTGGACGCGGCGCTGCTGGCGGGCGAGGCCGATCTCGCCGTGCACTGCGTCAAGGACATCCCCGCCGACCGGCCGCTGCCCGCCGGCACGACGTTCGCCGCGTTCCTCAAGCGGGACGACATCCGGGACGCCCTCATCCACCCGGACGGCCGCACGCTGGACGAGCTGCCGGCCGGGACTCGGATCGGCACTTCCTCGGTGCGCCGCGTCGCCCAACTGGCCGCCACTCACCCGCACCTTCAGTGCGTGCCGTTCCGCGGCAACGCCAACCGGCGGCTGGAGAAGCTGGCCGCGGGTGAGGCGGACGCACTGCTTCTGGCGGTGGCCGGCCTCGAACGCATCGACCGGACGGACGTGATCAGCGAGGTCCTCTCCCCCGAGGTGATGATGCCGCCCATCGGCGCAGGCATCCTCGCGCTGCAGTGCCGGGAGGGCGACACCGACCTCATCGACGCGGTCAGCGGCCTCGGCGACCCGGACACCTACCGGGAGGCCACGGCCGAGCGCATGTTCCTGCACGTCCTGCAGGGGCACTGCAACAGCCCGATCGCCGGGTACGCGCGCGTGGACCGCGGCGGCGAGCTCTCACTGCGGGCCTGTGTGTTCACCCCGGACGGCAAGACGCGGCTGAACGCCCACGAGTGGGCGGGCCGACTGGACCCGGCCACGCTCGGTACGTCGGTGGCGGTCGCGCTGCTGCGGCAGGGCGCCCGCGAGATCATCGACGGCATCCCGCACTGACACGCCCGGCCCCCGAGGGCGCTCGCGCGTCAGGCGGCGCCCACACGGAGGGGCTCGCGCGTCAGGCGGTGCCCTCTTCGGCCTGGTCCCGCAGGAAGTTGCTCACCTGGAGCGCGAGACCGTCCCGCAAGGTGGCGGCGTGGGCGCCGACGGCACCCTCCTGCAGGCCGAGACCGCCGGTCCACAGCCGGCGGTCGGCCCACTCCTCCTCGACGCGCAGCTGGATCTGCACGTCGACCTGGCTCAGGCTCGCCTCCGGGCCCGCGGCGTACAGCACGGCGGTGGCCCGGCGCAGCGGATAGACGTCGAAGCCCTCGATGAACTGCGAGTTGCGCCAGTCGATGAACGCGGCCTCGCCGTCGCCGCCGATCCGCACGTCGATCTGGCCGTCCTCGAGGTGGATGCCGAGGTGCCTCTCGCCGCGGTTCTCGACGGTGACACGGACCCTGAAGTACGTGAGGCCTTCGGCGGCGTCGTCCCGTCCGCGCGGCGGCTCGGCGGCTTCCAGGCGGTGGACGCGGACACGCAGACCGGCATGCTCGTCGTACTCGTGCCAGTCCCCGACCACGTTCGGCTCGTACACAATCCACCTCTCGACCCAGAGAGCTGCTTCCTATCTTTGCGCTCAGTGCACTGTCAAATGAGCAGAATGCGCAGTGGCCAGCCCATTCGCCCCCTTGATCACCGATCAAGCCGTGGGCAGGCAGAATCCGCTTTCTGGTCCGGCGGCCGTGTTCACCCACGTGCCGCACATCACGTTCCACGACAAGATCGGCAAGCCGGGTTCACCGGGCCAGTCGGCCCAGCAGCGAGGAGGCCGCGGTGATGCCGGCCGCGGCGGCCACCAGCAGGACGGCGAAGTCGAGCGCAAGGTGTGCGGGGGTGCCGAGGAGGAGGCCGCGCAGGGCGTCGACCTGGTAGCTGAGCGGGTTGGCCTTGCTGACCGCCTGGAGCCAGCCCGGCATCACGGACAGCGGGTACAGGGCGTTGGAGCCGAAGAACAGCGGCATCGTGATGGCCTGCCCGAAGCCCATCAGCCGGTCGCGGCTGAGGACGATGCCGGCGATGGTCATCGACAGGCAGGCGAAGAACGCGGACCCGAGCACGACGACCGCGGCGACGCCGAGCAGCTTCAGCGGGTTCCAGGTCAGCGCCACCCCGAGCAGCGCGGCGATGACGATCACGACGACCGCCTGGACCAGGGACTTCACCCCGGCCGCGAACGCCTTGCCGGTGATCAGCGCCGAGCGCGGCGTCGGGGTGACGAGCAGCTTGTTGAGGATGCCGGCGTCGCGCTCCCAGATGATCTGGATGCCGTAGAAGATGGCGATGAACATCGCGGACTGGGCGATGATGCCGGGGGCCAGATAGTCGATGTAGGGGACGCCGTCGCTGGGGATCGCCCGGAGCCGGGTGAAGGTCTGGCCGAAGATCAGCAGCCACAGGGCGGGCTGGACCGCGCGGGTGTACAGCTCGGTGCGGTCGTGGCGCAGCTTCTGCAGCTCGACGGCGCACAGGGCCAGGACACGGGCGGGCAGCAGCCGCCAGCCGGCGCGGGGTTCGGGCGGCGAGAGCAGCAGGTCGATGCCGGCGGGTGCGGCCCGGTCAGCCGACGCGGCGTGCGGTGCGGCGGGTACTTCGGACATCGCGGAAGTCTCCTGAACTCTCGTCGAGTCCACTGCCGGCGACGTCGCGAAAGACGTCCTCCAGCGTGGGCAGCGGGTCCGTGGCGGCCGCGCCCGCCGCACGCCGACGCGCGCCGAGCCCTTCCCTGAGCTCGGCCGGGGTGCCGAGGGCCCGGATGCGGCCGTGGTGCATCAGGCCGAGCCGGTCGCAGTACTGGTCGGCCTCGTCCATGGAGTGGGTGGTGACCAGGACCGTCATGCCGGTGGCGGCACGGATGGCGCCGATGTGCTCCCAGACGCCGGTGCGGGCGATCGGGTCGAGGCCGATGGTCGGCTCGTCGAGGATCAGCAGCCGGGGCGCGCTGACCAGGGCCTGGGCGAGTTCGAGCCGGCGGACCATGCCGCCGGAGTAGGTGCCGGCGAGCCGGTCGGCGGCGTCGGCGAGACCGACGGCGGCCAGCGCCTGGCCGACCCGCTCGGCGCGTTCGCGGCGGGGCACGTCGAAGACGCGGGCGAACAGGGCGACGTTCTCCCGGCCGGTGAGGCCCGCGTCGGCGGACAGCTGCTGTGGGACGTAGCCGAGCAGGCGCCGTACGGCCATCCGGTCGCCCGCGGCGTCGTGGCCGAAGACGCGGACCATTCCGGCGGGCACCGGCAGGAGCGTGGTCATGCAGCGGATCGCCGTGGTCTTCCCGGCGCCGTTGGGACCGAGCAGCCCGAAGACCTCGCCCTCGCGCACGGCCAGGTCGAGCCCGTCCACCGCGGTGGTCGCCCCGAAGGAGTAGGCGAGCCCGGTGCAGAGCACGGCCTCGGCGACGTCTCGTGTCATGGTCGCTCGCCCTCCTCGCGCAGCGTGTCCGCCAGTCTGCGCAGCGCCGGGACGGCCGCGAGCAGCGTCTCCCGGTCGGCCCCGTCGAGGCGGGACAACCGGTCTCGTACGAGATCGGCGCGACGCCTGCGCCATTCGCCGAGCCGTGCCTCGGCCGCGGGCGTGGGCAGCAGCCGGGCGGCGCGCCGGTCGGCCGGGTCCGTCTCTCGGACCAGAGAGCCCTGCCGGGCCAGCTGGTTGACCAGCGTCGACACCGAGTTGCCCGCCAGGTACAGCTCCTTGGCGGCATCCGAGATCCCGATGCCGGGCCGCTCCACGACCAGCCGCAACAGCTCCACCTCGGCACCGCGCAGCCGCAGGTCGGGCATCTCCCGCCGCAGTCTGCGCCGGATCAGCCGCTGGACCCCGACGAGCGCGTCTGCCAGGTCCTCGGGAAAGGGCTCCTGCGTCATGCTTCCGAGATTACCTCTGTAACAGAGGTAATGGCCCAAGGAAGGGCAACGGGCATCCCGTTTACCGACCAACACACCGTCATTCGGCGACAACACGTAGTCGCATTCACGAAATTTGTTTCGTGTACCCTAAAAGAGGGAAATCTCCTGATTGTGCTTCGGACCGGAGGCACGTCCGTGGGAGCCGGCCCGCCAGGTCCCTGGGTGTCTCCACGAGGTCCGAGTCCGCGCCTCCCATGGTGTCTGTCCAGTCAGCACCTGCTGAGGGAGGTGCGCACTCATGGGTGCCACCACCAGAACGAAGCAGCATCCGCACGACGACGCCCCCGACACCGCCGAAGCGTTCGATCGGCTCGTGGGACTCTCCGACGGGCCGGAGCGCAAAGCGCTCAAGGACGAACTGGTCCGGGCCTGGTTGCCCATGGCCGAGCGGATCGCCGTCCGGTTCAAGGGCCGCGGCGAGTCCCTCGAGGACCTCTACCAGGTGGCCGCCCTGGGACTGGTGAAGGCCGTCGACCACTACGACCCGGCCCGCGGTCACGCCTTCGAGGCGTACGCGGTGCCCACCATCACCGGCGAGATCAAGCGGCACTTCCGCGACCACATGTGGACGCTGCACGTGCCACGCCGGGTCCAGGACCTGCGCAACCGGGTACGGAGCTCCGCGAAGGAGCTGGCCCAGCAGACCCCGGGCCGCGCGCCCACGATCCCCGAGATCGCCGAGCACGCGCATCTGACCGAGTGCGAGGTGCGCACCGGGATGGAGGCCCTGGAGTGCTTCTCCGCGCTGTCGCTGGAGGCGGAGATGCCGGGCACGGACGGTTACGCGCTGGGGGACGCGATCGGCGGTCCGGATCCGGCGTACGACGTGGTCGTCGACCGGGTGGCCGTCAGGCCGTGTCTGCAGCGGCTGCCGGAGCGCGAGCGGACCATCCTTTACCTGCGGTTCTTCGGCGGGATGACCCAGAGCCGGATCGCGCAGCAGCTCGGCATCTCCCAGATGCATGTGTCGAGGCTGCTGAGCGGCTGCTTCGCCCACCTGCGCGAGGAACTGCTCGCCGAGGCACGTTGACCCTCGGTCGAATCCCCGAGGGTCGAGTAATCATGGGGCGAGCGGTCAGTCCTGTGACGATCCCGGAATCTGCGTCGGGCCGTAGCGTTCGAGGGCGTCTTCGAGCTCGACGCCGATCTCGGGCGGCATCCTCCCGTCGCGGCCCCAGCTGAGAATCAGTTCCGCGACCCGGCGGAGCTTGATGTTCGTGTGCTGGGAGACTTCCTTCAGCACCGCCCACCCCTGGTCCGGCGCCACTCGCCCGAGCGCGACGACCATGCCGATGGCCTGGTCCACGACGGCATGCGAGACGACCGCCTCCTTGAGCTGGCCGACCTCCTCCTCCAACTCGAGGATCCGGTCGGTCTCGCTCTTGTCGGCGGGCTCGTTCGGTGTCGGTGCCACGCCCCCATTTTCGCCGCTTTGCCGGTCGCCTGCCAG
This sequence comes from Streptomyces shaanxiensis, assembly GCF_039537145.1. Taxonomy (NCBI): domain Bacteria; kingdom Bacillati; phylum Actinomycetota; class Actinomycetes; order Kitasatosporales; family Streptomycetaceae; genus Streptomyces; species Streptomyces shaanxiensis. The sequence continues at coordinate 191,715 of NZ_BAAAZY010000014.1, forward strand.
TGAGGCGGAGGGCGGCTCCTCGGCCGTTTCGGCGCTCTGCCGGGGGTACTCGACAGGCCTCGGAACGGTTCCGGCCGGACACTGGGAGAGAACCGGTGGCCGCCGGTCGGGCGAGACCAGGACGCGACTGCCATGAACGATGCGAGAAACTCCCGCGGCACGGCCGAGGTCGTGTCCACCCACTCCGTTTTCGGCGCACCCTGCTGGGTGAGTCTGACCAGCCGCGACCTGGAGGCCACCCAGGACTTCTACTCGGCCGTGCTCGGCTGGCGCTGGCGGCCGGCCAAGCTGGGCGACCGTTTCCGGGTCGCGCTGGCGCAGAGCGTGCCGGTGGCGGGGATCGCCGCGGTCGCCTCGATGTGGCAGATGGCCGTGGCCTGGACGCCGTACTTCGCCGTGCCCAGCGCGGACGAGGCGGTGGCACGGGTGCAGGAGCGCGGCGGCACCACGGCCGTCGGACCGCTTTCCCTGCCGCCCGGGCGGGCGGCGCTGCTGGCCGACCGGGACGGGGCGACGTTCGGCATCTGGGAGGGGGAACTCATCTCCCACTGGGAGACCTGGCACCGCGCCGCACCCACGTTCATCCGCCTGCACACCCGTGACGCCTTCGACGCCGCGATGTTCTACGGCGAGGTCCTCGACTGGGCCACGGACCGGCCCGGCCACTGCGAGGTCCGTTACGAGGGTGGGGAGGTCGTGCTGCGCAGCGGTGGCGACGTCGTGGCGCGCATCGAGTCGGGCGCGTTGGAGGCCGCGCCGGATCCCACGATTCGGCCGCACTGGCAGGTTCACTTCGCGGTGGCCGACGTGGACGGTTGCATGCGGGCCGCGGAGTTGCACGGCGGGAGTGTGCTGTCCAAGGGCAGCGACGAGGCTGTGCTGCGGGATCCGGACGGGGCGCAGTTCACGGTGACTTCACATCACGAACGCTGAGGTGCTCTCCCTCGTGGGCGAACCGCGCGGGCCTCTGGCTCACCTCGGCCCAGGAGTTCCACGACGCCCGCCACGGTGGCCGCCGGCCCCACCGCCCTCCTGATCACCGCGCGCAATCTCTGCCCCCGCCCCGGCTCCCCTGGGAGAAACCGATGCGCCCGGCCTATCCGCTCCTCGACGTCGACGGCGTCCTCATACCCTCGGTGAAGTCGTCGCGACTGCCCGCCTGATCCTGCTGATCTTCTGCCTGGCCCGCGCCAGCCGACTGAACCCGGCCGTGACCCTCGGCCGCGCCTTCACCGACACCTTCGCCGGCATCGCGCCGGGCTCGGTCCTGGCGGGTCTGGCACTGGCTCTGATCTTCACGCGGGCAGGGCTCGCCGCCGACTGCGACCTGCGCCGGCTCGAGGTGGACGGCGTCGTCCTCCACGGCCGGACAGAAGCGGGCGGCGCCTGGCAGCACGCTTGGACAGCACATGGCGGGCGCGGTACTGAGGGGCCCTCAGCTCCGGCAGCGCCGCCTCGGGGCGCCCTCCGGCAGCCCCGGACTCCCAGGCGTGCACGAGCCGGAGTGACAGCCCTCGGCGAAGGGCTTCCCTGGCCGCCCAGTCGGCTGCGGCAAAGCCCTCGGGCCAACCGTCGACACCGGCCACGACTGGCCCGATCATGACCGTCACCTCCCTGGGGCACCTCATAGGTGCGAGGACGGCTGGTGTAGGCCCACGCGAGCCGTTCGGAGGGCAATGACGCCACGCCGAGAACGACCGCCCGGACGTCACACAGCACGGGTGCGACGACGGCGGGGGCTGGGACGGTCATCGCTGCTCCCCTCATGAGTGGTCCACTGACGACGTTCACGCCAGCTGCGGGACGACTGCGACCGGGCAGTACGCGTGATGCAGCAGGGTGTGGTTCACGCGGCCGAGTTGCAGGCCGAAGTGGCCGTGCCTACGACGTGCCCCGATGATGACGAGGTCTGCGGCTGCCGAGCGGTCTACCAGGATCCTGCGGGCCGGCCCCTCGACAGTGGTTCGGTGTACCCGGACGTCCGGGTGTTCGGCCATGGCGTCGCGCAGCATCTCATCGAGCTGGGCCGTTGCCTGCTCCTCGTGCTCGTGCAGGGGATTCGCAGCGAGGGCGGGATGGTCGGCGCCTTCGTAGGAGGGGCAACGCCAGGCACGTACGGCGTCCAGGGTGCACCCCCGTGCCTCGGCCTCACGGAAAGCGAAGTACATCGCCTTGCCGCATGCGGCCGGATCTCCAACGCCGAACAGGACCCGCCCGTGGGTGCCGGCCAGGCCCGCCTTGTCGCCCCGGACCACAATCACCGGGCAGTGCGCCCGGGCCGCCACGGCCAGGCCCACCGACCCGAGGAGTAGTCCCTTGAGCTCACCGCGGCCCCGCTCTCCCGTCACCAAGGCGAAGGCGTTGTTGCCCTCTCGCAGGAGGGCGTCAGCCGCGTCGTCCGGGACGATGTCGGTGGTCACCTTCACATCCGGGTCACGCCGTGCGACTCGCTCGGCTGCCGAGGCGACGATGTGCTCGGCCAACACGCGCCCGGAGGGGCGTTTGCGTCCGGTCGACGGTACGGCGGCCTCGTAACGCTCCCACAGGGAGGCGTACACCAGCCGCAGTGGCAGGTCGCCGCGGGCCGCTTCGTCCACCGCCCAGTCGACGGCCAGCAGGCTCGCGTCCGATCCGTCGACGCCGACGACCAGGGGGAGCGTCATCGCCCTCACCGCCTTCTGTCAGGCTGCCCTGTCGGACAGCAGGGGCTCTGATCTCACCGTCGCACCCGTCGGCGGCGGTCACGAGAGGCGGGTGGGCACCTGACGAGGACGTTCGGCCCATGCCTCTGGTCCGAGTGGTTCTGAAATCCGAGGGATCGGTGCCCTTTGCGCGCGGCGGACCGGCAGTCGACGGTGGCGCCAGTGCGACAGGGAACCGGCTGCACACACCAGGTGCGGCGCGGCACGAACGCTTGCTCAGCCGCACCGCACCAGGATCGTCCTCATGTCCGCCTGCAACTGGGGCCGTGACGTCCAGGACACCAGCTCGCGATCCACCGTCGCCTCGGCTGCGGCCGGCAGCCGGCCGCAGCGGGCGAAGGTGCCGCCCCGCCGGAGATCTCTATTCAGCCGGCACCGGCGCCCACCACACCAAGGTGGTGCCGCCGTCGGCCGGACCGCTCAGCTCCAGCTCCCCACCCAACTGCCGCGCCCGCTCGGCCATGTTGCGCAACCCGCTGCGGCGACCGTCGGCCGGGACACCAACGCCGTTGTCGGTGACCGTGAGGCGGACCTGACGGGAGTCCGCCGTGAGAGCGACGTCGGCGCGGTCGGCGTGGGCGTGGCGGGCGATGTTGGTGAGGGCCTCGGAGAGTACGGCCACCACGTGGTCGGCAACTTCGCGCGGCACGAGAGTCTCCACCAGGCCCTCCATGCGCAGACTGGGCGCGAAGCCCAGCACCGGCGCCGCCTCCCCCGCGACCCGCACCACACGCGCCCGCAACCCTGTCCCGCCGGTGCCTTCGCGCGAGCGCAGGCCGAAGATCGTCGACCTGATGATCTTGATGGTCTCGTCCAGGTCGTCCACCGCACGCACCACACGCTCGGAGGCCTCCGGGTGCTCGATGAAGCGGCCCGCACTCTGCAGGGTCATGCCGGTGGCGAACAGCCGCTGGATCGCCAGGTCGTGCAGGTCGCGGGCGATGCGGTCGCGGTCCTTGAGCACCGCGACCTCCTCGGCCTCCCGTCGGCGCTCCGCGAGCTCCATGGCGACGGCGGCCTGCGCCGCGAAGCCCTGCAGCGGTTCGATCTCCTTCCCGGTGAACACCGTCTGCCCCGCCTCGCGAATCAGCAGAACGACGCCCCGTACGCCGCCCTCGCCCGTGCCGACGGGAACAGCGACCGCAGGGCCGAGGCCGGTGAAGCGCGGGGGGCCCGCCGAGACGCGTTCGTCCTGGGAGACATCCGGGGTGGTGACGGGAGCGGCGGTCGAGAAGGCCTCGCCGATCAGACTTCCGTCTACGGGCAGCACCAGTCCGCGCAGCATCTCCGCCTCCGGCCCGATGGCGAGCTCCATGCTGAGGGAGTCGGTGTCCTCCATCGGCACGGCGACCACGGCCAGTGCCGCTCCCGTGATCTCCCGGGCGCGGTCGGCGATCAGTCCCAGGACCTGGCCGCGCTCGCTGCCGGACATGAGGCTGTGCGTGATCTCCGCGTTGGCCTGTAGCCAGCGTTCCCGCAGCCTGGACTCCTCGTAGAGGCGGGCGTTGTCGATGGCGACGCCCGCCGCCACGGCCAGGGTCGACAAGACGGATTCGTCCTCCTCGTCGAACTGCGCACCGCCCCGCTTCTCGGTGAGATACAGGTTGCCGAAGACCTGGTCGCGCACCCTGATGGGGACGCCGAGGAAGGTGTTCATCGGCGGATGGTTCGGCGGGAAGCCGTACGACGACGGGTGCTCGGAGATCTTGGCCAGGCGCAGCGGCTCGGGATGGTGGATCAGCTCGCCGAGGATGCCGTGGCCCTCCGGAAAGTGGCCGATCCCGGCGATCTGCCGCTCGGTGACCCCGACGGTGTGGAAGGCCGACAGACGCGTGCCGTCCGGACCGATCACGCCAAGGGCGGCGTACTCGGCGTCGACCAGCACGGCGGCGGCTTCGACGATGCTGTGCAAGGCCTGCTCCAGGTCCAGCTCCCGGCCGACGGACAGCACCGCCTCCAGCAGGCTGTGCACCCGGTCGCGGGTACCGCGGGCCGCGTCCAGCCGGGCCTGGAGCTCCTCCAGCAGCTCGTCCAGCCTCAGCTGCGGCAGCCGTACGCGGGCTTCCCGGGGCTCCTCGGCGCTTCCCACCTGCGTCTCCTCAGATCCCGTGGGCGGCCTGGCCCCGACCGCTCCGGTCATGGCCACGCTACCGGCCTGCGGCGCGTGACGGTACGGGATCGGACACGGACGCGGTCCCACAGCGGCCTGCTCACATGCCGGACGCTTGGGCCGTTCGGCCCTGCCGCGGGGACGGCCGGCACATGCCGACCCGGCCGCCGTCGTCCGACGCTGGAGATGGATGGCGGCCCGAGAGCCGGACCGTGCCCGACGAGCCGAGGAGCACAGCGTCATGGTCCGCTACGTGTACGACTTCCACGACGGCCACCGCGACATGGCTGACCTGCTGGGCGGCAAAGGCGCCAACCTCGCCGAAATGACCCGGCTGGGGCTGCCGGTCCCACCGGGTTTCACCGTCACCACGGACGCATGCCGGGCCTACCTCGCCACCGGCACGGAACCGGACGGCATGGTGGCGGAGGTCTCCCGGCATCTGTCGACCGTCGAAGCCGCCGCCGGCAGGCGGCTGGGGCAGCGCGACGACCCGCTGCTGCTGTCCGTCCGGTCCGGGGCACGGTTCTCCATGCCCGGGATGATGGAGACGGTGCTCGACATCGGCCTGAACGACGACTCCGTCCTGGGGCTGGCCAAGGTCTCGGGCAGTGAGCGGTTCGCCTGGGACTCGTACCGCAGACTCGTCCAGATGTTCGGCAGTACGGTCATGGGTGTCGACGCCGCCCTGTTCGAGCGCGCCATGGCGGCCCTCAAGGAGCTGCGCCACGCCCCCGACGACCTGCACCTCGACGCACACGACCTCACCGAGCTGGTGGAGGCGTACAAGCAGCTGATCCACGACGAGACGGGGGAGGACTTCCCGCAGTCGCCCGCCGAACAGCTGCGCCGGGCGATCCTCGCGGTCTTCCGTTCCTGGAACGGCGAACGTGCCCGCCTGTACCGGTGGCGCGAGCACATCCCCGACGACCTGGGCACCGCGGTGACCGTACAGCGCATGGTCTTCGGCAACACCGGCCCCGACTCCGGCAGCGGTGTCGCCTTCACCCGCGACCCGGCCACCGGCCGCGGCGGGCTCTACGGCGACTACCTGCCCAACGCGCAGGGCGAGGACGTCGTCGCCGGCATCCGCAACACCGTTCCGCTGACCGAGCTGGAGCGACTCGATCCCCGGTCGTACGACCAGCTGCGCGCCCACATGCGGACCCTGGAGCTGCACTACCGGGACCTGTGCGACATCGAGTTCACCATCGAGCGCGGCACGCTGTGGATGCTGCAGACCCGGGTCGGCAAGCGCACGGCCGAGGCCGCGTTCGCCATCGCCGCCGAGCTGACCGACGAGGGGCTCGTCTCCGCGGACGAGGCACTGGCGCGGGTGGACGGCCACGGGCTCGCCCGCCTCATGTTCCCGCGCTTCGAGGCTTCCGCGGCCGGGGAGCCGCTCGCTCACGGAATCCCGGCGTCACCGGGTGCCGCGGTCGGCGCGGCGGTCTTCGACTCCGCCGAGGCTGTACGGCGTGCCGCGACCGGCGAGAAGGTGGTCCTGGTGCGCCAGGAGACCACCCCCGACGACCTGCCGGGCATGATCGCCGCCCAGGCCGTCCTGACCAGCCGCGGCGGCAAGACGAGCCACGCCGCCGTCGTGGCCCGCGGCATGGGCAAGGTCTGCGTGTGTGGCGCCGAGGAACTCTCCGTGGACACCGAGGCCCGTCGCTTCACCACCCGCGACGGCGTGGTCGTCGCCGAGGGCACGGTCGTCTCCGTGGACGGCTCCGACGGTGCCGTCCACCTGGGGGCGGTCCCGCTGGCCGACTCCGCGGTCATGCGGTTCCTGGAGAACGGCGAACGATCGGCGGGCGTGGTCACCGCCGTGGCCCGCGCTCTGGAACACGCGGATGCCGTACGGCGGTTGGAGGTGCGGGCCAACGCCGACACGCCCGAAGACGCCCGGCGCGCGCGCAGGTTCGGCGCGCAGGGCATCGGACTGTGCCGTACCGAGCACATGTTCCTCGGCGAGCGGCGCAAGCTGGTGGAGGAGATGATCCTGGCCCGCGACGACACCGACCGCGAACGGGCACTGGCCGCTCTCCTGCCGCTCCAGCGACAGGACTTCACCGAGATCCTGGAAGCGATGGACGGTCTCCCCGTCACGATCCGCCTCCTCGATCCCCCGCTGCACGAATTCCTGCCCGACCGCACCGAACTCGCCGTACGAGTCGCCGCCGCGGAACACCCGGAGCCGCACGACATCGAGTTGCTCGACGCGGTGAACCGCATGCACGAGGAGAACCCGATGCTCGGTCTGCGCGGCGTGCGCCTCGGCCTGGTGGTGCCGGGCCTGGTCGCCATGCAGGTACGGGCCGTCGCCGAGGCCGTCGTGGCCCGTACGCGAGCCGGCGGTTCACCGCATGCCGAGATCATGGTGCCGCTGGTCGGCGCCGTGGAGGAGCTGCGGATCGAGCGCGCCGAAGTGGAGCGAGCGCTGGCGGAGGTGTCCGAGGAATCCGGTGTGCCCGTGCGATGTCCGGTCGGCACGATGATCGAACTGCCCCGCGCCGCGCTCACCGCCGGCCGTATCGCCGAGGAGGCCGAGTTCTTCTCGTTCGGCACGAACGACCTCACTCAGACCACCTGGGGCTTCTCCCGCGACGACGTCGAGGCGGAGTTCTTCTCCGCCTACCTCGACAAGGGCATCTTCCCCGCCTCACCCTTCGAGACCCTCGACCGCCACGGCGTGGGCCGGCTGGTCCGGATCGCCGTGGACGAAGGCCGCGCCGCGCGCCCCGGCCTGACGATCGGGGTCTGCGGCGAACACGGCGGCGATCCCGACTCCGTCCACTTCTTCCACGCGGCAGGACTGGACTACGTCTCCTGCTCGCCGTTCCGCGTTCCGGTGGCGCGGCTGGAGGCGGGCCGGGCGGCGTTGTCCGGGGCCGAGGGAAGCGACAGCCGGTGAGGACGCGGCCCACGGCATGAAGTGCGCGCGGCCGACGATCCACCGCGCATGTGAAACGGCCGCCCAGTCCCTCATCGGGGCCGATCGGCCCTGGCACCCGGCGATTGCCCGAGAGACCGTTGCCGCAGGAACGGCACCCATCCCCCGCGATGTCGCTCCGCCCCGCGTGGAGAGCCCCAGCAATGAGCAACGCACCCCAACGGAAGCCCGTCATGGTCCACGACGACAGCCGACCGGTCCTCGCAGGACCGCGTCGCCGCATCGAGCTCGACGGCGCCGAGGCGCTGCGGCTGCTGGGCAGCGTGTCCCTGGGAAGGATCGTCTTCACCCGGCACGCCCTGCCGACCGTACGCCCGGTCAACCACGCCCTGGACGCCGGGGACATCGTGATCCGCACCCACGAGGGCGCAGCCCTGACCTCGCACACTCAACGTGCCGGGGACCCGGGAGTCGTCGTCGCCTACGAGGCGGACGCCATCGACCCGCGGACACATCTGGGCTGGAGTGTGGTGGTGACCGGGTACGCCCGGCTGGTGACGGACCCCGAGGATCTCGCCCACTGCCGGGCGTTGGTGCAGCCGTGGGTGGAGCATGCCATGGACCAGGCGATCCGTATCCGGCCCGACCTGGTGACGGCCATCCTGCTCACCGCGGACGGACGCTCGGGCGAGGCCTGAAGCACGCCCGAGCGGCACATACGGGAGCGGTCGCCGTGCTGACGGTGTCCACGTACGACCAGCAGCGGGCTGTGCACGTGCGCGACCATCCCCACACGCACGGCACCGCACGAGGGCGCCGGAATCGCCCCGCAACTCCAGGTTGCGGCGCTGCACGGCGAGATCGACCTCGTGACAGCGATACCGCTCGCGGCGCGCCTCGATGCCCTGACCTCCGGCCAATCCCCTGATCTGGTACTCGACCTGCGTGCGGTTTCCTTCATCCGCGTGGCTGCTCAGTGCCGTTGGCCTGGGCGGGGTGTTCGAGGTTCACCCCGCAGCTGTCGATGGCGTCGGCCCGTACGCCGGCCCACTTCGCCGGTCCGTCTGTGACCATGGGCTGAACGGCCCACCCCGCGCCCGGGAGAGGGTCCCGCGCGGCCCTGCGACGCCGCCTTGTCGGACCATTTCTCCGTGTGCCTCTACCGGCGCCGCGTTGGTGGTCGTGGGCCGGGGCTCAGGGGGCGAGCCGGGATCGAATGCACGAGAAAACCTGCGTGAGTCCGTGTGCCCCGTCGCCGTCGTGCCCGCGGAGACAGGCGTCGGCAAACGCCCCTGGTGCCCGCCTGCCGGGCACCAGGGGCGTCCCGCGACAGCCGCTACTCACCACCCCTCGCGTCGGTGGCCACACGCCCCGCCCACTTCTCGATCGCGGTGAAGTCCCGGAAGTCGCCGCCCTTTCCGGAGCGCAGGATCATGCCGGCCACCCACCCCTTCGCCCCTTCCTCCAAACAGCCGCCGAAGGTGACGTGCTCCCGGGCGTCCAGTCGCGCCATGACCTTCTTCACCCCGGGCACGGGCGGGATGTCCCGCTCGGAGGCCGAGGGGTCGAGGGGGCCGCTGCTGAAGAGCCAGAGCGGGCGTTCGGCCAGAGCCCGGCCGTGCTTGCGGACGAAGCGGCGGGCATCCTTGTGCCAGCGTCCGGCGTACAGTCCGCCGCCGACCACGACGGCGTCGTACGAAGACACGCTCGCCACGCTCCGGGCGGGCAGCGCATCCGCCGTGAGCCCGTCCTTGCGCAGGACGTCGGCGATTGCCTCGGCGATCCGCGCGGTCGATCCGTTGGTCGTTCCGTAGGCCACCAGTACCTTGCCGGTCATGGTGGTTCGCCTCCTCTCACAGTCGGCGCGGCCAGTCGTCGGCCACGCCCTGCAGTGCCCGCTCGTCGGGCCGCAGCCGCGCGTCGTCGATGCGCCAGGTGAGCTTGTCGACGACGGCTACCACCCCGTCGATCTGGCGAGTCATCGATACGGCGAGCTCCGTCTCGCTCTTGCGCTCCCTGTGGCCGGTGAGGGTGACGACCCCTTCCGTGACGGAGACGCCGATGCTGTGGGGTGCCGGCCACAGGGTGCGCCCCAGCACCTCCTGGACGACCTCGTCGCGGATCTCCCGGTCGGACCGCAGGAACACCTGGAGCAGGTCGCGCCGGGTGACGATGCCGACCAGCCGGTCCTCCTCGTCGAGGACGGGCAGCCGTTCCACGCGCCGCTGGGCCATGGTCCGGGCGGCCTCGACGATGGCGTCGTCGGCGTGCACGGTGACGGGTGGTTCGGTCATCAGCTGACCGGCGGTGCGGGCCTTGGCCTTCGCGGCCTGTCGCCGGGCGCCGCGTGTCAGGCCGTCCAGCCGGAAGCGAGGCTTCGACCCGTACGGCCCGGGGGCCGCCGCCTGGCGCGTCATCAGGTCCGTCTCGGAGATGACCCCGATGACCTTGTCATCTTCGTCGACCACCGGGAGCCCGCTGATCCGGTGGTCGGCCAGCAGCCGCGCCACCTCCTTGAACGGGGTGCCGGACTCGGCCCGCACGACGTCACTGGTCATCACCGAGCCGATCTTGTTGTGCTCCATGGCGGGTCCTCCTCAGCGCAGTCGGCGCAGATAGGGGTCGTGGGGGCGGCGCGGCAGCAGGCGGATCCGAGCGTCGAGCACGGTGACCTGCCCCGGTGCCGCGAGCACCGGGTTGAAGTCGGCTTCGGCGAGCTGCGGCAGGTCGGCGGCCATGCGGGACAGCCGCAGCAGCAGCTGTTCCAGGCCCTCGAGGTCGACGGGGACGTTGCCGTGCGCGCCGAACAGGAGCGGGGCGCAGCGCGGGGACGTGATCAGGTCGTGCACGTCGTGGTCGGTCAGTGGGGCGAGCCGTGCCGCGTGGTCGGCGAGCACCTCGGTGGCGGTACCCCCGAGGCCGAACAGCACGAGCGGTCCGAAGACCTCGTCCTGGACGACGCCCGCGAACAGTTCGATGCCCCGCGGGGCGAGGGGTTGCAGGACCGCTCCGGTCATCAGGCCGGCGAATCGTGTCTCCAGGTCCCGGAACGCCGCGCGCACTTGGACGTCTCCCCGTAGATCGAGGTGGACGGCGTGCTGCTCGCTCTTGTGCACCAGTCCCGGCCAGTCAGCCTTCATGACCACGCGTCCGTCGAAGCCGCGCAGCCGGTCGGCGACGAGGACGGCTTCGTCCTCCGTCTCGGCCCAGGCCCACGGGATCTGGGGGATGCCGTAGCAGGACAGGAGGTTGGCGCAGATGCGTGGGTCGAGCCGGCCGCCTTCCGGACACGCGAGGAGAAACTCCTCGGCGATCGCCTGCGCGCGGCGGGTGTCGATGTCCTGGAGGTCCGGGACGGTACCGGCGGGGCGGGCGAGCCAGGCCGCGCGGTGGGCGGCGTGGGCGAGGGCGCGTGCCGCCGCGTGCGGTTCGGCGTACGAGGGGATCGTGCCGCCGTCGGCTGCGGGCAGCAGTTCGACCGGCTGGGCCTGTTCCAGGCGTACGACGGCGACGGGCCGGGCCCTGCGTCCGGGTGCCCGCGTGAGTGCCCGGACCAGGTCGTCACCGGTGGCCTCGGCGAGCGCGGTGGGGACGAGGGCCACGAGTACGGCGTCGATGCCGGCGCGCCACATGAGTCGGTCCACGCAGTCGCCGAGCTGTTCCTCCATGACTGCGGCGGTGGCGTCGACGGGGTTGCCGATCGCGGCGCCGTCGGGCAGTACGGCGAGCAGGTCGTCGACCGTGGAGGGGTTGAACGCCGGCAGGGCGAGCCCGGCCTCCGCGCAGGCGTCCGCCGCCAGGACGCCCGCGCCGCCCGCGTTGGTGACGATCGCGACCCGGGCCCCCTCCGGGAGCGGCTGAGAGTGCAACAGGGCGGCGGCTTCGAGGAGTTCGCCGATCGAGCGGGTCGCGGTGATGCCGGCCTGGGTGAACAGGGCCTGGCGGGTCATGGTGCGGGTGGCGGCGGCCGCGCTGTGCGAGGCGGCGGCGCGGCGGCCCGCGTTGGTGCGCCCGGCGTCGACGGTGAGCACCGGCATGCGGCGGGTGACCCGACGGGCCGTACGGGAGAAGGCGCGCGGGTTGCCGAAGGACTCCAGGTGCAGCAGCGCGAGGCCGGTGCGGCCGTCGCTCTCCCACCACTGGAGCATGTCGTTGCCGCTGACGTCGTACTTGTCGCCGAGGGAGACGAAGGAGGAGACGCCGATGCCCAGGCGGGACAGCCCGTCGAGGAGAGCGATGCCGACCCCGCCCGACTGGACGGCGACGCCCGCGCTGCCGGGGCTCGGGTGGCCTGCGGCGAAGGTGGCGTCCAACTGCAGTGCCGGCTCGGTGTTGGCGATGCCCAGGCAGTTCGGCCCGACGAGGCGCATGTCGTGGGAACGGCAGGCCGACAGCAGTGCCTGCGCCTGGTTGCTGTCGAGGCCGGCAGTCACCACGAGCAGCGCCCGCACTCCGGCCTCACCGCACTCCTCGGCGATGGCCGGGACGGCCGCGGCGGGCACCGCGACGACCACGAGGTCAGGGGTCTTGGGAAGGGCGGTGACCGATGGGTGGCATGGGATGCCGAGGATCGAGGTGGCGCTGGGGTTCACCGCAAAGAGGCGTCGGGCGAAGCGGCCGGAGTGCAGATGGTGGAGAATCGCGCGGCCGACCGAGCCGGGCTTGCGTCCGGCACCGACGACCGCGACCACGTCCGGCCTCAGCAGGGACTGGAGACTGGCCACGTTTGCGTGCCGCCCGCGGGTCTCCACGGCCGACAGGTAGGTGTCGTCCTCGTCGAGGGCGACGGTGCAGCGCACCTCGGGGCCGTCGAAGCGGCGGGCGGTGCGCAGGCCGAGGTCGGCGAAGAGGCGGAGTACTTCGTGGTTCTCGCTGAGCGCGTCGGCGGTGAAGGTGGAGATGCCTTCGGCGCGGGCCGCGGAGACCAGGTGCTCGACGAGCAGGGTGCCCACGCCGCGGTGGTGGAGTCCGTCGGCCACCGCGATGGAGACCTCGGCGCAGTCCGCCTCGTCCACCGCCTCGTACTCGGCGAGGCCGATCACGCGGCCTTGCGTCTCCGCGAGGAGCGCGCGGTAGCCGGAGCGGGCCGGAGCGCAGGCCCGGTCGGCGGCCACCGCGGCCGAGCGCCGGCTCGCGGCGAAGAACCTCAGCCGCAGGTTCTCCGGGGACATCTCCTCGTAGAGCCCCGCCAGCTGCTCGTGATCGCCTGGCACGACGGGGCGGATGCACACGGTGGTGCCGTCCGTGAGCAGGGCGTGGACCGCGGGTCGGTCGAACGCGTGGTCGTTCGTCGTGGTCATCGTGGGTCCTCCGAGCCTCTTCGCACTTCGAGCGTCCGGCGGATCGGCGATAAAGCCCATGGGCTGTCCGGGGTCCACCGGGGGCCGGTCGGCCCAACCTCGGGCGCTGGTCGTCCAGGCATGCGGAGGGGACCGGTGATCGGCGGCACCGGTCCCCTCCAGGGTGGGTGTCAGGCGTCGGCCACGAGGGCCGTGAGGTCGAGGAGCCGGTTGGTGTAGCCCCACTCGTTGTCGTACCAGCCGAAGACCTTGACCAGGGTGCCGTTGGCCTGCGTGAGCGCGGGATCGAAGATGCAGGAGGCGGGGTCGCCGATGACGTCGCGGGAGACGATCGGGGCGTTCGAGACCCGCAGGATCCCCTTGAGGGGCCCCTCGGCTGCTGCGGCGAACGCCTCGTTGATCTCCTCCCCGCTCGCCTCACTGTTCAGGACTACGGCAAGGTCGGTGAGAGAGCCGTCCTCCACCGGCACGCGAACGGCGATCCCGTCCAGTGCGCCCGCCAGTTCCGGCACGACGAGGCCCACGGCGCGGGCCGCACCCGTGCTGGTCGGGATGATGCTCAGCGCCGCCGAGCGGGCCCGGCGCAGGTCCTTGTGCGGGCCGTCGATGAGGGCCTGGTCGTTGGTGTAGCCGTGGATGGTGGTCATCACGCCGCGGTCGATGCCGAAGGCCTCGTGCAGCACCTTCACCATGGGCGCGACGCAGTTGGTGGTGCAGGAGGCGGCCGAGACGATCCGGTCGCTGTGACGGTCGTAAGTGTCGTCGTTGACGCCCATGACGATGGTGGCGTCCACTCCCTTGCCGGGCGCCGACAACAGGACGGTGTGGGCACCGGCCTTGAGGTGCAGGGCGGCCGAGTCGCGGTCGCGGAAGCGTCCGGTGGACTCGACGACGATGTCGGCGCCGTAGTCGGACCAGTGCAGTTCCGCCGGGTCGCGCTCGGCGCTGATGCCGATGCGGCGCCCGTCGACGGTGATCGAGCTGTCGTCGTGGCCGACCTCGCGTCCGATGTGCCCGAACGTCGAGTCGTACTCCAGCAGGTGGGCCAGGGTGGCGGGCGAGGTGATGTCGTTGACGGCGACCACTTCGACGTCCTGGGTTCCCGCCTCGGCACGGTCGAGTGCCGCGCGCAGATAGGTACGGCCGATGCGGCCGAAGCCGTTGATGCCGACGCGTACGGTCATGATGACGAGTTCCTTCCGGGGGCAGGGGCGTTCAGGAGTTCCAGCTCCAGTCGGCGACCTCGGGCAGGTCGGTGCCGTGCTCGCGGATCCAGGCGTGGTGGCGGGTGCGGGCGTCGGCCATCTGCTGCCGTACGGGGGCTGCGCGCACGGCGAGGCCGGGGACGCGGTCGATGACGTCCATGACCAACCGGTAGCGGTCCAGGTCGTTACGGACGACCATGTCGAAGGGCGTGGTCGTGGTGCCGGACTCCTTGTAGCCGCGCACGTGCAGGTTCGGGTGGCCGGTGCGGCGGTAGGCGAGCCGGTGGATCAACCATGGATAGCCGTGGTAGGCGAAGATCACCGGCTTGTCCTTGGTGAACAGACCGTCGTACTCGAAGTCGGTCATCCCGTGGGGGTGTTCCTCGCGCGGCAGCAGTCGGGTCATGTCGACGACGTTGACCACGCGGACGGCGAGCTGTGGGAGGTGCCGGCGGAGCAGTTGTGCCGCGGCCAGCACCTCTTGGGTGGGCACGTCGCCGGCGCAGGCGAGCACCACGTCCGGCTCGCCGCCGTTCTCCGTGCCGGCCCAGTCCCAGACGCCGGCACCCCGCGCGCAGTGGGCGCGGGCGGCGTCCATCGACAGCCAGTCGAAGCAGGGCTGCTTGCCGGCCACGATCACGTTGACGTAGTCGCGGCTGCGCAGGGCGTGGTCCGCGACGGAGAGGAGGGTGTTGGCGTCCGGCGGCAGATAGACCCGGACGACCTCCGGGCTCTTGTTGAGGACGTGGTCGACGAAGCCGGGGTCCTGGTGGGAGAAACCGTTGTGGTCCTGTCGCCAGACGTGCGAGGTCAGCAGGTAGTTGAGGGAGGCGATCGGCGTGCGCCACGGCAGTTCCCTGGACGTCTTCAGCCACTTGATGTGCTGGTTGACCATCGAGTCGACGATGTGCACGAACGCCTCGTAGCAGGAGAACAGCCCGTGCCGGCCGGTGAGGAGGTAGCCCTCCAGCCAGCCCTGGCAGGTGTGTTCGGAGAGGATCTCCATGACCCTGCCGTGCCGGTCCAGGTGCTCGTCGACCGGCAGGGTCTGCGCCTGCCATGCCTTGCCGCTGGCGTCGAAGACGGCCTGGAGCCGGTTGGAGGCGGTCTCGTCGGGGCCGACGACGCGGAAGTCCCGGCGGGCCCGGGTGTCCTTCATGACCTGTTCAAGAAGGTCGCCGAGGACGCGGGTGGGCTCGTGCAGGGTCGTGCCCGGCTTGTCGACCGGTACGGCGAAGGAGTCCAGAGGCCGGATGGGCAGGTCGCGAACCAGGAGCCCGCCGTTGGCGTGCGGGGTGGCGCCCAGGCGATGAGTGCCTTCGGGGACGCAGGCGAGGACGTCGGGGACGGGGCGGCCGTCGACGTCGAACAGCTCCTCGGGGCGGTACGAGCGCAGCCATGCCTCCAACTGCCGCAGATGCTCCGGGTTTTCCCGCACGCCGGCGAGCGGGACCTGGTGTGCGCGCCAGGTTCCCTCCACCGGCAGGCCGTCGACCTCGCCCGGACCGGTCCAGCCCTTCGGCGTGCGCAGCACGATCACCGGCCAGTGCACTCGCTCGCTGACGCCGTCCTCGCGGGCCGACCGCTGCATCAGGGCGATACGGTCCAGTGCCTCGTCGAAGGCACGTGCCATCGCACGGTGGACCACGAGGGGGTCGGCGCCGGTGACGTGGATCGGCTCGTGGCCGTAGCCCCTGAGCAGCGTGTCGAGTTCGGCTTCGGGCAGGCGGGACAGCACCGTCGGGTTGGCGATCTTGTAGCCGTTGAGGTGCAGGATCGGCAGGACGGCGCCGTCGTGCACGGGGTCGAGGAACTTGTTGGAGTGCCAGGAGGCGGCCAGCGGTCCGGTCTCCGCCTCGCCGTCGCCGACGACGCAGGCGACGAGCAGGTTCGGGTTGTCGAAGGCGGCGCCGTAGGCGTGGGCGAGCGAGTATCCGAGCTCGCCGCCTTCATGGATGGACCCCGGGACCTCCGGCGCGACATGGCTGGGCACACCGCCGGGGAAGGAGAACTGCCTGAACAGCCGCTCCATGCCCTGCGCGTCGCGCGGCACGTCCGGGTAGGTCTGGCTGTAGCTGCCGTCCAGCCAGGAGCCGGCGAGCACGGACGGGCCGCCGTGCCCAGGGCCCCATACGCACAGCGCGTCGAGCCCACGCGCCTTGATGACGCGGTTCAGGTGGGTGTACACGAGGTTCAGGCCCGGTGAGGTGCCCCAGTGGCCGAGCAACCGCGGCTTGATGTGTTCGGGCTTGAGGGGCTGGGTCAGCAGCGGGTTCGCCTTCAGGTAGATCTGTCCCGCGGCCAGGTAGTTGGCGGCCCGCCAGTGGGCGTCGAGCGCGCGCAGTTCGTCGTCGGTCTCGTCGGTCAGTGCGGTGGCGTTCTGGTGTTCCACCTTCGACATGGGAAGACTCCGAAAGTCGTCGATTCGGATCGCAGGGCGGCGAAGCCCGAAGCCCGGAAGGGTCAGCCACTGCGGCGGCGGCCTCGCCGAGCCGGGCGTCTGTGCCGAATGCTCACTCCCGCTCGGGCACGATGGCGACCGGGCAGGCCGAGTGGTGCAGCACTCCATGGGCCACCCGGCCCAACTGGAGCCCGAAGTGCCGGTGGTGACGCTCGGCGCCGATGACCAGGAGGTCGGCACCGTGCGAGGCGTCCGTGAGGACGTGCCGGGTGTTGCCCTCGACCGCGCCTCGGCGGGTTTCGACGTCGGCGGGGACGTCGTGCAGCGCCTTTTCCAGTACCTCTACCGCCTGCTGCTCATGCATCCGCGCGGGTTCCCCCGCGAGCAGGGGGTGGTCCGTGGTCTCGTGTGCGGGGCACCGCCAGGCCCGTACGGCGTCCAGGACCGCGCCCCGCCGCCGCGCCTCGTCGGAGGCGAAACGCACCGCTGCCGGGGTCGTGGGCCTCTCGCCGACGCCGACGCCGACGACGACGCGGCCGTGCGTCCCTGGCCGGACCTTGTTGTCGTAACTGCCCCGTACGACAACCATCGGGCAGTGCGCGTGCCCGGCGACGGTCAGGCTCACCGACCCCAGCAGCGCCTCTGTGATGCCGCTGCGGCCTCGGGAGCCCGTGACCAGCAGCAAGGCGCTGCGGCTCTCCCGCACCAGGGCGTACTCGGGCTCCTCGGGCACAGCCTCGGTGGAGATCTTCAGGTCGGTCTGACGCCGGTGGGCACGCCGGGCGGCGGTCTCCACGATGTCCTGGGCCCGCACCTGCTCGGACGGCTTGCCCAGGCCCTGGGCGAATGCGGCGCCCTCGTACCTCTCCCACAGCGAGGCGTATACCAGCCGCAGCGGCGTCCCGCGCAGTACGGCCTCGTCGGCCGCCCAGTCCACGGCCCGCAGGCTGGGCTCGGAGCCGTCGACGCCGACGACGATCGGCAGGTCCATCGCCCTCACCGTCCCGTGCCGAGGTCGAAGACGATCCGGGCCTTGACCTGGCCGCGCAGCACCTCGTCAATGGACTCGTTGACGGAGCTCAGCGGGCGGGTCTCGCAGATGACCTCGGTGCGCCCGGCCGCGTGCAGTCGGAAGACCTCGGCGAGATCCTGCCGGGTGCCGACGATCGAGCCGATCACCGAGGTGCCGTTCAGGACGGTGTCGAAGATCGGGATCTGAAGGGTGCCGTGCGCGGGCAGGGCGACCATGACGAGCTTGCCCCCGCGCCGCAGCCCGGAGTCGACCGCGGCGAAGGCGGCCTCGTTCACCGCGAGCGCGATCGCCGCGTGTGCGCCTCCGTACCGCTTCAGCACCTCGCCCACGTCGTGCTTGCGGGCGTCGATGACGAGGTCGGCACCCAGTTCGGCGGCGAGTTCGAGCTTCTCGTCGGTGACGTCGATGGCCGCGACCGTGGCCCCGGCGATCTTCGCGTACTGCACGGCCAGGTGACCGAGTCCGCCGATCCCGGAGATCGCGACGAGCTGAGAGGGCCGCACGTCGGCGACCTTGAGCGCCTTGTAGGTGGTCACGGCACAGGTCAGCGGGGCGGCGTCGACGGCGGTGACACCCTTCGGTACCGGCTGGGCGAAGTCGGCCCAGGCCAGCATCTTCTCGGCGTAGCCGCCGTCGCAGCCGTAGCCGGTGTTGATCTG
Organism: Streptomyces shaanxiensis; assembly: GCF_039537145.1. Classification (NCBI taxonomy): domain Bacteria; kingdom Bacillati; phylum Actinomycetota; class Actinomycetes; order Kitasatosporales; family Streptomycetaceae; genus Streptomyces; species Streptomyces shaanxiensis. Next base: position 210,021 of record NZ_BAAAZY010000014.1, read on the forward strand.
CTGCTCGCACAGCGTCTCCCAGCCGGAGAGGCAGTGCTCGCACCGGCCGCAGGCCTTGCCGAGCCACGGCACGGCGACCCGCTCGCCGATGCTCAGGTGCGTGACGCCCTCGCCGAGCTCCTCGACGAGGCCCACGCCCTCGTGGCCGGGCACGAAGGGCGGGCTGGGCCTGACGGGCCAGTCTCCGTGGGCGGCGTGGATGTCGGTGTGGCACAGCCCGGAGGCCTCCACTCGGATGCGGACCTGGCCAGGTCCGGGTTCGGGGTCGGGGCGGTCCTCGATGACCAGGGGCTCGCCGAAGGCTCGTACGACCGCTGCCTTCATGGTTTCTGCTCCTCGGGTTCTTTGCGTCAGTGGTGCGGAACGACAGCGACGGGGGCGATGGAGTGATGCAGGACGGCGTGGGTGACGGGACCGATGTGCGTGCCGATCGGGTTGCGGCGGATGCGCTTGCCGACGACGACCAGGGAGGCCTCGCGGGAGGCATCGACAAGGTGGCCGGCGGGGGTTCCGTAGTGGGACTCCGCGGTGACCTCGACGTCCGGGAACTTCTTGCGCCACGGGCGCAGGAGCTCGGTCAGGGCGCTGGTCTCGGCCTGTTCCAGGGTTCCGTGGAGTTCGAGGTCGACGGACAAGCCGTAGGCGTAGTACGGGGGCACGTTCCAGCCGTGCACCACTCGCAGGGAGGTACCGCGACGGGCGGCCGCGGCGTACGCGAACTCCATCAGCTCCTCGTCCGGGCTCTCGATGTCGAGGCCGAGGACGACAGGCCGGAACGGTGTCGCGGCGGACGGGATGCCGGCGGGGTCCGCCTCGTGCTCGTCGGCGGCCTGCTGGTCGGCGCGGACCAGAACGACCGGCCGCTGGGTGTGTGCCACGACCGCGAGTCCGACCGAGCCGAGCATGAAGCCGCCGAACCCGCTCAGTCCGCGGGAGCCGAGGACCAGCAGTTCGGCGTCCTGCGCCGCGTCGGCCAGCATGTCGGCGGGCCGGCCGGAGAGCTGCTCGGTGATGACGTCGAGGCCTGGGTGGCGTACCCGGATGCCCTCGGCCGCCTCGCGGGGCACCCGTTCGCTCCAGTGCTGCTGGGTCTCGGCGCCGAGGAGTGGCGCCTGCGCCATGGGTGCCGGTACCGGCTCCCAGACATGGACCAGCTTCAACGGCAAACCGAGCAACTGTGCTTCGCGGGCCGCCCACTCGGCCGCCGCGCGGCTCTCACGTGAGCCGTCGAGGCCGACGGTGACACTGAGGGTGACGGTGCGGGTCATGATTCCACCTCCTGAATCGGTGGTCCCGATTCGAGCTTCGTGTTCGGACGAGGCACCCGGCAGGGGCCGCAGGTCCCTGTATGGGGCCGACCGGCCCTGGCCGGTCCTACTCGGTGCGGTGGGCCCCAAGCGGGGCCAACCGCACCTCCCCCTCCCCCCGGTCAGCGCAGCCAGGGGCTGCGGCGGACGAGCGGGAGCTTGGTCCAGAGCCGGCCGAGGCCGAGGGTGTCTCCGGCGGAAACGGCGGCCAGGCGATCAGGACGACGGCTGCTCGTGCACGGCCATGGTGGTGATCCCTTCGGGGAGATGGGCGCGGTCGGGTCGGTGCCCGCCGCTCATCACTCTCGCGGCGTCGCGCGGCAGCCGCCCGAGGCCGAAGGTCTGTGGCCATAGGGCTGAACGGCCCTGTCGTCAGGGGCCGTTGGGGTGCGTGTTCGGCCGGAAACGGTCCGCCGTGCGCGGCGGTGGGCGTGCACGGTGGTTCTGAGTTCGGACGGAGAGGCGTGGCTGATGTCGCAGGGCAGGGGCGGGCAGGTTCCGGCGTGGTCCGCCTGGTGCCCGGCGGCGTCGCTCTCCTCGGCTACCGGCGCTCCTGGCCGGCCACTGTGGCACCAGCCGGCAGGCCGCCCCCCGACGTGGAGGTCGACATCACCGCCCTCGACGCGCTCGGCGAGCTGCGCCGCGAACTCACCGACCGGGGCATCGTGTTCGCCCTGGCCCGCGTCGAACAGGATCTGCTGGACGAGCGGAGAGCGTACGGCCTCACGGACACCGTCGGCCCGGACCTCGTCTTCCCCACGCTGGCGACCGCCGTGGCCGCCTACCGGAGGTGGGCCCGGGATCACGAGGCCGACAACCCGTGCGCCCTGAACCCCGCACAAGCCAGGCCCTCGACGGACTCTCGCCGGTAGCTCTCGTTCCTTGCACGGCCCGCGCATCGAGCACGGCGCTCACCACGAACGTGACCGCCGTGGAGATCGCAAGGAGGACCGCCAAGAGCCTCCAGGAATTGGGCGTCACTGAGTCACCCACCTCGCTCCCCTCCTCGATCGGGTCCTCCCACGCCTTTATGGAACGGCCTCGTCGGGTTCGCGGGAGGGCGCCGTAGGTCTCCACGGCCGGAGCCGGGTGGTCCGCCTCGACGGGCCGGACGGCCCATGGCCCGCGGTCGCCCTCGGGCACACGCTGGCCGTGGAAGTCCCTGCAGCCCGTCGGGAGGCACGCCATGATCACCACGCCCACGCCCAGCATGCTGCGCGCTCTGCCCGCCGAGCCCCGGCAGCGTCTGATGCGCGTCGCCCGCGAGGTGTCCTTCCCGCAAGGGGCGCGCCTGTTCGAGGAAGGCGGCAAGGCCGACCGGTTCTGGATCATCCGAACGGGCACCGTCGAACTCGACATGCGGGTGCCCGGCCGCCGCGCGGCCGTCATCGAGACCCTCCAGCACAACGAACTCGTCGGCTGCTCCTGGCTCTTCACACCGCACGTCTGGCACCTGGGCGCGGGAGCGACGACCCCGGTGCGGGCGTACGAGTTCGACGCCACGGCCGTCCGAGCGATGTGCCAGGACGACCCGGCCATGGGCCACGCCGTCACCCAGTGGGTCGGTGACGTGCTCGCCCACCGCCTCCGCGCCGCCCGCACCCGGCTGCTGGACCTGTACGCCCCGTACGGCGCCGGCAGCCACGTGTGACCACGCACGCCACCCGCAGCGAGCAAGGAGCCACCATGGACGGCACCGCTCACATCGTCAGCGACGTCATGACCCACACGGTCGCCGCCGTCGGCCGCAGGGCCACCTTCAAGAAGATCGTGCAGCTGATGCAGGACTGGAAGGTCAGCGCCCTGCCCGTCCTCGAAGGCGAGGGGCGCGTCGTCGGCGTCGTCTCCGAGGCCGACCTGCTGCCCAAGGAGGAGTTCCGCGACAGCGACCCCGACCGGTACACCCAGCTGCGCCGCCTGTCCGACCTGGCGAAGGCCGGCGCGATCACCGCGGAGGAGCTGATGACCTCCCCGGCGCTCACCACCCGCCCGGACGCGACACTGGCCCAGGCCGCCCGCACCATGGCGCACGCCAGGGTCAAGCGGCTCCCGGTGGTCGATGAGCTGGGCATGCTGGAGGGCATCGTCAGCAGGGCCGACCTGCTCAAGGTCTTCCTGCGCGGCGACGACGAGATCGCCGAGGAAGTGCGGTGCGAGGTCGTGACCTGCCTCTTCCCGTCGCCCGGCTCGGCGATCCAGGTCCAGGTACACGACGGAGCGGTGAAACTGACCGGTCGTGTCCGGGACACGTCCCTGGTTCCCGTGGCCGCGCGCTTGGTGCGCGCCGTGGAGGGCGTCGTGGACGTCACCTTCGCGCTGGAAGGCCACCGTGATGCCGACAGCGGCGGCTCGTCGGACATGACGGGCGCGGGGAGTTCGGCTCCGGTCCAGCGGTTCCGCCGAACCGACCGTTCGGGGTGCCGGACGCGATCGTCCGATCTGTGTCGGCAGGGCAGCCGACCCGTGACCATGGGGCCGGTGAGGGCGCCTCTCACGGCCGTGTGGGGCCGGTCGGCCCTAGCACATCCGGACCCGGCGAGCGATGATCGGCATCACGAGCAGTTCGTGGTCCGCAGTCCGTGAGCCACCGGGGAACGAGGGGCGTCATGACCGAGCCAGGCACCTTCACGGAGCAGAACCCGATCCGCGTGTTCCTGTTGGACGACCACGAGGTCGTACGACGAGGCCTGACCGACCTCCTCGACGCCGAACCGGACATCTCCGTGGTCGGCGACGCGGACACCGTCGAGCACGCCCTCGTCCGCGCCCCGGCGCTGCGCCCGCACGTCGCCGTGCTCGACGTACGCCTCCCCGACGGCGACGGCATCACCGTCTGCCGCGAACTGCGCGACCGGATGCCCGAGCTGGCCTGTCTGATGCTGACGTCGTTCGACGACGAGGACGCCCTCCTCGACGCCATAATGGCCGGCGCCGCCGGCTACGTCCTCAAACAGATCAGAGGCTCCGACCTGGTCTCGGCGGTCCGCACCGTCGCCTCGGGCCAGTCCATGCTGGACCCCACGACCACGGCCCGCCTGATGCGCACCCTGCGCACCGACCCCGCCGAGACACCGGCCCTCGCCCCCGAACTGGCCAGCCTGTCCCCCCGCGAACGGGACATCCTCGCCCTCATCGGCGACGGCCTCACCAACCGCGAGATCGGCAAGAAGCTCTACCTCTCGGAGAAGACGGTCAAGAACCACATCTCCCGCCTGCTGGCCAAACTCGGCGTCCAGCGCCGCGTCCAGGCCGCGGTCCTGGCCTCCCACCTGGAACAGCCACCGGCACCCGGCGACCGTCCCGCGCGGTGAACACCGGCCAGGCCCTCCAGAGCCCCTCGGGGCAGGAGGGCTCTGCCTCCCATGGCGCTCGGCGCCTGGCTGCGCGCGCTTTCAGGACGTTGTACGCGACGGTCTCGACAAGAGCACCAGGCTGCGGCGTTCGATCAGCAGGGATGTGCCTGCCTTGTGCTCCGACTCGTCCGGAGGGCCCTGGGGTTCGGCTGTGTCGATCAGGGTGGTCCAGCGTTCGCCGTACGTGATGTCCGGGAGTTGGAACTCGACCGGTTCCCAGTAGCTGTTGAGCAGGAGCAGGAAGGAGTCGTCCACCACGGGACGGCCGCACCAGTCGGGCTCGGCGATGGCGTCGCCGTTGAGGAAGACGGCCAGGGAGTGGGCGTCGGGACGGTTCCAGTCGTCGTCGGTCAGCTCGCGGCCGTCCGGCTGCAGCCAGACCAGGTCGGGCAGCGGTTGTTCGGGGTGGGTCGGCGTTTCGCCCTGGAAGAAGCGCCGGCGGCGCAGGACGGGGTGGGCGGCGCGCAGGGCGATGACGTAGCGGGTGAAGTCGGTGAGCGCGCGCTGGTCGTCGGTGTGGCGCCAGTCGATCCAGGAGACCTCGTTGTCCTGGCAGTAGGCGTTGTTGTTGCCGCGCTGGGTGCGGCCGAGTTCGTCGCCGTGGCAGAGCATGGGGATGCCCTGGGACAGCAGCAGCGTGGCGATGAAGTTGCGCTGCTGGCGGGCGCGCAGCCCGAGGACGGCCGGGTCTCGGGTCTCGCCCTCCGCGCCGCAGTTCCAGGAGCGGTTGTGGCTCTCGCCGTCCCGGTTGCCCTCGCCGTTGGCCTCGTTGTGCTTGTCGTTGTACGACACTAGGTCGCGCAGGGTGAACCCGTCGTGCGCGGTGACGAAGTTGACGCTGGCGCGCGGGCGGCGCCGGCTGTGCGCGTACAGGTCGGAGGAGCCGGTCAGCCGGGAGGCGAACTCGCCGAGCGAATCGGACTCGCCGCGCCAGAAGTCCCGTACGGCGTCCCGGTACTTGCCGTTCCACTCCGACCACAGCGGCGGGAAGTTGCCCACCTGGTAGCCGCCCTCCCCGACGTCCCACGGCTCGGCGATCAGCTTGACCCTGCTGATCACCGGGTCCTGCTGGATCAGGTCGAAGAACGCCGAGAGCCGGTCCACCTCGTGGAACTGCCGGGCCAGCGTGGCCGCGAGGTCGAAGCGGAAGCCGTCGACGTGCATCTCGGTGACCCAGTAGCGCAGCGAGTCCATGATGAGTTGCAGGACGTACGGGTGGCGCATCAGCAGGCTGTTGCCGGTGCCGGTGGTGTCGTAGTAGTGCCCCCAGTCGCCGTCCACGAGGCGGTAGTACGAGGCGTTGTCGATGCCGCGGAAGGAGAGGGTGGGGCCACGCTCGTTGCCCTCGGCGGTGTGGTTGTAGACGACGTCGAGGATCACTTCGAGGCCGGCCGCGTGCAGCGCCTTCACCATGGACTTGAACTCGTTGACCTGCTGGCCGCGGGTGCCGTGGGCGGCGTAGGCGTTGTGCGGCGCGAAGAAGCCGATCGTGTTGTAGCCCCAGTAGTTGGACAGGCCCCGGTCGAGCAGTACGCCGTCCTGGACGTACTGGTGGACCGGCATCAGCTCGACCGCGGTCACCCCGAGGGACGTCAGGTGCTCGACGACCGCAGGGTGTGCGAGTCCGGCGTAGGTGCCGCGCAGGTCCGGCGGGACGTCGGGGTGGGTGCGGGTGAGACCGCGGACGTGCGCCTCGTAGATGACGGTGTCGGCGTACGGCCGCCGGGGCGGTCGGTCGTCGCCCCAGTCGAAGTACGGCTCGGTCACCACGCCGAGCATGGTGTGCCCGGCGCTGTCGGCCGGGGACGGGGCGTCCGGGGTGCGTTCGAAGAGGGAGCCGTGGTTGTCCACGCGGCCGTCCACCGCTCTGCTGTACGGGTCGAGCAGCAGCTTCGCCGGATTGCACCGGTGGCCCAGGTCCGGGGCCCAGGGGCCGTGGACCCGGTAGCCGTAGCGCTGTCCCGGGCCGACGCCGGGCAGATAGCCGTGCCAGACGAAACCGTCGACCTCGGTGAGCGCAATCGGCGTGTACCGCTCCTTGTCGTCGACGAGGACGAGGTCGACGTGATCGGCGACCTCGCTGAAGAGGGCGAAGTTGGTGCCCTGTCCGTCGAAGGCGGCTCCCAGCGGATAAGGGTGCCCGCTCCAGGCGGGCACCCCTTTGCTCACGTCTTTGCGGCGTCGTCTCGACGTCACCGGGCCTCCTCGAGGGCATCGTCGCGGATGCCCGGCGCCTCGGCCAGCGCGGTGACGGGCATCTCGCGGGGCACGCCGCGCGCCTCGCGCAGGCTGGGTGCGGGCGCCGCCGGGACGAGCGGGGCACGTTCGCCGGCCCGGGCGCGCTGCGAGAACCAGATGACCTTGCTGCCGGTCTCGGTGGCGCAGCACCCCCAGCCGTCGCTCATCGCAGCGAGGTGCTGCAGGCAGGCACGCAGCTCGTGGTCCGGGCGCAGGGCACGGTCGTTGTCGCCGATGGCGGTGATGAGGTGCTGGCCGTTCCACCACATCTCGATCGAGGTGTTCTTGTCCGTCGCGTGCTCGTCGATGACCCGCAAGAGCATCTCCGTGCCGTGGCGGACGGGCTCGACAAGCGTCTCCAGGTCCCAGTACCGGAGGTGAGCGGCCAGAATTCGGCTGACCTGACCCACCCGTTCGGGGCTGACTTCCACGTCGAGGTGGTAGTAGCAGGGCACTGCGGTCTTCACCGTCGTTACCTCCTCACCGCGAATGCTCCCGCTCTCCTCGCCCCTGCGGGACGGGCCCCGAGCACGGAGCGTGAGCGCCGATCGCTTCTGAGTCACTTCAGGGTGAGGGCGGTACGCCATTCGTGCAACACGAGCGGGCATCCGAGGTAGTTGAAGCTCCAACAGGACGCTGAGTCATCGACCATGCACCATGTGTGAAGACCTCGATGCCCGTAACGGAACCCGTGCGTGTACGCGCGCGGGTTCCGCCCGACGGCGGGAGACGCGTCATCGAGCAGCCCGGAAGGTGTACGGCGCCATGCTGCTACCGGCAAAAGCCGAAGTCGCCCGGCAACTGCGGCGATACCGGGCCTGGGAGCGTGCCATGCTCGCGGCCCCGGCCGACCACGCGGTGCGCGCCACGTTCGAGGACGCCGGCTACACCCTGTGCGTGCTGATGGGGAAGCGCTGCGCGCGCGAGGCCGCGGACGCGGCCGAACGCTATCTGCGCATCACCCTGGCGGCCTACCTCCGGGAGCAGGACGAGCGGACCCACCTGCGTGCCGCCACGCGGAGGGGTCCGGCGAGATCACGGCGGTGGCGTTTCCTCGCGGGGAGATAGCCGCCTTCCGGCACAGTTCGGAAACCCCGGCCGGGCCTTGTGCCCGGCCTCGAGCACGGTGGAGGTGAACCATGGGCAGGACCAAGACGAGGACCGGTCGCGGGACCGGGACGATCGGCCGCATCCCGGTACGGGACGTACAGCCGGCCGTGGAGTGCGGCAGGCATCCGGCGAAGGCGGTCGCGGGAGAGACCTTCGAGGTCACCGCCACCGTGTTCCGGGAGGGCCACGACGCGGTGGCCGCCAATGTCGTGCTGACCGATCCGGACGGCCGTCCCGGCCCGTGGACGCCGATGCACGAGCTGGCTCCGGGCAGCGATCGCTGGGGCGCCAAGGTCACGCCTCCCACAGTGGGCAACTGGACGTTTCACGTGGAGGCCTGGGGCGATCCGGTGGCCACCTGGCGCCACACCGCTCGTATCAAGGTTCCGGCCGGGATCGACGTCGGGCTGGTCCTGGAGGAGGGCGGCGAACTCTACGAGCGTGCGGCGGCCGCAGTGCCCGACGACGCGGGGCGGGCGACCGTGCTGGCCGCCGCGGAGGCGTTGCGGGACGACTCGCTGCCGCCCGTGTCGCGGCTGGAGGCGGCGTTCGCGGCGAACGTGGACGCGGTGTTGGGGCGGTATCCGCTGCGGGACCTGGTCACCGCGTCGGACCCGCTG
>NZ_BAAAZY010000015.1:0-121256 GCF_039537145.1 Streptomyces shaanxiensis
CGGCCGCGGAGGGGCGGCCCGCGTCCGGACGTGCGGCGCCCGGGCCGGCGGACGCGCCCGTGCTCCCGGCCTGCGCCCCGGCCGCCCCGCCCTGCTGCGGCGTGCGCGGGGACAGCGCGCGGATGGCCATGGTGCCGTCGACGGGCGCGGGGCCCGCGGGGTTCGGGATGCTGGGGGTGGCCTGCCCGGAAGCGCCGGCGGACGCTGCTCCCCCGGCTCCCGCGACCGGCCGGCGGATCATGAACGTGTCGCCGGAGGCGAGGCCTGCGGAGTCCGCTTCCGGCTCGGCAGAGGGGCTCGTCGCCGAGCCGTCCGGCTGGGCCGCGCGCGGGTCGGTGCCCGGCTGTGCGCCCCAGGAGACGCGGTGTTCCTGGTCACCGGCGAAACCGGACTGGCGCGAGGGGTCGGCGCCCCAGGCGGACGCCGGCTCGGGGCGGCTGCCGTGCCGGCCACCGTCGGGTGCGGGCTCCTGGGCCGACTCCTCGTCGAAGAAGTGCGGGCCGGTCTCCTCGACGGGGGCGGCCGCGGCGGCCGCGGGCTGGACAGGCTGCGCGCCCGGCGGCGGGGCGAGCGTTTCGCCGTCCGTCGGTGCCGGACGGCTGGTGCCCGGCACCCAGGAGGCACCGTTCCAGTACCGGACATATCCAGGAATGGACGGGTCCGGGTAATACCCATCGCGGGGCCTGTCGTCACCGGGGGCCGGGGTTGGGGCGCTCATGTCCGTCGTCCGGTATCTGCTCGAGGGTCTATTGGGGGCCTCCACATCTATCAGACGCACGCAACAAGCACCGCCGGTCCCGCAGGACCCACCCCTTTCCGGGCAACCTCGTACACGTACTTCACAAGGATCGGAACCCCGGCGCGGAACACCGGCAGCACTCGATCGGGGCTGAGACCCAGCGGCCTCTGTTGGGGCAACCACGCCCGTCCCCCGGCTGGGGGTCCGGGGGTTACCCCCCGGGAAAACACAGCCAGACGCACGCAACAAGCACCGCCGGTCCCGCAGGACCCACCCCTTTCCGGCAACCTCGTACACGTACTTCACAACGATCGGAACCCCGACGGGACAGGCCCGGAAAAAAATCTCCGCGAACCCGCGTAATGATCCGTCCCCCTCATCCCTCTCCACTCGTACGGGCCCGCCCAAAGGCCCCGCACACGTCACGGGAGAGGACATCCACGCCATGCACCACACCGTCATCGAGCGCGAGCTGGAGCTCAAGCTGATCCTGTCGCCGGAGCGGAGCGTCGCCGTGCCGGCCCGGCTGAGCTACCACAGCGACGATCCGTACGCCGTCCACGTCACCTTCCACATCAACTCCGAGCATCCCGTGCACTGGACCTTCTCCCGTGAGCTGCTCGTCGAGGGCGTGTTCCGGCCGTGCGGGCACGGGGACGTGCGGGTGTGGCCGACGAAGGTCGAGGGCCGCAGCGTCGTGCTGATGGCGCTGAGTTCGCCGGACGGGGACGCGCTGCTGGAGGCGCCGGCGGCCCAGGTGTCGGCCTGGCTGGAGCGGACCCTGCGGGTGGTGCCCCCGGGGTCCGAGGGCGAGCAGCTGGGGATCGACGACGCGCTCGACCAGTTGCTCGCCCAGTGAGACGTACCGCGGGGACGCGTCAGAACAGCTTTCCCGGGTTCAGGATGCCCAGCGGGTCGAAGGCCTGCTTGATCGCCCGCTGCATCTCGATCCCGACCGGGCCGATCTCGCGCGCCAGCCACTCCTTCTTCAGGACGCCCACGCCGTGCTCGCCGGTGATCGTGCCGCCGAGTTCCAGTCCGAGGGCCATGATCTCGTCGAAGGACTCGCGGGCGCGCCGGGACTCGTCGGGGTCGGCCGCGTCGAAGCACACGGTCGGGTGGGTGTTGCCGTCACCCGCGTGCGCGACGACCCCGATGGTGAGCTGGTGCTTGTCGGCGATCCGCTCGACGCCCTCGATCAGGTCGCCGAGCCTCGAGCGGGGCACGCACACGTCGTCGATCATCGTCACGCCGCGCACCGCTTCGAGTGCGGTGAGGGACAACCGCCGTGCCTGGAGGAGGAGTTCGGACTCGGCCGCGTCGTCCGCCGGGACCACCTGGGTGGCGCCGGCCGCCTCGCAGAGCGCGCCGACCGCGGCGAGGTCGGGGGCGGGGTCCGGGGTGTCGAAGGCGGCCAGGAGGAGGGCCTCCGTGGTCTCCGGCAGCCCCATGTGCGCCAGGTCGTTGACGGCTTTCACCGTCGTACGGTCCATGAGTTCGAGCAGTGACGGGACGTGCCCGCCGGCCATGATCCGGCACACCGCGTCGCAGGCGGCCGCCGCGGACGCGAACTCGGCGGCGAGCACCAGCTGCTGCGGCGGCTGCGGCTTCAGCGCCAGGACGGCCCGTACGACGATGCCGAGCGAGCCCTCGGAGCCGACGAAGAGGCGGGTCATGTCGTATCCCGCGACGCCCTTGGCCGTACGGCGGCCCGTGGTCATCAGGCGTCCGTCGGCGAGGACGACGTCCAGTCCGAGGACGTACTCCGCCGTCACCCCGTACTTCACACAGCACAGGCCCCCGGAGGCGGTGCCGATGTTGCCGCCGATGGTGCACATCTCCCAGCTGGACGGGTCCGGCGGGTAGTACAGGCCCAGCTCGTTCACCGCGCGGGAGAGGGTCGCGTTGATCACGCCGGGTTCGACGACCGCGATACGGTCGACCGGGTTGATCTCCAGGATGCGGTCCATCTTGGTCAGGGACAGCACGATGCAGCCGTCGGAGGCGTTGGCGCCGCCCGACAGGCCCGTGCGGGCGCCCTGCGGGACGACCGGGACGCGCAGTTCGGTGGCGGTGCGCATGACGTGCTGGACCTCTTCGACCGTGCGCGGGAGCACGACCACCGCCGGAGCGCCGGCCGGGCAGAAGCTGGCCATGTCGTTGGCGTAGGCGGCGGTGACGTCGGGGTCGGTCAGGACGGCCTCGGCGGGCAGACCCGCGAGCAGCCGCTCGGTGAGGTCACCCTGGGCCTGGTCGGGTGCGGTTTCGATACGGCTCATGATCACAGCGTGACACCCGGGGCCATCGGTGTGAACCCCGCGTACGGCAGCCGACGTAAGGCGGGTGTGGTCGTCGTATTGACGCCATCTTTCACGCACAGTGAGCGCCATGGAGAACGACGCCGTGCGGAACGAACAGGGCGTGCCGCAGAGCCGCCCGCGCATCCGACGACGGGTGCTGATCGCCTCGGTGGCGGGGTGTGCCGTGCTCGGCGGGGTGCTGACACTGTTGCCGTGGGGTTCGGGCGGGACCCGGACGGCCGCGCCGGCACCGGGGGCACAGGCGCTCACCGCCGTCACGACGGGCGTGCCGGCCGCACTGCCCGATCTGGCGGTGCTGATCGACGAGCGCGAGGCCCACCTGCGGGCGCATCCCAAGGACGCGAAGGCGTGGGCGGTGCTGGGGGCGGCGTATGTGGAGCAGGGGCGGCGGACCGCGGAACCGGCGAACTACCCGAAGGCCGAGAAGGCGCTGCGTACGTCGCTGAGGGTGCGGGAGTGGAACGCCGCGGCGTTGAACGGCATGGCGGCGCTGGCGAACGCGCGGCGGGACTTCCGGGCGGCGCGGAACTGGGGCGAGGCGGCGCTGAAGGCGGACCGGAAGCGGTGGACGACGTATCCGCAGCTGCTCGACGCGTACACGGGGATGGGCGACTACAAGGCGACCAAGCGGACGCTGGAGCAGATGCTGAAACTGGGCTCGGGGCCTGCCGTGCAGGCGCGGGCGGCGGCCGTCTACCGGGACCGGGGCCGGCGGGAGGACGCGGCGGCCGCGCTCTCCGACGCGGCGGCGGCCGCCCAGGCCCCCGCCGAGCGGGCGGCGTATCTCGAACGCGCCGGGCAACTCGCCTTCGAGCGCGGCGACATGGACGTGGCCCTGCGGTACTTCAAGGAGGCGGTACGCCTCGACCCCGACCAGCGGGCCGCGCTCGCCGGGCAGGGGCGGACGCTGGCGGCGCTGGGCCGCACGACGGAGGCGCTGAACGCCTACCGGGTGGCGCTCGCCAAGCAGCCGCTTCCCGAATACGCCCTGGAACTGGGCGAGTTGTACGAGTTGCTGGGGCTGGGACAGGCGGCGCGGGTGCAGTACGACCTGCTGCGCGAGCGCACGGCGCGGGCCGCGGCCGGCGGGGTCGACGAGGAGCTGGTCCTGGGCCTGTTCGAGGCCGACCACGGCGACCCGGAGTCGGCGGTGCGGCGACTGCGGGCCGAGTGGCGCCGCCAGCCGGGCATCGCGGTGGCCGACGCGCTGGGCTGGGCGCTGCACCGGGCCGGGGAGAACAAGGAGGCCCTGAAGTTCGCCCGGGTGGCGACCGACAAGGAGCGTGGGGGCACGGTGCGCAGCGCGCTGTACGTGTACCACCGGGGCATGATCGAGCGGGAGCTGGGGATGGGGTGGGCCGCGCGACGGCATCTGCAGGAGGCGCTGCGGATCAACCCGCGTTTCTCGCCGACGCGGGTGCCGTTGGCCGAGGCCGCGTTGGAGGCGTTGGGGGAGCCGTCGGCGTCGGAGCCCGTGCCGAAGACGGACAGGAAGACCGAACGGCGGTGACCTCCGAAGCGGCCTCTACAGCACCGCCGTACCGATGAGGGCGTTGCGCGTGACCAGCCCCGCCAGTTCCTCCTCGCTCATCCCCTCCGTGCCGTCCGGCCTGCGTGGCAGCACCATGTAGCGGGTCTCGGCGCTGGAGTCCCACACCGTGATCCGCGTGTCGGGAGGGAGCTCCAGGCCGAACTCCGCGAGGACCGCGCGGGGTTCGCGGACCACGCGGGAGCGGTAGGCCTCGGACTTGTACCAGCTGGGGGACGGGCCGAGGAGGCGCAGCGGGTAGCAGGAGCAGAGGGTGCAGACGATGACGTTGTGGGTCGTGGCCGTGTTCTCGACGACCCGCAGACGCTGGTACGAGCCCTCCATGCTGCCCAGTTCCCGGACGGCCGCCGTCCCGTCCGCCAGCAGACGGGACCTGAACGCCGCGTCGGTCCACGCCCGTGCGACGACCCGCGCCCCGTTCGCCGGCGAGGCGCCCGCGAGGAACGAGTCGATCGCCTCGTCCAGCTCCCCGCCCGTGAGCAGGCCCTTCTCCTCCAGCAGGGTCTCCAGGCGCCGCACCCGGCGGGCGATCGTCGCGTCGGAGTGGTCACCGCTCATCGGCCGCACCCTCTTCGTACTCCTCCAGATAGCTCTCCCACAGGTCCAGTACGACCTGGTGGTCGCCCTCGCCCCACAGATCACGCGCCTCGAACCGCACCGCGTACACCTGCTCCACCGGCGCGTCCCCACGCCCCCGCGCACTGACGTCGGCCAGTTCCGCCCGCCCTTCCGGCTCGACCACGACGCCCCGCTTTCCGCGCGCGTACCGGGGCAGCCGGGTGTGGTGCGGCGGGTCGTGGAGGTACGTCACCACGCGCGCCCCCGGTGCGAAACGGTCAGTCATCCAGCTCACCCGGCTCGATCACGCCCTTGCGTTCGAGGAGGGTGCGGATCGCCACGAACCAGCGCTCGTAGTACGACGCCGCCAGGTACTCCCCCGGCGGCATCGACTCGATCGCGTCCCGGAACTCGTTCAGGTTGAAGATCCCCTGCGCGCGCAGGGCGTTCATGAGCCCGAAGACGCGCGCTTCCCAGTCGGCGTGGAAGGGCTCGGAGTCGTCGGCGGTGTCGACGGGACCGAAGCCCTCGACGCCGCCGACGTCGTTGATCCTGGCCATGGGATCAGCGTACGGCCGCCTCCTCAGGCCTCGCCCGGCTTGAAGTAGATCGAGAACCTGCGTGCCCCCTCCGGCCCGGACCCGAGCCCCAGGCACAGCCGGGCCCCGGAGCCGTGGCGGACGGCGAGGCCCTCCGGTTCGCGGTGGTCGAGGGAGTGGCCGGCCTCGGTGCGCTGCCGGTCGAGCAGTTCGCCGGTGCGCACGTCGAGGCAGGAGAGGTAGGCGTTGCCGCGCCGGGCGGCCGGGTTCTTCTTGGTGTCGTACGCGGTGCCGGCCAGCTGGTAGAGGCGGTCGCCGTGCAGGGCGAACCCCTGGAAGGGGACCTCGGGGTCGGGGTGCAGGCCGGTCTGCGGGAAGTCGGCGACGGGGTCGGCGTAGTCGCGGGCGACGAAGGCGTCCAGGTCCCAGACGCGGTAGCGGGGCTCGCCGTCGATGCGGTGGCGCAGGGCGATGCGGCGCGAGGCCGTGCAGACCGACGGCTGGTTGTGGGTGGAGCCCGGGATCGGGTGGCGGACCTTGACGTCCTCGCGGGTGCGGACGGCGCCGTCGGAGAAGCGGAAGCGGGTGACGCCACGGCCGTATCCGCCCTTGGCGTCGGCCTCGGTCCAGATCCACACGGTGCCGTCGGAGGCGTGCTGCACGCCGATGCCGACGCCGTGCCCGAAGCCGCGCAGCTCCATGTGGCCGAGCCGCTTGCCCCGGTAGTCGAGCCTGTTCAGGAACAGGTCGCCGGCCGGGCCGCCGCCGCGGCGGAGCTGAAGGACGTACAGGTGCTGGTTGACCTCGTCGAAGGCGAACGACTGCAGGAGCGTGGGCTCCTTGAGCGTGTCCTTCTGCCACAGCCAGCGCTCGGACGGTGTGGACAGGTCGAAGCGGTCGGCCACTCTGCTCTCCCGGGTCGTGCGGGCGCCCCCGTGGCGCCCGCACGACTGGAGAGGCCTGATGGCCAGAAATGGTTGCGCTTTCTACAAACTCACAGGATTCGCAGGACGCGCAGGATTCGCGGGCCGCACAGGCGTCCCGCGACGCCTCAGAGGTTGCCGCGCTTGGCCTGCTCCCGCTCGATCGCCTCGAACAGCGCCTTGAAGTTGCCCTTGCCGAAGCCCATCGAGCCGTGCCGCTCGATGATCTCGAAGAAGACGGTCGGACGATCCTGGACCGGCTTGGTGAAGATCTGCAGCAGATAGCCGTCCTCGTCGCGGTCGGCGAGGATCTTCAGCTCGCGCAGGGTCTCGACGGGCAACCGGGTGTCGCCGACCCACTCGCCGAGGGTGTCGTAGTACGAGTCCGGGGTGTCGAGGAACTGGACGCCGCCCGCGCGCATCGTGCGGACCGTCTGCACGATGTCGTTGGTGTTCAGCGCGATGTGCTGGACGCCCGCGCCGCCGTAGAACTCCAGGTACTCGTCGATCTGGGACTTCTTCTTGGCGATGGCGGGCTCGTTGATCGGGAACTTGACCTTGAGCGTGCCGTCGGCCACGACCTTCGACATCAGCGCGCTGTACTCGGTCGCGATGTCGTCGCCCACGAACTCCTTCATGTTCGTGAAGCCCATGACCTTGTTGTAGAAGCCGACCCATTCGTTCATGCGGCCGAGCTCGACGTTGCCGACGCAGTGGTCGATGGCCTGGAAGGTGCGCTGGGCGGGCGGCTCGACCATCGGCGCGGCGGAGACGAAGCCCGGCAGGTACGGGCCCTCGTAGCCGGTGCGCTCGACGAGCGTGTGGCGGGTCTCCCCGTACGTCGCGATCGCGGCCAGGACGACGGTGCCGTGCTCGTCCTTCAGCTCGTAGGGCTCGGTCACCGAGCGGGCGCCGTGTTCGAGGGCGTAGGCGTACGCGGCGCGCGCGTCCGGGACCTCGATGGCGAGGTCGACGACCCCGTCACCGTGCTCGGCCACGTGCTGGGCGAGGAAGTGGCCCCAGGTCGTGGCGGGCTTGATGACGGAGGTGAGGACGAACCGGGCCGAGCCGTTCTCCAGCACGTAGCTCGCGGTCTCGCGGCTGCCGTTCTCCGGTCCGGAGTAGGCGACCAGCCGCATGCCGAAGGCGGTCGAGTAGTAGTGCGCCGCCTGCTTGGCGTTGCCCACGGCGAAGACGACCGCGTCCATTCCCTTGACCGGGAAGGGGTCGGCCTGCCGGGCGGTGTCGGGAGTGTGGTGTGTGGTCTGCGTCATAGGCGCAGCCTCACTCCCGCATGGCAAGGTGCGCAATAGTTCGCTCATTCACTGGGCAATATGACCGGTGCAATGCTCGTTTCTGCGGGCTCTCTGTACAGGATGACCACTGCGACTCAGGAGAAGGAGCAGGCTGCTGTGGCGATCGATCATCTGGACGGGCGGATCATCGTGCTGCTGGCGCGGGAACCGCGGATCGGGGTGCTGGAGATGTCCCGGCGGCTGGGGGTGGCCCGCGGGACGGTGCAGGCGCGGCTCGACCGGCTTCAGTCGAACGGAGTCATCCGCGGATTCGGCCCGCAGGTGGATCCGGCCGCGCTCGGCTATCCGGTCACCGCCTTCGCCACGCTGCAGATCCGGCAGGGGCAAGGGGCCGACGTACGGGCCCACTTGGCGACCGTGCCCGAGGTGCTGGAGCTGCACACGACCACCGGCACCGGGGACATGATGTGCCGTCTCGTGGCGCGCTCCAACGCCGATCTCCAGCGTGTGATCGACCTGGTTGTCGGTTTCGATGGGATCGTCCGGGCCTCCACGGCGATCGTGATGGAGAACCCCGTCCCGCTGCGGATCATCCCGTTGGTGGAGCAGGCGGCGGAGGACCGGGAGAGCAGTTAGCCGCTACCTGGTGGGGTGAGTCCGCGTGACCTTCTGGGAGTACCTGGGCAACCGCCACCAGCAGCTGCTGACCGACGCCTACCAACACGCCAGCGCCGTCTTCCAGTGCATGGTCGTGGCGACCCTGCTCGGGGTGCTGATCGGTGTCGTCACCTACCAGAGCGGATGGGCCGGCAACCTCGCCACCCTGTCCACCTCGACCATTCTGACCATTCCGTCGCTCGCCATGATCGGTCTGCTCATCCCGATCGTGGGGCTGGGCGTACCGCCCACGGTGATCGCGCTGACGCTGTACGGGCTGCTGCCGATCGTGCGCAACTCGATCGTCGGCCTGCGCGGGGTCGATCCGTCACTCGTGGACGCGGCCCGGGGAATCGGGATGTCCCGGCTCACCCGGCTGCTCAGGGTGGAGCTGCCGCTGGCCTGGCCGCCGATCCTGACCGGGATCCGGGTCTCGACGCAGATGCTGATGGGCATCGCGGCGATCGCGGCGTACGCCTCCGGCCCCGGCCTGGGCAACGTGATCTTCCGCGGCCTCGCCTCGCTGGGCAGCGCGAACGCGCTCAACCAGGTCCTCGCGGGCACGCTCGGGATCATCGTCCTGGCGCTGCTGTTCGACGCCGCGTACGTCCTGATCGGACGGCTGACCATTCCCAGGGGGATCCGTGTCTGAGACCAGGGGATCCGTGTCCGGGACCGGGGGATCCGTGTCCGAGACCGGCCACCAGGGGGGCGACGGCAGTGGCCATCACGGTGCCTCCATCGAGCTGGAGAGCCTGACCAAGCGGTATCCCGGCAGTCCGCAGCCGGCCGTGGACAACGTGAGCATGGAGATCAAGGCGGGCGAGGTGGTCATCTTCGTCGGCCCCTCCGGCTGCGGGAAGTCGACCACGCTCAAGATGATCAACCGGCTGATCGAACCGACCGGTGGCCGCATCCGCATCGGCGGCGAGGACGTCACCGACATCGACCCGGTGAAGCTGCGCCGCAAGGTCGGCTACGCGATCCAGTCCGCCGGGCTCTTCCCGCACATGACGGTCGCGCAGAACATCGCACTCGTACCGAGGATGATCGGCTGGCCGAAGCCGCGGATCAGCTCACGGGTCGAGGAGCTGCTCGACCTGGTCGGCCTCGATCCGGGCGAGTTCCACGGCCGCTATCCGCGTCAGCTCTCCGGCGGCCAGCAGCAACGGGTGGGCGTGGCCAGGGCGTTGGCCGCCGACCCCCCGGTCCTCCTCATGGACGAGCCGTTCGGCGCGGTCGACCCGATCACCCGCGACCACCTCCAGGACGAGCTGATCCGACTCCAGCACGAACTGCACAAGACGATCGTCTTCGTCACGCACGACTTCGACGAGGCGATCAAGCTCGGTGACCGTATCGCCGTGCTGCGCGAACGGTCGCACATCGCTCAGTTCGACACCCCGGAGGCGATCCTCACCAACCCGGCGGACGACTTCGTGTCCGGGTTCGTGGGCGCGGGCGCGGCGCTGAAGCGGCTGAACCTGACCCGCGTACGGGATGTGGAGATCACCGACTATCCGACGGCGGGCGTCGACGACCCGCTCCAGGAGATCTTCAACCGGCTGCGGGCGAGCGGGACGAACGAGGTGCTGCTGCTCGACCGGCGCGGGCGGCCGTACAAGTGGCTCAGACACGGCGACATGATGCGGGCCAAGGGTTCGCTGGCGCGGGCGGGCACGCTCGTGCACGACACGGTGACCCGGGACGCGACCCTGCGGGACGCGCTGGAGGCGGTGCTGACGGACAGCACGGGCCGGGTGGCCGTGACCGGGCGGCGCGGGGAGTACACGGGCGTCGTCGACATGGAGACGCTCATGAACTCCGTGCACGAGCTGCTGGAGGCCGACCGGCTGGAGGCGCTGGAGGCGCAGCACGAACTGGAGACGGCCCGGGCCGACCGGACACATGCCGAGCAGGAGGGCGACGGAGGGGGGAAGAAGGCGTGAGCGCTCCCGAGGCCCCCGACCTGAAGGCGACGGACGGGGAGACGGACGAGGAGACGGACGAGGAATCGGGCGCGGAGACCGCACAGGCAGCCCCCGCCCCGCCGAGGGCGCCCGCACGGAGGGTGAGCTGGCAGAAGCTGACCTTCGTGCCCGCTTTCCTCGTCGCCATGCTGCTCGCGACCTGGCTGTGGTTCCAGCAGGCCGACCTCGACCCGGTCTCCGAGAACGCGCTGTCGAACGGCCAGGTCTCGCAGGCCCTGTGGGAGCACGTCCAACTCACGGTGATCTCCACGTTCTTCGTGCTGATCATCGCGATCCCGCTGGGCATCCTGCTGACGCGGCGAACGTTCCGGAAAGCGACCCCGGTGGCCATGGCGATCGCCAACATGGGCCAGGCGACCCCCGCGATCGGCCTCCTCGCCCTGCTGGTGATCTGGCTGGGCATCGGCCGCCGGGCCGCCCTGATCGGCATGATCGCCTACGCCGTCCTGCCCGTGCTGTCCAACACGATCGCCGGCCTCAAGGCGAACGACCCGACCCTGCTGGAGGCGGCACGCGGCATCGGCATGTCCCCCACGGGCGTGCTGACACGGGTGGAACTGCCGCTGGCGGTCCCCCTGATCCTGGCGGGCGTACGCACGGCCCTGGTCCTCAATGTCGGTACGGCGACCCTGGCGGTCTTCGGCGGAGGCGGCGGCCTGGGCGTCCTGATCACAGCCGGCATCACCAATCAGCGCATGCCGGTACTGGTCCTGGGCTCGATCCTCACAGTCGCCCTCGCCCTCCTGGTGGACTGGCTGGCATCACTGGCGGAAGTGCTCCTGCGGCCTCGGGGGTTGGAGACGTGAGACGGCTGGTGGGCGGGGCGGCGACGAGGCGGCGCACGGCCCTGCTGGTGGCCGGGCTGCTGGTGGTCGCCCCGGGGTGTGGTCTGACCAGTGGCTCCCCCATGGTCGACGACGTGCGGCCCGGCACGATCGGGCAGGGGGAGCCGCTGGAGGGTGCCGAGCTGACGGTGACGTCGAAGTCGTTCACCGAGCAGCTCATCCTCGGCGCGATCATGGGCATCGCCTTCGAGGCGGCCGGCGCGGAGGTGCTCGACCGCACCGGCATCCAGGGCTCGATCGGCAGCCGCGAGGCGGTGCGCAAGGGCGACGCGGACGCCGGGTACGAGTACACGGGCACGGCCTGGATCACGTACCTGGGCCGCAGCGAGCCCATCACCGACCCGCACGAGCAGTGGGAGGCGGTGCGCGACGCCGACGCGAAGAACGGGGTGACCTGGCTGCCGCCGTCCGCGCTGGACAACACCTACGCCCTGGCGATGAACCAGGAGAACCACAAGAAGTACCGCACGAACGACCTCTCCCAGGTCGCCGCGCTGTCCAAGTCCGACCCCGCCGCGGTGACGCTGTGCGTGGAGGTCGAGTTCGCCAACCGGGCGGACGGGCTGCCGGGCATGCAGAAGGCGTACGGGATGAACGTGCCGACGAAGAACATCACCCAGATGGACACCGGGATCATCTACACCCAGGCTGCGAAGGGGAGTTGCACCTACGGCGAGGTCTTCACGACGGACGGCCGCATCAAGTCCATGAACCTCGTGGTCATGGACGACAACAAGCACTTCTTCCCCAACTACAACGTCGCGCCGATGATCAACACCAAGACCCTGAAGAAGTGGCCGGCCATCCCCGAGGTGCTCGACCCGATCACCAGGAAGCTGAACAACACGGTGGCGCAGGACCTGAACGCGAAGGTGGATGTGGACGGTGAGGATCCGCATCAGGTGGCGCTGGACTGGATGAAGGCGGAGGGATTCGTGAAGTAGGGCCGCTTACAAAGGAGTTGATGCAAAGGAGTGCTTGCAAAGGGTTCTTTGCAAGGATACCTTTGCATGCATGACGGAGTCCGACCAGCCCAAGGTTCACGACCTCGACGCCCGTTCCCTGCGCGGGCTCGCCCACCCCCTGCGCATGCGGCTGCTCGACGCCCTGCGCTTCGGCGGACCGGCCACCGCGTCCCAACTCGCCGAGAAACTGGGCGAGTCCAGCGGAGCCACCAGCTATCACCTACGCCAGCTCGCGACACACGGCTTCGTCGAGGACGACGCCGAGCGGGGCAAGGGGCGGGAGCGGTGGTGGAAGGCGGCCGTGCAGGGGCTGCGGTTCGACGACGCCCTCCTGCACGACCCCAGCCCCGAGGTACGCGGAGCCGCCGACCTGTATCTGCACGAGGTCGCCACCACGCAGGCCCGGGAGCTGTCGACCTATCTCGGCACCCGTGCGGAGTGGTCGGAGGCGTGGAACGGCAGCACGGACATGAGCAGCATGACGCTCCGCCTGACCCCGCAGCTCGCGAGCGAACTGACCCACAAGATGCACGAGTTGGTCGACAGCTACCGCGATCTGCCCGGCATCGAGGACGCCCCCGACGTGAGCACCGTCCGCGTGCAGACCCGCGCCTTCCCCCTCAGCACGGACTGAAAGGCAGCCGCCCGATGCAGCATCCCGAGACCAGCCTCGCCCTGCACCACGCCCGCGCCGCCGACCTCCGCGCCCAAGCCGACGCCCACCGCCTGGCCGCCCGGGCCAGAAAGCCGTACGAGATCCGGACCCGCCTCGGCTGGACCCTCGTGGAAGTCGGCCTGCGCCTCGCCACTCCGGCGGGGCGGCAGCCGGCCCTTGTCTCCTAGCAGCTCGGAATCGAGCCCTTCCCCGACTCCAGCGCCTCCAGGGCGCTCACCGCGCCCTTGAGCGTGGTCACCGGGATCAGCCGCAGCCCCTTCGGCAGTTCCGCCTCCGCGTCGGAGCACTCCGCCTTGGGCACCAGGAAGACCGTCGCCCCGTCCCGCTTGGCCGCCTGCGTCTTCAGGGACACACCGCCGACCGCGCCGACCTTTCCGGCGGCGTCGATCGTGCCCGTACCGGCGATGGTGCGGCCGCCGGTGAGGTCGCCGCCGTCGGCGTCGCCGTTCAGCTTGTCGACGATCCCCAGGGAGAACAGCAGGCCGGCGCTGGGGCCGCCCACGTCCGCGAGCTTCAGCGTGACCTTGATGTTCTTGTCGGTGAGGTCCAGGTAGTTCAGCGCGGCCTCGGTCGCGGCGTCCTGGGACTCCTTCATCTGCTCGGTGTTGTACTTCTCGATCTCCTGGGTGCTGCGGCCGCTCGGATAGACCGAGTCGCGCGGCATGACCGCCTTGTCCGTACGGAACCAGGCGTCGACCACGTCGCCGAGCGTCACGTCCGTGTCGGGGGACGTGGCCTCGATGGTCGTCATCCGCAGCTGACCGCTCGTGTCCCGGGTCGGCGCACCGGAGATGGTGATCACCGGGTCGCCCTTGTTCTCACCGAGTACGTCGGCCGTCAGCCCGGGCTGCGTCAGCGAGAACGGCAGCGGCGCGAAGGCCGCCGTGGCGAGCAGGGCCACGACCGGCAGGGCGCAGACGGCGACGGCCCGGGGGCGCGTGAGACGAGAGAACACGGGATCAATCTAACGTGACGGCGAGTTCCGGCCAGGCGCAGGTCGGAGCTGCCAAGGTTGCCCCATTCAGGTCACATGCGGGTCTCGTCAGACGGCCGTGTACAGATCTCTGCGCCCCTTGGTGAAGCGCCGCAGCGCGTCCGGCAACGGCTCCACCCCGATGCCCGGCGACCGCGGCACCGGCAGATGCCCGTCGACCAGCACGAACGGCTCGGTGATGTCCTCGGCGAAGTAGCGGCTGGACGCCGACGTGTCCCCGGGGAGCGTGCAGCCGGGCAGGGCGGCGAGCGCCAGGTTCGGCGCGCGTCCGATGCCGGTCTCCAGCATGCCGCCGCACCACACCGGCACCCCGTGCGCGTGCGCGATGTCATGCACCCGCCGGGCCTCCAGGTATCCGCCGACCCGCGCGGGCTTCACGTTCACCACCCGGCAGGCGTCCATCGCGATCGCGGACGCGGTGTCACGGGCGTTGTGCAGGGACTCGTCGAGGCAGACGGGGGTCGCGAGCCGCTGCTGGAGGCGGGCGTGGGCGTACAGGTTGTTCTCCGCGAGCGGCTCCTCGATCAGCAGCAGCCCGAACGCGTCCAGCCGCCGCAGATGCTCGGCGTCCGCGAGCGTGTACGCCGTGTTGGCGTCGACCTGGAGCGGCAGCCCGTCCCCGAAGCGCTCGCGCACGGCCCGCACCGGCTCCAGATCCCAGCCGGGCTCGATCTTCAGCTTGATCCGGACGTAGCCGTCGGCGAGATACCCCTCGACGGCGTCCAGCAGCTCACCGACACTCTCCTTGATCCCGACCGACACCCCGGCCGGCACCCGCTCCCGCACCGCCCCGAGATACGTGGCCAGCGGCATCCCGTACGACCGCAGCTCCGCGTCGAGGACGGCCGTCTCCAGCGCCGCCTTCGCCAGCTCGTGCCCCTTGATCCCGTCCAGCACCGGGGCGAGGTGGGCCGTGCCGAGCACGGGGAGGGCGGCGACGCGCGGCAGCAGGAAGTCACGCAGCACGATCTCCGCGCCGGCCACGAACTCCGAGCAGTACAGCGGCTCGGGGTCGCCCGCGAACTCCGACCAGCCCTCGGCCGCGTCCGTGACGACGTGCAGCAGGAAGGTGTCCTTCGTCGTCATCGTGCCGAAGGAGGTACGGAAGGGGCTGACGAGGGGGATCGCGACGTGGACGATCTCGACGCGTTCGAGTTTCACGCGGAAGCCTCCCGGCGGGTGAGCGTGTACCAGCCGTCCCGGGACATCCCCGTCGCCGTGAACCCGTCGGCGAAGGCCTTGGTGAACACCTCCCGCACGGCCCGCCGCCAGCGCAGCGCGAGCGCGGGATCGGCGGCCCGCAGCGCGACGATGTCGTCCGGAACGCGACACCATATGTACCGGTCGTCGAGGTCACGGCAGGCGAGCGCATCGCCGTCGGGGGCGGTGTGGGTGGCGGGGGCGGCACGGCGGTCGCCCACCTGGCCCGCTCGTTCGCCCACCTGGCCCGTTCGCCCGCCCGCCCGATCCGCTCGTTCGCCCGCCGGATCCGTTTGTCCGTACGACGGTGACGGCGCCGTGAGGTCCCAGGTCACCGCCAGCCGGTCGCTCTCGTCGCCGTCGTTCACGCCGTCGGTCATGGGGCCGTAGAAGTCGACGAGGTAGTCGGTCCCCTCGGCGCCCAGCTTGACCAGGTTGAAGCGGGCGTTACGGCCGACCAGCGGGTCGAAGGTCCAGCGCATGGTCCGGGCGCCGTGCTCCAGGGCCCACGCCCGCTGGGCCTGCTTGACCTGGAACCCGAGCCCTCGGTCGGCGGCGGTGAGCAGGGAGTACGTCCCTCTCGACACGGGCGGCCCGAACACCGCGACGGACGCCCCGGCCAGCCTCTCCCCGTCGTACGCCGCATGCACCGCGCCGCCCGCGTGGGCGAGGCTGTTCAGCGTCTCGGGCAGTAACGGCGGAGCGCTTCGGGGCGACCCCCACACGTCGCAGAAGAAGTCGGCGACGGCGGCGAACCCGGCGACATCGTGGACGGTGCGGATGCTGAGTGAGGTCATGAGTCGAGTGTCGGAGCCGACGACGGCCCCGTACAGGGCGCGTGTCCGACGGACGGCCGCACCCCGTACACCGCTCCGCGGACCTCAGCGCAACGCTTCGGCGACCTCCCGAGCCGCATCGACCACCCGAGGCCCCACCCGTTCCGGCACCGCGTCCGCCAGCATCACCACACCCACGCTGCCTTCGACGCCCGTCACGCCCAGCAGCGGCGCGGCCGCACCACTCGCGCCCGCCTCCAGCTCACCGTGGGTCAGGGTGTACCCGGGCTCCTCCGCCGGCTGCCGCCGGGCGGCGAGTATCGCCCGCCCCGCGGCCCCGCGGTCCAGCGGGTGCCGGAAGCCGGCCCGGTAGGCCACGTGATAGTCCGTCCACGTCGGCTCGACGACGGCGACGGCCAGCGCCTCCGCTCCGTCCACCAGCGTCAGATGTGCCGTCGCCCCGATGTCCTCGGCCAGCGAACGCAGCGCCGGCAACGCGGCCTCGCGGACCAGCGGATGCACCTGCCGTCCCAGTCGCAGCACCCCGAGCCCCACCCGGGCGCGGCCGCCCAGGTCGCGCCGTACGAGTGCGTGCTGTTCGAGCGTGGCAAGCAGCCGGTACACGACGGTCCGGTTCACGCCCAGCTTGTTGGATAGCTCGGTGACGGTCAGCCCGTGGTCCGTGTCGGCCAGCAGTTTGAGGACGCGCAGTCCTCGGTCGAGCGTCTGAGAGGTCTCCGCGGTCACGACGCCCACTCCTTAAGTGGTGAGGTCGGCGGGCCCCCTCGCGGCGGATGCGTCACAGAGTCCCGTCAGTGACGCGCTTCAGAGGCCGCCGATCGGCCGGCGGCCCGGCCTGTACCGGACCGCGTCGCTTCACGGCTGCGCTCCGCGGCGGCGCTGCCACGGGGCGTGTGCGTAGCGGGACATTAGCGAAGCCGGTTCGCTGAGCGGAAGACTCCGTCCAGAATCCGGGCAGTGACGGGTACGGACCACTCCCGTTTGCCCTGGTACGTACGGCGCGCGGCGCCGTCACCACGCCGGGCACTGCGCCGGGCACCGCACCGGGCGTCACCTCATCCGGGTGGCCCACTCCTGCACCTTGGCGATGCGCTGCCGCAACTGCCCCGCCGTGGCCTCGGCGCTCGGCGGCCCCCCGCACACCCGGCGCAGCTCGGTGTGGATGACCCCGTGCGGCTTGCCGCTCTGGTGGACGTACGCGCTGACCATGGTGTTCAGCTGCTTCCGCAGCTCCATCATCTCCTTGTGGGAGACGACGGGGCGCCGCTCGGCCGGCAGCTCCAGCAGGTCGGCCTCGGAGTCCGGCTTCTTGCGGCTGTGCGCTATCTGCCGCGCCTGCCGCTTCTGCAGCAGCATCTGCACCTGGTCGGGTTCGAGGAGTCCCGGGATGCCGAGGTAGTCCTGCTCCTCCTCGCTCCCCGGGTGGGCCTGCATGCCGAACTCGGCACCGTCGTAGAGCACCCGGTCGAAGACGGCCTCGGACTCCAGCGCCTCGAAGGAGAACTGCTCCTGCTCGCCGGTGTCCTCGTCCTGCTCCTTGTTCGCCTCCTCCATCTCCTTCTCGGACTCGGCGTACGGGTCCTCCTCGCCCTCCTTCTTCGGCTTGTCGAGGGCGTGGTCGCGCTCGACCTCCATCTCGTTGGCGAAGGTGAGGAGATCGGGGACGGTCGGCAGGAAGACGGACGCGGTCTCGCCGCGCCGCCGGGACCGTACGAAACGGCCGACGGCCTGGGCGAAGAAGAGGGGGGTGGAGATGGTGGTGGCGTACACCCCGACCGCGAGCCTCGGGACGTCGACGCCTTCCGACACCATCCGGACCGCGACCATCCAGCGGTCGTTGCTGCCGCTGAAGTCGTCGATCCGCTTGGACGCGCCCGTGTCGTCGGAGAGCACGAGGGTCGCCTTGGACCCCGTGATCTCGCGGATCAGCTTCGCGTAGGCGCGGGCGGAGTCCTGGTCCGAGGCGATGACCAGAGCGCCCGCGTCCGGGATGGCCTTCCTGACCTCGGTCAGCCGCTGGTCGGCGGCGCGCAGCACGCTCGGCATCCACTCGCCGCGCGGATCCAGCGCCGTACGCCACGCCTGGCTGATCGCGTCCTTGGTCATCGGCTCGCCGAGGCGGGCGGCGATCTCGTCCCCCGCCTTGGTCCGCCAGCGCATGTTGCCGCTGTAGGAAAGGAAGATGACGGGCCGCACGACATGGTCGGCCAGCGCGTTGCCGTAGCCGTAGGTGTAGTCGGCGGCGGACCGCCGGATCCCGTCGTTCCCCTCCTCGTACGTGACGAAGGGGATGGGGTTGGTGTCGGACCGGAACGGCGTACCGGTGAGGGCGAGCCGCCGGGTGGCCGGCTCGAACGCCTCCAGGCAGGCCTCGCCCCAGGACTTGGAGTCACCGGCGTGATGGATCTCGTCGAGGATGACCAGGGTCTTGCGCTGCTCGACGCGGTTGCGGTGCAGCATCGGCCGGACACCGACACCGGCGTACGTCACGGCGACGCCCTGGTAGTCCTTGCCGAGCGGACCTGCGCTGTACTCGGGGTCCAGCTTGATGCCTATCCGCGCGGCCGCCTCCGCCCACTGCTTCTTCAGGTGCTCGGTCGGCGCGACCACGGTGACCTGCTGCACGACATGGTGGTGCAGCAGCCAGGAGGCGAGGGTGAGCGCGAAGGTCGTCTTCCCGGCACCGGGCGTGGCGACCGCGAGGAAGTCACGCGGCTGCTCCTGGATGTACTTCTCCATCGCCCCCTGCTGCCAGGCACGCAGCTTGCTGGCGGTGCCCCAGGGGGCGCGGCCGGGGAAGGCGGGGGAAAGGTGGTGGGAGGAGGCGGCGGTGGTAGTCACGGTCTCCGTAAAGGGGGTTGGGCGGCTCGGCGAACGGGGTGTTGGCGACTCGGCTACGTATGACAACCGGGCCACCCTACCGGCGGCCCGGTTGTGTCAACGTGCGGACTGGGCCGGGTCGACCGCGGGTGGGATCGACGTCACATGGACTCGTGCAGAGCCCTCAGTCTCCGGGCGATCAATCCCACATCGTCCAAGCCACCCGACGCCACTTCGATGACGAGCTTGTACGACTCGTCCTGGTCAACGCCGAGCATCTCAGTGCCGTTGAAGTCGAGGAACACGACCGTGGACATCCACGCCATACGCTTATTGCCGTCCACCAAGGGGGGGTTGACGGCGAGCGACTGCAGCAGGGCGGCGGCCTTCTCGAACAGGTCCGTGTACGCCTCGACGCCGAACATCTGAGACCGGGGGCGATGCACGGCCGAGCTGAGCAGACCCAGGTCGCGCACGGCGACCTCCTGCCCCCCGCAGGCCAGCTCGGCCAGGTCCAGGACCTCCTGGACCGTGAGGTACTTCACTTACTCCCCCAGCCGCCGCAGCAGGTCGGCATGCGCCGCCGCGTACTTCGCTCCGAGGCGACGCACCGTGGCCCGGTCCGCCTCCTGCTCCAGATACCGGTCGATCGCCTGAAGCACTATGGCGTGCATACTGCGCCCCTCCTCCTCGGCACGCAGCTTGAGCGCCTCCTGCTGATCGTCACGAAGACGAAGGTTCATAGCCATACCACAACGGTACCAAAAGTGGGGCCATTATGGTACCAGGCGCCGCTAGGTGGCCCGCAATCGCGTGGTCACCCAAGCCCCCACCAACGCCACCCCCGCCATCGGCAGGAACACCACCGCGAACGCCGCCGGATGCGAACCGGCCGCCTCCGTCGCCGCATGGCTCACCGCGCCGCCGCCCAGGGCCGCGAACGCGGCGCCGCCGGCGGCCAGCAGGACGACGTTGGACAGGGCGTCGGAGATCTGGAGGGCGGCGGAGTTGGTGCCGGCCTCCTCAGGGGCGGAGAGATGGAGCAGGAGCACGCCGGCGGAGGAGATCACCAGCCCAAGCACCATCCCGAACAGGCTGGTGGTGAAGTACCCCGAGAACGCGAAGGCGTACAACGACACCCCGTCCAGCTCCCGCGCGGCGACCGGCATGGCCGTCCCGACGGCGGTCGCCTCGAAGGCGATGAGCAGCACGACGGAGACGATCCCGATGCTGAGGGCCCGATAGGACCGGCCCAGCACGGTCTCCTCGGACTCGGGGACCGAGGGGACATCGGAACTCTTCGCAACACCGGTGTCACGCGGCTCAAGGACACTCATGCCCGCCAGCGTAAGGGCCACAACCCACTTTGACCCCTGTCGGGAGACGGCTCCGACCTGGGACCTTGGTCGTACGACCGGAGTTTCATGAACGCGGTATGGCAGTCCCGTTGCAGGGCCCACGATTCCCTTGAGCCACCCCCGGACCCGCCCGTACGGTCGAACCACTGACCAAGGCCGAACACCCGAAGTCAGCGATGGCCGTGTGCCCGAGTGGTTCAGGGGCTCGCCTGCAAAGCGAGTTACGTGGGTTCGATTCCCGCCACGGCCTCCATTGCCTGACCAGGCAAAACGAAAGGGCGGCACCCTGGAAGGGGTGCCGCCCTTTGGTCGTCCGTCTCAGTTTCCGTCTCAGTTAGGCTTCTGAAGCAGGAGGAACGCCGCCTAGTACGACCTCCGGGTTGGCCACAGCTTCGGTCGCTGCCTGCACGAAGGCGATATGCACGGCCCCCATCTTCCTCACGCGCTCCCACTCGGCCCGAGCCTGCTCGGCTGAATCGTCATCCTCACGAATGAACGCCCGCCGCCACCGCGATAGGCAATGGAACGCTTCGTATACGCGCTCCCATAGCTCTGCGGCCGGTGCCCGGACTCCCTCTGGACCAAGCATCTGGATAAGCACGTTAGCGCTGGTGACCGCGTTTGCTGGCGCTCCAATATCAACTGGGATCGGGTCGGCATCGGTGCTGGGCCAATTGAGCATGCGGGACATCTGCGTGGTGGCGACGGCGAACTCGTCGAATGCGACGAGCAAGGCTCTGTAAGCCTGTAGCCGCTGCTCACGCAGCCAGTGTTCATGCTCGTTGAGGGCCTGTTCCCGTACCTGCTTCTCTGTAGCCCTTGCCGTCGTCTCTGCCCCGATGCGCGCTCCACGCATAGCCGCAGCCCCTCCGATGACGGCGCCGCCCAGCGCCCCCACAAGCCCCACTCCAGCAGTCACGAGCGCCACTATCTCCGCATCCATAGCTGCAGGATGCCGTTCTTCCCTGCAACCCATCGGCACTCGAGCGAGAAGCGTGAGATGCCCTGCTGAGGGCGCCTCACGCTTCTTAAGGAAGCCAAGCGTTGTCTCAAGCGTCGCCTAGAGGTTGTCCCGTAACCGGTGTGGCGGTTGGTGCGTTGGCTGGGCATGGGTGGGGTGATCTCAGCGGATGATCCGAAGTGGATCGAGCCGTTCTCCGGGCTGACCGAGTCGCAGTTCACCAGGCTGGTGGCGCTGGTGCGGCGTCGCGGTGGTGACATTCAGCGCGGCCGTCCCTGGCGCCTGCCACTGGAGAACCGGGTGTTGCTGGTGGCGACGTACTGGCGCACGAACCTGACATTGCGGCAGGTGGCGCCGTTGTTCGGGGTCTCGAAGTCTGCGGCCGACCGCATCCTCGATCACCTGGCGCCCTTGCTGGCCATCTCGCCGGCCCGCAGGCCCCGCAAGGACATCGTCTATATCGTCGACGGCACCCTCGTGCCCACCCGTGACCGCAGCGTGGCCGCCTCCAGCAAGAACTACCGCTACTCGACCAACCTGCAGGTCGTCATCGACGCCAACAGCCGCCTGGTCGTGGCGATCGGCCTCCCGCTGCCCGGCAGCCGCAACGACTGCCGGGCATTCACCGAGTCCGGCGTCGACCGGGCCTGCCGCGGCACACCGACCATCGCCGACGGCGGCTACCAGGGCACCGGCCTTCTCATCCCGCACCGCAGACGACGTGGCCAGACGCACCTCAGCCCGCAGCAGGAGGCGGAGAACACGGTCCATCGCCGGGCACGAGCCCGCGTGGAACACGCCCTGTCCAGGCTGAAGAACTGGAAGATCCTGCGCGACTGCCGCCTCAAGGGCAACGGCGTTCACCAGGCCATGCTCGGCATCGCCCGGCTACACAACCTGGCCCTCACCCGATAACTCACGCCCCATACGGGACAACCTCTAGCCGACCACGTCTGGCGCGTCATACTCACCGATGAACAGCGCAACCGCAGGCTGTATCAAGCCGGTTGACAGATACAGAGCCACCCCGGGTTTGTTGGAGGCTCCGGCCTGCCCCGCGTTGGGTGGATGCTCACGGGGGCTTCGCCATGGCGTCAGCTGTGGACGGTCTGTCTCACACCGTCCTTGTCGGTGATGTCCACGGACATACGCCACCTCGTCCGCTTGTCGACCGTGACGGTGATCTCACTGCCGAACTTTCGGCCGTTCAGATCCTTCGCCTTGATGCTGGCGCCGTACGTGGCGTCGTCGTGGCAGTCGCCGACGTCGGCATTCAGCGCCGTCCCGTTACGGACCACGAGACCCCCTGCGGGTCCGAGGCAGGTGTAGCGCACGCCGAGTTCGGCAATCCGGTCGGCAGATACAGGCAGTTTGACCGTACCGGGTCCGAGGCGGCCAGGTTTCTTTTCACCGCCGTCGGGGTGGTCCGGATCGGACACCCGTGGGACGGCCGACTCGGTGGAGGTGGGGGCCGGGCGGGGTGCGGCGTTCTCGCTGCACCCGGCGGCCAGGACGACGATGACCGGCAGTACGGCCAGACGTGTTCTGCGCATCAGTTCGTTCCGTGCCAGGTTTCGCGACCCTCGTAGACCAGCCGCGCTTCTCCGCTGCGTATCACCCTGGTGGTGCAGTCGGGCCGCGTCTCGTTGTAGTTCCACTTCGTGTACTTGACCTTCACACCCGCGTGAAGGTAACCATGCCTCATCGTGTCCGGCACCTTCCACGACCACGTGTAGGTCGAGCTGTTCGTCCACTGCCACGCGAAATGGTAGTCGAACTGCGCCTCCGCCTTGGCGAAGACCACCTTCGCTTCGCCCGAGATTGATCCGCCCACGGTGGACGTCGTCGTCTTTCCCTTGTGGAAGGTGATGCTGATTGTCGTACCGCTATCACCTCCGGATCGGGGTTCCATGTCCCTGTAGTAGTTGTGGCTGCCGGAGAAGTCGTATCCCCGGTCCGGCGGACACACCAGGGGACCGACCCCCTCGCGTGTGTCCGCCGACGCGGGTGCGATGCCTATGCCGGTGAGTACGACGGCGGCGCAGCCGGCTGTGATGATCCTGGGCGCGAGGCGCACGTGATTCCCCCTGATTTCCTCGGTGAAAACGACCGAACAGGCCGTCGATCACCGACCCTAGGTGGCAACTCTGTTCGACGTAAGCGCAGTTGAGTGAAACCTGAGGCTTTCAGCACAAAACCCGGTACACACAGGGCTCTCCACTCGGAAGGTGGGGAGCTTCTCGGCTTCCTCGCTTCGCCACTGGATCGTCGCCCAAGGGCCACGGTGGACCAGCGCGGCGTGCATGCCCGGGGCGACGGCCGGGCGAAGGTCGTTGTCGACGCGGTCGCCAACGTAGAGGATCTCGTCATTGCAGAACGGAGTGACCTCGGCGACGCGCTCGAAGGACAGCGCGTTCGG
This sequence comes from Streptomyces shaanxiensis, assembly GCF_039537145.1. Taxonomy (NCBI): domain Bacteria; kingdom Bacillati; phylum Actinomycetota; class Actinomycetes; order Kitasatosporales; family Streptomycetaceae; genus Streptomyces; species Streptomyces shaanxiensis. The sequence goes on from NZ_BAAAZY010000015.1 coordinate 23,569, forward strand.
CTTGCTCGCGCCCCACCGGTTCAGCGCCTGAGCAGCGAGATTGCGGACCTTTCGGTTGGCCAGCCACTTCGTCAGCCGGGTGGCGCTGGCGCCGCGGGCCGATAGAAGAATGCGGGTGGCGCAGAGTTGACCTTGACCGGATCCATGACAGCTGGTCCGCCTATTACGTAGGCGTCCAGGCCCATGCCGGCCAAGCCATGATCATCCGGCCAGAGATGTCACATGCGCGAGCTCGAACGCGGGCTCGACTCCGAGCTCCTTCCGCAGGCGGCGCCGGAATCTTGGTACAACTCCGTGGATCTTCCCGGGGCGCCCAGCTTCAGGTGGGCACGTATCAGAAGAAGATGGCTGGGCTCGTCAAGCGGTTCCCACGTGACCAGGAGCTCCGCGATCTCGACGGCTTCCCGCAGTCGCTCGCCGGACAGCAGGATCTCGCCCGCTTCACGCAGGGCATAGAACCTGCGCTGATCCCACGTCCTTTGATGTTCCTCAATCCATGGCGAATGCACGTCGACCAACAGAGGGAGCTGCAGCAGTTCGAGATCGTTGGTGAGGGATGGCGTGTGCGGCCAGTCCGGGTGGGCGAGAGCATCGTGTGCCTGCTGCCAGTCGCTCGCGAGCACTTCCGAGATGCGTACGGTCTCGCCCTCCGCGATCACCAACTCCCGGGGTGCGTGCGGCCTCGTTCACCCGCCACAGCAGTCGGCTCAGCCTGCGCCGCCCGAGGCGCTCCGCCTTGTCAGGCCACAGGGATCTGATGATCGCGGAGCGACGAGCGGTTCGCCCTTCGCGCAGTTCGAGGTAGGCCACAAGCTCCGCGGTCTGCGGTGGTAGGCGGTAGGGCTCGTCGGGTCTCCTGGGTCTCGGTCGGCTTCGCAACCCCGAGCTACCAAGAGGCCCTGTTCTCATGCCCACAGCCGAAGCCGATCACCCGATCGAGACTCCTGTTCGACACACACCCCTCAAGATCGGAACGACAACAGCGTCTTAGCTCAGCCCATCCGCACAAGGCCTCCCGCAAGCCCATCATCATCATCGTCCGGCCCCTCAGTGCCCGACTCCCAAATGAGCCCGTCAACCTGCCTTGCGACGTTGCTGCGGACGCTGTCGACCATGTGCTGATACCGCGCGGCCATGGCCGTGGTGGACCATCCCATGAGGCTCATGACGGCCCGCTCGGGTACGCCGAGGATGAGCAGGACCGTGGCGGCCGTGTGGCGCGCGTCGTGCAGGCGCCCGTCACGGACGGTCGCCTCTGCCAGCAGGGCCTTCCACTCTGCCCAGTCCCGGCGGTGGGAGGGGCTTCGGCCGTGCTCATCCGGGAAGACCAGGCCATTCTCCTCCCAGCGTTTCCCGGCCGCCTCCCTCTCCGCTTCCTGCGCCTTCAGGTGCGCACGGAGTAGGTCAACGAGCTGTTCAGGGAGACCGACCGCACGGCGGCCGGCCCGCGACTTGGTGACGGTCAACTCCGGGTTAGTCCGTCGCTTCTGCGGGCAATACCCGGCGGCCTTGCGTCCGCAGGGCTCGGAGCATCCGTGGGCGTATTGCGGCCGGTGACGGCTACGGCGGACTACGAGGAATCCACCGTCAAGGTCCACGTCCACCCACTGCAAGCCCAGCACCTCACCTTGACGCAGACCGAGCGCGAGGGCGACGGCCCACCGTGCGGAGTTGCGGTGCTGGTCAGCAGCCTTCAACAGCCGCTGTACCTCTTGGACGGTGTAGGGCTCTACCTCGTAATCCCCCGTCTTCGGCGCCTTGGCCAACAGCACCGGGTTCTTGCCGAGATGCCCCCGCCGCACAGCCTCGTTGAGCGCGGCGCGAAAGGTCCGGTGCACCTGGTGAGCGGCTCCGGACAAACCTGCAAAGCGGCCTACGCCGGTTCGAATCCGGTCACGGCCTCAACTTCCTTGACCAAGCAAACGAATGGGCAGCGCCCCGGAGGGAGCCGCCCCGTGTCCGCTGGCGTACCCAACAGCAGTCTTCCGTCCACATTTGGGTTTCCAGACTTGAAACCAAACCGGAAGACCCTAGACACGGCTCTGCCTTCATCATTGGCAACCAGGAGGGAGCTAAGCCTGGTCCGCGCATTCAAGCAGCCGCATGATGTGGGAACAGGGTTGGTCTTGATCACCAGCACACGCGGAATCCGTACTTACGGGCACTGGCCCGCCTTTGACTTGAACTCTCTTCTGCTTCTCGCTTGTCTAGCTCATCTGACCATTCAGGGTCTCCTTCCAGCCATCGATCCCTGGCAGCCCTGAATGCCTCCACATCCCTATTTGGCTTCTCAATTAATTCGTTGATTTCATCCTCATCGCCCGGTGGTGGCGTTAGAGCCGCCCATTCGTTTGCCAGGCTTGTTGTGATGCTGATCAGATCGTTGAAGAATTTTAGGTTCGGGGTGGAGTTGTCGAGCTTCCCCGACTCCTTATACCACTTCTCGCAAACACGATCGGCCTCCTGTACGTACTTAGCCTTGAGGGAAATGGGCTGACTACTTGAGGATTCAGTTGCGGGAGGACCGCCTGGGGGATCGCTTTGGGGGCCGGAAGGGCCGCCGGTATCGGTCTCCTTCGGAGTTCTCGCCGGGCCCGGAAAAAGAAAGTCCCATACGTCGGTGAACTTGGTGATTCCGAAGAACCCTAGGATCGCCAAAGCTGCCGCAGCTATGCCGACCCATATCTGGAACTTGTTGAGCTTGGAATCATTGTCTGGCTCCGGCGTCACGACTCTCCCCCCTCGCCCTGCGCGATTTTGTTCCGAATATGCCATCCATTAGGTATGACAGCGCAAGAGAGTGAGTGGTCAAGTTCCGCGCGCAGAGGTGAGAGGGGGCGCAATCCTCGGAACATGTGCGCCGAGCGTACGCCCGACAAGTCTGTGAGGAGTGGGACGACGGTCAGGAGGTGCCCCGTACGCCCTGCCCCATCCCCCGGTGTCCCGAGCTAACGAACGGGGACGCTGCCCGAAGCACAAGCGGGAGGCACGGCAAGCAGCTAGGAACTAGCCTCGCCGTTTCGCTTCCGATGGCTGAGCTGGCGTGATCGCCATGAGGTGGGAGTTCTGGTTGTTGGCTGCCGGGCGGGCATGGTGGAGGCCCGACGCGCGGGTCGGGCTTCTCCAAGGCTCCTCGGGGCGTGGGTGTGTAGGGACGGTGCCGTGTGAACCCTCACGGACGCCCCGCAAAAGCATGCGGACAGTCGGAAAGCGTGTTGGGGTCAGCCTCGCGAGAACGAGTTGCGTGAAGATGCACGCGTGGCGGCTACCTGCTTCAGCCGAAAGGAGCGGGGCCGAGTCCTGAGCAGCCGCTTTCCCGTGTACCGCTGGTGGCCATGAACTCGCCCTCTCACCCATCGGGAAGGCGCAGAATGCCGGGAGCTGCGTCGAAGAGATCAACATCGTCGTCCCCAGCCAGGGTGACGCTGCCCGCCCACGTACTGTGCCGGTCGTAACTGAAGTCGGGAACGGTGGCTGGGTCCAGGCGGAACACGAGGGAGGTGTGCACGGCGACTTCACGGCCGTCGGGGAAGACGACGGTCGCAGGGCCCTGGTAGCGGGGCGTTCGTCGTCCTTGTGGAACCTGTCGCGTGACATGCGCCAATCCTCGCGCGGCCGCAGGTCTGGTCAAGGGGCTGGCTCCTACCGTCTCAGTTCCCGTCTCATTCATCGCCGTACGAGGCCGTCCAGGACCGTTCGCCTGCCCCGGCAATCCGGCCGTCCGTACGAGAATGAACGCCAGTGGACGCACCCGAATCGTGCCCTGACCAGCCCGGACAAACCTGCAAAGCGAGTTACGTGGGTTCGATTCCCGCCACGGCCTCCAGAACAGCGCTACGGCCGACCACTGGCGGGTGGTCGGCCGTGTGCCCGAGGGATGCAGGCCCCGAGCGGTCCAAGCCGCGAGGGGATCGCCTCGTCCCGCGCATCCCCCTCTTCTTCCTCTCCCCCTTCTCCCTCCCTTCTCCCTCCCTTCTCCTCAAACGGCAGCACAACCCTCAGCCCCCTCCAGATGTCCAGAACATGACTGGACGGCAAAGCTCCGGTCGCCGTGCTTCCTGTTTGGACGAGGAGACCCACAGTGCGTCAGCACATGCGCCCGCACCTCCGTACCTCGGCCGCCTTCGTGGCCGCTGCCGCGATCGCCGCGGCCGTTCCCGTGGCCGCCGCGCCCGCGGCGCAGGCCGAGGAGGGACAGCCCTCCCTGGTGATCTCGAATCTGCCGCCCACGTCTCCCAAGCCCGGTGAGGTGTACGACGAGTCCGTCGTCGTCACCAACAAGGGCACCGCGGCCGCGAACGGCATCACCTTCCGGGTCCGGCTGACCCGAGGGCTCGACTTCCCCGAGAACGTGCAGGGCTGCACCTACTCGACCATCGAGGACCAGGTCAGGCAGGCGCTCTGCGAGCTCGACACCGTCATCGAACCCGGCGCCTCCGTCGAGACGCCCGTCCGGTTCAAGGCGCTGCCGAACGCGCTGATGGAGGCCGTCCAGTACGGCACCGGCCCCACCGGCGAGGCCCCGGGCGAGGGATTCGACGACAGTCACCGGCGGCTGACCCTGACCGCGGACAGCTCGGCCGACCTCGTCGCCGTCGGTGACGACACCGAGGCGCTCGCGGGCGACAAGCAGTCCGTCACGGTGAAGCTCCGCAACGACGGCCCCGGCTGGATCCAGAACCAGGAGAGCGACGACCTGACCGCGCTCATGGTGCAGATCCCGAAGGGCACGGTCGCCGCCGAGGTGCCCAAGGAGTGCGCACCGTTCGGGATCGACGGGCCGTCCGGGCCCGGTGGGACGCCGCGCAAGGCCAAGTACGTCTGCTGGCCCGCCGACGCCACCATCGATGCCGGTGAGACCCTCTCCTTCACCTTCATGCTGGAGATCAAGGACGACGCCAAGACCACCACCGGCGAGGTGAAGGCGACCTCCGTCTACGACATCCACCCGAAGTTCGACAAGAACCCCGCCAACGACAAGGCCCAGATCCGCATCGAAATCCCCACCGACTACGAGCCCGGCCCCTCCACCTCCGGCGGCTCCAGCACCGGCGGCGGCTCGACGGACGGTGGCTCCTCCAGCGGCGGGAACGGCAACGACCCCGACGGCCAGTCCACCGGCGGCACCGGCAGCGCCGGCGGCTCGGGCAGCACCGGCTCCACCTCCACGGGCACCACGACCGGCGGCACCGGCTCCGTCGACGGCAACCTCGCCAGCACCGGCTCCGACGGCACCCCGCTCCTCGCCGGCGCCGCAGCCGCCACGGCGGCCCTCGGCGGTGTCCTGGTCATGGCCGTACGCCGCCGCCGCGCGACCGCCAAGTCCTCCTGACCACTCCTGTCCCTGAGGCCGGCGGCCAGAAGTAGAGGGCCGGCCGGTCTCAGGGGTACGGCGTCGTCCGCGCCACGTGGGCCTGGAGGAGACGCGGCGACTCAGTGAAGCCCTGGCGGATGTACGCCGGGATCGCCCGGGGTGAGGAGTGGACGGTGACCCGCTCCAGCCCGAGGTCCTTCGCCCCGGCCAGCGTCTCGGTGATCAGCCGGCCGCCCAGCCCCGCGTCGCGCGCCTCAGGGACGACGTACACGCACTGCAGGTCACCGGACGCCCGGTGCAGCGCATGCGGCGTCGGGACGCGGTGGACGACCGCCAGCCAGGCCATGCCGAGGATCTCTGTGACCCCGGTGGTCTCCGCATCGCGGACCAGGACCATGCAGCGGTGCGACGAGGCGTTCTGCCCAGCCCAGGCGACGAAGTGGCGTACGAACTCCTCGCGATCGACGGCTGCCGGTGCGGCCCCGTCGTTCTCGAGGATCCACTGCCAGCGGAGTCCGGCGACGGCCGCCAACTCGCCGGGTTCGGCCGGGCGGACGGTGATGTCGTCCCTACGGTCGCCATCCCCCGTCGCCCATCCGCCATCCCCGGGTCGGCTCACCGCACGCCGCCCACCGACTCCAGCACCCCACTCGCCACGTCCCGGAACGCCTCCGTCCAGTAGTGCCGGCCGTCCCGACCCGCCGCGGCGACGCCGGTCGGGTCGACCGTCGACAGGACCTGGAGCATCGTCATGGCCAGTTGGTCGTAGGTGTCGGTCGTCAGCTCGTGGCCGGACTCCTCGTCGATCGCCTGCTCGCGGTGGAGCAGCCAGAGCGTGAAGGCGAGAGTAGAGACGTCGGTGTTCAGGGGGAACAGCCGCGCCTCGGGCTCGCTCCAGTTCAGGACCGCCCCCGTCGCGCCGTCGACCACCAGGCTGTTGTCCTCCACGAGGTGGCCGAGGCGTATCAAGTGGTCGGCCCGGTAGGGAAGTTCGGCCGAGGGGTCGACGTCGGCGTAGTACTCGGCCAGCGTCGGCAGCGGGACGTCCGTGTCGAGGTCGAGGGAGAACAGGTAGCCGTCCTCCGGCAGCCCGACCTCGCGCAGGAAGCGGCGGGTCGGCTCGTGCGTGAGCGTGGTGGGGAAGTCGACCTCCTCGAAGCGCACCATCTTGCGTGCGCCGAACTCCTGATCCAGGAGGCGCCGCGGCAGGTCCAGGGCCAGCCCCGACTCTCCGGCCCGGCCCGCCACGAGCGCGAGCGGGCGGATCAGGGCCGCCATCTTCCAGAACGGAGCCGGCTCGCCGTCCGCGCCCTCCTCGAACACCGTCAACAGGTGCCGGGAGGCCTCCGCGACCGCCTTCGGGCCGTACCGGCCGACATAGGAGGCGAACTGGCCGCGCAGGCCAGCCAGTTCGTCCGTGGCCTCCGCGAAGCGGACCAGCGTGCGCAGGGACGGGGCCAGGGGGCGGCGGTCCATCAGGTCGGGGCGGTCGTACAGGAAGTGCGTCGTCGAGATCTCACCCGTCGCGCCGTCCAGCAGGACCGACTCCGTCTCCAGGGCGCCGGGGCCCAGCAGTCCGCCTATCACCAGCTGGTCCCGCAGCTCCGCGGCCAGCCGGTCGACCGGGCCGCCCGTCGAGTCCGCCACCGTCCGCAGGCCCTCGCGGCACAGCTCGGCGAAGCTCAACACACCGCTGTCGCACGGCAGTCCGGGTCCCGTCAGCCATCGCCGCGTCGACGCGTGCGTGACGTACGGATCCAGTTCGGTCTCCGTCAGGATGATCGCCGTATCACCGGCGCGAGTCGTGATCGTCGTGCTCATGGCTCCCCCGCATGCGCTTGCTCACCGCCCCGGGCAGGACACGGCCGACCGTCCGGTCCGCCGGACCCGGCTGCCGTCCCCACTGCCCAGAACACTACGCGCCACCACTGACAACGCCCCCGGATCGGCACGACCACCGACAACACACCGAATCAGCACGACCACTGACAGCGCTTCACATCAGTAAGACGCTCAACCCACCCTCGCGCGTTCCCGCCCGGCGAGAATCGCCTCCACCGTCTCCCCCACGGTCAGCTCCGAGGAGTCCACCCACAGCCCGATCCGCGGCGTCCGCGCCCGCAGCTCCCCGTCCAACCGCTCGACCGTCCAGGCTCCGTAGCCCGTCTTGGCCCGCCCGGCCTCCCGCGCCGCCACGGCCGCGGCGCTCGGCGCCAGGACGACCACGTACAGCGGACGCGTGCGCACGAGCTGTACGTACGCCGCCAGGTCCGCACCCAGCACCACGTCCTGCACGATCGCCGTGAACCCGGCCTCCGCGTACGCGTCCGCCGCCGCGGCCGACAATCGGTACCGCAGCCGGAGTTGAGCCTCGCCCTCGTCGTCGCCGTCGCCGTCCGAGGCTCCGGGTTCGTACTCCACGCGCCCCGAGACGATCATCCGCCGGAACACGTCCCCACGCACATGCGCGGCCCTCGTCAGCCTCTCCGCCAGCGCCTGGGCGACCGTCGACTTCCCGGCCGCCATCACACCAGTGACCAGGACGACCCCGTCCATCAGAACAGTCGGCGGGGCAGCGTGGGCAGGCTCACTGCCCCGTCACCACCGCCGCCTGCGGACGGATCGGCAGGCGGTTCACCGGGCGGCCCGTCGCGGCGCGTACGGCCGACGCGATGGCCGCCGGCGAGGTCACCACCGGCACCGCGCTCACCGCCTTCGCGCCGAACGGCGCGACCACGTCCCGCTCCTCGACCAGCTTCACGATCCGGATGTCGGGGGCGTCCAGGGCCGTCGGCAGCGAATAGCCGGTCAGGTCGGGGTGGCGGATCAGGCCGCGTGCCGAGCGCAGGTTCTCCGTGAGCGCTATGCCCACGCCCTGCGTCACGCCCGCCTCGATGCGCGCCTCCAGCTGGGCCGGGTTCAGCACCCGGCCGACGTCCTGCGCGAGCGCCAGCTCGACCACGCGTACCGAGCCCAGTTCGATGTCGACATCGACGACCGCGCGGATCGCGCAGAAGGACATGCCCACGAAGGCGTCGCCCTGGCCGGTGTCGTTCAGCGGCTCGGTCGGGTGCGGGCGGCACTGGGCCGTCGCCCACAGTTCCTTGCCGTCCAGCGCCTCGGTGACGGTGGTCGACAGGACGCCGTCGTACGAGGTGATCTTGCCGTCGGTGATCTGGAGCAGCTCGGTGGACATGCCGAATTTGTGCGCCAGGGGCTGCAGCAGCTGCGTACGGACCATCTTGGCCGCCCGCTCCACCGCACCGCCCGACACCCAGGTGTGACGGCCGCGACAGCCCGCGCCCGCCGGGGGCTGGTCGGTGTCGACGGGCGCCACGTGCACCTCGTCGATGCCGAGGGTCTCCTGGACGATCTGCCGGGCCAGCGTGGTGAAGCCCTGGCCGGTCTCCACCGCAGCGCACAGCACGGTCGCGACACCGTCGTGGACCTTCACGGTCGCCGTGGAGACCTCGTCCGCGCCCTCGGCGCCGAGCATGTGCACCATGCCGAGGCCGTAGCCCACGCCGCGCCGCACGGCACCCGGTTCGCCCGCACCCTCGGGGCCGCCGGGCAGCAGCCACTCGTCCTCGGGCGTGTCCTTGGGGAGGGCGGGGAGCGGGTAGTCCCGTACGGCCTGGAGCAGTTCCGCCACGGGGGCCGGGCAGGTCACGGTCTGCCCCGTCGGGAGTACGTCGCCGGTGGCCAGGGCGTTGCGCAGGCGCAGCTCCGCCGGGTCCACGCCGAGCTTCTTGGCCAGCTTGTCCATCTGCGCCTCGTACGCGGCGCACACCTGCATGGCGCCCTCACCGCGCACGTGCCCGGAGGGAGGGTTGTTGGTGCGTACGGCCCAGCCCTCGATGAAGGCGTTCGGGACGACGTACGGGCCGCAGGCGAAGGCGACCGCGGCGGCCAGGGCGTCGGAGGACGTGTCGGCGTAGGCGCCCGCGTCCAGCAGGATCTGCGCCTCGACCTTGACCAGCTTGCCCTCGGCGTCCGCGTGGTGGCGGTACCGGAGCAGGGTGGGGTGCCGGTGCGTGTGGCCCAGGAAGGACTCCTCGCGCGTGGCCGTCAGCTTCACCGGGCAGCCGGTCTTCAGCGCGAGCAGGCCGAGCGGGAGCTGGAAGCCCTGGTCCTCGCGGTCGGCGGTGGCGCCGGGGACGCCGGTGACGACGACCTTGACGCGCTCGGGTTCCAGGCCGTAGCAGGCGGCGGCCCGGTCGCGGTCGGTGTGCGGGTCGGTCGAGGCCAGGTAGAGCTCCACGCCGCCGTCGGGGCGCGGTACGGCGAGGCCTGCCTCGGCGCCGATGGGGGCCGGGTCCTGGCGGCCGATGCGGTACAGGCCCTCGACCACGATGTCGCCGGCCGCGTCTGGGTCGCCGTGGCGCAGCGGGATGTGGCGGATCAGGTTGCCGTCGGGGTGCAGCGGCTCGGCCTCGAAGGCCTGCTCGGGGTCGGTCACCGGGTCGAGTACCTCGTACTCGACGATGACGGCCGCGGCGGCCAGGCGCGCGGTGTCGGGGTGGTCGGCGGCGACCGCGGCGATGGGCTCGCCGTGGTGGCGTACGACCTCGGAGGCGAAGACGGGGCGGTCGGCCTTGCCGCGGCCGAGCAGCGGGCTGCCCGGCACGTCCTCGTGCGTGACGACGGCCCGTACGCCGGGCATCTCGCGCGCGTGGGAGGTGTCGATGGACGTGATGCGTGCGTGCGGGTGCGGCGAGCGCAGCACGGCCGCCCACAGCAGGCCCTCGGCCCACAGGTCGGCCGCGTACGGGAAGGTGCCCTCTGTCTTGGCGCGCGCGTCGGCGGCCGGCAGGGAGGCGCCGAGGCCGTGCGGGATCTGATCGGGGGCGGGGGCTGCCTCCGCGGCTGTGGTCGCGGTGGCGGCTTCGTTGCTCACGCCTGGCCTCCGTCCTGTCCGTACGCCTGGTCATGCGGTCCCCTGGCACCGCGTGGCTCGAACGCCGACGGGTTGACCCCGCCGGCTCCCGGGCCCGCCTGATGAGGGATACGCGGCTCGTCGCCGTCCTGTTCGGGCTCGTCGGACGCCGACTGTGCCTCGCGTTCGGCGACGACCTCCTTGACGGCCTCCACCACGCCCCGGTAGCCGGAGCAGCGGCACAGGTTGCCGCACAGCGCCTGGCGGGTCTCCAGCTCGCTCGGCGCCGGGTTGCCCTCCAGCAGGTCGTGCACGGTCATCGCCATGCCCGGCACGCAGAAGCCGCACTGCACGGCGCCGCATCGCGCGAGCGCGCGCTGCACGTCGGAGGGCTGCCCGTCGGCGGCCAGGCCCTCGACGGTGCGGACCTCGCTGCCGGCGGCGGTCACGGCGGGCACCAGGCAGGACGCGACGAGCCGTCCGTCGACCTGCACGTTGCAGGCCCCGCACTCGCCCTGCGAGCAGCCGTCCTTGGCGCCCGCGAGCCCGAGCCGCTCGCGCAGCACGTAGAGCAGCGACTCGCCGATCCAGGCGTCCGAGACGGGCCGGTCGACGCCGTTGACGCGCAGGACGTAGGAGGCGAGGGGGTGTTCCTCGCCGGGAGGCGCCGGTACGTCGTCGGAGGCGGCCTGCGTGGCTTCCTCGGTGGCCTCCGCGGCGGAGTCAGCACCCTCGGCGGGGGCGCTCTCCGCGGAAGCCTCTGCCGGGCCCTGAGCGGCCTCTGTGGCGCTCTGGGCGTCCGTGACGGCCTCACCGGCCCCGGGAGCGGCCTGTGCGGCCTCTGCAGCGCTTTCGGCGGAGTCCTCGGCGGAACCGGGCTCCACGCGCGCGTGCCCGTCCGCACCCGGCGCCGCGGGCTGGTTCCCGTCCGGGCCGAACCCGGCCGAGGCGAGCGGCTGCTCGTGCGAGTTCGGGGCGAGCCGCTCGCCGGGTCGGCCACCGTGGTGTCCGGCGTGCTCGTCACCGGTGTGCGGTCCGGGCCGTCCCGGCTGTCCGGGCTCTCCGGGAACGTGCCCGGCATCGGTCGGCCGTCCGGGCGCGGTTCCCACCGCTTCCCCGGTCACGGCAGCGGCCTGCGCCTGCTGCCCCCACGGCTCGCCGGTCGGCTGCGTCGCCCACGGTGCGGGCGCGCCGCCCGGCAGCGTGGCCGGAGGGGTTCCGCCCCACTGCTCGACCAGCGACGACGTGGTGAACTCGCCCGATTCGTCCGGAAGGTCACCGTCGGCGACGGGAATCGACCACTGTCCGGTGACGTCGTGACCGGGCGCCGCGGCGGCCTCCTGGCCTGCCTGACCTGCCGCGGTCTCCGAGAAGTTCCACTGCTGGGTGGCCCCGGGGTTGTACGTGAACCGGTCGCCGCCCGTGTCCTGCGGGGCGGCGTTCGGGTCGGGCCACTGGGCACTCTCAGCCGGCGTGCCCGCGACCGGCCAGCCACCGGTGGCCGCGGGGTCGGCACCCGGGGCCGAGCCCGGCGCGAACGTTATCTGCGGCGGCACGTACCCGTGGCCGGGCGCGGCGAGCGGGCTGTCGGAGGAGGCCAGGAGGGCGTCGATGCCCCCTTCGGGGAGCTTGACGAAGGCGGTGGCGCCGTCGTCGTACTCGCCCTGGGGCAGCGGGTCCCAGCGGCCCGCGCCCTGGGGTGCGCTCTCTCCGTGCTGGTCGTCGGTCACGACAGCGCCCTCCCCAGTGCTCGTCGGGCCAGTGCGGCGACGGTGCGCCGCAGGTGCAGTACGGCGGGTGGATGCTGAGTCACGGTCCCGTCCTCGGCGGGGGTCGGGTCGGGGATGCAGGCCGCGGCGACGTACTCCCCGAAGGCGTGCAGTGCCTCCGGGACGATCGCGCGGTTGTTGTCCCAGTCGATCAGCTGGGCGACCCAGTGCTCGGCCTCCAGGGGCCTGAGCGGCATCGGCGCTATGGCGCCCACGGCGCACCTGACTCCGCGCCGGGCGGGGTCGAGCACGACCGCGACGGACGCCATCGAACGCCCCGGGCCGGTGCGGCCGGTGGCCTTGAGGAAGACCTGCGGGGCGTGCAGCAGCGGCACGCGCACGTAGCCGATGAGTTCGCCGGCGCGCAGCATCTCCATGCCGGCCAGCAGGTGCGACACCGGGATCTCCCGGCGGGCTCCGCCCGGGCCCGCGATGATCAGGGTCGCTTCGAGGGCGGCGAGGACCGGCAGCGCGTCACCGTTCGGCGACGCCGAGGCGATGTTGCCGCCGAGGGTGCCCGCGTTGCGGATCTGCGGCGGGCCCGCGGCGCGCGCGGCGGCCGCGAGCGCCGGGATCAGGGCGGCGAAGTCGGGGCGGCCCATACGCGCGTGTGTGAGGCCGGCGCCGAGCAGAGCGTGACCGTCCTGGTACTGCCAGCCGCGGATCTCGCTGATCCGGCCGAGGCCGACCAGCGCGGCGGGCCTGAGCTGTCCGGAGTTGACGGCGGCCATGAGGTCGGTGCCGCCCGCCACCGGCACGGCGGCGGGCATGGCGGTGAGCGCCGCCACGGCTTCGTCCAGCGTCGTGGGCAGCGTGACGGCCTGCGCCGCCTGCGGTGCGCTCGTGGTCAAACCGGCTGCCCCTTCCCGCTGCCCCACCTGGTCCCACCTGTGTTGCCGTACGGTACGTGCTGACAGGGCGGACGTGGCAACTCTGGCACATCTTCGCAGGACCCGAGGACAGGGGTCCGCTAGGAGGCATTCGCCCACCTCATCGGGGAGATGGTCCGTTTTCGTGCGGCATCACCGGTGCGTGCCGATTGACACTCTTCGGTGACACCTTGCCGGTTTTTTCCATTACCTGTTCGGGGGCGGGCCGTCGATCGGTCGCCCGAGCACACCGGGGCGCCGCTGCCACGGCCGCGGTCCGGCCGGGGGCCGGTAGGCCACCCCGAGGGCGTCAAGTCGCCCGTAATGGGCGGCCATCCGCCGCTCGAATTCGGCGAAGTCCCGTTCCGCCGGGGCGGGCAGCGGGCTCCACGCCACCTCGGCGAAGGCGGCGAGACGCGGAAACGTCTGGTAGTCCACGCGCGCCTGGTCCTCCATCACCTCGGTCCACACGTTGGCCTGCGTACCGAGCACGTGCCGGGCCTCGTCCGGCGTCAACTCCGCGGGCACGGGCTCGAACCGATAGACATCCTCCAGAGTGCGCACGTACCCGATCGGCACCGGCTCGTCGGCGCCCGCGTCCTGACGGTGGTCCAGGTACACCTGCTGCTCGGGACACATGACGACGTCGTGGCCCGCGCGGGCCGCCGCGATGCCGCCGGCGTACCCGCGCCAGGACGACACCGTCGCCCCCTGCGCGAGGCCGCCCTCCAGGATCTCGTCCCAGCCGATGAGCCGACGCCCGCGCGCGGAGAGCCAGGTGTCGAAGTGGCCGATGAACCACGCCTGGAGCTCGTCCTCGTCCTTCAGCCCGAGTTCCCTGATGCGCGCCTGCGCGGTGGGCGACCGGCGCCACTGGTCCTTGAGGCATTCGTCGCCCCCGACGTGAATGAACTCCGAGGGGAACAGCTCCAGGACTTCCTCGAAGACCCCCTCGTAGAAGCGCAGGGTGTTGTCGGTGGGGGCGAGTACGTTCGGATTGATCCCCCAGGTGTCCCAGACGGAGAGGGTGGCGCCCCCCTCAATGGATGCAGTGATGACGTCGGAGTTGCCGAGTTCCGGATACGCGGCGATGGCCGCCTGCGAGTGTCCCGGTACGTCGATTTCGGGGACGACGGTGATATGCCGCTCGGCGGCGTACGCGACGATCTCGCGGATGTCGTCCTGGGTGTAGAAGCCACCGTGCGGCTTGTCGTCCCAGAGCGGCGAGGCCCGATGGCCGAATTTCGTGCGCGCCCGCCAGGAGCCGACCTCGGTGAGCCGGGGGTACCTCTTGATCTCGATGCGCCAGCCCTGGTCGTCCGTCAGATGGAAGTGGAAGACGTTGAGTTTGTGGGCGGCCAGCAGGTCGAGGTAACGCAGGACTCCGTCCTTGGGCATGAAGTGCCGGGCCACGTCGAGCATGAGGCCGCGCCAGCGGAATCGGGGGGCGTCCCGGATCTCCGTCAGGGGCAGCCGCCACGTACGGTCGGAAAGGGGTGCGCGCCGGAAGGCGTCGGGGCCGAGGAGCTGGCGCAGCGTCTGGGCGCCCCAGAAGACACCGGCGGGCGAGCCGCCCTGGATGTGGAGGCCATGGGGGGCGATGGCGAGGCGGTATTCCTCGGCGTCGAGGCCTGGCCGGACGGACAGATGGAGGACGTCGTACTCATCCCCCTTCTTGGGCGGCAGCGCGAGCCCGGTCGCCGCGCCGAGCGTCGTGCGCAGCCAGCGCGCGGTGTCCTCGGTGCCCGGCCCGGCCTCGATCCCGAAGCCGTCGCCGAGTTCGTAGAAGCCCGTGGCCCGCTCCATCTGGCGAGGTGCCGGAATGAGATCCATGAATGATCAGACCCTTCAGTCCTTGACCGCGCCGCCGAGCCCGGACACCAGGCGCCGCTGTACGAGTACGAAGAAGACCAGTACCGGAATGGTCATCACGGTAGAGGCCGCCATCACCCCGCCCCAGTCCGGCTCGTCCGGCTTGTAGAAGACGAGCAGGGCCATCGGGAGGGTCGACTGGGAGGTGTCGCTGATGATGAAGGACTTGGCGAACAGGAAGTCGTTCCAGGCCGAGATGAAGGAAAACACGCTCGTGGCCACGAGCCCCGGGAAGACCAGCGGAAAAAGGATCTGCCACAGGAATCGCGACCGGCTCGCCCCGTCGATGTACGCGGCCTCCTCCAGGGCCTGAGGAACGGCCTTCACAAACCCCCGCAGCATCCAGATCGCGAACGGCAGCGAGAAGGCGATGTGCGGCAGGATCAGCGAGCCGAGCGTGTTCAGTTGGCCGAAGTCCCGCATGAGGAAGAACAAGGGGATGGTGAGGGCCTCCACCGGGACCATCTGGGCCACCAGAAACATGATCAGCAAGGTGGTCCGGAGGCGGAACCGGAATCGGGTCACCGCGGTCGCCGCGAGAAACGCGATCAACGCCGAGACGATCACGACACTGCACGCGACGACAAGGCTGTTGAGGAAGTAACGGCCGAATTCGTTCTGCTCGAAGACCCGCCGGAAGGAATCCAGGGAAGGCGCGAGCGTCCACGGCCGCGGCTCGCTCGACTCGATCTCCCCGGCCGGTTTGAAGGCGCTGAGCACCATCCAGTACAGCGGAAACGCGACCACCGCGGCGATCAGCAGCGCGGACGCCTCCGCGAGCAGCCGCCAGGGACGCCGTACGAAACTCAGGGAAGTCACGGACCTCACGAACCTCACAGCTCCTCCCCCTGCCTGCGCAGCAGCCGCAGGTACCCGAGCGTCACTGCCAGCAGGATCAGCAGCATCACCACGCCGATCGCCGAGCCCAGGCTGTACTGCGAGGACGCGAACGCCTTCTGGTAGGCGTACACGTTCAGCACCAGGTTCTGGCCCGCGATGCCGCCGCCGTTCGTCATGACGTAGATCTGTGTGAAGACCTTGAAGTCCCAGATCACCGACTGGATGGTGACGACCACCAGGATCGGCCGCAGCATCGGCGCCAGCACCGACCGCCAGACCCGCCACTGCGAGGCGCCGTCCAGTTCGGCGGCCTCCAGCACCTCGGCCGGTACGGCGCGGATGCCGGCGTACACCGTCACCATCACGAACGGGAAGGAGCACCACACCACTTCGAGCAGGACGAGGAAGAAGGCGCTGAACCGCCCGTACGTCCACGAGTGGTCACCGAGTCCCAGCACCCGGTTCACCGGGCCGAAGTCCGGGTCGAACAGGAACAGCCACACCGTCGACCCGGTGATGGCGGGCGTCGCCCACGCCCCCAGCGCGGCCAGCATCAGCACCAGCCGCGGCACGGCACGCACGCGCGTGAGCAGCACGGCGAGCGCACAGCCGACGGCGAGCGTCGACACCACGCAGGCCGCCGCGAAGACGACGGTCGCCCCCAGCACCTGCCAGAACTGGTCGTCGCCGAACAGCTCCGCGTAGTTCCCCAGCCCCTGGAAGCTCGTCGGCTCCCCACCGCTGACCTGCGCCTGGGTGTACTGGAAGAACGAGATCAGCCCGAGCTGGTAGATGGGGTAGGCGAGCAGCCCGCCGAGGACGACGAGGGCTGGGGCGAGATAGAGCCAGGGGGTCCAGGAGGGCTTCGTACGAGGACTCACAGGCTCAACCCACGGAGCCGAACGCGTCGTTCATCTTCTTGGCCGCGTCCGCCGAGGCCGCCGCCACGTCCTTCTTGCCGCTGATGACCTCCTGGAACATCGTCGGCAGAACGAGCGAGGAGTCGATCTGCGCCCACGCGGGCGACGCGGGGACGAACCTGGTGCCCGCGGAGAGCGTCTGCGCGAACGGCTTGACGTACGGTTCCTCGGCCGCGACCTGCTGCCGTACGTCGGAGAAGGTGGGCAGGAACCCCATCGCCTCGAACATCGAAGCCTGTGTCTTCTTCGAGGTGAGCTGTTCCATCAGCTCGACCGCCAGCGTCCGATGCGACGTGCTCTTCAGCACACCGATGTTGTTGCCCCCGGCGAACGCCGGCGCGACGGACCCCGCCTTCACGCCCGGCAGCGGCACGACCGCGTACTTGCCCTTCACCTTCCCGGCCTCCACCGCGGTGTGGCTGAAGTCGCCGCCGATCGCCATGCCCGCCTTGCCGGCCGCGAACGCGGTCACCGTGTCGTTGCCGCCCATGCCGGCGCACTTGGCGGCGGGACAGTTGTCGTCGCTGAACAGGGACGTGTACGCCTTGATGCCCTTCTGGGCCGCCGCGCTGTCGATCGCCGAGGCGTAGCTGCCGCCCTTGCCCTCGGCTATCTCCCCGCCGTTGGCCCAGACGAAGGGCATCGCGCCGTACGTGTAGGCGCCGCCCACCACGAGGCCGTACAGCTCGGGCTCGGCGGCGCGGATCTTTCGGGCCGTCGTCGCCAACTCGTCCATGGTCCTCGGGACTTCCAGGCCGAGTTCCTCGAAGACGTCGGTCCGGTAGTACAGGGCGCGGACCCCGACGTAGAAGGGAGCGCCGTAGATCTTGCCGCCCACGGTGACGGACTGCCTGGCCGTGGGGTCGGTGTCCTTCGTCTCGCTCCAGGCACCGAACTCCTCGGTGACGTCGAGGAGTCCGCCGTCCTTCACATAGCCGGCGGTGTCGGTGTTGCCGTACTCCATCACGTCGGGCGCGGACTTCGGGTCGTTGAAGGCGGCCTTGACGCGCTGGGCGCGGGTCTCGACCGGGATGTACTCGACGTCGACCTTCGTGCCCTCGTGCTCCTTCTCGAAGGCGGTGACGACGGAGTCGACGACCTTCTCCTTCGGCTTGTTGCCGACTTCCTGGAAGAGCCAGACCCGCAGCGTGCCGGTCTTCTCGTCCTTGTCGGAGGAGGAGTTGCTGGAAGTCTGGGGGGCGCAGGCGGTGACGACCGCTGCCGCCGCCAGGAGTGCGGCGAGTCGCGAGGGAAGCTTCATGGAGTGATCCTCCGAGCGTTGCGTTGCAGCATATGCAATGGCTATTTCACCCTGTACAACGCATCGGAGCCTAGGGACTACATGAACATGTCCACAAGAGGTCTCAACCACTTCGTGACACGCAAAAGCCCCCGGGGTGCGCCGAACAGCGCCCCGGGGGCCTCGCAAAGCTCAGGCCGAAGGCAGGGTTACTTCTTGTCGCCGCCCTTGCCCTTGTCGTCCCCGCCGGCTCCCATGGACTCGTAGATCTCCTTGCACATGGGACACACCGGGTACTTCTTCGGGTCGCGGCCGGGCACCCAGACCTTGCCGCAGAGCGCCACGACGGGGGTGCCGTCGAGGGCGCTCGCCATGATCTTGTCCTTCTGGACGTAGTGGGCGAAGCGCTCGTGGTCGCCGTCGCCGTGGGACACCTGTGGCGTCGGCTCTACGAGGGTCCCCGTACCAGTCCCGCGCTCGGGCTCGAGAGTGCTCATAACGCCAAGAGTACTGAAGCTCACATGTTTCAGTTGAGCGAAGGGTCGTCCGGGTACGTCGCCACCATCGCGAGCTCGTTGCGCTGGCGGCGCAGCACCTCGCGCCACAGTCGTTCCGGGGACGGCGAGGAGACGTCGCCGGGCTCGGACTCGACGACGTACCAGGCGCCCTCCACCAGCTCGTCCTCCAGCTGGCCGGGTCCCCAGCCGGCGTACCCGGCGAAGATCCTCAAGGACCCGACGGCCGAGGCGAGCAGCTCCGGCGGGGCCTCCAGGTCCACGAGCCCGATCGCCCCGTGCACCCGGCGCCAGCCCAGCGGGGCGCTCTCGCCGTTCGCGTCACCGGGGATGACGGCGACACCGAGGGCCGAGTCCAGGGACACCGGGCCGCCCTGGAAGACGACACCGGGTTCGCCGGCGAGGTCCGCCCAGCCCTCCAGGATGTCGCCCACGTCCACGGGGGTCGGACGGTTGAGGACGACACCGAGGGAGCCCTCCTCGTCGTGGTCGAGAAGGAGCACCACCGCGCGGTCGAAGTTCGGGTCCGCCAGGGCGGGCGTTGCCACGAGCAGCCGCCCTGTGAGCGAGGACACCTCGGTCATGCCAGACATGATCCCGCATCTTCCCTTCGCGTGGGGAGGCAATGCGGGTTCGGGAGTGAATGCAGCTCAGGGCGGAAAGAAGCAGGATCGGGCGCACGGCGGCGATGGTGACCGCTTGTGCCCGACGGCGAACGGTTCGTGTTGTGACAGAGCTATGACGTTCCTGAGCCGTACTCGGGCTTACAGAAGGGGGGTCGGCGGCGATTACCCTTTCCCTTCTGGCCCCTGCCCAACTCATCGGAACGCGAGATACATGACCGTCAACGACGATGTCCTGCTTGTCCACGGCGGAACCCCGCTGGAGGGCGAGATCCGTGTCCGCGGTGCGAAGAACCTCGTACCGAAGGCCATGGTCGCCGCCCTGCTGGGCAGCGCGCCAAGTCGACTGCGCAACGTGCCGGACATCCGTGACGTGCGTGTCGTACGAGGCCTGCTGCAACTGCACGGGGTCACGGTCCGTCCGGGTGAGGAACCGGGCGAGTTGGTGATGGACCCGTCCCACGTGGAGAGCGCGAACGTCGCTGACATCGATGCCCACGCTGGTTCGAGCCGCATCCCGATCCTGTTCTGCGGCCCCCTGCTCCACCGCCTCGGCCACGCCTTCATCCCCGGCCTCGGCGGCTGCGACATCGGCGGCCGGCCCATCGACTTCCACTTCGAGGTGCTGCGGCAGTTCGGGGCGCGCATCGAGAAGCGGGCGGACGGGCAGTACCTGGAGGCTCCGCAGCGGCTGCGCGGCACGAAGATCCGGCTGCCGTACCCGTCCGTGGGCGCGACCGAGCAGGTGCTGCTGACGGCGGTGCTCGCGGAGGGCGTCACCGAGCTCTCGAACGCGGCCGTGGAGCCGGAGATCGAGGACCTCATCTGCGTCCTGCAGAAGATGGGCGCCATCATCGGCGTGGACACCGACCGCACGATCCGCATCACCGGTGTGGACTCGCTCGGCGGCTACAACCACAAGGCCCTCCCGGACCGTCTGGAGGCCGCCTCCTGGGCGTCCGCGGCGCTCGCGACCGAGGGCAACATCTACGTTCGCGGCGCGCAGCAGCGCTCGATGATGACGTTCCTCAACACCTACCGGAAGGTGGGCGGTGCCTTCGAGATCGACGACGAGGGCATCCGTTTCTGGCACCCCGGTGGCCAGTTGAAGTCCATCGCGCTCGAAACGGACGTGCACCCGGGCTTCCAGACGGACTGGCAGCAGCCGCTGGTGGTGGCCCTGACGCAGGCGACCGGCCTGTCGATCATCCACGAGACGGTCTACGAGTCCCGCCTCGGCTTCACCTCCGCGCTGAACCAGATGGGCGCCCACATCCAGCTGTACCGCGAGTGCCTCGGCGGCTCCGACTGCCGCTTCGGCCAGCGCAACTTCCTGCACTCCGCGGTCGTCTCGGGCCCCACCAAGCTCCAGGGCGCCGACCTCGTCATCCCCGACCTCCGCGGCGGCTTCTCGTACCTCATCGCGGCCCTGGCGGCCCAGGGGACTTCACGAGTGCACGGCATCGACCTGATCAACCGCGGCTACGAGAACTTCATGGAGAAGCTCGTGGAGCTGGGCGCCAAGGTCGAACTGCCGGGCAAGGCACTCGGCTGACGGTGGTCTCCTGACACGGACGCGGAACACGCCGGTCTGCGGCTGGGGGTCCGGGGGTTATCCCCCGGGAAGGCACAGCATGGAGAAGCTCGTGGAGCTGGGCGCGAAGGTGGAGTTGCCGGGTAAGGCGCTCGGCTAAGTCCGGCCAAATCCAGCCCGGCCGGCGTTTTGAGGCCACTGGAAAGCGAAAACCACGATGGGGCGGCACCCGAGAACCGGGCGCCGCCCCATCAGCGTTCTACAAGCCGCACACCGTCCCGTGGTGTACAGACGGCAAGGTCACTTGCCCTTGGCGGCTTCCTTGAGCTTGCTGCCCGCGGAGACCTTCACGCTGTAGCCGGCCGGGATCTGGATCGGGTCGCCGGTCTGCGGGTTGCGGGCGGTGCGAGCGGCACGGTGGGTGCGCTCGAAGGTCAGGAAGCCGGGGATGGTGACCTTCTCGTCGCCCTTGGAGACGATGTCGCCGACGACCTCGGCGAAAGCGGCCAGCACGGCGTCGGCGTCCTTGCGGGTCACCTCGGCGCGGTCGGCCAGCGCGGCCACCAGCTCACTGCGGTTCATGTTGTTACTCCCGTGTTCTTTTTGCCGTTGAGGCGTGCCACGCGGCGGAGCCGCATATCGGGCACAGCGAAGTCGATGCTGCCAGGGCCCTGGGACAGTCCCCGGACCCGGGTCCGTCGTCAGACCCTCGCGCCCAGAGACGCATCCTGCCCCTACCTGCGGCGGGAAAGCCAATCCGGCGCCCGGAGGAGTCGTGAGAACACCCGTGGGAGTCACACGAAGAGAGGGCCTGAGCTTGGCCGTCACGATAAACGGCGTTTCAAGGCCCTTGGTTCCACGACGCGCCGTTACAAGGGCTTGCCGTGGCGATCCTCACAGCCCACGCACACTTTTCGGGGCTGTGAGGCGCCGAACCCAGGTGATTACTCGGCCGACGTCACCGCGGACGCCGCCTTCGCAGCCTCCCGCACCGCCCCGGCGACCGCGCCCGCGACCTTGTCGTTGAACACGCTCGGGATGATGTAGTTCGGGTTCAGCTCGTCCTCGGTCACCACATCCGCGAGCGCCTTCGCGGCCGCGAGCATCATGTCGGTGTTGACCGTGCGGGACTGAGCGTCCAGCAGACCGCGGAAGACACCCGGGAAGACCAGCACGTTGTTGATCTGGTTCGGGAAGTCGGAGCGGCCCGTGGCCACAACTGCGGCCGTCTGACGGGCGATTGCGGGGTCGACCTCGGGGTCCGGGTTCGCGAGCGCGAACACGATGGCGTCGTCGGCCATGGCGGCCACGTCGTCACCGTCGAGCACGTTCGGGGCGGAGACGCCGATGAAGACGTCCGCGCCGCGCACGGCCTCCTTCAGCGTGCCGGTCAGGCCCTCGGGGTTGGTGTTGTCGGCGATCCAGCGCAGCGGCGAGTCGGCCGCGGCGTCCACCAGGTCCTCGCGGCCGGCGTGCACGACACCGTGGATGTCGGCGACGACGGCGTTCTTCACGCCCGCGGCGATGAGCAGCTTGAGAATGGCCGTACCGGCCGCGCCGGCGCCGGACATGACGACGCGGATGTTCTCGATCGCCTTGCCCGCGACACGAAGTGCGTTGGTCAGGGCGGCCAGGACGACGATCGCCGTGCCGTGCTGGTCGTCGTGGAAGACGGGGATGTCGAGGGCCTCGCGCAGCCGTGCCTCGATCTCGAAGCAGCGGGGGGCGGAGATGTCCTCGAGGTTGATGCCGGCGAACCCGGGGGCGATCGCCTTGACGATCTCGACGATCGCGTCGGTGTCCTGGGTGTCGAGGCAGATCGGCCAGGCGTCGATGCCGGCGAACCGCTTGAACAGGGCCGCCTTGCCCTCCATCACGGGCAGCGCGGCCTTCGGGCCGATGTTGCCGAGGCCCAGCACCGCCGAGCCGTCCGTCACGACCGCAACGGAGTTGCGCTTGATGGTGAGGCGGCGGGCGTCCTCGGGGTTCTCGGCGATGGCCATGCAGACGCGGGCCACACCCGGCGTGTAGATCATGGACAGGTCGTCACGGTTACGGATGGGGTGCTTGGACTGCATCTCGATCTTGCCGCCGAGGTGCATGAGGAACGTACGGTCCGAGACCTTGCCGAGTGTGACGCCCTCGATGCCACGGAGCTGCTCGACGATCTCGTCGGCGTGCGCCGTGGAGGTCGCGGCGATGGTGACGTCGATGCGGAGCTTCTCGTGGCCGGACGCGGTCACGTCGAGGCCGGTCACCGAGCCTCCGTGGGACTCGACGGCTCCGGTGAGCTGGGAGACCGCGGTTCCGCTCGCGGGCACCTCCAGCCGGACCGTCATCGAGTAGGAGACGCTGGGCGCCGTTGCCATGGCCGACTTCCTCTGCTTTCACCGTGTGACGCTGGGTACGCCGTCCGATCGTCGCACCTACCGCTGAGTAGGAGTTAGCCGGGCTTGAATTGCGAACGTATTGTTCGCCACGCCTTCTCATGAAAAGAGACCCACGTCACATGGTGACGTGGGTCTCTTCTCTACGTTCATGACACCGACCCGCCATGCTCGCCTCGCGGCAAGTGGTCGCTCGTAGCGACGAAGGTTGGGCCCGGGGGCTTGGATCGAGCCGGTGCCACACCCAGGCTAACAAACGGATCCCGTAAGGCCATTCCCGTACCGGTGGTTCATCCGGATCAATCTCGGAGCAGGTCCGGCACCCCGGTCGCGTCCGGCTCGTCCCGCTCCCCCGACACCACCGTCAGCTGCTGGGTGGCCCGGGTCAGCGCGACGTACAGCACGCGCAGTCCGGCCGGCGACTCGTCCGCGATCTCCGCCGGGGAGACGACGATCGTCGCGTCGTACTCCAGGCCTTTCGCCTCCAGGCTGCCGAGCGCCACGACCCGGTCGCCGAGCCCGGCCAGCCACTTGGCCGCCTCCTCGCGCCGCTGCATGGCGACGACCACGCCGACCGTTCCGTCGACCTGGTCCAGCAGCCGTGCGGCCTCGTGCCGGACCGTCTGAGCGAGTGATTCCCGTACGCCGGTGCCGCGTCCGATGTTCGTTGTCACAAAACGCGGCTCGACGCCCGTGGAGCGCACCGCCGAGGGCGACGTGGAGCCCGGCATGGCGAGCGCCAGCACCTTCGCCGCGAGCTCGGCGATCTCGGCCGGGTTGCGGTAGTTCACGGTGAGCTGGAAGCGGCGGCGCGGGCGGGTGCCGAGGGCCTCGTCGCGCGCCTCGGCCGCCTCGTCCACGTCGGACCAGGACGACTGGGCCGGGTCGCCGACGACCGTCCACGTGGCGTGCCGGCCCCGGCGCCCCACCATCCGCCACTGCATCGGCGTGAGGTCCTGGGCCTCGTCGACGATGACGTGGGCGTACTCGGTGCGCTCGGCCGCCAGCCGCTCGGCGCGCTCGCGCTGCGACTCCTCGCGCACCGGCATCAGCTCCTCCAGGCCGCTGAGCTGGTCGAGCGGGTCCAGCTCGCGCTTCTTCTTCGGGCGGGCCGGGGTGCCGAGGATCGCCTGGAGCTCGTCGAGCATGGCGATGTCGTGCACGGAGTGGCCGTCCCGCTTCAGCGAGCGGGCCACCTTGCGGATCTCGCCGGGGTTGAGGATCCGGCGGGCCCAGCGGCCGAGCCGGCGCTCGTCGGCCATCGCCTCCAGGACGGCCTTCGGGGTGAGCTCGGGCCACCAGGCGTCGAGGAAGGCGATGAAGCTGTCCTCCGTCATCACGTCCTCGTCGAAGGACGAGCGCAGCTCGGCGGCCAGCTCCGGGTCGGTGTGCCGGGATGCGCCGCCGGACTTCGCCCACAGGGCGTCGAGCAGCAGCTTGCGGGCGCGCGGGCGCAGCAGGTTCACGGGGGCGGTGCCGCCGAGGGCGCTGTGGCGGATACGTTCCAGCGCATCGGCCTCCAGCTCGAGCCGGCGCCCGAAGGCGACCACGCGCAGACGGGTGGGAGGTCCGGCGGGGGGCTGCGCGGGTGAGTCGGCGGCGTCGTCGCCGCCGAAGGCGAGCTGCCCCGTGCCGTTCGCCCCCGCGGCACCGGCGGCGGGCCGGCCGGGAGCGGCCGCGCCTCCCGGCCCCAGCTCCAGCGCGCCCCGCGCCGCCTTCCGCAGCACCTTGAGCATGCGGTACGAACCCTTGGCGCGGGCCACGGCCGGGGAGTCGTACAGCGTGGCCTCGGCGCCGTCGACCAGCGAGCCGATCGCGCGGATGGCGACCTGGCCCTCCTCGCCCAGGGAGGGGAGCACGCCCTCGGTGTACGCCACCAGCAGCGGGGTCGGCGAGACGATCAGGATGCCGCCCGCGTACCGGCGCCGGTCCTGGTAGAGCAGGTAGGCGGCGCGGTGCAGGGCGACGGCGGTCTTGCCGGTGCCGGGGCCGCCCTCGACGTACGTCACCGAGGCGGCGGGGGCGCGGATGACCAGGTCCTGCTCGGCCTGGATGGACGCCACGATGTCCCGCATGGTGTGGCTGCGGGCCTGTCCGAGGGCGGCCATGAGGGCGCCGTCGCCGATGACGGGCAGCTCGTTCCCACCGAGGAACGCCTTGAGCTCGGGGCGCATGAGGTCGTCCTCGACACCCAGCACGCGGCGCCCCTTGGAACGGATCACCCGGCGCCGTACGACCCGCCCCGGATCGACCGGGGTGGAGCGGTAGAAGGGCGCCGCGGCCGGGGCCCGCCAGTCGATGACCAGCGGGGCGTAGTCCTGGTCGAGCACACCGATACGGCCGATGTGCAGGGTCTCGGCGATGTCGGCGGTGTTGTCGTCGCGGACGGCGCCCTCGGCGGGCTCGACCGCGGTGTAGGCGCCGTCGGGCCCCTTCTTGCCGTCCTTGCCGAGCAGCAGGTCGATACGGCCGAAGAGGAAGTCCTCGAACTCGTTGTTGAGCCGGTTGAGGTGGACGCCCGCCCGGAAGACCTGCGCGTCCCGCTCGGCGAGCGCGCCGGGCGTACCGACCTGGCCGCGCTTGGCCGCGTCGTTCATCAGGAACTCGGCCTCGTGGATCTTCTCCTCGAGGCGCTGGTACACCCGGTCCAGGTGTTCCTGTTCGACGCCGATCTCTCGGTCTCTCCGGGAGTCTTCGAGCGCGGTTTCCTGTTGAGCCTGAGCGGCCACCGGGCCCCCTTCTGACGTGCTGGGCAGCCGTCAACCGTACGCGAAGGGGGCCCCGAAAAGCTACGTCGACTACACGTCGACCTGGGCCAGCTTCTTTCCGTCGAAGGTCATGACCTCGATGTGGTCGACCTCGTCGGGGGCCATGGACACGCCGCCGCTGACGTAGAGCGGGTTCCTGGCCTGCTCGGTCTTGGCGTCCGGGATGCCGTAGCCCCACTTCGGGACGGACCAGGAGGCGGCCGTCTCACGCTCGCCGTCCTTGCTGACGAAGATCAGGGAGCACTTGAGCGGACCCTTGACGCCCTTGAGTTCGAGGGCCGTCTCGGTGCCCCAGAGCTTCTCCTGCAGGGCGACGGTCGCGCTGACGCCGGTCGTCGAGTCGCTCCCGGAGACCTTGTTCTCGATGTCGGTGAACAGGTCCTTGGCGGGGTTGGCCGCCGTCACGACCCTGTTCCCGCCGTCGCCGCCGTCGCTGCCGTTCGTCGCCACGGCCACGAACGGGCCGCCGACGATCAGCGCGGCCGCCGCGGCCACCATGTAGAAGCTGCGCCGGCGCTTCTGGGCGCGGCGCTCGGCGACCTCGTCGACGAGCTTGTTGACCAGCCGCGGGCTGGGCTTCGCCGACAGGGACTCGCCGATGGCGGGCGTGCCGGAACCGGGCAGGTCCGCGAGCGCGGCCAGCATCGGCTCCATCCCGGCGAGCTCGTCCAGCTGCTGGGCGCACCATTCGCAGGTCGCGAGGTGTGCTTCGAAAGCGGTTGCCTCAGCGTCGTCGAGGATCCCGAGGGCGTAGGCGCCGACGGTCTCGTGCTCGCTCGGAACCGGATGTCCCTGCATGGGTCCAGACATACCCGAACCGCCCATCCCGAATCCCTGGTTTCCCCCGTAAACACTCATCACGCCGTCACCCCCCGCTCCTCCAGAGCCAGCTTCATCGACCGCAGGGCATAGAAGACCCTGGAGCGGACGGTGCCGCTGGGTATGCCCAGCGTCTCGGCCGCCTCATTGACGGTACGTCCCTTGAAGTACGTCTCGACCAGCACCTCCCGGTGGGCAGGAGTCAGGTCGTCGAGTGCGTCCGACAGCGTCATCAGCCACAGCGCCTTGTCGATCTCGTCCTCCGCGGGGATGACCTCCAGCGGCGACGGATCGACCTCCTGCGGCCGGGCCTGCCGGCTGCGGTGGCCGTCGATGACGATGCGCCTCGCGACCGTCACCAGCCAGGGGCGTACCGATCCGGTCGCTCGATTGAGCTGTCCGGCGTTCTTCCAGGCACGGATGAGCGTCTCCTGCACGACGTCCTCTGCTCGTTGCCGATCACCGGCGACCAGTCGAAGGACATACGCAAGGAGGGGTCCGGCGTGCTCTCTGTACAGCGCACGCATCAGCTCCTCATCAGGTTCCGAGGGCTGGGACATGCGATGTCGGGCCCTCGATCCACGTTCATTGGCCACGACGGAATCCTTGCGCACGCCCACCTCCGATGTCCGGGGGTTCCCCCAGTCGGTCGCTCGACCACCCGTACGGAAGCGGCCCGTTGAGCGTTCAAAGCGAGGCGACAGTTTTCTGTGGAGTGACGTGACGAGCTGGACATGGCAGCACATTCCCACCGTGCGATCTTTACATTTCCACCACATCGGCAAGATCGAGCGCGCGCTTCCCTACGGGTGCGTAGGTAAACAAGGTGTAATCGAAATCACTTCGACAGCCCACTCGCACAAGCCGCATAACGGACTGTCAGGCTCGGGTGAGAGCGGCGCGACGGCGGTGCCGGGCGACCCTTTCGCGGTTCCCGCAGACCTCACTGGAACACCAGCGCCTCCTGCGCCCCCGGGACGTATCGACATAAACGATCGGACAGTTGTCGCCCTCGCACTCCCTCAGCCCGGCCTGCGCGACAGGATCGGTGAGCAGCTCCAGCACGTCCCGGGCGACGGCCCCGAGCAGGGCGGCGCACTCGGGCGGATGATCCAACTCCCGCACGAGGGTTCCGTCTTCGCTCCGTACGGCGCGGGGTGCCGGGGGCGCGGCGAGAGCGATGTCGTTCACCTGCGCGAGCGCGATGTCGTACGACGGCCAAGGCTCGGGGTGAGGACCACCTCGCACCAACTGCCCGATACGTCCGCGCAGTTCGCGGAAGGCCACGAGCCAGGAGGCGTCGGCGTGGGCGAGCGGCGTGCCCGGTGGGACGAGCCCCGCCCCGGCGATCCAGGCGCACAACACCTCGACGGAGTCGAACCGTTCCTCGGGGTGCGTGGTCGCGAGGAGGTCCAGACAGATCCGTCCGGCGTCGAACCGCAGCTCGTACGCGTCCGTGACCGTACCCAGTGCCATGTGCCTGTCACCGCCTAGGGTCACCCCGGTCAGAAGGGGTCGGTGAGATGCCGTGAGGAGAGCTGGGGAAACCGTTCCCTCTAACAGTGCCTGCCCGCTCGCGGAGCCGGAACCCCTCGTACCGGCGGTTGGCGCTGGACGACCGCGTATGGAGCTGCGCGTGACGGCCATGTTCGGGGGGCATTCGGGCCCGTTGACTGAAGGACATGACTCGAAACGACACGATCGCCGGAACCGTACTGGGCGCGGCCACGGTCGCGATGGGCCTGATAGCCGGAAGCTTCTACGTCTTCGCGTGCGCGGTGATGCCGGGGCTGGCGCGCAGTGACGACCGGGTCTACGTCGAGGTCATGCGCGACATCAACGAGGTGATCCAGAACCCGGTGTTCTTCCTGAGCTTCCTCGGGGCGCTGGTGGTGACGGGGGTGTCGGCGTGGCAGCTGCGCGGGGAGCCGTACCGGTGGTGGGTGCGGGCGGCACTGGCGGCGTATGCCCTCGCCTTCCTCGTCACGGTCGCCTTCAACATCCCGCTGAACGACGGGCTGGAGGCGGGTGGTGATCCGGCCGCACTGCGGGAGGAGTTCGAGGGGCCGTGGGTGGCGTGGAACGTGGTGCGGGCCGGGTTGTCGACGGTGGCGTTGGGGTGCTTGGGTCGGGCGCTGGTGGGATACGGCAGCTTTCGGCGCCGGTCAGCGCAATCCAGCCCGTCTGGGGGTCCCCCCTCTGGGGGAGTTTGAGGACGAGGCCCGTTCAGGGCCGACGGGGGTCCAGGGGGCAGAGCCCCCTGGGGGGGGTCGAAGGGGCGGAGCCCCTGGGGACGGGACGGGTAGGGGCGGCGGGGGCGAAAACAGCTCACACGTCCGCGTACTTCGCGTCGGCGGCGGGATCCAAGGCCAGCCGATACCCCCGCTTCACCACCGTCTGGATCAGCTTCGGCGCCCCAAGAGCCGTCCGCAGCCGAGCCATCGCCGTCTCCACCGCATGCTCATCGCGGCCGGCGCCCGGCAGCGCCCGCAGCAGATCGGACCGGGCCACCACCCACCCGGGCCGCCGGGACAGAGCCCGCAGCAGGGACATACCCGCCGGCGGTACGGGCCGCAGCGCCCCGTCGACCAGCACCGCATGGCCGCGGATCTCCACCTGGTGCCCGGCGATCGGCAGCGACCGGGCCCGGGCGGGCAGCTCCTGGCACAGCAGCTGGACCAGCGGACCGAGCCGGTACCTCTGGGGCTGCACCGTGTCGATCCCGCGGGCCTGCAACGGCAGCGCGGTGACCGGACCGACGCAGGCCGGAAGGACGTCGTGGTTGAGGGCGGCGAGCACCTCGGGGAGCAGCCCGCGCTCCTCGGCCCGCGACAGCAGGGACGCCGCGGCCGGGGCGCTGGTGAAGGTGAGCGCGTCCAGGCCACGGGAGACCGTGGCGTCCAGCAGACGGTCGACCGGTCCGATGTCCTCCGGCGGCAGCCACCGGTACACCGGCACACCGAGCACCTCCGCTCCCCCGGCCCGCAACGCCTCCACGAACCCGGGCAGCGGCTCACCGTGCAGCTGGAGGGCGATACGGCGTCCGTCGACGCCCTCCTCCAGCAGCCGGTCCAGCACCTCGGCCATGGACTCGCTGGACGGCGACCACTCCTCGGTCAGCCCGGCGGCCCGTACCGCGCCCTTGACCTTCGGCCCGCGCGCGAGCAGCTCGACCTCGCGCAGCCGTGCCAGCAGGTCCTCGCCCAGTCCCCACCCGTCGGCGGCCTCGATCCAGCCCCGGAAGCCGATCGCGGTCGTGGCGACCACGATGTCCGGGGTCCGCTGGATGATCTCCTTGGTGGCGGCGAGCAGTTCGCTGTCGTCGGCGAGCGGCACGATGCGCAGGGCAGGTGCGTGCAGGACTGCGGCTCCGCGCCGCTGGAGCAAGGCCCCGAGTTCGTCGGCACGGCGTGCGGCGGTGACGCCCACGGTGAAACCCGCGAGCGGGCCGTGTTCCGGTTGCTGCTGTTCGTCGTACATAACTCTCGTCCCGCACTCGAGTTGTGGTGCCTTGCGTCAGGTGGTCGCACCGAGGGAGTTCCTGACTTCACCCAGGGTGGTTGCACCTGCATGCCGATCGAGCCTGTCAACGGTGCGTGACAGGCTCGGTTCGGCTTCATGTCGGCAGTGTTACGTCACACCTCGGCGTAGCTGAGCTGCGGCTTTGCCTCGGTCGCCGATGTGGCGTGGGTCTCGGAGGCGGCCGGGCGGCGAAGGTATACGGCCCAGGTGACCACGAAACAGACGCCGTAGAAGGCGAGGAAGGCGACGAAGGCGCCGGTCCCGGAGCCCACGGAGAGGAAGGACTGGCGGAAGGCGAGGTTGATGCCGAGTCCGCCGAGCGCGCCGACCGCGCCGATGAGGCCCATGGAGGCACCGGAGAGCCGGCGGCCGTAGGACGCGGCCTCCTCACCGGTGAGTCCCTTGGCGGCGGCCTTCGCCTGGAAGATGCCGGGGATCATCTTGTACGTCGAGCCGTTGCCGAGGCCGGTCAGCACGAACAGGGCGATGAACGCGGTGGTGAACAGAGGCAGCGACTTCTGCATCGAGGCCACGATGATGATCGAGGTCGCGGCGGCCATGGCGATGAAGTTGTACAGCGTGATCTTCGCGCCGCCGTACCGGTCGGCGAGCCAGCCGCCCACGGGCCGGATCAGGGAGCCGAGCAGCGGGCCGATGAAGGTGACGTAGGCGGCCTGCAGCGGCGTACGGCCGAACTGCGTCTGGAGGACGAGGCCGAAGGCGAAGCTGTACCCGATGAAGGAGCCGAAGGTACCGATGTAGAGGAAGGACATGATCCAGGTGTGGGCGTCCTTCACGGCGTCCTTGGCGGCGCCGGTGTCGTTCTTCACGGACGAGATGCTGTCCATCTTCAGCCACGCGAGGACGGCGGCGATCACGATGAACGGGATGTAGATCCCGAGCAGCAGGCGCGGGCCCCCGCTGGCGCCGATGACCGCGAGACCGACGAGCTGCACCACTGGTACGCCGATGTTGCCGCCGCCGGCGTTCAGACCGAGCGCCCACCCCTTCTTACGCAGGGGGAAGAAGGCGTTGATGTTGGTCATGCTGGAGGCGAAGTTTCCGCCGCCGACACCGGCCAGCATCGCGCACAGCAGGAAGGTGGTGAGCGACGTTCCCGGCTCCATCACGGCGAACGCGGCGACCGTCGGAAGGAGCAGCAGGCTCGCCGAGACGACCGTCCACATCCGGCCACCGAAGACGGCGACGGCGAAGGTGTAGGGCACCCGGACTATGGCGCCGACCAGCGTGGCCATCGAGACGATGAAGAACTTGTCGGCGGGGGTGAGCCCGTACTCCGGCCCCATGAAGAGCACCATCACGGACCACAGGGTCCAGATCGAGAACCCGATGTGCTCGGAGAGGACGGAGAAGAAGAGGTTCCGGCGTGCGATCTTCTCACCGGTCTCGTTCCAGAACGTCTCGTTCTCGGGGTCCCAGTGGTCGATCCAGCGGCCTCCCCTGCTTGCGGCGGGGGCTGTGCTAGGGGCTGTCATGACGCCTCCACGGTCTTCGGGGCTCGGTCGCGCTTTGAGTGACTGGTCCCGAAGGTAGGGAGGGCGCGTTTCCGGTCTGTGGCACCGGGTGACCGGAAAGGAACTTTGCTCTCACCCGGCGGGGAGGGCGGATGAGAGGTTGTGTTGGTCGTCCCTATATAAGGGCGAGATATGGGGGCGGGACGGGGACGGGGGGCACGGCCACACCGGGGTGTGGATATAGAGGGTATAGGGGGCGAAGGAAACGCCGCCCGGTCAGCGCTGCGGGGGTTGCCAGTGGGGGTTCTGCTGCGGGTGGGGCGGCTGAGGCGGCTGGGGGCTCTGCTGTTGGGGGTAGGGCTGGGGCTGGCCGTACGGCGGCTGCGCTTGCGGCTGGCTGTACGGCGGCTGGGGCTGCGGCTGCGGCTGCGGCTGCTGCGGTGTGCCGTACGGGCCCTGGGGCTGGGGAGCGCCGTAGGGACCCGGGGCGGGCTGGTTGCTGTACGGGCCGGGCGCGGCGGGCTGCGCGGGATACGCACCCGGCGCGGCAGGCTGAGCAGGGTACCCGCCCGGCGCCGCGGGCTGGCCGTACGGCCCGGGCGCCTGCTGCCCGTAACCGCCCGGCGTGCCCGGGGCGGGGGCCTGGTTGCCGTAGGGCCCGGCCGCGAACGGGTTGCCGTGCCCCGGCAGCTGTCCGCCGGGCGGCAGATAGCGCACCCGCCCGGTCTCGTCGGTGATCGGCGCGAACCCGGCGGCCTGCAGCCTGGCCGCGAACTTGGCGTTGCGCTTGCGGTTGACGGCGAAGCCGATGCCGATGATCGCCATGAAGATCACCCACACGATGAACGCGGTGATCCAGGCGGCGGCGTCCGCACCGAGCCGCACTCCGAGGACCCCGGCGCCGACGGTGAGGCCGATGGCCGCGTAGCCCATCCGCTTCTCGGCGCTCTTACCGGTGAGGTCGAAGTTGATACGGGCCTTGAGGAGCTCGAAGGCGTCGGGCACGAGGGGCGGTACGGACACCCCGTCGCTCGCGTTCGGGTACTGCGCCCAGTTCTGGCCGGCGCGGGCGCGGGCCTGGGGGCTGGGGTCGGGCGCGATCAGCATGACGAGCGCGTTGTTGCGCCCGGCGCTCTGCCGTACGTCCACGTACTCGTACCCGAACTGCTGGGCGATGAAGGCCAGCCTGGCGAGCTTCTTCACGGAGGCCAAGGGGCTGGTGAGCTCGACGGGCTCCCCGCTCGCCATCAACCGCAGCATCTTCTGCACTTGCCGCTTGCTCATCGCCGTCCGCTCCCCACCGACCGCCGGGCCGCTCGGCCCCTCGGGCCACCCCGTTCACTTGCGCAACCCGGTCAGTGTCACACGCGGGTCTGACAGTGCGGAACCTCGGTCGGCGGGGTTCACAGGATCTTGGTGGTTCAGCCCCTGGACCGCCGTGCCCTACGGCCCGTCTGCTGCCTCGTCCCCCTCTTCGCGCCCTTCTTGGCCCCCTTCTTCGACCCGTCCGGCCACACCTGCGGCCGCCTCTTCGCCGCCAGGTCCTCCGCCCACCCGAACCACACGATGCAGCTGCCGATGAGCACCCAGGTGAAGGCCAGTACCGGCCACGGGCTCTCCAGCAGCCAGGAGAAGTGCATCCACATCACGTCGATGCCCCACAGCTGGTCCCACATCGTCGCGGCGATGAGGATGCAGGTGTTGTGCCACAGGTAGATCGTCACCGCACGGGAGTTGAGCAGGGTGATCACGCGGTCCCAGCGGCGCAGGCGGCGCGGCCACTCCGACCAGGAGGGGCTGAGGTGCAGCAGCAACATGACCGTGCCGAAGGACCAGAGGGCCTGGGCCATGGGCATGCTGTCGAGGTCGTTGCCCTCGCCGAAGTCGTGGTTCAGGGCGTACCAGAGGCCGACCGCGGCGAAGATCGGGGCCACGGAGGGGACGACGTAGCGCGGGATGCGGCGCAGGATGCCCTCCTGGTGCGCCATGCCGAGGATCCAGCAGGCGCCGAAGGTGCTGAAGTCGGTGAGCGCGGACGGGATGCGCTCGCCGGGGAGGGTGAGGTAGCCGAAGTTGAACGCCGCCGACAGCGCGAGCGGCGCCAGGAGCGTCACCAGCGGCATCGCGCGCAGCGCCTTCAGCAGGAACGGCGAGAGCAGGACGTACCAGAGGTAGGCGCGGATGTACCAGAGCGGTCCCGCGAGGTCGACGGCCCAGTTCTCGCCGAGGAAGCCGTGGATGCCGGGCAGGCCCTCGGCGTACGGCGGGTCACTGAGCGGGACGATCCAGTAGGCCAGGTGGATCCACCACCAGCCGGGGTGGCCGTCGGCGTCCGGACCCCAGCCCTGGATCACCATGCCGGTGACCCCGACCACGCCCAGCAGCCACAGCGGGGGCAGGAGGCGGCGTATGCGGCCCCGGATGACCTGCACGGGCGGGCGCTTCAGGGAGCGGGCCATGAGGTTGCCGGCGAGGGCGAACATCACGCCCATGGAGGGGAAGACCAGCGGGAGCCAGGCCCAGCCCGTCAGGTGGTAGAGGACCACGCGGAAGAGGGCGAGGGCGCGCAGCAGGTCGAAGTAGCGGTCGCGGGCCGGGGCCGGCCGGGCGGCCTGCTCGGGCTTCGCCGGGTCGGCCGGCGGGGTGGGCGCGGGTGCGGTCGCGTGCAGGACCGGGTCCGCTGTCGGCACCGCTCCTGCTGCCGTCCCGGCCGCGGCGCCGGTCGTCGCCCCCGTCGTCATCGAAGGACCGTAGAGCGAAGGGTCGTAGGAGGGAGGGTTCATCGGACCGGCCTCTCGTCCATGACCTGCCGGCGCTGCGTCGGCACGGTCGGCGGTGCGGACACCCCGCCCTTGCGCCGCAGCTTCTGCCAGCGCAGGCGGCCGCCGGTGAGGGCCGTGATCCAGGACTGGAGCAGGACGACGTACATGAGCTGGCGGTAGAGGATCTGCTGGAGCGGGAGCGAGATGAGCGGGGTGAGGCGCTCGCGGTCCAGGACGAACGCGTAGGCCGCGCAGGCCGCCTGGATGGCGAGGACGCCGAACCAGGCCAGGATCGTCTTCTCCGTGGGCCCGAAGACCAGGCCGTAGATGAGGAACACGTCGATCAGCGGGGCCAGGAGCGGGGCCAGGACCATGAAGAGGGAGACGAGAGGCAGGCCGACCCGGCCGAAACGACCCGACGGCCCCCGGTCCACCAGGGCGCGCCGGTGCTTCCAGATCGCCTGCATGGTGCCGTACGACCACCGGTAGCGCTGCGACCACAGCTGCTGGACGGACTCCGGCGCCTCGGTCCAGGCCCGGGCCTTCTCGGCGTAGACCACGCGCCAGCCGTCGCGGTGGATCGCCATCGTGATGTCGGTGTCCTCGGCGAGGGTGTCGTCGCTCATGCCGCCGACCCGTTCCAGGGCGGAGCGGCGGAAGGCGCCGACCGCGCCCGGGATCGTCGGCATGCACTGCAGGACGTCGTACATACGGCGGTCCAGGTTGAAGCCCATCACGTACTCGATGTGCTGCCAGGCGCCGATGAGGGTGTCCTTGTTGCCGACCTTGGCGTTGCCCGCGACCGCGCCGACGCGCGGGTCGGCGAAGGGCTGGACGAGTTCGCGGACGGTGGACGGTTCGAAGACCGTGTCGCCGTCCATCATCACGATCAGGTCGTAACGGGCGTTCGCCAGGCCGCGGTTGAGCGCCGCGGGCTTGCCCGCGTTGAGCTGGCGGATGACGCGGACGTTCGGCAGTCCCAGCCCCTCGACGATCCGGGCCGTGCCGTCGCTGGAGCCGTCGTCGATGACGATGATCTCGATGGGGTACTCGCTGCGCATCAGGGACCGCACGGTGCTCTCGATGCACTTGGCCTCGTTGTACGCCGGGACCAGCACCGACGCCGGTTCGGTGACCGGCGCGTTCGGGCCCCAGACGAAGTCCCGGCGACGGGTGCGGCGGGCGTGGATGGCGGAGAGCAGCAGCATCAGGCCGAAGCGGCCGATGACGAGGGAGCCGATGGCGGCGAGGCCGACGACCAGGATCGCGGTGATGTTGTCGGAGGCGTCGACCAGGAAGACCCAGGCCTTGCCCTTCCACAGCTCCAGACCGGTGACCTCGGTGTGCGCGCTGGGCGCGCTCAGGGCCTCGGTGAGGTTCTGGAACTCGTAGCCCTTGCCCTTGAGCTGGGGGATGAGCTTGTCCAGCGCCTGGACCGTCTGATGCCGGTCGCCGCCGGAGTCGTGCATCAGGACGATCGCGCCCTGGCCGGGCTTGGGCGTGGAGTTGCGGATGATCTGGTCGACGCCCGGCTTGCGCCAGTCCTCGCTGTCGGTGTCGTTGACGATGGTGATGTAGCCGCGGCTGCCGATGTACTCGGTCACCGGCCAGGAGTTGTTGTCCATGTTCACGGACTTCGACGAGTACGGCGGCCGGAACAGGGAGCTGCGGATGCCGACCGCGCCCGCGAGCGCGAGCTGGTTCTGGGACAGCTCCCAGTCGATGCGCTTCTTGGACTGGTAGGACAGGTCGGGGTGGTTGAAGGTGTGCAGGCCGATCTCGTGCCCCTCGTCCACCATGCGCTGCACGAGGTCCGGGTAGCGGGAGGCCATCGTGCCGGTGATGAAGAAGACCGCGTGCGCTTCGTTCCGCTTCAGGGCGTCCAGCACCTTCGGCGTCCACTCGGGGTCGGGGCCGTCGTCGAAGGTGAGGACGACGCTGTTGTCCGGCACCCGCAGCGTGCTCGCGCTGCCGTCCCGGGTGTCGATGACGGGGCCGCCCTTGAGGATCTCCTGCGGCACCTTGTCGTTGGCCGCGGCGGGCCGTACGCGGTAGTCGGCGAGGATCTCGCTGTGGACGTAGCCGCGCAGCATCAGCATCGCCATCAGCGCGACGAGGACGAGCGAGGGGAGAAGCAGGCGCATGGGCACGCGGCGGCGCCGGGAGCCGTCGGGGGCTCCCTTCGCGGGCCCGTGACGGCGAGTGCGGGATGCCATCAGAGGGTGTACTCCGGGGACGGGGCGGCGGGTGCGGGAGCGGAGATGTCCGGCTCCTGCGCGATGGGGCTGGGGTCGCTCGGGCCGTTCGCGACCGTCCCGGTGGCGGGTTCGCCGGTGGTCGCGGGATCGGTCGGCTCCTCGGTGGGGCCGCCGCCGTCCGTCGGGCTCGGGTCGGGGTCGGGGACGGTGGGCTCGGTGGTCGGCTCGGGGTCCGGGGTGGGGTTCGTGCCCGGGTTGCTGGTGGTCTTGGTGGGGGTCGGCTTCGGGTCGGCGGACGCGTCGGGGTCGGCGCTGGTGGACGCGCCGGGCGATGTGGCGTCGGCGCCCGGGGACACGGTCGTGTCCGTACTGGCCGTCGGGGAGGTGCCCGGGGAGACGCTGCCGGTGCCGGAGGGCTGCGGTGCCGACTCCGCGGGCAGCGGCGGGGTGTCGACCTGGCCGGCTGGCTGCTCCTTGGGGCGCTCCACCGGCAGCCAGGGCGCGTCGGAGGTGCCGGACAGCAGGGTGGCGACGATGACCACGGCGTAGACCGCGCAGGCGAGGCCCACGGCCATGCCGATACGGCGGTAGAGGCGGCTGCGGCGGCCCGACTCGTCGACGAACACCGGCCCGTCGGAGCTTTCGCCGCCGCCCGGGCCGTCCTTGGCCGCGCGCAGCATGTTGTCCAGCTGCAGGCCGACGCCGTCGAGCTGGATGGTGACCTCGTGCGGATCGTGGGTGGCGCCGGCGTCGGGGCGCGCCTCGGCGTGCGCGGTCTGCTCCGGTTCCTCGGCCTCCGCCCACGGGTCACGGACCACGGGGGTACGCGTCGTCTCAGCGGCAGCGGGGAAGGCGGCGGTCCTGGGCGCCGGGGACGGGTCGTTCCTTCTGGAGGCCGACGGCCGCTCGAAGGCCGACCAGCCGTCCGACTTCATGGTCGAACGACCCTCGTCCGCTATCCTCCCGACCGCCGGAAGCACCGCGGTCTCGTCGGCGTCCGACGAGGCACGGGCGTCCGAGGAGGCACGCCCGCCACCGCGGAGTCTCTCCGTCTGTCCTGTCCCCGTCTCAGAACGGGTACGACGGCCCCCATCAGGGACCTCGGTCTCCCCGGTCGCCGGGAAGGCCTGGGTGTCGCCCTTCGAGCCCGCCGGGGAAGAACCGCCCCTGGACCCCGATGCGGCCTCGGGCCACTCCGGTTGGGCGTCTTCTCGCCACTTCTTCACGCGCACGCACATCCCCCCACGGGACCGTTCTGGGTGCGCGCGCGACACTGAGCACCCGTCGCCGTACCGAGCCCCCACCCGGCCGAGCGCCCCCCATTACCACAACGTGCTCAGGCCAAGAATGTAGCGCACGCGGAGGTTTTGTGTTTGCCGAGTGTCAGTTGCGGACGTTCATCGTGTCCAAATCGATGGCTGGAATCCATCCCCCGGCAGGCCGCCGCAGCCACCCCTCCTCGGCCGCGACCTGCGCCGCCGCCCGTCGAAGGGCGTCGAATGCGGGGTGCACCAGGCCCTTTCGCCACACCAGTGAAACCGGTGACAGGGGCACGGGGTCGGTCAACGGGCGCAGCACCGCCCCGGGCATGGCCGGAAATTCGACGACGGCGAGCACGGGGGTCCGTGTCTTGGCCATGATCCGCTGAAACTCCTCGGCGCCGACGGCGAGCGGCGCGGGCGCGGCGACCTCGATGCCGCGTCCGTCGAACAGCCGGTGCGCGAGGTCGGTCCACTCCGGGGTGCGGGGGTTGCCGGCACCGGCGTACACGGTCTCGCCGGCCAGCGCGGCCAGCGGCACCTGGTCCAGATCCGCCAGCGGATGGCCCTCGGGCAGCAGGATCGCCATCGGCTCGTAGCGCACCGGCTGATGGTCGAGGCCCGCCCGCAGCGCCGGATCCAGTCCCGCGAACCGTCCGAAGGACGCGTCCAGCCGCCCCGCGACCAGCTCGCCGGCCGCACCCGACAGACCGCTCTCGTAGCGGGCCATCAACTCGTGCTCGGGGGCGAGTTCGCGGGCCCGGTGCAGGATCCTGCGACCGGTGGCCATGCCCGGCGAGTTCAGGTCCACCAGCAGGGGGCGGGCCTGCCCGAAGGCGGCGAGCAGGTCGTCCTGGGCCTGGAGGGCGCGGCGGGCGTACGGCACCAGCCGCTCGCCGTCGGCCGTCAGCGTGACCTGCCGGGTCGTCCGTACGAACAGCTCGGCGCCCAGCTCCCGCTCCAGCCGCCGTACGTCCCGGCTGAGCGCCTGCTGGGCGACGTACAGCCGCGCCGCGGCCCGCGTGAAGTGCAGTTCCTGGGCCACGGCGAGGAAGGCGCGCAGGAGGCGGGGGTCGAGGTGCGCGGGAGCGGAAGCGGGCATGCGGCGAACTTACAACGCGAGTGCGTGAATCCGCGCCGAGCAGGTGTTGGACCCCTTGATCCACCGCGGGCGACGGTGGACCCATGCCGCAACAGCCGTACGAGAAAGCCCTGAGAACCACGAGAGCCGCGAGACCCCCGGCATCTCCTCTGCTCACCGTCACCGCCGACTCCCTCGTGGCCGTCGACTTCAACCCTCGGACGAGGAGCGAGGGACGCGAGGGGCGCCGCCCGCCCGGCCCGTACCGCCGGCTCTTCGCCCGCCCCGGCGCCCGCGCCTTCACCGTCGGGAACCTGATCGCCCGCCTGCCCATGGGCATGTTCAGCGTGAGCGCGGTCGTGATGATCGCCGGTTCGCGGGGGTCGTACGCCCTCGCCGGCGCCGTCACCGCGACCGGCCTCGCGGCGACCGCGCTGGTCGCGCCCTGGACCGCGCGGCTCGTCGACCGGTACGGCCAGGCGCGGGTCGCGGTGCCGGCCACGCTCCTCGCGGCGCTGGGCAGCCTCGCGCTGCTGCTGTGCGTGCGCTACGACGCCCCCGCCTGGACCCTCTTCGCCGCGTACGCCGCCACCGCGACCACCCCCAACACCGGAGGCATGTCCCGCGCCCGCTGGGCCCATCTGCTGAAGGGCGACGCCGAGTCCCTGCACACCGCGAACTCCTTCGAACAGGCCGCCGACGAGCTGTGCTTCATGCTGGGCCCGGTGCTGGCGGCGTTCCTGTGCGGGACGTTCTTCCCGGAAGCGGGGACGCTGGTCGGGGTGGTGCTCCTGGTGACGGGCGTGCTGCTCTTCGCGTCCCAGCGGTCGACCGAGCCGCCGCCTCGGGGCCGTACGGCCGACGGGCCGGCGCGGTCGCCGCTCCGCGCCCCCGGCATGCCCTCACTGATGGCCGTCTGCCTCGCCATGGGCGCGGTGTTCGGCGCGACGGAGGTCGTCACGATCGCGTTCGCGGACGCGCAGGGCCACCGCACGGCGGCGGGTGCGGTGCTCGCGCTCCAGGCGGCCGGGTCCTGCGCGGCGGGCCTGTGGTTCGGCCGCCTCAGGCTCTCCGGTCCCCCCGAGCACCGCTACCCCTGGTGCATAGCCGCGATGACCACGCTGCTGACCCTGCCCCTGCTCGCCGCATCCCTCACCGGCTCGCTCCTCCTGCTGTCCGCCGCCCTGCTGATCGCCGGCATGGCCACGGCCCCGACCATGATCACCAACATGGCCCTGGTCCAGCACCGCACCCCGGAGGGCCGCCTCAACGAGGGCATGACGCTGGCGGTGACCGCCCTTCTCGGCGGCATCGCGGCCGGCAGCGCGATCGGAGGCTGGACGGTGGAGCACCTCTCGCCGACGGCGGGGTACGGAGTACCGATCACGGCAGCGGCCGCCGCACTGCTAGTCGCCCTCGCAGCAACGCCCCTAGGGGCGCGGGACTGAATCGATATGCGGCTCCGCCGCGCGGGCGCGACCAGCCCCGACGGCGCCGCAGACAACCAACGACCCACCGCGGCACCCCCCGACCGCCTAACCCCGCGGAGCGACCCGCGCACGAGCCGGCCCTTTGGCCATCAGCGTGATCCCCGCGCCGACCGGCACCTCCCCCACCTCCGCGTCCTCGACCTCGAACTCCCGCAACAGCACCGCCAGCCCGAGCACCGACTCCAGCATCGACAGGTGCTGCCCTATGCAGGCCCGCGGCCCGCCCCCGAAGGGGAACCAGGCATAGCGCGGACGCCCCGCCTCCGCCTCCGGCGTGAAGCGGGTGGGGTCGAAGCGGTCCGGGTCCGGCCAGTAGGCGGGGTGGCGCTGGGTGACCCAGGGGCTGACCAGGAGGTCGGCACCGGCCGGGATCAGTACGCCGTCCACCTCCGCGTCGGCGACCGAGCGGCGGCCGATCACGGGTGCGGAGGGATACAGCCGCATCGCCTCCTTCAGCACCATCGTCAGATACGGCAGCTCCTCCATGTCCTCGGCCGTGGGCGCCCGTCCGCCGGGGCCGCCGAGCACCCCGTCCACCTCGTCCCGCACCCTCCGCTGTTCCTCGGGGTGGCGGGCGAGGAGGTGCAGGGCGAAGGCGAGCGCGGTGGCGGTCGTCTCGTGGCCGGCCAGCAGGAAGATCAGGACCTGCTCGCGGAGTTCGTCGGCGTCGAGGCTGCCGTCCTCGGCGTTCTCGGCGTGCACCAGGAGGGTGACCAGGTCGTCGCGGTCGTCCCGGTCCCGGCGGCTGTCGATGATGCCGTCGCACAGCGCGCGCAGCTCCGACTGGAGGCGTGCGGCGCGGCGGTTGGCGGGGGTGGGCCAGGTGCGGGGTGCCTTGAGCGGCGAGAAGCCGCGCTTGAGCGAGTACTCCTGGAGCGGCGGCAGGGTGCGCTCGATCACCTCGAACGCCTTCTTCACGTCCGTCCCGAACAGGATCCGGCCGACGACATGCAGCGCGAACCGGTGCATCTCACCCACCAGTTCCACGGTCCCGCCCGGCACCGCGCGCCACTCGGCGGCCAGCGCGACCGCCTCCTCGGCGACCTGCTGCGCGTATCCGTTCACCCGGCGCCGGGTGAACAGCGGCTGTACGAGCCTGCGCTGGCGCAGGTACGTGTCGTCCTGGCTGGTGAGCAGCCCGTTGCCGACCGACTGGCGCAGCTCCTCGTAGAAGACGTTGTCCTTGCGGAAGTTGGCGGCCTGTGTCGCCAGCACCTGCTGGGCGCCCTCGGCGGAGAACACCACGTAGATGTCGGACCGCAGCCCCGGCGGCCCGGCGCGGAAGCGCACCACGTCGCCATGGTCGCGGCGGGCTCGCAAGTAGGCGGCGAGGGGATCGTTCAGCAGGTCGCTCATCGAGCCGAGCAAAGGACTCCCCGCCACGATCGGCGCCC
Organism: Streptomyces shaanxiensis; assembly: GCF_039537145.1. Classification (NCBI taxonomy): domain Bacteria; kingdom Bacillati; phylum Actinomycetota; class Actinomycetes; order Kitasatosporales; family Streptomycetaceae; genus Streptomyces; species Streptomyces shaanxiensis. The sequence continues at coordinate 65,096 of NZ_BAAAZY010000015.1, forward strand.
TGGCGGCCGTCGTCGTCATCGTCATGGTTGCCCCATTCCCGCCGGGGCCATTGACGCACCCTCAGCCCACACATACCTTCGACAACGAGCAATCGAAGCGCTTCGACACTATCCGTCGAAACGATTCGATGAACCGGTCGGACGAACTGGTTGGACGAAACGGCTCGACGAACGCAGCGGGGCATCACCGTAGACGCAGGCGCAGTCAAGTAAGGACCCCCACATGAAGTTCACCGACGGCTACTGGCTGCTGCGCGAGGGCGTCACCGCGGCCCACCCGGCCGAGGTCCTCGACGTCACGGAGTCGGACGGCGCACTGGAGATCCACGCGCCGACCCGGCCCATCCGCACACGCGGCGACCTGATGACGGGACCGGTCATGACGATCAACGCCCACACCCCGATGCCCGACGTCATCGGCCTCACCCTCACCCACTTCGCGGGCGAGCAGCCCCGCGGCCCCGAGTTCGAGCTCACCGAGTCCGACGGGACCGCACCGCAGATCTCGTACGACGAGGAGCACGCGACCCTCACCTCCGGCGCCCTGTCGGTCCGGGTCGCCCGCACCGGCTCCTGGCAGGTCGAGTTCCTCGCCGGCGGCCGCACGCTCACCTCCAGCGGCCCCAAGAGCATGGGCATCATGCGGGACGCGACCGGCGCGCACTACCTGCGCGAACAGCTGAACCTCGGTGTCGGCACGTCCGTCTACGGCCTCGGCGAACGCTTCGGGCCGCTGGTCAAGAACGGGCAGGTCGTCGACGTCTGGCAGGCCGACGGCGGCACCTGCAGCGAGCAGGCGTACAAGAACGTCCCCTTCTACCTGACGGACGCGGGCTACGGCGTCTTCGTCGACCACCCGGGCAAGGTCTCCTTCGAGGTCGCCTCGGAGGTCGTCTCCCGGGCGCAGTTCAGCGCGGAGACACAGGAGCTGACGTACTACGTCATCTACGGTCCGACCCCGAAGGACATCCTCCGCAAGTACACGGCGCTGACCGGCCGCCCGGCGCTGCCGCCCGCCTGGTCCTTCGGCCTGTGGCTGTCGACGTCCTTCACGACGTCGTACGACGAGGAGACGGTGACGTCCTTCGTGGACGGTATGCGGGAGCGCGAACTTCCCCTCTCCGTCTTCCACTTCGACTGCTTCTGGATGCGCGAGTTCAACTGGTGCGACTTCCAGTGGGACCCGCGCGTGTTCCCCGACCCGGAGGGGATGCTGGCCCGGCTGAAGGCGAAGGGCCTGCGGGTCTGCGTCTGGATCAACCCGTACATAGCCCAGCGCTCCCCGCTGTTCGCGGAGGGCAAGGCGCTCGGGCACCTGCTGAAGCGGCCGGACGGCAGCGTCTGGCAGTGGGACCTGTGGCAGCCCGGCATGGCGCTGGTCGACTTCACCTCCCCGGCGGCCCGCGACTGGTACGCGGCCAAGCTGGAGGCGCTCCTCGCACAGGGCGTCGACTGCTTCAAGACGGACTTCGGCGAGCGGGTGCCGCTCGACGTGGCCTGGTCCGACGGCTCCGACCCGGAGCGGATGCACAACTACTACACGTACCTCTACAACCGCACCGTCTTCGACGTCCTGCGCAAGCACCGCGGCGAGGAGGAGGCGGTGGTCTTCGCCCGTTCGGCGACGGCGGGGAGCCAGAAGTTCCCCGTCCACTGGGGCGGCGACTGCGAGGCGACGTACGAGTCGATGGCGGAGTCGCTGCGCGGCGGCCTCTCGCTGGGCCTCTCCGGCTTCGGGTACTGGAGCCACGACATCGGCGGCTTCGAGGGCACCCCCACCCCCGCGCTGTTCAAGCGGTGGCTGGCGTTCGGCCTGCTGTCCTCGCACAGTCGGCTGCACGGGTCGTCGTCGTACCGGGTCCCGTGGCAGTTCGACGAGGAATCCGTGGACGTGGCCCGGCGGTTCATCCGCCTCAAGCTGAGCCTGATGCCCTATCTCTACGAGGCCGCCCGCACCGCCCACACCGAGGGCGTGCCGATGATGCGGGCGATGGTGCTGGAGTTCCCGGACGATCCCGGGTGCGCGCATCTGGAGCGGCAGTACATGCTCGGCCCGGACCTGCTGGTGGCGCCGGTGTTCAGCGACGAGGGGGACGTGGCGTACTACGTCCCCGAGGGCACCTGGACCCACTACCTCAGTGGGGAGACGGTGACCGGCCCGCGCTGGGTGCGCGAGACGCACGGCTTCGACAGCGTGCCGCTGCTGGTGCGGCCGGGCGCGGTGATCCCGGTGGGCGCGGTGGACGACCGGCCCGACTACGACCACGCCGACGGGGTCACGCTGCGGGCGTACGGGCTGCGGCGGGGCGCGCGGGTGACGGTGCGGGTCGGGGAGGTGGCCTTCACGGTCGTACGGGAGGGCGACACACTGCGGGCCTCGTGCGGTGACCCGTCCGCACCCTGGGGTCTGGCCGCCGGGGAGCGCGAGGCACGGGCGCAGGCGGGGACCGGGTTCCTGACGGTGGAGCTGGGCTGATGGTGAAGATCACTGACGTGGCCCGGCACGCCGGGGTCTCCCCCAGCACGGTGTCGTACGCGCTGAGCGGCAAGCGCCCGATCTCCGAGGAGACCCGGCGCCGCGTCGAGGAGTCCGCCCGCCTGCTCGGCTACCGCCCGCACGTCGGCGCCCGCGCACTGGCCGGCCGACGGACCAACGTGCTGGCCCTGGTCGTGCCCTTGCGGGCCGGGATCAACGTGCCGGTGGTGATGCGGTTCGCGGTGTCGGTGGTGACGACGGCGCGACGGTACGACCATGACGTACTGCTGCTGACCCAGGAGGAGGGCGAGGACGGGCTGCGGCGGGTCGCGGACTCGGCGCTGGTGGACGCGCTGCTCGTGATGGACGTCCAGCTCCACGACCCCCGCCTGCCCCTCCTACGGGACCTGGACCGCCCGTCGGTGATGATCGGTTTCCCGGCCGACTCCGCCGGACTGACCTGCATCGACCTCGACTTCAGGGCGGCGGCCGAGGCCTGCGTGGAGCATCTGGCGCGGCTCGGACACCGGGTGGTGGCGCTGGTGGGCTCGCCGCCCGAGGTGTACGTACGGCAGACGGCCTTCGCCCAGCGGGTCGTGCAGGGCTTCACGGCCGCCGCGGACCGCAACCGGCTCTCCTCCGCCGTGCACCCCTGCGAGGCGACACCGGCGGCGGCCCGCACGGTCGCCGAGCAACTGCTGCGCGAACAACCGGCGTTGACAGGTGTCGTGGTCCACAACGAGGCCGTCCTGGAGCCGCTGATCGACGCCTTCGAGGAACTCGGGCTCCGGGTGCCGGGCGATCTGTCGGTCACCGCCATCTGCCCCGACGAACTCGCCGAGAACATCCGTGTCCCGGTCACCTCGGTCGCCCTGCCCTCCGCCGAGGTGGGCACCCGGGCGGTGGAGCTGCTGATGAAGAAGCTCGGCGGCACGACCGTACCCGAGGCCACGCTGCTGCCGCCGCGGATGACGGAACGGGCGAGCACGGCACCGCGGGAGCTCGCGTGAGCGCCGAAGGGACGGGGTCCTGCGACCCCGTCCCTCACGCGGCTACACCCGCTGGTCCCCCTGCCAGGTGACCGACGTCAGCGCGGCCAGACCGCCATGGGCCACGCCCTTGTACGTCACCTTCCGGGCCGGGCCCAGCTCGTGCGCGACGCGTCGCGCCAGCTCCGCGCCCTCGTGGAACAGCCGCTCCCATTCGCCGTCGTACTTACCGTCCACCCGGTCCCGCAGGTCCAGGTTCACCGTCGCGTCGATGCTCTTCGCCCAGGTGTACAGATCGGCGACGAGACCGTCGGACAGGGCCAGTGCGGCGGCCGGATCATCGGGGACGAAGTCCCCGAACCCGTCGGAGCGCAGTGGAGCGACCTGGTACTCGCCTTCGACGGTGATGTCGACCGGGTGCGGGGGTGTGCCGTGGCTGTCGCGCTCCCAGTGCAGGCGGTCGCAGCCCCAGCACACCCACTTCGCCGTCCCGAGGCCCTCGTCCCAGTAGCGCACCGACCACGACGGACCGAGCTGCCGGGCCAGCCGCTGGGCGAGGGCCAGCCCCTGCTTGACGTGCCCCCGCAGGTCCGCACGGGAGGTGAAACCACCCGGCGGGCGGGACAGCGACCAGGAACGCAGCGCGTCCGCCAACTCTGCCGGCAGAGCTGACAGGTCATCGTCCAGCGGGACGTCACGGGTGTAGGCGCCGAGGTCCTCAACGGCCCACGGATCCTCCGCCTCGTACAGCGGAGACGGTTCGCCCCGCGCCTGCACCAGCAGGTGCCGGGGTGCTTCGAGGGTCATGCGATGTTCGCTCCGATCACGTATCCGTTGTCGCCCACGCTAACGGCCACGCGATGGACCTTGCCGTTGAAGGTGACCTCGAAGATGGGCCTGCCGGCGCCCTGGGTGCCGACCCTCGTGCCCTGGGTCAGGGCCGTCTTCACGACGGCCGGGATGTCCTCCACCCGGATCCCCGCGTTCGCGAACTCTCCGGCGTGCCGGAACATGATGTGGGTCAGGCCCGCGTTGACGGTGCCCTTCTCCAGCCAGGCGACGGGCACACCGGGCTTGGCGTACTCGATGACCCAGATCGTGTTCGCCCGGTCGAACTTCACGCCGGCGTCCTTGAGCTTGTCCACCAGCTTGGCGTCGAGGGTGCCACGGGCGATCCTGGCCCGTTCCGCCACCGCGTTCGCGATACGCAGCCCCATGCCGGCCGCACTGGTGGCCTTGCCGACCTCCAGGGCGCCCTTCTCCCCGTAGATCTTCTTCAGATCCGCGAGTACCTGGGCGGCGTTCTCACCGGTCTTGACGGCCTGTTCGACCCGCCCGGCGAGCCTGACCGCATCGGCGAGCTGCGCGGCCCTCGTCGGCGGGATGAGGAGCGTGGCGGCCCAGGCGCAGCTGGACTTGTCGCCGTGGTAGCACCGGGCGACGTCACCCAGCACGATCTCGTACAGGACCGCGCCGACCTTCTCGCCGAAGAGGTTCTGCCAGCCGATCCGGGTGATCTCACCGAAGCTGAAGTGGTGGGTCCACTCCTGCTTCTGCTTCGGGAGCGTCTCCGTGTCGAGGTAGACCCAGTCCGCCTTCGGGCAGCCGGTGTCGGTGGCGGGGACGTCCGGGTTCGCACAGTAGTAGTAGCTGACCGTGATGTTCAGGTTCAGCTCGTACGTCACCGTGCAGCCCTGGGGCACGTAGTCGCACTTGTTGAGCTGCTTGGCCGGACCCGCCTCGGTGTACTTGTCCACGACGTAGAAGACACCGTCGACACCGGTTCCGCCGCCCTCGGAGACCTGCTGGTTCGCCTCCTTGCGCTCGGACTCGTCCGCCGCCTGCTGCGCCGAGTCCGCATACTTCTGGGCGTCCTTCGCCGCCTCCTCCGCGAGCGTGGCCTCGGCGTCCGCCCGGTCGGCCGCCGCGCGGGCGTCCTTCGCCGCCTGCTCGGCCTCGGACGCCGCCTGGTGGGCCGCTGCCGCGTCCAGGGCCGCCTGGTCGGCGGAGGCACGGGCGTCCTTGGCGTAGCCTTCGGCCCGGCCTGCGGCCCGGTCGGCCGCTGCCGCGTCCTCGGTGGCCTGGCGGTCGTACTCGATGGTGCGGGCCAGTGACTTCTGCGCCTCGGCCGCGTACGTCGCCGCCTCGGCCGAGTACCCCATCGCCTCCTTGGCCGACTTGCGGGCCTGGGCCGCGAATCCGGCGGCCTCGCCGGCCAGCACCAGGGCCGCCTTCGCGTCACCCGTGGCCGCGTTCGCGGTGCTCTGCGCCTGGGCCGCGACCTTCGCCGCGTTCGCCTCGTGCGCCTCCGCGACCGCCACCTGCTGCTGGGCGATCGTCTTCGTCGACTGGCCCGTCAGGACCGCCAGTCCCGCCGCCGAGTCGGTCGTGACATACGGCGAGCCCAGCTGGATCGCGTCGTTCGCCGGCGTCGCGACCTGCTGCGCGGAGTTGCGGGCGTCCTCCGCCGCCTGCGCGGTCGTGTATGCGTGACCGACGGCCTCCGCCGCACCCGCGACCGCCTTCCCGGCCTCGGCCCGGGCCACATCCGCGTGTGCCTTCGCCTCGGCCGCGTGCTTCTCGGCGTCGTCGGCGAGTCGGTCCGCCGTACGGGCCGCATCGGCCGCCACCTGCGAGGCCTTGATGGCGTCGGCCGCCGAGGCCGTCGCCGTACGGACCGCCGCGTCCGCGCGCAGCTTGGCCGCGTTCGCCGCGTCCGACTCCGAACGGGCCCGCTTGGCCGCCGCCTCGGCACGGGTCGCCGCCGCGTCGGCGTCGGCCGCCGCCCGCGACGCCGCGTTCGCCTCGGCACGGGCCGATACCGCGGCCGACTCGGCCTCCGTGGCGGCCTTGTCCGCCTCGTCCGCCGCCGCCCGCGACGCGGTCGCCTGGTCATCGGCGTCGTGCGCGTCGGCGTACGCCGCCTTCGCGTCCGCCTTCGCACGCGCCGTGTCGGCCCTGCTCTCGGCGTCCCAGGCGTCGTCCCGCTTGGCCTTCGCGTTGTCCCGGGCCGCCTCGGCGTCCTGACGACGCTCACGCGCGGTCGTCTCGGAGGCCTCCGCCTTGTCCTTGGCGTTCTTGGCCGTGGTCGCGTACCCCTCGGCGCTCTGCCGGTGCTGGGCGGCCTCGGCCTGCTTCTGCCTGGCGGTCTCCTTCTCCGCCTTCGCCGTCTGCTCTTCCTTCTCCGCGTTCAGCCGGTGGGCGCGCGCGTCGGCGGCCGCCGCCTTCGCGTCCGCCTCCGCCTTCTGCGTCTCACCGAGCTTGGCCTTGGCCAGGTCCCGGGCGGCCTTCGCCGTCTGCGCCTGTACGGCGGCCGCGTCAGCGGCGGCCTTCGCCTGCTCCCGCGCGTACTGCGCGGCGGCCGTACGGAACGCCGCCTTCGACGCCGCGGTCTGCGTCACCGCGCGCGCGGCGATGGTCCTGCTGTCCGCGGCGGAGGCGCGGGTGGCCGCGTCGGCGGTCTCACCGGCCTTCACCAACGCGTCGAGCGCGGCCGAGGACGCCTTCGTGACCTGCGCCTTCTGCTGGCCGACCAGCAGACCCCGGCCCCGCGGGGCACCCGCCTGATCGGCGATCTTGTACGCGGCCTGCTGCGCCGCGTCCGAGTCGGTGGCCGCCTTCTTCGCCGCGGCCGCCTGCGCCTTGAGCGTGGTGAGGTGCCTGGCCGACGCGGCCTGGGCCGCCGCGAGACCCGCCTTCGCCTTGGCGAACTGGGCCGACGTCGGGTAGTCCAGACTGTCGGTGCCCTGGTGGCCGGACGGCACGATGTCGAACTTCTGCGGGGTGGTGCCCTTGCAGTCCCACATCCGGGCGTCGCGGCTGTTGTCGTAGGTGGCGAGGTCGAGGCAGTTGCCGGTGCCCGTGTTGAGCAGCCGGGTGGTGCCGTGGGTGTCGTACTCCCACTTCTGGGCGGCGCTCTGGTTGCAGGTCCAGATCTGCACGCCCGTGCCGTTCGCGGTGCCGGCGCTCTTCACGTCCAGGCACTTGCCGGAGTTGACGTTGACCAGCGCGTCGCCGCTGATCTGCCACTTCTGCCCGGCGGTGCCGTTGCAGGTGTAGATCTGCACGATCGAGCCGTTGGTCTTGGCCCCGCCGCCCACCTCAAGGCATTTGCCGGAGGCGCCGTTCGCGTGGATGACCATCGGGCTGTCGCCGATCCAGCCGGGGCCGCCGGCGGACCAGTAGTTCTGCCAGCGGGTCAGATGGTCGGCGATCCAGGACTGGCCCAGCATCTCGCCGAGCGTCTTCGAGCCCGTCGCGAGCGCCTTCACCGCGTCACGGTTGGAGTTCAGGATCTGGTTGCGCTGCGCGGCCTGACCGGAGATCTCCTGCTGCCACTCCGACGACGCTGCGGCCACCTGCTTGCCCAGCACCTTGCTCGGGTCGACCGGACCGCGCCACGCGCACGCCGCGAACCGGCTTTTCAGGTCCTCGACGGCCAGCCGGTATTCGACGGTTCCCGGCTCGGCGGCGGTACGCGGGAACCCGCCCGACGACAGGAAGAGCCGCGCGTTGTCCGCGCCCGTCGGCTCCAGGCCGTCGTCGACCAGGTCGTCCCACGCCTGATACTCGGCGAATGCCTGGGACCACTCGGGCGTGGGCAGCGACGGGTCCGGTGACGTGCCGTAGAGCGGGGTGCCGAGGTCCTTGACGGCCTTGACCGTGGCCTCGTCGGCCTTCGGAGTCGGGTCCTGGTAGAGGTCGCTCTCCTGCTTCCAGAACTGGTCATGGATCCACTGCGAGAGGCCGGTCTGGTCGTGGAAGCTCTTCTCGTCGCTGCCGGGCAGCCCCGGCGGGTCCCGGAAGTCCGCCACGCTCTTGAAGCCGCCCGGGGTAGGAAGCCCCGACACCGGCTTCTTCCACTCCTGGAGGCGCGCGTAGAGCGCGTCGCCCTCCTTGCCGGCGGCGTCCTTGTCCTGCTCGAACGCCGTGGCCAGCGGAGTGTCGGTCCAGTACTCCCGGTTCGCCGCCGTGTGCAGCTTGTCCGGGGTCTGGTCGAGCGCGCCCTGGGCGGTGGTGAACATGCCCGGGCCGCCCACGCGCAGCGCGTCGGTCATCAGGCACTGGTCCTGCCGCAGCTGCTCGGCGCCCTTGGCGTCGAAGCCGTCGTAGCTGTCGGCCACGGGGATCGCGTCGGCGGCGTCACGCGCGTACCGGTCCAGGAGGTCGGGCTGGGCCGCCAGGCCGCTCAGCACGGCCACGGCCACGGCCGAGGAGATGACAGGTCTGAGGAGTCTGGACGGTTGTGATCGGGCTCTGAGGAACCCTCGTCTGGGGCGCACAGAAGCATCCCTTCATCGCGGAAGTGGGCAGAAGGGGGTGCCTGTACGAAGGACGGATCGGCCACGGCGTCCCCCGGGTCGCCGGTTGAGGTGCGCGATGGCGGAACTGGTCAGGATCCACCGGGCGCGGTGGTCACGATACGTGCACCTGAACGGGACAGGACAATGGCGAATTCAGGGTCCGAGACGGGTGGCGCGAACGCGCCGGACGAGGCCTGTGGGTCCCCATGGGTCCAACTTCCGCGCCATGCACGGGGAACACTTGTGCGGGATCCGTGAAGGGTCAGCGAGGGGCGAGTGAAAGCCGCGAATGAATTGACTGAAAATCGCCCCTCGCTCCGGCGACGATCCCGCCCGCCGCGAACTTCTCCGGGTACGCCGCAACGGGCGTACCCGCCATGGCGGTTCACCCGGAGGGCGCTGTGTCCATACGGAACTGCCGCACGAGCAGTACGCCTGCGGGGGAAACGCCTTGGAGACGCCGACGCCGCCGTAGTGCATGGAGCACGGGTCCTCGCCGGGGTCCTTGAGGGTGTCGTCCGCCGTGACGACCAGCAGCCAGGCCGGCGCCGCCACCGGAACCGTGCCGAACACGGTCGTCTTCGTCCAGGTCGGCAGGCGGGGATGGGCCAGGAGCCCGTTCAACGCGATCAGTACGACGAGGAACACCGCACCGACCACGAACGCGACGGCACGCTCTTCGAGCACCACGTCCAGGAGCCACACCACCGCGGCCACCGGAGGCGCGGTGAGGACGAGCACCTTGATCCCGGGCGCGATACGCGAAAGGGCGAGCAGACACAGCACGACCGCCCACCCGAGGACGACGAGGAAGCCGATCACGGACGCGGCGTGCCGGCCGCCGCAGGATCCCGGTACGTCTCGTCCCGCATCCACGGCCCTACGCCGAGCTTCCCCGTCGTCCCCAGGTCCAGTTCCGGCACCACCGTCACGGGGCGTGCCCCCTGCTTGGCCCGCACGCGGAGGTACGGTGCGTTCACCGGTTCGCCGAACTGGGTGGTGTTCCGCCATGCCAGTGCCGCCTGCGCGGCCTCGCCCGGACGCAGAACGACGCGCTGCGGGCTGCCCGTGCCACCGGTGCCGGTGCTGATCCGGTCGGTCCCGTGGAGGATCCGCACGCTGTCGACGTCGTCGTGGTCCTCATCGAGGATTTCGAGCTCCGGGTAGCCGTTGAGCTCGTAGGGCCGGGTGCCGCAGTTGACGAGATGCAGGCCGACGACGCGCAGGCCCATGGCGGCGTCCCCCTGGTCCGCGTAGACGTGCAGCCCGGAGGCGGGGCACGGGCCGGAGGCGGACGGCGCCTCGTCGGCGGGAACGCTGCGCACCTTCTCGACCTTGACGTTCGACACATCGGGCGTGTCCCCGAGCGACCGCCCGAGGCCGGCGATCCCTTCGACGGTCCGCCCCGGCGCGACCGGCGCGACGGTCCGCTCGACGTGGTCGACGATGCTTCCGGACGAGGAGAAGAACCCGAGGGTGACGGTGTAAGTGGCCTTCTTCGTCCCCCTGTTGGTGACCTCGAAGTCGGCGGAGAAGTCGGACTCGCAGCCGCTGTCGTTCCCCCAGGCATACAGCGCGGTGACCTTCACCTCGCTCTCGGCCGTCGCGTCGGGCGAGGGCAGGGGAAGCGGTGTCGGCGTACCGGAGGGGCGGCCCCCGTCGGACGACCCACCGGCCGACACCCCGGCCGACACCCCACCGGCCGACGCCCCGCCCGTCGACGGCACACCGCCGTACTCCGCGACCTCCGACGGGCACAACGCCTCGGCACGGACCCGTCCGTCACCGCCCGGCGCGGCGCTCTCGGAACCACAGGCGGCGAGCAGCAGGACACCGGCGAGGACGGCCGGAACGGCGGGGACGGTACGCGGGCTGGTAGGCATCCGCTCACCTCACCAACCACCGACCTCACAGGCTGTGGTGGAACCCACACCTCCGGTCACAGGAGTGTCACAGCTCACTCTGGATGAGCCCGTCGACCAGGGAGACATGGAACTTGCCATAGCCGAACCGCTCCCCGAGCGCCTGGTAGCGGGCGTACCGCTCCTTGGTGAGGGGCATCCACAGCGCGAGCAGAACCCGCAGGAACAGGCGGAAGCCGAGGTCGGGATCGACCTGGGCGACGACCTGCTCCAGCGCCCGCACCACGGCGGCGCCCGGTATGTTCTGCCAGTGGGGCTGCAGGGTAATGGAAGCCAACTCGGGCGCCAGGTCTCGCAGTTCGCGCAGCACCTCGTCCGTCAGTTCCGCCCGCGTCGGCGTCGGATCCGGGCCGGGCCGGTAGGCGGGCGCGATCTCCCTCAGCTGCTCCCTGCAGGCCTCGGCGATCTGCTCCAGCCACTGCCGTATGTCGATGCCGACTCGGTCGGGCTGGAAGCCGCAGTCGCACGCGGCCAGCCACAACGTGGTGAGCGTGTCGGTGGACAGGGGTGAGGCCTGGAGCCGTGTCACGTCCTCCAGCAGAACGGCGGCCCCGCTGCCCGGCGGCTCCCGGACGGCGTCGGCGGCGGCCTCCTGGCGCACGATCTCGGATGCCGCGCTGTCGGACCAGTGCGTGAACCGCCCGGTGAGCTCGGAGAACCCGAAGTCCCAGTCATTGTCGCGACGGGCCGGGTCGAGGGGTGGCCAGTCGACCTCCAGGCCGTCGTGGATGACCGCGAAGCAGTAGTCGAAGGGCTCGCTGAGCTCCACGTACCGGTCGTAGCGTCCCTTGTCGACCCGCACGGAGTGCGCCTTCAGGATCCGCAGCAGCATCCGGAAGCCGAGATCGGCGCCGACCTCGGCGACGGCCCGCCGCAACACCGGGACGATGTCCGGCAGCGGCACCGCCCGCGCCAGATCCGCCTCGACCGCCCCGATCTCGGCGAGTACGGCGTCCCGCATCTCCTCCTCCACCAGCACGGGCCGACGAGGTCCGACGATCATGGTGCTCCGGTACTTCACGAAACTCTTCGGAGGCTTCGGCGGCCGCGCCGGATACGCCTGCGACCAGCCGCGCAGCCAGTCACGCACGGTCGCGCCCCGGGCGGCCGGATCAAACCGCTCCCCGTCGGCGGCCAGCCACAGCGTTCGGATCATGTCGTCCGGCAGTGACGACTCCAGCAGCCTCCGGGCATCTTCCCCGACCTGCTCGTCCCCCTCCGCATCGCCCTCGGGCAAGGGCAGGGGCAGTGCGGACCCGGACCTTCCGGCGAGGCCGCTGAGCCCGAAATCGTCGTCGTACAGGACGTAGTACGGCTCGTCCGACTGCGTCATCGTCCCCGTTCTCATCTGTACCGGCATGACAAAGGCCCCGCTGCCCGGAGGCGACGGGGCCTTTGCCCACATGGGTTAGGAGGTTCGGAAACCTCCCGATCGTGGAGATGGCGGGAATCGAACCCGCGTCCAACGGTGCAGAATCAGGGCTTCTCCGTGTGCAGTCCGCTGTGATTTTCTCGGCCCCGGCGATCACGCGAACAAGTCGCCGACGGGCCCAGTCACTGTTAGATTTCCCTCTTCACCCCGTGACCGGGATCAAGGTTTAGTTCCCTAGCTGATGCCAGGATCCGGGTCGGGAACAGCCCCGGGCTGACACTTCGCAAGTCGCTACTTAGGCAGCGAGGGCGAAGGAATCGCGCTTGGTGTTGGCGATTATTTTTTGCGACATATGGTTTACGAGATCATTGCCGCTTCCTCGACACGCTTCCCCTGTTTCAACAGCCGCTGTCGAAACCGATCATCCCCATGTTGTTTTTTCAATCCCCACCGGACGGAGCCGGAGGGGGGCGCGCACCCGCTGTGAGGTGCAGTGCCATCGTACGGGACCAACGCACGCCGATGCCACTGTATTCCCGCCCGTCAGACGCCCCGCTGCCGCCGCTTCGCCGCCGCGATCGCCCGGTCCGACTCCCGCCGGTCCTGCTTCTCCCGCAGGGTCTGCCGCTTGTCGTACTCCTTCTTGCCTCGGGCCAGGGCGATCTCGGCCTTCGCGCGGCCGTCCTTGAAGTACAGGGCGAGGGGCACGATCGTGTGACCCGTCTCCTGGGACTTCGCCTCCAGCTTGTCGATCTCCTCGCGGTGCAGGAGGAGCTTGCGCTTGCGGCGCGCGGAGTGGTTGGTCCAGCTGCCCTGGTGGTACTCCGGGATGTGGGCGTTGTGCAGCCACGCCTCGCCCCGGTCGATCTGGACGAAGCCGTCGGTCAGCGATGTCCGACCCTCACGCAGCGACTTGACCTCGGTGCCCATGAGCACCAGGCCGGCCTCATAGGTGTCGATGATCGCGTAGTCGTGCCGGGCCTTCTTGTTCTGGGCGACGATCTTGCGCTTGCCGCCCTTCTCGCCGTCCCTGGCCTTCGCGGCCGCCGCCCCGCCCTGCTTGGGCTGGGACTCCTTCGGTACGTACATTCCCTTGCTCATAGTGCCGTCCATTTTCGCACTACGGAGGGGGTGCGGGGAAAGCCGATTTACGACTCGCCCAGACCGCTGAGGACCGTCTCGGCCCGCTCCAGGACGCCCCGGTCGGCGTCCAGGTCGGGAGTGATCCCCGTACCGTCGACGGCGCGGCCGGAGGGGGTGCGGTAGTGGCCGACGGTCAGCTCGGCGACGGAGCCGTCCGGGAGGCGGCTCGGCATCTGGACCGAGCCCTTGCCGAAGGTGCGGGTGCCCACGACGACCGCGCGGCCGCGGTCCTGGAGCGCACCGGTGAGCAGCTCGGCCGCGCTCATCGTGCCGCCGTCGACGAGCGCGACCAGCGGTCTGGTGGTGTCGCCGCCGGGCTCGGCATGCAGGGCACGCTGGTCGCCGTCGACGTCGTACGTGGCGACGAGGCCGCCGTCGAGGAAGGCGGAGGCCGCGGTGACGGCCTCGGTGACCAGACCGCCGGAGTTGCCCCGCAGGTCCAGGACGATGCCGGCGGCGGCCGGGGACTGCCGTACGGCGGAGCGGACCGCGTCGCCGGAGCCCTTGGTGAAGGAGGCGATCCGGATGACGGTGACACCGCCGGCGAGTTCTCGAACAGTGACCGAGTCGGTGGACAGGACGGCCCGGCGCAGAGTGAGGTCCCACGCGCGCGTGCCGCGCTCCAGCCCCACCTTGACGGCCGTACCGGCGGGCGCGTCCGTCGCGTCGCCCCTCAGTAAGGAGACGACCTCGGTGACCGGACGCCCGTCGACCTTCGCGCCGTCGACGCTGCGCAGCCGGTCGCCCGCACGGATCCCGGCGGTGGCCGCGGGCGACCCCGCCCGCACCCTGGTCACCTCGATACGGCCGTCCCGCTCACGCCGCGCCCACAGGCCGACGCCGGTGTACTCGCCGTCGAGGGCCTCCTCGAACTCCTCGTACTCGCCCTCGGAGTAGACGGCACCCCAGCGGTCCCCGCTGCGGCTGACCGCACGTTCGGCGGCCTCCATGGGGGACTTGCCGGCGGCCATGGCCTCGGCGGCCACGTCGGCGATGTCCTGGTGCCGGACCGCGGCGGCGTCCGAACGGGCGGCGCCGTCGGACGGCTTCCGGTCAGGGCCGGGCAGGGAGCCGGTCGCGGCGCCGGCCACGAGCACGCTCGCGAAGACCAATGTCAGGGCGGCCCCGCGGCCGAAGCGGCGGGGCTGACAGAACAGGTCACGACCTGACATGCCGGTGAGTCTAGGACAACGCAAGGGGCCGTACGGTCCGTTGCCCGTACGGCCCCATTGGCGTTGGTCACACCTTCAGGTACTTGCGCAGCGCGAAGAACGCCGCCAACGCCGGCATCAGCAGGCTGGTCGCGAGGATGAGCGGGAGCTTGGTCAGGACGGCGTCCCAGCCGATGAAATTGACCAGTGTCAGCTGATCGGCCAGGGCCAGTCCGTGGTCGATGAGGAAGTACCGCGCGATCACCAGGAACCCACAGGCGACCGTCCCGCCGATGAGCCCGGCGACCGCGGCCTCCATGATGAACGGCGCCTGGATGTAGAAGCCCGAGGCACCGACCAGCCGCATGATCCCGGTCTCACGCCGCCGGCTGAACGCGGACACGCGCACCGTGTTGACGATCAGCATCAGCGCGACGACCAGCATCAGCGCCATCACTGCGCGCGCCGCCCAGTTCATGCCGTTGAGCAGCTTGAAGAGGTTGTCCAGGATGCCCTTCTGGTCCTGCACGGACTGCACGCCGTCCCGCCCGTTGAAGGCGGTCGCCACGACCTGGTACTTCTCCGGGTCCTTCAGCTTGATCCGGTACGACTCCTGCAGCTGGTCCGGCGTGAGCGAGGCGGCCAGCGGGGAGTCGCCGAACTGCTCCTTGTAGTGCTTGTACGCCTGGTCCTGCGACTCGTACGTCACCTTCTCGACGACCGACATCTTGTCCAGGTCGGCGAGGATCTCCTTCTTCTGGTCCTCGGTGACCGCGCCCTTGGCGCAGTTGGGGTCGGACTCGGCGTCGCTCTTGTTGCAGAGGAAGACCGAGACGTTGACCTTGTCGTACCAGTAGCCCTTCATGGTGGTGACCTGGTCGCTCATCAGGAGCGACCCGCCGAACAGGGCGAGCGACAGGGCGACGGAGACGACGACGGCGAACGTCATCGTCAGATTGCGACGGAGACCGACACCGATCTCGGACAGTACGAACTGGGCGCGCATGGCGTCTGGTTGAGCCTTTCCGTGGACGGTGCGGTCAGTGCTGGTAGCCGTAGACGCCGCGTGCCTGGTCGCGGACGAGGCGGCCCTGCTCCAGCTCGATGACGCGCTTGCGCATCTGGTCCACGATGTTCTGGTCGTGCGTGGCCATCACCACGGTGGTGCCCGTCCGGTTGATCCGGTCGAGCAGCTTCATGATGCCGACGGAGGTCTGCGGGTCGAGGTTACCGGTGGGTTCGTCGGCGATGAGCAGCTTGGGCCGGTTGACGAAGGCCCGCGCGATGGCGACGCGCTGCTGCTCACCACCGGACAGCTCACCCGGCATCCGGTCCTCCTTCCCGCCCAGCCCGACGAGGTCGAGCACCTGCGGCACGGACTTGCGGATCTCGCCGCGCGACTTGCCGATGACCTCCTGCGCGAAGGCCACGTTCTCCGCGACCGTCTTGTTCGGCAGCAGCCGGAAGTCCTGGAACACCGTCCCCAGCTGGCGGCGCATCTGCGGCACCTTCCAGTTGGACAGGCGCGCGAGGTCCTTGCCCAGAACGTGCACCTGCCCGTGACTGCACCGCTCCTCGCGGAGGATCAGCCGCAGGAAGGTGGACTTTCCGGAGCCGGAGGACCCCACGAGGAACACGAACTCGCCCTTCTCCACTTCCAGGGACACATCCCTGAGTGCGGGGCGGGTCTGCTTGGGGTAGACCTTGGAGACATTGTCGAATCGGATCACGGATGCACCACGGGTCGCCGGGGGTAGATGAGCGTGACCATACGCGAACCGGAGGGCGGGGCGCAGTCGCCAGGATGGGTTGCGTAGGCGTTGTGCGCTTTTATTCCGGTTCGGCTCTTGAGGGACAGCGGGACAGCGCCCCTGAAAGGGGCGCGGGGCTGTGTCGATATGCGGCTCCGCCGCGTGGGCGCGATCAACCCCAACGGCGCCGCAGCCGCGAATCCCCCCTGAGCCACCCCTCCGGAAGCGACCCGGCGCAGCTTCCGCAGGAACCTGGCACAGTAGAGGAGGGGAACGTTCTCGAGGCCGAGCCCGTTGAACCCCCGGAGGGAACACGCTAGGAGGGTGGCGCATGACGTACGACCGGCTGGTGTGCGCGAACTGTGCCGCGCCCGTGAGTGAGGGCCGCTGCCCCGTGTGCCGGGCGAACCGAGAGCGGCTGCAGCACGAAAACCTGTTCGCCGGGCTGAACCCCATGACACTGATCGCCCTGCTGGTGGTGCTGATCGCAGCGGTCGCGCTGCTCGCGCACCAGACGGCGTAGGGCGGCGCACCTACCGTAAACGCGGACATGGCGAGGGGCCCGGAGCGAAACGCGCTCCGGGCCCCTCGGCCGTACGACCTGTGTCACACGGCGTGTATCAACGGCTACCGTCAGGCAGCCGCACCGCCGCGGCCGCCCGCGAGGCGCGGCAGGATGCGGAAGCCGATACCGCCGGCGATCATCGTGGCGGCGCCGACCAGCAGGAACGTGGTCTGAGCCGCACCGGTCTCGGCGAGCTCCGCGCCGCCGCCCTGGGCGGACGTGCTGGCGCCCGTGCCGGTGCCGGTGTTCGAGCCGGTGTCGGCGAGGCCGGAGGAGCCCTCCTGCTGCGGGGAGGTGCCGCCGTCGGGGTCGGTGTTGTTGTTGCCGCCACCGTTGCCGTTGTTGCCGTTGTTGCCGTCGTCGTTGCCGCCGCCGTTGTTGCCGTCACCCGGGTCGGTGGTCGGCTCGTCGGTGGGCTCCGTCGGCTCGGTGGGCTCGGTCGGCTCCACGGTCGGGTCCGTCGGGATGTCCGTGGGGATGTCCGTCGGGATGTCCGTCGGGATGTCCGTGGGGATGTCGGTCGGCGGGTCGGTGGGAACCGGCGGCTCGGTCGGGTCCTCGGGTCCGCAGAACAGACCGAGCACGCAGCCGTCGTCCGTCTCCGCAGCAGAAGCGGCACCCGCAGCGGTCAGCGAGGCACCGGCCGCGATCACGGCGCCGGCCGCGAGGCGCGCGATACGGATCCGCGTCTTCTTAGTCATCTGGTTGCTACCCCCAGTAGCTGAATCGTCGGTGAGGCGGGCGCTCGGGGGCCGTGATCGACGGAGGTAGTGCTGCAGTTGAGCTCCCCCGGTTCACATGCGCCCCAGAGATACGCATGCCACGCTTTACCCTTCCCATTTTTCAAAGACTCGTCAAGGCCGTTTACTTGCGCCATGTCCAAATACGGGGGCTATGCCAGGGGTTGGAGCCTGTGAGTGTGATGTAAAACCCAGACATGCAGGCACAGAAAAGGCAACTGCCGCCGAGGTGGCGGCAGTTGCCTTGTCGACAAAGTTACTTCTCTTGCTGCTTGCGCCAGCGAATTCCGGCTTCGAGGAAGCCGTCGATCTCGCCATCGAGAACGGACTGCGGGTTGCCGACCTCGAACTCGGTGCGCAGGTCCTTGACCATCTGGTACGGGTGCAGGACGTACGAACGCATCTGGTTGCCCCAGGAGTTGCCGCCGTCGCCCTTGAGCGCGTCCATCTTGGCCTGCTCCTCCTGGCGGCGCCGCTCGAGCAGCTTGGCCTGGAGGACGTTCATCGCGGTGGCCTTGTTCTGGATCTGCGACCGCTCGTTCTGGCAGGAGACCACGATGCCGGTGGGGATGTGGGTCAGCCGGACCGCGGAGTCCGTGGTGTTCACGCCCTGGCCGCCGGGGCCCGAGGAACGGTAGACGTCGACGCGCAGCTCCGACTCGTCGATCTCGACGTGGTCGGTCTGCTCGACGACCGGGAGCACCTCGACACCCGCGAAGGAGGTCTGGCGGCGGCCCTGGTTGTCGAAGGGCGAGATACGGACGAGCCGGTGGGTGCCCTGCTCGACGGAGAGCGTGCCGTAGGCGTACGGCACCTGCACGGAGAAGGTGGTCGACTTGATGCCGGCCTCTTCGGCGTACGACGTCTCGATGAGCTCGGTCTTGTAGCCGTGGCGCTCGGCCCAGCGCAGGTACATGCGCTGCAGCTGCTCGGCGAAGTCGGCGGCGTCGACGCCACCGGCCTCGGCGCGGATGTTGACGAGCGCTTCCCGGGAGTCGTACTCCCCGCTCAGCAGCGTCCGGACCTCCATCTCGTCCAGCGCCTTCTTGACGGCGGCGAGCTCGGACTCGGCCTCGGCAAGGGTGTCCGGGTCGTCCTCCTCCTCGGCCATCTCGAAGAGCACGGAGAGATCGTCGATCCGCCCGCGCAAGGCTTCGGCCTTCCGCACCTCCGCCTGGAGGTGGGAGAGCTTGCTGGTGATCTTCTGCGCCTCGTCCGGGTTGTCCCACAGGGACGGCGCGGCCGCCTGCTCCTCGAGCACGGCGATGTCTGCCCTCAGCTTGTCGAGGTCCAGAACGGCCTCGATCGACTCCATGGTCGAGGAGAGGGACTTGAGCTCTTCGGATACATCGACGACTGCCACGCCTCCAGCGTAACGGCTCCGCCAAGCGGGGAGCTCCGGGTGCTGCGGGCTGACGTGGCGCCCGGCGGCGCACCTCTTCGACGCGGACGCGTCTTTCGGCCCGTTCCGACGTTCGAGGACGAGATCCCGCCGTCCCTGGCCCCACCCACCAGCCCGTCCGGCGTTTGAGGACGAGGCCCCTCAAGGGCCGAAGCGGGGGTCTGGGGGCGGCTGCCCCCAGAAAGGGGGCCGGGGTCGAAGGGGCGGAGCCCCTGGAGGACGGGACGGGTATGGGCGGCGGGGGCGAGAGGAGCTAGGGAGCCGCCGGGGCCGAGTTGTTCGTGTCCTGGGGCGTCGCGTCCGCGTCGTCGCCCGACGTGGCCAGCCACGTCCCCACACCCGCCGCGGCGACCAGCGCCACCGCCGCCGCCCCCAACGCCACCCGCCGCCGCCGCGTGGCGGCCCGATGGCGGGCGGACCCCGGACGCGGCGCCCCCGCCGCCCTCGGCACCCGTGCCGTGCCACGCGCACCGCCGGCCAGCTCGTCCGGAGCCGGCACCCTCATCGACGTATGGGTGTCACGGTTGGAGTCGGCCGGCTTGGCGCCCGGCACCAGCGGCACCGCACCCCGCCGCCGCACCCGCTCCCCCGCCGGCGCCGCCTCCTGCGCGACCGGAGACTCCTCCTCCGTCGGCTCCGAGTCCGGCTCGTCCACGTCCAGCGGCGGCATCCCGGCCAGCATCGGCAGCAGCTCCCGCAGCCGCGCCCCGAGCTCCGACGCCCGCAACCGCGAGGCCGGCGCCTTCGCCAGGCACTGCACGATCAGCTGCCACAGCTCGTCGGGGATGCCCGGCAGCGGCGCCACCGTCTCCGTGACGTGGCGGCGCAGCACCGCACCCGGGTGGCCGCCGCCGAACGGCGTGAAGCCCGCCAGCAGCTCGTACAGGACCGTGGCGAGGGCGTAGATGTCGACCGCCGCCCTCGGCGGCAGACCCTCCACGATCTCCGGCGCCAGGTAGTCCGGCGTACCGATGATCTTCGTCGCGCGGGTGCGGCGCGGTGAGTCGATGAGTTTCGCCACACCGAAGTCCGTCAGGAGGGCGGGGTGGGAGCCGCCGGGCCCCAGCGGGCCCTGCATGTCCAGCAGGACGTTCTCCGGCTTCACGTCCCGGTGCACGACCCCGGCCGCATGCGCCGCCGCCAGCCCGTCCGCGATGTCGGCCACGATCGCCACCGCCGCCTCCGGCGCGAGCCGCCGGTCGCGGTCGAGCCGGGTGCGCAGGTCCGTGCCGCGGACCAGGTCCATGACCAGCGCGAGGTCGTTGCCGTCGACGACCAGGTCGCGTACGGAGACCACGTTCGGGTGCTCCAGGCCGAGCAGCGCCGTCCGCTCCTGCACGAAGCGTCCGACGAGCTCCTGGTCGGACGCGAGATCCTCACGCAGCAGCTTGATGGCGACGGGCCCCTCGGGCCCCTCACCCAGCCACACCGTGCCGGCACTGCCCCGCCCCAGGATCTGGTTGGCGGTGTACCGGCTGCCGATCTTCCGTGCCAAGACTGCTCCTACCGACGCGTGTTGTCGCTGCTGCGTCATTCCGGGGGGACGCCCCCCGGAATGTCAGCCGACAAAACCGGGACCCCCGGTCGATAAAACTACGCGTTCAAGGAGCCAACCTTCACTCCGGAGACGGAAATCACCCGCGAGGTGTCGACAAATCACCAACCCAGCTGAGGCCTTGCCGCATCCGGCCGGTGCCGGAGCCTTGGCTCAGGTGGTGCCCGAGCCTCCGCCCAGCTCCCCGATCCACCCGGTCACGGTGCTGAACCAGTCGGTGAGCTGGTCCCAGTAGCCCTTGCCCGTGCCGATCCAGTCCTGCAACGGGCTCAGCTCCCAGATCAGCCAGCCCGCGACGAACAGGATGACGATCGTGAACAGGCACCCCTTGAGGCAGCCGAGCCCGGGGATCCGCATCGGGTTGGCGCTGCGCTGACGCGGCTGACGCGGCTCGCGCTGCGGCCGCTGCGGCTCCGGCGCGGGCGGCGGGGCGTAGCGCTGGGGCTGCTGCTGCGGCTGGCGCGGCGGGGCGTACGGCTGCGGCTGGTGCTGCTGCGGCTGGCCGTACCCCTGCGGCGGCCGGCCCTGCGGGGGCCGCTGCTGCTGGGGATGGGGCTGCTGCTGCGGGCGGGCGACCTGCCGCTGGGGGCGGCGGCGCAGCGGGTCCTGGTTGGGGTCGAGGTACTGGACCTGCGTCTGCTCGTTGCGGTCCCGGGCCGCGCGCAGCTGGTTCTGCCAGGGGTGCGGGTCCTCGGGCCCGGGCTGCCCCGGCTGCTGTCCTGGCGGTCCGGGCGGCATCGACGGCATGACGGCCGTCGGGTCCGCGGCACCGCGTGCGCCCGGGCCGCCCGTGTTCGGCAGTACGGCGGTGGGGTCGGCGGCGCCCGCCGGGCCGGGGGCACCGGTGTGCGGCAGGACGCTGGTCGCGCCGTTCGGGTCGTACGCCCCGGCGCCCGCGCCGTGCTGCATGACCTGGGTGGGGTCGGCCGAGCCCGGCACGGTGGCCGGCGAGGGGTCGGGGGCGAGCAGCGCGGCGACGCCCTCGGCCGCCGCGATCTGCGCGGAGTTCGCGTGCACGCCGACGCCCTCGGCGACGACGCGCAGGGCGCGGGCGAGGTTCTCGGCGCTGGGCCGTTGCTCGGGGCTCTTGCGCAGGCAGCGTTCTATGACGGTCCACAGGGGGTCGGGGACCGTGGACGGGCGGCGCGGCTCGGCGCTCAGGTGCTGGTGGAGGACCTCCAGGGCGGAGCCGCCACCGAACGGCGGGCGGCCGGTGACCAGCTCGTAGAGGAGGATTCCGGCGCCGTAGATGTCGACGGCGGACGTCTGCGGGCGGCCCTCGGCGGACTCGGGCGCGATGTACGCGGGCGTGCCGACGAACTCGTGGGTGCGGGTCAGCCCCGGGGAGTCGGCGAGGCGGGCGATGCCGAAGTCGGTCAGCATCGGGTGCATCTGGCCGCCGTTCTGCTTGAGCAGGACGTTGGCGGGCTTCAGGTCGCGGTGGACGACGCCGTCTGCGTGGCTGGCGCCGAGCGCGTCGGCGATCTGCGCGGTGAGCAGGGCGGCGGCGACCGGGCTGAAGGGGCCGTTCTCGCGGAGGTAGCGGTGCAGGTCGGGGCCGTCGACGAGGTCCATGACCAGGGCGAGCAGATCGCCCTCGACGACCAGGTCGCGGACCCGGACGATGTTCGGGTGGGTCAGCCGGAGCAGGACGGAGCGCTCCCGCAGGAACCGCATGACGATGTCCGCGTCGCTGGCGAGTTCCTCCTTGAGGACCTTGATCGCGACGGTCTCGCCGGGCTGCCCCGGCACGGCCGCCTCGGCGCCCGCGGTCTCCCGCTGGCGCGCTCGCCAGACGGTCCCCGTGGCGCCACGACCGAGCGGCTCCTCGAGGAAGTACTTGCTGCCTACCGGCCGCACGTCGCGCTCCCTGCTGCTTGCCTACGTTCCGATCCACTGTAGTGCCGTCCCCCACGGCACCGGCCTGTCGTCATTCTGTGCGTCTTACGTACGGCTTCCCGTACATGTTCGAAGGAAAGACGCTCGGCTCTGTCTCGTGGTTGCCGCAAGCGGACGTGAGCGATCTCAAGTGATCGCCGGCAGTGCACTTGTCAGGCACTTTTGCGGGCAGAGCCGACCAATCAAGATCACTTGCCTTCGGGCGGGGGGCGCGTTGTCAGTGGCAGGTGCGAGGATGCGTGCAGTACTGGCCGAAGTGCTCGTGTGGGGTGGGGAGATCCGTCGGACGGGCCCTGGTCCGCGCCCGCGCAGAAGGGACCGCTGACGCCGATGCAGATCCGGCTGACCGTCGTAGACCCGCTGGCCCCGCCTGCCCCGGCGAGGGGCCGCGCCGCGAACTGCGACGTGCTGGTCACGGCGCCCGCGGGCACGGCCCTGGCCACGGTGGCGTCGGCGCTCGCCTCGGCGGTGTCCGGCGGCGACGGCCCCGTCGTGCTGTACGCGGGCGCGGAGCGGCTCGACGACCACCGCAGCACGCTCGGCGAGCCCCCGCTGATAGACGGCGCGGTGCTGTTCCTGGGCGCCCCGCCCGCGCCCGAGCCGCACCCCGAGCTGGACGACGCCCCGACCCAGCTGCATGTCGTGGCGGGCCCGGACGCGGGCGGGGTGCATCTGCTGCACGGCGGCGAGATCCGCATCGGCCGCTCCGCCGACGCCGACGTCCCGCTCGACGACCCGGACGTCTCCCGGTTCCACTGCGCGGTCACGGTCGCCGCCGACGGCCGCGTCTCGGTCGCCGACCTCGGCTCCACGAACGGCACGACGCTGGACGGCACCGGCGTGACCACCCGCCCGGTGCGGTTCGCGCCGGGGGCGCTGCTGCGGATCGGCGAGTCGACGCTGCGGCTGGCTCCGGCCGGAGGGCCGGGGGCGCGGGTGCGGACGGAGCCGGACGGGGAAGGGCATGTGCGGGTCCCCGCCGGGGACGACGGGCTCGACCCCCGCCCGGGGAGCCACGGCCCGGCGAAGCCCTCGGCGGATGCCTCGACGGTGGCGCACACGCGCGTGGCGGACGGCGGCGACGCGTCCGGGGCCTCGCGAGGCCGGTCGGCCGCTCAGGAGCACGGTCCGGTCGACCAGGCCGTCGTGCCGCTCCAGGGCGGGGCACCGCGGATCGAACGGCACGGCGGGGCCGAGCGGCCGCCCACGGCACCGCGCGGCGGCGACACGCACGGCGCGGGCTTCGAGGTGGGCGCCTTCGGCGGGGACGCCGAGGGCCACGGCGCCGACGGCACGTCGGGCGAGGCCGGCCGCGACGGCGCCCCGGCGCACGGCAGCCGCCGTAAAGGCACCCCGCTGCGGGGCACGGACGTGCCGCCGGGCGTGCGCAGGCGCGGAGGACTCTCCAAGTGGGCGCGGCGGCTGGCCGGCGGGCGCGGAGAGCAGGGGACGGCACGGCATGAGGCGTACGACGATGACGAGCGGGCCGAGGCGACCGAGCTCCCCTCGACGACGAACGGGCCCCGCGTGCCGGAGACCTGGCCGGACCCCGCCTCCCTGCTGCTGACGGCCCTTGGCCCCGGACCCCGGCTGTGGGAGCGCGCACCGGGTCACCCGGAGGCGCTCACGGTACGGCTCGGCACGGCGGACCGGTCCGCGCCCGACGGCTCGGGACTGCTGCCCGCGGTGCCGGTGACGGCCGATCTGCGCGAGGTCGGGGCGCTGGGTCTGGCCGGCCCGCGCGAGCGGCTCACCGGGCTGGCCCGCGCGGTGATCGCCCAGCTCGCCGCGCTGCACTCGCCGGACGCCCTGGAGGTCGTCCTGATCAGCGCGGACCGCTCCCGTCCCCTGGAGGAGCGCACCGCCGAGTGGTCCTGGCTGGGCTGGCTCCCGCAGGTCCGTCCCGGACACGGCCAGGACTGCCGCCTTCTGCTGGCCTACGACCGCGAGCAGGCGACGGCGCGTACGGAGGAATTGCTGCGGCGCCTTGAGGACCTGGCGGCGGAGACGCCCGCCGGGGCGGGGTCCGGCGGTGCGGCGCGGGGCGCGGACGGGCAGCTCGCCGACCGGCGTGCCGTCCGGCGGCCCTCCTGGGCGCGGGACGACGACCCCGCCGACGGGGCGGACGGATTCGCGGGGCCCTACAGCGTGGTCGTCGTGGACGGCGATCCCGGCGGTGCCGATGTGCGCGAGGCCGTGGCGCGGCTGACGCTGGAGGGGCCGCGGGCCGGGATCCATGTCGTGTGCCTGGCCGAGACGGCTGCGGCGTCGCCCGCCTCGCCGGTGACGGAGACCTACGAGGCGGCGTGCACGGTGTCGCCGGTGTTCCGGGAGTGCGGTGCGGTCGCGCTGCTCAGCGGCGATGTGGCGACGGCGCTGCGGCTGATGCGGGTGGCGCGGGGCGGCGGCGCCGATCCGGGCGCCGTGGGCCCCGGGCGCGTGGCTGACGGCCCGGTCGGCGACGGCCCGGCCGGATCCGCGCCGGCCTCCGCATCCGACCCCGGCCACGGTCCCGTCGGGCACGGCACCGTCGCCGCCGTGGACGCCGTCTCGCTCGCCTGGGCGGAGCGGTTCGCGCGGGCGCTGGCGCCGTTGCGGACCGAGGGAGCTGCCGGGGAGCGGCACGCGCGCGTGTCCGTGCCGTTGCCTCAGGCGGCGCGGCTGCTGGACGAGTTGGGGCTGGCCCGGGCCACACCGGCATCGCTGATGGCGCGATGGGCCGACGCGGGCGATGACGCGGAGGCCCTCGGCGGGCGGGCGTGTGCCGTGCTGGGGGCCGGGCCGCGCGGGCCGGTCAGCGCGGACCTCGGCGCCGACGGGCCGCACCTGCTGATCGAGGGGCCGCCCGGCAGCGGGCGTACGGAACTGCTGCGGGCCGTCGTCGCCTCGCTCGCCGCGGCCGAGCGGCCGGACCGGCTGAGCATCGTGCTGATGGACGGCCGGGACACGGTGAGCGCGGGCGGCGCCCACGGCGACGGGCTGCGGGTGTGCACGGACGTCCCGCATGTCACCACCCACCTCACCGCCAACGACCCGGTGCGCATGCGGGAGTTCGCCCAGTCGCTCAGTGCCGAGCTGAAACGGCGCGCGGAGCTGCTCGGGCGGTCCGACTTCACCGAGTGGCACACGGGCCGTGAGCTGTCGAGCCGGATGGTCGCGCAACGCGCGGCGGGGACGGGGGCCGGTACCGGGAGCGGTGACCTCACGGGCGATCTCGACACGCCGCCCAGCTCCACCATCCGGCTGCGGCCGGGGGCGGCGCGCCGGCAGGCCGAGGCCGTGCCGCCGCCGTTGCCGCGGCTCGTCGTGGTCGTGGACGACCTGGACGCGCTGGTCTCGCCCGCGCTCGGCTCGCCGGGCAGGCCCGCTGCGGGCTCGGTGATACGGGCGCTGGAGGCCGTGGCCCGCGAGGGCGAGCGGCTCGGCGTGCATCTGGTGGCCGCCGCGGGGATCGGGGGCCGTACGGCGGAGTCGGAGCCGGCGCGCCTGGCGACGTTGCGGGTGACGCTGGACGCGGTCGCCGCGGGGCCGGACGAACCGGCGCCGGGGCGCGGGCGGTTGGCCTGGGCGGACGGCAGAGCGGTGCCGTTCCAGGGCGGGCGGGTCACGGGGCGTATTCCGCGGACGGCGACGCTGCGGCCCACGGTGGTGCCGTTGGAGTGGCACCGGATGGGCGATCCGCCGGCCCGGCGTCCGGTGCGCGAGTTGGGGAACGGCCCTACGGATCTGGCGTTGCTGGCCAGTGCGTTGGAGCGGGCGGCACGGGAGGTCTCGGCCACGGCGGTTCCCTCGCTGCTGTGAGGCCGGTGCTGTGCGGGGCCCGCCTCGGCCGGCCAAGCAGCCGGGCTTGAGGGCGAGTCCGTCGGTGCCGATAGCAGGGGTGCGGGGTCCTTGGTCACGAGGCCGTCACGATCCCCCGCTTGACAGCGGACGCGGTCTTGCCGCCCCCCACCCCAGGGCGTAGACCAGATCAAACGGGACAGCGCTCGAACGTTCGACGAGGCACGAAGAACGGGGCAGTGATGCGCAGCACGAGCAGCAAGAACCGGACAGGCAGGGCCGCCAGGGCCGCGGCGGCCGTACTCGCGGGAGCCCTCGCTCTCTCGCTCACGGCATGCGGCGGCGATGGCGACGACGATGGCAACGAACAGGGCGGTTCCGGCAACGAGGAGACCGCCGGCGCCGTCACCCTTCCCAAGCTGAACGGCGAATCCCTCGAGGTCGCCGCCGTATGGACCGGCGCCGAGCAGGCCAACTTCAAGCAGGTCCTCGCGGAGTTCGAGAAGCGTACGGGCGCCAAGGTGACCTTCGTGCCCGCCCAGGACCCGATCATCAACTTCCTCGGCTCGAAGGTCGCGGGCGGTCAGCCGCCGGACATCGCGATGCTTCCGCAGCCCGGCGCCATAAAGCAGGCCGTCGACAAGAAGTGGGCCAAGCCCCTGGGCGCCGACGCGATCAAGGAACTCCAGGAGAACTACTCGCAGGGCTGGCAGGACATCGGCAAGGTCGACAACAAGCAGTACGGCGTCTACTACAAGGCCGCCAACAAGTCCCTGATCTGGTACAACACCCAGGTCTTCGAGAACGCGGGGGCCACCGAGCCCAAGACGTGGGACGAGCTGCTCACCACCGCGCAGACCGTCTACGACTCCGGGGTCACCCCGTTCTCCGTCGGCGGCGCGGAGGGCTGGACCCTCACCGACTGGTTCGAGAACATCTACCTCTCCCAGGCGGGCCCGAAGAAGTACGACCAGTTGGCCAAGCACGAGATCAAGTGGACCGACCCGTCCGTGAAGGACGCGCTCACCGCGCTCGCCCAGGTGTGGGGCAAGAAGGACTACGTGGCGGGCGGCGCGACCGGCGCGCTGCAGACGGACTTCCCGGCGTCCGTCACCCAGACTTTCACCGGCGGCGACCAGCCGAAGGCCGGCATGGTCTACGAGGGCGACTTCGCGCAGGTCAACATCGTCCAGGCGAAGGCGAAGGTCGGCACGGACGCGAAGGTGTTCCCGTTCCCGGCCGTCGGCGACACCGCGCCCGTCGTCTCCGGCGGCGACGCGGCCGTCATCCTCCAGGACTCCAAGGCCGCGCAGGCCCTGGCCACCTGGCTCGCCTCCCCGGACGCGGCGACGATCCAGGCGAAGCTCGGCGGCTACCTCTCGCCGAACAAGAACGTGGACAACTCGGCGTATCCGAACGAGGTGCAGCAGAAGATCGCCAAGGCGCTCATCGACTCCGGCGACGACTTCCGCTTCGACATGTCCGACCAGGCCCCGCAGGCCTTCGGCGGCACGCCCGGCAAGGGCGAGTGGAAGGCGCTGCAGGACTTCCTGAAGAACCCGACGGACATCGCGGGAACGCAGCGGAAGCTGGAAGCCGACGCGGCCGCGGCGTACGGAAACTGACGCCGTGTCGTCCGCGGAAGCGGCAGGGGCCCCGCCGGCCCCTGGCGCACCCAGGTCGCGCAAGAGTGTGACCGGCACGCGCAGGACGATGGCGGCGCTGTTCCTGCTGCCCGCCCTCGTGCTGCTCGGCGCGCTCGTGGTCTACCCGATCGGGTACTCGGTCGTCCGCAGCTTCTACGACCAGTCCGGTGGCGGCTTCGCCGGATTCGACAACTACGAGGCCCTCTTCACGGACGACGGCATCCGCACCGCCCTCAAGAACAACATCATCTGGGTGGTGTTCGCCCCGACGGTCGCCACCGCGCTCGGTCTGATCTTCGCGGTGCTGACCGAACGGGTGCGCTGGGGCACGGCGTTCAAGCTGGTCGTCTTCATGCCGATGGCGATCTCGATGCTGGCGGCGGGCATCATCTTCCGGCTCGTCTACGACCAGGACCCGGACAAGGGCGTCGCGAACGCGGTGTGGGTGGGCGTGCACGACACCTTCGCGCAGGCGTCCGCGTTCCCGAAGGCGCACCCGGGCCGGGAGTCGCCGCTGGAGGCGGCGCCGGGCGGCGGTTTCATCACCAAGGCCACCGTCAGCGCAGGCACCCCGGTCGTCCTGCCCCTCGTCGGCGTCGCCCCGGACCAGATGCCGGACGGCGCCAGGACCGCCGTACAGGCCAAGGCCGACCCGGACGGCATCACCGGCACCACCTGGCAGGACTTCACGCGCGGCAAGGGTGTCGGGACGCTCGGCGGGGTCGACGCGTCCGAGCTGGGCTATGCCGGGATGAAGATCGAGGCCGTGAAGGACGGCAAGGTCGTGGCGTCCACGAACGCGGCGGACGACGGCACGTTCACCTTGCCGGCCGCCGCCGACGGGGCCCGGCTCCGGCTCCCCGCGGACAACTTCAAGGAGCCGTACAACGGCCTGGACTGGCTCGGCCCGTCCCTTGTCACGCCGGCCATCATCGGGTCGTACATCTGGATGTGGGCCGGTTTCGCGATGGTGCTGATCGCGGCCGGCCTCGCGGGCATCCCCCGCGATCTGCTGGAGGCGGCCCGGGTCGACGGCGCCAACGAGTGGCAGGTGTTCCGCAAGGTCACGGTGCCACTCCTCGCACCCGTCCTCGCGGTCGTCACCGTCACCCTGATGATCAACGTCCTGAAGATCTTCGACCTGGTCTTCATCATCGCCCCGGGCTCCTCCCAGGACGACGCGAACGTCCTCGCGCTGGAGCTGTACCGCAAGGGCTTCTCCGAGGACCAGCCGGGCGTCGCGAGCGCGATCTCGGTGTTCCTGTTGCTGCTGGTGATTCCCGTGATGTGGTTCAACATCCGTCGGCTGCGGCGGGAGGGGCGGCGATGAGCGCTGATGCCGGAAGGCTTACCAAAGCGGCGCCCGAGCCGCTCACCGTCGTCAAGGGCGAGCAGTCCCTCGGCGGCCGGCTCGCCTCCTTCGTCAGCGGCGGGCTGGTGCGGGTGTTCCTCATCATCGTCGGACTGTTCTGGCTGGTCCCGACGATCGGACTGCTGATCTCCTCCCTGCGGCCGCCGGAGGAGATGACCGCCAGCGGCTGGTGGGAGGTCTTCAGCAAGCCCTCCCAACTCACCTTCGACAGCTACGACAAGCTGCTGGGCAACAGCGACATCACCAACTCGATCCTCAACACCGTGCTGATCACGGTCCCGGCGACGGTCCTCGTCGTCATCATCGGCTCGCTCGCGGGCTACGCGTTCGCGTGGATGGAGTTCCCGGGCCGCGACTGGTGGTTCCTGGGCGTGGTCGGCCTGCTGGTCGTGCCCGTGCAGGTGGCGCTGATCCCGATCGCCGAACTGTTCGGCAGCATCGGCATCTTCGGCTCCCTGATCGGCGTGATCCTCTTCCACGTCGGCTTCGGGCTGCCGTTCGCGGTGTTCCTGCTGCGGAACTTCTTCGCGGAGATCCCGAGGGAGCTGCTGGAGGCGGCCCGGCTGGACGGCGCCGGTGAACTGCGCCTGTTCTTCCGTGTCGTGATGCCGCTCGGCGGGCCGGCGATCGCCGCGCTCGGCATCTTCCAGTTCCTGTGGGTGTGGAACGACATGCTGGTCGCGCTGATCTTCACGGACGCCGACAGCCAGCCGATCACGGTCGCCCTGCAGACACAGGTACGCCAGTTCGGCAACAACATCGACATCCTGGCGCCCGGCGCGTTCATCTCGATGGTGATCCCACTGGTCGTGTTCTTCGCGTTCCAGCGGCAGTTCGTGTCCGGAGTGATGGCGGGCGCGGTCAAGTAGTCGCGGGGAAAGGCGGCAGCCGTACAGGACGGTGCCTCAAGGGGGCGGGCCGACATCGGTCCGCCCCCTGCCGTTCACTCACGGTCCCCCGTATGCCGTAGGTCCCGTAACCAAGTCACTCCATTGGCCGTTCCCGGCAAGGCGACAGCGCCCCACCGCCCCGGCCGACCCAGTGGATGTCCCTTGCCCAGGTTCAGTGTCATTGTCCCCGCGTACAAGGTTCAGGCGTACCTGCACGAGTGCCTGGAATCGGTGCTCTCGCAGTCGTACCCCGATCTCGAAGTGATCGCCGTCGACGACTGCTCGCCGGACGCGTGCGGCGCGATCATCGACGAGTTCGCGGCCCGCGACCCGCGCGTACGCCCCGTGCACCTCGCCGAGAACCGGGGCCTGGGGGCCGCCCGCAACGCCGGTATGGCCGAGGCCACCGGCGACTACCTGGTCTTCCTCGACAGCGACGACACCCTCACCCCCGACGCCCTGCACGCGATCGCCGACCGGCTGAAGGAGACCGGCGAGCCGGACGTCCTGGTCTACGACTACGCGCGCACCTACTGGACCGGCGAGACGATCCGCAACCAGGCCGCCGACCGGCTCACCGAAGCGGGCCCGGCGCCCTTCCGGTTGGCGGACCGCCCGGGGCTGCTGCGGATGCTGATGGTCGCCTGGAACAAGGCGTACCGGCGGGACTTCGTCGAGCAGGAGGGCTTCGCCTTCCCGTCCGGCTACTACGAGGACACGCCCTGGACGTACCCGGTCCTGATGACCGCGGAGTCGATCGCGACCCTGGACCGGGTGTGCGTGCACTACCGGCAGCGGCGCCGGGGCGGCATCCTCGGCACGACCAGCCCGCGCCACTTCGACATCTTCGAGCAGTACGACCGTGTCTTCGCGTACGTCGACCGGAACCCCGAACTGGCTCGCTGGCGTCCGCTGCTGTTCCGCCGCATGGTCGATCACCTGATCGTGGTGTTCACCCGCCGCGACCGCCTCCCGCGCCGCCGCCGCGCCGAGTTCCTGCGCAAGGCCCGCACGTACTACCGCCGTTACCACGCCCCCGGCACCCCCGTCCCGGCGCGCGCCCGCGTCCACTACGCCCTCGTCCGCCTGGGCCTGCACCGCACCTACCACGCCCTGCAACGCACGGCGGCACTGTCCCGCCGTACCGCCAGGTTCACCAGCCGTCTACTGAAGGGCCTGCGGGCCGGCGCCCTGCGGCTGCACTACCGCGTCCAGCGCTGCCTCCCCGTGCGTGCCGACCGCGCCGTCTTCGCCGCCGACGGCGTCCGCGGTCACGGCTGCGGCCCGGGCGCCCTGGAGCAGGCGTTCCGCACACACGCCCCGCGCATCCGCACCGCCTGGATCGCCGAGGCCGAGCAGCACGACGCCGTGCCGACCGGCACCCGCCGGCTGCGCCCGGGCAGCGCCGGCTACTGGACGGCACTCGCCCGCTCCAAGTACCTCGTCCACAACGCCGACTTCGACCGCCGCCTGGTCAAGCGCCCCGGCCAGGTCCTGGTGCAGACCCTGCGGGGCACCCCGCTCAAGCACATGGGCCTGGATCTGCGCGAACGCCCGGCCGCCGCCGGGGACACGGACTTCGGCGAGCTCCTCGGCCACGTCGACCGCTGGGACTACGTCCTGTCCGCCAACCGCCACTCCACCCTGACCTGGGAGCGCGTGTACCCGGGCGGCTACACGACCCTGGAGTACGGCAGCCCGCGCAACGACGTCTTCCAGCAGGCGACGTCGGCGGACGTGACCCGGATCCGCGAGTCGCTCGGCGTCCCCGAGGGCGCCGTCGTGATCCTCTACGCCCCCACCCACCGCGACTACCGCCGCACCCAGCGAACCACCCTCGACCTGCACCGCGTCGCACGCCGCCTGGGCCCCCGCTTCGTCGTCCTCGCCCGCGGCCACCACCGGCACGGCGGCCCGCTCGCCCCGGCAGGCGACCAGGTCATCGACGTCACCGCCCACCCGAGCGTGGAGTCGCTGTGCCTCGCCTCGGACGCGCTGGTCACCGACTACTCGGCGATCATGTTCGACTACGCCAACCTGGACCGGCCGATCGTGATCCACGCCGACGACCGGGAGGCGTACGAGGCGGCCCGCGGCACCTACTTCGACCTGCGGTCCTTCCCGCCGGGCGCGGTGTCGCGCAACGAGGACGAGCTGATCGACATCTTCGCCACCGGCCACTGGCGCGGCTCGCGCTCCACCCAGCTGCGGTCGGCGTTCCGCGAGCGCTTCTGCCCGTACGACGACGGACGCGCCGCCGAGCGGGTCGTACGCCATGTGGTGCTGGGCGAGACCGGCCGGCCGGCCGTCGTGCCGCTCGGCAACCGCCACCCCGTGCCGTCGCCTGCCGCGGCGCCCGCGCGCTCCCCGCGCACCGCCGTGCCGCAGCCCACGGACCCCCTGACCGTCACCGAGAACCTCTGAACGCCGTTCTCACGGAAGAGGAGCCCCTATGCCCTCCAGCCCGTCGCGGCCCACGCCGAGCCGGCCCAACACCTGGCGTCCGGCCGGGCGGCCCGGCCGTCGTCGAATCGGGCCGGGGCCGGCCCCGGCGTCCTGGGGAACCTCGGCAGCCTCCTGAAGAACCTCGACAGAAAGGGCAGTATGCCCCGCTTCAGCATCATCGTTCCGTCCCATGGGGTCGCGGGCCGGCTGTCCCTGGCGCTGGACTCGGTCCTCGCCCAGTCCTTCGGCGACTTCGAGCTGATCCCGGTCTGCGACGGCCCCGACTGCGCGGCGGCGGCCGTCGCCGCGGGGTACGCCGAGCGGGACTGCCGGGTGGCGCCCGTGCACTCGCCGCCGGCGGCCGGGCGGGCCGGGGCGCGCAACGCCGGGGCGCGGGCGGCGATCGGTGAGTGGCTGCTGTTCCTGGACGGTGACGACGTGCTGGTGCCGGGGGCGCTGGCGGCGCTGGACGCCCGGCTGGGCGAGACCGGCGACGTGGACGTCCTGCACTTCGAGCACGAGCGGACGCCGTGGTGGGTGGGCGAGCCGACCAACCCGGCCGCGCCGCTGCTGGCGCGGGCTCCGGGCGGGGTCTTCTCACCCGAGCAGGCGCCGGAGCTGACGGGGGTCCAGCTCCCGGCCTGGAGCGCGGCCTACCGCCGGGCCTTCCTCGCCGAGCGGCACCTCGCCTTCCCCGACGGCCACTTCACCGACATCGGCTTCGGCGGACTGGTCGCGTTGAGCGCCGAGCGCATGGCGGTGCTGCGCCAGGTCGTCGTACGGCATCTGCTGCGGCGGCAGGGCAGCCGGCTGGGTCTGCCGGGCGAGCACCACTTCGAGCTGCTGGACCAGGCCGAGCTGGTGCTGACGCGGGCGGCCGGGCAGGGGCTGTCCGGGGAGCGGTTCGCGGCGCTGTTCGAGCAGCTCTTCGGCGCCGTACTGAAGACGGCCGCGCATCCGCGTCGGCTGCCGCGTGGACGGCGTGCCTTCTTCCGGCGGGCGAGCGGGCTCTACCGGCGGCATTGTCCCGCCGGATTCCGGGTGCCGGGCGGCAGTCTCGGTGTGCAGCACCGGCTGCTGGCGAAGGGGGCGTACGCGGCGTTCCGGGCGCTGCGCGGGGCCAACCAGGCGGCGGCGAGGCTGGCGTCGGGTGTGCCACGCCCGCGTGGCGGACTGCGCACGCGGCTGCGCTACCGGCTCCAGCTGCGCCGCCCCCTGGACCCGAACCTCGCCGTGTACTGCGCGTACTGGGGCCGCGGTTATGTCTGCAACCCGGCCGCGATCCACGCCAAGGCACGCGAACTCGCCCCGCATCTGCGGTCGGTGTTCCTGGTCGAGGCGGACCAGGCGCACACGGTGCCGAAGGACGTGGAGTACGCGGTCATCGGCAGCCGTGCGTACTGGGACGTGCTCGCCCGGGCCACGTACCTGATCAACAACGCCAACTTCGCGGACGCCGTGGTCAAGCGCGAGGGCAGTGTGCACCTGTCGACCCAGCACGGCACCCCGCTGAAGAAGATGGGCGCCGACCAGTCGACGTACCCCGTGGTGGCCGCGGCGACCGGCAGCTTCGCCAAGCTGCTGGCCCGCGTCGACCGCTGGGACTACAACCTCACCTCCAACCGGCACTCCACGGAGATGTGGGAGAGCGCGTACCCGTCCGCGCACGAGCCCCTGGAGTACGGCTATCCGCGCAACGACGTCTACTACACGGCGACCGCCGCCGACGTCGCCCGCGTCCGCCGCGAACTCGGCGTCCCCGA
Organism: Streptomyces shaanxiensis; assembly: GCF_039537145.1. Taxonomy (NCBI): domain Bacteria; kingdom Bacillati; phylum Actinomycetota; class Actinomycetes; order Kitasatosporales; family Streptomycetaceae; genus Streptomyces; species Streptomyces shaanxiensis. Next base: position 99,260 of record NZ_BAAAZY010000015.1, read on the forward strand.
GGGCAAGAAGGCCCTGCTCTACGCGCCCACGCACCGCGACTACGCCACCGGCTTCGAGACCAGCCTCGATCTGGAGGCGCTGTGCGAGGAGATCGGCGACGAGTACGTCGTGCTGCTGCGCGCCCACTACTTCTACGACCAGGGCGCCGCGCGCGGCACCGGCCGGATCATCGACGTCACCGGGCACCGCTCCTCCGAGGACGTGTGCCTGGCCGCCGACGCGCTGATCACCGACTACTCGTCGATCATGTTCGACTACGCCAACCTGGACCGGCCGATCGTCGTGTACGCCGACGACTGGGACGTCTACCGGGAGCTGCGGGGCGTCTACTTCGACCTGATGGAGACGCCGCCGGGGCGGGTGGCGCGGACGCCGGGCGAGCTGGCGGCGGTCTTCCGCGACGGCTCGTGGGCGGACGGTGAGGCCAAGGCGCTGCGGGCCGCGTTCCGGGAGCGGTTCTGCCAGTTCGACGACGGGCAGGCGGCCGAGCGGGTCGTACGCCGGGTGCTGCTCGGCGAGCCGCCCGAGGCGATCCCGCCGGTGATCCCGCTCGCCGAGCGCATCCCCGCCCCCGCCGCGACGACCCTCGTGAGGAACTGACGTGCCCCGCTTCAGCATCATCGTCCCCGTCTTCAAGGTGCAGGGCTTCCTGCGGGAGTGCCTGGACTCGGTGCTCGGGCAGTCGTACCGCGATTTCGAGGTGATCGCCGTCGACGACCGCTCCCCCGACGGCTGCCCCGCCATCCTGGACGCCTACGCCGAGCGCGACGCACGCGTGCGCGTGCTGCACCTGCCGGAGAACGTCGGCCTCGGACGCGCGCGCAACGCCGGTCTCGAGGAGGCGAGCGGCGACTTCGTCCTGTTCCTCGACAGCGACGACTCCTACACGCCGGGCCTGCTGGCCGCGGTGGCGGCGCGCCTGGAGGCGAGCGACGACCCGGACATCCTGGTCTTCGACCACGTCCGCACGCACTGGTGGGGCCGCGGCGGCCGCAGCACTGCGGCGGACCTGCTGGCAGCGGCCGGCTCGGACACCTTCTCCGTCCGCGAGAACCCCGAGTACCTGCATCTGTTCCTGGTCGCCTGGAACAAGGCGTACCGGCGCGACTTCCTGCTGAAGCACGAGCTGCGCTACGCGCCGGGCCTGTACGAGGACGCGCCCGTCACCTACCGCTCGATGGTGCTGGCCGACCGCATCGTGTGCCTGGAGCGGATCGGGGTCGAGTACCGGCAGCGCCGACAGGGTGCGATCACGAAGACGCCGGGGCGGCGGCACTTCGACATCTTTCCGCAGTACGAGGGCCTGTTCGCGTTCCTCGAAGAGCGCCCGGACCTGGCGTGGGCGCGGCCGCTGCTGTTCGAACGGGCCCTGGACCACATGCTGTTCGTGCTGGCCCGTGAGGACCGGGTGACGCCCGCGGACCGGCCGGACTTCTACCGCGAGATCCGCTCCTTCCACGCCCGCCACCTCCCCGAGGGCTTCACCCCGCCGGACGGCTGGCGCGGCAAGGAGATGCGGCTGCTGGCGACGGCGCCCTACGCGTCGTACGCCGTGGCGCGCGGGCTGCGCGATCTGCGCAGGGCGGCGGGCAGCGGCAAGCGGCGCGTCACGCGGGCGGCGTCGCAGCGGGCCCGGCACGCCTGGTACGCGGCCCAGTCGAGGCTTCCGCTCGATCCGCACCTGGCGGTCTACTCGGCGTTCTCGCATCGCGGGGTGCTGGGCGATCCGGCGGCGATCCACGCCAAGGCCCGCGAGATCGCCCCGCACATCAAGGGGGTGTGGGTCGTCCAGGAGGACGCGGTGGACACGCTGCCGCCGGGGACCGACTTCGTGACGCCGGGCTCGTGGCGCTATCACCAGGTCATGGCTCGGGCCACGTACTGGGTGAACAACGTCAACTGGCCGGGCACGCTGGCCAAGCGCCCCGGCAGCGTCCATCTCCACACCCACCAGGGCACCCCGCTCAAGTACATGGCGGCCGACCTGCTGACCAAGCCCGGCGCCCGGCACGGTTTCGACGTGCCGAAAATGCTGTGGCGGGCCGACCGCTGGGACTACAGCCTGGTGGCCAACCGGCACTCCGAGCTGGTGTGGGAGCGGGCGTATCCGTGTCACTTCACGTCGCTGCGGACGGGGAGCCCGCGTAACGACGTGCTGGTCAACGCGGGTCCGCAGGCCGGCGAGGCGGCTCGTGCGCGGCTCGGTGTCCCCGCCGGGCACACCGTCGTGCTGTACGCGCCGACCCGCCGCGACTACCGCCGGGGCGGTCATGTCGACCGGATCGATCTCGCCCGGTTCGCCGAGGATCTGGGCGCCGGCCACACGCTCGTCGTACGCCTGCACCCGTCGCTGGCGAAGGGCACCGCGCGCGGGATGGGGCTGGCCGATCTGCATCGGCGCGGGGTGCTGATCGACGCGACGGACGAGCCGCATGTCGAGGACGTGATGCTCGCCGCCGACGTGCTGGTCACCGACTATTCCGCCCTGATGTTCGACTACGCCCACCTGGACCGGCCGATCGTGATCCACGCCGACGACTGGGGGGCGTACGCGGCGAGCCGGGGCGCCTACTTCGACATCACGGCCGACGCGCCGGGCCATGTCTCGCGCTCCTACCGGGAGTTGGCGTGGCTGTTCGCGTCCGGGACGTGGCAGGACGGGGAGTCGGCGCGGGCGCGGGCGGGATTCCGGGAGCGGTTCTGCGAGTTCGACGACGGACACGCCGCCGAGCGGGTCGTGCGGACCGTGCTGCTGGGTGAGCGGGCATCGGAGGGGGCGTTCGGGGCGGAGCGGGTGCCCGCTCCGGCGGGCGCGAGGTCGCTGACGGACGCTCACTAGGTCCCGCGATCGCCGCTCACTCGATGAGGTGACGTGAGGCAATGTCGTTGACCCGACCGGGAACATACGACAAATGCCCCAAACCTACTCAACCTCCCCCATCGGAAAGGCGGCCGTCGACACTCTCGTCCGGAGGGCGGTGCGCGGTGCGACCGCGCTGTGCGGCGGCCGCGTCTGGCGACCGACGCCGTACCAGGTCTTCGGCTTTCTGTTCTTCCTGGTGATATCGCTGGCGTACTGGGCCGTGCCGCTGTGCTGCGACGCGGGCCAGCACGCGGCGGTGGTGGAACGCCTGAAGGCGAACCTGCTCCACCCGCGCCACCCGATGGCGGACCTGCCGGGCGCGGGCAGCCCGTACTACTCGCCGTACGCCGTCTCGCAGGGCGCGTTCGCCCGGCTGAGCGGGCTGGGCGGCTGGGAAGTGGTGCGGCTGGCCGGGCCGCTGAACCTACTGGTGCTGCTGACCGGCATCGGCCGCTTCGTGCGGGTGCTGACGCCGCGGCCGTGGGCGCCGGTGCTCGCGCTGGGTGCGATGACGCTGCTGTGGGGAACCGAGCGGGCCTGGTGGAGCGGGTACCTGAGCCTGATGTCGATGACGGGGAACCTCGGCTATCCGTCGGCGTGCGCCATCGGGCTGACCTTCTGGGCCTGGGCACTGACGGGGGCGCGGGCGCGAAGGGAGGGGCTCGTCCGGTACGTGGGGCCGAGTGGACTGCCGGGTCTTGCCGGGTACGCGGGGATCGGGGCGCTGTACGGGCTGATCCTGCTGGTCCATCCGATCACCGCGGTGGCCGCCGTGCTGGGGGCGGTGGCGTTCGTCGCCGGGTGGCAGCGCGAGTGGCGGAGTCCGGTGGTGCTGCGGTGGGGGGTGGCGGCGGGGACGGCGGCGCTGGCCGCCTGGTCCTGGCCGTACTTCGATGTGTTCGCGCTGGCAGCGGACGACAGCGTGGACTGGATGCACCGGCGGCTGTACGAGCAGCTCTTCGGGCAGTTCTGGCTGGCGCTGCTGGGGCTGCCGGCGCTGTGGCTGCGGTGGCGGAACTCCCGCCGGGATCCGCTGGTACTGCTGTTCGCCCTCGACTGCCTGCTCGTGGCATTCGGCTGGGTCAGCGGCCACTACACCTACGGCAGGATCCTCGGGCTCACCCTCGTGCCGTTGCAGTTCGCGCTGGCGGTGGAGCTGGCGGCGCCCCGGCCCTGGGGCAGGGCACGCCGGGCGCTGGGCGGGGCCGCGGCCGCCGGGGCCTGTGTCGGGTTCCTGACCGTGCAGGGCGGGGCGGTGGTGCCGCGTGTGCTGGATCCGGTCGGGCTGGAGCAGCCGTCGCTCTGGCCGTCGTACGCGTGGGCGGCACGGCATGTCGGGAAGGGCGAAGTGGTCATCTCCGACGGGCACTTCGCCCCTCGCTCGATCCCCGGCTACGGTCCGAACCTCGCCGCGCCGATCTGGCCCGACCCCGCCCTGGACGAGCGGGAGCGGGAACGCCGGCTCGCCGATGTCCACGCCTACCTCTCCCCCACGTCGACCCGGGCCGAGCGCACGGCCGTCGCCCGGCGCTACCACGCGCACTGGCTGCTGCTGACGCGGTGGAAGCGGGTGCCGGAGGAGGCCGTGATCGTGGCTTGGAGCCCGGAGACGGGTGAGGTGCTGGCGCGGATCGGGTGACCGACGGCTCCGGGCGGGGTGACGCGGCGACCCCGGCCGGGGTCGCTCGACGGATCCGGGCGGATTACTCGATGACGAGGTCGACGTCGATGTTGCCGCGGGTGGCGTTGGAGTAGGGGCAGACCTGGTGGGCGGTCTCGACGAGCTTGCGGCCGGTCGCCTCGTCCAGGGTGTCGGGCAGCTCCACGCGCAGCGTCACCTTCAGACCGAAGCCCTCGCCCTGCTTGCCTATGCCGACCTCGGCGGTGACGGCGGCGTCGGACACGTCGACCTTGGCCTGGCGGCCGACGAGGCCGAGGGCGCTGCCGAAGCAGGCGGCGTAGCCGGCGGCGAACAGCTGCTCCGGGTTCGTGCCCTCGCCGTTGCCGCCCAGCTCCACCGGCGGGGCCAGCTTGAGGTCGATCTTGCCGTCGTTGGAGACGGCGCGACCGTCGCGGCCGTGGGTGGCGGTGGCGACAGCGGTGTAGAGCGCGTCCATGGAAACCATCCCTCTCAAGTCACGTGCCGGCGGCTCCGTTGGCGGCCGCCGCACGGCGACAAGTAGAGCACACAATTCAATTGGACACAACTAAATGACGGGGCACGAGCTACCCTGGAGGCATGACGACCACGCCCACGGCCGACTGGCTCCGCCTCGACCAGCAGATCTGCTTCTCCCTGAACGCCGCCTCGCGCGCCTTCGGCGGCGTCTACCGCGTCGTCCTGAAGGACCTGGGGCTCACCTATCCGCAGTACCTGGTGATGCTGGTGCTGTGGGAGCACGGCGACCTGCCCGTGAAGAAGCTCGGCGAACACCTGCGTCTCGACTCCGGCACGCTGTCTCCGCTGCTCAAGCGGCTGGAGGCGGCCGGTCTGGTGCTCCGGGAGCGCAGCGCGCGTGACGAGCGCTCGGTGGAGGTGCGGCTGACCGAGGAGGGCACCGCCCTGCGCGAGCGGGCCCTGCAGGTGCCGCGCCGGATCGCCACGGCGACGGGCTTCGACGTGGACGAGATCCGCGAGCTGCGGGCACGACTGGACCAGCTCACCGAGGCTCTGGACGCGGCGGCGGTGGAGGAGACGCCGGGGCAGGGTGCGTAGGCGGGGCGGGGTGTGCAGGCGGGGCGGGGCGCGTAAGCGGGGCGTGCTCAGGCGGAGCGTCATGCGCGGGCCGGGAGTGGGGTCGGGGCTGATGCCGGAACGGGTGTCGGGAATGGTGCGCGGCCGGGGCGGGGTGCGGAGACGACGCGCGGCGGACGTAGAGCCGTAGGGGGCCGCGGGGCTGTCCGGCGGTCAGGGGCCGGAATTCCTCGCCGACGATGTCCAGCTTGGCGCGCTCGGTCGGGTTGCGTGGATACCAGGGCGAGTTCAGGGCGTACGGCTCGGCGACGACCCAGACCCGGTCGACCGCGTCCAGCCTGCGCCGCAGTTCCCCGGCGCCGACCTCACGGCCGTACAACGTTCCCGACCTCGGTCCGGACTGGCGCAACGCGACGTCCCAGGCCGACCGGAACCCCCGCGGATATGCCAGCGCCGAACGCCGCCCGATGGACGGCAGGAACAGCACCGGCTCGCCGGGGCGCAGATGCCGGGCGGCGAACGCGGAGGTGGCGGCGAGGTTGTCGGGGCGGTGCGCCGGGGAGCGGTCCTGACGGTGGAGGGGGAGGTGGTGGAGGAAGGCGAGGGTGATGGCGAGGGTGCCGGCCAGGGGGGTCAGCGGCCTCAGGAGCCGGCCGCCGTACGGGTGTGCGCGAGCCACGAGCCCGGCCACCCGGTCCGCCCCCGCCGCCACCAGCAGCGGCGCCCCCGCAAGCGCGTACAGCACGTAACGGTCGTCGTACACGGGCCGCACCTGCGACACGGCGGCGAGGAGCACCGGCGGGACCGCCATCAGCGGCAACGCGACCTCCGTGACCCGCCCCGCCCGCAGCCCCACCACCATCAGCAGGACACACGCCCCGCACACCACCCCCGTGGGCCCGGCGACGAAGCCCCGGAGCAGGCGTTCCGCAGTCCCCCACCCCGGCTCCGCCAGCCACTCCACCTGCCCGGCCTGCGCCCGGGACACGGCCACCAACGGCAGCAGGGCGACGCCCGCCCCGGCCACCGCGCGTGCCCACCCGAACCACACCCGCCTCGGCGCACGGCCCGCCGCCAGGGTCACCGCATGGGCGCACACCGCCAGGACGGCCAGTTCGTGCAGCAGACAGGCGGCCCCGAGGACGACGCCGTACGCCCACCACACCCGCCGCACCAGCAGCAGCGTCGCGCCCGCCACCCCGGCCGTCACCAGCGCGTACGACCGCCCCTCCTGCGCGTAGTGCCCGACCATCGGCGTCACCGCGAACAGCAGTCCGGCCCAGAGCCCCACCCTCGGCCGCGCCAGCCGCACCCCGAGCGCCGCGACCAGCCCCGCCGCCGCGGTCGCGCCGAGCACCGACGGCAGCCTGAGGGCGACCTCGCCGGGGTGAAGAGCGAGGACGGCGTGCATGAGCAGGTAGTACAGACCGTGCACGGCATCCACGCCTTGCACCAGCCGCCAGATCTCCGGCACCGACCGCCGGGCGACCTGGAACGTCACTCCCTCGTCCCGCCACATGCCCTCACGGTCGAGCCCCCACAGCCCGATCCCGAGCGTGACGGTCATGGGGACGGTGACGGCGAGGGCGACGGCGGCACCGGCGCCGGTTGCGGCGCAGGCCGCGCGGCCGCTCCTCCCCTGCTTCCTGCGCCTCTGTTCGGCGGTTTTCCGCCCCGGTTCGACGTTCCTCACAGGGCCGATTTTGTGCTATTAGCAGACTCTTATTATTCATTGACGGCGTATCACCACAAATATGGCGTTCGCCCGGCTTACGATCCGCCGTGATGAACAGTGAACCGGACGTCGGTTCCGGCCGTCTTCCGGAGCGGGCCCCAAGTCCCGCCCCACGGGCGACAACCCACCATTCCCTTGATTCCAGAACGGGCCCCATGCACCCTCCCGCCGCACACGCCGGGCGCGCCGAGCGCGAGCCGCAGGTCGGCGTCGTCGTCATCGGCTACAACGACGCCGCGCACGTGACGGCGGCCGTCCGCTCGGCACTGGCGCAGGGGCCCGCCGTCCGGGAGGTCGTCGCCGTCGACGACTGCTCGACCGACGACAGCGCGGAGCTTCTCGCCCGCCTCGCCGCGACCGAACCGCGCGTGAAGGTGGTCCGGCGCCGGGTCAACAGCGGCGGCTGCGGCAGCCCGCGCAACACCGGGCTGGACCGGGTGACATCGCCGTACGTGATGTTCCTGGACAGCGACGACGTCCTGCCGCCGGGCGCGGTGGACTCGCTGCTCGCGGCGGCGAAAGAGGCGTCGGCGGAGGTGGCGGGTGGGCTGTGCGTGCGGCGGGAGCTGCCCGAGGGGCGCACGGTGCCGTGGCAGGCGTCCCTGTACGCCGCGCACGCCGTGTACGAGCGGCCCTCGCAGCGCCCTCGCCTGGTCCACGACACGCTCTGCGTCAACAAGCTCTACCGCACGGACTTCCTGCGCGACCACGGCATCCGCTTCCCCGAAGGCCGCTTCCCCTACGAGGACTTCGTCTTCACCGCGCGCGTACTGGCCGCCGGGCCACGCATCGCCCTCGTCCCGAACCAGGTGTACGTCTGGCACGTACGCCGCTCCGCCGACCGGCTGTCGATCTCCCTGGACCGCGCCGGCATCACCAACTGGCGGGCGCGCACGGAGGCATGCCGGCTGGCGTACGAGATCCTGCTGGGCGCCGGCCAGAAGGAGCTGGCACGGGCGGCGCGCGGCAAGTTCCTCGACCACGAACTGCGGATGTACGTACGCGAGTTGGGCCTGCACGACGCCGAGTACCAACACACGTGGTGGGCACACACCCGGGCGTACCTCGCCGAGTACGACGCGTCCGACTGGGCCTACCACCCCACCGCACCCGGCCGCCTCATCGGCCGCGTCGTCCTGGCCTCCCCCGAGCCCCGCGACCTGCCCCGCCTCAGGGACCTCGCCGCCCGCCCCGCCCGCCTCCTCCCTCCCTACGCCCACACCCCCGACGGCACCCCCGCCTGGTCCGCCGACCTCCCCCAGGTCACCCTGGAGCCCCTGCTGACCCGCCCCGTAGGTCTCCTCCCCCTCGCCGTGGACGCGGAACTGCGCCCACGCGCGCGTGCCGCCCACCTCCGGCTCCGCCTGCACGAGCTGTACGGCCGGGTGGCACAGGCGGCCCCCGAGGCGTTGGAGGTGGAGTGGCGGTGCCGGGAGACGGGGCGGGCGGCGGGGCCGAGGACGGTGGGGCTCACGGCATCGGGGGGCGGGGCCGACGGGGCAGGCGAGGCCGACGGGGTGTGGTCCGCCGAGACGACGGTCTGCTGGACGGCGTTTTCCGGGGCGCCCGGAGTGACCGGGGTGTCCGGAGTGCCCAGGCGATCCGAGGTGCCCGGGATAGCCGGGGTGCCCGGGATGCCCGGGACGAGCACGTGGGATCTTCGCCTGCGCGTGCGCTTCCGAGGCGGTGCGTACCGCGAGGTCACGGCGCACGCCACCACGGGCGCCGGTCTGCTGCGCCGTCGCACCGTGTTCAGCACCCGGCACGCCGTAGTGCTCGTACAGCCGTACGCCACACACTCAGGGGCGCTGGCACTACGCGTGGCCCCAGGTTTACGCGGAGTTACGGCAGTGATCCGCGCCAGACTCCACCGCCTGCTTCACTGTCACTGACACCGACCACTGACGACCACGGACGACCACAGGCCTACTGACGAAGGGGACGGCCGCAACATGACCTGGCTGATCACCGGCGGTGCCGGTTATATCGGAGCGCACGTCGTACGCGCGATGACCGAGGCGGGCGAACCCGCCGTGGTGTACGACGACCTGTCGACCGGCATCATCGAGCGCGTGCCCGACGGCGTGCCGCTGGTGGTCGGCTCGACCCTGGACGGCGAGCGCGTCGCCCGCGCCCTGACGGCGCACCGCATCACCGGTGTCGTCCATCTCGCGGCGAAGAAGCAGGTCGGCGAGTCCGTCGACCTGCCGCTGCACTACTACCGGGAGAACGTCGAGGGCCTGCGCGTCCTACTGGAAGCGGTGACCGGGGCCGCCCGCGTACGGTCCTTCGTCTTCTCGTCCTCGGCGGCGGTGTACGGCATGCCGGACGTCGACCTGGTGACGGAGGAGACGCCGTGCGCGCCGATGTCGCCGTACGGGGAGACGAAGCTGGCCGGCGAGTGGCTGGTCCGGGCCACGGGGCGCGCGACGGGCCTGTCGACGGCCTCGCTGCGCTACTTCAACGTGGCGGGTGCGGCCACGCCCGAGCTGGCCGACACCGGTGTCTTCAACCTCGTCCCGATGGTCTTCGAGAAGCTCACGGAGGACGCGCCCCCGCGCATCTTCGGTGACGACTACCCGACCCCCGACGGCACCTGCGTCCGTGACTACATCCACGTCGTCGACCTGGCCGAGGCCCACGTGGCCGCGGCCCGCGCCCTCCAGGCCTCGCCGGGCCGCGACCTCACCCTCAACATCGGCCGCGGAGAAGGCGTTTCGGTCCGCGAGATGATCGACACGATCAATGCCATCACCGGCTACGACCGGCCCCCGACCGTCACACCCCGCCGCCCCGGCGACCCGGCCCGCGTCGTCGCCTCCGCCGACCGCATCGCCACCGAGCTGGGCTGGAAGGCCAGGCACGATGTACAGGACATGATCACGTCGGCTTGGGAGGGGTGGGTGCGGTCGCATCCGGACGCGGCGCGGGACTGAGGGCTTCCGGAGGCGGCGCGGGACTGCGGTCTCCGGTGCCTCCGGTACCTCCAAGGCGCCTCTGTTACTGGGCCACTTCCGAGCAGGGCTCGTCGGCGTCGTGCGCGATGATCTCTGCCTCGGTCCGCGCGGCCGCCCCTTGGAACACCACCGTGAAGCAGCGGTCGACCGTCGCCTGGGCCGGCCCCAGGAACGTCAGCGAGCGCTCGAAGGTGTGGGAGAACTGGAGCACAGTGCGCGTCCGCCCCTCGGTGGAGCGCATCGCGTACAGCAGGCCCTGCCCCTTCCCGACGACGGAGTCCAGGGCCCGCTCAGCGTCCCGCCGGTCGTACGGCGGGCCGCCGTTCTCGTCGATGACGGCATCCGCGAATCGCTGTGCGTCGGCCCGGGTCGCCTCGAAGGCCGAGCGCTCGCGGTCCGCTTCACGGGATTCACCGACGGCGTAGGCCACGATGACGACCGCGAGGAAAGCAAGGAGAACCGCCCCGAGGGCCTTGGCCCAAGGGGCGCTCCGTCCGACCTGATGGGATGCCATCGATACCCAGGGGTTGTTCACCGCACGGCGGAATGCCTCGGCGTGTGCGGAGGTGCCTACGCGGTTCGGATGGTAGCTCTCACGGTCACGCTCGGCGTGGCCGATCCGATGAACGCCGGGGGCGGCAACGTCACTTACCCGGCCGGTTAGCCTCGCGGGGTGACCGAGTCCCTTCGCACAGCGCGCGCCCTGGGCGCCGTCATCGGCTCCGCGGTGGGCGACGCCCTGGGTGCCCCCTTCGAGTTCGGCCCCGAAGGAGCCTTCTCCGCTCGCTTCCCGGACCCCGGCCATGGCGGCGAGATGTGCGGGGGCGGCGGCTGGGAGCCGGGCGAGGCTACCGACGACACGCAGATGGCCGTACTCGTCGGCGAGTCCCTGCTGGAGTGCGGCGGGCTCGAACTCGCGGACGTCTTCGGACGGTTCCAGCGGTGGGCGGCCGCCGACCCGAAGGACATCGGCCTGCAGACGGAAGCCGTCCTGAGCAGCGGCGATCCCTGGGACATGGCCGCCGCACTGCACTTCCAGGTGAACCAACGGGCGGCGGGGAACGGGGCGTTGATGCGCGCTGCTCCCTCCGCCGTGTACTTCGCCCGCGTCGACCGTGACGGCAGCGGCAGCGGCAGCGGCAGCGGCAGCGGCAGCGGCAGCGGCGATCGTGCCGCCACCATGGACGCGGGCCGCCGCATCGCCGCCCTCACCCACGGGGACCGGGCGGCCTGGGAAGGCACCGCCGTCTTCCACGAGTTGGTGCGCGTCGCCATGGAAGGCGGCGACCCGCTCGCTGCCCTCCCGGCCACCCTCGCGGCGGTCCATCCGGATCACCGGAAGCGGTATGCCGACGTCCTCGCCCCCGACTGGCATCCCGACCGGGCCACCGAGTTCAACGGCGCCGTCTGGCCCTGCCTCGGCTCCGCCGTCTGGGCCCTGCGCACCACGTCCTCCTACGAGACCGCCGTACGCGCCGCGATCGACCTCGGCGGCGACACGGACACCGTCGCGGCCGTGACCGGCGGGCTGGCCGGGGCGGTGTACGGCATCGCCGGGGTGCCGGAGCGGTGGACCGCGGCCCTGCACGTGCCGTTGCCGGGGTTCGGCGAACGGGTGCTGCGAGTCGGGGAGTTGGCGGAGCTCGCGCGGCGGTTGAGCGGCTAGTAGTGCTTCGTTAGGTTGTGGGCTGTCTGTGGCTGCTCCGAGGGCTGGGCAGGGGGCGTCCGCAGGTGGTGCAGGTACCGGTCCAGCACCTCAGCAGGTCCTGAAGAACGTCGAGGACCTGGTAGAGGGTCAGGCCGGTGTGCGGACTTTTGGGTCGAGCCGCCTGAGGGTGAGGAATGCCTGGGCGGCGGTGACGAGGGTGACGTGGTGGTGCCGGCCGCGCCAGGTGCGGCCCTCGAAGTGGTCCAGTCCGAGGCCATGCTTGAGCTCGCGGTAATCGTGCTCGATCCGCCAGCGCATCTTGGCCCACCGCACCAGGTCAGCGGCCGGTGTGGCGGCAGGCAGGTTCGATATCCAGTAGTCCGTCGGAGTGTCCTGGCCGTCCGGCCATTCGACGAGGAGTGTCTGGACGGGCAGGACGCCGTCCCACCGGTTGCGGCCGCCGCCCGCCTCCTGCGCTGCGGCCAGGGACTGCTTGCCCGCGGGCCGCACTGTCAGCACCGCGAACCGCGAAGTCATCGCGCCTTTGCTGCCCTGCCTCCAGGTCACCTCGGTGAACCGCTCCGCACCCGCCTCCCCGGCGAGGACGCAGACGGCTCGCGGTGGGGTGCGGTAGCGGGCAAGGGTGGGCGGTCCGAGCCCGCCATACGCAGGCTGGTGCGGCTCAGCATCCTCCGGGTGGGCGACTTCCTTCCCGTTCAGGGCCAGGACATAGGACAGCCCTCGCTCCTGGAGACCGAGCCGGAAGGGGGTGCTGACGCCGTAGCCGGCGTCGGCGACCACGACCGGCGCCTTCAACTGCCACTCGGCGAGTGTGTCCAGGAGACCGAGCGCCAGACGCCACTTCTCCCGGTGCACCACGTCGTCGGGGACTCCTGCCCTGCGGCATCGGTCCGGCTCGTCCGTCCACTCACGCGGCAGATACAACTGCCACTCCAACGGGCACGAGGCAGTGTCGGTGGCGGCATGGACACTGACCGCGACCTGGCAGTTCGCCCGCTTGCCGACCGCTCCGCAGTACTGGCGGGCCACCCCGACCGACGCCTTGCCGCACTTGGGGAACGACACATCGTCGATCACCCACACCTCGGGCCTGACAACTCCGGACAGCCGCTCGGCGATCCGCTGCCTGACCGGCAGCGGATCCCACGGCGACTGGTTCACGAACTGCTGCAGGGCCTGCATGTTCCCGTCCGGCAGACGCTCGGCCATCGGCTGGATCGACTTGCGCCGGCCGTCGAGCATCAGGCCCCGCAGATAACACTCGCCCCACCGCCGCTGATCCCGCCGCGGAAACGACCCGAACACATCGGCAACGAACTCCGCCAACTCGCCCCGGAGCCGTTCCACTTCCCCCAACCTCACTCCGGGAAGCTGCCCCCGATCAGCCGAGATCACTCAACGTAACGAAGCACTACTAAGCGCGCTGCGTGCTGTTCAGGTACGCCAGCACGGCCAGCACCCTCCGATGCCCACTGTCGCTCTGCGGCAGGCCGAGCTTGAGGAAGACGTTGCCGATGTGCTTGTGGACGGCTCGTTCCGTGACGACGAGCGAATTGGCGATGGTCGCGTTCTCGTGGCCCTCGGCCATGAGGGACAGCACCTCGCGCTCGCGCGGGGTGAGGGAGTCGAGCGGGGAGTCGCGGCGCCGGGTCAGCAGTTCGGTGACGACCTCGGGGTCGAGCGCGGTGCCGCCGGCCGCCACCCGCTCCAGCGCGTCGAGGAACTCGTCCACCCGGCCGACCCGGTCCTTGAGCAGGTAGCCGAGGCCGCTCGCGCCGCCGCCGAGCAGTTCCGCGGCGTACGACTCCTCGACGTACTGGGAGAGCACCAGCACCGGCAGCCCGGGCATCTCCTTGCGCGCGGCGAGGGCGGCGCGCAGTCCCTCGTCGCGGAAGTCCGGCGGCATCCGTACGTCGAGGACGGCGGCGTCGGGGCGGTGCTCCAGCAGGGCGGGCAGGATCTCGGGGCCGGTGCCGGCGACCGCCACGACCTCGTGTCCGGCCGACGTCAGCAGCAGGACCAGGCCCTCGCGCAGCAGCGCGTTGTCCTCGGCGATCACGACTCTCACGGCAGTTCCGTCTCTGCTCCGGTCACCGCACGCGCGCGATGACGCCACGCCGCCCCGATCGAACGGCGGTCGCTGCGCGCAGCCTACTCACAGCGCTTTGAGCGCCTCCGTCGTGGCCCGGGCCAGGGAGTCCAGATAGCCCTTGGGCAGCTTCCGGCCGCGTGCCGCCACCACCGTGCGCCAGTACAGCGGGCCCGAGATCAGGTCGAGCGCCAGCTCGTCGTCGAGGCCCGCACGCACCTCGCCGCGCTGCTCCGCCCCGACCAGGATCTTGCTGGCGACTCCCTCCTGCCCCTGCTCCAACGCCTTCTGCAGCGCCTCGGCGATCTCGGGGTTGCGGGCCGCCTCGGCCTGCAGGTCGGGGATGATCTGCGAGACCACGGGGTGACGCAGGGCGCGCGAGGTCACCTCGTACAGCATCCGCAGGTCACCCTCGAGGGAGCCCGTGTTCGGCGTGGGCAACCCCATCACCGCGACCGCCGACACCACGTCCAGCACCAGGTGCAGCTTGGAACGCCAGCGCCGGTACACCGCCGTCTTGCCGACGCCGGCGCGGCGCGCGATGCCCTCTATCGACATCCGCGCGTAGCCGACGGCCGCCAGTTCCTCGAAGACGGCCGCCCGGATGGCCTCCGTCACGTCCTCGCGGAGTACCGCCGCACCGGCGGGGGTCCGGCGGCGCGGACGCGTCTGCGGCTGGTCGGGGTTGGTCGTCATGCGGACCAGCATAGGGCGTTACGACGATACGGTCCCGTCCCCACGCAATGCGTCGGAACGCCACCGTCCCGTCGTTACGTCGCTCACGTCACGACGAAACGGTTGCGTTCCGACGCCCATTCGACCTACGCTCACGTTGCGACGATACGGTCCCGTCCCGACGTAAGAAAACGTGAAGAGAAGCGTAAGGAACCGCCGAGCCACGCCCGGGCCAATGCCATGACCGACCGACCGGCACCAGCCCAGCCAGCGGCCCCAGCCCGGAACCGGAACCGGAACCAGCACTGGCACCGGCACCGGCACCGGCACCGGCACCGGCACCGGCACCCCAACGCCTCACCCCACCCCCTCCTCCCCCCCCCCCGAACGAAAGCAGCGGATGTGACCCAGGCCCTCCACACACCGCCCAGCACCACCCAGGCCCCACCCGAAGCCGACCTCGCGGCCCTGGCCGCCCGGCACGGCCTCTCGGTCAGCGGTGCCCGCCCCTCGCTGCCCGCGTACGTCCGCCAGCTGTGGGCGCGCCGCCACTTCATCAGCGCGTTCGCCACCGCCAAGCTCACCGCGCAGTACAGCCAGGCGAAGCTGGGCCAGGTGTGGCAGGTGATGAACCCGCTGCTGAACGCGGCGGTCTACTACTTCATCTTCGGCATGCTGCTGGGCACCAGCCACGGCGTGCAGGACTACATCCCGTTCCTGGTGACGGGTGTGTTCGTCTGGACGTTCACGCAGAGCTCGATCATGGCGGGCACCCGCGCGATCTCGGGGAACCTCGGCCTCGTCCGCGCCCTGCACTTCCCGCGGGCCGCGCTGCCCATCTCCTTCGCCCTGCAGCAGCTCCAGCAGCTGCTGTTCTCGATGGCCGCCCTGGTCGTCATCCTGCTCTGCTTCGGCATTCCGGTCGCCGCGTCCTGGGTGCTGGTGATCCCGGCGCTGTTCCTCCAGTTCACCTTCAACGCGGGCGTCGCGATGGTCATGGCGCGCATGGGCGCGAAGACGCCGGACATCGCCCAGCTGATGCCGTTCGTGCTGCGCACGTGGATGTACGCGTCCGGCGTGATGTTCAGCATCACCCACGTCACGAGCGGCCACAAAGGCCTGCCGTCCTGGGTGCCCGAGCTCCTTCAGGCCAACCCCGCCGCCGTCTACATCGACCTGATGCGCTTCGCGCTGATCGACAGCTTCCACGCGACCCAGCTCCCGCCGCACGTGTGGGCCATCGCGACGGGCTGGGCCCTGCTGGCCGGCGTCGGCGGCTTCATCTACTTCTGGAAGGCTGAGGAGACGTACGGCCGTGGCTGACATCGCAAAGACCACCCAAGGGCAGATCCCCACCGTCATCGCCGACGGTGTCGACATCGTCTACCGCGTCAACGGCACGGGCGCCGGCCGCGGCTCCGCCACCGCCGCCCTCAACCGCATCGTGCGTCGCAGGCAGACCGAGAAGGCGGCGGGCGTACGCAAGGTGCACGCGGTCAAGAAGGTCTCCTTCGTGGCGTACAGGGGCGAGGCGATCGGCCTCATCGGCACCAACGGCTCCGGCAAGTCGACCCTGCTCAAGGCGGTCGCGGGCCTGCTCCCGGTGGAGAACGGCCGTATCTACACCGACGGCCAGCCCTCCCTCCTCGGCGTCAACGCGGCCCTGATGAACGACCTCACCGGCGAGCGCAACGTCTTCCTCGGCGGCCTCGCGATGGGCATGTCCCGCGAACAGGTCAAGGACCGCTACCAGGAGATCGTCGACTTCTCCGGCATCAACGAGAAGGGCGACTTCATCACCCTCCCCATGCGCACGTACTCCTCCGGCATGGCGGCCCGTCTGCGCTTCTCCATCGCCGCCGCGAAGGACCACGACGTCCTGCTGATCGACGAGGCGCTGGCGACGGGTGACCGCTCCTTCCAGAAGCGTTCCGAGGCCCGGATCCGCGAGCTGCGCAAGCACGCGGGCACGGTGTTCCTGGTCAGCCACAACAACAAGTCGATCCGCGACACCTGCGACCGCGTGCTGTGGCTGGAGCGCGGCGAGCTGCGCATGGACGGGCCGACGGACGAGGTCCTGAAGGAGTACGAGGCGTTCACGGGCGACAAGGCGGCCAAGCCGAAACCGAAGCCCGCGCCCGCCCCCGTTCCCTCGTGAGGCGCAACTACGGACCACCCTTTCGTCCCATTAGTGACACTATGGCCGTTGTGGCCGGACAGGGTGCGCCCGGCGCGATGGAGCAGGTGAAGGAGTCCCCGCGATGGCCGTCCCCGCGATGCCCGAACTCACCGTCATCGTCCACGGGCCCAACACCCAGGACCGCCTGACCGGACTCCTCGCCTCCCTGGCCGCGCACCCGCACCCCGACGTCGAGGTGATCGTGGCCGCGGTCGGCGCCTGGGCGCAGGAGACGGCGCGGGCGTACGCCCCCGAGATGCTGGTGCTGCCCCTGCCGGACGGCACGGACGACGCCGCGGCCCGGTCGGCGGGCGCCGCCCGGGCCTCCGGCCGCTGGCTGCACTTCGTGCACACCAAGGACGGCCTGCCCGCCGGCGCCCCGCGCATGGTGGCCGAGCGCGCCGCGGAGCTGCCCGACGACGCGGACGTCCTCCTCTTCGACCACGTCCGCTCCACCTGGGACACCTCCGGCCTCCCCTCCGAGGACGGCCCCCTCCTGGCCCGCGCGGGCCGCGCCGCCCACCTCCTCGACGACATCGCCCGCACCGCACTCCGCGTCACCCCGCTCCTGGGCAACCGCGCGCTGCGCACCCCCTTCTGGCAGGCGCACGAGCACCGACTCACCACCCCCGACGAGCCGTTCGCGGCCTACGCCGCCCTCCTCCTCGCCGACCGCGTCGCCGCCCTGAACCAAGTGGCGTACGAACACCACGAGTTGCGCCCCGAGAGCCTCCCTCCGGTCACCCCCGAGGACCACTACACCCTCGTAGACCGCTACGAGACGCTCCTCACCCTCACCGAGAACAGCACCACGACGCCCCGCCCCACAGCCACCCCATCACCCCACCCCACGACCGGCCCCGCACGCCTCTCCGGATCCGGATCCGGCCCCGCACGCCCCTCCGCAACCCACTCCGTCCTGTACGACGTGATGGTCCACGACTGCCTGCGCACCTTCGCCCGCACGACCATGCCGGACCCGGTGGCCAGGGAGTTCTTCCGCCGAGCCGCCGAAGCGGCCGTCCGCCACCGCCCGCCCGGGCACCGCCGCCCCGCCGGCCCCGAGGGCATCCGCCGGGCTCTCCTCGAAGAGAACGCGTACACCAGATACCGCGCTTTCCAGGCCGCCAACCGAGCCCGCCGCGCCGCGAAGTCGGCCGTACGAACCCGCAGGCACCAGGTCACCGCCGCCCTCGGCGACCACCACTACCGCAAGTCCCTGTCCCGCCCGGTCGACCCCAACGTGGCCGTCTTCGCGGCGTACTGGAACCGCGGGGTCGCCTGCAACCCGGCGGCGATCGCGGCCAAGCTCACCGAACTCGCCCCGCAGATCCATCCGGTGTGGGTGGTGACCCGGGAGAACGCCCCCCTCCTCCCACCTCACACGGACCATGTGCTCCCGGGCACGCGCCGCTACCGGGAGGTGCTGGCGACGGCGAAGTACCTGGTCAACAACGTCAACTTCCCCAACCCGATCGTGAAACGCCCGGACGCGGTCCACCTCCAGACCCACCACGGCACCCCGCTCAAGCGCATGGGCGTGGACCAGATGGAGTTCCCGGCGGCGGCCAAGGGCCTCGACTTCCAGGCCCTGCTGTCCCGTATCGACAAGTGGGACTACAGCGTCTCCGCGAACAGCCACTCCACCCGCATGTGGGAACGCGCGTACCCCTCCCGCTTCGTCTCCCTCGACTACGGCTACCCCCGCAACGACGTCTACTACACGGCCACCGCGGCAGACATCCGCGCGGTCCGCGACCGCCTGGGCATCCCCCCGACCCACCGCGCCATCCTCTACGCCCCCACGCACCGCGACTACGAGGCCGGCTGGACCCCCCGCCTCGACCTCGTCACCCTCGCGGACCGATTGGGCAAGGACACGGTCCTCCTGGTCCGCGGCCACTATTTCTACGACGGCACACCGTCCCCCCTGAACTCCCCTCTGACCGCCCTGCGCCGCACGGGCCGGATCATCGACGTGTCCGCGTACGACCCGGTCGAGGACCTGGCCCTGGCCGCGGACGCCCTGGTCACGGACTACTCGTCCATCATGTTCGACTACGCCAACCTCGACCGCCCGATCGTCATCCACGCCGACGACTGGGAGACCTACCGCTCCACCCGCGGCGTCTACTTCGACCTGATGTCCGAGCCCCCGGGCCAGGTGGCCCGCACCCAACAGGAACTGACCGAGATCCTCACCACCGAGGCCTGGCACGACGAGGCCGCGACGAAGGCACGGGCGGCCTTCCGCCGCCGCTTCTGCGAGTACGACGACGGACGCGCCGCCGAACGGGTCGTACGCCGAGTGTTCCTGGGCGAGAACGAGGACGCCCTGCCGCCGGTGACCCCGCTGGAGGAACGCACCCCGGCACCGAGCCCCCGGGAGACGGCGTGAACCCCGAACTCACGACCCCGGACACCCCGGACACCCCGGACGTCACGGTCACGGTCATCGTCCACAACGACGCGGAACGCCTCCCCCGAGCAGTGGAATCGGTACGCCGCCAGACCCACGCCACCATCGAGATCGTGATCAGCGACGACCACTCGACGGACGGAACTCCCGAAGTGGCGCGGGCGTTGGCGTCCGAGGATCCTCGTATCCGCTATCTCCGCCTGCCGCGGAACAGCGGCGGTTGCAGTGCCCCGCGCAACCGCGCCCTGGAGATCGCCCGAGCTCCGTACGTGATGTTCCTGGACAGCGATGACGAACTCACCGACAACGCGGTGGAGCTGCTCCTGTCGGCCCACCGTGAGCGGGAGATCGACTTCGCGATGGGCGCGGTGGTGCGGGTCCGGGAGGACAACGGCCGCCGTACGAAGTGGATGCCGCACCTGGTCGCGGAGGGCCGCACGGTGGTCGGCATCGAGTCCGAACCCCGGCTGCTCTTCGAGCACCTGTCGACGAGCAAGATGTACGCCCGCGCCTTCCTGGACCGCCACGACCTGCGCTTCCCCGAGGGCATCCACTACGAGGACCAGCTGTTCACGGCGCAGGCGTACTGCCTGGCCAAGGAGTTCACGATCATCCCGGACGCGGTGTACCGCTGGCACATCGCACCTTTCGCCGCCACGGACGCGGCATCGATCTCCAACCAGCGCGACAGACTCGACAACGTCCGCGACCGCGTCCGGGTCCAGCACCTCATCGACGGCTTCCTCGCCGAGAGCGGGCACGGGGCGCTGCGCGAGGACAAGGACTACAAGTTCCTCAAGCACGACTTCCGGATGTACGCCGGGGACCTGCCGTACCGCGACGAGCAGTGGCTGAACACCTTCGCGGACATCATGGTCCCCTACCTGGAAACCCTCTCCCCGCAGGCCTACGCCCGACTGCCGCGCACGGAACGAGTGGTCCTGCAACTGATCCGTGAACGCCGCTTCCCCGAGGCCCGACTGGCGGCAAGGGGCCTGGGCCGCGCTGTGGCACCCAGACACGTGAGCCAGGACGCGGAGGGCAACACGTACTGGGGTGCCGTCCTCCCTCCATCGGACTGGTCCCGCCGCGAACTGAACGTGGCCGACCTGGAGTTGGACACCCGACCGTTCCGAAGCGCCCAGTTCCGCCACGAGATCACGGAACTCACCCGAGGCCCCGGCGCCTCGGTCGACCTGACGATCCGGACCTACGACCCCGGCCTGCGCCTCCCCGTGGGCCCCCAGCGCGCAAGCCTCCTCCTCACCCCCGGCCGACGCCGCCTCATCACCCCCTTCCGCCTGACCCCCGTCCGCCCCGGCGTCTTCGAAGGCCACGTCCACCTGGACCTGACCACGGCCCCCGTCCCCCACCACGGCTTCACAGGCGTCCGCCACCCCCTCCTCCGCATCGAACACCAGGGCCTCCGCCACACGGCCGTACTCCTGGCCCCCCTGACCTTCCCCACCCTCACCACCCGCATCAACTACCACTCCGCCACGGCCCCCCACCACGTAACCATCGAACCCGAGGGCCGAGGCCCCGGCCGCCTCCAGGTGCGGTGGGAGCCGGTGGGCGTGACGGCGAGGCTGGTACGCCCGGTGGTACGACGGGTGGCGCGGCCGAGGGTACGGAAGGCAGCGCGGCTGGTACGGAGCGTGCTGCGATAGACCGGTAGAACAAGCAGACCTTTGACCTGCAGCCCGTGCTCCGGCTACTCCTCGACGCCGGCCCAGGCAATGTCAGCCGGTCCGGCGTTCGAGGACAGAACCGCACCATCCCGAACCCCCACCCACCCGCAGGGGGCGACATTTAGGCAAGGGCCACTTCTCAACGCCGGACCAGGCAAAGTCAGCCCGTCCGGCGTTCGAGGCCAGAGCCACACCGTCCCGAACCCCCACCCACCCGCAGGGGGCGACATTTAGGCAAGGGCCACTTCTCGACGCCGACCCAGGCAAAGTCAGCCCGTCCGGCGTTCGAGGCCAGAGCCACACCGTCCCGAACCCCCACCCACCCGCAGGGGGCGACATTTAGGCAAGGGCCGCTTCTCGACGCCGACCCAGGCAAGGTCAGCCCGTCCGGCGTTTGAGGACGAGGCCCTTTAAGGGCCGAAGCGGGGGTCTGGGGGCGGCAGCCCCCAGAAAGGGGGCCGGGGTCGAAGGGGCGGAGCCCCTGGAGGACGGGACGGGTAGGGGCGGCGGGGGCGAAAAACCCCTCACCGCACCACCTCATACAGCACCTGCCCACCCGGCCCCCAAGTCACCACCCGCACCCCCGAATCCCGCACCCCACCAACCCCCCGATCCACAACCCACCGCACCCGGTACGCCTCCACAATCCCCCGCCGCACACCCCCCGACGTCCCCACCGCGAAGTACCGCCGCACATCCGCCTCCCGCCGCCCCTCATCCGGCAGGAAGAAGTCGGGATACCCAGGCGCCACGGTGTAAGCCCCGTACGCCGGAATCTGCCGAGCCGGCATGGTCCGTGCCATGACCACGTCCCCGTACTCAACCCACGGCGTGACCCACTGATACCCCACCCACGGCGCCCGGTACTTCCCCGCAACCACCTCCGGCAGCACGCCACGCGGAACGACGTACCCGACCGCCCCGACCTGCGTCCACGCCCCCACGGCCAACGCCCCGGCAAGCACCCCCGCCCCCACCCCACGCCACCGCAAGACCCCAGCCCTCACCCCCACACCCACACCCA
>NZ_BAAAZY010000016.1:0-21260 GCF_039537145.1 Streptomyces shaanxiensis
GCGCCGCCGGCCGCCGCACCGCCCGCGCCCGGGGCGCTCGCGCCGGCGGCGCGCGAGGCGGCGCCGGCCCGGGAGGCGGATCTACGGGGTCCGGGAACCGACGACTGCGGAGCGGAAGGAGTCAGTCGCAGTTCGTATTCACCGGTGCTCGGATTGAGTACCCACTGGTCTGCGGGATCGATGTCGTCCGCCCGCCTACGGCCTTGCGCGTCCACGGTTGTCTGAATCCTCCGTCGGGGCCACGCGGCGCCTACCCCCTCCAAGGCGCTCGGGTCTCGGTCAAACAGTGCGCAAGCCTAACTACGGCCGGGTGCACCGGATCGCTCACACTATCCGGCCAGTTCAGCGTCAAGCCACGACGGTGACAAATTCCACGTCCCTACAACTGGGCAATCCGGCGCATTTCTTTGAATTGAGGTTCGTGGACTTGGTGAGCGCTTTACCCGCAGGCGTTCTCGGCGGCGGTGTTGCCGCGGAAGGTGGGGGGTGGGGGAGTGGGCTCCGTGGAGTCGTCGATCCGCTTGCCACCCGACTTCCCGTCACCGTCATGGGAACTCTTGTACGAGGAATCGCGCGACGACCCGCGTCGCATTCCGGACGAATCCACGACTTCCACCGGGGTGTCGGTGCGCAGCCGCTGGAAGAGCCGCTCGGCGGCGGGCTCCATGAGTTGATCGCGATTGGCGTTGTGGATGTAGGACTCCCGAGGAACGGTGAGGAATTGCACGCGTTCGGTGGGGATGTCGCGCACGCCGCGCACGAGTTCGTACAAACCACGCAAGCTGGCCAGGGCGGGGTCGGTGGTGAGGGAGGACGTGGCGGCGTCGAGGACCGGGTAGAGGCGCACCGGGTTCAGCAGCACGTCGTTGCTCTGCACCTTGTTCACGAGCGCGGCGAGGAATCGCTGCTGGCGCTCCATGCGGTCGGTGTCGCTGCCGTCGCCGAGGGACTTGCGGGCGCGGACGTAGCCGAGGGCCTGTTCGCCGTTGAGGGTCACCTTGCCGGCCGGGAGCCTCAGCTTGGCGGCCTTGTCGTCGATGGGCTCGGTGAGACAGATCTCCACGCCGTCGAGGGCGTCGACCATCTCCTTGAAGCCCTGGAAGTCGACGACCATGTGGTGATCGACACGGACGTCGGTGAGCCGCTCCACGGTACGGACGGTGCAGGCCGAACCGCCCACCTGGAAGGCGTAGTTGAACATCGCGAACATGGGGTCGCTACGGCTGCCGTCGGAACGCCGGCATCCGGGGACGTTCACCATCAGGTCGCGGGGTATCGAGACGGCGGTGGCGCTGCGGCGCCCGGCGGACAGGTGGAGAAGGATGGTGGTGTCGGAGCGCTCGGTACCGGAGTCGCGCCCGTATCGCCGGTTTCCGCTGCCGGCCCTGGTGTCCGACCCGATGAGCAGGATGTTCCGGGCGTCGCCCACGAGCGAGGTGGGACGCTCCTTCTCGTACCGCTCGAGTTCCGCGGCGGCGGCCTCGTCGGCGGTGATGTTGGAGTCGAGCTTGGCGTAGACGGCCCACCCGGCCCCCGCGGCGGCCACCACCACCAGCCCCACCCCCACGGCCCCTCGCCGCACCCATCGGCCGACGAAACCGGAACGTCCGGGGCGTGGGCGCGAGGTGCCGGTCACAGGTGGCTCCACTCCTCAGGGCGTGCTGCTTGCGGTGTGGGCTGCTGTTACGACCATGGCTCGGGTGGGGGGTTGGGGGTGGGTGGTGGTGGGCTGAATGGGTGACGGGGCCGCCGGCGGTCGGGCGGGGAATGGGGCCCACCCACCCGCAGGGGCCGCACCTTCCGACGCCGGACCAGGCATCTTCAGCCCGTCCGGCGTTTGAGGACGAGGCCCTTTAAGGGCCGAAGCGGGGGTCTGGGGGCGGCAGCCCCCAGAAACGGCCCCGGGGTCGAAGGGGCAGAGCCCCTGGAGGACGGGACGGGTGGGGGCGGCGGGGGCGAGAAAAGCAAGGGAGCAAGCCGGTAGGCGCCCGGCGTCACCTCGCCGTCGCCGTCACCCGCTCGCTCTCGATCCGCTTCGCCAACGCCTCCTCACCCAACGCCTCCAGATGCCGGCACAACACCACCGACCCGTCGGTCGCCAACGCCGCGTACAGCCCGGCGTTGAGCCCCTCCCACGTGTCGTACGGCAACGCGGACAGGATCCGCGAACCCGGCCCCGTAAGCCCCAGCCCCGTCGCCTCGGCCCGAGCACGCTCGACAACCTCCGCACCGCTGAACTCCCGACCCGCGACGATCAACGCGGGATCCTCGGGATCGACCGGCGCATACGGCACGAAGCGGTCACCCTGACTCGGAACCTCCACCGCATAGTCGGCGAAGCCCCCCGGCGGCTGCGGAAACCGGCCCCCCAGCGGCCGCAGCGCCAACGCGACCCGCTCCCCCCGGCACGCCCGCGCGGCCTCCAGCGAGTCAGGCCCGCTCACGACCACGTCACCCGCCGCCGGATCCCCGCCCACGTCCGCGATCGCGCCCACGGACGAACACGCCAGCAGCCACACCGCCGTCTGCCAGTGCGCGGGCAGCAGCAACGTGACCCGGTCTCCCGGCCCGGCCCCGAGGTCGCCCTGGAGGAGATTCGCGGTCTTGGCCACCCAATTGGCGAAGGTGGCCACGGACAATTCGACGCGTTCCCCGGTGGCGTCGTCGTAGAAGGTCACCAGGGGACGTCCGGGATCCGCGGCGAGCGCGGAACGCAGCAGGTCGGCAGGGGTGCGATCGGTGGCGTTCACCCGCGCAAGGGTACGCGGACCCGCCCCCGCGCACGCCCGGTCGGCGGTACTCCGCCGCCACCGGTTCGGGCGAACCGTGGACCGACGCCCCGTCAATCCCCAGATGGACAGGTTTGTACGACCATGTCCACCATCGGGAGCATGCGTGGATTCCTTGCTTCCTCGATCGGTGTCACGTGCGCGGCGGCTCTGGCCCTCCCGCTCACCCCACCCGCCGTCGCGGCGACCGCGAGACCGGCGCTCGGCGCGGAAGTGGCCACGAGCGCGCGGACGGTGGCCACGAGCGTGCCGGCGGTGGCCATGAGCGCGCCGGTGGCCACGGCGGACGGATCTGCGGTGCGCCGTACGGACGCCGAGCCGTCCGTGTCCGGCAGCACCCAGTCGCTGCCCCTCGCCCCCCTCACCCATGACCGAACCGTCGACCCATCCACCGAACAGGGCCTGCCCCAACAGGACGTACGGCCCTTCTCCCTAGTCGGCGTCATCTGGGACGACCCGAACGCCGAACTGCACGGCCGTGTCCAGGTCCGCACCCGCGCGGTCGGCACCGGCATCTGGTCCGGCTGGCAGGACGTCGAGACGCACAACGCCGAGCACGCGGCCGACCCCGGCACCGCCGAAGGCACCTCGGCCCGGGTGCGCGGCTCCACGGCGCCGTTGTGGGTCGGGGAGTCGGACGGCGTGGAGGTGCGGGTCACGGCGGCGGTTGCCGAGGGACGGTCGGAGAAGACCCCTCCGGGTGCCGGCGACTCGGCCCCGCCTTCCGACACCGGCGTAGTCTCCCCGCTCCCCGCCGGCCTCCGCCTCGAACTCGTCGATCCCGGCGATCCCGCGCCCGCACCGGAAGACCCCGACGGCACCTCCCGCCCCGGCTCCCTGACGGCCGAGACCGGCGAGACCGCCGAGGCCCTCGGCGCCTCCGGGGCCGCCACCGCCGCCTCCGCCGTCAACGCCGAACTCGCCCCGCTGGGCGCCACCGAGATCCCCGAGCTCGGCCGGGCCGAGACCGAGCGGGAGTTGTTGGCCCTGCGCGGCAGCGAGCTGACGCAGGAGCAGCGGGCGAAGCCGCACATCGGGCCGCGGCCGCGCGTCGTCACTCGGCGTGGCTGGGGCGCGAACGAGAGCTGGCGGGAGAAGCAGTTCACCTACACGAAGAAGGTGAAGGCGGCCTTCGTGCACCACACCGCGACCGGCACCAAGTACTCGTGCTCGCAGGTTCCCTCGCTCATTCGCGGTATCTACCGGTACCACGTCAAGAGCATGGGCTGGCGCGACCTCGGCTACAACTTCCTCGTCGACAAGTGCGGAAACATCTACGAGGGGCGCGCCGGGGGAGCGGCGAAGCCGGTCCTGGGTGCCCACACGCGCGGTTTCAACAGCAACAGCATGGGGATCGCCGTCCTCGGCAGCTACGGCTCCGCCAAGCCGTCCGGCGCGGCGGTGCGGGGCATCGCCCGGCTCACGGCCTGGAAGCTGGGCCTCTTCGGCGTCAATCCGCGCGCCAAGACATACCTGAAGTCCGGCGGTGGCAATCTCTACCGAAAGGGAAAGAACGTACGACTGAACACGATCTCCGGACATCGGGACGGCTTCTCCACGGCGTGCCCCGGACTGCAGCTCTACCGCAAACTCGGCACGGCCCGCGCGGCGGCGGCCCGCTACCAGGGACGCTGAGACGAGGACGGAGTTCACCGCGATGTAGGGATTCGGGGGACCCGCCGGACCACCGTGCGGAAGCATGCTGGTGGACCAGGGGTGGGCCAGGGGTGGGCACACGGGGCAATTGGGGGGCCATGTGGGGGCGTACGCCGCACTGCCGTCGAAGGCGCCGCACAACGGTCTGCATACACTGGCCGGCCGAAAGACAGTTCGGCCGGTCCCGGCAGGAAGCAGAGACGACAGGTGACAGAAGCGATCCTCCTGGTCGGCGGCAAGGGCACTCGGCTGCGTCCGCTCACCGTGCACACGCCGAAGCCCATGGTCCCGGCGGCCGGGGTCCCGTTCCTCACGCACCAGTTGGCGAGAGCGAGAGCGGCGGGCGTCGACCACATCGTCCTGGCGACGTCGTATCTGGCCGAGGTCTTCGAGCCGTACTTCGGCGACGGCTCGGCGCTCGGTCTCCACCTGGAGTACGTCACGGAGGAGGAGCCCCTCGGCACGGGCGGCGCGATCCGCAACGTGGCCTCCCGGCTCCACTCCGCGCCCGACGACCCGGTCCTGATCTTCAACGGGGACATCCTGACCGGCCTGGACATCAAGGCCCTGGTCCGCACACACGAAACGACGGGCGCGGACGTCTCCCTCCACCTCACCAAGGTGACGGACCCGAGGGCGTACGGCCTGGTCCCCACGGACGACACGGGCCGGGTGACGGCATTCCTGGAGAAGCCGCAGACCCCCGAGGAGATCGTCACCGACCAGATCAACGCGGGGGCGTACGTCTTCCGCCGCTCGGTCATCGACACGATCCCCGCGGGCCGCCCGGTCTCGGTGGAACGCGAGACCTTCCCGGACCTCCTCGCGGCCGGAGCCCACCTCCAGGGCATGGTCGACTCGACGTACTGGCTGGACCTCGGCACCCCCGCGGCCTTCGTCCGAGGCTCGGCCGACCTCGTCCTGGGCCGGGCCCCGTCCCCCGCGGTCCCCGGCCGCTGCGGCGACCGCCTGATCCTCCCCACGGCCCGGGTCGCCCCCGACGCCAAGCTGACCGGCGGCACGGTGGTGGGCGAGGGCGCGTTCGTGGCCGAGGGCGCACGCGTCTTCGGCAGCACGATCCTCCCCGGCGCGGTCATCGAACCCGGCGCCATCATCACCGACTCCCTCATCGGCACCCGAGCCCGCGTGGGCGAACGCTCCGTCCTGACGGGCACGGTGATCGGCGACGGCGCGGTGATCGGCGCCGACAACGAACTGAGGGAGGGCGTACGGGTGTGGTGCGACGCACGAATCCCGTCGGGGGCGGTGCGCTTCTCACCGGATCTGTAGGGGGCGACATTTGGGCGAGGGTGACTTCTCGGCGTCGACCCAGGCAATGTCAGCCCGCCCGGCGTTCGAGGCCGGGACCGCACCGTCCCGATCCCCCACCCACCCGCAGGGGGCGACATTTGGGCGAGGGCGACTTCTCGGCGCAGGCCCAGGCAATGTCAGCCCGCCCGGCGTTCGAGGCCGGGACCGCACCGTCCCGAACCCCCACCCACCCGCAGGGGGCGACATTTGGGCGAGGGCGACTTCTCGACGCCGACCCAGGCAATGTCAGCCCGTCCGGTGTTTGAGGACGAGGCCCCTTAAGGGCCGAAGCGGGGTCTGGGGGCGGCAGCCCCCAGAAAAGCCCGGGGTCGAAGGGGCAGAGCCCCTGGAGGACGGGACGGGTAGGGGCGGCGGGGGCGAACCCAGCCAACGGCAACCACACCGCCGCCCCCGTCACAACCGCCCGATATCCCCCCGGGGCATCCGCGGCGCCCGCCGCCCCGGCACCCGCCCACTCAACAGAATCAACCGAGCCGCCCGATGCCGCTGCCCCGCATACGGCTCCAGCAACTCCAGCATCACGGAGTCATCCGCATCCCGATCCCCAGCAAGCGCAAACCCCACAATCCCCGGCAGATGCAGATCCCCCACGGTCACCGCATCCGCCGCCCCATGACTACGCTGCACAACCTCCGCCGACGTCCACGGCCCGATCCCCGGCACGACCTCCAACCGCCCCTGCGCCTCCGCCGGAGGCATCCGCACGGCCTCCTCCATCCGCGCAGCAACCCGCACGGCCCGCAGAATCGTGGACGCCCGCTTGTTGTCGACCCCGGCCCGATGCCACTCCCAGGACGGAATCAGCCGCCAGGTCTCCGCATCCGGCATCACACACATCCGCCCGGGCGCGGGCCCCGGCGCCGGCTCCCCGTACTTCCGTACCAGCAACCGCCACGCCCGATACGCCTCATCGGTCGTGACCTTCTGCTCCAGAACCGACGGAATCAACGACTCCATCACCAGCCCGGTCCGCGTCAGCCGAAGCCCGGGCCGCCGATGCCGAGCCACCGCCACCAGCCGATGCCGCGGCACGAACGCGGACGGATCGTCGGCCGCCCCGAGCAGCTCCGGCAACTGCTCCAGCAGCCACTCGGCCCCCGGCCCCCAGGCCTCCCCCCGCACCTCGGCACCCCGCACGCCGACCCGCAGCGTCCCGGGCCCGGCCGGCGTACGGCAGGCCCGCCACACGGACCCGTCGGGCATCGCCCGGAACGTCGGATCCCCCGGGCCGCGCCGCAAGGGCCCCAGCACCAGCCCGAGATCGAGCGGCCCGTCCGGCACCACCGTCCGCACCTTCCCCACCTCGGCAGCCTGCCGCGGCACACCCGCGGGCACGGCGACATGCCCACCGCGCACGGTCGTACGCGTGGGTCGCGGAGGGAAACGTCCTGCCACGGATGAGGTCCTAGCGGTACGGGATGGAGCGGTCCTACGAGCATAGTTACCGGAAGGGGGCCTACGAGCTCCGCACCACAAGCCCCCAGGAGTCCACGAGCCCACGCACCGCAGGGCGCCTATCAGCGCACCTCAATGAAGCCCCCCGCATCCCGCTCCGCCCGCGGTCTCGGCTCCTCCGCCGGATGACCGACCGCCACCGCCCCCATCGGATCCCACTCCTCCGGCAGCCCCAGCACGTCGCGCACCACACTCCGGCAGAACATCGTCGACGACACCCACGCCGAGCCCAGCCGCTCCCCGGCCAGCGCGACCAGGAAGTTCTGCACCCCGGCACCGGCGGCGACGACGAACATCTCCCGCTCGGCACCGTCCCGCCGCGCGTCCCCGTACGTGTGCGAACCGTCCATCACCAGGCACGGCACCACCAGATACGGCGCCTTCCGCAGTACGTCCCCGCGCCGCACCCGCTTGGCGATGGACTCCTCGCTCTTGCCGTCCCGCCGCAGATCGGCGATCCACGCGTCGCGCATCGCATCCAGCAGCCGCGTCCGCGACTCCTCCGACTCCAGCAGCACGAACCGCCACGGTGTCGTGTGATGCGGCGCCGGCGCCGTGACCGCCGCCGCGACCGCTCGTCGAACGGCCCCGGGGTCCACGGGCTCGTCGGTGAACGCCCGTACCGTACGCCGCTGGGTCACCGCCTCCCGTACCGCCTCCGACGTCCCCAGCCGGAACATGTCGTCACGAGCGCCGCGGACCAAGGCCCGCGCCCCCTCCCCGTGCTCCTCGGCCACCGTGTGCGCCAGCCCGCGCACTACGGCGACGGGCAGGCCGGCGGCCTTGCCCTTCACCAGGTCGCCGGCGGCGGCG
Source organism: Streptomyces shaanxiensis (assembly GCF_039537145.1). Taxonomy (NCBI): domain Bacteria; kingdom Bacillati; phylum Actinomycetota; class Actinomycetes; order Kitasatosporales; family Streptomycetaceae; genus Streptomyces; species Streptomyces shaanxiensis. Next base: position 8,046 of record NZ_BAAAZY010000016.1, read on the forward strand.
AGTTCGTCCGCCGTCGCCACGACGGTCGCGCTGAGCGGGTTGCCGTACGCGTCGGTGCCGCCGCGCAGATCGTCCAGTACGCGCACACCGGCGGCGCCGATCGCCACGTCCGTGAGCCCCGAGCGCCAGGGCCGCCCGAAGGTGTCGGTGACGACGACCCCGACATTGACACCGAGGGCGTCGCGCAGCCCGTCCCGGATCGCCCGCGCGGACGCGTCCGGGTCCTCGGGCAGCAACAGCACGGTCCCGGCGGGGGTGTTGGAGGCGTCGACCCCGGCCGCGGCCATCACCAGCCCCTGCCGGTTCTCGACGATCCGCAGCGCGCCGCGACGCGCCACCACCCGGACCGTCTCCGCGTCGATCGCGGACTCCCGGTCGGCCGCCTCGACGATCCGCCCCTCCGCCTTGGACACGATCTTCGAGGTGACCAGGAGCACATCGCCGTCGACCAGCCCGGGTTCGGCGGTGGCGATCAGCTTCGCGAGGTCGTCGCCCTGCTGGACCTCGGGAATCCCGGAGACGGCCCAGACCCGGTAGCCGTCGCCGGACACATCGCGCGAGCTCAAGCCCCCCGCACCTCCTCCGCCAGCGTCAGCGCCTCCCGGGCCATCTGCGCGGCCGCGTCGATGTCGGTCATCATCAGTGGCACGGCCCGGCAGCGGATCCCTGCCGCCTCGACCGGCTCCACGGAACCCGCGTCCACGGTGTCGACGAGCCAACCGTCGAGGAGCCCGGAGCCGTAGTGCTCGGCGACCGCCGTGGCCGTCGACTCCACGCCGACCGCCGCGAGCACCTTGTCGGCCATCCCGCGCACGGGCGCGTCCCCGACGATGGGGGACAGGCCCACCACCGGCACCCCGGCGTCGGCGATCGCCTCGCGGATGCCGGGCACGGCGAGGATCGTGCCGACCGAGACGACCGGGTTGGACGGCGGGAAGAGGATGACGTCCGCGTCGGCGATGGCCTCCAGGACGCCCGGCGCCGGCTTGGCCTGCTCGGCCCCGACCGGCACGATCGCCTCGGCCGGCACCTGGGCCCGCAGCCGTACCCAGTACTCCTGGAAGTGGACGGCCTTGCGCTCGCCGTCCACCTCGACCGCGACATGCGTCTCGACGCGGTCGTCGGTCATGGGGATGAGACGGACTCCCGGCTTCCACCGGTCGCACAGCGCCTCCGTCACCGCGCTGAGCGGATAACCGGCGCCGATCATCTGCGTCCGCACGATGTGCGTGGCGAAATCCCGGTCGCCGAGCCCGAACCACTCCGGGCCGACGCCGTACGCCGCGAGCTCCTCCTTGAGATGGAAGGTCTCGTCGGCCCTGCCCCAGCCCTGCTCCTCGTTGATGCCGCCGCCCAGCGTGTACATCACCGTGTCGAGGTCCGGGCAGACCTTCAGGCCGAAGAGGTGGATGTCGTCTCCGGTGTTGCCGATGACCGTGATGTCCGCGTCCGGCACGGCTTGCTTCAGACCGCGCAGGAACCGGGCACCACCGATGCCGCCTGCCAGAACCACAATGCGCATGGGAGCCAGTCTTGCAGGCGGGTACGACAACGCGTCAGGCAGTCATCGGACGCGACGAGGTGTCACGGCAGTCATCGGACGCGGTGACGGGTCAGGCACTCACCGGGCGCGGCTCGACACGGGCCTCGCAGGCCCGGGCGGTGTGCATCGGCATCTCGGTCAGACCCGGGTAGTAGACGTGCAGGCTGACCGCCGGCTCCAGCGCGTCGTTCGCCACCTCGTGCACGTAACCCGGCGCGAACACCCGCTGCGCACCCGCCTCCAGCACGCGCGTGCCGCGCTCCGTGTGCTCGGTCAGCGTGCCGTCCAGAACCGTCAGGACACCGGAGGACCGGCCGTGGTCGTGCAGTCCGCTGCCCTGTCCGGGAACCCAGGACAGCAGCCACACCTCGTAGCCGGGGCCCGTGCGCAGCCGGTGGTACCAGCGCGTGGTCGCGTCGTACCGGACGAGGTGCTCCCACTGGGACCGGTCGGCGGCGATGGAACGGGCCAGGCCGACGAACTCGGCGACGGTGGCCGGGTGCTCGCGCGGTGCCTGGAGGAGGTGCGGGACTTCGAGGATGTCGCCGGCGATCTGGAGGTCGCTGTCGCTGTTCATGGGGTGGGGTGGTTCCTCAGTGAAAGAAGGTCAGAGGGAACGAGAGCCGAGGGATGGGTGACTCGGCCTACAGCTGGAGCGGGTACGGCTCAACAGCTGGGACAGCAACAGCTACAGCGAGCGCGGGCAGCACCGTGGGACCCGGCGGTGCGGGTCGAGGTGAGTGCCGAGTTCGCGAGCATGCCCATAAGGACATCGGTTCATGCCTGCACTGTCAACTCGACGCCCGGCGATGTGGCGCATCTTTCACCTCATCCGGTTCATCTTGGTGGCGAAAGGTTTGTTCATGGGGCAGCCGGGACACATGGCGCACAACCGGGCGCACGGCGTCGTTGTGATCCTGTGATCCGACTGTGATCCGGTTCGCTTCTACGCACGCGTGCAACGAGATCGAACTTATGGGCGTCCTTTTCCGTACAGGCTCTGCGTAGGGCCGACGGCCCACCTGGGCCTCATCTGCTTGTCAAGGTTTATGCCGATTTGAACACTTTCCGCTAGGCCTTGGTTCCGCAGAGTGAATAAGGGGCTCAATAGCAGATCTCGGCTTGACTCGCCCGGAGCAGCACACTTGTAATTTCACTCGTGTCGTTCAGCCGGAATCGGTAACGGCAACATCACGGGGACGCGAAAGACAGACGAGGGGCGCACATGACCGAGCTGGTGCAGCAACTGCTGGTCGACGACGCGGACGAGGAACTCGGCTGGCAGGAGCGCGCGCTGTGCGCCCAGACCGACCCCGAGTCCTTCTTCCCCGAGAAGGGCGGCTCCACCCGCGAGGCCAAGAAGGTCTGCCTCGCCTGTGAGGTCCGCTCCGAGTGCCTCGAGTACGCCCTCGCCAACGACGAGCGCTTCGGTATCTGGGGCGGCCTGTCCGAGCGGGAGCGCCGCCGACTGAAGAAGGCCGCTGTCTGAAGCAGGTCGCTGCTGAAGCAGTCGCTGCTGAAGTAGGACGCTGTCCGACGAAACGGATCGACAACCGCACGTACCGGATCGGCAACCGCACGTACATACGTCACGTACGGCCCGTCGCAGGTGGGTTATCCACAGGCGGCGGGCCGTTCTCATGCCCAGCCGATAGTGTGGTCGCTCGTCCGAGACGCACCGCTGTCCCCTGGGGGCACAGGCGTCCACCGCAGTCCATCGAACCGGGGCCCGTACCTCGATGTCCGTGCACAGCCACCCGGCAGCCCATCACGACCCCGCTGCCGCAGCCGCGTTTGACCCGGCCCACACGCCCGAGTTCCCGCGTCATGTGGTGACCGCCGTGCTCGTCGCCCACGACGGCGCGCGCTGGCTGCCCGACGCGCTCGCCGGGCTGCTCGGCCAGGAGCGCCCCGTCCAGTTCGCCGTGGCCGCCGACACCGGCAGCGCGGACCACTCCGCGCAGCTCGTCACCGACGCCCTCGGCGCCGACCGGGTACTGCACCTCGCCCGGCGCACCGGCTTCGGCCAGGCCGTCGAGGAGGCCAACCGCACCGCCCCCCTCCTCACCCCGGACGAGCTGACCTATCTGAAGCGGCCGAGCGGCTGGGACCCCGTCACGCGCACGTGGCGTGACGACGCCTACGACATGCCCGAACTCCCGCACGGGGAGCCGGTGCAGTGGCTGTGGCTCCTGCACGACGACTGCGCCCCCGAACCCGACGCCCTGGCCCAGCTGCTGCGCGTCGTGGAGAACGAGTACGAGCTGGGACGGGACGACGTCGCCGTCGTCGGCCCCAAACTGCGCGGCTGGTACGACCGCCGGCAGCTCCTCGAGGTCGGCGTCACCATCGCCAACTCCGGGCGCCGCTGGACCGGCCTCGACCGTCGCGAACAGGACCAGGGCCAGCACGACCACGTCCGCTCGGTGCTGTCCGTGTCCACCGCCGGCATGCTGGTCCGGCGCGACATCTTCGAACAACTCGGTGGCTTCGACCGGCGACTGCCCCTCATGCGGGACGACGTCGACCTGTGCTGGCGCGCGACCGCCGCCGGCCACCGCGTCCTCGTCGCCCCCGAGGCAGTCGTACGACACGCCGAGGCGGCCTCCCGCGAGCGCCGCGCCGTCGACTGCGTCGGCCGCACCGCCGCCTCCCCGCACAAGGTCGACAAGGCGGGTGCCGTCTACACCCTGCTGGTCAACACGCGTACGGCCGTGCTGCCCTGGGTGCTGCTGCGCCTCGTCCTCGGCACGGTCCTGCGGACCTTGGCCTACCTCGTGGGCAAGGTCCCCGGGCAGGCCCTCGACGAGATCCGCGGCCTCATGGGCACGCTGCTGCGCCCCGAGCGGATCATCGCCGGTCGGCGCAGGCGCGGGAGTCCCGCCATCGACAAGGGGGAGCTGCGGGCGCTGTTCCCGCCGCCCGGCGCGACCGTGCGGGCCACCGTCGAACAGGTCGCGGGCAACCTCGTCGGCCGCTCCGACCCGGAGGTGGCCGCGGGCGCCGGCCGGCACGGCGGCGCGGTCGAGTCCGGACCCGGCGGCGACGACGCGGACTTCCTGGAGATAGAACAGTTCGCGCGCCTCAAGCGCGTCGCCCGCAAGCCCGGCCCGGTGCTCTTCCTGGCGCTGCTGTTCGCCTCGCTGATCGCCTGCCGCGAACTCATCGGCGGCGGCGCCCTCGCGGGCGGCGCGTTGCTGCCCGCCCCGGCCGACTCGGGCGAGCTGTGGTCCCGTTACCTGGACGCCTGGCATCCGGTCGGCGCCGGCGGCACCCCGTCCGCGCCGCCGTATCTCGCGATCGTGGCGATGCTCGCCTCCACCCTGCTGGGCTCGACCGGGCTCGCGGTCACGATCCTGCTGGTCTGCTCGGTGCCGCTGGCCGGGTTCACCGCCTACTTCGCCTCGCGCCCGCTCGTCGAGTCCCGCCTCCTGCGCGCGTGGGCGGCCGTCGTCTACGCCTTCCTGCCCGCCGCCACCGGCGCCCTCGCCGGCGGCCGCATCGGCACCGCCGTACTCGCCGTCCTGCTGCCGCTCATCGCGCGCGCGGGCGTCGCGGCGAGCGGCCTGGCGAACGGCTCCGGCGCGCGCGGCAGTTGGCGCGCGACCTGGGCGTACGCCCTGCTGCTGACGATCACCACGGCCTTCACGCCGATCGTGTGGCCGATCGCGCTGGTCCTCGGACTCGGGCTGCTGGCGGTGCGACGCACCGACATCACCGCGTACGGCCTGCGCTTCCTGGCCCAGTTCGGCGTGCCCCTGCTGGTGCTGGCGCCCTGGTCGCTGTCGCTGCTCCCGTTCGGCTTCTTCCAGGAAGCCGGCCTGGAGTACGGCTCCTCGGCCGCGTCCGCCCTGGACCTGCTCGGTGCCAGCCCGGGCGGGCCCGGCACCGTCAGCGGGCTGATGCTCATCGGCGTCGTGCTGGCCGCGCTGGCCGCCCTGATGCGCTCCGAGCGCCAGTTCGGCATCTGGACCGCCTGGACGGTCGCCTTGGTGGGCCTCGTGTTCGCGGCCCTCTCCAACAGCTCCACCTGGGCCGGCCCCGCGACGCTCGTCTACGGCATCGCTCTCCTGGCCGCCGCGCTGCTCGGCGCCGACGGGGCACGCTCGCGCGTGGCCGAGCAGAGCTTCGGCTGGCGCCAGCCGGTCGCCGCACTGATCGCCTTCGCCGCCGCCGCGGGCCCGCTGCTCGTCGCCGCCGGCTGGATGATCGGTGGCGCCGACGGGCCGCTGGAGCGGCGCGACCCCGTCCAGGTGCCCGCCTTCGTCGCCGAGGACAGCAACAACCGCGACCAGGCCCGCACCCTCGTCCTCGACAGCGAGACCACGACCCAGGTCGGCTACATGCTCGTCCGTGGCTCCGGCGCCCGCCTCGGCGACGCCGAACTCGCCGCCGCCGACGGCGAGAACGCCAAGCTCGACAAGATCGTCGCCAACCTCGTCGCAGGCTCCGGCGCCGACCAGGCAGACCAGCTCGGCGCGTTCGCGGTGCGCTACGTCCTCGTCCACAAGGGCGCACCCCGCGACGTCACGCGCGTGCTGGACGCCACGCCGGGACTGCAGCGGCTGAGCGAGCAGAACGGCAGCGGGCTGTGGCGGGTCGACCGGCAGGTGTCGCGCGCGGCCATCGTCTCCGGATCCGGTTCCGGGGCAGCGTCCGGCTCGGCCGAGCCCCAGCCCGTCGCCGCCGGGCCCGTCGAGATCCACACCACGATTCCGGGCGGCGCCGAAGGCCGTGTCCTGCGCCTCGCCGACAGCGCCGGCGACGGCTGGACGGCCACCCTGGACGGCAGGCCGCTCACGCCGACCACGGTCGACGGCTGGGCCCAGGGCTTCGAACTCCCCTCCGGCGGCGGCAGGCTCGACGTCACCTACGACGACCCGATCGGCCACACCGCCTGGCTGTGGACCCAGGGCTTCCTCGCCCTGGTCCTCGTCGTGATGGCCCTGCCCGGACGTCGCCGTGACGTCGACGACGACCTGCCCGAGGAGGAGGCCGTCCCGGCCGAGGCCATGGCAGGCGAGGGCCGGCGGGCCCGTCGGCTGCGTGCCCAGGCCGAGACCGAAGAGGCCGGTCAGGGAGGGGAGTTCCCGTCTCCTCCGAAGGAGGAGACCGCCGCGGCGATTCCGCAGCAGCAGTCCTATGGCGAGTGGGACACCCCCAGCTATGCGGGCGCCGAGTACGGCAGCTACGGCGGCGAGCAGTACCCGGGCGGTCAGCAGCACCCGGCGGGCGGCGCCTATGACCAGACGTATCAGGCGGATCCGTACCAGGGCGGCCAGTACGACCCGTACGCGTACGGCGGGCAGCCCCAGGCGGGGGCCTACGACACGTCGTACGACGCCTCGTACGACCAGACGTACCAGCAGGGTTACGACCCCACGTACGACCCGGCGCAGCAGCATCCGCACGGCAGTGAGCGTTCCGACGGGAGCCAGCAGTGAACCGCACGACCCTGTCCCTGATCGCCGGTGCCACGGCCCTCGCGGCCATAACCGGGGTCGCGGCGCTCACCACGCCGGACGCGTCCGGGACGAACACCGCCAAGGCGGCCGCCGAGCTGCCCGTGGAGCGGTCGAGCCTGGTGTGTCCGGCACCGAGCACCTCGGACCTCGCGGAGACGACGTACACGTCGTTCACGCCCGTCACGAAGGGGACGGCGAGCGACGGGAAGGCGGAACTGCGGTCCGGGTCGGAGGAGTCGGGCGCCGCGGCGGACGGCAAGGGCGAGAAGGCCGATGCCGGGAACAAGGCCGACGAGGCAGGGAAGGCCGACAAGCCCGTCCTGGCGGCCGAGGAACCGGGTACGCCGGTCATCGAGGACGCGTCAGGGGCGGACTCGCCGGCGCTCATCGGGACCGCCGACGGGAAGTTCGCGCCCGGCTGGACCGTCCAGGAGAGCACGGAGGTCGTGGCGGGCGCGGGACGTGGGCTGCAGGGCGTCAACTGCACCGCGCCGGACACCGAGTTCTGGTTCCCGGGCGCCAGCACGGCGACCGACCGTACGGACTACGTCCATCTGACCAACCCCGACGACTCCGCCGCCGTCGTCGACATCGAGCTGTACGGCAAGGACGGCGCCCTGGAGACCACGGTGGGGGAGGGGATCACGGTTCAGCCGCATTCGGGGGAGCCGATCCTGCTGTCGACGCTCACCGGTGAGAAGCAGGAGAACGTCACCGTGCACGTGAGCGTGCGCAGCGGCCGGGTGGGTGCCTCGGTGCAGGCGCTGGACGACAAGCTCGGCGGGGACTGGCTCGCGGCGTCCGCCGACCCCGCGGGAAGCCTGGTCGTGCCCGGCATTCCGAAGGACGCCAAGGCGGTGCGGCTCGTCGCCTTCACGCCGGGCGACACGGACGCGGATCTCAAGGTGCGGCTCGCCTCGCCGTCCGGGGAGATCACGCCGGCCGGAAACGAGACGCTGCACGTCAAGGCCGGTATGACGAGCGCGGTGGATCTCGGGGACGTCATGCGGGGCGAGGCGGGGTCCCTCGTGCTGACGCCCACGGACCGGGCCGTGCCGGTGGTCGCGGCGGTGCGGGTGGTCCGCGGGGAGGGAGCCAAGCAGGAGACGGCGTTCATCCCGGCGAGCCGGCCGCTCGGCACGCGCGCGACGGTGGTGGACAACAGGGCGAAGGGCACGACGCTGTCCCTCACGGCGCCGTTCCGCGCGGCCGAGGTCAAGGTCACGGCGTCCGCGGGGAGCGAGGGCGGTACGGCGGCGTCGAAGACGTACACGATCAAGTCCGGGACGACACAGGACATCGAGGTGCCGGTACCGAGCGGGTTGAAGGGCACCTATGCGCTGACCGTGGAGACGGTGTCGGGCGGCCCGGTGTACGGCGCCCGGATGCTGGCGGTCACGACAGAGGGCGTGCCGGGCTTCACGGTGCAGACGCTGCCGGACGACCGGGGGATGGTGGCTGTGCCGGAGGCGGACGAGGATCTGTCGGTGCTGCAGAAGTAAGCCTTCTGCGGGCTCGTCGGCACCCCTCGGCGCCGGGCTGCGCCCCCTGCTCGGGGACGGCCACGACGCCGCGCGTGCCTCGGCCGGCGCCGTCAGTCCTCGCCGTAACGCGGATCCACCGTCTCCGGCGTCAGACCCAGCAGCTCGGCCACCTGTTCCACGACCACCTCGTGGACCAGGGCTGCTCGTTCGTCCCGGCCCTTGGTGCGGATCTCCACCGGCCGGCGGTAGATGACGACCCGCGCCGGTCGGCCCTCGCGCGCGGGAATCGTGCCGCCGAGAGGGACCGCCTCGTCGTTCCAGGTGCGGCCGGGACCGTCCAGGCGGGGTACCTCGAGGACCAGGAAATCGAAGTCGGCGAGCTGGGGCCAGCGGCGTTCGAGGCGCTCCACGGAGTCCTGCACCAGGTCGGCGAAGGCGTCGGCGCGGCTCGCGGCGAGGGGAACCTGGGGTGGTGCGATCGGGCCGCGCATGCCCCGCCCGTGGCGATCACGGCGGCGGGGCCCGGGGCCGACGGCACGGGGCGGTACGGGGGTGTCCATCACTGGTGAAGGGTAGTCCTCGCGGCGGGTGCGTGTCCGAGCAGCGTGTGGTGGTCGCGGCCGTGGCCGTCCGCCGCTTCGGGCATGTCGGCAGTTGACCATTCCAGCCAAGTTGGGCTCGATTCCGCTTCTCTCCGAGACCGCCGAGCTCGAGGTGATTGTCGTGGTTTGTAGCGAGTGGTGACCGGTTTTGAACGCGTTCGGGATCTCGGAATCGGGCTTCCGTGCAGGTCAGCGGCGTGGGTCGGAAGGGGCGTGTGGGGTGTTTCACAGCACGACACGGTGGAGTGACCTGGGGGAGAGTCGTCGCGGCCCGCTCAAGAGTGCGGTACCGTCCAACGTCGTGAGCCCTGTACGTCGTTGTTCGCGCACCGCTTGCGGCCGTCCCGCCGTAGCGACGCTGACGTACGTCTACGCCGACTCGACCGCGGTCCTCGGCCCGCTCGCCACCTACGCCGAACCCCACTGCTACGACCTGTGCGCCGAGCACTCCGAGCGCCTCACCGCCCCTCGGGGGTGGGAGGTCGTGCGGCTGCTGGACGGTTCGGCTCCGGCCCGTCCCAGCGGCGATGACCTGGAAGCGCTTGCCAACGCCGTGCGCGAGGCGGCGCGTCCGCAGGAGCGGGCGGCCCAGGCCGGCGGTGGCGGCGGGCGGGGCGCCGATCCGATGGAGGTCGCGCGGCGGGGGCACCTGCGCGTGCTGCGGTCGCCCGACAACTGACCGTCGCTTTCCTCCCCTCCTCCCCCTCCTTTCCCCTCCGGGCCCGTTCTCGTGTGCTCGTTTCGTTGGTTTCCTGTGTGCTCGTTTCGCTGAGTGATGCACGGGCATTGACGCGCGGTTGTCGCGGACACGACCATTCCGTATGCCGGAACGAGAAATCGCTTTCCGCATGGCGGAATCCGGGGAGGTGCCCGTGTACGTCCAGGAACTGGAACCCGTCGCAGGCTCGCTCGGCCTGTCCGCCCTCGTGGCCGCGCTGCCGCTGGTGATCGTCCTCGTCCTGCTCGGCGGGGTCCGGTTGAAGGCACACCTGGCGGGGCTCACGGGGCTTCTGGCGGCCGTTCTGGTCGCCTGGCTCGCGTACGGCATGCCGCTGGACCAGACGCTGTCCGGCGCCGCCCAGGGGGCCGTGTTCGGGCTCTTCCCCATCCTGTGGATCGTCGTCAACGCCCTGTGGGTGTACCGGATGACCGTCCGGACGCGGCATTTCGACATTCTGCGCCGGTCGTTCGGGCGACTGTCCGACGATCCCCGGATCCAGGCGCTCGTCGTCGCCTTCTGCTTCGGAGCCCTGCTGGAGGCCCTCGCCGGGTTCGGAGCGCCGGTCGCCATCTGCTCGGTCATGCTCGTGGCGCTCGGGTTCGAGCCGGTGCGCGCGGCGGTCGTGGCGCTGGTCGCCAACACCGCGCCCGTGGCCTTCGGAGCGATGGGCACACCGGTGGTGACGCTGGCTCAGGTCACCGGGCTGCCGCTGGACGACGTGGCCTCCGTGGTGGGGCGTCAGACGCCGTTGCTGGCCCTGATCGTGCCGCTCGTGCTCGTGGGGCTCGTGGACGGGCTGCGCGGGCTGCGAGAGACCTGGGTGCCCGCCGTGGCGTGCGGGGTCGCCTTCGCCGTCGCCCAGTTCGCCGCCTCCAACTACGTCTCCGCGCAACTCGCCGACATCGGCGCCGCCTTGGCCGGCGCGGGCGCCCTGGTCGCCGTACCGCACGCGCGCGTGCCCGCCGCCGAGGCCGTACGCGCGTCCGTGCTGACCGGCGTGCGCAGCGAGGAGCTGGACGAGGCGGACCCGCCGCGGGAGGTCGTACGCGCCTACGCGCCGTACGCGCTGATCGTGCTGATCTTCTCGGTCGCGCAGATCCCCGTGGTCAAGGACTGGCTGGCCGGGGCGACGCAGACGTACGACTGGCCCTTCCTGAACGTCGCCGGGCCCGACGGGGAGCCGGTCGGCGGCAATGTGTTTCACCTGGCCGATCGTGTCCACCGGCGGCACGCTCGTGCTGCTCGCCGGCGCGTGCACGGCGGTCGTCCTCGGGGTGCACGCGCGCGTGGCCGTCAAGGAATGGGCCGCGACCGTGCACGAGTTGAGGTTCGCCATCCTCACCGTGACGTCCGTGCTGGCCCTCGCGTACGTCATGAACCTCTCCGGGCAGGCCGCCACCATCGGCCACTTCGTGGCGGCGGCCGGCGCCGGGCTCGCCTTCCTGTCGCCGGTGCTGGGCTGGTTCGGGGTGGCCGTGTCCGGGTCGGACACCTCGGCGAACGCGCTGTTCGGCGCGCTGCAGGTGACGGCGGCACGGGAGTCCGGGCTGTCGGCGGAACTCCTGGCCGCCGCCAACAGTTCAGGTGGTGTGCTCGGCAAGATGATCTCGCCGCAGAACCTCACCATCGCCTGCGCGGCCGTGGGGCTCGCGGGCCGGGAGGGGGACCTGCTGCGGCGAGTGCTGCCGTGGAGTCTGGGCCTGCTGCTGGTGATGTGCCTGATCGTGGTCGGCCAGAGTTCACCGGTGCTGGGCTGGATGCTGCCCTGACCTCCGCGCTGACCTGAGGTTACGGCTCGGAGTCCACTCAGCGGGCGCACAGCGCGCTGTCAGTCCGGGCGGGTAGTTTGGGGCGACCGACAGGACTTTCAGGAGGGTTGGCCGTGGCCGCTGATCTGTCACAGCTCGTGAAGGCGTACGACGTGCGCGGGGTCGTCCCCGACCAATGGGACGAGCCGCTGGCCGAGCTCTTCGGCGCCGCCTTCGTGCAGGTGACCGACGCGAGCGCGATCGTGATCGGTCACGACATGCGCCCCTCGTCCCCCGGCCTGTCCCGCGCCTTCGCGCGCGGAGCCGCAGCCCAGGGCGTCGACGTCACCGAGATCGGCCTGTGCTCCACCGACCAGCTGTACTACGCCTCGGGCGCGCTGAACCTGCCGGGCGCGATGTTCACGGCCTCGCACAACCCGGCCCAGTACAACGGCATCAAGATGTGCCGCGCCGGTGCGGCCCCGGTCGGCCAGGACACCGGCCTCGCGCAGATCCGCGAACTGGTCGAGGGCTGGACGGACTCGGGCGCCCCGGCACCGGCCACTCAGGCGGGAACGATCACACAGCGGGACACGTTGGAGGACTACGCGGCCCACCTCCGCTCCCTCGTCGACCTGACCTCCATCCGCCCCCTGAAGGTCGTCGTCGACGCGGGCAACGGCATGGGCGGCCACACGGTCCCGACGGTCTTCGCCGGCCTGCCCCTCACCGTCGTCCCGATGTACTTCGAGCTGGACGGCACCTTCCCGAACCACGAGGCGAACCCCCTGGACCCGGCGAACATCGTCGACCTCCAGAAGCGGGTCCGTGAGGAGTCCGCCGACCTCGGCATCGCCTTCGACGGCGACGCCGACCGCTGCTTCGTCGTCGACGAGCACGGCGACCCGGTCTCCCCCTCCGCCATCACCGCCCTGGTCGCCTCCCGCGAGCTCGCCAAGCACGGCGGCAAGGGCACGATCATCCACAACCTGATCACGTCCTGGTCGGTCCCCGAGGTCGTCGAGGAGAACGGCGGCACCCCGGTCCGCACCCGCGTGGGCCACTCCTTCATCAAGGCCGAGATGGCCAGATCCGGCGCCATCTTCGGCGGCGAGCACTCCGCCCACTACTACTTCAAGGACTTCTGGAACGCCGACACGGGCATGCTGGCCGCCCTCCACGTCCTAGCGGCACTGGGCGGCCAGGAGGGCCCCCTCTCCGGCCTGGTCGCCCAGTACGACCGCTACACCGGCTCCGGCGAGATCAACTCCACCGTCGCCGACCAGGCAGGCCGCCTGGCAGCCATCAAGGCCACGTACGAGGGCCTGGAGGGCGTGGAACTCGACGAACTCGACGGCCTGACCGTCACGTCCGCCGACTGGTGGTTCAACGTCCGCCCGTCCAACACGGAACCGCTGCTGCGCCTGAACGCGGAGGCACGCGACGAGGCGACGATGACCAAGGTGCGCGACGAGGCGTTGGCGATCATCAGGGGCTGAGGCCGCAGACGGCTGCGTTCTCGGCACCGGTCGCGGCAGCTCAGCGGGGTCGGCGTCCGAGGACGGGGAGGCGGCGTCCGGTCCGGCGTGCGAGGACGGGGCCGTGCCATCCCTAGCCCCACCCCCCACCCACAAGGGGCCCGCACCCCTTCG
>NZ_BAAAZY010000016.1:21375-33934 GCF_039537145.1 Streptomyces shaanxiensis
CCCGCCCAACCCCGCCACCCCGCCCCCACCGGCGGTACGCTGACCAGGCACATCCGCACACACGCACGTACCGCCCCCACCCGCCCCAGAAGGGACCCCTCATGCCGCTGGAAGCCGGCCTCCTGGAGATCCTCGCCTGCCCGGCCTGCCACGCCCCGCTCAAGGAGCAGGACGCCGAGCTGACCTGCACCGGCCAGGACTGCGGCCTGGCGTACCCCGTCCGCGACGGCATCCCGGTTCTGCTCGTCGACGAGGCCCGCCGCCCCGCGTGACGAGAGGCCACGGCCACCGGCATAACGACGCCACGGCCACCGCCGCAGCCACGGCCAGTGCCTCAGAGGCGCCACGGCCACCGGCGTAACCACGCCCAGGCTGCCGACGCACGGACGCCACGGTCACCGTCACAAAAACGCCACGGCGACCGCAGTACAGCCGCCCCAGCCACCGGCGTAAAAACGACGGCCCACCGCACGCGCACCCGGCACCCGCACTCACAACCCCGCACTCACCACCCGCACCCACAAACCCAACCAACACCCAACCCGCCACCGAGCCCCCCCGGCGAACACACTCGCGCAAGACCCCCGCCCCGCCCCCAAACCCCCCGGCGATCGGAGGCCGTCGCCCCTGCTCGACGAATCGCTGCTGGACACGCCGGAGGCGCTCGCCGAGGCCGACCAGCGCGCCCTGCTCCGCGGCGCAGCCGAAGCCGGCGCCCGCGTCCGCACCGCCGCCCGGCATGCCGCCGAGGCCGGCGTCCACGATCTCAAGCCCGACGGCCGCCCCCGCGCCATCCTCATCGCGGGCCCCGGCGCCGCCGCCATCTGCGTCGCCGACCTCCTCGGCACACTCGCCGGCGCCACCAGCCCCGTCACCCGACTGGCCCCCTCCGGCGTCGCCCCCGCCGCGGGCGCCCTGCGCTGGGAGCTGCCGGGCTGGGCCGGCTCCGTGGACCTGCTGCTGATCGCCACCCCCGACGGCACCGAGCCGGGCCTGTCCCTGCTCGCCGAGCAGGCCTACCGGCGTGGCTGCACGGTCGTCGCCGTGGCCCCCGCCCGCTCCCCGCTCACCGAGGCTGTGCACAACAACCACGGCCTGTTCGTGCCGATGGCGACGGCCCCGTACGAGCAGGACGAACCCCTCGCCGCCTCCGCCCCCGGCGTCCTGTGGGCGCTGCTCACCCCGCTCCTGGCGCTCCTCGACCGCACCGGCATGCTCGCCGCGCCGCCCGAGGAACTCGAGAAGGTCGCCGACCGCCTCGACCACATCGCCGAGCGCTGTGGCCCCGCCATCGCGACCTACAGCAACCCCGCCAAGACCCTGGCCGCCGAACTCGCCGACACGCTCCCGCTGATCTGGACCGAGGGCGTCTCCGCAGGCCCGGCCGGCCGCCGTTTCGCCGCCGCGCTCGCCGAGCTCTCCGGCCACCCCTCCCTCGTCGCCGAACTGCCCGAGGCGCTCGCCTCGCACAACACCCTGCTCGCCGGCCGGCTCGCGGGGAGCGCCGACCCGGACGACTTCTTCCGCGACCGCGTGGAGGAGACACCCGCGCTGCACGCGCGCGTGGTCCTGCTGCGCGACCGCCCGCTCGGCGGCATCACCGCCGCGCCTGCCGCCCGGGACCTGGCCCTGAGCCATGACACGCCGATCAGCGAACTGGAGCCGGAGGCCGGCGGCGAACTGGAGACCCTCGCGGAACTGATCGCCATCACGGATTTCGCCGCCGTTTACCTGGCGCTCGCCTCGAGGGCCTGATCTATCCCAGGGCGCCCTGACAGCCGTACGCACGAGAAACCGTCGTACGAACGGCAGTTGTACACAGGGCGAACCAGACGCACGAACGGCAGTTGTACACGGGGCGAGCCAGACGCACGGACGGCAGTCGGACACAGGGCGGACCAGAACCTGCGTCCGCACACACCAGAACCCGCGTCTGCACACACCAGAACCGGCAGAGCACCCGCCCGCCCCCCCGGACAGAGAGCAGGCAGACACCCGCATGGACCGCCTCGACAACACCATCCGCCCCTACGCCTGGGGTTCCACGACCGCGATCCCGCAGCTCCTCGGAGTCGAGCCGACCGGCGAACCGCAGGCGGAGATGTGGATGGGCGCTCACCCGGGCGCACCCTCGCGCACCGGGCGCGGCACGCTCGTCGAGGTCATCGAGGCGGACCCGGAGCGCGAACTGGGCGCCACGGCCGTGGCGAAGTTCGGCCCCCGCCTGCCTTTCCTGCTCAAGATCCTCGCCGCCGGCGCCCCGCTCTCCCTCCAGGTGCACCCCAACCTGGAGCAGGCGAAGGAGGGTTACGAGGACGAGGAGCGCCGCAACATCCCCGTGGACGCCGGCCATCGCAACTACAAGGATGCCAACCACAAGCCCGAGCTGATCTGCGCGCTCACCGAGTTCGACGGCCTGTGCGGCTTCCGCGACCCCCTCCAGGCAGCCGACCTGCTCGACGGCCTCGGCGTGGACTCCCTCAAGCCGTACGTCGACCTGCTGCACGCGCACCCCGAGGACGCGGCCCTGCGCGAGGTGCTCACCGCGATCCTCACCGCCGACCCGGACGAGATGGCCCACACGGTCACCGAGGCCGCGGCCGCGTGCTCCCGCCTCGGCGGCGACTACGCCCCGTACGCCGACATCGCCCACCACTACCCGGGCGACCCCGGCGTCATCGCCGCCATGCTCCTCAACCACGTCCGCCTGCAGCCCGGCGAGGCTCTGTTCCTCGGCGCCGGCATTCCGCACGCGTACCTGAACGGCCTCGGCGTGGAGATCATGGCCAACTCCGACAACGTCCTGCGCTGCGGCCTGACCCCCAAGCACGTCGACGTCCCCGAACTCCTGCGCATCGTCCACTTCGAGGCGGGCGACCCGGGCGTGCTGCGCCCCGAGGCCGCCCCCGACGGCGAGGAGGTCTACGAGACCCCGATCGACGAGTTCCGGCTGTCCCGGTACGTCCTCCCGGAGGGCACCGTCGCGCACGACCTCACGCGCGCGACCCCGCAGATCCTGCTCTGCACGGCGGGTTCCGTCCGCGCCGGCGAGCACGAGCTGACGCCGGGCCGTTCCGTCTTCGTACCGGCGGGCGAAAAGGCCGAAGTGTCCGGGGCCGGTACGGTCTTCCGGGCCACGGTCGTCGCCTGACCGAGGCCATCCGACGACCCGGCGCGCCATTGTCGGACCGGGCTGCAACAATGGCCCACCGGCAAAGGACGGGCAAAGCCGAACGGGGGCCGCGCGCTCCCCTCGGCGACGCCCGGACGGGGTACGTACGAAGGCCACGAAGGTCATGAAGGCCACGAAGTCGAAGGGACAACGCGACACATGAGCGCGTCAGGCGGTACCAAGGCGATCGTGGCGGCACTCGCCGCCAACCTCGCGATCGCGGCATCGAAATTCGTGGCGTTCGCGTTCAGCGGCTCGTCGTCGATGCTCGCCGAGGGCGTGCACTCGCTCGCCGACTCCGGCAACCAGGCCCTGCTGCTGGTCGGCGGCAAGAAGGCCCAGCGCGAGGCGACCCCGCAGCACCCCTTCGGCTACGGCCGCGAGCGCTACATCTACGCCTTCCTCGTCTCGATCATCCTGTTCTCGGTCGGCGGCATGTTCGCCCTCTACGAGGGCTACGAGAAGATCAAGCACCCGCACGAGATCGAGCACTGGTACTGGCCCGTCGGCGTCCTCGTCTTCGCGATCATCGCCGAGACCTTCTCCTTCCGGACGGCCATCAAGGAGTCCAACGTCCTGCGGGGCAAGAAGTCCTGGAAGGAGTTCGTCCGCCACGCCAAGGCCCCCGAGCTGCCCGTCGTCCTCCTGGAGGACCTCGGCGCGCTGGTCGGTCTGATCCTCGCCCTGGGCGGCGTCGGCCTGGCGCTGATCACCGGCGACGGTGTCTGGGACGGCATCGGCACCGTCTGCATCGGCGTCCTGCTCGTCCTGATCGCCGTCGTTCTGGCCATTGAGACCAAGTCGCTGCTGCTCGGCGAGTCCGCGGGCGTCGAGGAGGTCAAGAACATCGAGGCCGCCGTCGTCGACGGCGAGGCGGTCACCCGCATCATCCACATGCGCACGCTGCACCTCGGCCCCGAGGAGCTCCTGGTCGCCGCCAAGATCGCCGTCCGGCGCGAGGCCACGGCCGCCGAGGTCGCCTCCGCCATCGACGCCGCCGAGGCTCGCATCCGCGAGGCCGTCCCGATCGCCCGCGTGATCTACCTCGAGCCCGACATCTACAGCGACGCCGAGGCGGCGAAGGGCGCCGACCGCGAGGCGACGCCCGGGGGACCGGTACAGCACGGCGACGCCGAGCACTGACGTTCCGTACGACAGCTCGCAGTAGGGCATGTGTCCGTACGGCGACGGGGGCCCGCCGAGTCGATCGGCGGGCCCCCGTCACGTATCCCCTTGCGGTGGGTTCGTCACCCACGCTCCGGCCACAAGGCAACCTGCGCCGCCTGCCGCCGCCGAACGCTCCGCGCCGTGATCCCCAGGACGAGCCCGACGACCGCGAGAAGCAGCCCGAACAGCGCGGCCGAGGCGAGCAGCATCGGCATCGCATAGCTGTCGATCACCCGGCCCATGATCGCGCCGACGGGCACCGTCCCGCCGTGGTCCTCGGCGAAGAAACGGGAGTCGCGCGAGTTCTGACGGTAGTCGCCGAGGAGGAACAGCCGGCCTTCGGGCACCGTCACGTCGTACGGGCGGTGCAGCCCGTCGGCGATGCCGTCCTTCACATACGGCTCGCTGAGCGCCTTCCCGTTGACGGTGATCCGCTCCCGCGTGGTGTCCGTACCTTCGCAGCAGACGACACGGTCGCCTCCGACGCCGATGACGCGCTGTATGACGGCCGGTTCGCCGTAGCGCTCCGGCGCCGTGAACAGCACCAGGTCACCCCGTCCCACCTCGTCCCCGTCGACGCGCTCGGCGACGATCCGGTCGCCGATCTCGTACGTGGGCCGCATGTTCTCGCCCGACATGCTGGACAGCACATAGCCCGTCCGCAGCCACAGCACGGACGCGATCACGAGCACCAGACCCAACGAGCCCATCACCCACGCCGTGACCGCGAGTCTTCGCGCCTGCTTCATCAGCACTCCCTCCCCATGCGGAACCTCCGCGGCGGCAGAGGGTAGCGGCCGTCAGTGAACCGTCCGTGCGGGCCCCGGCCCGATGGCCGCGGGCCCGCACTTCGGCTACCGCTGCGCGGCGCTCCTAGCCCCTGCTACTGGATCTCGCTCAGCACACCGAGCACCGCGGCCTCGTCCCCGGCCGCCAGCAGCCGCTCCCGGAACCCGACGTCCATCAACTTCCGCGACAGCAGCGCCAGAATCCGCAGATGCTCGTCGCCGGCGGCCGCCTCCGGTACGGCGATCATGAACACCAGCCTCGCCTTCGTACCGTCCGGCGAGCCCCACTCGACGCCCTCCGTGGACCGTGCGAACCCCACGACCGGCGCGGTCACCGCATCCGTCTTGGCATGCGGAATCGCGATCTCCTCACCGAGCCCGGTCGTCCCCTGCGCCTCCCGCCGGAGCGCGGTCGCAACCAGCTCGTCCACATCCGCGACCTTGCCGGTACGCGCGAGCAGCCCGGCCATCTCCCGGATCGCGGACTCCTTGTCGGCGGCATCGAGTTCGACCTTCACGGTCTGCCCGGTGAGATAGCCGGAGAGGACCGCGCCCGGGGCGCCACCGGCGTCGGTGGCGTCACCCGCCTCCGCCTCACGCACAACTTGCTGCACTACGACGCCACTGGCACCCGCCACTTCGCCGACGGCCTCAGCAGTCGACCCTGCGCCGACGCCACCAGCCCCCGGCGCTCCGACACCCACCCCGACCAACGCGGGCCCGCTCGCGAGCACCGGCCCGTCCGAACCCGCACCACCGACCTGCTCCCCTCGCTGCCCACGCTCACGCAGGTCGACCAGGGCGACCGTGGTCAGCGCGGTGACGACCGAGCCGATCACCACGGCCACGAAGAACATCGGCACACCGCTCACCGCACCCAGCACGGCCACGATCGGCCCGCCGTGCGGCACCGCGTCCTCGACGCCGGCGACCCCGGCGATCGCACCGGCGACCGCGCCGCCCAGCATGTTGGCGGGGATGACCTGCGCGGGCCGCGCCGCGGCGAACGGGATCGCCCCCTCGGAGATGCCGAAGCAGCCCATGAACAGTGAGGCGAGCCCCGTCTCCCGCTCCTGCTCGGTGTACAGCCGCTTCCGTATCAGCGTGGCCAGGCCCTGACCCAGCGGCATGACCGGGATCGCGGCCGCGCACATGCCCATGACCGTCTGGTTGCCGGTCGCGATGAGCCCGGCACCGAACAGGAACGCCGTCTTGTTGACCGGCCCGCCCATGTCGAACGCGATCATGAGCCCCAGAATCGCGCCGAGCAGGATCGCGCTCGTGCCGGTCATCCCGCTGAGCCAGCTGGTCAGATGCTCGAAGACCCAGGAGATCGGCTTGCCGAGCACGTAGATGAAGAACAGCCCGAGCCCCGTCGTCGCCACGATCGGAATCACGATGATCGGCATGATCGGCTGCACGAACTTCGGGACCTTGACCTTCTTGATCCACAACACCAGATACCCGGCGAGGAACCCGGTCACGATCGCCCCGATGAAGCCCGCCCCGGCCTTGGAGTCGTACAGCTCACCGGTGTTGGCGATCCAGCCACCGATCATGCCCGGCACGAGCGCGGGCCGATCCCCAATCGCATACGCGATGTAACCGGACAGAATCGGCACCATCAGCGTGAAGCCGATGACTCCGATGTTGTTCACGTCAATCCAGAAGGAGTCCTTCGGGATGACCAGACCGCCCGACGGGTCGGTGTGCCCGCCGAGCGAGAGCGAGATCGCGATCAGCAGCCCGCCGACCACGACGAACGGGATCATGTAACTGACCCCGTTCATCAGCGCCTTGTACCCGACGCTGCGCTCCTTGCCGCGGCCGGCCGCGGGGGCCGTGGGGGCGCCTCCTGCCGTGTGCACAGGCGCCGACAGCACCTGCTCGATCAGCCGCTCGGGGTGGCGGATGCCCTCGGCCACCCCGACGGTGAGGACCCGCTTGCCCACGAAACGGCTCAGGTCCACGTCCTTGTCCGCGGCGACGATGATGCCGTCCGCGGTGTTGACATCGTTGTCATCGAGGACGTTTTCGGCTCCGATGGATCCCTGCGTCTCCACCTTCATGTCGATACCGCGACTCTCGGCAGCCTGCGCGAGCTTCTCCGCGGCCATGTACGTGTGCGCGATGCCGGTCGGACACGCGGTCACCGCGAGCAGCTTCAACCGCTTCCGCTCGCCACCGCCGCTGCCCGTGGGGGGAGGGCCGGCCTGACTGGTCACATCGATCTCCTAACGCCTTTGTCATGCGGAATCGCCGTCCCGGACGCCCCGCAAGATCGATCAGTTGTTCAGATCTCCCGGGCATCCTGCACCACCCCGCCGCAGACTCAAAGGCGCAAAGATCCCTGACAATCCCGGTTCATCCCCTCCTGCCGACGCTTCGGTGGTGTCCTGTTATCGCTCCCGCCCATCGCCCCCACACCCGACCGCCACTCCACCCGCAACCGACCATGAACGACCCCTCGCCCCCTCCCCGAGCCCGCTGATGGCGCGATCTGTTCGTAGGCGGACTGGGGGCGGCCGGACCTCCCGGTGTAGCTTGGGACAGAGCCAGACGTCGCTGCTGATGGCGGTCGGGCGGTCCCGACACGGACCGACCGAGGGAGAGAGGGCCTCCGACGGACTGCGCTGCGCGTACGCGGGCATGCCTGTGTCCTCTTCGGGCACCCCGGTGTCCGCCGCCGCGCAGACCAGCCGTACCCACCCTCGACCCAACCCCGAGGAGCAGCTCGCAATGACGACTGTCGAGAACCGACAGGACTTCAAGGTCGCCGACCTCTCCCTGGCCGAGTTCGGCCGCAAGGAGATCACCCTCGCCGAGCACGAGATGCCCGGCCTGATGGCGATCCGCAAGGAGTACGCCGAGGCACAGCCGCTGGCCGGCGCCCGAGTCACCGGCTCCCTGCACATGACCGTGCAGACCGCCGTCCTCATCGAGACCCTGGTCGCCCTGGGCGCCGAGGTCCGCTGGGCCTCCTGCAACATCTTCTCCACCCAGGACCACGCGGCCGCTGCCATCGCCGTCGGCCCGAACGGCACGGTGGACAACCCGCAGGGCGTCCCGGTCTTCGCCTGGAAGGGCGAGACCCTGGAGGAGTACTGGTGGTGCACGGAGCAGGCCCTGACCTGGCCGAACACGCCCACCGGCGGCCCGAACATGATCCTGGACGACGGCGGTGACGCCACCCTCCTCGTCCACAAGGGCGTCGAGTACGAGAAGGACGGCAAGGTCCCCTCGGTCGACACCGCCGAGTCCGACGAGCACCGCGTCATCCTCGAGCTCCTGCACCGCACCATCACGGACGGCTCGCAGAAGTGGACCCAGCTGGCCTCCGAGATCCGCGGTGTGACCGAGGAGACCACGACCGGCGTCCACCGCCTGTACGAGATGCAGCGCGACGGCGTCCTCCTGTTCCCGGCGATCAACGTCAACGACGCCGTCACCAAGTCGAAGTTCGACAACAAGTACGGCTGCCGCCACTCCCTGATCGACGGCATCAACCGCGCCACCGACGTCCTGATCGGCGGCAAGACCGCGGTGGTCTGCGGCTACGGCGACGTGGGCAAGGGCTGCGCGGAGTCCCTGCGCGGGCAGGGCGCCCGCGTGATCGTCACCGAGATCGACCCGATCTGCGCGCTCCAGGCGGCGATGGACGGCTACCAGGTCACGACCCTCGACGAGGTCATCGACAAGGCCGACATCTTCATCACCACGACCGGCAACAAGGACATCATCATGGCCTCAGACATGGCCAAGATGAAGCACCAGGCGATCGTCGGCAACATCGGCCACTTCGACAACGAGATCGACATGGCCGGCCTCGCCAAGCTCCCGGGCATCGTCAAGGACGAGGTCAAGCCGCAGGTCCACACCTGGACCTTCCCCGACGGCAAGGTGATCATCGTCCTGTCCGAGGGCCGCCTGCTGAACCTGGGCAACGCCACCGGCCACCCGTCGTTCGTGATGTCCAACTCCTTCGCGGACCAGACGCTGGCCCAGATCGAGCTGTTCACCAAGCAGTCCGAGTACCCGATCGGCGTCTACACGCTGCCCAAGCACCTCGACGAGAAGGTCGCCCGCCTCCACCTGGACGCGCTCGGCGTGAAGCTGACCCAGCTCCGCCCCGAGCAGGCCGCGTACATCGGCGTCGAGGTCGAGGGCCCGTACAAGCCGGACCACTACCGCTACTGAGCCGACCGTCCTCTCAGCAGCAGGTCCTCAGAGGCAGGCCCCCGCACCCCCGTGCCGGGGGCCTGCCCCTTTGGCTCATGCGGCCCTTGGCCGTACAGCCGGATCAGCCCGTCAAGACCCAGGACCCCGATGCCCCGCGGCCGATATTCGCTCCACGATCCGCACGATCACACCCCCCTCGCAGAAGAACACTTCCACTGCGCCCCCGGCCCTTCCGGCTGGCGCTACGTCTCCCAGCTGACCACCCCAGCAGGCGATCACAGCGGCTCCGTCGACCTTGCCCTGGACGAACTCGGCCGCCCCATCCGTCTCGAACTCCACGCGGGCGGCTGGCAGGTACGCGGCGCCGCCCTCGACGGCGTCACCTGGGTCCGTACAGACCCCACCGGGGCTCACGCCACGGAAGGCAATGTGCGCGCCCATGCCTTCACCGGCACATCCCCCGCGTTCCTCATCGCCACCACTCGTCTCCTGCGCCTCACCCCTTCCGCCGCGGCAACCCGCGTACGCCTCGTGGCCCTCACGGATCCGGTCCTCGCCCCGCGCACCGTGGACCAGTCCTGGGCCTTGGTGAACAGAGAAACACACGCCACTGACAACGGCCCCCTGACCGTGGACGAATACCAGGTCACAGCCCTGGACACGGGTGAGCAGCACGCCGTACACATCACGGGCGACGTGGTTCTCGCGGCCCCCGGCATCGAACTGGAGGACCTGGAGTCGCCGCCGTCCACGTTCGTTTGAGCGAGGTCGTGCAGGTCGCCACTTCGTCGCGGCGCCACGCGCCGGAAACAGGGGCTACGCCGGAGGTGCGAAGCCGGTGGCGGGCCGGTCTGCCGATGAGGCTTCCTGCGGAGCCTGGGTCTGCGGCACGACGTCCTGCGGTACAGAGGAACGATCCGCTTCCGCACCAACTCCGGGCTGACCGCCGACCCCAGCCACCCCCGAGCCGTACGCGCCTGGCGGCGGCACAGCAGCGGCGGGCGGAACGACCGCCGGACCGTACGGGCCCTGTGTACGAGCACCGACACCGACACTGTCGGCCGCCCCGCCCGCCCCCGGCCCGTTCCCGAAGGCGCGCCGCGCCTCTCGCGCCTGCCGCTCCTGCAGAACCGCCGCCAGATACGCGGCCGGCGGCACGCCCTGCGGCGCCGGAGTACCCGTACGCGCCGCGAGGTCCGCCGAGAGCTGTTCCGCCATGCTCCAGCCGACCTGGGGATCGAGTTGCTGCATCCGCGTCAGGTACTGGCGAATGGCGAGCCACAGCCCATCGGGAACCGCCGAGAGATCGAGTCCCGAAAACCGCCCGGCCAACCACGGCGGAGGCGGAGGAACGAAGCCCGTCCGCGCGAGTGGCACCCGTTCGCGTACGACAAGAGTCCCCGCGAACACGTCACCGAGCCGCCGCCCGCGCGCGGACACCAGCGAAGCGATGACGGCGACGACGCCGAGAGTCATCAGAATCTCGATCACACCGATGAGTCCCCGCACCAGCGCATGCCGGAACCGGATCGGCCCGCCGTCGTCGCGCACCACGCGCAGCCCGCACGCCAACTTCCCGAGCGAACGCCCATGGCTCAGCGTCTCCACCGCGATCGGTCCGCCGACCAGCAACAGAACGAACATCGCGATCGACAGCGCGGTCTGCGCCGCCTCGTCCAGAGAAGCGGTGGCAGCCACCACGCCAATGGTCACGGCGATATAGGCGATCACGGCCACAGCCAGATCGACCAGGACGGCCAGCGCCCTGCTGGGCAGCTTCGCGGGGCGCAACTCCAGCGCCACCGCCTCGCCCGTCACCAGCTCACTCACGCAGTCCGTCCTTCCCCTGACCTGCCCCTCGAATGGCCAGTCTGCCAAGCTGAGGGCGCATCGCGCCGCAGTACGACAAGCTGACACCCACGACGAGTCGCCGACGAACAGCCGGGGAGCAGGAAAGCAGATGGACCTCGACGTCTTCGTCACCGCCCACCGAGCTGAGTGGGACCGCCTCGAAACCCTGCTCGGGCGCCAGCGCCGCCTCACCGGAGCCGAGGCCGACGAACTTGTCGTTCTCTACCAGCGCACCGCCACCCATCTCTCCCTGATTCAGTCCAGCGCCCCCGACCCCCAGCTGACGGGCCGACTCAGCCAATTGGTGGCACGCGCGCGTAGTGCCGTGACAGGCACCCGACGCGCCTCCTGGCGCGATGTCACCCGCTTCCTCGCCCACGGTTTCCCAGCCGCGGTCTACCGATCGCGACACTGGTGGGTACCCACGGCGCTCCTGTCGACCCTTGTTGCAGCCCTCCTGGGATGGTGGATAGGCACCCACCCCGAAGTACAGGCGACCATCGCGGCCCCCAGCGAACTACGCGAGCTCACCCGCCCCGGCGGCCAGTACGAGACGTACTACTCCAGCCACCCCGCGGCTTCCTTCGCGGCCCAGGTCTGGACGAACAACGCCTGGGCCGCCGCCCTGTGCCTGATCCTGGGAGTGTTCCTCGGCCTCCCGGTGCTCTGGATCCTCTTCCAGAACATGCTCAACCTCGGCGTCGGCTTCGGCCTGATGTCCTCGGCAGGACGCCTGGACACGTTCCTCGGCCTGGTCCTGCCGCACGGTCTCCTCGAACTGACCGCGGTCTTCGTCGCCGCCGGCACAGGCTTGCGCCTCGGCTGGACCCTCGTCGATCCCGGCCCTCGCACCCGACGCTCAGCCCTCGCCGAGGAGGGCCGAGCCGCGATCGGCATGGCGATAGGCCTCGCCCTGGTCCTCTTCGTCTCCGGCGCCATCGAAGGCTTCGTCACCCCGTCGGGCCTGCCCACCTGGGCACGCATCACCATCGGCGTCATAGCTGAGCTGGCATTCCTCGCATACGTCTATGTCCTCGGCGGCCGTGCCGCCCGAGCCGGAGAGACAGGCGACGTTGAGGCAGCCGAGCGCAGTGCTGCCGTGCCAACGGCGGCCTGATGTGCGGACACCCCTGTTGAACTGCTAGTCTCCTCTTCGCCCCACAAGAGCCGTTGACACGGAGCGCGTGGGGAGGTAGATTCGAACAGTTGCCTGGAAGTGGACGTAGTCCAGACCGGGCCCAGTGAGTATCTGTCTGCTTCAGTGGAACATCGATTCCCGAGAAGCCCCTCCCGATGATTCGGAAATGAGTGGCTGGTCAATCCGGCCCGGAACTTCTGATAAAGTCGGAACCGCCGGAAAGGGAAACGCGAGAGCGGAAACCTGGAAAGCACCGAGGAAATC
>NZ_BAAAZY010000017.1:0-47938 GCF_039537145.1 Streptomyces shaanxiensis
ATGCCTCGGACGCCCCGCGCCGCGTCGCCGCCGACGCGGGGCGCCCGTGTGCGAAAGGGCGCCCGGTGTTGCACCGGGCGCCCCATCGACGTACGTACGACGACCGTTACTGCTCCGCCGCCGCGTCCGCCGCCTGGGCCCTCAGGGCCCGCTCGATGCCCGCTCGGGACTCCGAGACCAGGCGTCGCAGGGCCGCGTTCGGTTCTGCCGACGACAGCCAGGCGTCCGTCTTGCGCAGCGTCTCCTCGGAGACCTGGATCGCCGGGTACAGGCCGATCGCGATCTGCTGGGCGATCTCGTGGGAGCGGGAGTCCCAGATGTCCTTGACGACCTCGAAGAACTTGTCCGCGTAGGGGGCGAGGAGTTCGCGCTGGTCGGTCTGGACGAAGCCGCCGATCACCGCTTCCTGCACGGCGTTCGGGAGCTTGTCGGAGTCGATGACCGACGACCAGGCCTCGGCCTTGGCCTCGGGCGTCGGGCGGGCGGCACGAGCCGTGGCGGCGTGGCGTTCACCGGCCGCCGTCCTGTCCCGCTCGTACTCGCCCGCGATCTCCGTCTCGTCGAAGCGGCCCACTGCCGCCAGGCGCTGCACGAACGCCCAGCGCAGCTCCGTGTCGACGACCAGGCCCTCGATCTCCTGGGAGCCGTCCAGCAGGCCCTCCAGCAGGTCCAGCTGCTCCGGCGTGCGGGCCGTCGCCGCGAACGCCCGCGCCCACGCCAGCTGGTGGTCGCTGCCCGCCTCCGCCGCGCGCAGGTGGGCCAGCGTGGCGTCCGTCCAGCGGGTCAGCAGGGCCTCGCGGGCCGCCGGGGCGGCGTACAGCTCGATCGCCAGCTTCACCTGGCGCTGCAGCGACTGCACCACGCCGATGTCGGACTCCTTGCCGATGCCCGACAGGACCAGGGAGAGGTAGTCGCGGGTGGCGAGCTCGGCGTCGCGCGCCATGTCCCAGGAGGACGCCCAGGACAGGGCCCGGGGGAGCGAGGCCTCGAAGTCGCCGAGGTGGCGCGTCACGAACGCGAGCGACGCCTCGTCCAGGCGGACCTTCGCGTACGACAGGTCGTCGTCGTTGAGCAGGATCACATCCGGACGGGGCTTGCCCGACAGCTGCGGTACGGCCGTCAGTTCGCCGTCCACGTCCAGCTCGATCCGCTCGGCGCGCACCAGCTTGCCCGACGTGGCGTCCAGGTTGTACAGGCCCACCGCCACGCGGTGCGGGCGCAGCGTCGGCTCGCCCTTCGCGCCGGCCGGCAGCGCCGGGGCCTCCTGGCGGATCGCGAAGGACGTGATCACACCCTCCGAATCCGTCCCGATCTCGGGGCGCAGGATGTTGATGCCCGCCGTCTCCAGCCACTGCTTCGACCAGGTCTTCAGGTCACGGCCGGAGGTCTCCTCCAGGGCGCCCAGCAGGTCGGACAGGCGCGTGTTGCCGTACGCGTGCCGCTTGAAGTACGCCTGGACGCCCTTGAAGAACGCGTCCTGGCCGACGTACGCCACGAGCTGCTTGAGGACCGAGGCGCCCTTGGCGTAGGTGATGCCGTCGAAATTGACGAGCACGTCGTCCAGGTCGCGGATCTCGGCCATGATCGGGTGCGTCGACGGCAGCTGGTCCTGGCGGTACGCCCACGTCTTCATCTGGTTGGCGAAGGTGGTCCACGCCTGCGGCCAGCGCGACTCGGGGGCGTGCGCCTGGCAGGCGATGGACGTGTACGTGGCGAACGACTCGTTCAGCCACAGGTCGTTCCACCACTCCATGGTGACCAGGTCGCCGAACCACATGTGGGCCAGCTCGTGCAGGATCGTCTCCGCGCGGCCCTCGTACGCCGCGCCCGTCACCTTGGACCGGAAGACGTACTGGTCGCGGATGGTCACCGCGCCCGCGTTCTCCATCGCGCCCGCGTTGAACTCCGGCACGAACAGCTGGTCGTACTTCTTGAACGGGTACGGGTAGTCGAACTTCTCCTGGAACCAGTCGAAGCCCTGCCGGGTCACCTCGAAGATCGCGTCCGAGTCGAGGTACTCGGCGAGCGAGGGGCGGCAGTAGACGCCGAGCGGGACGGACTGGCCGTCCTTCTCGTAGACGCTGTGCACGGAGTGGTACGGGCCGACGATGAGGGCCGTGATGTACGTCGAGATGCGCGGCGTCGGCTCGAAGGACCAGACGTTGTCCTTGGGCTCCGGGGTGGGCGAGTTGGAGATGACCGTCCAGCCCTCCGGGGCCTTCACGGTGAACTGGAAGGTCGCCTTCAGGTCGGGCTGCTCGAAGGACGCGAAGACGCGACGGGCGTCCGGCACCTCGAACTGGGTGTACAGGTACGCCTGCTGGTCGACCGGGTCGACGAAGCGGTGCAGGCCCTCGCCGGTGTTGGTGTACGCGCAGTCGGCGACCACACGCAGGACGTTGGGGCCCTCCAGGAGGCCCGTGAGCGCAATCCGGGAGTCCTTGAAGACCTGGTCCGGGTCGAGCGGGTCGCCGTTGAGCGTCACCTCGTGGACGGTCGGGGCCACCAGGTCGATGAACGACTCCGCGCCGGTCGCGGCGACGTCGAAGCGCACCGTGGTGACAGACCGGTAGGTACCGCCCTCCTGCGCGCCGGAGAGGTCGAGATCGATCTCGTAGGACTCGACGGTGAGCAGCTGAGCCCGCTGCTGAGCCTCGTCGCGAGTCAGGTTTGTGCCAGGCACGCGGTCATCTCCTCGATATGTGTAGGTTCGGCGGTTCGGCCATCCTTCCACGTGACCTGCACGGAGCGCGATGTCCGTTTACCGCCGGTGGGCGGAGCACGAGCGCGTGAGGCTGAGTGCATGACGATCTACCACGCACGCCCCATCGATCCGACGGCCCTGAAGGAACTGCGCTCCGTTGACGACGCGGGACGCCGGATGGTTCCCGTGACCGACGAGGAGGGCGGGGCGCCCCTGCGCTGCTGTCTGCGCCGCAGTGCGGTGGGCGAGCGGATCGCCCTCGTCTCGTACGCTCCGCTGCGGCGCTGGGCCGCCGGGAACGGGGTCGATCCGGAGGCGTACGACGAGCAGGGGCCCGTCTTCGTCCATGCGGAGGAGTGCGCGGGGCCGGACGGGGAAGGGCTGCCCTTCACGAACGCCCACCGCACGGTGCGCCGCTACTCGGCCGACGGGCGCATCCTGGGCGGGCGGCTCGTGCCGGAGCACGGGGAGTTCGAGGCGGCGTTCCGGGAGGCGTTCGACGACGCGGCCGTGGCGCTCGTCCACGTCCGGGCCGTCGAGTACGGCTGTTTCCTCTATGAGGTGCGCAGGTCCTGACCGCCGGTTCACGCGAGGGTGACGTGCATCCCGCCCTCGGCCAGGACTTCGAGCACCAGGGCGAGCAGGTCGTACGACTCGCCCTCCGGCGCCAGGACGCGGGACAGGTGCTCGCGTGCTGCCGCCGCGTCCCGCCAGAGCAGGGATGCGGGGGCGGTGTGGCCGAAGTCGCCGCGCAGACAGTCCACGAGGGCGTCCAGGCAGCCGCCGAAGTAGCCGCCCGGCCCGTTCACGGCCTCGCCGAGAGCCAGATAGAGGCCCGGTTCATCGGTGATGTGCCGGCCGTCCAGCTCGTACGCCTGTCCGGGCGGCCGGTCCTGGTGCCCGATCCGGCAGCCCCGCTCGCGGACGAGATCGAGCCAGGCTCCGCGCTGCCGGGTGTCGAGGCCGGCCCATGCGCCGGGAGTCTCCGGAGGGCCGGTCAGCCAGCGGCGCCACGTGGGCCAGGCGTGTTCCGGTACGGGTTCGAGCTCTCCGTCGAGTTCCAGATCGATCAGATCCGTCCCGCGGGAGGAGGCGCGCCACGAGCGGATTCTGGGCCGCAGGAGTCGGTCGGTGAGCGGCTCGCCCCGATCGTCCCGTATCTCCAGCCAGGCCTCCTCCAGGTCCCGCGCGCGCCGGGTGCCCGCCGCCAGGGCCCGCCCGAGCCGGTCACTCGGGGCGAGCCCGCGCAGGACGAGCGGGGGCGGTGCGTGCTCGGGCGGCAGGACGCGGGCGAACTCCCGGCAGGAGCCCAGCCACCGGCGTCCGTCGTGCAGTCGGACGGGGCCCCGGTATCCCTCGGGCGGGCCTTCGTAGTCATCCAGGCCGGTGAGCACGAGACCGTCCGGTCCCGGGTACGGGGCGAGGCTCTCCGCGTCCTCCAGGAGCCAGGGATCGAGCGTCCGGTCGTCCGGCACCAGCCACACCCGGCTCCCGACCCAGCCGCGCACCTCGGCGCCCTCCGGAACCCAGCCGAACAGTTCGTACGTCCCGCGCCGGGGTTCCCCGAACAGTCCCTCCGCCTCGGCGCAGACGCCCCAGACATGGCCGTCTTCCGTGTCCGTCAGCCGGTACCGCCCCTGCCCGCGCTGCTCCCCGTCCTCATGCACGGTGATCATCATGCCCGGGCGAGGAGCCGTAGGAGGGCAGAAGGGGCGGGGCACCTTCGCAGTGCCCCGCCCCCCTCCCGTCGATGTCGCGGGCGTCAGCCCTTCAGCTCGGCCGCCACCAGCTCCGCGATCTGCACCGCGTTCAGCGCGGCACCCTTGCGGAGGTTGTCGTTGGAGAGGAAGAGGGCGAGGCCGTGCTCGACCGTCTCGTCGGTGCGGATGCGGCCGACGTACGACGGGTCCTGGCCGGCCGCCTGGAGCGGGGTCGGGACGTCGGTGAGGGCCACGCCGGGGGCGCCGGCCAGCAGTTCCTTGGCGCGCTCCACGCTGATCGGGCGGGCGAAGCGGGCGTTGACCTGCAGGGAGTGGCCGGAGAAGACCGGGACGCGCACGCAGGTGCCGGATACCTTCAGGCCGGGGATCTCCAGGATCTTGCGGGACTCGTGGCGGAGCTTCTGCTCCTCGTCGGTCTCGTTCAGACCGTCGTCGACGATCGAACCGGCCAGCGGCAGGACGTTGTACGCGATCGGCGCGACGTACTTGTTCGGGGCCGGGAACTCCGCCGCCGAGCCGTCGTGGGTCAGCTTGGGCGCGTCGTCGCCGACCTTCTTGACCTGCTCGAACAGCTCGTCGACGCCGGCCAGACCGGAGCCGGAGACGGCCTGGTAGGTGGCGACGACAAGGGCCTCGAGGCCGGCCTCGGCGTGCAGCGGCTTCAGCACCGGCATCGCGGCCATCGTCGTGCAGTTCGGGTTGGCGATGATGCCCTTGGGGCGGTCGGCGATCGCGTGCGGGTTGACCTCGGAGACGACCAGCGGGACCTCGGGGTCACGGCGCCAGGCCGAGGAGTTGTCGATCACCACGGCGCCCTGCGAGGCGACCTTCGGCGCCAGGGCCTTCGAGGTGGAGCCGCCCGCCGAGAACAGCACGATGTCCAGGCCGGAGTAGTCGGCCGTCGTCGCGTCCTCCACGGTCACGCCGTCCAGGACCGTCCCCGCCGAGCGGGCCGAGGCGAACAGGCGCAGCTCGGTGACCGGGAAGTCGCGCTCCTTGAGGATCCTGCGCATGACCGTGCCGACCTGACCGGTGGCTCCGACGATTCCGACCCTCACGGCGACTCCTTTTACGTGGCTTGCGTGGATTGTGTGTGACTGCTGCATGGCCGAGGTGTTTCCATCATGCGGTCAGCCTCGGTCCGCCTGTCCAATCGTTTGACCGGACAGCTCAAACATTGGGACGCGACCGACCCGGGCCCGGCTCCGGTTCTCCGGCTCTCACCCCGGCTGAGCTGGAGAAATTCGCCCTACGGCGGCCCCGCGCCGCAAGCTCGCCTGCCCGCCCGCCACCGGGCTACGCGGCGATGTGACGTACACCTCTGCGCGGCGGCGGAAAATCCCGCCGAACGCCGCCGAACGTTTTGGCCCACCCCGGCGTCATAGGCACAACACGGCGAGGGGAGGGGTGGCTGTGCTGCGCAGAAAGGCACGCCGCGGCCAGGGGGGCGGAGCCGTCCAGGACGTACTGGACGATCCGCTGGACGCGGCCCAGGAGCGTCGGGTGCGGGCGGTGCTCGCGCTGGGCGGGGTGCCGCAGGCGGACCTGCTGGACGGGGTACAGCAGGTCCGCCTGCGACTGCTGGAGCGGGCCGCGAGCGGGCGTGAGGCGCCGCGGGACGTGTCGGCGTGGGCGGCTGTGGTCGCCTCCAACCTCGCCATGGACTGGCACCGGGCCAAGAAGCGCCAGGAACGGCTCGGGGAGCGGCTCGCCGCCCTGCGCCAGCCCGCCGCACACCCCTCCGGCGAGGACACCAGCCTGCTCTCCCTCGCCGTCGCCCAGGGCCTGGACGACCTGCCCGACGCCCAGCGTCAGGTCCTCGTCCTGCGCTTCTTCGCCGATCTGTCGGTGCGCGGGATCGCCGAGGAGCTCGGCATCCCGGAGGGCACGGTCAAGAGCAGGCTGCACACGGCGGTACGGGCCCTGCGCGCCCGCCTGCACGAGGACGAGGTGGTGTGACGTGACCGCCGAGAACGAAAGCCGTAAGGATCGCGACGGACGCGACGGACGCAACGGCTACGACGGCCGCTCCGGCGCCGACGCGCTGATGGCCGCGATCACCGACGAGCCGCTCACCGACGAGGCCCGCGCGGATGCCGCCTTCATGGCCGAGCACCGCTCCGCCGTCGCCGACGTGGCGCTGCTGCGGGAGCAGCTCGGGATCATCGGGCACACGCTCGCCGAGCCGCCGGCACCGGCTCCGCAGCCCGAGCCGGCGCCCCGCCCCGCTCCCGTACGACGGCCCTCCCGCGCCCGGCGCCGCTTCTTCTCCGTCGCCCTCGGCTCCCTCGCCGTGGCCGCCGCCGGGTCGGTGCTGGTCGGCATGGGCTGGCTGCTGACGCAGAACGGGGGTGCCGACAACGACTCCGGGGCGAGCACCGCGGACAAGTCGGCCCCCTCGCTGGAGTCGGGCGGTGTCGCCTTCGGCAGCCCCGACTACCTCGCCTGCTCCCGCCTGGTCGCCGAGGGCACCGCCACCGAGGTGGAACGGCTCCCCGGGACCACGTCCCTGCGCGTGACCCTGCACATGACGCGCTACTACAAGCCGGAGGAGGGCGACGAAAAGCTGACCTTCGTGGTCGACGAGAACCTCGTCCCGGGTGTCCGCAAGGGCGATCACGTGCTCATCGGCATCCCGCAGGGCGCCCGCCAGCCCGATTTCTGGGCCGTCGGCGAGCAGAACATCGCCCTCGAACGGGCCTGGATCACCGCCTCGCTGCCCAAGTCGCGCGACAGGACCTGCGGCGGATGAAAAAGAGGGCGGGCGCCCACACGGACGCCCGCCCCACAGCCGTACCAAGGACTACGGCGTGACCTTCTCGATCTTCACGCTGCCCAGGCCCGCGACCGTGCCGCGCGCGTTCACCAGCCGCACCTGGCCGAAGAACTCACGGCCCTCCGGAGCGGCCGCCTGCGCGGTGACGCTGCCTGCGACCGTGGCCGACTCACCCGTGCCGAGCTTCACCGGCGACTCGTCCACCGTGACGGTGCCGAGCGCGGCGGAGAAGAACACGTCCAGGTAGTCGTACGCCGTCGAGCCGGCCGGCACCGCGTAGCCGATGACGTCGATCGTGTACGTCCCGGCGGCCGGGTTCGCGACCGAGACCGACTCCTCCGAGTCACCGTCGGCGGAGCTGCCCACCTCGGTGCCGGACGCGTCGTGGACGACCAGGTCGAGGTCGGCGGCGGCGTCGGAGACATTGCCGATGGTGACGTCGAGCGACGTGGCGCCCGCGGGCACCTCGACCGTGGTGGTCTGCGTGACGCCCTCGGCGATGGTCGGACGCGCCGTCTTCGAGGAGCCGAGCGGGCCGCCGGCCAGCTTGCCGTCGATCGCGGCGTAGTTGTTGGTCACCTTCCAGGAGGCGGCGGCCGGGGTGCCGACCTTGGCCTCGGGGACGGTCACGGTCTCCGGGTCGAAGGCCGCGCCCAGGACGGTGACGTCCAGCTTGAACGGGTTGTCGAGCAGCGGCGACGTACGGCGCGACTCGACCTCGATCTCCCAGACGCCGGGCTGCGGGTCGGCGTACGAACGCACGTCGGGCTTGCAGCCGTTGCCGGCGAGGTAGTTGTTGTAGCAGTTCGGCGTGCCGGTGGGGTCGGACGGGACGCCGTACGGGTGGATGGCGATGAACCGGGTCTGGCTCTTGTCCTTCAGCCCGCCGATCGCGACCTCCAGCGACTTCGCGCCCTCCGGGACGGTCACGAAGTACGACTTGTTGCTGTTGCGCTGCACCGAACCGGACGCCGAGTAGCTGTACTTCAGCGGCGCCGAGACCACGACCGTGTTGAGGACCTGCTTGTCGATGCCCTCGGTGCGCGGGTCGTCGACCTCCAGGATCGCGCTCTTGATGCCGGCCGAGGACGGCTTGGCGGCGACCTGGACGGTGACCGGCTTGTTCAGGCCGAGGCTGATCTCGTCCGAGCCGACGATCCGGAAGGTGTCACCGGCGTTGTTCTCGAGGTGCAGCTCGTGCCGGATCGCCTTGTCCGCGCCGGACGTACGCGTGATGGTGACGTCGTACGTCTTCTTCTGGCCGGCCTTGAGGCCGCCCTCGCGGTCGTAGACGCCGGTGCCGTAGCCCGGGGTCTTCAGGAACTGGTCGATCGCGGTGTCGACCGGCGCCTTGACCGTGTACTCGTGGGCGGTGGCGCCGTCGCGGATCGAGTCCCAGGCGTCCTCGATGTTGATGAGGCCGGCACCCTCCTCGTACGCCTGAACACCCTTGATGTGGTCGGCGGTCGAGGTCAGCGCGGTGCGCAGCTTCGCCGGGGTGAGGGCTATGCCCTTCTGCTTGGCGGCGCTCAGCAGCAGCGCGGACGCGCCCGCCGCCTGCGGGGACGCCATCGAGGTGCCCTGGAGCATGCCGTAGCCGGCCGGCAGCGTGTAGCCCGACTCGGCGACCGGGGCGCCCGGCAGCCAGGTCTGGATGGTGTTGATCGAGGCGCCCGGCGCGGAGAGCGTCGGGGTGAAGCCGCCGTCCTCACGCGGGCCGCGCGAGGAGAACGGCATCATCGCGTACGGCTTGGACACGACCGAGCCGTAGTTGGCGGCCCAGGTCTCCTTGGAGATGGTCGCGCCGACCGAGATGACCTTGGCGGCCAGGGACGGGTCGCCGATGGTGTTGGCGCCGGGGCCGGAGTTGCCGGCCGAGATGACGAGCTGGACGCCGTAGGTGTCGATGAGCCGCGTGTACAGCTCGGCACGGGCGTTGTTGCCGTCGTTCAGCGCCGGGAGACCGCCGATGGACATGTTGACGATGTCGACGCCGCGGTTGACGACGAGGTCGATCATGCCCTCGGTGAGCGCGACGTTGGTGCAGCCGCCGGTCCAGGTGCAGGCACGCGAGGAGACGAGCTTCGCGCCCGGGGCCGCGCCGTTCATCTCGCCGCCGAACAGGCCGTTCGCGGCGGTGATGCCGGCGACGTGCGAGCCGTGCTCGGACTCGATGACGCCGATGTTGACGAAGTCGCGCTTCTGGCCGACCCAGTCCCCGCCGAACGGGTCCATCGGGACGTCCTTGCGGATCTCCACGACGAACGGCTGCCGCTCGGCGACGTCGGTGGCCGGGTCGTCGGTGCCGAAGTACCCGATCTGGAAGCCGTCCTTGTACGGCTTCATCGGGGTGTCGTCACCGAAGTCGTTGTTGTTGTTGAGGTCGACCCGGACCGTGCCGTTCGCGGCGTCGTAGAGGACGCCCCACGAGTCGGTCTTGTCGCCGTCGCGGTTGGCGTCGCCCGCCGCGTCGCCCCCGGTGGTGTACGACTCCAGGAACGTGCTGATCTGGTACGAGCCCGCGGGCGCCGTCCAGGTCTTGCCGCCGAAGGTGAAGGTGGGCCCGGAGACCGAGGTCACCATCGGGCGCCAGGTGCGGTCGCTGTCGACGATCGGGTCGGTGGCCGTGACCCAGTCGACGATCTTCCGCTCGCCGGTGGTGGTCTTCTGCAGCGCCGGGTGGCCGAGGTCGACGCCGGAGTCGAGGATGCCGATGGTGATGCCGCGGCCGTCCGCCTTCGGGTGGTCCTCGACGAAGTCGACGGCGCCGGTCTCGAAGGACGGGTTGTACGGGTTCTCGGCCGGGGTCTTCTTGCTCGGCCCGGTGTACGAGGTCGCGGCGGCCGTCGACTTCTTGGTGTCGACGGCGGGGTCGTCCAGCGGTATCTCCTCGCGCAGGTCGATGCCGTGCACCGAGGAGAGCTTCGTGGCGGCCGCGATGGCCTTGTCGGCCTTGCCGGTGGGCACGGTGGCCCGGACGTAGCCGAGCTTGTCGTAGGTGCGGCCCACCGAGCCGACCGCGTCCAGCTGCTCGGCGACCTTCTCGGTCTGGCCGGGCGCGGTCGCGACCATCATCGTGACGTTCTTGTCGCCGTCGGCCTTGGCCTCGGCGAGCAGGTCGGCGTCGTTCGAACCGAGCTTGTCGTGCGCGGACTTGACGCTCGGGTCAGAAGCGGCGGGCGCGGTGTCCGCGGCGACGGCCATGGGTATCGGCCCGGCCGCGGAGAGCGCGGCGACGAGACCGGCGGCCACGGCTATGAGGGCCGCGCGTCTCGGGCCCGGCTTCGGATCGCGCTGGGGGGTGAGGGTCATCGGCATCCCTTGGAAGTAAAGGAGCATGGAGCGTCCGGTATGTGATCCCGGACGACCGCACAGCCTTACGCAAGGGAAGGATGTTTGGGAAGAGTTGACCGAATCGAAATGGACGGATGGGGAAAACCCGCTGTTCATTTGGGTCGGTAGGTGACAAAGAGGGCATGCCACGCGCAAGCCGAATATTCACCTGCCGATCCGGTCCCGGCGCTCTACTGTCCGTGTGTGCGGAAGAAGTTGAGGGTGGCGGCCTACGCCATTTGCGTGCGTGACGGACAACTCCTCCTCGCCCGGTCCCCGGCGCCCGGCGGAGGCTTCGAGTGGGTGCTGCCGGGCGGCGGCATGGAGCACGGCGAGGATCCCTACGACACGGTCGTGCGGGAGGTGGACGAGGAGACCGGCTATGTCGTCGAACCCGCCGGCCTGCTCGGGATCGACTCCTCCCGCCGCACCTTCCCGCGCCGCTTCGGCCGGAGCGTCGACCATCACGGCGTACGGCTCGTCTACGAGGCCCGGATCGTGGGCGGAGAGCTGCGCTACGAGGCGAACGGCTCCACCGACATGGCGGCGTGGCATCCGATGGACGACGTGCCGGAGCTGACCCGCGTCTCCATGGTCGACAAGGGGCTGTCGCTGTGGCGCGAGCGGCCGGCCGCGGGGCGGATCCACACCGCCGGGAAATAGCTTCACTACCCCGAAAGATGAACAGCGAGTGACCGCGTTCCGGCCGTTCGAGGAGCGGCCGTGAACGCGGAAGGTGGGCGAAGATCCACGTACGGTGATCGGCGCTGCGCGTTGCCGTCATGTTCATGCGCAGGTCATTCCGGGTGCCAACGATCCACAGTGAGCGGGACGTTCGCGTCAGCGACCACCCGCGACCACTGCCGACGCGTTCGCACTCGGGGAGATCGCGCATGTCGCGCATACGCTCTGTCGCCAGCTCCGCGCTGGGGGTCCACCGCCGCACCCTGCTCGCCGCCACCGGAGCGGTGACCCTCTCCGCGGGCGTCGGCTACGCCCTGCGGCCCACCGACAGCCAGGCCGCCACGACCACGGACACCGCGGGTACGACGAGCGCCGGCACGGGCGACGCCGCCGCCGAGGCCCCGGTCGGCGCCTCCCGCAAGGTGCCGGTCGCCCTCGCGCCGTACACCCGGGGCACCACGCTCACCAGCGTCGCCACCCCGCGCGGCACCTCCGGCTACCGCCGCCTCGGCGACGGTCCCGGCTGGAAGCGGGTCGTCCGCGAGAACCTGGCCGCGGCCAAGTCGGGCCGCGAGAGCCGGCGTACGGCGCTCGCCGCCTTCGTCCAGCTCACCGATCTGCACCTGATCGACGCCCAGCACCCGCTCCGCCTGGAATACCTGCGCTCGACGGACGTGCACGCCTGGCGGCCGCAGGAGGCGCTGACCGTGCCGGGCGCGGTGGCGCTCGTCGAGCGGCTCAACGCGCTGCGCGGCGGCCCCGTCACCGGCGCCCCGCTCCACTTCGCCATGACCACCGGCGACAACACGGACAACAACTGCAAGTCCGAGCTGGAGTGGTTCCTGACGGTGATGAGCGGCGGCCGCGTCACCCCGAACACCGGTGACCCGCGCCGCTACGAGGGCGTCCAGAACAGCGGCCTCAAGCTGTACTGGCAGGCCGACGACGCCGTCCGCGACGCCGACAAGCAGCTCGGCTTCCCGCACATCGAGGGCTTCCTGGACGCCGCGATCCGCGAGCTGCGCAGCCCCGGCCTGAACATCCCGTGGTACTCGACGGTCGGCAACCACGACGCGATGCCGCTGGGCACCTACGCCTCGCACAGCGACTCCTACCTCACCGACCTCGCCGTCGGCGGCAAGAAGCTGATGAACGTCTCCGCCGCGGACGCCAAGAAGCTCCAGGACTCCCTCAAGCAGGACAAGGACCCGAGGGGCACCGTCTTCAAGGACTTCCTCAAGGCCCACGCCCGCTCGATGCGCTCGGTCACGCCGGACGAGAGCCGGGCCCCCTTCACGCCCCGCGAATACGTACAGGCCCACCTGAACCCCGCCCACCGGGGTCACGGCCCGGTCGGCCACGGCTACTCGACGGCCAACCTGGAGGCGGGCACCCAGTACTACAGCTTCCGGATCGCCGACGACGTCATCGGCATCAGCCTCGACACCACCGACCCGGGCGGGCACTACGAAGGGTCCATCGGGGCGGCCCAGTTCAAGTGGCTGGACCGGACGCTGCGCGACAACAAGGACTCGTACGCGATCATCTTCAGCCATCACACCAGCGAGACGATGGACAACCTGCGCCGTGACCCGGCGCGCCCGAACGAGCGGCGGGTCGGCGGCGCCGAGCTGCTCCAGCTGCTCGGCAGCCACCGCAACGTCCTCGCCTGGGTG
Organism: Streptomyces shaanxiensis; assembly: GCF_039537145.1. Classification (NCBI taxonomy): domain Bacteria; kingdom Bacillati; phylum Actinomycetota; class Actinomycetes; order Kitasatosporales; family Streptomycetaceae; genus Streptomyces; species Streptomyces shaanxiensis. The sequence continues at coordinate 12,895 of NZ_BAAAZY010000017.1, forward strand.
AACGGCCACATCCACAAGAACGTGATCACGCCGCACTCCGGCTCCGGCGGCCGCTCCTTCTGGGAGATCTCCACCGCCTCCCACGTCGACTTCCCGCAACTCGCCCGGATCATCGAGGTGGTGGACAACAAGGACGGCACGATCTCCCTGTTCACCACCCTGATCGAGTCCTCGGCCCCGCACCGCACCAGCTTCACGGACCTCTCCCAGACCGGTTTGGCCGGCCTCTACCGGGAGCTGTCGTTGAACGCGCCCGGAGCGCGCACGACCCTGGCGGGTGATCGGAAGGACCGGAACACGGAGTTGGTGCTGAAGAAGAGGTGAGACCTCTGCGTCCAACACGACGTGGAGGCGACTGGCTGAAACAGGGTCAACCACCGTACAGAGCCTCAACCTTCGCACCCGTACCCCGAGTCTCTCCCCCCGATCCCGCTCGACGTGAGCGGGCGGAACGGGGAGAGAGACATGAGCGTACGTACGATCCGTACGGCCCTGGTGGCGACGACGGCCATGGCGCTGTCCGTCGCCCTCGCGGCTCCCGCGATGGCGGCGGCGCCCGCCGGAACCGACCACGAGGCGACCCGGGAGGCCATCGAGGCCGCGGTCGCGGACGGCGTCCCCGGTGTGACGGTGACGGCGAAGGACGGGCGCGGCGCGTGGTCGGCGACGGCGGGGGTCGGCGATCTCCGGACGGGGAAGCCGCGTTCGGCGGACGACCGCTACCGGGTCGGCAGCATCACCAAGACGTTCGTCGCCACGGTGCTGCTTCAACTGGAGGCGGAGGGCAGGTTGTCGCTGGACGACACGGTGGAGAAATGGCTGCCGGGGGTGGTGCGGGGCAACGGCCACGACGGCAGCCGCATCACCCTTCGCCAGCTTCTCAACCACACCAGCGGCATCTTCAACTACACGGCGGACGACGAGTTCGGCCGCACGTACTTCCTGAAGGACGGCTTCTTCGAGCACCGCTACGACACAGTCACTCCCGAGGAACTGGTCCGTATCGCCATGGGACACAAGCCGGACTTCGCCCCGGGCACGTCCTGGAACTACTCGAACACCAACTACACCCTGGCCGCCATGGCCGTCGAGAGCGTCACGGGCAACCGCTACGGCGACGAGATCCGCCGCCGGATCGTCCAGCCTCTGCGGCTGCGCGCCACGCTCGTCCCCGGCACCTACCCGAAGCTGCCGAAACCGAGCAGCCGCGCCTACGGCAAGCTCGCCGAGACGGCCACGGGACCGACGTACGACGTCACCGAGCTCAACCCCTCCCTGGCCGCCGGGGCGGGCGACATGATCTCCGACTCCGGCGATCTGAACCGCTTCTACTCGGCCCTGCTGAAGGGCAGGCTCCTCCCCGCGAAGCAGCTCTCCGAGATGAAGGACACCGTCAAGGTCGACGCCATCCCGAACGCGGGGTACGGGCTCGGCCTGATCGAACGCAAGCTGAGCTGCGGCGTCACGGTCTGGGGCCATGGCGGCGGCATCCACGGCTCGACGTCGGAAGCGGTGACGACGGCGGACGGCCGCCACTCCCTGGCCCTCAACTTCAACGCGGACTGGACGGGGGACACCGACGCCGTGGTCGAGGCCGAGTTCTGCGGAAAGGCGCCGGTGGCGGCCGGTGACCGACCGGACTCGGGCACGCAGCAGCGGGTTCAGCCGGACGTGATGTCCGTGTCGCGCCTTGTCGGCTGACCCGGCGTCACGGGGGCGGCTTTAACGGCACTCCTCTACGGACTCGCGCAGCAGGCGGACCGCGTCGTCCACCACGCCGTCGGCGAGGTTGCCGTAGCCGAGGACCAGGCCGTGATCGGCGTGGTCCTCGGTGGCGTGATAGGCGGCGAGGTCGGCCACGCGCAGGGACCGGCCGGCCGCCGCCGTGACCACGGCCGCGGGGTCCACGGTGGCGGGCAGGCGCAGGAGGAGATGGAGGCCGGCCGCGACGCCGGAGACCGGGGCGTCGGGCAGGTGCCGGGCGAGCGCTCGGACCAGGGCGTCGCGGCGGTCGCGGTACCGCTTTCGGCAGGCCCTCAGGTGGCGGTCGTAGGCACCCGACTCCAGCAGCGCGGCGAAGGCGAGCTGGTCGAGCGTCGGGGGCTGGATCGCCGTCTGGTCGGCTCGGTGCAGGTCACGGGTCCAGCGTGGTGGTGCCACGATCCAGCCGATGCCGAGCGCCGGCGACAGGATCTTGCTGAGCGACTTGAACAGGACGACCCGGGACGGGTCCATGCCCTGCAGTGCCGCGACCGGGCGACGGTCGTAGCGGAACTCCGCGTCGTAGTCGTCCTCCAGGACGACGCCGTCCGCCTCACGAGCCCACCGCAGCAGGGCGGCGCGCCGCTCGGGGGCGAGCACGGTGCCCAGCGGGAACTGGTGCGCCGGGGTGGTCAGTACGGCCCGAAGCCCCGGGTGCCCGGCGAGGTCGTCGACGCGCAGACCGCCGCCGTCCGTGCGGACCGGCACCGGGTCCAGGCCCGCGGCGCGGATCACCTCGCGCAGCCGGGTCCAGCCCGGTTCCTCACAGCCGACCGCGGTGATGCCGTCGGCGCGCAGGGCGTGGCACATGCGCCGCATCCCGTCGGTCACGCTCGTGCACACCGTCACGTCCTGCGGGGTCGCCGAGACACCGCGGGAGCGGCCCAGGTACTCGACGAGCAGCCGCCTGAGCCGGGGGTGACCGCCGGGCGGCGGGTATCCGAGCTCCGCGAACTCCGCGGTGGCCGTCTGCGCGCGTACGGCTTCGGCCCACCGGCGGCGCGGAAACGCGCGCAGGTCCGGCAGCCCCGGGCCGAGGTCGAAGCGGGCCACGGGAGCCGGCCGGGACGCGGGGCGCCCGGAGCCCGTGTCCGGGGCGTTCGACCAGCACACCCGGGTCGCGGAACCGGTCTGCGCAGCCAGATATCCCTCGGCGATGAGCTGGCCGTACGCCTCGGTCACCGCCCAGCGTGAGCAGCCGAGGTCGGCGGCGAGCTGTCGGCTGGGTGGCAGGGCGGTGCCGACCTCGATCCGCCCCTCCCTGATGGCCGCCCGCAGCGCCCGCTTCACCCGCTCGTGCAGGGGGCCGTCGCCGGACCGTTCCAGGTGGAGCAGGAGATCCCCGGCCGGATTGGTCTGTGATTCCCGCATGCCATTGGACGGTAGCACCGAGCCATTGCTGGCTACCTTCGATCCATCGAGGAGTGCGTGGGGACGAAGGAGGACGTCATGGCCACTGTGCGGCGCTCGCTGCCGGTCGAGGCCCAACACCCGGTGTTCCGTGGGGTGTTCGAGGACTGGCACGCCAAGTCCGGTGCCCTGTCGGCCCGGCCGGACGCGCCGGTCGTGCCGGACGGGTCGCGGCGGGGGCGGATCGCGTGGCGTTGGCCGAGCAAACCGGAGTGATCACATCCGCTTCGTGGTCCGAGCCCGTACATTCGAAGCAACCCCCACGACGGCGTGCTGCGCAGCATCCGGCTGGTGGGGGAGCTGATCCCGGAGTTCGACGTGTGAGGCGGCGGCACGAGGAGGGGCCGCCGGTGCCAGGCCCCGACGGCCCCTCCTCTCCCCTCCTGGCGCTGCGTCCCGGTCCGTCACTACCGGGGCAGCACCACGACATACGCCGCCGGATCGCGGTCCGCCGCCGCCATCAACGCCGTACGGACCACCGCCGCCTGCTGCTCCATCGCGTCCCGCAGCTTCTTCGGGGTGATGTACACGACCGTGATGCCCAGGCGCTCCAGGTGCTCGCGCTTGCGGGCGTACTCGGACCACAGGGCGTCCTCGTCGTGGCGGGGCGCCCGGGTGTCCAGCTCCACCGCCACCGCCTGCTCCGGCCAGTAGGCGTCCAGGCCGCCGAGGTGGGGGCCGCCGGGCAGCCGTAGGTCGACGTTCCAGACGGGGTCGGGGAGGCCGTAGACGTGGACCATCTCGTAGAGGCGGTCCTCCGCGATCGCGCGGCCCTCGGCCAGCAGCGAGTCCACCGCGTCCACCACGTGCGGGCGGCTCAGCAGCTTCGCCTGGTTCAACTCCCTTACCACCGACGACGGTTCGCAGTGGCCGCCGCGGACGGCTTCCGTCAGCAGCCGGCGTACGGCGCTCGCGTCCGTCAGTTCGGCCACCGCGTCGGCCAGGGCGCGGGGCACCGGGGCCACCGGCAGGCCCGTCACCTGCTGCGGGGCGGGGAGCGAGGCGGTGCGCAGGATGCGGACGCAGCCCGTGGAGCGCAGCCGGCGCATGCGGGGGACCAGGACGTCGATCGTGTCCAGCGCGGTCAGCGGCGGCGTGGCGGAGAAGCCGTGCAGGGTCAGCGCCGCGAGGCCCGTGATCACCGCGTCGGGGTAGAGCGGGGAGTGGCCCTCGCCGGCGTTCGGCTGGGCCGGCACACCCGCAGAGCGTTCCCGCGCCGCGTACATCAGCACCGCGTGCAGGCGCTCCTCGCTGGTGGGCGGGCCGGGGTGGAGCAGGAAGACGCCGGGGAGGAGCTGCTGCCAGGGGCCGCCGGGGCGGCACTGCTCGTTCATCTCGGCGGCCGGGACACCGTGGGACTTCAGCTGCGCGGTCGTCATGACACGGCGGTGTACCTCGGAGAGGTGGCGCAGCGGGCGGGGGGAGAGCGGGGGGACCGGGGTGTTGTGGTTCATGACCCGGAGGTTCCCGCGTCCGAGCGGCTCGCTAACCGCTGTTACATGCCCGTCGACAAAAACGGACAACCTGGCACTAAAGGACGGATGTTCGGGTGCCGAGTAGGCCGGCAAAACCCCTGGTCCGTTCGGGTTGGACCAGGGGTTACGGCTGTTATTGCCTGAATTCCGTAACGGTCACGGAGTGCCCTGACCGTTGGCCAAAGGTCTTATGCGGTTGACGCCTCCGCGTCGCACGCCTGCCCCCGCAGCCCCCGCGCCAGATCGTCCCGCGCCTCCAGCACCAGCCGCCGCAGCGCCGGAGCCGCGTCCTCGTGGGCCGCCAGCCACGCGTCCGTCGCCTCCAGCGTGGCCTGCGACTGCTGGAGCGCCGGGAACAGGCCCCGGACCACGTCCATGCCGATCTGGATCGACCGCTCCTCCCACACCCGCTCGATCGCCGCGAAGTACTTCTCGGCGTACGGCGCCAGCAGCTCCCGCTGCGACGGCTGGGTGAAGCCCGCGATGGTCGCCTCGACCAGGGCGTTCGACAGCGCGTCCGACTCCACGACCTGCGCCCACGCCTGCGCCTTCACCGCCTCCGACGGCCGCGCGGCGAGGCAGCGCACCTGGTGACGCTTGCCGGACGCCGTGTCGTCCCGGGCCAGTTCGGCGGCCAGCTCCTTCTCGCCGACGACGCTGTGCGCCGCCAGGGTGTCCAGGAACGCCCAGCGCAGCTCCTGGTCGACAGCAAGACCCGGGAGGGTCACCGTGCCGTCCAGCAGAGCCGTCAGCAGCTCGAAGCCCGGCTCATCGGTCACACGCGCGAAGAACCGCGCCCACGCCAGCTGGTGTTCGCTGCCCGCCTCGGCGGCGTACAGCTGCACCGAGGCGCCCTGGGAGAGCAGCCTGACACCCTGCTCCCGCCACTCCGGCGCCACGTAGTGCGTCACCGCCGACTCGGCCCACGCGTGCAGCATCTGCAGCACACCGATGTCGGACTCCCGGTTCGCGAACCGCAGCACCAGGTCCACGAAGTCCCGCGCCGGCAGCAGCGCGTCCCGCGTCATGTTCCACAGCGCCGACCAGCACAGGGCACGGGCCAGCGGGTCGGTCATGTCACCGAGAGCGGCACGCAGCGTCGCCAGCGACGTCTCGTCGAACCGCGTCTTGCAGTACGTCAGGTCGTCGTCGTTGACCAGCACCAGCTCCGGAGCCTCGGCGCCCGCCAGCTCCGCCACGACCGTACGCGGACCGTCGACGTCCACCTCGGCCCGCGTGTACCGCTCCAACGCCCCGTCCGCGCCCCGCCGGTACAGACCCACCGCCACCCGGTGCGGGCGCAGCTCCGGGTGCGACTCGGCGGCCTCCTGCAGCACCGCCAGCTCGCTCACCCGGCCCTCGGCGTCCAGCAGCACCTGCGGGGTCAGCGAGTTCACGCCCGCCGTCTGCAGCCAGGACCGCGCCCAGGCGCCCATGTCCCGGCCGCTGGTCTCCTCCAGCACCGACAGCAGGTCACCCAGACGCGTGTTGCCGTACGCGTGCCGCTTGAAGTAGCGCCGCGCGCCCTCCAGGAACGCGTCCTGGCCGACGTACGCCACGAGCTGCTTCAGGACGGACGCGCCCTTGGCGTACGTGATGCCGTCGAAGTTCAGCTTCGCGTCCTGCAGGTCACGGATGTCCGCCGTGATCGGGTGCGTGGAGGGCAGCTGGTCGGCGCGGTACGCCCACGCCTTGCGGCGGTTGGCGAAGGTGATCCAGGCGTCCTTGAAGCGGGTCGCGCCGACGTTCGCGAACGTGCCCATGAAGTCCGCGAAGGACTCCTTCAGCCACAGGTCGTCCCACCACACCATGGTGACCAGGTCGCCGAACCACATGTGCGCCATCTCGTGCAGGATGACGTTGGCCCGGCCCTCGTACGACGTCTGCGTCACCTTGCCGCGGAAGATGTACTCCTCCCGGAAGGTCACCATCCCCGGGTTCTCCATCGCGCCGAGGTTGTACTCGGGCACGAACGCCTGGTCGTACTTCCCGAACGGGTACGGGTAGTCGAAGTGGTCGTGGAAGAAGTCCAGGCCCTGCTTGGTGACCAGGAAGACGTCGTCGGCGTCGAAGTACGGGGCCAGGCCCTTGCGGCACATCGCGCCGAGGGGGATCTCCAGGCGGGTGCCGTCCGCGAAGACCCGCTCGTAGGAATCGGTGACGTAGTGGTACGGGCCCGCCACGACACACGTGATGTACGTCGAGATCGGCTTCGTCTCGGCGAACCGCCACATCCCGTCGACGCGTTCACCGGCTCCGTTGCTCCACACCGTCCACTCCTCGGGCGCCCGCACCTCGAAGCGGAACGGGGCCTTGAGGTCCGGCTGCTCGAAGTTCGCGAAGACCCGGCGGGAGTCGGCCGGCTCGTACTGCGTGTACAGGTAGACCTCGCCGTCCTCGGGGTCGACGAAGCGGTGCAGGCCCTCGCCGGTGCGGGAGTAGGCGCACTGAGCGTCGACGACGAGCTCGTTGTCGGCGGCCAGGTCCTCCAGGGTGATCCGTGAGCCGTCGAAGACCTCGCTCGGGTCGAGGTCCCTGCCGTTGAGGGAGACGGCGGTCACGCTCGGCGCGATCAGGTCCGCGAAGCTGGTGGCGCCGGGCTCGGCGCAGCGGAAGCGGATCGTGGTGACCGAACGGAAGGTGCGCGGCGCCCCGCCCTCCGGGTCCGATGCGCCGACGGCGGAACGCACGTCGAGGGACACGTCGTACCCGTCGACGGACAGCAGGGCGGCCCGCTCCCGGGCCTCGTCACGGGACAGATTCTCACCGGGCACGGGTGGCACTCCCTGGGGTGGTGTTCAGTATGCGGACATGCGGACAGCCCCGATCCTGCCATGCGCTCCTGACGCACGGCACCGGGGAATGGCGGGGGGATCAGCGGCGTTCCCCCAGAGGTTCCGTTGAGACGCGCTTGCCTCCCGAGGAGAGACATGTCGGACAAGACCCCCGTCGACTTCTGGTTCGACCCGCTGTGCCCGTGGGCCTGGATGACCTCGCGCTGGGTGCTGGAGGTGGAGAAGGTCCGCGACATCGAGGTCCGCTGGCATCTGATGAGCCTGGCCGTCCTCAACGAGGACAAGCTGGACGACCTGCCCGAGCAGTACCGCGAGCTGCTGGAGACCAAGGCGTGGGGCCCCGTCCGGGTCGTCATCGCGGCGCAGGAGGAGCACGGCGCCGAGGTGCTCGGTGACCTCTACGCCGCGCTCGGCACCCGCATCCACAACAAGGAGGAGGGCCCCGGCAAGGAGACGGTCGCCGCCGCCCTGAAGGACGTCGGCCTGCCCGAGTCCCTCCTGGAGCACTGGGACGGCACCGAGTACGAGCCGCAGCTGCGCGCCTCCCACAAGGAGGGCATCGACAAGGTCGGCCAGGAGGTAGGCACCCCGGTCATCGCCGTCCCCGGCGCCGACGGCGAGCAGATCGCCTTCTTCGGCCCGGTCGTCACCCCGGCCCCCAAGGGCGAGGACGCCGCGAGGCTGTGGGACGGCACCCTCGCCGTGGCCTCCGTGCCGGGCTTCTACGAGATCAAGCGCACCCGCACCAAGGGCCCGGACTTCAGCAACCTGTAGGGGTCACTCCGAACCTGTAGGGGTCACTCCGAGGCGGCGGCCTCCTCCCGGAACTTCTCGGGGAGGATGCCGCCGCCCCGTGCGTGCAGGTGAGTCTGGTAGAAGAGGCAGCCCTGCGCGGTGCAGCGCCAGAGGTTGCCCACGAAATGGCGGGCCCCCTTCTCCTCCCGCACGGCGGCCTTCTCGTCGGGGTTGAGCTGCCGGAAGTCCTGCCAGCCGCGGCATGTCGGGCACCACCTTCGGATCACGAACCCCTCCTCGCCAGCACCGCCAGATCCGGGAAGTCGGTCACCACCGCGTCGACCCCCATCCCGTAGTACAGCGCGTACTCCGCGAACGCGTCCCCGAAATCGGTGGCTCCGGTACCGCGCCGCAGGTCCGCCGGCAGGAACTGGTTCTCCGCCCGGAAGGTGTACGGCCCCACCCGCAGCCCCGCCGCGTGGGCGTCCGCGAGGACGGACGTGCCGACGAGCGAGGACTTGTCCGGCCCGATCCAGTCCGCGTACGCGGCGATCCGCGCCAGCCCCGCCGGGGTCATCATGTCCTTGTACGTCGTCGGATCACCGGACGAGACCAGGTCGTACGGCCCACCCGTCGTCCCCAGCGCCTGCCACAGCGGCACGCCCAGCCGCTCGGCCGCGATCCGCCGCAGGCTCGTCGGCTCGAAGGACTGCACGACGCACTCGCGCCGGCCGAGCCGGTTGCGGCGGATCGTCGACGCCAGCTTCGGCTCCAGCGGCAGGCCGATCGAGCGGAAATACGTCGGGTGCTTGGTCTCCGGGAACACGGCGACGGTCCGGCCGTACGCCTTCGACAGCCCGCGCGCCAGGTCGACGACCTCCTGGAAGGTGAGGACCTGATCCCGGCCGTCGAACACGGTGTTGCGGTTGCGGACCAGCGGCAGCCGCTCCACCGCCCGCAGCGACTTCAGCTCCGCCAGCGTGAAGTCCTCCGTGAACCAGCCGGTCACCGACCGCCCGTCCACCGTCTTCGTCGTGCGCCGGTCCGCGAACTCCGGGTGCGCGGCCACGTCCGTCGTCTGCGAGATCTCGTTCTCGTGCCGGACGACCAGCACATGGTCCTTGGTCGGCACCAGGTCCGGCTCGATCCAGTCGGCGCCGGTCTGCACGGCATACGTGTACGAGGCCGCCGTGTGCTCCGGGCGCCAGCCGGCCGCGCCGCGATGGCCGATGACGAGCGGCCGGCCCGGCGGGCGGGAGTCGTCGGTCGCGGCCGCCACCGCTGTTGTCGGCACGGCAGCGGCCGCCGTGGTGCCGGCGGCCGCAAGCAGCAGGGATCTACGTCTCGGGTGCATACAACTTCCCTTCTTCTCAAGGATGTTCACGCGCGAAGGACGTTCACGCGCGTGCCCGGCCGCGTGCCTCCGCCAGGCGGGCCAGATGGTCCTCATACCCCTCCGTGTAGTACGCCGCCCGCCCGGCGTCCGGCTCGACGACCGCCGTCGGTCGCGTCCACGCCTCCGCGTCCAACGTCACCCCGTACCGCTCGGCCGCCGCCAGCACCGCGCCCCGCGCGCCCACCTCGCCCTCGACGACCCGTAGCGGCCGCCCGAGCACATCGGCGAGCAGCCGCATCCAGGCCGGGCTGCGGGTACCGCCGCCGCACACGGCCAGCGTCCCGGTGAGCCCCGCCGCCTGAAGGCAGTGCCGGGCCGCGTAACCGATGCCCTCGCAGGTCGCCCGGACCAGATCGGCGCGGGTCGACTCCAGGGAGACTCCGGTCAGTTCGGCGCGCAGGCGGGGCTCGACGAAGGGGGCGCGTTCGCCCGAGGGGGCGAAGTACGGGAGGACGCGTACGCCGTTCGCCCCCGGCGGGGTCTCGGCCAGCAGCCCGTCGACCTCCTCGTGCCGGACGCCGGTCGTCGACAGCACCCAGTCCAGCGCGGCCGTACCGACCATCGCGGGCATCGCGCGCAGCCAGTGCCCGGGCCGGTCCGTGTTGATGTACAGGCCGGCCGGCTCACCGGTCAGGTCCAGGTCGGTGGTCGCGACGAGGCTGGCCAGGCAGGTGCCGACGATGAGCAGACCGTCACCGGGGGAAGTCACCCCCGCGCCCAGCGCACAGGCCGGCAGGTCGTACGGCCCGTTCGCGATCCGGGTCCCGGCCGGAAGCCCCTGGCCGCGCGTCCGTGCGGTCGCGACCGGATCGCTTACGGGGGCGAGCAGGCCACGCCGGTGGGTCAGCCCCAGCAACTCGACGACCCCGTTGTCGTACGTGCGGGTACGCGGGTCGAGGAAGGGCATCGACGCGTCCGACACGTCGGTTGTCGGGCCCGCCCCCGTCAGTCGCTGGAACACCATGTCCTTGCAGTACAGGGCGGCCGTCGCCGCGTCGAGGGCCTTCGGCTCGTGGCTGTCCAGCCACGCCAGCAGCGGGCCCGGACACCCCGGGAACATCGCGCTGCCCGTCCGCCGGAACACCGTCTCGAACGTGCCGTCCGCCAGCCAGCGGTCGACCAGCTCGTGTGCGCGGCCGTCCATCCAGGAGGCGGCGGGGCGCACGGGGCGGCCCTCGGCGTCGATCAGCCATACGCCGTCGCCCTGGCCGGTCAGGCCGGCGAGCTCGACCGGTTCGGGGGTGTGTTCGGTGACCTCCTGGAGTACGGCGACGACCGCCCCGTACACCTCCTCCATGTCCTGCTCGACGAACCCGCCGTGCAGGGCGAGGGCCACCGGGCGGGACGCCACGGCCAGTTCATGGCCGGTGCTGTCGAACGCGGCCGCCTTCACCGTGGATGTGCCTACATCGATACCGACGTACATTCCAACCCACCTCTTTGGCTCGGTCGGCTGTGCCGTGCCTTCTGCAGTTGGCGTGCCGAATATCTGGCTCCGTTCGCCTCCGGGGCGCCCCTACGGCTCTCTCGCGGCCGGTGTCGTCGGCCCAGTGGAGGTTGGTGGGCTCTCACCCGGCCCCTCACCTGACCATCGCGCTCAGGTCAGACAGTGCGCCAGCTGCTCCCCGCGAGCCCAACGGCCCACCTCCTCGGCGGCGATGCGTGCCGCCTTCTCCGCCACCGCGCGGGACGCCCCGCCCAAGTGCGGGGTCAGGACGACGCGTTCGGCGAGGGCGTGCAGGCGTGAGTCCGGCGGGAGCGGCTCCTGTACGTAGGTGTCGAGGGCCGCCGCCGACACTTGACCGCTCTCCAGGGCGTCGCACAGCGCGTCCTCGTCCAGCAGCGGGCCGCGCGCCGCGTTCACGACCACCGCGCCCTCCGGCAACAGGGCCAGTTCGCGGGCGCCGATCAGGCCTCGGGTCTCGGCGGTGAGGCGGGCGTGGAGGGTGATCACCTGGGAGCGGCGCAGGAGTTCGTCCAGGGAGGCGACCCGCAGGCCGTGGATCTCGCCGTGGACGTACGGGTCGTGGACCATGACCCGCGCGCCGAAGGCGCACAGCACCCGCGCCACCCTGCTGCCCACGGCCCCGTACCCGACCAGCCCGACCGGCAGGTCCTCCAGCTCCAGGCCGCTGTGCTCGTAGGTGTAGTAGGTCGCCCCTGCCCAACTGGCCTGCCGGGCAAGGAGGTCATGGGCCTGCGGGATCCGGCGCAGGGCCGCCAGCATCAGGCCGACGGTGAACTCGGCGGTGGCGGCGGCGTTGCGGCCGGGCGCGTAACAGACACGGACGTCGTGCCGCTTGGCCGCGTCCAGGTTGACGTTCACCGGGCCGCCCCGGCACACGACCACCAGCCGCAGCTCCGGGCAGGCGTCGAGGACGCGTTCCGTCACCGGGCCCATCTGTGTGACCAGCACCTGGGCACCCGCGAGTGCCTCGATCAGCTCGTCCTCGGCGTCGCTGGCCTCTGTCACCTCGGCCACCGGCCCGAACGGCTCCAGTGGCCAGCCGAGCCGCAACTCGCATACGTCGTAGGCGAGTTCGCGGCCCAGTGCCTCTCTGATGAGCGACGGCAGGATGAAGTGGTCGCCGGCGGCCACCACGCGCACGCTGTTCCCGTTGGTCATCGGAGGGAGTCTCCCGTCTCGGCGTCGAAGACATGGGTGAGGTCAGGGTCGGCGGTGACGTGGACGCGGTCGTCGTGGGCGAGGCGGACCTCGGGGTCGGTGAGGACGACGAGGGGGCGTTCGACGCCGTCGAGGGCGAGGGTGGCGATGCCCGACTCCAGGAGGGGTTCGTGGGCCACGACGCGGGCGGCGATGCCGTCGTCCTCGCCGGTCAGTGTCAGGTCCTCGGGGCGGATGCCGACCACCACCTCCCGGCCCGCGACCACCGGCACCGGCAGTGCGAGCCGTGCGGAGTCGGAGAGGCGGGCGTGGCCGTCGTCCGTCGCCGTGCCGGGGAGCAGGTTGATCGCGGGTTCGCCGACGAAGTCCGCGACGAAGACATTGGCGGGGCTGTCGTAGATCTCGTACGGCGTGCCGAGCTGCTGGATCACGCCGTCCTTCATCACGGCGATCCGGTCGGCGAGGGAGAGGGCCTCCTCCTGGTCGTGGGTGACCAGGATGGTCGTATGGCCCAGGTCGCGCTGGATGCGCTTGAGTTCGCGGCGGGTCGTGTCGCGCTGGGCCGCGTCCAGGTGGGAGAGGGGCTCGTCCAGGAGCAGCACGTCCGGTTCGCGGATCAGGGCGCGGGCCAGGGACACGCGCTGCTTCTGGCCGCTGGACAGGCCCGCGGGGCGGGCGTCGAGGAGGGCGGTGAGGTCGACGCGGTCGGCGATCTCCTTGACCTTGCGGTCGACGTCACCCCGGTCGGCCCGGCGCCGCGCCTTCAGTCCGAACGCCAGGTTCTCCGCCACCGTCAGCGGCGGATACAGCGCGTAGTTCTCGAACGCGACCCCGATGTTGCGCTGCTGGGCGGGGCGAGCGATCACCGAGGAACCGCCGACCAGGATGTCCCCGCCGGTCACCGACTCCAGCCCGGCGATCATCCGCAGGGTGGTGGACTTGCCGCAGCCCGAAGGGCCGAGCAGGCCGAGCAGCTCGCCGGAGCGCAGGGCCAGGTCGATGCCGCGTACGGCGTCCACGGCCGGGCGGCCCCGCGCGGAGTAGGTCTTGCGCAGATCACGTAGCTCCAGCTCGGTCATCGCTGCCCTTCGTCACGGTCGGTGGCTTCGCGCACACTTCGTAGGTGACCTTGTGCTCGTCCAGGTCCCGCAGCGCCTCCGCCGACGCCCCGTCGTCCACGAGGAGCAGGTCGAAGCGGGAGAGCGGGACCACCCGGTGCAGGGCGACCCGGGCGAGCTTGGTGTGGTCGATCAGCAGGACGTTGCGGGCGGCCGCGTCGAGCATGGCCCGCTTCACCGACACGATGTGCTGCTCCTGGTGGTAGGCGTAGCCCCCGCGCACGGCCGACGTCGACGCGAAGCACACGTCCACCCGGAGTTGCTCGATCGCCTCGACGCAGGACACGCCGAGGAAGGAGGAGTGCAGCGGGTCGTAGTCGCCGCCGAGGGCCATGAGGTGGATGCCGCGCTGGTCGGAGAGGAGGTTGATGGCCTCCAGGAAGTTGGTGACCACCGTCAGCGGGGTCACCTCCCCGAGCCGCAGCCTGCGGGCTATCTCCAGGGTGGAGGTGGAGTCGTCCAGCATGATCGCCATGCCGGGCTCGATCAGCTTCAGCGCGCGGTCGGCGACGGCGGCCTTCTCGGCGCGCATGGTCTTGAGGCGGTACTGCACGTTCGACTCGAAGACCCCGGAGGGCTGCGCCGTCACCCCGCCCCTGGACTTCCTTACGATCCCCTGCCGTTCGAGCTCGTCCAGGTCCCGGTGGATCGTCATCAGGCTCACCCCGAACCGCTCGGCCAGCTCGGCGGCCGTGGCCGACCCCTCGGCGAGGACCTGCTCGGCCATGGCGGCCTGGCGGGCGGCGGGGCCCTGCTGTGCGTTGTTCAATCCCGGGTTCATGGTCCGATCCTTCGTCCTGGACGCTTCGGCCGGTCGGCCTCGAACAGGAGCAGGTTCTCAGGCCGGACCGACAGCCGTACCGGATCGTCGGGACGCAGACCGGCCGCGTCGCCGCGCGGGGCGACCAGGGACACGTGCTGCTCGCCGAGCCGGACGGTGACCTCGACGGACCGGCCGAGCACCTCGGTGACGTAGACCGTGCCGGTGAGTTCGTGACCGGGACCCTCGCCGAGGGTGAGATCGCGGGGCCTGACGCCGATCAGCACCTCCGTGCCGGGAGACGCCTGCGCTCCGATCGGCAGCTCGACCTTGCCGTCCGCCGACCGGAAGCCGCCGTCGGGCGCGACGGCCCCGGGGAGCAGATTGATCCGGGGCCGCCCGAAGGCCCGCGCGACCTCCGTGTCGTACGGCCGGTACCAGATCTCCTCCCGCGTCCCCGTCTGCACGATCCGCCCGTCCCGGATCACCCCGATCCGGTCGCCGAGCGCCAGGGCCTCGACGGAGTCATGGGTGACGTAGAGGGTGGTCGTGCGCCGCACCGCGCCGATCGCCTTCAGCTCGGCCCGCATCTGCTGGCGCAGCTTGGCGTCGAGGTGGGAGAGGGGCTCGTCGAGGAGGAAGGCGCGGGCCGGGCGGACCAGGACGCGGCCGAGGGCGACGCGCTGGCGCTGGCCGTTGGAGAGCTGCCCGACCGGGCGGTCCAGCAGGGCGGAGATGCCGAGGAGTTCGGCGGTCTCACCGATGCGCTCCCGCGCTTGCACGGCGGGGAGGCGGTGGCGCGGGGAGCGCAGCGGCGAGGCCAGATTGTCGTACGCCGACTTGTGTGGATAGAGGGCGTAGCTCTCGAAGCACATCGCGACGCCCCGGTCGTACGGTTCGACGCCGTTCATGTCCTTGCCGTCGAGCTCGACCGTGCCGGAGTCGGGCTGTTCGAGCCCGGCGACGGTCTTGAGGGTGGTCGTCTTTCCGGCGCCGGACGGGCCGAGCAGACAGAAGAACTCGCCCTCCCGGACCTCGAGGTCGAGGTCGTCCAGGGCCGTCGTCCTCCCGTACGTCTTGCTGATGCCCCGCAGCACGATCATGACTTCACCGCCCCGAACGACAGCCCCCGCACCAGATACCGCTGGATGGTGAGGGCCAGCAGCAGCGGCGGTACGACGGAGACGAGCGCCGCCGCTGCCGTCAGGTTGTACTTGGGGCGGTCCCCGCCGAGGAAGGACAGCGCGCCCACGGTCACGGTCTGGGCCTCGTTGGAGGTCAGGATGAGGGGGAAGACGAAGTTGTTCCAGGCGAAGATGAAGGCGAGGAGTGATACGGCCGCCACACCCGGCTTGACCAGCGGGAGTGCCACCTTCACGAACGCCTGCTTGCGGGTGTAGCCGTCCAGCAGCGCCGCCTGCTCCAGCTCGGGCGTGAGGTCGGCGAAGTACGACCGCATGATCCACACGATCAGCGGCAGCGTCACCAGCTGGAGGACCCAGATCATGCCGACGTACGTGTCGAACAGGCCGAGCTTCTGGTAGAGCACGAACAGCGGGATGATCACGGTCAGTTCGGGCGCGAACCGGAACGACAGCAGCGTGAACATCAGGTTCTCGGAGCCCTTGAACCGCCAGCGCGCCGAGGCGTACGCGGCCGGCAGGCCGACCAGGAGCGACAGCACGACCGCCCCCACCGACACCACCAGGCTGTTGACGAAGAACCGCACGAACGGGATGCCCTCGCTGTCGCCGAGGACGGTGCGGTAGCCGTCGAGAGTGGGGGAGAAGGAGAAGTAGGTGGAGAAGAGCTGGTTCGTGGGCTTCAGCGACAGGATCACCATCCAGGCGATGGGGAACAGCGCGAAGACGAAGTAGAGGATGAGGGCGGCGTCGGCCAGCCACCCCAACAGGCGCTTCTTGATGGTCGTTTTGACGGTCATTTCACCTCGGCCGCCTTCCGCTGGATCTTCCCCAGGTGCTTCACCAGCACCATCGCGGCGAGATACACGACGGCCCACAGCACGATCGTGTAGCTGATCCCGAACGAGTACCGCTGGAAGCGGATCGCCTCCAGATAGGCCCGGATCTGCAGGACGACGGTCGAGTCGCCGGGTCCGCCCTCCGTCAGGGCGTAGATGATGTCGAACACCTTCAGCGAGTCCATGAACCGGAAGATCACCGCCACCAGGACGTACGGCCACAGCATCGGCAGCGTCAGCCGCCGGAAGGTGTACCACCAGCCGGCCCCGTCGACGGCCGCCGCCTCGAAGGGCGAGGTGGGCAGCGAGCGCAGCCCGGCGAGGGCGAGGATCGCCACGAACGGGGTGTAGACCCAGACGTCCACGGCGATCGACGACAGCAGTGCGCCGGTGGGGGTGTCCGTCCACTGGACTCCCCCCAGCCCGAAGGGTTTCAGCAGGTGGTTGATCACCCCGACCGACGGCTGGAGCATCAGCTTCCAGATGATCGCCGCGATCACCGGCGCGATCATCAGCGGCAGGATGAGGATCTTCTCCAGCACCCGCCCGACCAGCGACGACCGGTGCAGCAGCAGGGCGACGGCGACCCCGAGGACCGTCTCCACGACGGCCGCCCCCACCGCGTACAGCACCGTCACCCACGCCGAGTTCCAGAAGGCCTCCTGCGTGAAGACGGTCTCGTAGTTCTCGAACCGCACCATGTCCGGCTGCGGTTTGCTCGCCGAGAAGTCGAACAGCGTGTAGTAGAGGCCGAGCCCGAACGGGTACAGGATCCCGCAGGTCAGCAGCAGGGCGGGGACGATCAGGACGTACGGGCGAAGGGCGAGCCGCCATCCCATCGCGCTAGCCCACCTTGTCGGCGAGGTCCCCCGCCAGCCCGTCGAGCACCGACTCGGCGCCCTGGCCGCCGTAGATCTCCTGCAGGGCGGCGGCCCAGCTGGTGGTGGCGTCGAAGAACTGCGCCTGCGGGGTGAACTGGATCTTCGTCTGGTCGACGACGGCCTCGAAGGTCTCGATGAAGCCCGGGAGGTGCCGCATCTTGTCCTTGTAGGCGGCGGCGTCGGCGATGGACTTGCGCACCGGGTCGATGTGGTTGTGCGTGACGGCGCTCTTGAGCAGGTGCTCCTTGCCGGTCGCCCACTGGAGGAAGAGCCAGGCGGCGCTCTTCTTCTTGCTCTTGGCGTTCATGCCGAGCGACCAGATCCACATGTTGGTGGCGAGGGACCCGTCCGGTCCCTTCGGGCCGGGGTGGAAGGCGATCTTCCCGGAGGCGGGACTCGCCCCCTCGACGGCCTGGAAGTAGGCCGCCGTGTCCGCGTCGAACAGCATCCCGGCCTTCTTCGCACCGAGGTCGCTGGAGCACTGGTACCAGGTGTACGACGTCCAGGACGGCGGCCCGCCCTGCTTGACCATGCCGGCCCAGTCCTCGGTGAAGGCGACGGCCTCGGGGCTGTTCATGGCCGGTGTGAGCTTCCCGCCCTCGACCGTGAAGTCCTTGAGCCCGTTGCGGGCGTACATGGTCATGAAGCCGGGGTGGATGGTCGCCCAGCTCCTCGACCCTCGTACGGCGATCCCGTACATGCCGTCGAAGCCGGCACCCGGAGCCTTCTGCTTGATGGCCCCGGCGGTCTCGCGCAGCTCGTCGAAGGTCTCGGCGGGCTTGAGACCGAGCTTCTTGAAGACGTCCGTGTTGTAGGCGACGACGTTCGTCTCCCAGCCCCACGGCAGCGCGTACTGCCCGCCCTGCCCGAGCGGCGCGCCCGCCTTCAGGGACCACTGGTCGGCCTGGAGGAGGTTCGGGAAGAAGTCGGCCTGGTCCCATTCGGCGCCGGTGGCCGAGGAGTTGCGCATCCACGGGCCGAGGTCCTCGAGCCAGCCGGGCGGGCCGTACTGCCAGACCATGTAGGCACCCAGCATGAAGACGTCGTACGAGGCGCGACCGCTGGACAGGTCGACGGTGAGCTTGTCGAAGTAGTTGTCCTCGGGGAAGACGTCGTACTCGACCTTGATGCCGGTCTTCGCGGTGAAGGACTTCAGGTCGGCGATCAGGGCGTCCGTGTACGGGTGCTTGTTGAGCAGCGCCTTGACGGTCGTCCCCTTCTCCCGCTTCCAGTCGAAGGAGCCGGTGACGTCGTCCGCCCCCGAGCCGTCGCTCTTGTTGTCGTCGCCGCCGAATCCGGCACCGCAGGCCGAGAGGAGGGGCGTGGCGGCCAGGGCGGCGCTCAGCGCCAGGAACCGTCGGCGGTCGTGCGCGTGCGTGTCCATCCGTGACCTCCACGTGGGGCTCGGTCAATTGCTCGGGTTAACACGGCGAGTCGACTCGTTAACAGAGGGTGGAACGGCGGAAGTTGGGCGTCAATCCCTCGCGCAGGGGAAAATCTCAGGGCAGAGTGTGAAGTTCACGGATCCAGATGTGCGGGAGGTCCGGATGACGCATGAACAGGACGCGTGGCTCGGGATCGACCTGGGGACCCAGAGCGTCCGGGTCCTGCTGGTCACCGGGGACGGCACGGTCCTCGGCAGCGGCTCGGCGCCCATCGCGGGGCGGCGCGAGGGCGTGCGGCACGAGCAGGATCCGGCGCAGTGGTGGGACGCCCTGTGCGCGGCGTCCCGTGCCGCGCTCCAAGGGCGGTCGAAGACGCGCATCGGCGGGCTCGCGGTGTGCGGGACGTCCGGGACCGTGCTGCTGACGGACGGGGCGGGGCGGCCGATGAGCCCCGCGTTGATGTACGACGACGGGCGGGCGGCGGCCGAGGCGGCCCGGGCACGGGCGGCGGGACTCGGCGTGCAGAACACCTGGGCGTTGCCGAAGGCACTGTGGCTGACCGAGACCTACGGCCACGGCAGGGTCACCCACCAGCCGGACCTCGTCGTCTCCCTCCTCACCGGCGCCCTGCCTCCGGCCGACTCCAGCCACGCCCTGAAGACCGGCTACGACCTGGAGCGCGACGCCTGGCCGTCCCCGCTGCCCCGACTGGGCCTGCCCGACACGGCGTTCCCCGACGTCGTACGCCCCGGCACCCGGCTCGGCGAGGTCACCTCGACCGCCGCCGAGGCCACCGGCATTCCCGCCGGCACCCCCGTCATCGCCGGGATGACCGACGGCTGCGCGGCCCAGATCGCCTCCGCCGCCCTGCGCCCCGGCTCCTGGAACTCGGTGCTCGGCACCACGCTGGTCCTCAAGGGCGCGTCCCCGACCCCGGTCCGGGACCCGACCGGCGTGGTCTACAACCACCTGGCGCCGGACGGGAGTTGGCTGCCCGGCGGTGCCTCCAGCGTGGGCGCGGGGGTGCTCACGGCGGCGTTCCCGGGCGCCGACCCGTCGGCCATGGACAAGGCGGCCGCCGCGTACGAGCCGTCCGGCGCGATCACCTACCCCCTGGTGTCACCCGGTGAGCGCTTCCCCTTCCTCGCCCCGGACGCCTTCGCGCTGGTCCTCGGCGAACCGGAGTCGGAAGCCGACCTGTGGGCCGCCCTCCTCCAGGGCGTCGCCTTCACGGAACGCCTGTGCCTGGACTACCTGCACCACCTCGGCGCCCCCCTCGACGGCCCCCTGACCTTCACCGGCGGCGCCGCCCGCAGCCCGTACTGGAACCAACTGCGCGCCGACGTCCTGGGCCGCCCGGCACGGGTGCCCGAGCAGACGGAACCGGCCCTGGGGATGGCGGCGTTGGCGGCGTACGGGGCGGGCGCGGCGCCGCGGCTGGCGGAGGCCGCGGAGGGCATGGCCGGCATCGGCACGACCGTCGAACCCCGCCCCGACCGCACCGCCCGCTTCGCCGAGTCCTACGCCCGCCTGATCGACGAACTGACGGCCCGGGGCTGGCTGCCCTCACCGGTCGCGGCGCACGCGCACGCCCGCCTGGACGTGGATACTGCGGATTCATGAGCACGAGTACGAGCACGAGTGCGACGCTGCTGCTGGCCCGGCACGGGCAGACGATCTGGCACGCCGAGAACCGCTACGCCGGCGTCAGCGACGTGCCCCTCACCGACACCGGCCGTGCCCAGGCCGAGGCCCTCGGCCGCTGGGCAGCCGCCCATCCGGTCGACGCGATCTGGACCTCGCCCCTGTCGCGCGCCGTCGCCACCGCCGACCCCGCCTGCCGGGTCCTCGGCCTCACCCCGCACCGCGAACCCGGCCTGCGCGAATGCGACTTCGGTGTGCTGGAGGGCCGTACGCTCGCGGAGTTCGCGGCCGAGGACCCGGCGGCCGCGGAGGCCTTCCGCGCCGACCCGGTGGCCCACCCGTTCCCCCGGGCGGAGAACCCGTCGGCCGCCGCCGAGCGCGGTGCGGCCGCCCTGCGCCGCATCGCCGCCGCCCACCCCGGGGACCGTGTCCTCGTGGTCGCCCACAACACTCTCTTCCGTCTGGTGCTGTGCACGCTGCTGTCGATCCCGGCCGGGGAGTACCGCAGAGTGTTCCCGAGGTTGCGCAACGTGGCGATCAGCGAACTCCGCATGAACACCGACGGATACGCCGCACTTCTCTCCCTCAATGTGCCCTGCGACCCGGACCTGCCGTAGCACCATGGGCGCATGACGGAGATCGACACCTCGGTACCGCACTCGGCCCGGATCTGGAACTACTGGCTGGGCGGCAAGGACAACTACCCCGTGGACGAGGCGGCCGGCGACGCCTACACCGCCGTCTTCCCCGGCATCGTCACCATCGCCCGCGGCAGCCGGGCGTTCCTGGGCCGCAGCATCCGGTACCTGGTCGCGGAGGCGGGCGTACGCCAGTTCCTCGACGTCGGCACCGGGCTCCCGACCGTCGACAACACCCATGAGGTCGCCCAGCGCATCGCGCCCGAGTCCAGGATCGTCTACGTCGACAACGACCCGCTGGTGCTGGCCCACGCCCGCGCCCTGCTGACGTCGACTTCCGAGGGCGCGACGGCGTACGAGGACCTGAGCCTGTACGAGCCGGAGAAGATCCTGGAGGCGGCCACCAGGACCCTCGACCTCTCCCGCCCCACGGCCCTGATCCTCAGCGGCATCCTCGGCCACGTCGCCGACCACGACCAGGCCCGCGACATCGTCCGCCGCCTCCTGGCCGGCCTGCCCTCCGGCAGCTACCTCTCCCTCAACGAGGGCTCGCGAGGCACCGACCCGGCCTACGAGCAGGCCCAGGACGCCTACAACGAGACCGGCGCCGTCCCCTACTTCCTGCGCCCGGTCGACCAGATCGCCGCGTACTTCGAGGGCCTCGACCTGGTCGAGCCCGGCCTCGTCTCGGTCCCGCTGTGGCATCCCGAGCCGGGCGACGACGACCCCCTGCCGATCGGCCAGCACGGCGCCCTGGGCCGCAAGCCCTGACGCCCTACCGGCACCGGGAAGCCCCCGCGAGTCAGGTCCTCGCGGGGGCTTCCTTCATTCCGCCTGCCGTTCGTGAAGGGTGAGAAGACGATCACGAGGCAGGACGACTGTCAGCGGCTACCAGGGCCGCTACGGCTGCTACGGCCTCTCGCCGTCACGGCGCGAGCAGCAGCACGTCCGCACGGGACTTGGCGGCCTCGTAACGCCGGGCCACGTCCTGCCAGTTGACGACGGCCCACATGGCGTCGATGAAGTCGACCTTCTGGTTGCGGTACTGGAGATAGAAGGCGTGCTCCCAGGCGTCGAAGACCAGGATCGGAGTGGCGCCCTGCCCGACGTTGCCCTGGTGGTCGTAGACCTGCTCGACGATCAGCCGCCCGCTCAGCGGCTCGTACGCCAGCACACCCCAGCCCGAACCCTGCGTCGTGGCCGACGCCTTGGTCAGCTGGGCCTTGAAGCCCGCGAAGGAGCCGAAGGACTCGGCGATGGCGTCCGCGAGCTCGCCCACACCGTCGGCGGCGAGCGGCTCGCCACCGCCGTCGCCGGTCATGTTCTGCCAGTAGATGCTGTGCAGGATGTGCCCGGACAGATGGAACGCCAGGTTTTTCTCCAGGCCGTTGATCGACCCCCACTGCTCCTTGTCCCGCGCCTCCGCGAGCTGCTCCAGCGTGTCGTTCGCGCCCTTCACATAGGCCGCGTGGTGCTTGTCGTGGTGCAGCTCGATGATCTCGGGGCTGATCACGGGCGCGAGCGCGGAGTAGTCGTAGGGCAGTTCCGGGAGTGTGTAGACGGACATGAAGGGTTCCCCTCAGAGCTCTTATTGCAAGTAGCTTGCAACAACAAGCTAACAGCAAAAAGCCCCCGTGTGGATCACACGGGGGCTTCGGTGCGGTGGGGAGGCGTTGTCGGACCTGCTGTCAGACCTTGGCGCGCGCCTTCTGCCAGGCGTATCCCACGACCGCCAGGAACACCGTCATCCCACCGGTCGAGTACAGCTGCACCCGCGTGTCCGGCTCCCGGGCCATGAGTACGAAGATCGCCGCCATGCCCGCCAACGCGACCCACGTCAGCACCGGGAACGCCCACATCCGCACGACCAGCTTCTCCGGTGCCTCACGCTCCAGTCGGCGCCGCAGCCGCAGCTGGGAGACGGCGATGAAGATCCAGACGACGAGGATGACCGCGCCGATCATGTTCAGCAGCCAGGGGAAGACGTCGTCCGGGCGCCAGTAGCTCAGCACCACGCAGACGAAACCGAAGACCGAGGAGGCGAGGACCGCGATGCGCGGGACGCCGCCCGACACCCGGCCCAGCGCCTTCGGGCCCTGTCCGCGCTGGACGAGGGAGTAGGCGATGCGCGAGGAGCCGTAGATGTTGGCGTTCATGGCGCTCAGCAGGGCGACCAGGACCACGACGTTCATGAGCTGGCCGGCGCCGGGGATGCCGAGGTGGTCGAGGGCGGCGACGTACGGGCCCTTCTCGACGATCTCCTCGGAGTCCCAGGGGACGAGGGTGACGACGACCGCCATGGAGCCGATGTAGAAGAGGGCGATGCGCCACATGGCCGTGCGCACCGCGCTCGCCACGCCGCTGACCGGGTTCTCCGACTCGGCCGCGGCGATGGTGACCGTCTCCATGCCGCCGTAGGCGAAGACCGAGGCCAGCAGGCCGATGATCAGTCCCTCGGTGCCGTTCGGGAGGAATCCGCCCTCACCGGTGAGGTTGGCGGTGCCCGGGGCGTCCGTGCCCGGCAGGACGCCCGCGATGGCCAGCCCGCCCAGCACCAGGAACAGCGCGATCGCGCCGACCTTCAGCGCCGCGAACCAGAACTCGAACTCGCCGAAGTTCTTCACGGCGGCCAGGTTCGCGCCGCAGAACACGACCATGAACAGCGCCACCCACGCCCACTCGGGCGTATGCGGCAGCCAGGTCGTGACGATCTTCGCGGCGCCGATGCCCTCCAGGCCGACGGCCGTGCACAGCAGCACCCAGAACGACCAGCCGGCGGTGAAGCCCGCCCAGGGTCCGATCGCCTTCTCGGCGTGTGCGGAGAAGGAACCCGACGACGGATACGCGGCGGACATCTCGCCCAGCATCCGCATCACCAGCATCACGAGGAGGCCGGAGAGGACGTAGGCGATGACGATCGAGGGACCGGCGGCGGCGATTCCGGCACCGGAACCGACGAACAGGCCCGCGCCGATGACACCGCCGAGGGCGATCATCGACAGATGGCGCTGCTTGAGGCCGTGGTTCAGGCCGGGGTTCGGGCCGGGGGAGACGGCGTCCGCGGTCGCGGGCGTCTCCGTTGAACTGTTCTGCATGGGCGCGGCTCGTCCAATGCGTGAGAGGGCAAAAAACGCCCACAGTCTGGGCAGCCTCTCCGCTCAGAAGGAGAGGCTGCCCACTATGCGGACACTCGCCGCACTGTATGTGACGCCCAGGTCACGCGGCGACGGGGGTGGCGACCGTCGTGTAGTGCGAGGCGTCCCCCTCGATCGAGTAGCTCTCCTTGCCCTCGATGCCGACCGGCACGTCACCGGCGACGGTCACCCGGTGCAGGCGGCGCGGCAGGCCGTCGTAGTTGTCGATGGCGTAGTGCTGGGTGATGCGGTTGTCGAAGACGACCAGCTGGTTCGGGGACCAGCGCCAGCGCAGGACGTTCTCGGGCCGGGTGACGTACGACTGGAGCAGGTCGAGGATCTTGCGCGACTCGCCGACCGACAGGCCGACGATCCGCTGGGCGAACCCGCCGATGAACAGCCCGCGCTCACCGGTGAGCGGGTGGACGCGGACGACGGGGTGGGTCGTGCGGTACTTGATCGAGGTGAACTCGGCGCGCTGCTCGGCCTTCTCCGCGTCGATCTCCTCGTCCGGCACCGCGTAGTCGTAGTCGTTGGTGTGCTCGGCCCACAGGGTGTCGGCCAGCCGGCGCAGCGGCTCGGGCAGGTCCCGGTAGGCGGCCGCCGAGCTGGCGATCAGGGTCTCGCCGCCGTACGGCGGGATCGTGATGCTGCGCAGGGTGGTGGCCTGCGGCGGGTTGAGGACGAAGGTGACGTCGGTGTGCCAGTGGTTGGCCCGGCCGCGCTCGCTGTCCACGGGCAGGACGTTCGCGGCGCCGTCGACGGCGGACACCGTCGGGTGGGCGGTGGTGATGTCGCCGAAGTGGCGGGCGAAGGCCTGGTGGCCGGCGTCGTCGAGGTTCACGTCGTCGAAGACGAGCGCCTTGTGGACGTTGAGGGCCTCGCGCAGAGCGGTGACCGTCTCCTCGTCGAGGGGCTGGGAGATGTCGACGCCGGAGACACGGGCACCGATGTTGGCGGTGACCTTCTGGATGTCGAGGGACATGAGCGGTCCTTTCAGACGAGGGCGGGTGCGGACGGGCTGACGTACTGGTTGGCGGGGCGCGGGAGGCCGTAGCGCTCGCGCAGGGTCTGGCGCGGGCCGTACTCGCCGCGGAGCAGGCCGCGGGCGCGCAGGATCGGGACCACGTGGTCGACGAAGGCGTCGAGGCCGGAGGGCAGCACCGGCGGCATGATGTTGAAGCCGTCGGCGGCGCCCTGCGTGAACCACGTCTCGATGGCGTCGGCGACCTGCTCGGGCGTCCCGGCGAAGGTGAGATGCCCGCGGCCGCCGCCGAGCCGCCCGATGAGCTGCCGGACGGTGAGCCGCTCACGCCGGGCCAGCTCCACCACGAGCGTGTAGCGGCTCTTGGCGCCCTCGATGGCGTCCTCGGAGGGCAGGTCGGCCGGGAGCTCGGCGTCCAACTCCAGAGCCCCGGGCTCCAGTTGCAGCAGGCTCTCCAGCCGGCCCACGCCGTGCGCGTACACGATGTGGTCCTCCAGGACCTGCTCGGCCGCCAGCGCCTCGGCCTGCGTCGAGCCGATCACCGGCACGATGCCGGGCAGCACCTTGATGTGGTCGGGGTCGCGGCCCGCCTGCGCGGTACGTGCCTTGAGGTCGGCGTAGAAGGCCCGCGCGTCCTCGATCGTCTGCTGCGCGGTGAACACCGCCTCCGCGTACCGGGCGGCGAAGTGCTTGCCGTTCTCGCTCGACCCCGCCTGCACGAGCAGCGGGTAACCCTGAGGCGTACGCGGCACGTTGAGCGCGCCCTCGACGCTGAAGTACGTCCCCCTGTGCCGCGGGGGATGGATCTTGGCGTCGTCGCCCCACACACCGGCCGCCTTGTCGGCGACGACCGCGTCGTCCTCCCAGCTGTCCCAGAGCTTCTGGGCGACGTCCAGGAACTCGGCGGCGCGGGCGTACCGCTCGGCGTGCGCGGGCTCCGCGTCCAGCCCGAAGTTGCGGGCGGCCTCGGCACCGGCGGTGGTGACGATGTTCCAGCCCGCCCGGCCGCCGCTGATGATGTCGAGCGAGGCGAACTTGCGGGCCAGGTTGTACGGGGAGTTGTAGGAGGTGGACGCGGTGGCGATCAGGCCGATGTGCTCGGTGGCCGTCGCCAGCGCGGTGAGCAGGGTGAGCGGCTCCAGGGCGCCGGCCGGGCGCTGGGCCAGGTTGTTCCACAGCTGCGGACCGTCGGCGAGGAAGAGGGAGTCGAAGGTGCCGCGCTCGGCGATGCGGGCGAGGTGCACGTAGTGGGCCAGGTCGACGTGCGCGTACGGGTCGCTCTCGGGGAGCCGCCAGGAGGCCTCGTGATGGCCGGTGCTCATGAGGAAGGCGTTGAGGTGGAGCTGTCTGGGCATGGGTGTCCCTTGGCTTGGGCAGGTGGGGAGGCCGTTGTGGACTGGTTGGGCGGGGGGACTGACGAGCGCCGGTCAGCGCACTTCAGCCCGTCCGGCGTTTGAGGACGAGGCCCTTCGGGCCGAAAGCGGGGGTCTGGGGGTGGCAGCCCCCAGGGACGGGACGGGTAGGGGCGGCGGGGGCGAAACCCCACCCGGCGCTCACCCGACGTCCTCGGTCACACCCAGCGCGCCGAGCAACCGCTCCCGGTACTCCCCGAGCAGCGGATCCCGGTACGACCGCGGATGTGGCCGGTCGATGGTCAGGTCGAGCCCGATACGCCCCTCCTCCAGTACGAGCACCCGGTCCGCGAGCACGATCGCCTCGTCCACGTCATGGGTGACCAGCAGCACCGAGGGCCGGTGGCGCACCCACAATTCCCTGAGCAGGGCATGCATCCTGATCCGGGTCAGCGCGTCCAGCGCCCCGAACGGCTCGTCCGCGAGCAGCAGTTCCGGCTCCCGCACCAGCGACCGCGCCAGCGCGGCCCGCTGCGCCTCGCCCCCGGACAACTCGTTGGGCCAGGCGCGTTCACGGCCCTTCAGACCCACCTCCTCGAGGGCCTCCCGGCCCTTGCTGTCCGCGTCCTTGCCGTCGAGCCCGAGGAGTACGTTGTCCAGGACCCGCCGCCAGGGCAGCAGCCGGGAGTCCTGGAAGACGACGGACACCCGGTCCGGCGCGGTGAGCTGCCCGCTGCCGGCCACCGCGTGGTCGAGGCCCGCGACGGCGCGCAGCAGGGTGCTCTTGCCGGAGCCGCTGTGTCCGAGCAGGGCCGTGAACTGCCCGGCAGGGAGGTCGAGGTCGATGCCGTCGAGGACCGTACGGCCCTCGAAGGAGCGGGTCAGGCCCCTCAACTGCACGGCGGGACGGGTCAGTTGCTCAGTGTGCGGCGCCACGACAGCACCCTCCGTTCGATGATGCGGACCGTGCTGTCGGAGATCAGGCCGAAGATGCCGTAGACGACGAGGCCGACGAGAATGACGTCCGTCTGGCCGTAGTTCTGCGCCTGGAACATCATGTAGCCGAGCCCGCTGGTGGCGTTGATCTGCTCCAGCACGACCAGGCCGAGCCAGGAGCCGGTGACGCCGAGCCGGAGTCCCACGAAAAATCCGGGCAGCGCCCCGGGGATGACGATCTGCCGGATGAACTGGAAGCGGTTCAGCCCCTGCACCTCGGCGAGTTCGACGAAGCGGCTGTCGATGCCGGACAGCGCGGCGTGCGTGTTGAGGTAGATCGGGATGTAGACGACGATCGCGATGATGGCGATCTTGAAGGTCTCGCCGATGCCCAGCCAGAGGATGAACAGCGGGATCAGACCGAGGGTCGGGATCGCCCGGTTGAGGTTCACCGTCCCGTCGATCAGCGCCTCCCCGGTCCGGCTGAGCCCGGAGGCCAGTGCGAGGGCGATCCCGGCGGTGAGGCCGATGACGAACCCGGTGCCGGCGCGTTGCAGCGAGGTCAGGATGTCGTCGGGCAGGGTCCCGGCGGACCACAGGTGGACGCCGGTGTCCACCACCGTCCAGGGCGCGGGGATCGCGCCGGGATCGAGAGCCTCCGCCGCGGAGGCGACGGCCCACAGGACGACGAGGAGGGCGGGCCCGGCCAGGCGGGCGGCGGGGACGCGTTTGCCGGGGGCGAGGGAGCGGCGCCGGCGGACGCGGTGGTCCGGTTCCCGCTCGGTGAGGGGTGCCGGGGTACTCACGGTCGTGGTGGTCATGGCCGTCACTTCCGGTATGCAGCGGGTACGGACTTGGCCGCGATGCCTTCGAAGCGGTGGTCGAAGAGCTCGCTGACGTCGAACTTCTTCACGAAGCCGCCCTCGGCGAGCAGATCCGCGGTCTCCTGCTCCCACTTGATGGCCTCGTCCCAACTCGGCGGGAACAGCGGCTTGTTGGCGAGCTCCGTGATCGCCTCGGCCTGCGCGAGGGTCAGGTTCTGGGTCTTGACGTAGAACTCCCTGTTCCAGATGTCGGGGTTCTCGTACGTCCACACCTGACCCTTGGCCCAGTACGGGATGTACGCGGCGATCGCGGCGGCCTTCGCGGGGTCGTTCAGCACGGAGACCGGCGCCCACAGCAGGTTGAGCAGGTCGACGACGTCGGTGGTGATGGTGCGGGCGCCCTTGGACTCGTACTGCGCCAGATAGGCCGGCGCCTGGGTGTTGCCGAGCGGGGCGATGTCGACCTGGCCGGACTGCAGGGCGGTCAGGAACTGGTTGCTGGTCAGCGGGACCAGCTCCACCTCGTCGTACTTCAGACCCGCCTTCTTCAGCGCCCGCAGCAGGACGACACCCTGCGCCTGGCCCTGCGAGAAGGCGAGCTTCCTGCCCTTGAAGTCCTCCACCGACCGGATGTCGCTGCCGGGCTTGGTGGCGAAGAGGTAATTGGGCTTGCGGGTGATGTTGATCGCGACGATCTTCGCGTCGAAGCCCTGGTAGTACGCCTGGATCGGCGGAATGCCCGCGTTGTTGGCGAGGTCCAGGGACTTGGCGCGGAAGGCGTTGATGACATCGGGACCGGCGCCGATGTTCAGCCAGTTGCTGACCTTGAAAGGAGGGTCGCCCAACTTGGCCAGTCTGAACTGGAGTTGCTGGGAGTTCTGGAACGAGGCGATCTTCAGGCTCGTACCGGCGGGCACCTTCTTGGCCAGCGGGGCGGCCGAGGCGCCCTCGCTGCCGGCGGCCGCGCTGCTGTCGGCGCAGCCGGAGAGGCCGGCGGCCGCGGCGGTGACGCCGAGCAGCGAGGTCAGGAAGAGACGGCGGTCAACGCCCGGGGCAGGCAGAGATGGCATGGCAGGACTCCGTAAGCCAAAGTGATGGGAATGCATGCGGAATTCCGGGCAGGAGAAAGCCAGGGAGGGGGAAATTCACGCAGGAGGAAATGAGCGCTTCACGCGTGGCGGTGGGTCAGCAACAAAGGGTGCGACAGCTCACGAACAGGCTCATGAGCAGGATGTTCCTGGACATCGGCGATCCCTGTCAACATTCCGAGTTTCTGAATTAAATAGCCTCAGGTGACACGGCCAGCGGATCCCGGTAGAGCACGTCGAGGGCCACCGAGCCACCGGCCACGGCAAGCACGGAATCCGGAAAACTCGTCGGCACGACGGCCGCCGCGCGCCCGTCGCCGACCCCCGAGCGCAACGCGGCGAGGCAGTCCTCCCGGTGAATGACACCCATCTCGGTCACCACCACCGTCTCCGGATTGAGGACGTCGAGCAGCAGCCGCACCGCCCGCCCCACGGCACTCGCCCGCTCCACGAGCAGCCGTACGGCCTCCCGGTCGCCGGCGGCCGCCGCCGCGACCACATGCACGGGGTTCACCCCCTCGATGACACCCGCCGCACGCGCCCGGCGGCACAACGTCCGCTCGCTCAGCTCGACCTGCAGGCAGCCGACCCGACCGCACTCGCAGGTCTCCGTACCGCCCGGCACCGGCAGATGGGCGATGGCGCCGGCCTGCGAGCGAGGTCCGTGGTGCACCTCGTCATGGGTGGCGAACGCCGCGTCGACCACGTTGCCGACGAACAGATGCAGCACGCTCCCGCTGCCGCGCGCCCGCCCGAACAGCCGCTCCGCGTTGACCAATGCCCGCGCGTGCCCGTCCACATGGACCGGCAGCCCCGTGCACGCGCCGAGCACTTCCCGCACCGGCACCTCGCGCCAGCCCAGGAGCGGGTGGGCGACGACGGTCCCGGAGTCGCGGTCCACCCAGCCGCCCGCGGCGAATCCGACGCCGAGCGGCCTGCTGCCCGGCGTCTCGTCCAGCAGCGCGGCCAGCCCGTCGGCGGCCCGGGCCAGCACGCCGTACGGCTCGATGTCCCCCGAGTGCTTCAACTCCCGCTCGGCGACGACCCGTCCGCGCAGATCGAGCAGCGCGACCGTGGTGTGGGGCACGGCCACGTGCACCCCGCACACCACGAACCGCGAGTCGTCCAGGTCGACGGGCACGTGCGGTCTGCCGACGCCCTTGGCCTGCCGGGGCGCGGCGGACTCCCGGATGAGCCCGAGTTCGGTGAAACGGGCGCAGTAGTCGGTCACCGAGGCCGGTGACAGCCCGGTCAGCCGGGCGATGGTGCTGCGGGCGACCGGCCCGTGTTCCAGCACGGAGCGCAGGATGACGCTGGCGCTGGTCCGGCGCCGGTCGCGGTCGGCGATACGGGGGACGGTGGACGTAAGGGTGGGTGCCGCGGTACGGGGCATGGGGAACTTCCTCGGGAGCCGGTCCGACACTGCGCCGTCTGAGGCGGCGAGTCGTACCGGGTCACCGGAGCCGACTCACCTCGTTCGGCGACAGGCGGCCGCGCCCACGCGTCGCAGGTCGACGTGGCGACGCGACGAGAAGTTCCGGGACTGGGCGACCATGCGCTCGAAGCTAGCAAAACGGCCCACCCGCTGCCCAGACGGCGACCGACGGGCGAGACGGCCTCTTCTCACGGGGGCACCCCGATTGGCGAATCCCTACAGCCCGCCCCTGGCCCGGTATGTGAGTTGAACGTCCCGGCCTCAGTGACCGGCATCACCCCGTACCCGGTGTAACACCCACCGTTTGTCCGGAGCCCACCAAGCCCGTGAACGCGCCTTTGTCGACCACTGACGGTGATCGGCTCGCACACGCCGGGATACGGTCACAGCGTCCCGTACCGTCCTCACCTCGCGGAGTCCCCATGAGCACCGCTGCCGCCGCCCCCGCCCGCCCGGGGCAGGTCCTCGCCGACCTGCTCCCGGCCTCCCGCGTCCGCGACATCGCGCTCGTCGTCGGCGGCGCCGCGTTCACCGGCCTCGCGGCCCAGATCTCCGTGCCCGTGCCGGGCTCCCCGGTGCCGGTGACCGGCCAGACCCTCGCGGTGCTGCTGGTCGGCACGGCCCTCGGCGCCGGTCGCGGTTTCCTCTCCCTCGCGCTGTACGCGCTGGCGGGCATCGCGGGCGTGCCGTGGTTCGCGGACGGCACCTCCGGCGCCGCGGCCCCGTCCTTCGGCTACATCCTCGGCATGATCCTCGCCTCCACCGTCGTCGGCGCCCTGGCCCGCCGCGGCGCCGACCGCACCGCCCTGCGCACGGCGGGCGCGATGCTCCTGGGCGAGGCGATCATCTACGCCATCGGAGTCCCGTACCTGGCTCTGGCCCTCGACACGTCGGCGTCCACCGCGATCGCACTCGGCCTCACCCCGTTCCTGATCGGCGACGCACTGAAGGCGGCCCTGGCGATGGGCGCGCTGCCCACCACCTGGAAGCTGATCAACCGCTGACGCGGCAGTTCCCGCGGAAGAGGCTCGCCGGGTCGTGCGACGACGACAGCCCGGCGGGCCTCTTCCGTCGCTCGCGGGTGGGGCAGAGGGCCGGCACCCCTCGTAGGCTGAGACGCGCATGTGACGGACGGGAGGCCGGGGAGGCCGAAGTGGCCGGGACGACGCCGATCGAGACGACGGTCGCCGAGGTGATGGCCGAGCTGGCCGGGCTCGACGACCCGAAGACACGCGCGGTGAACGAGCGACACGGTGACGATCACGGGGTGAACCTCGGCAAGCTGCGCGCGCTCGCGAAGCGGCTGAAGACCCAGCAGGACCTCGCGCGCCGGCTCTGGGAGACGGACGACACCGCGGCGAGACTGCTGGCGCTGCTGATCTGCCGTCCGAAGGCCTTCGAGCGGGACGAGTTGGACGTCATGCTGCGCGAGGCGCGCACACCCAAGGTGCA
Source organism: Streptomyces shaanxiensis (assembly GCF_039537145.1). Taxonomy (NCBI): domain Bacteria; kingdom Bacillati; phylum Actinomycetota; class Actinomycetes; order Kitasatosporales; family Streptomycetaceae; genus Streptomyces; species Streptomyces shaanxiensis. The sequence continues at coordinate 44,706 of NZ_BAAAZY010000017.1, forward strand.
CGACTGGCTCGTGAACTACGTGGTGAAGAAGAACCCGCACGCCGAGGAGCTGCGCGTGTCCTGGTCCGCCGACCCGGATCCGGTCGTCGCGAGCGCCGGCTGGGCGCTCACCACGGAACGCGTGGCGAAGAAACCCGAAGGCCTGGACCTCGCCGGGCTGCTCGACGTCATCGAGGCGGAGATGAAGGACGCCCGGGACCGTCTGCAGTGGGCGATGAACCACTGCCTGGCCCAGATCGGGATCGAGCACACCGAGCACCGCACCCGCGCGATCGACATCGGTGAGCGTCTGCAGGTACTCAAGGACTACCCGACGTCCCCGGGCTGCACCTCTCCGTTCGCGCCCGTCTGGATCACCGAGATGGTGCGGCGACAGCAGGACGGGGGCCCGGCCTGACAGCCGCCGTCAGGTCTTCTAGCGAAGAAACGGGGTGCGGCAAGTAACCGCACCCCGTTCGGTGTTGATCCGGTGCCGCTCAGCCCTGCGGCTGTCGCGGCCGCCGCAGCTGCGACCACCACAGCCCGGCCGCGCCCGCCGCGATCAGCGTCGCGCCGGCCGCGCCCAGCGGCAGGACGTCCCGGCCGAGGCCGGTCTTGGGCAGCTCGTCGGCGCCCGGCGCGACGGGCTTGTTGTCGGTGCCGAGGAGCAGCGGGGTGGCCGGGGCGTCGGGCGACGGGTTCGTCGTACCGAACGGGACCGGGCCCTGCTGCCAGTACGTCTTCTTGCCGTCACCGGTCTGTACGGGCAGGCAGATCTTGCCGGTCTTGCTCAGGTCGTACGTCGCGTCGACGGCGTACGACTTCGACTCACCGGCCGGCAGATTGTCGATGGCACAGCTGAAACCGCTGTTCGAGCCCTCCGGAAGACCGCTTTCCTCGATTGCTGAACAACCCTCGACATTCTTGACGGTAAGGCCGTCGAAACCGACGACCAAAAGCCTGATCTCTCCGCTGTCCTTGGTCCCTTCATTCTTCACCGTGGCGGTGATGTCGGTCTCCTGTGAACCGTTGTCCACCGAGATCTTCTCGGGCAGCAGAGTGGTGAGCTTCACCCCTGCCGGCGCCTCGTCGATGACCTTTCCCCCCTTGTTGCTTCCGGGCCCCTGGTCATCCGCGCCGGCAGTGGCGGAAAGGATCAGCACTGCCGAGAAAGATGCCGCGACCAGCGATCCCGCGATGGCCGTCGTGCGACGAGAACTCATGTTCGTCCCCCTTGCCTGCGCCTGAATTCGCAGTACTTGAAGAGCTACCACAAGATTTCTCCGCACTATGCTGGTACGGCACGAAGTGTGACCATTGTGTTTCAATGGCGGATGTCCGATGCGGCTTCGAGGGGGGTGCAGTGGATTGCCGGGAAATACGGGAAGCGCGGGAAATTCTGGAAATGCGGGGAGCGCGGGAAATACGAGGAGCGGTGGGCTTCCAGGGTTACTGGTGACAGGGCGCTACCGGCTGGTCGAGAGTATCGGCCAGGGGGGAATGGGGCGCGTGTGGCGAGCCGTCGACGAAATACTCGATCGGCTGGTCGCCGTAAAGGAGATGCGCATCGACGGCCTCGACCCGGAGGACACCCGCACGCGCCGTGAACGCACCCTGCGCGAGGCGCGGGCCACGGCGCGGATCGACCACCCCAACGTCGTACGGGTCTACGACGTGGTCGACCAGGGCGAACGCCTGTGGATCGTCATGGAGTTGGTGGCCGGCCGCTCCCTGGAACGGATCATGGCGGAAGGGGGCCCCCTCGGCCCGCGCGACGCGGCCCGCATCGGCCTGGGCCTGGTGGCGGCGCTGCGCCAGGTCCACGCCCGCGGTGTCCTGCACCGGGACATCAAGCCGGGCAACGTCCTGGTGGAGGCAGAGGCGACGAACGGGCGGGGCCGGGTGGTCCTGACGGACTTCGGCATCGCGGCGATCCAGGACGCGAAGGCCCTCACCATGGTCGGCATGCTGGTCGGCTCGCCCGACTACATGGCCCCCGAGCGCGTCTCCGGCCGCCCCCAGGGCCCACCGTCCGACATCTGGTCCCTGGGCGCCACCCTGAGCGCGGCCCTCGCCGGCCGCTCCCCGTTCTCCCGCGACACCACCCTGGCGACCCTGCACGCCGTCCTCTACGAGGAGCCCGAACTCCCACGGACAGCAGGCCCGTTGCACGACATCCTCGCCGCCCTCCTGAACAAGGACCCGTCGAGCCGCCCCGACCTGGACGACCTGGAGACGACCCTCCACCCGGTGGCGTTCCCACCGGCTACGCCGACGATGCCGGGGACCGGGGGAGGCGAGTCCGCGTCGGTCCGGGGGGAGCCGCGGGGTGCGGAGACCGTGAGGAATGGCCCGGGAGAGGCGGAGGGGGAACCCGCCCCCGGGCGCTGGGGTGCGGGGGTCGCCGGTTCCGGGAGTGGTACGGGGTTCACGTCCGAGTCGTCGCGGGTGGGCGGGGGGTTGGACGGGGCGGTGAGCGGGCCGACGGGTGGACCGGTGAGCGGGGCGACGGGTGGACCGGCGGGTGGACTAGCGGGTGGGTCGGCGGGTGGCCAAGGGCCCGCGCGAGGGCCCGGTGCCCAGGCCGAAGCTGTAGGCGAGCCTGAGCCCAATCCCGGCCCAGGTCTTGTCGCTGGCTCCGGTTCTGGCTCCGGCCCCGGTTCTGGCTCCGGCCCCGGTTCTGCCCCCGGCCTCGGCTCCGGTCCCGGTTCTGTCCCTGGCTCCGGCGCCGGTTCTGGTTCTGGCTCGGGTTCCGGTTCGGGCTCCGACCTTGGCCCCGGCCTCGGTTCCGTCCCTGGCTCCGGCTCCGGCTCTGGTTCTCGTCCTGGTTCTGTCCCTGGCTCCGGCCCTGGTTCTGGTTCTGGCCCCGGTCCCGGCTCTGGCCTCAGCCCCGGTTCTGTCCCTGGCTCCGGTTCTGGCTCCGGCTCCGGCCCTGACTATGGCTCCGACCCCGGTTCTGTCCCTGGCTCCGATCCCGGCCCTGGCTCCGGCTCAGGCCCTGACTACGGCTCCGGGCCCGCCTATGACTCCGGCCCCGCCTGTCCACCCAGCCCCGCCCTCGACCCAAGGCATGCCCCAGGCCTCGCGCATGCCGCCGGGCCCGGCCAGGTACCGCCGCCCACATCGGCGCCGGATCTCGCGACGGCACACGCCCCCACTCCCCGAACCCTGCCCACCCCGCCCCCGCCCCCGTCCTCGGACCCGGACCCGAACCCCGCCCCGTCCACTCCGGCACCCCCGCCCCCCGGCGAGTC
>NZ_BAAAZY010000018.1:0-32075 GCF_039537145.1 Streptomyces shaanxiensis
GAACGTGCTCTCCGGCGGCACCGACGTGCACCTGATCCTGGTCGACCTGCGCGAGTCCGAGCTGGACGGGCAGCAGGCCGAGGACCGTCTGCACGAGGTCGGCATCACGGTCAACCGCAATGCCGTCCCGAACGACCCTCGCCCGCCGATGGTCACCTCGGGCCTGCGGATCGGCACCCCGGCCCTGGCCACCCGCGGCTTCACCGCCGAGGACTTCACCGAGGTCGCCGACGTCATCGCCGAGACACTGAAGGCGCCCTCTCCCTTCGGGGCGGCCGACGCCGCAGCGCTCAAGGCCCGCGTCAAGGCACTGGCCGACAAGCACCCGCTGTACCCCGGTCTGAACAAGTAGTTCCTTTTTGTGGGGTGTCCCGCACACTGGTCAGTGAGCGGGCGGGGCACCCCGCAGAACCTTCTGCACCACCCCCAATTGAGGAGTCCCCGTGGCCATCTCGGTCTTCGACCTGTTCTCGATCGGCATCGGCCCGTCGAGTTCCCACACGGTCGGCCCGATGCGAGCGGCTCGTATGTTCGCCCGTCGGCTGCGCAACGAGGACCTGCTGTCCTCCGTCGCGTCGGTACGGTCCGAGCTGTACGGCTCGCTCGGCGCGACCGGCCACGGCCACGGCACACCGAAGGCGGTGCTGCTCGGCCTGGAGGGCTCCTCGCCGCGGACGGTGAACGTGGAGTCGGCGGACGAGCGGGTCGAGACGATCAAGTCGTCGGGCCGGATACGGCTGCTCGACGAGCACGAGATCGCGTTCTCCTTCGACGACGACATGGTCCTGCACCGCCGTAAGACGCTCCCGTACCACGCGAACGGCATGACGCTGTGGGCGTACGACGCCTCCGGGACGGAGCTGCTGTCGAAGACGTACTACTCGGTGGGCGGCGGCTTCGTCGTCGACGAGGAGGCGGTCGGCGCGGATCGCATCAAGCTCGACGACACGGTGCTGAAGTACCCCTTCCGCACGGGCGACGAGCTGCTGCGCCTGACCAAGGAGACAGGCCTGTCGATCTCCTCGCTGATGCTGGAGAACGAGCGGGCGTGGCGCACCGAGGAGGAGATCCGCACCGGCCTGCTGGAGATCTGGCGGGTCATGCGGGAGTGCGTGGCACGGGGAATGTCCCGGGAGGGCATCCTGCCGGGCGGCCTGAAGGTCCGCCGCCGGGCCGCGGTCTCCGCCCGCCAACTCCGCGCGGAGGGCGATGCGTTGGCGCACGCGATGGAGTGGATCACGCTCTACGCGATGGCCGTGAACGAGGAGAACGCCGCCGGCGGCCGGGTCGTCACCGCCCCGACGAACGGCGCGGCGGGCATCATCCCGGCGGTCCTGCACTACTACATCAACTTCGTACCCGGCGCGGACGAGGACGGGGTGGTCCGCTTCCTCCTCGCCGCCGGCGCCATCGGCATGCTCTTCAAGGAGAACGCCTCCATCTCCGGCGCCGAGGTCGGCTGCCAGGGCGAGGTCGGCTCCGCCTGCTCCATGGCGGCCGGCGCACTCGCCGAGGTCCTCGGCGGCAGCCCCGAACAGGTCGAGAACGCCGCCGAGATCGGCATGGAGCACAACCTCGGGCTCACCTGCGACCCGGTCGGCGGCCTGGTCCAGATCCCCTGCATCGAGCGCAACGGCATGGCCGCGGTGAAGGCGGTCACGGCCGCGAAGATGGCGATGCGGGGGGACGGCTCGCACAAGGTGTCCCTGGACAAGGTCATCAAGACGATGAAGGACACCGGCGCCGACATGTCCGTGAAGTACAAGGAGACGGCTCGGGGCGGGCTGGCAGTCAACATCATCGAGTGCTGACGGGATGGGCCCTGACCTGCGCGTTCGCTTCTTTCAGCGCTGTCAGGGCCTTCCTTGCTTACGCGGCGGATCATTCGATACATGGACGCTGCGGAAAACTCGCGCCTGGAACAGCGGCTGGCCGGCCTCTCCCCCACATTCACGACGGCGCAAGCACGTCAGGCCCTGCTCTCCCCTCGCGATCTGGCGCACTTGGTCAGGGAAGCGGAGATAGACGAACTCTCCCGTGGGGTGTACCGGCGGGCAGACGCCCCGGAGACCGCGCACGCGGATCTGCTGGCCGTGTGCGCACGGGCCCCTCGCGCCGTCGTATGCGGTGAATCCGCCCTGGCCCTGCATGAGCTGATCGACGACATCCCCGCAGCAGTACACATCGCCGTGCCGCGCGGTACAGCCGCCCGACGATTTCCTACCCGCCGACCGTGGTGGCGCAGTACGCCGCAAAGACCTTCGGCCTCGGCGTCGAACGGTTCGAAGCAGCCCCGGGAGAGAGCATCCCCGTGTACAACGCAGCCCGCAGCGTCGTCGACGCAATGCGCCACCGCAGCCGCATCGGCGAGAACCTCGCCCTCTCCGTGCTCGGCCGCTACCCGCGCCGAAGCGGACGCGGCGAGGTCGGCGAACTCCAGCACGTCGCACGCGAGTTGGACGCTCTCTCCGTCATCCGCCCCACCGTAGAGGCGGTGCTCGCCTGATCGCCAACCCCACCCGCGACACCACCGCCGGCCGCGTCTACAACGACCTGCGCAACCTGGCCCGCCGCAACAGCCGGCCCACGGACGAGGTCATGGTCGAGTACGTCCTCGAACGGTTCCTCTACCGCCTGGCCACACCGCCCCTTGACCGGGAACACTTCGTCCTCAAGGGTGGCCTGCTGCTCGCCCAGGTCGGCGCACGTCGAATGACTCGCGACATCGACATCCTCGGCCGCTCGTTCCCAGGCACCGAAAACGAGATCATCCGCAGGGTCGCGGCCATCGCCGCCACAGAGATCGACGACGGCGTCGCATTCGATCCCGCGACGCTCAAGACCGTCCCCATTCGTGAGGAGGACGAGTACCACGGTCTGCGCCTGTCCATGGCCGCCTCCATCGCCCGAGCACGACTCAAGCTCCAACTCGATATCAGCTTCGGCGACCCCGTCACCCCCGGCCCCAGGATTCGCCGGACCATCTCAACAGGTCGGCAAGTGCCCGACGCAGGTCCACGACCGAGTTGAGCTCACGGTGCTCATGCCGAGCCAGACCTGTGGCGATCTCCGAGAATTCCAACTCGGCCTCCCCGGATCCCCAGACAGTCAACTGCCCGACGGACTCATCCCCGTCGACAGCCAGTGACAGGCTCGGCTTATCCGCTCCGATACGGGATTCGTCGAGGGTGAGGGCAATTCCCTTCGTGCCCAGATCCGTCGCCCGCTCCGCCACCCAGCTCCGCAGCACGGACAGAATCTCTTCGCCGTGCACCATCATTTCTCCATCAGCCACTGGATGTTGAGTGCGCGCGGGAACTGCGGCACCGGCAACCCCTTGCACAGGTTGAGCCGGGCCCGCATCGAACTGGGGCCGGGAAGCTGAGCCCATCCGGCCTTTCTTGCGGGATCCAGCGAACTGCGTGCACATCGAACTCGATATGATCGGTACCGGGCGCCGCCTCACGTCGGCAGGCATCCGAATTCGCGGGATGAGCGACGTATTTCGCTCCCCGGCACCTTCCTGGGCATAGCCCGCTTTTCACCATCTTGTCGCACCACTTCATGGAGGCGATGGAGCTCTCGCGCGGAGCCACCGTCCACTGACGTTGCCGTCAACTACTGCCGTCACCCACCCCAGGAGCCCCGCCAGGACGCCGGACGGGGCTCCTAGCTTGCTTTCGGTATCACTGCGCCGCCAGGAAAACAATCTCCGGGGGACCCGTGTGGGCCCCCGGAGATTGCTACCAAAAGGCCAGCAAGCGAAGCCTCACTGCTCTCCGGCCCTGCGTAGGCTTTCGGCGACAAGTACCTGCCCCGGGGGCCTCAGGATGAATTTGCGCTTCTTCTCGTCGAAGTACTCCAGATAGCAGGACACGCGGTCTCCCACCTGGTAGTTATCGTCATCGTCGATGTAAAGGACATCGACGAGGCCCACCCATGACAGCCCCAGGTCAACGATTACGCCCCAAGTGGAAGACGGCGATGGCCTCCCCTTCGACGATGCTCCCCCATGAGGCCCATCTCCGCCTCTGTCACCAGACCATCGGTCACTCTTTCATCACTCTCAACGGCTACGAATTGAGGCCAGGACGGCAGCCCGTGCACACGTGCGGGTCAGACACTCATCTGGATCACCTCACCGTCACCGCCGCGCGAGGCCCAGCCGGGTCACGTCGGCGTGCCGCCGGTACGGCATGTGCACCCCGGCCGACCACTCGCCCATGTCCCGCTCCAGGTCGAGCCGGACGAACGCCTCCACCGTGATCCCCGCCTCGGTGAAGGCGAGGCGGTACTCACTCAGCTCCTGGTCCCGGGTCAGATCCAGCCAGGTGATGGCATGGTCCAGCGTCACCTGCGGTGCGCCGTCCACGACGTCGAGCCGTACCTGCGGGGTGAGTGTCGAATCGCCGTCGTCCCCGGAATCGCCACCGAAGTCGCACGCCAGATAAGAGCCGAGCATGAACCTGTCGAGCTGCTTCTGGAACCGATCCAACGACAGCAGGAACACTGCAAACTGCTGCTCAACCAAACGGAGTGCAACCCTCCGCATCGGATTCGAGGGACCACTGACACGGCGATCGCCGGGGAGCTCGTCGTACGTGCTCCCCGGCGATCGGTGCGGTCCGGGAGGTCAGGAGGACTGACCTCGCCGCTGCCTGGCCAGGCGCAGGCGTTCCGCGAGAGGTACCTGCCCCGGGGGCCTCAGGACGAACTTGTTCTTCATCTCGTCGAAGGCGTCCAGGTAGCAGGACACGCGGTCACCCACCTGGTAGTTGTCATCGTCGTCGATGTAGAGAACGTCGATCAGGCCGTCCCGTGACAGTCCCAGGTCCACGATGACTCCCCAGCGGAAGACGGCCGTGGCCTCTCCCTCGACGACGCTCCCCACGAGGCGCATCTCGGCCTCGGGCACCTCACGGTCGGTCATAGCTCGTCCATCACCCTCAGCGGATAGGAGTTGAGGAGGCCGAACATCTCTTTGGGAATTCCGAGTTCGACACGCGGAACGCCGTTGTGCGAACCGACGAACTTGTCGAAGTGCTTGTCGAAGTCGGCCCTGGGAATCTTGATCTCCACGACCGTGCCATCGTAACTACCACGCCCCGCGTAGTCGCGCGCGATGTCCAGCCCGTCGTCGCCCAGGCCGAAGTAGGCAGCACCGTCGGGGTTCTGGCCCGTGCGGCCCGGGTAGTCCTCGGGCTTGAAGCCCTCCTCCTTGATCTTCTTGGTCCCTCCCTTGTACGGCGCCTTGTAGATGTAGACGTTGTCCGGATCGTCGTCCTTCTTCGGCCTCGCGGGCTTGTCGGCGTCCGCCTTCTCGCTCTTCTTCGGGCCGTCGGCCTTCTTCGCCGGCGGGGCCGGCTTGGGCTTGGCCGGCGGGGCCGGCTTGGGCGGGGGCTTGGGCTTGGGGGTGGACGGCGGCGTCACGTTCTCGGCGTTCTTGACCGCGTCCTTCGTCTTGTCGGCCGCCTTGACGGTGTCCGTCGCCGCGTCGACCGCGTCCACGGCCTTGTCGACGTACCGCGCGCCCTTCGCCGCGGTCGCGCCGTAACCCGCGATCGGGATCGCCGAGGCATAGGACAGACCCGCGTCGATGTAGTTGCCCTCGGCCGTGTACCAGACGCCGTTGAGCAGGTCGGCGGGCTCACCGAAGCCGGGCACCAGGCCGACGACGTCGAGGGCCCCGTGGCCGATCGGGCTGATCCAGGACTCGCCCCAGTACAGGCCCGTCGGGTCCGGGAAGGCCAACGGGTTGTTGCGGCCGTAGGCGTAGGCGTTGAGGTGCTGCGGGTCCGCAAGGTTGAGCATCGGGTCCACGGACACGAAGCGGCCGGCGGCAGGGTCGTACGCGCGGGCACCGAGCTGGATCAGACCCGTCGTGGCGTCCGCCGTGCCGCCCACGAAGGACTTGTCACCCGGCCACGCACCCGCCGCCGGCTTGGCTCCCCGCACCTCGCCGAACGGCAATGTCCGGCGCTGGGTGATCGCCGAGTCCGCCGCCTTGATCGCGATCTCGGCGGTACCGTTCTGGCCGCCCACCAGCCAGGTCACCCCGGCCGGCGTCCGCACCGCGATCCGCTTGCCGCCGTGTGAGTAATAGCGCGTACCCGACAGGGAGTTCTTCGCCGTGTCGAGGCGGATCTCCTGGCTGGCCAGGTACAGCGTGACGGCGCCCTTCTCCTTGCGGAGCAGGCGGCCTCCGTCCGCGCCGTACACGAACGAGGTCTTGTTCGCCTCGTCCAGGGCGTCGCCGGACAGGTACGGGGTCACCGCGCTGAGGCGGCCTTCCTCGTCCCAGTCCAGCTTCTGGTCGACCGCCGGGGAGAGGTCCGTCGCCGCCTTGGTACGGCGGACGGTGTTGCCCGCCTCGTCGTACGTGAACGACTGGGCCGCCGTCACCTCCCTCGCCGAGGAGCCCGAGGTCGCGGTGCGCACCTCCGCCGACTTCAGGGCGTGCGCGTGTGTACCGCCCGTGACGTCCTGCGCCTTCGGCACGTACGTCGTCGTCTGCGTGATCGCAGCGTCTCCGGTAGTGCCGGTGGCATGACGGACCTCGCCTGTGCGGTTGCCCGCCGCGTCGTACGCGTATGAGTGCCAGTACGGGGCCGGACCACCGACGGTCGCGTCACCGGCGCTCGCCGCGCAGGCGGTGGCCGTCTGGGTCCACGCCTCGGTCAGGCGCCGCAGGTAGTCGTACGTGAAGCACTGGACGTCCGCGGTCTTGCCCTCAGGCGTGTCCGCGATCTTGAGAAGATTGCCGGTGGCGTCGTAGCCGTAGGTGACGTCGGAGTCAGGCGTCTTGACGATCTCCCGGTCGATGCGGGCGCGCTCCAGGCGCCGGGTGCCCTCCTCGTAGGTGTTGGTGAGCCAGGTGTACTTGTCCGCACTGGCCGTGCCCAGCGTCAGCTGGAGCAGCTCGCCGTAGTTGGAGTAACGGGTCTCGCGGGCGTAGTCCGTCGTGTCGCCCAGAGTGAAGGACGGCAGACCGGTCGCCGTGTAACCCGTGGTGATCGTCTCCGCCGGGAGCCCGCCGGCCGCCGGGAGGCGGACGTCATCGATCGAACCGTCCGGCTTGTACGACGCCGTCGCGGTGTACGTGCCGGCCAGCTTGCCGGTGTCCGCGGAAGCGGGGATGGTCACCGAGGTCTTCGTCGGCCGACCCGCCACGTCGTACGCATCGACCGACGAGACGTAGCCGTTGTCCCCCACCCACTTGGTGGCGGAGGCCAGACGCCCCTTGCCGTTGGGGACGGTCGCGCTGTCGTACTCCCAGGTCGTCAGCTTCTTGTCACCGTTGTACAGCGACCGCTGACGGCCCAGCTTGTCGTAGGTGAAGGTGAGGGTGATCTCGCGCTGGTTACGGATCGTCTTCAGCTGGTCCAGGTCGTCGTACGTCATCCACGACGTGCCCGCGTCCGGGTCGACCGCCTTGGTCTGACGGCCGCGCACGTCGTAGTCGTACGACCAGACATTGCCCGACGTGTCCTTGACCTCGGTGACGCGTCCCGCCGCGTCATAGTCGTACGACGTCGTGTCCGCCGCACCGGTCGGCGAACTGGCCTTGAACTCCAGGACCTTGGTCTTCTGCCCCTGCGCGTCGGTGTACGTCGCGGTGGGCGTGGCGCCGGCCGGCGGGTCCACCGTCGTGTGGTCGCCGTGGTACGCGGTCTTCGTACGCCACTTCTCGGTGCCCGCGACTCGGAAGATCGAGTCGGTCGCCCGCCCCGCCCCGTCGTACACCGACTCCGTCTCCCGAGGCGTCCCCTCGGAGGCGTCCTTCACGTTCACGAACGTCGTACCGACGGCCGCCGAGTTGTAGAACGGCCCGATCTCGTTCACCGCCAGCCCGCGGCTGTCGTACTCGGTCGTCGTGATGACCCGCCCCGAGTTCGCCGCCGGGGTCTGCGTCTGGCGGGGCCTGAGCAGTCCGTCGGAGAGCTGGTGGCTGGTGGCCACCGAGCCGTTGGGCAGCAGCGACTTGGTGGTGGTGACCACCGCGTCGTTGTTGCGGACCAGGTAGGCGTACTCCAGGCTCGGCGTGTCCGAGGCCTTGGCGCGGCCCGGGAGCCAGACCTTCAGCAGGCGGCCGAGGGCGTCGTACTCCAGGTCGGTGCGCTGCTTGTTGGCGTCGACCGTGGAGGTGACCAGACCCCAGCGGCGGTCGACCGTGGAGGTGGTGGTGTTGCCGAGCGGGTCCTCGACCTTCATGCCGGTCACCGGGCCGCCGGTGGTCGGCGTGTACGTCGTCTTCGTCGCGTTGCCCGCCTGGTCGGCGGACTCGACGACACGGCCGTGGACGTCGTACTTGGCCGTCGAGGTCGTCACGTACTGCGGGGTGCCGTCGGCCGTGTAGCCCTTGACCTTCTCGCTGCGGACCACGTCGCCCTTGGTGGGCGTGGCGCCGTACGTGTCGCGGTCGTCGTACCAGGTGCGGACATCGGAGATCGCCTCGCCCTTGTAGGACGTGGGCGCGCCGTCGTCGCAGTTGACGGGGACGACCGTGACCCGCTTCAACAGCGTCAGCAGGTTCGCGTCGGTGTTGCGGTTGTACTCGTTCGTCGTGCAGGTGTCGTCGTCCTTGACCGCCAGGTCGCCGGAGTCGGAGGAGCGGACGAGCATGCCGTACGAGTCGTAGAAGTGCTCGATCGCGGCCCGGCGGACCTTGCCGTCGTCCAGCGCGGTGCGGGTCTTGGTCGACTTCACCGCCGCGTACGTCGCCTCGTCCGCGCCCTCCGTCGCCGTGGCGGCCGACTTCCAGGGCGTGCTGACCGCGCCGCTGATCTCCTCGGAGCCGTTGAAGGTGCGCTGTTCCAGCTGGAAGCCCTGATGGCGGGCGTCGTCGCGGACCTTCGTGCCGTCGGAGGCGGTGACCGTGACGGACTTGGTGCCGCCGGACTCCTTCTCGCGGTCGCCGTCCATGCCCTGGAGGTAGGTGGTCTGGGTGCGCAGCTGCTTGCTGTTCTCGTCGCCCGTCTTCACGGTGACCGTGCGGAAGCCGCGCCACTGGTTCCAGGTCTTCTTCTTGGTCTTGACGAGCTCGCTGTCGTCGAAGGCCCAGGCGGCGCCCGTGTAGTCGTAGGAGGTGACCTTGTTCGGGCCGGTGACGGTGACCTCGTCCTCGATCACCTCGTCGACGACGAACTTGTGGAACCAGTCCTCCTGCTCCCCGACCTTGCCCTCCTTCGACCAGAAGGACGGCATGCAGCGCTTGGTGTTGGTCTCGGGGGTGGGCAGGTTCGTGGGGGTGCACTCGGTCGGCTTGTAGTTGACCGAGATCGTGCCGCCGGTCTCCGACTGGATGGCCCGGATGCGCCACTTGTACATGGGCAGGCGGTCGTCAGCGCCCTTGTCGACGCGGTTGGCGTCCTGCCGCTCGTAGAAGGTGACCTTCGGGAGCTTGTTCGCGCCGTCCTTGCCGGAGTGGGTGACCGACTCCAGCCACATGGACGGGGAGTGGGTGGTGTCCGCGCTCTGGTACTTGTGCGCCAGCTCCCACTCGTCGACGTCGTCGTACTTGCCGTCGGACTTCAGGACCTGCGTGGTGACCTTCGCCAGGCGCTTGCGGGTGAAGAAGGTCGGGGACCACTGGTCCTTGCACTCGGTGTCGGAGGTGCAGATCTGCTCGAACGGCACGTCCGGCCAGCGCGTGGCGGTGGACTCCTTCAGGTCGCCGGGCTCACAGTCGGCGGCGGCACCCTTGCAGCGCTCTGCGGCGTCGAAGACGACCTGCGCGGGAGCGGCGGTGGAGTTCTCCTTGCCCTCCTGCTCGCCGTACTCGACCCGCTTGAGCCAGCCACCGCGGTCGTAGGAGACGACCTTGTCGCCGCGGACGGTGTCGTACTTGTTGGTCTCGGTGCCGTAGTAGTACGTCATCGAGTTGCCGTGCACGTCGACGACGTAGTCCAGGTTCCAGCGCCAGGTCTGCTGGCAGCGGGACTCCTTGAAGGTGTCCTTGTGGCAGGGCTCGTCCTTGTCGTCGCCGAAGACCGGGACCTCCCAGGAGGAGCCGGTGAACTCGGTGTCGGCGGCCTCGCGCTTGCCCTTGCCGAAGTGGTAGCGGGTGCCGTCGGTGGTGGTGACGACCCAGTACTCGTTGTTGTCGTCGGCGTTGAAGCCGTCGGTCCTGCGCTGGACGATCGTGCCGTCGTCCTGCTTCAGCCGCCACTCGTTCTCGGCCTTCTTGACCAGCTCGCCGGCCCGGCCGCCGAAGTTCATGGTGGCGTTGTCGGAGTGCCAGCACAGGTCGTACTTCTGCGACCCGGCCTCGTCGTGGCCGTCGTCCGTGCAGGAGCGGTACGACCGCTCGATGTAACCGGCGCTGAGGTCGAAGCCCTCACCGACCCAGGAGGTCTGGTTGTTGCTGGAAGCCGTACGGCCGTCCGTGGCCGCCGAGTTGTAGCCGAGTCCCAGCTGCGGGGACGGGCCCGCGATGGCGGGTGGGACCCGCAGCGGGTACTGCCAGGTGAAGGCACCGGTCTGGGCTGCGACCTGCCAGGACGCCGAGGGCGCGAGCGAGGTTGCGGTGTAGGAGCCGGAGCCGCCGGAGGGGGCGGCGGAGACCGCGAGGAGAGGCGCCTTGGCGCCTGCGGCGGCGGGCACGTCGGTGGTGAGCTTCTGCGCGCGGACGTCGTTGTCCGTGGCGAGCGGGGTGACCGTCTGGCAGGCGGCCGCCTTCGGCGTGGTCAGCGCACAGGCGGGCAGCTGGACCAGCCGCAGGCGCTGCGCCCAGTCGCCGCCGTAGGCCTGGGCGAAGGAGGCGTAGTCGACCTGGACGGCGACCTTGCCGGGCGCGGCAGACCTATGGCCGTCCGCGCGCGTGACCTTCAGGAGCAGGCCGTCGATGCCGACCTTGCGGGCAGCCTCGTGACCGAGGAGGTCGACCTTGGCGCGGGTCGGTGCGGCGGCCCTCGCCGAGCGGGACTTAGGGGCGGCGAGGCGGACGGGCAGGCCGCCCGCGCGGATGCCGCTGCGCGCCCCGGCGCCCTCCAGGTCGACGGTGGCGCTGCCCGGCTTCGGCCAGGACGCCTTCGGGGTCCGCGAACTGCCGTACCCGGCAAGGTGTCTGAGCGGAGTGACCTGGCCGTCCTCCTCCACCACGGGGGTGGAGGGCACGTCCTGGGTCTTGGGCCGTCGCTGCTCACGGGCGTCGTCGTCGCCGAGTGCGGGGGCCGCCTGGAGCAGGGTCAGGGTCAGGGCCGCGGACACCGCCGTGGCCAGGTGTCTCGCCCATCTGTGGGCGTAATGTCTCCGTGTTGAGCGCATGCGCGCTCCCCTCCCGTGTGATGTGGGGTGCCCGGACGCCGGTGGTCTTCCGCGCGCCCGGGCGAAGCCGCTCTGGTCAGGAGCTGCCGGTTGTCACAAGCAGCTAGTCGTTCGCCAGCCGGTAGATCTCCGTGCCGGAGAGCAGCCCGGGCACCAGCCGTACGTCGTCGATGTCGCCGGCGAAGTAGTCGCGCCAGGTGCCGTCGTACTGGGCTCGGCCGATGTTCAGGCCCTTGGTGGCATTCCAGACGCCGGTGACGGTGCTGCTTCCCTGTTCCTCGCCGTCGACGTAGAGGGTGAACCTCCGTGCCGCCGGGTCGTAAGTCCCCGCCAGGTGGGTCCACTTGCCGACGGTCGGCGGGCGCTCGCTCGTCGCCATGGCGCGGATGATGTCGGAGCCGTCCTTGTCGGCGATGTGGCGGCCGAAGATCCAGCGCTTGTAGGCCGTCGAGTAGTAGAGGTTGAGGCCGTTACCGCTGCTTCCGGCCTGGCTGATCACCGAGATGTTCTCGCTCAGCGAGGTCGGCCGCACCCATGCCGAGATGGTGAACGCCTGCCCGGTGTGGACGGCGGAGGCGGCGGTGGCGTAGTCGCTGCTGCCGTTGAAGCGCAGAGCCTTGTCGGCGGCCTGAGTGGCGGAGTGGTTGCCCGCGACCCAGTCGGCGCCCTTGACCGTGAGGTCGCGGTCGTGGCCGGAGGTGTCGGGCGCGGTTGTCCCGGAGGTCTGGTCGAGGCCGTAGACGGCGGCGGCGCAGGAGTCGGCGAGGGCGTCCGCGCAGGCGCGGTCAGCGGTGAAGATGTACTTCTCCAGCGGGCCGCGGTTGCCGGCCTGGTCGACGCTGCGGACGTAGAGCACGTTCGGCCCGAAGGTGGAGGTCGGCACCTCGATGGTGGCGTTGCCGCCGAGGCTCGCGGGCGTGGCCTTGCGGCCGGGGGTGTCGCTGCCCAGGTCCCACTCGTAGTACTCGACGTCGTTCTTGAAGACGGAGTCGGAGTTGCCGTTCGCGGAGAGGGTGAAGTGCCTCTTGGCACCCACCGGCAGGTCCGTCTCGCCGTCCGCCGGCTTCACCAGCGGCTTGGTGTCGGGCCGTTCGGTGTCCACCACGAACTCGCACCAGTCCGACCAGTCCGAGTAGCCGGAGTCCTTCAGCTTGCCGGTCGAGCCGTCGTAGAGCTGGGCGTGCCACTTGTAGCCGTGGCCGTGGGTGAGTTCCCTGACGGGGATGTGCCCTTCGAAGACGCCCTCGTTCTGCGGGCCGTCCTTGCCCTCGTAGACCATGGGCCGGCCGTCGACCTGGTCCCAGACGCGGAAGGCGGCGGTGAGGTTCTGGCCGGCGCCATCGCTGTAGGAGTCGGCGTCGGTGCCGTTGACCGCCATGGTCGGGGTGTCGTCACGGATCCAGGGACGCTTGGTGTTGTCCGTGGTGCAGGTCTTCTCCTCCGGGTTGGTCAGCCGCTCGTTGTAGGGCTTGCCCGGGGTGGTGTTGTACGTGACGACGAGCTTGGCGTTGTCCCCGCGGAACCGCTTCCAGGAGTTGGCGTCGTCCTCGTCGGCGGCCCGCAGCGAGAAGGCGATCGGGTCCTCGGCCTTGGCCTTCTTGCGGACGGTCGCGGTGAGGTTCTCGTTGCCCTCGTCGGCGTTGTCCTGGAAGTCGACCCAACTGGCCGGGGCATCGGGGCTGCAGCTGTCGCCGCGGCCGTATGCCACCGTGCGGTCGACCATGAGGTCGCCGTCCTTCGGCTTGTTGTTCCAGTTGGTGGCGGAGTCCACGCCGCCCTCGCTCACCGCGTGCAGGTTGACGGTGCTCTTCTGGCAGGAGAAGGAAAAGGTCTCGTAGACCTCGAAGACCGCTTTGGAGATCGTGCGGTTCTTCCAGCCGTCGGTGGAGAACTGGAAGTACATGCGGTTGGTGTACGGCGACGAGCTGCACACGTAGTACGTGCCGCCGATGGACTTGTACGAGCAGCGCCCGACGCCCTCGTCCTTCTTGAACTTGTGGAACTCGGTGCTCGGGTGGGCGCTGGAGACGTACAGCCACTCGCTCTTGGACATACCGGCCTCCGGGTCGAGGTAGACCGGGAAGTCGGTGTCGGACGCGGCCAGCACGGAACGGTCGGGCTCAACGGTGACGGCGGATGCCGAGACGTCGAGGGCCATATCGGCGACCTTGGCCGCAGCGTCCGGCGCCTCCTGGGCGGGCATGTCGGTGCCCGAGGCGGGTACGGCGTCGGCGGGCACCCCGGTGTTGGAGGAGTCCCACATCTTGGGTTCCTGACCGCCGAAGACCCGCTCACCGGAGGCGTCCACGGCCTGGAGACCACCGGTCGGACCGGTGCTGAGGTCCAGGCCCTGCGACCGTACGGGCAACCGCAGTTCGGCCAGTTCCGGGCTGCGGGCCGCCTCCGGGGTCTTCACCTCCAGGACGTACGAGTAGCCGGTGACGGAGGCGCTGGCCAGCAGGTCCACGCCCGGGAGAACCTCGCGGTACTCGGCGGTGTCGCCGTCCAGGACCGGCTCCGGCAGCGGGGTCGGCCAGCGCAGGGTGAAGGACTTGCCCTCCTCGCCGAGCGTGACGAAGTCGGACGAGCCGCCCGCCGCGAAAGCCAGGTCAACGACGGCGGCCTTCGGCCCGACCGTGCCGTCCGGCCGACGTTCGAGGGTCGCGTCGGCCTTCACCCAGCTGCCGTCGGGACGCTCCACCCGCTGCGGCTGGACGCTGGTCTCGCTGGTCAACGAGCCGTCTGGGTTGGCGAAGACGAGTTCGTTCTCGGTGCGCTGCTGAATGATCTCCACCGGTTCGCCGGTCTCAGCTGCCAGTGCGAACGCGGCCGCCTCGCCCGAGGCCGGCGGTGTGCTGCCGGCCGCGCCGGCCGGACTGGTGACGGCGGGCAGCGTGCCCAGGACGACGGCGCTGCCGAGCAGCACGCCGAGCGTCCGGGCAGCACGAAGCCGCCGGAACCAAGGGTTGGTCATACCCTTGTCTCCCCCCAGGCTCTCCCCAGAGCCCGCTATGAAATTGATGTGGCCATGCTGTACAGCAGTGGCGAAAGAAACGTATGGGACGCCCTTGACCGAATCAAGGGCATTTCAAGAGTGAGCCACCCCACAGACCGCTTCCTGACGGTCGGTCAGGTTCTCGGAGAACTGCAGAACCATGACCAGAGACAGCACCACCGGTGCCATCCCGGGGCGCCACGAACCCCGAAGGCGGCAGTGAACGGCTCGTCAGCGAAAACCTAGGGTTCCTCGATGCATTTCGGAGACCAGGGACGACGAGGGGGCGCCCTGGTCCGCAT
Source organism: Streptomyces shaanxiensis (assembly GCF_039537145.1). Taxonomy (NCBI): domain Bacteria; kingdom Bacillati; phylum Actinomycetota; class Actinomycetes; order Kitasatosporales; family Streptomycetaceae; genus Streptomyces; species Streptomyces shaanxiensis. The sequence continues at coordinate 14,563 of NZ_BAAAZY010000018.1, forward strand.
TGACGGCGCCTTCCGCACACAGCCGCCTGTAACCCAGCACCACAACAGGTCAGGGCCAGCGACCGCCCGAACGGGGACGCAGGTGGAGCGCGATTGTCGAGATGCCACAACCATCACTCCCCCCTGCGAACCTCCAATTTCACGGTTAGCCGAGAGCCGGTTTGCACGCTCGGCCACCACACGGCCACCACGTCAATCCGAACAGCCCGAAGAAGAGTGACCACAAGATACAAAAGACCAGCTCACAGCCCTGCAGAGCAGAACCGCCACCGACTGCAAGCCTCAGACCTACGCATTGCGATGCACAGACCACACGTGCCCGATTGGCCCAAATTCCAAGGTCAACGAAAACAAGAAACCCCAGCCATCGAATGCCACCCGAGCATCAACTGCCCAATCCCGCGGGCGCCTCACGCAGCATGGGATACGTTGTAATCAGCGCCCGACAAGAAGTCCCCAAAAAGTCCCTGACGTGGTTCAAGGCAAGCCTGGGCATGCCAAAACTGCAGGTCAACCACATGATCAACAGCCGTCCACATGTACGTGAAGTACAAGGAGACGGCTCGGGGCGGGCTGGCGGTCAACATCATCGAGTGCTGAGGAACGCTCGCACTCGTCTTCCGCAGCCCGCCGCCCCGCCACACCGCCGCCCCGTCGCCCCGCCGACAAGCGGCCCAGGGTCAGTGGATCTCCACGCCACCCTCGTCCGTCCGTACCGTCACCGTGTGCTTGGCGTCGCGGTCCACGGGCAGGGTGATGTGCGGGGTGCCGCTCTCGCTCTGTGCCTGGATGTAGTAACCGGCGTGGGGCGGCAGGGTGAGGTCGACGTTGCCCTGGTCGGTGGTGACGTCGACGGTGGTGGGGGCGGTCGCGAAGGTGGCGCGGACCTCGCCCTGTTCGGTCTTGGCCTGGAAGGCGGTGGGGCCGGCGTCCTTCACGTCGACCTGGCCGCTGGTGGTGTGCAGCACGAGCGGGCCCTTGGGGCCGGTGAGGTCGATGGCGCCGGCCTCGGTGGTCAGGGCCAGGCGTCCGGTCAGGTCGCTGCCGGTGATCTGGCCGTCGCCCGAGCTGATCTCGGCCGCGAGGGCGGCGGGCAGGGTGATGTCCAGGTTCAGCGAGCAGTCGTCGCCGCAGGAGCCGGTGACCGTGGTCGTCTTCCCCGAGGAACTCACCGACACCTTGGGCGGGTTGTCGGCGTAGTCGCCGGTCGCCGTGACCTGGACCTTGGAGTCGTGGCCGGCGTGCAGGGTGACGCCGCCGTGGGTGTCGACGCGCAGCAGGGAGTCGGGGGCGGCGTTCGCGGTGTGTGTGGAGGAGTACTTCTTGTGGGCGGGAAGGGCGTTGGTGACCAGCCAGGCGCCGGTGCCGGCGACCACGACGAGGACGACCAGGCCGACGGCCAGGATCCAGCGGTTCTTGCGCGTTGCCATGTCTTTCAAGCTCCCAAGTAACGTAGAACGGCGAGCACTCGGCGGTGTTCGCCCTCTTCCGGATGCAGGCCGAACTTCACGAAGATGCTGCGGATGTGCTTCTCGACGGCGGCGGAGCCGATGAACAGCTTGGCGGCGATGCCCGCGTTGGACCGGCCCTCCGCCATCGCGGCCAGCACGTCGCGCTCCCGGGGCGAGAGGGTGGCCATGGGGTCCTGTCTGCGGCTGCGCGCGAGCATCTGCTTGACCACGTCGGGGTCCAGCACGGTGTCGCCGGCCCGGACGCGCTGAAGGGCGTCGACGAACTCGTCGGCGTCGGAGACCCGGTCCTTCAGCAGATACCCGACGCCGCTGGTGGCGCTGTCGATGAGGTCGACGGCGTAGCTCTGCTCGACGTACTGGGACAGCACCAGTACGCCGGTCTCCGGCCAGCTGCTGCGGATGACGAGGGCGGCGCGCAGGCCCTCGTCGACGAAGGTCGGCGGCATCCGTACGTCGACGACACAGACGTCGGGCCGGTGCTCGGCGACGGAGCGCAGCAGGGCGTCCCCGTCACCGACGGCGTCCACGACGTCGATGCCGGCGTCCCGCAGGAGCAGGACGATGCCCTGCCGCAACAGGGCGGAGTCCTCGGCGATCACTACGCGCATTGCATGTCCACTTCGATCAGGGTCGGTCCACCGGGCGGGCTGGTGACGCGCAGTCGGCCGTCGACGCCGGAGACCCGGTCGGCCAGGCCCGCGAGCCCGCCGCCCGGCGAGGCCTCGGCGCCGCCGACGCCGTCGTCGCCGATCGTGACGGCCAGCCGGTCCCCGGAGCGCCGGATCCGCACCCAGGCCTTCTTGGCCTGGGCGTGCTTGGCGACGTTGGTGAGGGCCTCGGTGACGACGAAGTAGGCGATGCCCTCCACGGTCGTCGACGGCCGCGGGCTCACCTCGACGTCGACGTCGACCGGGATCGGCACCCGGGCCGCCACGGCGGACAGGGCGGCGTCCAGGCCCCGGTCGGTGAGGACGGGCGGGTGCAGTCCGCGGGTGAGGTTGCGCAGTTCGGTGATGGCCTCCTGGGCGCTGGCCCGGGCTTCGTCCACCAGCTCCAGCACCGCGTCCTGGCCGGAGTCCTTCAGCCGGGAGCGGGCCCGCCCGAGCGTCATCGCCATGGCGACCAGGCGCTGTTGGGCGCCGTCGTGCAGGTCGCGTTCGATGCGCCGGCGCTCCGCCTCGGCGGCGTCGACCACCCGGGCCCTGCTCTCCGTCAGGTACTCCACCCGCTGGGCCAGCGTGACGTCACGGGGCAGCGCCAGCAGGGTGCGGGCGAGCAGCACGTCGGCGGCGAGCAGACCGCGCACCAGCAGCGGGGCGACGGTGGCCCACAGCAGCAGCGTCACCGCGGAGACCAGCAGCGCGGTGCCGAGGTCGCCGACCGTGATCAGACCCAACGAGGCGGCCCCGGAGGGCAGTTGGGAGTAGTAGGTGGGCAGCAGGACGAGGGCGAGCGGGGCTCCCCACACCAGCACGATGCCGAGCAGGGTCACCAGCGACCAGGGGGCCAGCACCCCGAAGTAGGCCACCAGGCGCCGGCTCGACCGGCTCCTGGCGAGCGCCGCCGCCGAGGCGAGCAGCGGTCCGGACAGGGTGGGGCGCGGCTGGGGTGGTACGTCCAACTCGCAGATGGCGGCCCAGCGTTGGCGTTCGGCGGCGCCGAGCAGATGCAGCGCCCAGCCCGCGAGGATCACCAGCGGTACGCCGACCAGTCCGGCCGGCACCAGGCAGACCGCGGTGCCGAGTGCGACCAGCACGGCGAAGCCGGCCAGGCCCATCACCGCGTCGGTGGCCAGATGGGCGCTCGCGCGCCACAGGTACGGCGACACCAGAGCCCGGTAGGGGTTCGGTGGCAGGGCGGGGTCCGGCGGCCGTGCCACCGGTTGCTCGCCGGTGACCATGGGGTCGTCCGGTTCCGACCGGTGGCCGGCGTCGTGGGTGTCGGCCAGAACCATGCGGCCCTCCTCCAGTGACGTTTGCTGATGACACCGGGACGGTAGCGAGGCGGCGGCCCGCGCCGACACGAGGACAACCGACGAGTCGGGGGTAGGGATAACCCACCCCCGGCTCGTGGGTGCGCATGACCGACAGGGCCGCCCCCGGTCGGCCAGAGTGGTGCGTATGACGAAGCAGCAGACGGCAGTTGAGGGCGGCACGCGGACCGTGACCGCTGCCCGCGAGGGCCACACGCGAACCGCACGGGCCGGTGCCGAGCACGTCGCACCCGCGGCCGAAGGCACCCCGCACCGGAGCGACGCCCCGGCCGGACCCGCCTCCCATGCGGAGTTGACCAGGTTCGTCGACCGGTACGGCGACCTGATCGACGACCGGGTGGCGGAGATCGTCGAGGAGATCGTCGACGAGGTGCTCACCGCGCGTGAGGCGCGCCGGCGGCGGCTGTCCGGGTTGCGGCTCTGCTTGGTCGTCGCGGCTCTGTGCGGGGTGTCGGTCCTGCTGCGGGAGACTCCGTACGCCGTCGCCGCGGCCTGGCTGGCGGGTGCGGCGATCTGTGTGCGCGGCTGCGGGAGTTGAGGCCCTGAGCGAAGGGGCGCGGCGGTCACGGTCGGGCGGTCGCGGCCCTCGCGGGCGGGCGGGCTCACACCGCGGGCTGGAGTTCGGGACGGCCGGTGAGGATGCCCTGATAGACGTCGGTGAGGACCTGACTGGGGTCCACACCGAGCTCCTCGGCGAGCATCTGGCGCCCTTCGTGATAGACGGCGATGGCCTCGGACTGCCGGCCACAGCGGTGCAGGACGAGCATCAGCTGGGCCCGCACCCGCTCGTGGAACGGGTGTCTGGTGACCATCTTGAGCAGTTCCGGCACCAGATCGGTGTGTCTGCCGAGCGCGAGAAACGCCTCGATACGGCCCTCCAGAGCGGTCATCCGGGCCTCTTCGAAACCTGGAGACTCCTCAGTGAGAAGGTGTTCCGTGCCGTCCGTGAGCGCATTTCCCCGGAACAGGGAGAGTGCATCGCTGAGATACTTCGCGGCGAGCCGGAAACGACGTTCCGTCAGAGCGTCGCGCCCCATGCGCGACAGGCGCGTGAAATCTTTCCAGTCGCACCACGCATCACCGACGGACATTGCATAACCATGACCTTGGCGCGTTATTGAAACCTGGCCGTCCAGGGACTTTCTCAAACGTGAAATGTAGGTGTATATCTGCGCATCACAGGTTTTCGGCGGCCGGTCCCGCCAGAGCAGATATCCCAGCCTGGAGTCGGTGACAACCTGACCGTCGGCCATGAGGAGCGCTGCGAGTACGGTCTTCGGCTTGGTCCCGCCGAGTTGTATTGCGTCCCCATTCAATAGGACATCTATTGGCCCCAGGATGCGAAATTTCATCGAATCCATAGATTTTACCCCCGAGTGCATTCCATGTGCAGGGCGTTGCACCGGTAAACATGCTACATGAAACTGCAGGTCACACGACACGGGAGTTGGGTATTGAACTAACTAAGAGTCATGAGTCAATTCCATAGAAACATATTGCTCGCTCTTTACGCACTGCCCGGGAACCCGGGGCACCCGCGCCCCCTCGCGAGGAACTCGCGGAAGCGCCCAAAAGCGCGGGCCGCACCGAGAGTGTCCCGGTGCGGCCCGCGCTGTGCCGTGAGCGGAATGCGGTCAGGTGCCGACCAGCCGCGGATCCACCGTGATCTTGGCGTGCCGGCCTCCCCCGGTCAGCTCGGCGACGGCATCGGCGAGCCCGTCGAGTCCGGTGCGGCCGGTGATGACGACGCCCGCGTCGATCCGGCCGTCGGCGATGTCCCGCAGCGTCTGCCGGTACTCGGCCGGGCTGCCGCCGAACGAGCCCCGGATGTCCAGTTCCTTGTGCGCCACCACCCCGGGGTCGACGGTGTCGGGCCGCAGACACACACCGACCACGACGACGGTCGAGCCGGCCGGCGCGCCCCGCACCACCTGGTCGAGCATGCCGGGCGCACCCACGCACTCGAACAGCACGGCGTCGCGCACCTTCAGCCCCCGGTACTCGGCGGCCATCCGGTCCATCGTCCCGGTGACCACACCGAGCGAACTCCAGCGGTCGTACGGCGACTCCACCGCGGGGTCGATCAGCACGTCCGCGCCCAACCGCTCGGCGAGCGCCCGCCGCTCGGCCGAGAAGTCGACGGCGACGACGGGCCCGTGCCCCTGCGCCTTCAGTACGGCGACGACGCCGAGGCCGATGGGGCCGAGGCCCAGGACGACCGCCACGTCGCCCGAGGTCATGCCCGAGCGCCGGACCGCGCGGGCCGCGACGGAGAAGGGTTCCGTCAGTGCCGCGACCTCGGCGGGGAGTCCGCCCGGCACCGCCATGGTGAACGCCTCCGGCAGGAGCATGTACTCGCCGAAGCCGCCCGGGAACGCCGGGGTGTAGCCGATGATCCCGGAACCCTGCGGACCGAACCCGATCGGCGGGCCGCACACGGTCGTGCCGACCGGCAGCGCGCGCACGGTGCCGGGCCCGTAGTCCACGACCTCGGCCGCGAACTCATGGCCCAGCACGATGCCGTCGCGGATGTCGTGCGGGGTGCCACCCGTGCGGCGCATGATGTCCATGAACGCATCCGGGTCGTCGAGCGCATGCAGGTCCGACCCGCAGATCCCGCAGGCCAGGGTGCGTACCAGCACCTGTCCTGCCTGCGGTACGGGGTCGGGCACCTCCTCGACGACGAGGGCTCCGTCACGGGTGATCGCGGCGCGCATGGCCGTACTCCTTCCTGCGTCTGCTCCGTCCGGTCAGCCGTCGGCGCGCGAGGCGGCGACCAGTTCCCGCACCAGTCCGGCGATGGACTCGATCGTCGGGTGGTCCCAGGCCAGCGTGGGCTCCACCTCGATCTCGTACTCGTCCTCGATGTCGCCGACCAGGGCCAGTGCGTACACCGAGTCGAGGCCGTACTCGACGAGCTTGCCGTCGGGCGCGATGCCGCTCGTCGGGACGTCGAGGTAGAAGGCCACCTTCTCGACCAGCCAGTCGACGACGGCCTGGTGGTCGGCGGTGGTGGCGGAGGGCTGCTGTGCGGTGGTCATCGGTGCTCCAAGGTCGTGGAAGAGGTCGTCGAAGAGTCGGACGGTTCGAGGGATCGGCAGAAGGCGGCCAGCGCCTCGGTCACGGCGGTCGGCCGCTCCTGCTGCACCCAGTGGCCGCAGCCCGGCAGCAGGATCAGATCGCTCAGATACGGCACCCAGCGCCGGAGTTCGGCCTCCAGGTGCGCGGGGTCGAGGGCGCGGATCACGAAGTCGTCCGCGCCGGCCAGGTACAGCGCGGGCACCGGGATCGGAGCCTTGGCGAGGGGGGCGGTCAGCTCCCAGTTGGCGGTGAGGTTGCGGTACCAGTTCAGGCCGCCGGTGAAGCCGGTGCGGCCGAACTCCCGGGCGTAGACGGCGATGTCGTCCTCGGTCAGCCAGTCGGGCAGGGCGCCGGTGTCCGGGTAGATGTCGAGCAGGTCGCCGCCCTCCGGGACCACCGGGTCGACGGCGGGGGCCCCGCCGGAGGTGCCGCCCAGCATGCGGCGGAACGTGGCGGGCAGGTCCCGGACCAGCTCCTCGTCCGCGACGCCGGGGGTCTGGAAGTGGAGCATGTAGTGGCGGTCGCCGAAGGCACGGCGCAGGGCGGGCAGCGGGGGCAGGCCGCTGCGCGGGCGGTAGGGGATGCTCAGGCCCGCCACGCCGCGCACCCGGTCCGGGCGCATCAGGGCGGTGTGCCAGGCCAGTTGGGAACCCCAGTCGTGACCGACCACCACGGCGCGCCCGGCGCCGAGCGCGTCGAGGAGGGCGACGACGTCGCCGACCAGATGGTGGATCGTGTAGGCGGCGGTGTCGTCGGGGCGGTCGCTGCCGCCGTAGCCGCGCAGGTCCGGGGCGACGGCGTGGAAACCGGCCGCGGCGAGCCCGGTGAGCTGGTGCCGCCACGAGTACGACAGCTCGGGGAACCCGTGCAGCAGCAGGACGAGGGGGCCCTCGCCCGCCTCGGCGACCTGGAAGCCGCGGCCGCCGGCGCGCAGGGTGCGGTGGGTGATCAGCGCGCTGTGGGTGTTGTCAGGCACTCCGGGACACCTCTTCGTACTCGTCGGCGTCCTCGAAGCCGTCCGTGTCGTCCATGTCGTCCGTGTCGTCGAAGCCCATCAGACGGGCCAGTTCCGCGGCGTCCATCAGCTGGAGGCGGGCGACGGGAGCGTCCGGGTCGGCGGCGGACTGGTCGGCCGCGCGGACGAACAGGTCGGCGAAGCGCGCCACGGTGGCCGGGTCGAAGAGGTCGACGTCGTAGCGGAAGTCGACCGACAGCGTCTCGGCGCTCTGCCGGATGTTCACGGAGAGGTCCAGCTGGCCCTCGGCCTGCGGCAGCGGGGACGGCGCCAGCACCAGTCCGGCGTACTCGATGGCGTCGCCGCCGCTCTCGCTGTCCAGGAGCAGCCGCATCAGCGGGTCCGGGGACGCGGTGCCGATCATGTTGAAGGTGATCTGGCACAGGGAGGCACCCGAGCTGCTGCGCGGCCGGTTCGCGGTGCGGGTGAGCAGCGAGAAGGGGTAGCCCACGCCCGCGATGCCCGCGCGGACCTGCTGGTCGGCGGCCACGGCCGCGTCGCGGAACGTGGTCGTGGGGCCGAACTCGGCGCGGAAGACGAGGGTGTTGATGAAGTTGCCGACGACCTCGCGCAGGGCCGGGGTCGTGCGGGTGGTGGTCGGGCAGCCGACGAGGAAGTCGTTCTGCCGGGTGTAGCGGTGCAGCAGGCCCTGGAAGGTGCCCAGCAGATAAGAGAAGAGGGTGACGCCGGACGTGCGCGCGGCCTCCCTCAGGCGGGCCACCAGGGGCGCGTCGAGGTCGATGGTGTGGGTCGCGCCGACGCCGGTGCGCTGCGCGGGGCGGGGCCGGTCGGTGGGGAGCTCGGCGGGGCCGGCGCCGTCACAGCGGGCGTGCCACTGGGCGGCGAGCCGTTCGCCACGCGGCGAGGCCAGCAGCGCCGCCTCCTTGGCGACGTAGGCGTCGTAGTCACCGGGGACCGGGGCGAGGCCCGCCTCGCCGTCGGCCGTGAGTCGACCGTGGGCGTGGATCACGTCGCGCAGGAGCAGCCAGTTGGAGGTGGCGTCGGTGCCGATGTGGTGACCGGCGACGAGGAGGACGGCATCCGCGGGCGTACGGCGCAGCAGGACGAACCGGAAGGCGCCCTCGGTGTCCAGCGCGAACGGCTCGTTGAGGGCGTCGCGGACGGCCCGGTGCAGCTCCGTGTCGTCGAGCCCCGGTACCTCGCGCACCTCCAGGCGCGGGGGCACGGGCGCCGGGGAGAGCCGTACGGGCCGCCCCTCGTGCCGGGCGAACGCGGAGTCGGCCATGGGGTGCCGGCGGACGGTCGCGGCGACGGCCTCGGCCAGGACGGCCGGGTCGAGCGCGCTGCGCACGGCGAGGGCGACCCCGGTGTGGTAGGCGCTGCTCGCGGGGGCCAGCTCGTGGAGGAACCACAGGGCCTGCTGCGCGTGCGAGAGCTGATGGTGAGTCGGCATCGTTGTCTTTCTGTCGGCGCCGCCGGCGGTCGGGGATGTGGCACGGGCTCTGAGGAACGCGCTCGTCACCGCTGGGCTCGCCTCTTCCCACGCTGCCGAGATGATCTATACGGCAGCCATATCGCCCGGCTCGGTGTCCCGTTCACCGGCCGGTGAAGGTGGGGATCGCGCCGCCGAGGAAGGCGTCGATGCCGATGCGGTGGTCCTCGGTGGCGAACAGCCCCGTGAACTCCCGGCACTCGACGCCCATCCCGGTCTCCAGCGGCGTTCCGAAGCCCTCGTCCACGGCCCGTTTGGCGGCGGCCAGGGCCGCGGTGGGCCCCTGGGCGAACTCCTCGGCGAGGCTGCGGGCGGCGTGGTCGACGTCCTCGTCGGCGACGACCTCGTCCACCAAGCCGATCTCCAGGGCTTGTTGGGCGGTCAACGGCCGCCCGCCGAAGATGAGCTTCTTGGCGTGGCCGGGCCCCACCAGGCGGGGCAGTCGCTGGGTGCCGCCGGTGCCGGGGATCAGGCCGAGCCGGATCTCGGGCAGGCCGAGCCGGGCACCGCGCCCGGCGATGCGGTAGTCGGCGCACAGGGCGAGTTCCAGGCCGCCGCCGAGGGCGTAACCGCTGATCGCGGCCACGACCGGCTTGGGGATGGCGGCCATGGCGCTGAACCCGGCCTGGAGTCGCTCGGTGTGGGCTCGGACCTCGGCCGGCGGCCGGCCGGCCATGCCGTGCAGGTCGGCGCCGGAGGCGAAGACCCGCTTGCTGCCGCGCAGGATCACGGCCCGTACGGCGTCGTCGCGGCCCACCTCCTCGGCGGCCGCGGTCATCTCCCCCGGCACGGCCGGGTCCACTCCGCTGACCTTGGGGCGCACGACCCTGATGGTCGCCACCGGGCCGTCCTTGTCCGCCCGGACGAATACCGCCACAGTTCCTCCTCCTGCCCTCTTCTGCCTTGCTGTCACGCCAGTCGGCGGCCGACGAGATCGAAGCCGTCACGCCTCTGGTGACGGTGCGTCAGCTCGCGGAAGATCTCCTCGTGCGCCGCTTCCGCGCCCGGTACCGGCGCGAGTCCCAGGCGGGCGGCCAGTCGGCCGAGTGCGCCGGTGAGCCAGCCGGGGTCGCGCAGGAAGGCGCCGGGGTGGTCGTTGTGCCGCCAGACGCCGACACAGGCGGCCGCCGCGAGCAGCACGGCGTACCGCTCGGCGAGCTCGAAGCTGACGGGTCCGGCCAGCGGTGTGCGGTCGCGGGGAGCCAACTCGCCGCACTGGCGCCTGAGTTCGCGCAGCTCGTCGGTGAACCGCCCCAGCAGGGGCCCGAGGACGGGCTCGGCGCGCAGCTCGGCCTCGGCGGTGACCAGAGTCGCCATCAGCGGGTCCTGGCGGCCGGCCGTGATGGCCAGGCGACGGAGGTCCAGGTCGGGCAGTGGCCCGTCCAGGTGGAACAGTCCGGCGGGGGCCGGGGCGTCGTCGGACAGCCAGGCGCGGCGGGCCAGCCGGGGCAGCTGGGGGATGATCGTCGCCAGGCAGACGGTGCCGCCGGCGTGCACCAGCGAGGCCACCGGCAGATCGCGCAGGTGTTTCTGGAACACCGCGTGCGGGCCTTCGCGCAGGAACGAGCGCGCCCCCAGCACCACCGCCAGGGCGTCCACCGCGTCCCGCATCAGCAGCGGCACCAGGAACTTCACGGCGGCCGCGTACACACTGGTCTGCTCGGGCAGTACATGCAGCGCCCGGCACACGGTGGTGGCAAGGCAGTCGGCGGCGAGCAGGTCCAGGAAGGCGCCGGTCAGCACCGCGCGGGCGTGCGGGAGTTCGGTGACGGTACGGCGGTACAGGCGCCGCTCGGTGGCGAAGTCCAGGACGGTGCGCAGCTGCTGGTCGAGGGTGCCCACGGCCGCTCCGGGCAGTACGGCCCGGGTCACCTGGAAGGCGCGCAGGACCGTCTCCATCGCCTCCCCCAGGCCGCCGGCGACGGTGTCGAGGGGCAGCGGGCAGTCGCGGAACTCCAGCCCGCCCAGGTACATGGCGCGGACGCCGCTGGTGCGGTAGCGGGGCAGGTGGCGCAGCCGGTCGCGGGGTGCCGTGGCGGGGTCCATGAGCACCAGGGAGTGGCTGCGGCTGCCGGGCGCGTCGCTGGTGCGGGCCAGGACGGTCACCGCCTCGGCGCGCGCGATGTTGTTGATGATCTCCTTGCGGCCGTTCAGGACGAGCTCGGCGCCGCGCACCTCGGCCCGGAAGCCGGTGCGGGTCACGTCGTTGCCGGTCGACATGTCGGTGTACGCGGCGGCGATACGGCCGTTGCGCAGCAGGACGTCGGCCAGCCACCGGCGCTGGTCCGGGCGTCCGGCGGCCCAGACGTTCACCGAGCCGACCAGGTTGCTGGCGCCGTGCCCGAGGCCGAGGGCGATGTCGCGGCGGAACAACGGCCGCAGCACGCGGGCCAGTTCGTCGGCGCGGGTCAGCCGGCCGCCGAGGTCGGCGGGGACGAACTCCGCGCCGAGCCCGTAGGCGTCGAGGGCGCGTTCGCCGGTGGCCAGGAGGTCGCCGCGTTCGTCGGCGGCGATGAGGGCGGCGAAACCGAGCGGGTTGTCCGGGTCGCCGGGGTCGCCGAGGAGGGCCTCCAGTGGCGCCATGGTGGCGGGGGCGGCGACGGGGTGGGGCGCTGTGGTCACGCGCTCTCCTTCATCGGGTGGTAAAGGAGGGAGGGCAGCTGCCCGGACTCGTACTGGGCGATGAGGGTGGGCACCAGGCGCTCCAGGACGTCGTCGCCGGCGTCGGGCCGGGCGGCGCCGAGGTGGTCGAGGACCCGGGCGAGCGCGGCCTCCAACCAGCGGCCGTCCTGCCACAGCTCGGCCGTGTGCCCGGCGTCCGCCGCGGTCTCGGCGACGGTGTGCCGGTTGCGCAGCCAGAGGTGGACGGCGGCCGAGGCGGCGAAGCACCAGGCGTACCGCTCGGCCAGCGCGAACGCGGACGCGGGCACGTCGACGGCCTTCGGCCGGTAGCCGTCGAGCTCGGCGGCGAGGCCTTCGGCGGCGGCCAGCACGCCCTCGGCGCGACGTGCCACCGCGGCGGGCAGCTCGCCCCGCCCCGCGAGCGCGGACAGCTCCCGTACGCCCGTCGCCAGCGCCTGGACGACGCTGCAGCCGGTGCGGGGCAGCAGGGACAGCCGGTCGCGGTCGAAGTCGGGCAGGTCGGCGGTGAGCGTCGTGGCGGCCTTGAGCCCGGCCTCGTCGACCCTGCCGCGCCGCCACTGCCGGGCCAGCAGCGGGAAGTGGTTGATCAGGGCGTGCAGGTTGACCACGGTGTTGCCGTCGAAGATGCCGACGATGCGGTGGTCGCGCTGGAGCTTCTGGAACCGGCCGTGCTCATAGGTGTCCCCCACCAGCAGCGAGCGTGCCCCGAGCACGGTGGACAGCCGGGCGATCACCCCGTCGACCAGGGTCGGCACGAAGTACTTGGTGACGGCGGAGACGGTGGCGAGCTCGCCGGTGAGGGCGTGCAGGGCACGGCCGGCCACCAGGGTCGTCGCCTCGGCGAGCAGCACGTCGGCGTACGACTGCGCGAGCAGTCGCCGCGTCTGGGGCAGGTCGACGAGCCGGTCGCCGTAGGCGTGCCGGTCCAGGGCGTAGCCGGTGGCCAGCGCGAGGGCGTGGTCGGCGGCGCCCAGGGACAGCGCGGCGCACAGGGTGCGGGTCAACTGGAGGCTCTTGAGGACGATCTCGCTGCCCTCGCCCTCGGCACCGACCAGCGCGGACTCGGGGATCCGGGCGTCGGCGAAGGCGACCCCGCTGATGTCGGCGCCCCGGATGCCGTGCAGCCGCACCTGAGGCAGCGGCCGGTACACGGTCCGTTCGAGGCGCTGCTTGTCGACCATCAGCAGGCTGAAGCCGCGCGGCCCCTCGGTGTCCCGGGTGCGGGCCAGCACGCAGATCAGCTGGCCCCGGTTGGCGTTGTTGATCAGCCACTTCTCGCCGTCGAGCCGGTAGTGGCCGCCGTCCCGGCGCGCGGTCACCTCACCGGCGAGCAGATCGCTGCCGTGGTCCCGCTCGGTCAGCCCCCAGGACACCACGGCCCCGTCGGCCACCCGCGCCGCGAGCTCCCCGACCTGGCGGGCGTCGCCGCCGACCCAGACGGAGACGGCGCCGAGGAAGGTCTTGCCGTGGGCGACGGCGACGGTCAGATCGCGCCGGGCGACCGCCCGCATCAGCTGCAACACCTGCTCGTACGAGTGGAGTTCACCGCCGTGGACGTACGGCACGTACTGGCGGTGCAGACCCAGCAGGTCCAGTTCCCGGCAGATCTCCAGCGGGAACTCCTCCCGGTCGTCCAGCGCGCCGCAGCGGGCGTACGAGAACAGCCGGCCCTCGTCGGCGGGGTCGCCCAGGCGCCGGTCGAGGTCGGCGGCGGCGAGGTAGGGGGCGTGTCTCACGCGGACCGTCCGGAGGCCGTCTGCGCTGTCTCCCGGTACGCGCGCCGGACGGGGGCGTCGAGGTCCTCGTACAGGCCCGCGAGGGAGTCGTCCATGAACATCTGCCGCATGTGGGAGCGCCTGATCTTGCCACTGGTGGTGCGGCGGACCTGGCCGGGCCGCAGGAACACCACGCCGCCGACGCGGATGCCGGCGCGCTCGGCCAGCGCGCCGCGCACGGTGCGGGCCAGCTCGGGCAGGTCGACCGGTGCGGACCGGCGGGGGCGCATCTCCTGGAGGACGACGACCCGTTCGCCGTCGGCGGGGACCGCGCAGACGCTGCCGACGAGGCCCTGGAACGCCTCGTGCAGGTCCTGGACCTCGCGCTCCAGGTCGTGCGGGTAGAGGTTGCGGCCGTTGACGACGAGCATCTCCTTGACCCGGCCGGTGACGAAGAGTTCGCCGTCGCTGAGGGCTCCGGTGTCGCCGGTGCGCAGGTAGGGGCCGTCGCCCTCGGCGGTGTGGGCGCGGAAGATCCGCTCGGTGGCCTCAGGGTTGCGCCAGTAGCCGTCGGTGACGCTGGCGCCGCGCACCCAGATCTCGCCGATCCGGCCGTCGGGCAGCGTCCGCCCTGTGTCGGGGTCGACGATCCGCACGGTCAGGTCGTTGACCCGGCCGCTGCTGACCAGCCGGGCGCCCTCGGCGTCTGCGGGCAGGGCGCGGATCTCCTTGCGGGCCAGGGCGTCGGCGTCGACGGTGGCGAGGGCCGGGGCGCGGTCGGGGCGGGTGCCGGTGACGAGGAGGGTCGTCTCGGCCATGCCGTAACAGGGGTTGAAGGCGTCGAGGCGGAAGCCGGCGGGGGCGAAGCGTTCGGCGAAGGCCAGCAGGGTGCGGGCGCTGACGGGTTCGGAGCCGTTGCCCGCGTTGCGCAGCCGGGACAGGTCCACGCCGGCGAGCTGTTCGTCGGTGACGCGGCGGACGCACAGGTCGTAGGCGAAGTTCGGGGCGACGGTGGTGGTGATGTCGTAGGTGTCGAGCAGCCTCAGCCACAGGTGCGGGCGGCGCAGGAAGTCCATGGGCGCCATGAGGATGGTGGTCGCGCCCAGGTGCAGGGGCAGCAGCAGCTTGCCCATGAGGCCCATGTCGTGGTGCTGCGGCAGCCAACTGCCCATGCGGGCCTCGGAGTCGAGGTCGAAGGCGTGGGCCATCTCGCCGACGTTGTGGGTGAGCGAGCCGTGGGTGACCATCACACCCTTGGGGTCGCTGGTCGAGCCGGACGTGTACTGGAGGATGACGAGGGTGGCGTCGTCCAGCGGCGGCACCCGCCAGCCGGGCGCCTCGGCCAGGTCGAGGGTGTCGGTGGCGACGCAGGGTACGTCCTCGGCGTCGGCCTCCTTCAGGAAGGTGCTGACGGAGGGCAGGTCGCCGGAGGTGGTGAGCACGAGGCGGACGTCGGCGTCGCGCACGATCCCGGCGGACCGGGTGTCGTGGCCGCGCTGCTGCCCCGGCATCGGGGACGGTACGGCGACCACACCGGCGTACATACAGCCGATGAGCACCTTCACGAACTCCAGCCCGGTGCCGTACAGCAGCAGCACCCGGTCGCCGACCATGCACCGCCCGCGCAGCCAGGCGGCGACCTTGCGGGCCTCGCGGTCGAGTGCGCGGTACGTCAGGGTCTCCTCGACGGGCCGGCCGTCGGGGTGCCGGACGAAGACCACGGCCGGGTGGTCCGGGGTCTCGAGTGCGTGTTGTTCGAGGCGGCTCACCAGGTGGTCGGGGCTCGCGAGGGCGTCGCGTTCGTCGCGCATGTGCTCGGACGGCCTTTCTGTGCTGCGGTGGGTGGTCACGCGCCGTGCTCCGCGGCGGCCCCGGCCGCCCGGCCGACGGCCGCGCGCAGGCGCAGGTCGGCCCGGAGGTGGCCGGTCAGGTGGGCGAGCAGTTCGGGTTCCCGCCGCTCCAGGTAGAAGTGGTCGCCGGGGAAGACCCGCATCTCGAAGCCGGCCGTGGTGGTCTCCGACCAGGCGCGGACGTCCTCGATCGCGCAGTCCTCGTCCTGGTCGCCGACGTAGGCCACCACCGGGCAGCGGGTCTTCGCGGCCGGGTCCGGGCGGTAGGTCTCCACCAGCCGGTAGTCGGCCCTGATGACGGGCAGCACCATCTCCAGGAGGGCGGGGTCGTCGATCTCCGCCAGGGAGGACGAGCCCAACTGCCGGATCTCCGCGATGAAGCCGGCGTCGTCCCGGGTGTGCAGGTCGGTGCGCTCGCGGCGGTGCGGGGCGTCGGCGCCGGACACGAACAGCCTGAGCGGGCGCACCCCGTGACGGGCGTCCAGACGCAGGGTCACCTCGTGCGCGACGGCGGCACCCATGCTGTGCCCGAACAGGGCGAGCGGGGTGTCCAGCAGCGGCTCCAGGGCCTGCGCGACGCCGTCCGCGAGCTCCCCGATCGAGTCGGCGAAGGGCTCGGCGAACCGGTCCTGCCGGCCCGGGTAGCAGGTGGCCAGCAACTCGACGTCCTCGGGCAGGCGGTGGGCCCAGGTGCGGTAGGCGGTCGGCGAACCGCCCGCGTGCGGGAGGCACACCAGGCGCAGCCGGGGCGCGGTGGTCGCTCGGTAGCGGCGGAACCACGTGTCCGCTGACTCGGTCATCACTGTCCTTCCGGAACGCCGGGCGGGCTCCCGCCTGCCGGGGGTCGAGAGTGGAGCCCGTACGACGAGGGGCGCCTCAGGGCGGGGGCGTACGGGCCCGACCCACACGCTGCCGCCCGCGTCTATATGCGGGCCATATCGTTTCTGCACAGGCACTTCATGGCACTTCATGGGCACTGCGTGGACGCTGGACGGGCACTGCACGGACGCCACACAGGCGCCGACAACGCCTGACGCGCCGTCTACTTGCCTGCTACGCCGTCGCCCAGGCGTCCGCGCCCCTCCGCCCGTGCGACGGGACTCACGGCAGCTGCCACGGTCAGCAGCAGGACGACGGCGCCGACTCCGATGCCCGTGGTGGTGAGGCCGGCCCGGTCCAGCAGCCATCCCCCGCCGAGGGCGCCGAGGGCGCTGGCGGCGGAGGACAGGGCGCCGGTGGCGCCGTTGACCCGGCCCTGAAGTGCGTCGGGGGTGACGCGCATCTGGTAGATGCTGCCGGCGACGTTGAACAGGCTCGCCACGAAGGAGATGCCCGCCAGGGTGCCGACGAGGACGACGGGACTGCGCGCCAGCACCGACAGCGGCACGAGCACGGTCCAGACGGCGAATCCGGTCACCACCGTCCGGTACAGGCTGGCCCGGCGCAGCCACCACGACGCGCACAGGGCGCCCAGGACACCGCCGACGCCGCCCGCGCCGACGACCACGCCGACGACGGCCGGCGAGTGGCCGCCGCCGTGGACGATCACCATCACCGCCAGCAGCAGCACCTGGAAGACCAGGTTGCTGCCGGCGAAGATCCCCACCATCGTGCGCAGGAACCGCCGTTGCCACAGCCAGCGGACGCCCGCGGTGACCTCGACGTGCAGCGGCTCCCGGGGCCCGCTCGCGGGTTCGGCCGCGAAACGCCGTCTGATGAGCAGCAGCAGGACGAGGGCGACCAGGTTGGCGAGCGCGTTGGCGGTGAACGGCAGCCAGCGGGCGAGCGTGAACAGCGCGCTGCCGCCGGGCTGCCCGAGCAGGCCGATGGCCGCGCCGCGCGCCTCGTTCTGGGCGAGCGCGGCGGACAGTTGACCGGGGCTCACCACATGCCGGACGGTCGCCCGTTCGGACAGCTGGTGGACGATCGTCACGGACGCCTGGAGGAACGCGGCGGCCATCAGATGCGGCAGCCAGAACCGCCCGGCCAGCTCGGCCGCGGCGACACTTCCGACGACCAGCACGCCCAGCACGTCGCAGCCGATCATCAGCCTGCGGCGGTCGAGCCGGTCGACCAGCGCACCGGAGGGCAGCTGGACGAGCAGGCCGGGCAGCGCCGCAGCGAAGGTCACCAGCCCCGTCGCGGCGGCCGACCCGGTGTGCCACAGCACGAGCAGCGGGAACGCCGCCATGGTCAGCGACGTACCGAGCCGGGAGACACCGGCGCTCACCCACAGACGGATGAAGTCGGCGTTGCGGCGGAGGGGGACCTCCGCCGGGGGCTCGGCGGCG
>NZ_BAAAZY010000018.1:32101-42843 GCF_039537145.1 Streptomyces shaanxiensis
CGAGGCCCCGTCGGACAGTTCGAGGCGCTCAGACACCGTACGCACCCGCATCGTCCCCGCCCTGCTCCCGCCGTACCGCCTCGTCGATGGCGCGCTGCCACAGGCCCGCCGTGCGGGTCCGCTCGGTCCAGGTCGTGGCGATCACGTGCCGGACCAGTTCCCGGCCCGCCACCGCGTTCGTCAGCAGCACCGCGCCGACGCCCGAGTGCAGCCGCAGCCCGGTCATGGCCTGATAGCCGTACGCCTGACCGCCGTGGCCGAACTCCAGGTCGCCCGAGGAGTCGTCGACGATGGTGCTCCAGCCGTACATACGGCCCGACCTGGGCGTCAGCATCTCCCGTACGAGGTCCTGCTCGACAAGGGCGCCCGGCAGCCCCAGCCGGCAGCGCCGGACCTGGACGGCCAGCGCGGCGAGGTCGGCCGCGGTGCTCCACAGACCGCCGGCCGCGGCCTCCGGGTTGACGTAGTAGCCGTCGGGCACCGGTGCCCCGCTCGTGTCGTGGCCGTGCGCGAACTCGCGTCCGGACAGGTCGGGCAAGCGCGGCTCGAAGCCGCTGCCGGTCATCCCGAGCGGGTCGAACACCAGCCGCCGGACCAGGTCCGGATAGGCCTCCCCGGTCAGGTCGGTCATCGTCTGCTGAAGGACCGAGTAGTGCACCGGCGTCAGCCGGAACACCGCGCCGGGCGCGTCCTGCCGGTGCGCCGCCGGGGTGCGGGCGGGGGCCCGCCCGTTCAGCACGTCGAGCACCGTCGGCACCGGGTCGTGCCGGCGGTAGCCCTCCGTCAGGTCGGGGTGCTCGGCGAAGCCGGCCTGGTTGCCCAGCAGCAGCCGAGCGGTGACCGGACGGCCGTCGGGCACCCGCCAGGAGGTCAGGTACTCATTGACGTCCCGGTCGAGGTCGAGCAGCCCCTCGGACGCCAGCCGCAGCACGGTGAAGGCGGTGAGGTGCTTGCTGATCGACCCCGCCGCGAACAGCGTGTCGCCCGTGACCGGTACGGCCTGGCCCGTGCCCTGGACCCCGAAGGCGCGCACCTCGGCGACCTCGCCGTCCCGGACGAGGGCCAGGCTCGCGCCCGGGATGCGGTGCCGCGCCATCACCTCCTCGACGGCGTCCCGGACACCCGCCGTGGCGGGGGCGGCACTGCGCCGGGGGCGCCGCGCTCCGTCGCGCAGCAGAGTGCCGAGTTCGGCCGCCTGCTCCTCGGCCAGCTTCCGGACGGTCGACTCCTCGTGGACGGCGGTGCGATGGGTCCAGCGCAGGTACAGCCGGTCGCCGTGGACGCGGGCGTCGACGTCCAGGAGCAGGCCGTCGGGCAGTTCCGTGTCCTGTACGACGGCATGTGCCGGTACGAAGGGCTGCTCCGCGTCCCCGACCTCCGGGGCGGGCGTGAAGCCGAACCGGACCTGCGGCGCCGGCAGGGCCGCCAGTTCCTCCGCGACGTCCGGGTCGGGGGCCAGCCACCGCAGCAGGCCGTGGCCGTAGCGGGGTGCGGGCAGAGCCTTCAACTGCCGGGTCACCGACGTCAGATCGGCCGCCGGGCCACGGTCGCGCGGCAGACGCAGCGACACCGGGACGCCGTCCGTCAGCGGGCCGACGGTCCGGGCCAGGGCGGCGGCCTCGTCGGACGCCTCCCGACGTGGGTCGACGGTGACCTCGACGCCGATCCGGTCCGCGCCGGCCCAGCGGGCCAGCACCCGGCCGAGCGTGGACAGCAGGATCCGCTCCGGCCGCTCGTCGGCCAGCAGGGCGGCGGTCTCGGCCGGCGCCAGGGACACGGTGACGGTGTTGTCGGCGTCGCGCGTCACATCGTCGGCCTTGTGGTCGGCCTCGTTGTCGACCTCGTGGTCGACGGGCAGCGGCGCGGCGTCCGGCGTCCCCAGCCAGGCCTCGGCCTGGTCGAGCAGGTCCTCGCTCCGGGCCCGCTCGGCGAGCTGCCGTGCCCAGCCGTGCAGCGGGACGGGCACCTCCGGCAGCTGTACGGCCCGCCCACGGTCGAGCTGTCGTACGGCGGTCGCGAGGTCGGTGAGGACGACGGCCCAGGAGCTCTCGTCCAGGGCGAGTTCATGCCCCGACAGCCACAGTTCGTCGTCCGGGGCGTCGTCGAAGCGGACCAGGGTGGCACGCAGGGCGGCACCCGTGCGCGCGTCGATCTCCGCCGCGCTCTCGGCGACGGCCGCCCGGACCGCCTCCGCACGCCGTTCGGCGGGCACGTCGGCGAGGTCGGCGACGCGCAGCAGGGCGCCGTCGGCGATCTCCGTCTCGGCGAGCCGGGCGACGGCCGGTGAGGCGTCGGTGTCGGTGTCGGTGTCGGTGACGGTGTCAGTGACGGTGTCGAGCACCAACCGCAGCGCCTGGTGGTGTCGGACCACGGCCGCCAACGCCTGCCGAAGTACGGCGGCGTCGGCCCGCCCGTCCCACGGCACCCGCACCGTACGTGTACCGGCCGCGTACCCGTCGAGCCACTTGACGTGCCCCGGCAGCAGCGGCATCCCGTCCTCGGGGAACCGGGCGTCGTCCGCCTCGGCCGCCGCCATCAGCGCCGCGAGGTCACCGAGGCTGCGCGCCTGAAGGATCATCCACATCGCCACCGGCAGCCCGGCCTCCCTGCACTCCGCCAGCATCCGCACGGCCCGCAGGGAGTCGCCGCCCAGGTCGAAGAAGCCGTCCTCGACACCGACGTCGTCCACACCGAGGAGCTCGCACCAGATGGCGGCGAGCCGCTTCTCGACAGGCGTGCGCGGGGCGGTACGAGGGCCACCGCCGGCGTAGGTGGTCCGGTCGGGGGCGGGCAGGGCGCGGTGGTCGACCTTGCCGCTGTTGGTCAGCGGGATCGCGTCGAGCGTGAGGTACGCCGCCGGGACCATGTACTCCGGCAGCGTGCCGCCGAGATGCCCACGGAGGTCGGCCGGGGCCGCCGCACCGACGAGGTACGCCACCAGGGTCTTGTCCCCGGCCTGGTCCTCGCGCACGGTGACCACGGCGTCGGTGACGTCGGGGTGCTCGCGCAGGCGTGCCTCGATCTCGCCGAGTTCGATGCGGTAGCCGCGGACCTTCACCTGGCTGTCGATCCGTCCCAGGCACTCGAAGGTGCCGTCGGGCAGGCGGCGGGCCAGGTCGCCGGTGCGGTACAGGCGGGAACCGGCGGGGCCGTAGGGGTTCGGGAGGAACTTCTCGGCGGTGAGCTCAGGCCGCTGGTGGTAGCCGTGAGCGAGACCGTCACCGGCGATGCACAGCTCACCCGTGATCCCGACCGGGACCGGGCGCCCCTGCGCATCCAGCACGTACAGCTGCGTGTTGGCGAGCGGACCGCCGATCGAGACACCGTCCACCGAGTTCGGTATGTCCCAGGCGGAGGACCAGATGGTGGTCTCGGTCGGGCCGTACACGTTCACCAACCGGCCTACACGCGAACCGAGTTCACGAGCCAGCTCCCCGTTCAGGGATTCACCGCCGACCAGGCCGGTGACGGCACGGTCGTCGAACCCGGCGGCCAGCAGGAGGCGCCAGCCCGAGGGGGTCGCCTGCACATGGGTCACGCCGTGGGCTGCCGTGAGCGCCATGAGCGCGGTGGCGTCCTTGGCCTCGGTGTCCCCGGCCAGGACGACACGGCCACCGCTGATCAGCGGCAGGTGCAGCTCCAGCCCCGAGATGTCGAACGAGATCGACGTCGATGCCAGCCACACGCCCGCGTGGTCGGCGGCGAGCTGATCACGCAGGGAGGCCAGCAGGTTGTGCAGCGCGCGGTGGCTGATGACCACACCCTTGGGCCGACCGGTCGAGCCGGACGTGTACAGGACGTAGGCCGCCTGCTCCGGATCGACGAGGGACGTGTCGAAGACGGCGGGCAGACGGTCGAGGTCCACACCCGCGAGGTAGTCATCGGTGACCACCAGCGTCGCCCCCGCGTCCTCGGCCATATAGGCGGCACGCTCACCCGGCAACGCAGGGTCGATCGGCAGATAAGCCGCCCCCACCTTCCACACCGCCAGCATGCTCACCAGCACATCCGGCGTCCGGTGCAGGGCCAGACCCACAACACCGCCCGGCACCACACCACCCGCACCCCGCAGATGATGCGCCAGCCGGTTCGACCGCTCCTCCAACTCGCCGTATGTCAGCCGCTGTTCACCACTGACGACAGCAACCTCGCCAGCCCGAGCTCGAACCTGCCCGGCGAACAACTCCAGCGCGCTGACGCTGCTCCACTCGGTCGCGGGGGGCGCCGCAAGAGCGGCGGCCAGTTCCTCGGCCGGGAGGTGCGCTTCGCCCGCCGTACCGGCCGGGTCGGCGGCCATCGCCTCCAGGACCTGTCGGTACAGGGCCGCCAGGCGCCGCAGGTTCGCCCCGCTGATCGTCTCTCCGGAGGCGATCAGGGCGATGTGCCGCGGGGAGGCGGCCACGTTGAGGGCGAACTCGTTCGCGCCGTCGTTCAGGCCGGCGGCGATGTCGACCGCCGACGTGTCGACCTGGTGGAAGTCCAGGTACTCGAAGAGGACGGAGACCAGACGCCGGGCGTCGCCGGTGTCGCGCTGGATGGCGGGCAGGGGGTAGCGGCGGTGGGCCCAGATGTCGGTCTCCTGGGCGTGAACCCGCTCCACCAGTTCCCGCCAGGTGCCCGCGGAGGGCCGAGTCGCAGGGAAGGGCAGCGTGTTGAGGTGCATGCCCAGGACCCGGTCGGAGCCCGGCGCCTCCAGGCGGCCGTGGAAGACGACGCCGGTGTGGAAGTCGTCCTCCGCCGTCAGCGCCGACAGCGCCTTCAGGTGCGCGGCCAACAGGACGGTCTTCAGCGATGCGTTGGCCTGCCGGGCCAGGGCGAGGAGCCCGTCGGCCAGGTCGGCGAACGGGATCGACTCCTCGTACGTGTCCGGCGCGCTCGCCCGGGCGTCCGCCCAGCTCTCCGGAAGGGAGACGGGGGCGTGGCGCTCCACGACGTCCTGCCAGAAGGCACGGTCCTCGTCGCCGTCCAGCGAGGCGAGCTCGGCGGCGACGAAGTCCGCGTACCGGACGGCGGGTGCCTCGTACCCGGGGGCCTCCTCGCCGTCCCGCAGGCGGCGGTAGCACTCCACGATCTCCATGAGGAGCGTGTGGTAGCTCCACCCGTCCGCGATGGCGTGGACGTACGTGAAGGTGATCCGCCAGGCCTCGTCCGACTCCACATGCACGGCGACCCGCAGGGCGGGCCCCCCGGCCAGTTCGAAGCCGGTCGCCTGCTCCTCGGCCGCGAACGCCCGCAGCGCCGCGTGCTGTTCCGACGTGCTCACGCCCCGCAGGTCGTGCACCGTCACCGGTACGGCGGCGGTGCCGTGGACCAGCTGGAGCGGCCGGGAGTATCCGGTGAGGTGGAGCGTGGTGCGCAGCGTGTCGTGCCGCTGGGTGATGTGGTCGACGGCCGCGCGGAACTCGTTCGGCGAGAAGGGCTGATCGTCGGGGATCCGGAAGGAGTTGATGTTCTGGTACGCCGACCTGCCCTGCTCCTGCGCGGCCAGCATCTCCACCAGCATGCCGGTCTGGATCTGGGACAGCGGGTATGCGTCCACGACGTCCGCCGGGAGCGCGGCGCGGTCCGCCTCACCGAGCAGCTCGAAGGGCTCCACCGCGTTGAGCAGGGACGCCTGTGCGGCACCGGTGAGGTGGGTGGCCAGCGCGGCGATGGTGCGGTGCTCGAACACCGCGCGTACGTCGACGTCGTAGCCGGCGGCGCGCAGGGCGCCGACCAGGCGGACGGCCCTGATGGAGTCACCGCCGAGGTCGAAGAAGCTGTCCTCGACACCGACCTCGTCCTGTTCCAGGACGGTCGCCCAGATCGCCGCCAGCCGCTCCTCGGACGGCGTGCGCGGAGCCGTACGACGACCGCCCGCATACGCGGTCTGGTCCGGGGCAGGCAACGCCCGATGGTCGACCTTGCCGCTGTTGGTCAACGGGATCGCCTCGACGGTCACGTAGGCCGCCGGGACCATGTACTCGGGCAGCCCTCGGAGAAGGTGCTCCCGCAGGGAGGCCAGGTCCGGCTCCCCCACGACGTACGCCACCAAGGTCTTGTCCCCGGCCTGGTCCTCACGCGCCACGACCACCGCGTTCTCGACGCCCGGGACCTGACGCAACACGGCCTCGATCTCACCGAGTTCGATGCGGTAGCCGCGCACCTTCACCTGACTGTCGATCCGGCCCAGGCACTCGAAGGTGCCGTCGGACAGACGACGGGCCAGGTCACCCGTGCGGTACAGACGGGAACCGGCGGGACCGTACGGGTTCGGCGCGAACTTCTCGGCGGTCAGGGCAGGTCGGGCGTGGTAGCCGTGCGCCAGACCGTCACCGGCGATGCACAGCTCACCCGTGACGCCGTCCGGCACTGGTCCGCCCTTCGAATCCAGCACGTACAGCTGCGTGTTGGCGAGCGGGTCGCCGATGGAGACGCCGCCGTCGAGGGCAGTCGGGACATCCCAGAAGGACGACCAGATCGTGGTCTCCGTCGGGCCGTACACGTTCACCAACCGGCTTACGTGCAAGCCGAGTTCACCTGCCATCTCGGCGTTGATGGGTTCACCACCCGTCAACGCCACTACCGACCGGTCAGCGAACCCCGCCGCCAACAGCAGCCGCCAGCCGGACGGGGTCGCCTGCATGTGCGTCACCCCATGAGCTGCCGTGAGCGCGATCAGCGCCGTGGCGTCCTTCGCCTCGGAGTCACCGGCCAGGACGACACGCCCGCCGGTGATGAGCGGCAGGTGCAGCTCCAGCCCCGAGATGTCGAACGAGATCGACGTCGACGCCAACCACACATCACCAGGGCCCGAACCCAGCCGCTCCCGCAGCGAGGCCAACAGGTTGTGGAGCGCGCGATGGCTGATGACCACACCCTTCGGCCGACCGGTCGAACCGGACGTGTACAGGACGTAAGCCGCCTGCTCCGCATCCACCGAACCCGTCTCGAAGACGGCGGGCAGCCCATCGAGGTCCACACCTGCGAGGTAGTCATCCGTGACCACCAACACGGCCCCGGCATCCTCAGCCATGTACGCGGCACGCTCACCCGGCAACGCAGGGTCGATCGGCAGATACGCCGCCCCCACCTTCCACACCGCCAGCATGCTCACCAGCACATCCGGCGTCCGGCTCAACGACAGCCCGACGACACCGCCCCGCACCACACCACCCGCACCCCGCAGATGATGCGCCAGCCGACTCGACCGCTCCTCCAACTCCCCATACGTCACGGCCTGTTCACCACACACGACCGCTACCTCGTCGGCCCGGGCCGTCACCTGCGACGCGAACAACTCCAGCGCACTGGAGTCGTCCCACGCGGTGACGTCCGCCGCCGCCTCCGGCTCCCCGTCGGGCAGGCAGACAGCCCTGGCATCCCCGTCAGGATCGCCGGCCATCGCCTCCAGCACCCGCCGGTACATCGATCCCAGCCGCCGCAGGTTCTCCCGGCTGATCACTTCCGTCGTCGACCCGAGGTTGAAGTTGCCCTTGGTCGGGATGACGTTCATCGCGAACTCGTTGATGCCGTCGTTGAGGCCCTGGGCGGTGTCCACCTTGTCGGTGTCGACGTGGTGGAAGTCGAGGTACTCGAAGAGCACCGAGATGAGGTGCCGGGCGTTGCCGGCGTCCCGCTGGACGGCGGGGAGGGGGTAGCGGCGGTGGGACCAGATCTCGGTCTCCTGGGCGTAGACCCGCTCCACCCATTCCCGCCAGGTGCCCGAGGAGGGCCGGACGGCCGGGAAGGGGAGTGTGTTCAGGTGCATGCCGAGCACCCGGTCCGCGCCGGGGGCCTCCAGACGGCCGTGGTAGACGACCCCCGCGTGGAAGGCCTCGTCCGGCGTCAGTGCCGACAGGACCTTCAGGTGTGCCGCCAACAGCACGCTCTTCAGCGAGGTGCCGGCCGTCCGCGCCAGCTCACGCAGAGGGCCCTCCAGATCCGCGAACGGGACCTGGAGACCGTGCCGTTCCTCGGCGCTGCCCTCCGGGTCGCCCCACGTCTCCGGCAGCCGGAAGGACGCGTGTCCGTCCGTCACTCCGCGCCAGAAGGCCCGGTCCTCCCCGCTCGCCACCGATGCGGACTCGGCCGCGATGAAGTCCGCGTACCGGACGGCAGGCGCCTCGTAGTCCGGCACCTCGCCACCGTCCCGCAGGCGTCGATAGCACTCGACGATCTCCATCATCAGGGCGTTGTAGCTCCAGCCCTCGGAAACCGCGTGGTGGTAAGTGAAGTTGAGCCGCCAGGCGTCGTCGGCCTCCAGGAGGGCCGAGATGTTCATCAGCGGGGCGGTCGTCAGGTCGAAGACGACGGCGTGCTCCTGGGCCACGTACTCGGCCTTGTGCCGCTCCTGCTCCGCCGCGTCCAGGCCGCGCAGGTCGCGCAGGGTGACGGGGAAGTCGGCGGTGGCGTGGACGAGCTGGAGCGGCTGGGAGTAGCCGGACAGGTGCATCGACGTGCGCAGGATGTCGTGGCGGGCGACGACCGTGTCGACCGCCTTCTGGAGCGCGTCGAGCGAGAACGGCCTGTCGTCGCGGATCCGGAAGGAGTTGAGATTGTGGTAGACGGCCCGTCCGTCGGGGCCGGCTGCCATGGTCTCGGCGAGCATGCCGGTCTGGATCTGCGACAGCGGGTAGGCGTCCACCACGTCCGCGGGCAGCAGCGCCCGGTCCTCGTCCGCGGTCAGCGCGAACGGCGCCACGGCGGTGACCAGGGAGGTGCCCCCGCCCTGTCCCGCCAGGTGCGTGCCGAGCCCGGCGACGGTGCGGTGCTCGAAGACGTCCTGGACGGACACGTCGAACCCGGCCGCGCGCAGCGCCCCGGCCAGGCGCACGGCGCGCAGTGAGTCGCCGCCCAGGTCGAAGAAGCCGTCCTCCACGCTGACCCGGTCCAGGCCGAGAACCTCGCCCCAGACGGCGGCGAGCCGTTCCTCGACGGGGGTGCGCGGGGCGACGTAGCGACCGGTGTCGAAGGCGTCGCGGTCCGGTGCGGGCAGCGCCCGGTAGTCGATCTTGCCGTTGGCCATGAGCGGAACGGCGTCCAGCGTGACGAAGGCGGCCGGGATCATGTAGTCGGGCAGGGTGGCGGCCAGGTGCTCGCGCAGGAGGCCGGAGTCGAGGCCGCCGCCGGGACCGGAGGCTCCGTCCTCCTGCCCGGCCGGGACGACGTACGCCGCGAGGGACTTCTCCCCCGCCCGGTCCGCACGGGCGACGACCACCGTGTCGGCGATGCCGGGGTGCTCACGCAACGCGGCCTCGATCTCGCCGAGTTCGATGCGATAGCCGCGTACCTTCACCTGGCTGTCGATACGGCCGAGGAACTCCAGCCGTCCGTCGGGCAGTCGCAGGCCCAGGTCGCCGGTGCGGTAGAGACGCGTGCCGGGCGGGCCGTACGGGTCGGGTACGAACCGTTCGGCGGTCAGCGCGGGGCGGCCGAGGTAGCCGCGGGCCAGGCCGGGGCCGCCGACGTACAGCTCACCGGGCACACCGACCGGGACGAGGCGTCCATGGCTGTCGAGGAGGTGGACGCGCAGGTCGGTGAGGTGGTGTCCGAGGACGCTGCGCGCCGGGTGCCGGAAGTCGTCGGCGTCCACGCGGTGGAAGGTGCAGTGCACGGTGATCTCGGTCGGGCCGTACAGGTTGACGAGCATCGGCTCGTCGAGGCCCAACCGGTCGACCCAGGGCCGGAGTTCGGCCGGGTCGAGGCGTTCGCCGCCGAAGACCACGGCCCGCAGGGCGAGCCGGTCGACGCGCTCGTCGCCGTCGGCGGCCAGCGCGGCGAGCGGCCGGAACGCCGACGGGATCCGGCACACGACGGTCACCCGCTGCTCCACCAGCAGGTCGAGGAACTCCTCGGGCGACCGGCCGACCTCCGTGGGCACGATCACGACACGGCCGCCGTGCAGCAGGGCGCCCCACATCTCCCACACGGAGAAGTCGAAGGCGTACGAGTGCGACTGCGTGCACACGTCGTCGCTGCTGAAGCGCATCTGCTCGGCGATGGCCGTGAACATGCGCAGCACGTTGGCGTGGCTCAGCCCGACGCCCTTCGGCCGGCCCGTGGAACCGGAGGTGTAGATGACGTACATCAGGTCGTCCGGCGTACCGGCGACGGCGGGCGCGGTGGCCGGTCGGGCCGCGAGGGCGGCCCGGTCCGTGTCGCCGTCCAAGAGCACCACGGGACCGTCGTGGATCCCGGCGAAGGTGGCGACGTGCCGGGTCCGGGTGATCAGCAGGGGCGCCCCCGCGTCGTCGAGGACGTACGCGAGCCGGTCGACGGGGTTCGTCGGGTCGAGCGGCAGATACGCGGCACCCGACTTGAGCACACCGAGCAGCGTCGGTACGAGGTCGATGTCCCGCTCCAGCGAGACGCCGACGAGGGTGCCGGGGCCGGCGCCGAGGCCGATCAGGTGGTGGGCGAGCCGGTTGGCCCGCTCGTCCAGTTCGGCGTAGGTCAGGTGCTGGTCGCCGCAGGTCACGGCGGCCGCGTGGGGCGTCGCGGCGACGTGCGCGGCGAAGACGTCCGGCACCCGGTGGTGCACCGGCTGCTCGACGGTGGTGTTCCAGTCGACGAGCAGGCGGGTCAGCTCCTCCTCGGGGAGGCACGGATCGCCGGCGTCCCCCTGCGGGTCGGCGGCCATGGCCTCCAGGACCCGCCGGTACCGGGCCGCCAGGCGCCGCAGGACGTCCCGGCCGAAGACGTGCGTCCCGGCGCCGAGCGTGATCCGCCCGCCGGACGCCACCACGCTGAGCTCGAACTCG
>NZ_BAAAZY010000018.1:42909-112670 GCF_039537145.1 Streptomyces shaanxiensis
TTGCCGCCCGCGTCCTGGGTCGACGCCGTGTCGACGACGTCGGTGTCGACCTGGTGGAAGTTCTGGTGGTCGAAGAGGGTGGTGATGAGGCGCTGGGTCTCGCCCGAGTCCCGCTGGATGGCGGGGAGGGGGTAGCGGCGGTGGGCCCAGATGTCGGTCTCCTGGGCGTAGACCCGCCCGACCAGTTCGTGCCAGGTTCCGGTGGGTCGAGTCGCCGGGAACGGCAGCGTGTTGAGGTGCATGCCCAGGACGCGCTCGGCATCCGGGGCCTCGAGCCGACCGTGGTAGACGACACCCGTGTGGAAGGCGTCCTCGGTCGTCACCGTCGACAGCACCTTCAGATGCGCCGCCAGCAGCACGCTCTTCAGCGACGTACGCGCCTGCGTGGCCAGCCGCCGGAGTCCGTCCTCCAGGTCGGCGTACGGTGCGTGCGCCCAGTGAAAGTCGTCCGGGGTGCCGTCCTCGTCGGCCCAGGTGGCCGGGAGACGCAGCGGGGTGTGGGTGCCGACGACGTTCTGCCAGAAGGCGCGGTCGTCGTCGCTCGCCAAGGAGGCGAGTTCGGCCGCGATGTAGTCGGCGTAGCGGACGGACGGCGCCTCGTACGACGCCGACACCTCACGGCCGTCCCTCAACTGCCCGTATACATCGAGGAGTTCCATCAGGAACGTGTTGAGCGTCCACCCCTCGGTCACCGCGTGGCAGTGGCTGACCGTCAGACGCCAGACGTCCTCCGACTCCACGTGCGCGCAGAACCGCATCAGCGGAGCACCGGTCAGCTCGAAGCCGCGAGCCCGCTCACGGGCCGCGAACTCCGCACCGGCCGCGGCGACGTCCTGCCCGCGCAGGTCGACGACCTCCACGGCCGACTCGACCCGGGCGTGCACCACCTGCAACGGCTGCGAGAAACCGTCCAGATGCACCGAGGTGCGCAGGATGTCGTGACGGCCGACGACGATGTCCACCGCCTGCTGAAGGGCATGGACGTCCAGCGGCCGCTCGTCGGGGATCCGGAACGAGTTGATGTTGTGGTAGACATCCCGGCCCTCACCCCGCGCGGCCAGCATCTCCACGACCATGCCGGTCTGGATCTGCGACAGCGGATACGCGTCCACCGCGTCCGCCGGCACCGAAGCGCGGTCCTCGTCCGAGATCAGCGCGAACGGCTCCACGGCCTCGGTCGCCGAAGCGGCCGAGCGACCGTCGACCAGGACGGCGAGCGCGGCGATCGTCCGGTGCTCGAAGATCTCCCGTACCTCGACGTCGTACCCGGCGGCCCGCAGACCGCCCACGAGCCGGACGGCCCGGATGGAGTCACCGCCGACCTCGAAGAAGCTGTCCTCGACGCCGACCTCCTCCAGGTCCAGTACGTCGGCCCACACCGCCGCGAGCCGCTCCTCGACCGGAGTCCTGGGTGCCACCCGGTGGGCGGTGGCGAAGGCGTCGCGGTCGGGGAGGGGCAGGGCGCGGTGGTCGAGCTTGCCGTTGGTGGTGAGCGGGACGGTGTCGATGGTGACGAAGGCCGCCGGGACCATGTAGTCGGGCAGGGCGTCGGCGAGGCGGTCCCGCAGTTCCTCGGCGGTCGGCGCGGGGCCGGCCGGGACCACGTAGCCGGTGAGGGCCTTGTGGCCGGGGACGGGCTCGGTGAGGGTCACGACGGCGTCGCGCACCGCCGGGTGCTCGCGCAGCCGTGCCTCGATCTCGCCGAGTTCGATGCGGTAGCCGCGGACCTTCACCTGGCTGTCGATGCGCCCGAGGAAGTCCAGGGAGCCGTCGGGCAGTCGGCGGGCCAGGTCGCCGGTGCGGTACAGGCGCGCTCCGGCGGGCCCGTACGGGTCGGGCACGAAGCGTTCCGCGGTCAGCGCGGGCCGGCCGAGGTAGCCGCGGGCGACACCGGGGCCGCCGACGTACAGCTCGCCGGGCACGCCGACGGGCACGAGGCGACCGTGCGGGTCGAGGATGTGGGCGTGCAGGTCGGACAGGGGGTGACCGATGACGCTGCGGGCCGGGTGGGCGAGGTCGTCGGCGCCGATGCGGT
This sequence comes from Streptomyces shaanxiensis, assembly GCF_039537145.1. Classification (NCBI taxonomy): domain Bacteria; kingdom Bacillati; phylum Actinomycetota; class Actinomycetes; order Kitasatosporales; family Streptomycetaceae; genus Streptomyces; species Streptomyces shaanxiensis. The sequence continues at coordinate 44,945 of NZ_BAAAZY010000018.1, forward strand.
GGTAGCAGGCGTGCATCGTCGTCTCGGTCGGGCCGTAGAGGTTGACCAGCACCGGCTTCTCGAGGCCCATCCGGTCCACCCACGGCCGCAGTTCGGCCGTCTCCAGCTTCTCGCCGCCGAAGCCGACCAGGCGCAGGGCGAGCCGGTCGAACCGGGGGTCGCCGTCGTCGGCGGGCGCGCTGAGGGCGCGGAACGCCGTCGGGGTCTGGAGCAGCACGGTGACCTGTTCCGCGACGAGCAGGTCGAGGAACTCCTCCGGCGAGCGGCTGACGTCCGTGGGGACGACGACGAGACGGCCGCCGTGCAGCAGGGCGCTCCACATCTCCCAGACGGACACGTCGAAGGCGTACGAGTGGGCCTGCGTCATGACGTCGGTGTCGCCGAACGCGAACTGCTCGCGGGTCGCGCGGAACAGCCGCAGCACGTTGGCGTGGCTGACGCCGACGCCCTTGGGCGTGCCCGTCGAACCGGACGTGTAGATCACGTAGGCCAGGTCGTCGGGCCCGGTCAGCGGCTCGGGCGCGGTGGCCGGCCAAGCATCTGCGTGTTCGGTGTCGACGAGGATCAGCTCGCCCTCGAAGGCGTCCGTCACCCGGTCCGCGAGCCCGCTCGCGCTGACCAGGATCCCGGCCCGCGCGTCGGTCAGGATGTGGACGAGGCGGTCGTCGGGGTTGTGCGGGTCGAGCGGCACATAGGCGGCGCCCGACTTCAGCACGCCGAGCAGGGTCGGCATCAGGTCGAGGTCGCGGTCCAGGAGGACGGCGACGACCGTGCCCCGGTCGGCGCCGAGGTCGCGCAGCCGGTGCCCGAGCCGGTTGGCCCGCTCGTCGAGTTCGGCGTACGTCAGATGGCGGTCACCGCAGGTCACGGCGGTGTGGTCGGGCGTACGGGCGGCCTGGGCGGCGAACGCCTCATGCACGCACCGCTCGACCGGCTGGCCGTCCGCCTGCTCGTCGGTGGAGTTCCAGTCGGCGAGCAGCCGCGTCAGCTCGTCCTGGGCGAGGGGCACCACCGTGGCGTCCCCGTCAGGGTCCGCGGCCATGGCCTCCAGCACCTGCCGGTACAGGTCGCCGAGGCGGCGCAGCGCTGCCCGGCCGAGTACGTCGGTGGACGTGCCGAGGTTGAACCGGCCGTCGCCGGAGACCACGCTCAGCGCGAACTCGTTCGGCGACGAGTTGAGGCCGGCGTCGACGTCCACGGCGTCGCGGTCGACCTGGTGGAAGTTCTGGTGCTCGAAGAGGACGGAGATCAGCCGCTGGGACTCGCCTGTGTCGCGCTGGATGGCGGGCAGGGGGTAGCGGCGGTGGGCCCAGATGTCCGTCTCCTGGGCGTAGACCCGCTCGACCAGCTCACGCCAGCTGCCCGAGGGCCGACCGGCCGGGAACGGAAGGGTGTTGAGGTGCATGCCCAGCACGCGCTCGGCGTCCGGAGCTTCGAGCCGACCGTGGTAGACGACACCGGTGTGGAAGGCGTCCTCCGTCGTCACCGTCGACAGCACCTTCAGGTGGGCCGCCAGCAGCACGCTCTTCAGCGACGTACGCGCACGGGCCGCCAGTCGTCCGAGGCCCTCCTCCAGGTCGGCGAACGGCACGTACACACGGTGGTGGTCACCGGCGTGGCCGTCCTCGTCGGCCCAGGTGTCGGGCAGCGTCAGCGGGGCGTGCCCGCGCACCACGTCCTGCCAGAAGGCACGGTCGTCGTCGCTCGCCAGGGAGGCGAGTTCGGCCGCGACGAAGTCGGCGTACCGCACGGCGGGCGCCTCGAACGCCGCCGGCTCACGACCGTCCCGCAGGTCGCGGTAGCAGTCGAGGATCTCCATCAGCAGGGAGTGGTAGCTCCAGCCCTCGGTCGCCGCGTGGCAGTGGCTCAGCGTCAGCCGCCAGGCGGTGTCCGACTCCAGCTGGACGCCGATCCGCAGCAGCGGCGCACGGCCCAGGTCGAAGCCGGCGGTCCGGTCCTCGTCCGCGTACACCCGGCCGAGCCGCCGCTGTTCGGCGGCGTCCAGACCCCGCCAGTCATGCACGGTCACGGGCAGGACGGCCGTGGCGTGGACGAGCTGCAACGGCTGCGAGAAGCCGTCCAGATGCATCGACGTACGCAGGATGTCGTGACGCGCGACGACGGCGTCCACTGCCGCCCGGAAGTCCTCCACCGAGAAGGCGTGCTCGTCGGGGATCCGGAAGGACGTCAGATTGTGGTACGTGTGCAGCTCACCGGCCCGGAGCAGCTCCACGAGCATGCCGGTCTGGATCTGCGACAGCGGATACGCGTCCACCACGTCCGCGGGCAGCGCGGCACGGTCCTCGGCCGACACGAGCGCGAACGGCTCCACGGCACGGATCAGCGAGGCACCCCCGCCCTGTCCTGACAGCCGCGCGGCGAGCGCCGCGATCGTGCGGTGCTCGAAGATCTCCCGTACGTCGATGTCGTACCCGGCGGCCCGCAGCGCGCCCACGAGCCGGACGGCCCGGATGGAGTCACCGCCGACCTCGAAGAAGCTGTCCTCGACACCGACTTCGACCGCGTCGAGGATCTCCCGCCACACCGCGGCCAACCGCTCCTCGGCAGGCGTACGGGGAGCGATGTGCCGGCCACCGGTGTAGGCGGCCTGGTCCGGGGCGGGCAGCGCGCGGTGGTCGAGCTTGCCGTTGGTGGTCAGCGGGATCGCGTCGATGGCGACGTACGCAGCCGGGACCATGTAGTCCGGCAGGACGGGCGCGAGATGCTCCCGCAACGAGGCCGCGTCCGCGTCTCCGACGACGTACGCCACCAGGGATTTCTCGCCGGCCTGGCTCTCCCGGGCCACGACCACGGCACCCCGCACGGCCGGGTGCTCACGCAGCCGGGTCTCGATCTCGCCGAGCTCGATCCGGTAGCCGCGGATCTTGACCTGCTTGTCGATACGGCCGAGCGACTCCAGACTCCCGTCCGGGCGCCGCAGGGCCAGGTCACCACTGCGGTAGAGGCGGGATCCGGCCGGCCCGTACGGGTCGGGGAGGAACCGCTCGGCGGTCAGCTCCGGGCGCCCGAGATAGCCGCGGGACACCGCTGGACCGGAGACATGGATCTCCCCCGGAACGCCGACCGGGACGAGGTGTCCGCGGGCGTCGAGGAGATGGATGGCGGTGTCGGCCAACGGGTACCCGACCGGGCTGAGCGCCGGGTGGGCCAGGTCCTCGTCGGTGATGCGGTGGTAGGTGGAGTGCACGGTCGTCTCGGTGATGCCGTACATGTTCACCAGCGCCGGACGCTCGATCCCGACCCGGTCGGTCCAGGGACGCAGCTCGTTCAGATCGAGCCGCTCACCGGCGAAGACGACCGCCCGCAGGGCGAGTTGGTCGACCCGCGGATCACCCTCCCCCGCCAGCGCGGTCAGCGACCGGAAGGCGGTCGGCGTCTGGCACAGAATCGTCGCCCGCTCCTCGACCAGCAGCTCCAGGAACTCCTCCGGCGACCGGGTCACCTGCGCGGGCACCACGACCAGCGTGCCGCCGTGCAGCAGGGCGCCCCACATCTCCCACACCGAGACGTCGAAGGCGTACGAGTGGAACAGCGGCCATACGTCGTCAGCGCCGAAGCCGTAGTGCTGCTCACTGCTGCTGAACAGCCGCAGGACGTTGGCGTGACTGAGGCCGACACCCTTCGGCTTGCCCGTCGAACCCGACGTGTAGATCACGTAGATGAGGTCGTCCGGCGTGCCCTCGACCATCGGCACCGTGGATGGGCAGGCGTCGATCGCCGCCCGGTCGTCATCCACAACCACCAGGCGTCCGCTGAAGGACGACATTCGATCGACCAGACTCCGCTGCGTCACCAGGATCGGTGCGGCAGCGTCCTCCAGGATCGTCGCCAGCCGCTCGTCCGGGTTCGCCGGATCCAACGGCAGATACGCCGCCCCCGACTTCAGCACACCCAACAGCGACGGAATCAGATCGATCCCCCGCTCCAACGACAGCCCGACCAGTGTGTCGGGACCGGCGCCGAGGCCGATCAGGTGGTGGGCGAGGCGGTTGGCCCGCGCGTCCAGTTCGGCGTACGTCAGACGGTGGTCGCCGCAGGTCACAGCAGTGTGGTCGGGCGTACGGGCGGCCTGCTCGGCGAACGCCTCGTGCACCCGCCGGCCGACCGGCAGCTCGACGGTGGCACACCACTCGCCGAGCAAGCGCTCCTGCTCGCCCTCCGGGAGGTACACGGCACCCGCGTCCCCGTCCGGATCGGCGGCCATCGCCTCCAGAACCCGCCGGTACATCGACGCCAGGCGCCGCATGTCCTCGCGGCTGATGACCTGGGTCGTCGAACCGAGGTTGATGTTGCCGCCGGCCGCGATCGCGCTCAGCGCGAACTCGTTGCCGCCCGCGTCCTGGGTCGACGCCGTGTCGACGACGTCGGTGTCGACCTGGTGGAAGTTCTGGTGGTCGAAGAGGGTGGTGACGAGGCGCTGGGTCTCGCCCGAGTCCCGCTGGATGGCGGGGAGCGGGTAGCGGCGGTGGGCCCAGATGTCCGCCTCCTGGGCGAACACCTTCTCGACGAAGGCCAGCCAGGTGCCGGAGGAGGGCCGAGTCGCCGGGAACGGCAGCGTGTTGAGGTGCATGCCCAGCACACGCTCGGCATCCGGGGCCTCGAGCCGACCGTGGTACACGACACCCGTGTGGAAGGCCTCCTCCGCCGTCAGCATCGACAGCACCTTGAGATGCGCCGCGAGCAGCACGCTCTTCAGCGAGGCACCTGCTCGTTCCGCCAGCTGCTGAAGGCCGTCTTCGAGGTCGCCGAAGGGGGCCTGTACCCAGTAGCGGTCGCCGTTGTCGCCGTTGGCGTCGGCCCAGGTCGTGGGTAGGCGGAGTGCCGTGTGGCTGCCGACGACGTTCTGCCAGAAGGCACGGTCGTCCTCGCTGTCCAGCGAGGCGAGTTCGGCTGCAATGTAGTCGGCGTACCGGACGGACGGTGCCTCGTAGGAGGCGACCACCTCGCCACCGTCCGCCAACTGCTCGTAGACGTCGAGGAGTTCCATCAGGAACGTGTTGAGCGTCCAGCCCTCGGTCACCGCATGGCAGTGGCTGACCGTCAGCCGCCAGGCGTCGTCCGACTCGACGTGCGCGCAGATCCGCATCAGCGGTGCTGCGCCCAGGTCGAAGCCGCGGGCCCGTTCACGCGCCGCGAACTCCTCCCCCGCGGCAGCGACGTCCCGCCCACGCAGGTCCTCGACGTTCACAGTCAACTCGACCTGGCCGTGGACCACTTGCAGCGGCTGCGAGTAACCGCCCAGATGCACCGAGGTGCGCAGGATGTCGTGACGGGCGACGACGGTGTCCACCGCGCGCCGCAGAACCTCCGCGTCCAGCGGCCGCTCGTCGGGGATCCGGAACGAGTTGATGTTGTGGTAGACATCCCGGCCCTCGTCCCGTGCGGCCAGCATCTCCACGACCATGCCGGTCTGGATCTGCGACAGCGGATACGCGTCCACCGCGTCCGCCGGCAGAGCGGCCTGGTCGTCCACGCTGATCAGCGCGAACGGCTCCACCGCCGCCGTCACCTCGGCGGCCGACCGCCCCTCGGCCAGGGCAGCGAGAGCGGCGATCGTGCGGTGCTCGAAGACCTCGCGCACCTCGACGTCGTAGCCCGCGGCCCGCAGCGCGCCCACCAGACGCACCACGCGGATCGAGTCACCGCCGACCTCGAAGAAGCTGTCCTCGACGCCGACCTCCTCCAGGTCCAGGACACCGGCCCACACCTCGGCCAGCCGCTCCTCGACCGGCGTCCGCGGCGCCACGCGCCGGCCACCGGTGTAGGCGGCCTGGTCGGGGGCGGGCAGGGCACGGTGGTCGAGCTTGCCGTTGGTGGTCAGCGGGATGGCGTCGAGGGCGACGAAGGCCGACGGGACCATGTAGTCCGGCAGCGAGACGCTCAAGTACCCGCGCAGCTCGCTCACTTCGGCCGACCCCGGTGTCATGCCCACGAGGTAGGCGACCAGGGACTTCTCCCCGGCCTGGCGCTCGCGCGCCACGACCACGGCGTCCTTGATCGCCGCGTGCTCACGCAGCCGGGTCTCGATCTCGCCGAGCTCGATCCGGTAGCCGCGGATCTTGACCTGCTTGTCGATACGGCCCAGGGACTCCAGGCTGCCGTCCGGACGCCGCAGGGCCAGGTCACCGCTGCGGTACAGCATCGAACCGGCCGGCCCGAACGGGTTCGGCACGAACCGCTCGGCCGTCAGCTCGGGGCGTCCGAGATACCCGCGCGACACCGCCGGACCGGAGACATGGATCTCCCCCGGAACCCCGACGGGCACCAACCGGCCCTGTGCGTCCAGCAAATGAATGGCCGTGTCGGCGAGGGGGTAGCCGACCGGGCTGAGCGCCGGGTGGGCCAGGTCCTCGTCGGTGATGCGGTGGTAGGTGGAGTGCACGGTCGTCTCGGTGATGCCGTACATGTTCACCAGCGCCGGACGCTCCACACCCACCCGGTCGGTCCAGGGACGCAGCTCACTCAGATCCAGCCGCTCACCGGCGAAGACGACCGCCCGCAGGGCGAGTTGGTCGACCCGCGGATCGCCCTCCCCCGCCAGCGCGGTCAGCGACCGGAAGGCGGTCGGCGTCTGGCACAGAATCGTCGCCCGCTCCTCGACCAGCAGCTCCAGGAACTCCTCCGGCGACCGGGTCACCTGCGCGGGCACCACGACCAGCGTGCCGCCGTGCAGCAGGGCGCCCCACATCTCCCACACCGAGACGTCGAAGGCGTACGAGTGGAACAGCGGCCACACATCATCCGCACCGAAGCCGTAGTGCCGCTCACTGCTGCTGAACAGCCGCAGGACGTTGGCGTGGCTCAGGCCGACACCCTTCGGCTTGCCCGTCGAACCCGACGTGTAGATCACGTAGATCAGGTCATCCGGCGTGCCCTCGACCACCGGCACCGTGGACGGACGCGCATCGATCGCCGCCCGATCCCCATCCTCGTCGATCACGACCAGGCGCCCGGCGAAGGACGACAGCCGATCGACCAGACTCCGCTGCGTCACCAGAATCGGTGCGGCAGCGTCCTCCAGGATCGTCGCCAGCCGCTCGTCCGGGTTCGCCGGATCCAACGGCAGATACGCCGCACCCGACTTCAGCACACCCAACAGCGACGGAATCAGATCGATCCCCCGCTCCAACGACAGCCCGACCAACATGTCAGGCCCCGCGCCCAGTTCCCGCAGATGATGAGCAAGACGGTTCGCCCGCGCGTCGACGTCGGCATACGTCAGTCGAACGTCCCCGCACACCACGGCCGTACGCTCCGGTGTCCGGGCGGCCTGCTCGGCGAACGCCTCGTGCACCCGCCGACCGACCGGTACCTCTACGGTCGCGCCGGCACCCCACTCACCCAGCAGGCGCTCTTCCTCGCCCTCCGGCAGGTACACGGCCCCCGCGTCCCCGTCCGGATCGGCGGCCATGGCCTCCAGGACCCGCCGGTACATCGACGCGAGACGCGCTACGTTCTCCCGGCTCGCGACATCCGTGGTCGTGCCGAGGTTGAGGTGACCGCCGGACGCGATCGCGCTGAGGGCGAACTCGTTGACGCCGTCGCCGAGGTTGGCCTCGACGTCGACGGCCTCGGTGTCGACCTGGTGGAAGTCCTGGAAGTCGAACAGGATGGTGAGCAGGCGGTCGCCGGCGCCCGAGTCCCGCTGGATGACGGGGAGCGGGTAGCGGCGGTGGGCCCAGATGTCCGCCTCCTGGGCGAACACCTTCTCGACGAAGGCCAGCCAGGTGCCGGAGGAGGGCCGAGTCGCCGGGAACGGCAGCGTGTTGAGGTGCATGCCCAGGACGCGCTCGGCGTCCGGGGCCTCAAGGCGACCGTGGTACACGACACCCGTGTGGAAGGCCTCCTCCGCCGTCAGCGTCGACAGTACCTTCAGGTGCGCCGCCAGCAACACGCTCTTCAGGGAGCCGCCGGCTCGGGTCGCCAGGCGGCGCAGGCCCGGTTCCAGGTCCGCGAAGGGGACGCGGGACCAGTGCCGCTCCGCCGAACTGCCGTCCGTTGCCGCCCAGTTCGCAGGAAGGACCGTCGGCGCGGCATGGGCGACGACGTCGGACCAGAAGGCGCGGGTCTCGGTCGACGCGAGTGCCGTGAGTTCGGCTGCGATGAAGTCGGCGTAGCGCACGGCGAGCGGGGCGGGTTCCGTCGTCCCGTCGTCGCCGTTCTGGATGCGTCGGTAGGTGTCGAGCACCTCGGTCAGCAGGGAGTTGACGGTCCAGCCGTCGGTGACGGCGTGGCAGTGACTGAGGGTGAGCCGCCAGGCGGTGTCGGACTCCACATGCACCGCGAACCGCAGCAGCGGGGCGGTGGTCAGGTCGAACGGCTCGGACCGTTCGCGGGTCACGAACTCCCGCCCCAGTCGCTCCTGTTCGGCCCTGTCCAGGCCGCGCCAGTCGTGTGTGGCGACCGGTACGTCGGCGGTGGCGTGCACCAGCTGCAGGGGCTGCGAGTAGCCGGTCATGGCGATGGACGTCCGCAGGACGTCATGCCGCTGGACGACCGAGCGCACCGCCGCGCGCAGCGTGTCCACCGCGTACGGACGCTCGTCGGGGATCCGGAACGAGTTGATGTTGTAGTACAGGCCGCTGTCCGGGCGGGCCAGCATCTCGACGAGCATGCCGGTCTGGATCTGCGACAGCGGATACGCGTCCACCACGTCGGCCGGCAGGGCGGCCCGGTCCTCGTCGCCGATGAGCGCGAAGGGGGCGACCGCCTCGGTCAGCGACGCGCCGGTGTCCTGCCCCGCCATCACCCGGGCGAGTTCGGCGACGGTCCGCTGCTCGAAGACGTCCTGTACGCCGATGTCGTACCCGGCGGCGCGCAGGGCGCCGACGAGGCGGATGGCGCGGATGGAGTCGCCGCCGAGGTCGAAGAAGCTGTCCTCGACGCCGACGCGGTCCAGCCCGAGGATCTCGCGCCAGACGGCGGCGAGCCGCTCCTCGTCCGGGGTCCGGGGAGCGAGGTGCCGGCCACCGGAGAAGGCGTCCTGGCCGGGGGCGGGCAGGGCACGCTGGTCGACCTTGCCGCTGTTGGTCAGCGGGATCGCGTCGATGGCCACGTAGGCCGCCGGGACCATGTAGTCGGGCAGCGCCTCGCCGAGGTGCTCCCGCAGCGGGGCAGCGTCCGCCGCACCGACGACGTAGGCCACCAGGCTCTTGTCCCCGGCCTCGTCCGCACGGGCCACGACCACGGCATCGGTCACGGCGGGGTGCTCCCGCAGCCGTGACTCGATCTCGCCCAGCTCGATGCGGTAGCCGCGGACCTTGACCTGGCTGTCCATCCGGCCCAGGCACTCGAAGGTGCCGTCGGACAGGCGGCGGGCCAGGTCACCGGTGCGGTACAGCCGGGAGCCGGGGGGCCCGTAAGGGTTCGGCGTGAACTTCTCCGCCGTCAGCCCCGGACGCCCGTGGTAGCCGTGCGCCAGGCCGTCACCGGCGATGCACAGCTCACCCGTGATCCCGTCCGGCACCGGGCGCCCCTGCGAATCCAGCACGTAAAGCTGCGTGTTGGCGAGCGGACCGCCGATCGAGACGGCGTCCATCGAGTCCGGTACGTCCCAGAACGAGGACCAGATCGTCGTCTCCGTCGGCCCGTACACATTGACCAGCCGCTGCACCCGCGTGATCAGCTCGCGGGCCAGCCCGGCCGAGATCGGCTCACCGCCGGTCAATGCGGTCACGGCGTAGTTGTCGAACCCCGCCGCCAGCAGCAGCCGCCAGCCCGACGGCGTGGCCTGCACATGCGTGACCCGCTGCCGGTCCATCAGCTCGATCAGCGCGGTGGCGTCCTTGGCCTCCGCGTCGTCGGCCAGGACGACACGTCCGCCGGTGATCAGCGGCAGGTGCAGCTCCAGCCCCGAGATGTCGAACGAGATCGACGTGGAGGCGAGCCAGGCATCCCGACGCCCGGTGCCGATGTCGTCCCGGACGGACGCCAGGAGGTTGAACAGGGCGCGGTGGCTGATGACGACGCCCTTGGGCCGACCGGTCGAGCCCGAGGTGTACAGGACGTAGGCCGCCTGCTCCGGATCGACGGGGGCCGTGTCGAAGACGGCGGGCAGACGGTCGAGGTCCACGCCCGCGAGGTAGTCATAGGTGACCACCAGCGTCGCCCCCGCGTCCTCGGCCATATAGACGGCACGCTCGACCGGCAGGGAGGGGTCGATCGGCAGATAAGCCGCCCCCGCCTTCCACACCGCCAGCATGCTCACCAGCACATCCGGCGTCCGGTGCAGGGCCAGACCCACAACACCGCCCGGCACCACACCACCCGCACTCCGCAGATGATGCGCCAGCCGACTCGACCGCTCCTCCAACTCCCGGTAGGTGAGCCGCTGTTCACCCCACACCACGGCCACGGCCTCGGGAGTCGTCGACGCCTGGTTGACGAACGTCTCGAGGGTCAGCACGGTGCTGGTCGCTTCGGTGCGCCGGGACACTGGGGTTTGCTCCACATCGGGTAGGTAGGCGGCGGTGGCGTCGCCGTCGGGATCGGCGGCCATGGCTTCCAGGACGAGCCGGTACATCGAGGTCAGCCGCTCGGCGCCCGCGCGGCTGAGGGCGCCGGTGTGCGTCTTGACGACGAGCCCGCCGCCCGTGGCGACGACGCCGAGCGCGAACTCGTTGACGCCCGCGCCGAGTCCGGAGGCGACGTCGACCGAGTCGGTGTCGACCTGGTGGAAGTCCTGGAAGTCGAACATCACCGGGATCAGCCGACGGCTGTCGCCGGTGTCGCGCTGGATGGCGGGCAGGGGGTAGCGGCGGTGCGCCCAGATCTCCGTCTCCTGGACGTGGACCCGCTCGACCAGGTCCCGCCAGGTGCCGGATGAGGGCCGAGTCGCCGGGAACGGGAGGGTGTTGAGGTGCATGCCCAGCACCCGCTCGGCGCCCGGCGCCTCCAGCCGACCGTGGTAGACGACGCCGGTGTGGAAGGCGTCCTCGGCGGTCAGTGCCGACAGCACCTTCAGATGCGCGGCCAGCAGCACGCTCTTCAGCGAGGTCCGCGCCAGCGCGGCCAGCCCGCGCAGGCCCTGCTCCAGGTCCTGGTAGTCGACCCGCAACCGCAGCGGCTCGCTCGCCCCGGCCGCCGCCGTCGCCGTCGCACGCCAGGCGTCCGGCAGCGGCAAGGGAGTGTGGCGTTCGACGACGTCCTGCCAGAAGGCGCGATCCGCCTCGCCGTCCAGCGAGGCCAGCTCGGCGGCGACGAAGTCCGCGTACCGGACGGCCGGCGCCTCGTACGCGGGGACCTCACCGCCGTCCCGCAGTCGCCGGTAGCAGTCCAGCAGCTCCATCACGAGGCTGTGGTAGCTCCAGCCGTCCGCGATGGCGTGGACGTACGTGAAGGTGATCCGCCAGGCCTCGTCCGACTCGACATGCACGGCCATACGGATCAACGGGGCGTCGGACAGCTCGAACGCCGCGGCCTCCTCAGCGGCGAAGAACGCCACCAACTCCCGCCGCCGCTGCTCGGAGTCCCGCCCCCGCACGTCGGTCACGGTCAGCCCGACCCGCGCACCGGAGTGCACCACCTGCAGCGGCTGCCCGTACCGCACGAAGTCGATCGACGTACGCAGCATTTCGTGCCGCTGGGTGATGTGCTCGACGGCCGCGCGGAACGCCTCCGCCGAGAACGGCCGGTCGTCCGGGATCCGGAAGGAGTTGATGTTCTGGTACGCCGACCTGCCCTGCTCCTGCGCGGCCAGCATCTCCACCAGCATGCCGGTCTGGATCTGCGACAGCGGATACGCGTCCACCGCATCCGCCGGCAGCGCGGCCCGGTCCGACTCACCAATGAGCGCGAACGGCTCCACCGTGCCGACCAGCGAGACAGAGCTGTCCCCCGTCACGTGCATGGCCAGCGCGGCGATGGTGCGGTGCTCGAACACCGCGCGTACGTCGACGTCGTAGCCGGCGGCGCGCAGGGCGCCGACCAGGCGCACGGCCCGGATGGAGTCACCGCCGAGGTCGAAGAAGCTGTCCTCGACACCGACCTCGTCCTGTTCCAGGACGGTCGCCCAGATCGCCGCCAGCCGCTCCTCGGACGGCGTGCGCGGAGCCGTACGACGACCGCCCGCAAACGCGGTCTGGTCCGGGGCAGGCAACGCCCGATGGTCGACCTTGCCGCTGTTGGTCAACGGGATCGCCTCGACGGTCACGTACGCCGCCGGGACCATGTACTCGGGCAACGTGGCGCCGAGGTACCGGCGCAGATCCGCCGGGGCGTCGCCGACGAGGTACGCCACCAGGGTCTTGTCCCCGGCCTGGTCCTCGCGCACGGTGACCACGGCGTCGGTGACGTCGGGGTGCTCGCGCAGGCGTGCCTCGATCTCACCGAGTTCGATGCGGTAGCCGCGCACCTTCACCTGACTGTCGATCCGTCCCAGGCACTCGAAGGTGCCGTCGGACAGGCGACGGGCCAGGTCACCGGTGCGGTACAGGCGGGAACCGGCAGGACCGTACGGGTTCGGCGCGAACTTCTCCGCCGTCAGCCCCGGACGCCCGTGGTAGCCGTGCGCCAGGCCGTCGCCGGCGATGCACAGCTCACCGACGACACCCGACGGCACCGGCCGACCGTGCGCATCCAGCACGTACAGCTGCGTGTTGGCGAGCGGGTCGCCGATGGAGACGCCGCCGTCGAGGGCGTTCGGCACCTCCCAGACGGAGGACCAGATGGTCGTCTCCGTCGGGCCGTACACGTTCACCAACCGGCCTACACGCGAACCGAGTTCACGAGCCAGCTCCCCGTTCAGGGATTCACCGCCGACCAGGCCGGTGACGGCACGGTCGTCGAACCCGGCGGCCAGCAGGAGGCGCCAGCCCGAGGGGGTCGCCTGCACATGGGTCACGCCGTGCGCTGCCGTGAGCGCGATCAGCGCGGTGGCGTCCTTGGCCTCGGTGTCCCCGGCCAGGACGACACGGCCACCGCTGATCAGCGGCAGGTGCAGCTCCAGCCCCGAGATGTCGAACGAGATCGACGTCGATGCCAGCCACACGCCCGCGTGGTCGGCGGCGAGCTGATCACGCAGGGAGGCCAGCAGGTTGTGCAGCGCGCGATGGCTGATGACCACACCCTTGGGCCGACCGGTCGAACCCGAGGTGTACAGGACGTAGGCCGCCTGCTCCGGATCCACCGACACCCTCTCGAAGACGGCGGGCAGACGGTCAAGTTCCACACCCGCGAGGTAGTCATCGGTGACCACCAGCGTCGCCCCCGCGTCCTCGGCCATATAGGCGGCACGCTCCGCCGGCAGGGCGGGGTCGATCGGCAGATACGCCGCCCCCACCTTCCACACCGCCAGCATGCTCAACAGCACATCCGGCGTCCGGTGCAGGGCCAGACCCACAACACCGCCCGGCACCACACCACCCGCACCCCGCAGATGATGCGCCAGCCGGTTCGAGCGCTCCTCCAACTCCCCATACGTCACGGCCTGCTCACCACAGACAACGGCCACCCCCTCAGGAGCCGCCGTCACCTGCGCCGCAAACAACTCCAACGCATGCCCAGACCGCCACGCGGTCACATCCGCGGCGGCATCGAACTCCCCCTCGGGCAGGAAGGCGCCCCCGGCACCCCCTTCCTGATCCCCCGCCATCGCCTCCAGCACCCGCCGATACATCGACCCCAGCCGCCGCAGGTTCTCCCGACTGATCACATCCGTCGTGGACCCGAGCCGGACAGCCCCGTCGGCAGCCACCACGTTCAGCGGAAACTCGTTGCCGCCGACGTCCCAGGACGCACCGCTGCCGTACGCCTCCGCGCCGGCCGGACGGAAGTCCTGGTGCTCGAACAGCACGGAGACGAGCCGGTCACCGTCCCCGGAGTCGCGCTGGATCGCGGGAAGGGGGTAGCGCCGGTGAGCCCAGATCTCGGTCTCCTGGGCGTAGACCCGCTCCACCCACTCACGCCAGGTACCCGAAGTCGGGCACGTCGCGGGGAACGGGAGGGTGTTGAGATGCATGCCCAGGACGCGCTCCGCGCCCGGCGCCTCCAGACGGCCGTGGTAGACGACCCCCGCGTGGAAGGCCCCCTCCGGCGACAGCGCGGACAGTACCTTCAGATGCGCTGCCAACAGCACGCTCTTCAGCGATGTCCCGGCCGTCCGCGCCAACTCCCGCAGCGGCCCCTCCAGATCCGCGAACGGGATCTCCAGACCGAGCCGCTCCGCGCCGCTGCCCTCCGGATCACCCCATACCTCCGGCAGCCGCACCGGCACGTGCCCGTCGGTCACCTCACGCCAGAAGGCCCGGTCCTCCTCGCTCGCCACCGACGCCAGCTCGGCCGCGACGAAGTCGGCGTACCGGACGGACGGCGCCTCGTGGTCCGGCGCCTCGCCACCGTCCCGCAGCCGTCGATAGCACTCCAGCAGCTCAACCAGCAGCGTGTTGAGCGTCCAGCCCTCCGTCACCGCGTGGCAGTGGCTGAGGGTCAGGGACCAGCCGGTGTGGGACTCGATGTGCACGCCGAACCGCAGCAGCGGCGCGGTGGCGAGGTCGAAGTGGCGGTCGCGTTCGCCGCGTACGTACTCCGCCACGGCCCGTTCCCGCTCCGGGCCGCCGAGGGTCCGCACGTCATGGGTCTGCACGCCGATCCGTGCCTCGGCGTGGACGAGCTGCAGCGGCTGGGAGTAGCCGGACAGGTGCATCGACGTGCGCAGGACGTCATGGCGGGCGACGACGGTGTCCACGGCGGCCCGGAAGGCCTCGGGAGAGAAGGCGTGCTCGTCGGGCACCCGGAAGGAGTTGACGTTGTGGTAGACGTCCTTCGTGCCGGGACCGGCGGCCAGCATCTCGACGAGCATGCCGGTCTGGATCTGCGACAGCGGGTACGCGTCCACCACGTCGGACGGCAGAGCGGCCCGGTTCTCGTCGCCGATCAGCGCGAACGGCGCCACCCGGGACACCAGTGAGCCCGCGGCCTCCGTCTCCTGGCCGGCCAGCAGGACCGCGAGGTCGGCGACCGTACGGTGCTCGAAGACATCGCGGACGGTGACGTCGTGGCCGGCCTCGCGCAGGGCGCCCACGAGGCGTACGGCAGCGATGGAGTCGCCGCCGAGCGCGAAGAAGCTGTCCTCGACGCCGAGTTCGTCCAGGCCGAGGACGTCGGCCCACACCGCCGCCAGCCGCTCTTCGACCGGAGTGCGCGGCGCCGTGCCGCCGGTTCCGGCCTCGGAGCCCTGGTCGAGGGCGGCGAGCGCGCGGTGGTCGACCTTGCCGTTGCGGGTGAGGGGGACGGCGTCGATGCGGACGTAGCCGGTGGGGACCATGTAGTCGGGCAGGGCCGCCGACAGGTGGCCGCGCAGGGACTGCTGGTCGGGGTCCGTGCCGTCGGCCGTGACGACGTACGCGACCAGGCGCTCCACTCCGTGGGTCGTGCGCCGTACGGCGGCGATGGCCTCCGCGACGGTCGGGTGCTGGCGCAGACGGGCCTCGATCTCGCCCAGTTCGATGCGGTAGCCGCGCAGCTTGACCTGGTTGTCGATGCGGCCGAGGAAGTCGAGGGACCCGTCGGGCAGGAAGCGGCCGAGGTCGCCGGTGCGGTAGAGGCGGGTGCCGGGCGGGCCGTACGGGTCGGGGAGGAACCTCTCGGCGGTCAGGTCGGGGCGGCCGAGGTAGCCGCGGGCGAGTCCGACGCCGGCGATGTAGACCTCGCCTGCGACGCCGGTGGGGGCGGGGCGGAGGTCGTCCGTGAGGACGTACATCTGGGAGTTGGGGATGGAGGCGCCGAGCGGGATCAGTTCGCCCTCGGGGAGCGTGTCGATGATCTGGCCGGAGTTGCCGATGGTGATCTCGGTCGGGCCGTACTCGGTGGCCAGCCGGGTGCCCTGTGGTCCGGCGAGGGCGCGCCAGCGGGCGACCAGGTCGGTGGTGAAGCTGTCGCCGGCGGCGATGACGAGGCCGGCGAGGTCGCGTGCCTGGGCGGGGGTGAGCTGGTGGGTGAGGAGGTCGAGGTGGCCGGGGGTGAGCTTGATGAAGCTGAAGGGGGCGTGGGCGGCGAGCGTGCTGCCGAGGGCGGCGGTGTCGAGGTCGGTGGGCAGCAGGGTGACCGGGCGGCCGGTGATGAGGGGGGTGAAGAGGTCGGGGATGCCGAGGTCGAAGGAGATGGAGGAGAACAGGGGGGCGCCGCCGGTGCCCTGGGCGGCGTAGGCGTCGGTGGTCCAGGAGAGGTAGTTGGCCAGGCCGCGGTGGTGGATCATCACGCCCTTGGGGCGGCCGGTGGAGCCCGAGGTGTAGATGACGTACGCCAGTTGGCGCGGGTCGGCAGCGCGCGACGGTGGCGTGGTGGGCTGTTCGTCGATGAGCCAGGCGTCCTGGTCGAGGACGGTCAGGGTGCCGTGGTGGACGGCGGACAGCGCGGGCAGGTGGGCGCCGGTGGTGAGGACGAGGTCGGCTCCGGTGTCGGTGAGCATGTACGCGAGGCGTTCGCTCGGGACGCTCGGGTCGAGGGGGAGATAGGCGGCGGAGGCCTTCCAGATGCCGAGGAGGGCGGGCACCAGGTGGGTGTCGCGGTCCAGGCAGACGCCGACGAGGGTGTCGGGGCCGACGCCGTTCTCCAGGAGGTAGTGGGCCATCTGGTTGGCCCGTTCGTCCACTTGTCGATACGTCAGCTCTTCGCCGCCGGCCCTGACCGCCACCGCGTCGGGGGTGGCGGCGGCCTGCCGGGTGAACAGGTCGACGGTGGTGGCGTCGCCGCGGTCGACGGTCTCGCCGGCCGCCCAGGCGCCCAGGAGGAGGGCGCGCTCGTCGTCGGAGAGCATCTCGACGGTCGAGACCCGGGCCTCGGGCGCGGCGGTGAGGCCGTCGAGGAGGCGCAGGTAGTGGCCTGCCATGCGGTCGGCGGTGGTGCGGTCGAACAGGGCGGTGGCGAACAGCAGACGGGCGTCGAGCGGGCCGTCCGTGGCGTCGGCGACGTCGAGGGTGAGGTCGGTCTTGGCGATGCGGTGGCCCGTCTCGGGCGTCACCGTGAGGCCGGGCAGCGCGAGGTCGGGGGCCTGTCGCTCGCGCAGGATGAAGTCGGCCTGGTAGAGCGGGGTGCGGGACAGGTCGCGGTCCGGCTGGAGTTCGTCCACGAGGGTGGCGAACGGCACGGCCTGGTGGTCGAAGGCGTCCAGGACCGTGGTGCGGCCGGCGGCGAGGAGCTCGGCGAAGGTGGGGTCGTCCTGCCAACTGGCGCGGGCGACGAGCACGTTGATGCCGTAGCCGATGAGCTGCTGGAGCTCGGGGCGGCTTCGGCCGGAGACGGTCACGCCGACCGGGATGTCGGTGGTGCCGGTGTAGCGGGCGAGGAGGAGCTGGTAGGCGGTGAGCAGGACGGTGAAGCGGGTGACGCCGTGGGCGCCGGCCACCTCGGTGACGCGTCGGGCGAGGTCGGCGGGGACCGTGAAGGCGACGGCGTCACCGGCCGGGTCGCGACGGGCGGGGCGCGGGCGGTCGGTGGGCAGCTCCAGCACCGGGAGGTCGGCCAGCTGCTCGCGCCAGTAGGCGAGTTGGCGTTCCAGAGCGGCGCCGGTGAGCTCGCCGCGCTGCCAGGACGCGTAGTCGGCGTACTGCACGGGCAGCGGGTCCGGGGTGGGGGTCGTACCGGTGCTGTACGCGGTGTAGAAGGCGCCGAGTTCCTGGGCGAAGACGCCCATCGACCAGGCGTCGCAGGCGATGTGGTGGAAGGTGACGACGAGCAGGTGCTCGTCGTCACCGAGCCGGTAGAGGCGGGGCCGGACCGGCCACTCGCGTTCCAGGTCGAAGGGGTGGCCGGCGTCGGCCTCGGCGCGGGTGCGGGCCTCGGCTGCGGGCATGTCCGTGAGGTCGGCGACCGGCAGCTCCGGGGCGCTCGGCTCGTCGACGACCTGGAGCGGCTCCCGCCCCGCCAGCGTGTAGCGGGTGCGCAGGATCTCGTGCCGCTCGACGATCAGGGCCAGGGCGGCGCGCAGGGCCTCGGGGTCGAGGGTGCCGTGCAGCCGCATCGCGAGCGGTACCGCGTACTCGGGGCTCGCGGGGTCCATGCGGTGGAGGAACCACAGCTGCTGCTGTCCGAACGACAGCGGCAGCCCCTTCTCCCGCGGGACGCGCGGGATCGGAGCTCGGCGTCCACTCCGTCGGCCGGCCAGCCTGCTCCGCAGCAGCTCCTCCCGCAGCGCGGCCGCTTCCTGGTCGTTCGTGGACGGCGTGTCGCCGATGCTCATGGTCTTTCCGCTCCTCAACGGGTGTGTCACAGCGCCCGGTTCGTCGGGTGGGTCGTCAACGGCTCGCGCGGTCAGGCGAGTTCGGAATCGGTCAGCTGGTCGATCTCGGCCCGGATCCGCTCCTCGATCGCCTGGGCCAGCCCGCCGACGGTGGGCTGTTCGAAGACCGTCCGGATGGTCAGGTCGACGTCGAAGGCGTCCTGGAGGCGGGAGGTCATCCGGATGGCGAGGATGGAGTGTCCGCCCAGTGCGAAGAAGTTGTCGTGCACGCCGATCCGCTCCAGGCCGAGCACCTCGCCCCAGATCTCGGCGATGCGCTCCTCGGTCGGCGTCGACGGCGCCTGGTAGGCGCCCGCCGTCAGGTCGACGACGGGCAGGGCGCGGTGGTCGACCTTTCCGTTGGAGGTGAGCGGGATGGCCGGGACGACGGCGTAGGCCGTCGGCATCATGTACTCGGGGAGTACCGCCGCGATCCCTTCGCGTACGGCGGTCAGGTCGGGCTCGACGGGGCCGTCCGGGACGAGGTAGGCGGCCAGGGACTTCTCGCCCGCGTCGTCGGTGCGCAGTACGACGACGGCGTCCCGGACGCCGGGAAGCTCCGTCAACGCGGCTCGGATCTCGCCGAGTTCGATGCGGTAGCCGCGCAGTTTGACCTGGTCGTCGATGCGGCCGAGGAACTCGATGGCGCCGTCCGGGAGACGGCGGGCGAGGTCGCCGGTGCGGTAGAGGCGGGCGCCGGCCGGCCCGAACGGGTCGGGCACGAAGCGCTCGGCGGTCAGCGCCGGGCGGCGCAGATAGCCGCGGGCCACGCCGTGCCCGCCGACGTACAGCTCGCCCGCGACGCCGACCGGGACGGGGTGTCCGGCGGGGTCGAGGACGTACGCGGTGGTGTTCGGCAGGGGGCCGCCGAGCGGGACCGGGCGGTCGTAGGTCTCGGTGACGGGGTGGGCGGTGGAGCCGATGGACGCCTCGGTGGGGCCGTACTCGTTGATCAGCCGGTGGTCGCCGAGGGCGGTCAGCCAGTGGTTGGCGGTCCGGGCGGACAGCGCCTCGCCGGCGACCAGCACGGTCCCGGCCAGGCGGGCCGTCCGAGCGGCGTCGAGCTGGTGGGCGAGCAGGTCCAGGTGGCCGGGGGTGAGCTTGACGAAGTCGAACGGGCCGGCGTCGGCCAGTGCCTGCCCCAGTCCGGCGAGGTCCAGATCGG
Source organism: Streptomyces shaanxiensis (assembly GCF_039537145.1). Classification (NCBI taxonomy): domain Bacteria; kingdom Bacillati; phylum Actinomycetota; class Actinomycetes; order Kitasatosporales; family Streptomycetaceae; genus Streptomyces; species Streptomyces shaanxiensis. Next base: position 64,345 of record NZ_BAAAZY010000018.1, read on the forward strand.
CGGGCAGGACGTGCACGGGGCCGCCGGTCATCAGCGGCACGTACACGTTGGTGGCGGGCAGGTCGAAGGCGATGGAGGAGAACAGGGGCGCTCCGCCGTCGCCGCCGGACGTCAGCTCCTGTGCCGCCCAGCCGAGATGGTTGGCCAGGCCGCCGTGGGTGACCATGACGCCCTTGGGGGTGCCGGTCGAGCCGGAGGTGTAGATGACGTAGGCGAGGGCGGCCGGGTCGCTGTGGCGCGGCGGGGCGTCGGCGGGCCGTTCCGCGACCGCCGTGCGCTCGTGGTCCAGGAGGAGCCGGGTGCCCGTGAAGCCGTCGGTGGCGTGCGCGAGCGCGGACTCGGTGAGCAGGACGGCCGCCCCGCTGTCGGTGAGGACGTGGCGCAGCCGCTCGGCCGGGTTGGTCGCGTCGAGCGGGACGTACGCGGCGCCCGTCTTCCACACCGCGAGCAGGGCGGCGACCAGGTCGGGGCCCCGGTCGAGGCAGACGCCGACCAGGGACTCCGCACCGACGCCGTGCGCGGCGAGATGGTGGGCGAGGCGGTTGGCGTGCGCGTCGAGGTCGCCGTACGACAGCCGTGCGTCGCCCGCGACGACGGCCAGGGCGTCGGGGCGGGCGGCGGCCGTGGCCTCGATGCGGTCGAGGACCGTGCCTGCGGGGAACTCCTCGGCGGTCGCGTTCCACTCGCCCAGCAGGCGGGCGCGCTCGGCGTCGGGCAGGATGTCCGCCTCGGCGAGCGCGGTGGCCGGGGCGGCGGTCACCGACGTCAGCAGGCGGACGAAGTGGTCGGCGAACCGCTCGATCGTGGCGTGCTCGAACAGGGCGGTGGCGTATTCGAGGGCGCCGGTCCAGGTGCCGTCGGCCTCGCGCCGTACGTACAGGGTGAGGTCGGTCTTGGAGACCTGGCGGGCGCCGCGCAGATAGTCCAGGTCGGTGCGGTCGGGCATGCCGCCGGTGAGCTGCTCGTCGTGCATGTTGAAGGCGACCTGGTAGAGCGGGGTGCGGGACAGGTCGCGCTCGGGGCGCAGTTCCTCGACGAGATGCTCGAACGGCACGTCCTGGTGGGCGAAGGCGTCCAGGCAGGCGCCGCGCACCCGGCCGAGGGCGTCCTCGAAGGACTGTCCGGCGTCCAACGGGCAGCGCAGCACGAGGGAGTTGAGGAAGAAGCCGACCATGGGCCGCAGTTCGGGCCGGGTGCGGCCGGCGACGGGTGCGCCTACGACTACGTCCCACTGCCCGGTGTGCCGGGCCAGCAGGGTGCCGAACGCGGTGAGCAGCGTCATGAACGGCGTGGCCTCGTGACGGCGGCCCAGCGCGGTCGCGGCCTCGACGAGGGGCTGCGGGATGGTGAAGGTGACGGCGGAGCCGTGCGGGTCGCGCTCCGGGGGGCGCGGGTGGTCGGTGGGCAGCTCCAGCGGGGCCATGCCATCGAGCGTGCGGCGCCAGAAGTCCAGGTCGTCGGCGAGCCGCTCGGTGGTGCGCCACTGCTGCTGCCAGGCCGCGAAGTCCGGGTACTGGACCGGCAGTTCGGGCAGCTCGGGCGTCTCACCGGCGTGCAGGGCGCGGCACAGGGTGCGGAACTCGTCCTCCAGGACGGCCGAGGACCAGCCGTCGCAGGCGATGTGGTGGATGGTGACCAGCAGCAGCTGGTCCTCGCCGGGCGCCCGGCCCAGCAGAGCCCGCCAGACCTGGCCGCCCTCCAGGTCGAAGCCCGCCTCGAACTGCTCGGCGTAGACGGGGACGAGCTCGTCCCGGTCGCCGTCGACGACCCGCAGCTCGACCGGCGTGTACGGCTCGACGATCTGCACGGGTTCGCCGCCGCGGGAGGCGTAGCGGGTGCGCAGTGCCTCGTGCCGCTCGCCGAGGATGTCCAGCGCGCGGCGGACGGTGTCGGCGGAGATGTCCGGGGAGAGCCGGATGAAGAGGGGCGCCGCCCACTCCGGGCTCTTGGGGTGCATCGTGTCCATGAACCACAGCCGCCGCTGCCCGAAGGACAGCGGGAGTTCCCCGTCGCGGGGCACCGGTGTGACGGCGGGTTCGGTGTCGGCGGCGGATTCGACCAGCGCGGCCTGCTCGCGGACGGTGACCGCGGCGAACAGGTCGGCCAGCACCACCTGGCGGCCGGTGGCCCGGTGCAGCATCTCGGCGAGCTGGGTGAGGACCAGCGAGTGCCCGCCGAGCTGGAAGAAGTTGTCGTCGAGGCCGACGTCGGGGACGCCGAGCAGCTCCGACCACGTCGCGCAGACGGCCCGCTCGGCTTCGGTGGCCGGAGCCACGTGGGGCGGTCGCCCCGGGAGTTCGGGAGCGACGGGGACGACAGCGCCCTCGGTGACCCGGCCGAGGAGCTCCAGGGCGCCGTCGGCACGCCAGCGGACCTCGTCGCCGGTGCGGTACATGCGCGAGCCCGGCGTTCCGAACGGGGCGGGCCGCAGCCGCTCGGCCGTCGCCCTCGGGTCACCCAGGATGCCGCGCGCCACGCCGAGCCCGGCGACATGCAGCTCGCCCGGGACGCCGGGAGGCGCCGGGTCGCCGTACGCGTCCAGCACCAGGACCCGCACCTTGTCGACCGGCCGCCCGAGGGCCACGGCGGCCGTGGCGTCGCCGGATCCCCCGTCGACGGGGGAGGCGGTGACCGCGAGGGCGCCGCCGTCGGGGCCGTACACCTGCCAGGCCTGGCCACCGGACGCGGTGACGGCGGCGGTGGCGGAATCGGCGGGGGCTCCGGCGGCGAGGACGAGGCGCAGGGCGGTGCAGGAGCGCCAGTCACCCGACGCCGTCGAGGAGTTGAGGTCGGGTGCGGCGACCGGCAGCACGGTGACGCCGTGGGCGGCGACCGTGTCGGCGAGGGAGGCCTCCCCGGTGGCGGCCGTCACCACGGTCGCACCGGCGGCGAGGGCGGTGAACAGCGGCCAGTAGGCGGGAAGACCGGAAGGCGTGTACAGCACACGGTCGGCGTCGGACACACCGAAGCGACGGGTGGTCCAGCGGACGTGGTGCGCGACGGTCGCGTGATCGACCATCAGATGCCCGCTGCCGTCGGCCGGCCGGGACACCCACGCAAGGTCGTCGGCCTCGACGGTGACGGCGGGCGGGGTGGCCGGCTGGGAACGCAGGGTGTCGCGCTCGCCGTCGAGGGCGATCACCAGGGCCGGTCCGGCCTCGGCTCGCAGCGCGGCGGCCGCGTGGCCATGGGTCAGGACGGCCGCCGGCTCGACATGCCGACGCAGCGCCCGAAGCGCCTCCTCCGGGGCATCGGCCGACAGCGGCACGACGGCCGCGCCCGCCCGCCAGACCGCCAGCAGTGCGGTGGGCAGGTCGGCGGAGGCCGGCAGGTGCACGGCGACGAGCGATCCGCGGCCCACCCCGGCCGCGCACAACAGGTGCGCCAGCCGGTTGGCCTGCGCGTCGAGCTCCGCGTAACCGATCCCGGGGCCGCCGTCGACGACTGCGGGCCGGTCGGGGGCCTGGGCTGCCAGGTCCGAGAAGAGAAGGTGGAGGGGCGACTGACGTGCCACAAGTGCTCCCCGTGGGGTCGTTGTGCGGTGGGTGGGCGGGGTGGGTGAAGGGGCGGGCGAGTCCCGGGCCGGGCGGATGTGGCACCGGGGGCGGACGGGGTGGGTGCCCGGGGAAAGGCGGGTGCGCGCGGGCCGGCGGCGGCCTGTGGGCCGACGGCGCCCTGTGGGTCTGACGGCGGGCGGCAGGACCGTCGTGCAGGCGGCCGGGATCACCGGCATGCTGCTCGCCTCGCGATGCGCGGGCCCGATGGGCGTACGCAGGGATCGGGCGGTCGGGACGAACCGTCCACGCATTGCGCGCCACGTCCCGTCACGTGGCGCAGGTATCCGTACCGAGCACCCGTGCTCAGCCCGCCGGGGCATGACCGCGACCGGGGCCCGGCAGGCGCCCGGTGAGCCGACCACCCCGGGCCGGCGCCGGGTCCCGTCGCTCAGCCGGCCGCCTGCTCGGCCATCCGGCGGCGCAGGCTGAGCGGACGCATGTCGGTCCAGATCTCGCCGATGTGGGCGAGGCACTCCTCCTTCGTGCCCCGGGTGCCCTCGGCGTGCCAGCCCGCCGGCAGCTCCCGCTCGGACCACCAGATGGAGTACTGCTCCTCGTCGTTGAGGACGACGAGGTAGGTCTGCGCGTCGGTGTTCTGCTCGGCCATGTCGCTCCCTGATCGATTGGGTTTCGAACGTGTCGTATCGGCTTCGGGAGTCTGTGAACCGGCGCTATAGGCCTTCTATATCGGTCGGCCCCGGCGTGTAGAGCCGATATAGAAACGCTCCGCAAGCTGTCCGGCGAATCGCATTCCACACGCCGTGCCACGGCGCAGAAGGGAAGGCCGGGATGCCGGACCACCGGAACTGGAAACCACTGGAGATCACCCCGGCGAGCGTGGGCGCGGAACCCGGCGCCAAGGGTCTCGCCGCGTATCTCGACGCGCTTCCCGACCTGGCCGGGCTGCTGGTCGGGGAGCGTGCGCTGGTGTTCCGGGACTTCGGCGTCGACCCCGACGAACTCGACACCGTCATGGACCGTCTGCTGCCCGACCGGGCGGCTTATGTGCACGGGAATTCCCCGCGTACCAAGGTCGGGCGAAACGTCTACACCTCGACGGAATATCCGCCGGAATTCGTCATCTCGATGCACAACGAGCTTTCGTATGCGCACCGCTGGCCGACCCGACTGCTGTTCTTCTGCCACACCGCCCCGGAAACCGGCGGCGCCACCCCCGTGGTGAACGGCGCGCTGTGGCTGGCGTCGCTGGACGACGAGGTGCGCGAGGCGTTCGCCGGCGGCGTGCGTTACACGCAGAACCTGCACGGCGGCCGTGGCCTCGGCAAGAGCTGGCAGGAGACCTTCGAGACGGAGGACCGCGACGCGGTCGAGGAGTTCCTCGCCACGACCGAGGCCGACTGGAAGTGGCTGCCGGGCGACGCCCTGCGCGTCACCCAGGACCGCCCGGCCACCCTGCGGCACCCGGTGACCGGCGAAGAGGTGTGGTTCAACCAGTCCGACCAGTGGCACCCCGCGGCACTCGGCGAGGACGCGGCCGCGCTGGCCCGGGTACTGCCCGCCGACGAACTGCCGCAGTCCGTCAGCTTCGCCGACGGCAGCCCGATCCCCGACGCGTATGTGCTCCAGGTGCGCGACCGCGGCCTGGCCGCCGCCGTCGACGTGGACTGGCACCGCGGTGACCTGCTGCTGATCGACAACGTGCTGGTCGCCCACGGCCGCCGCGCGTTCACCGGCAGCCGCCGGGTGCTCGTGGCCATGTCCAGCTGAAACACCGATTCCCGCACGCCCGGACGGCCGCCGAAGACCCGTCGGGCGACGCAACCCGCAAGCCCAGGCCCGAAGGAGACGCATGTCCATCGCGACCCCCGATCCGGGGGCGGTCCGGTCCGACGCGGACGCACCGCTCTCGCTGACCCTGACCGACCCGGAGCGCGACGCATTCGCCACGCTGGCACGGCAGTTGGCCACCACGGCGCCGGAACTCGTCGACGACGCCAAGTGGGTGGCCGCGGCCCGCGAGCTGGCCGCCCACCTTCCGCCGAGACTGCGCCAGGTCGTACGGGCCTATCGGCACGACCCCGGCGAGGACGGCATCCTCGTGCTGCGCAACCTGCCCGTGGGCCTGGAGGCGCTGCCGCCGACACCGACCGTGCCGGAGTCCGTGGAGCGGGACGCGACCGTCCCGGCCGCCATCGCCGTACTGATCGCCTCGGAACTGGGCGAGATCGCCGCCTACCGCAACGAGAAGTCGGGCGCCCTCGTGCAGAACGTGGTGCCGGTGCCGGGCCGCGAGGAGACGCAGAGCAACGCCGGCTCCACCCCGCTGGAACTGCACGTCGAGAACGCCTTCCACCCGCACCGCCCCGACTTCGTGGGCCTGCTGTGTCTGCGCGGCGACCGCGACGACGCCGCCGGCACCCTCGTCTCGTCGATCCGCCGCGCGCTGCGCCTGCTGGCCCCCGAGACCCGGCAGGTGCTGCACCAGGAGCGCTTCACCACCGTGCCGCCGCCGTCCTTCCAGTCGGGGGACGCGGCCGTCGCCCACGCGGTGCTCACCGGAGACCCCGAAGACCCCGACGTCAAGGTCGACTTCCACGCCACCGCCGCCGTCGACGCGGAGGCCGCGACGGCCCTGGAGCAGCTGCGGGACGCCTTCATCGAAGCCTCCACGTCACTGCCGCTGCGCTCCGGCGAGATGGCGTTCGTGGACAACCGCCTGGCCATCCACGGCCGTACGGCCTTCACTCCGCGCTACGACGGCCACGACCGCTGGCTGCACCGCACGTTCGTCCTCCTCGACAACCGCCGCACCCGCGGCAGCCGCCCCGGCAACGGCAGCGTCCTCGTGTGACCGCTGCCGACGTTCCGACCTCGCGCAAACAGGGCATCATCAACTCCCATCCCCCCACTCACACTTCGGGAGCCCACCCCACATGCTGCGCGGCGTCGACGTAAGCGCGTACCAGTCCTCCTCCTACCCCACGGACGGCCTCTCCTTCGTCTTCATCAAGGCGACGGAGGGCCGCTCCTACATCAACCCCAAACTCGCCGCCCAGACCAAGCGAGCCCGTGACGCCGACCTGGTCGTCGGCTTCTACCACTTCCTGTGGCCCGGCAACCTCTCGGCCCAGGCGGAGTACTTCGTCAGCAAGGCCCCCGAGAGAGCGGGTGACATCCTCGCCGTCGACTGGGAGACGACGAGCGAGGGCACGCATGCCAGCAACGCGGAGAAGGATCTCTTCATCCGCAAGGTCAAGGAGAAGCGGCCGAACAATCCGGTCGTTCTCTACTGCAACCGAAATTACTGGCTCAACGTGGACACCACGTCCTACGCCGGCGACGGTCTCTGGATCGCCGACTACGTCACGGCGGGCAAGCCCCGCATCAAGGCGAAGTGGCGCTTCCACCAGTACACGGACGACCCGCTGGACAAGAACGTGGCGGACTTCTCCAGCAAGGCCGCACTGCGCGAGTGGGCCCTGGACGCATAGGCTCTGACCTGCGGCGAAGCAGTCGTCGCTGCAGAAGAGGGGAGCTTCACGTCATGGGTGGCACTGTCGCCGCGGTCAGCAGCAACGGGACGTACTCGTTCACCAAGCCGAACCGGGAGAGCATCACGCTGATCGCGGGGTTCGGGGTGGAGGGTGACGTGCACGCGGGTGCGACGGTGAAGCATCGGTTCCGCATGCGCAAGGACCCCTCACAGCCGAACCTGCGGCAGGTGCACCTCATCCATGCGGAATTGTTCGACGAGGTGCGCACGGCCGGATTCGAGGTCGGGGCCGGGGAACTCGGGGAGAACATCACCACCCGGGGGATCGACCTGCTGGGGCTGCCCACCGGGACCCTGCTGAGACTCGGCGACGAGGCCGTCGTCGAGGTGACCGGCCTGCGGAATCCCTGTGCTCAGATCGACGGCTTCCACAAGGGCCTGATGAAGCAGGTCGTCGGGCGGGACGACGAGGGCCGCACTCGGTTCAAGTCCGGGATCATGAGCGTCGTCGTCAGCGGGGGTCCGGTGCGAGCGGGGGACCCGATCGACGTCGAACTGCCCGACGGGCCGCACCGGCCGCTGGAGATCGTGTGAGGTGGCTGCGCCGGTGCGCCGCGGATCGCGTCCCGGCCTTCGAAACCCTCGGCGATCACCAGGCGGAAGCCGCCGTCGGCCCGCCGGCCCCACGGGCTGGAAACGGCCGCCCTGACCGGCCCCGGCCATAGCGGCGGCGTGCGCTGCGTCCACGGCACCCCGGCCCGCCCCCGGACGGATCGCCGGCCCTGGAGCGGCACGGCTGCCCGTGGACCGTACGGATCCGGGTCCCGGACATGCCGAAAGGGGCACCCGTCGGCCGTACAGGCCGGCCGGGCACCCCTTTCGCCGGGCGTCACTTGCTCAGGAAGGCCCAGAACTCGTCGAACGACAGGAGCTTGTCGCCGTTCAGGTCGCGGCTCTTGATGATCGCCTCGGCGACCGCCTCGGTGACGTTCCAGTCGCCGCCCTGGGCCAGAGCGGACTTGAACTCGGCGGCGGTGATGGTGCCGTCACCGTCCGCATCGATGCGCTCGAACTGCTTGCGTGCTTCCTCGATGTCGATGTGCGCCACCGGTCCGCCCCTTTACTCGCGTTTGCTCGCGTCTGTCGTGTTGTGCTGGCTTGCTGCCGCAGGTCAGATTAACCGCCCGCCCGCGCCTCCAGCGCGGCGACCACCCACGCGAACTCCGCACGGTGCGCCGACGCGGGCCCGTGGCCCTTCACTACGGCCAGCAGCTCGCGGTACCGGGAGACGTTGTCGTTCGCGCTGGACCTCATGCGTTCGTGTACCGCGGCCGGGTCGGCGTCGCCGAGCAGGTCCCGCAGGATCCGCTCCGCCTCGGGCGACTCCGGGGAAACGCCCCGCTCCCGCGCCTCGGCCGCCAGCCGCACCAGATTCCGGGCGAACCACATCGACGCCCCGACGGGGGTCTCGGGCCCCCGGCCGGACGCGTTGAACTCGGCCACCGTGCGCATGTGCGCCCGGAACTCCGGGTCCCGCAGCAACTCGGCCGGCTCCACCCAGGCGTCCACCTGCTCGGGCGTCGGCTCGTCCGGCAGATCCACGGCCATGTTCCGCATCCGCTCGCGGATCACGGGGTCCGCGGTGTCCAGGCCGTGGAACATCTCGTCCACGAACTCCTCGAGGATCCGCCCCCGCTCGGCGGCCGACAGTCGCGCCAGCTCGGGGGGCCCGGGGGTATCCCCCCAGAAAGCACAGCAAGAGCGTCATCTCCTCCGCGGTCGACCCGCGCCTCGCAACGGTCGACAGCACCGCCCGGGTCACTCTGAGGGACCGGATCTGAGCGTCCGGCGCGGCGACATGCGTGGCCGCCACCGACGCCACGTCCCCGGACGACCGGGTCACGGGGTGCAGGACACCCTCGTCGGACCAGTAGCGGATGGTCCGGACGGTCAGTCCGGTGGCCCGGGCCAGCTCGCCGATGGTGAAGAGTCCGGGCCGTCTTCGGTCATGTCTGCGAGTGTGGGCCCTCCAGTGGGTGGAGACTCAAGCGGAGACCCCTCGGGCCGCCGGGGAACGCCCGCAGCGTGCGGGCGTTCCAGGCGGCCGGCTGTCGCTCAGTGCCAGGCCTCGAAGTGCGGGTTGCTCTGGCAGCCGCTCATGATCTCGACCTTGGTCGTCTTGTTCACCGGGCAGACGCCGATGATGTACTTCCGGTCGATACCGCCCGGGAAGGCCACCTCCACCTGGTCGGCCCATTTATGGGTGTCGCCGATGGTCTTGTTGACGTCGATGCCGCCGGGGGCGTCGATGTAGTAGTTCCAGCCCGACTTCCACCACTTCTTGTACAGGTCGTGGTCGTACGTCGTGGACACGTACGGGGAGGGCTGGTTGACCAGGACGTACTGCTCCAGGTCGTACTGGCCGCCCACCACGTCCTTGGGCTTGAAGCCCTCCTGGAAGACGATCTCCGGGCCGCGGCCGTCGGCCCGGTAGAGCGTGCCGCAGGTCGTGCGCCACGCCGGGTCGGGGGTGATGCGGTCGACGTCGACGCGGCGGTCGGCGGCGGCCTTGACCTTGTCCTCGTACTGGACGGGACAGGCGGCCGGAGCGGGGGCGGCGGCCGGGGCGGGGACGGCGGCCCTGGCCACGGTCGCGGCGACCGAGGCGGGGAGATCGGCGACCGAGGTGCGGGGGGACTCCGGAGCCGTGGCGGCCGTCGTCGCGAGGACGGCCGAGAGGGACAGGACGGCGGCAGCGGCCCGCCGCCGCAGGCGAGTTGTGATCATGGGAGTACCATCCCGGGCCCACGGCGGTGGGGCGTGGAGCGTCACTCGTACGGCGGCGTGTCCGCTGACCGCCGGTCAACTGCCGGGCGGCTAGCGGAAGATGCCGGTGTGCCCGAGGGAGTAGCGGCCGGGCTGCGGGTAGACGGCGAGGCCGTGCGGGCCGCTGCCGACCGGGACGCGGGCGAGCTGCTTCCCGGTGCGGGTGTCGATGGCGTACACCTCGGAGTCGTAGCGGCCCGACAGCCACAGCACCTTGCCATCGGCGGAGACGCCGCCCATGTCGGGGCTGCCGCCGTCCGGAAGGCGCCACTTCTTGGTGAGCTTGTTCTTCGTGAAGTCGAAGACGGAGACGCTGCCTTCGCCGCGGTTGGAGACGTACATCTCGCGTGAGTCGCGGCTGACGTAGAGGCCGTGGCAGCCCTTGCCGGTGCGCAGGAGGGTGGGCTCGGTGAACTTGTCGCCGTCCAGGACCCACATGCCGTCGGCCATCATGTCGGCGATGTAGAACCTCTTGCCGTCCGGGGAGATCTTCACGTCCTGGGGCATCGCGCCGTCGAAGGGGAGCTTCTGCTGACCGACGACCTTCATCCTCTGGGTGTCGACCTTGAGCAGTTCGCCGCTGAACTCGCAGGAGACGATGAAGTACCGGCCGTCGAGGGAGAAGTCGGCGTGGTTGACGCCGTAGCAGGTGACCGGCTCGGTCTTGATCCGCTTCATGGTGTGGGGGTCGCGGAAGACGAGTTCGCGGTCGAGGGAGGCCATCACGACGGCGTACTTGCCGTTGGGGGTGAAGTAGAGGTTGTACGGGTCGTGGACCTCGACCTCCTTGCCCGCCTTGCCGGTCTTCGGGTCGATGGGGGTGAGGGTGTGGCCGCGGTTGTTGTTGACCCAGAGGGTCTTCATGTCCCAGGACGGGACGACGTGCTGGGGCTGGCGGCCGACGCGGATCGTCTCGATGATCTCGTACGTCTTCGGGTCGATGACGGAGACGGTGTCCGACTCGCTGTTGGGGACGTACACGCGGGACGGGAAGTCCTTGACGACCGGGGAGAGCTTGTTGGGGCGGTCGGCGGCGTAGACGTCCTTCGGGTCGAGGACGGGGGGCATGCCGGGGAGGCCGTCGACGGGCCTCTTCTTCGGTGGGGCCGGGATGGCGGCCTGGGTGCCGTGGGCGTCGGTGGCGGGGCGGGTCTTGCCCTTGGCGGATTCGGTGCCGCAGGCGGCGAGGGCGAGGAGGCCGAGGCCGGCGAGGAGGGTGCGGTGGATGAGGTTCATCGGCGGTTCTTCCGTGCGGCGGGGTTGGGCGGGGCGGGGGCGGGCCCGACTGGGGGTCCGGCGGGGAGTCGGTCTAGGTCACCGGACTATTTAATGAGGATTGCTTTGAAAAACGCATGATTCACCCGATAAGCGGCTCGTCCCGGGTCGCTGCCCAACAGCCTTTTCTCGCCCCCGCCGCCCCTACCCGTCCCGTCCCTGGGGGCTGCCGCCCCCAGACCCCCGCTTCGGCCCGAAGGGCCTCGTCCTCAAACGCCGGACGGGCTGGAGTGCCTGGGCCTGCGTCCAGAAGTGACGGCCCGCTGAGGGTGGGTGAGGGCTGGGGACGGCATCCCCCTCGGGTGGGTGGAGGATCGGGACGGCGCGTTCTCATCCTCGAACGCCGGACGGGCTGAAATACCTGGGCCGGCGTTCAGAGGTGACGGCCCGCCAGTGGTGGGTACCTCGGCCGGGTACAGTCCCGGAACCCCCAGGCTCGTCGCGGCGCCGGACGCTAGCGGTCGGCCACCCTCATTTCGAACCACGTCGTCTTGCCGCGCGGCAGCAGGTCCACGCCCCAGCGGTCGGAGAGTTTGTCCACCAGGAACAGGCCCCGGCCGCTGACGTCCATCTCCTGGACCGGCATCAGGCACGGCAGCCCGCGCGACGGGTCGCGGACCTCGATGCGGATCCAGCCGCGGCGGCGGCGCATGCGGAGGCCGAAGACGCGGGCGCCGGTGTGGCGGACGGCGTTGCCGACCAGTTCCGAGACGAGCAGGACCGCGTCCTCCGTCATCTTCGGGGTCAGGCCCCACTGGCGCAGGACCACCACCTGGGCCAGCCGCCGTGCCGTGGCCGCGGACTCGGGGCGGGACGGGAGCGGAACCTCCGCCTCCGTGGGATTGCCGAACAGTTCGAGCGCCTTCGAGGCAGCTTCGTCCTCGACCCCCGGCGACCAGCGTGCGGCAGTCGCACGGCCGTGTCCCCGCGGCTGTTCAATACCCTCCAGCCCCGCCATGACCCCATCATGGCCGCCGACAGCGCCCTCCGGGGCCGTTACCGCGGAATGCACTCCCCGGAATTCCTTATTCCGCAGGGCTCCAACGGCATATGACAGGGGCAGTTCGGGGTCATTCACAGCCCGTCCGACCTGCGATGACGGCTCGGCTGGAGGCAATCGACAGGCTCCCTCGACAAGACAGGCTTAAGGCTGCCTTAAGGCTGCCATAAACCGCCCCATCGAGGGACCCGGATCAGACATCCCGTCAATTGCAAGTGATTCGGCCGAGTTTCAGACGAGGGTTTCCCCGGCCCTCAGAGGAACTTCGCCTTGCCGGGGCCCTCCTCCACGAAGATCCGCATCCCCCGCTCCCGGTCCTCCGTCGCGAACAGGCCCGCGAACCAGTTCCGTTCGACGGCGAGGCCCGTCTCGATGTCCGTCTCCAGGCCCGTGTCGATCGATTCCTTCGCCGCCCGAAGCGCGATCGCCGGTCCCTGCGCCAGCTTCGCCGCCCAGGCGTGCGCCTCGGCGTAGACCTGGTCCGCCGCCACGACGCGGTCCACCAGGCCCAACTCCCGTGCCTCGTCCGCCTTCACCATACGGCCGGTGAAGATCAGGTCCTTCGCCTTCGACGGGCCGATCAGGCGGGACAGGCGCTGCGTGCCGCCCGCGCCCGGGATCAGGCCGAGCAGGATCTCCGGCTGGCCCAGCTTGGCGTTGTCCGCGGCGATCCGGTAGTCCGCGCACAGCGCCAACTCGCAGCCGCCGCCGAGCGCGTAGCCCGTCACCGCCGCCACCACGGGCTTCGGGATCCGGGCCACCGCCGTGAACGACTCCTGCAGGGCCCGGGCGCGCAGGACCATCGCCGTGTGGTCCATGGCCTGCATCTCCTTGATGTCCGCGCCCGCCGCGAACACCTTCTCCCCGCCGTAGATCACCACGGCCCGTACGTCGTCACGCCGGCCCGCCTCCTCGGCGAGCTCCTTGAGCCTGTCCTGGGTGGCGACGTCCAGCGCGTTCATCGGCGGGCGGTCGAGGCGGAGGGTACCGACACCTTCGGCGACTTCGAGATTCACGGTCATGCGAGCAGGTTAACGGGGACTAACGGGAACTGGTCCGGTGCGGTCGCTCACACTCGGCCGGGGGTCTGGGGGTTGCCCCCAGGCAAGCACAGCACGGGGACTAACGGGAACTGGTCCGGTGCGGTCGCTCACACAGCACCGCACAGGGACCAACGGCAGTGGCCCCGGTGCCGTACCTCACAGAGAGGACGGGCGCCGGGGCCACCGATCAGGCGCGCGTTACGCCTTCCACTTCTCCCAGGACATGTTCCAGCCGTTCAGGCCGTTGTCCGGAGCCACCGTGCCGTCGGCGGAGTTCTTCACGACCACCACGTCGCCGATCATCGAGTGGTTGTAGAACCACGCGGCCGGGGTGTCCTTGCTCCACGCGCCCTTGACGTCGCGCAGGCCGATGCAGCCGTGGCTGGCGTTGGTGTTGCCGAAGGCGCCGCCGGCCCAGTAGTTGCCGTGGATGAAGGTGCCGGAGTCGGTCAGGCGGGTGGCGTGCGGGACGTCCTTGATGTCGTACTCGCCCTCGTAGCCGACCGTGTCGCCGTTCATGCGGGTCTGGACGAACTTCTCGGTCATGACCATCTGGCCGTTCCAGGTCTCGTACCCGGGCGCGCCGGTGGTGACGGGGATGGTCTTGACGACCTTGCCGTCCTGCGTGACCTTCATCGTCTTGGCCTTCGCGTCGACGACCGAGACCTGGTTGCGGCCGATGGTGAAGGTGACATTCTTGTCCTGCTCGCCGTAGACGCCGTCGCGGCCCTCGACGCCGTCGAGGTTGAGGTCGACGGTGACCTTGGTGCCTTCCTTCCAGTACTTCTCGGGACGGAAGTCGAGGCGGTCGTTGCCGAACCAGTGGCCCGCGACCTCGACGGCCGGCTCGGTCTTGACGGTGATCGCCTTCTCGACGTCCTCGGGGTTGGTGATGCCCCGGGTGAAGCGGAGGGAGAACGGCATTCCCACGCCGACCTCCGAGCCGTCCTCGGGGGTGAACCGGCCGAGGAAGGTGTTCTTCGGGGTCAGGGTGGTGAAGTCGGCCTCCTTGGACGCCTCCAGGCCCGCGGAGTCCTTGGCGACCGCGTGCACCGTGTACTTCGTGGCGGCCGCGAGATGCGTGGACGGCGTCCAGGTGCCGCCGTCGCCGGATATCTCCCCGGCTATCGCCTTGCCCTTGGCGTCCTTGACCTCGACGTCCGTCAGCTTGCCCTTGGCCGCGGTGACCTTCAGCGCGCCGCTGGTCTCGACGGACTTGGCGCCGTCCCCCGGAGCTATGGTCACCACGGCCTGGGACTTCTTGGCCTCCGCCGTGCCGGCGTCCTTGCCCTTGCCGTCACCGGCTCCCGAGTCCGATCCGCCGCCCCCGCCGCACGCGGTGACGGCGAGCAGCAGCGCACCGGCGAGTGCCGCCGACCACTTGTGCCCACGCCTGCCGCGCGCGTCAACCGACGCCCCCGATATCGGCCGCACGTTCAAGTCCTTCTCCCCTCCCCGGCCCCCAGGCCCTCGGGCCTGGTCCGCCCGTTCCCCCGCGCGTCCGACGCGCGCACCGGCGCATATTAACCACAAGGTCATGTGCGTCGGCGCCGCGCGATTGTCACTGTTCAGTTCCAACATCAGCAGATAGCCGGTTGGTCGAGCAACTCACCCCCCTGTCCTGTTACTTCACCGCACTCCCTGCCTTCCACTCCTTCCAGCCCATATTCCATCCTCCGAGGCCATTGTCGGGAGCGACCTTTTTGTCGTTGCTGTGGACGACCTCGACGACGTCGCCGATCAGGCTGCGGTCGAAGAACCAGCCCGCGGGCGTCTCCGAGCTGCCGCCCTTCACGTCCCTGAGTCCCACGCATCCGTGGCTGACATTGGTCCGTCCGAAGGTGGTGGCGTCCGCCCAGTAGTTGCCGTGCAGGAAGGTGCCGGAGTCGGTGAGGCGCATGGCGTGCGGGACGTCCGGGATGTCGTACTCGCCCTTGCCGTTCTTCTTCTTGAAGCCGACCGTGGCGCCGTTCATCCGGGTGAGTTCGAGCATCTCGGTGACGACCATCTTGCCGTTGTAGGTGGTCATCTTCGGGGCGCCCGCCGTGATCGGCACGGTCGCGAGGAGCTCGCCGTCGCGCCGTACCTCCATGGTGTGGCGGGCCGCGTCGACGACGGAGACCTGGTGGCGGCCGACGGTGAACGAGAACGTCTTGTGCTGGAGGCCGTACACCCCCGGCGCGCCCTCGACGTCGCGCAGGCGCAGCGCCACGGTGACCTGCGTGCCCGGTTTCCAGTGGTGCTGGGGGCGGAAGTCGAGGCGGGATTTGCCGAACCAGTGCGGGCTGATCTCCACGGCCGGCTCGGCGGTGACCTGGACGGCGCGTTCGACGGCGGCGCGGTGCTCGATCTCCCGGTTGAACTCCAGGGAGACGATCATTCCGGTGCCGACGGTGGAGCGGTTCTCCGGGGTGACGTATCCGATGAACCGCTCGTCGGGGACGTACGTGGTGAAGGTCGTGTGCCGTGCGCTGCGACGCCCGTGGCCGTCGAGGGCCACCGCGTCGACCGTGTACCGGGCGGCCAGCGCGAGTCCGGGGTCGTCGGGCTCCCAGCGCCGGCCGTCCTCGGAGATGCGCCCGGGCACCGGGGTCTCCTGGGCGTCCTGCGACTTGACGACCTTCACCGACTCCAGGCGCCCGCTGAGCACCCGGACGAGCAGCTTGTCGTCGGGGCGTGCGCCCTTGGAGCCGTCGTCGGGCAGGACCCGGATGACCTCCTCGGGCGCCGGCGGTTTGCCCAGCATCTCGTCGACGCCGCCCCCGTCCGACGTGCAGCCGGTCGCCCCGGCCAGCAGGCCGGCCCATGTCAGTACGGCGGCCAACACGGCCCCCGCGCGCCGCGCGCGCCCTTGTACGTGCCTCACGAAGACCCCAACGACCGGGGTGGTCCTGGGGAAACGTGAGTGCGAGCCAAGCGGTGGGCAGAACAGTGGGGAGGACGACGCGACGGGGAGCCGCGGACCGGGACACCGGGGCTCTCCTTCCACATTCGTGTGGTCCCTGAGCCGTGGGAGGCCGTCAGGTGTCGAGCGCAGCCGAGCAGGAGGCGGTGGCCGCCGCGGTCGCCGCTGAGGAGGGGCGCCCGGCCGCCGTCGTGAACGGCGCGCGGCGCAAGGCCCCCGCGGTGCCCGTGTGGCCGGGCACGCCCGTGCCGCTCGGCGCCCGTTACCGGGTCGGCCCGGACGGGGTGGCGGGCACCAACTTCGCGCTGTGGGCGGGGGGCGCGGAAGCCGTCGAGCTGTGTCTCTTCGATGAGCAGGGGAAGGAGACGCGGGCCAAGCTCACCGAACTGACGCACGAGATCTGGCACGGGTTCGTGCCGGGTGTCATGCCGGGGCAGCGCTACGGCTACCGGGTGCACGGCCGCTGGGACCCGTGGACGGGCGGCCGCTGGAACCCGGCGAAGCTGCTCCTCGACCCGTACGCGCGCGCGGTGGACGGCGACTTCAGCCTGCCGCCGGAGGTGTACGGGCATGTCCGTGACTGGCCCCAGCAGCATGTCGCGGACACCGTGCGCGACGACCGGGACTCGGCGCCGTACGTCCCGAAGGGCGTGGTCGTCCACGACGACGCCCCCGACGACGAGTGGATGGACGACCGCCGGCCGAAGACGCCGTGGGCCGACTCGGTGATCTACGAGGTGCATGTGCGGGGCTTCACGAAGCTGCACCCGGGGATCCCGGCGGAGCTGCGGGGGACGTACGCCGGCCTTGCGCACCCGGCGGCGATCGAGCACCTGGTGAAGCTGGGCGTGACGGCCGTCGAGCTTCTCCCGGTTCATCAGTTCGCGCACGAGGACCATCTGCTGCGCAAGGGCCTGCGCAACTACTGGGGCTACAACTCCATCGGCTACTTCGCCCCGCACGCCGCGTACGCCGCCTCTGGTACGACCGGTCAGCAGGTCGGCGAGTTCAAGCGGATGGTGCACGCGCTGCACGCGGCCGGGATCGAGGTCATCCTCGACGTGGTCTACAACCACACGGCGGAGGCGGGCGAGCTGGGCCCGACGCTGTCGCTGAAGGGCATCGACAACCGGGGGTACTACCGGTTGCAGTCGGACGCGCGCCGGTACGCGGACTACACGGGCTGCGGGAACACGCTGCACGTCGTCCAGCCGCACGTCCTGCGGCTCATCACCGACTCGCTGCGGTACTGGGTGACGGAGATGGGGGTGGACGGCTTCCGCTTTGACCTGGCGGCCGCGCTGGCCCGCTCCATGCACGACGTCGACATGCTCTCGCCGTTCCTCGCCGTCATCGCGCAGGATCCGGTGCTGCGGCGGGTGAAGCTGATCGCCGAGCCGTGGGACGTGGGGTCGGGCGGGTACCAGGTGGGGGCCTTCCCGCCGCTGTGGACGGAGTGGAACGACCGCTACCGCAATGCCGTACGGGACTTCTGGCGGGGCGCGCTGCCGGACGTACGGGATCTGGGGTACCGGCTGTCGGGGTCGAGCGATCTGTACGCGTGGGGCGGGCGGCGGCCGTACGCCTCCGTGAACTTCGTGACCGCGCACGACGGTTTCACGCTGCGGGACATGGTGTCCTACGAGCGCAAGCACAACGAGGCGAACGGCGAGGGCAACCGGGACGGTTCCGACGACAACCGGGCCTGGAACTGCGGCGCCGAGGGCGAGACGGGCGACGAGCGCGTACGGGCGCTGCGGCGGCGCCAGCTGCGGAACCTGCTGACGACCCTGCTGCTGTCGACGGGTGTGCCGATGCTGGTCGCGGGTGACGAGCTGGGGCGGACACAGCGGGGCAACAACAACGCGTACTGCCAGGACAACGAGATCAGCTGGCTGGACTGGGGGCTCCTCGAGGAGCCGGGCTGGAAGGCGCTGTTCGATCTGACGTCCCGGCTGATCGAGCTGCGGCACCGGCATCCCGTGCTGCGGCGGCGGGCGTTCTTCTCCGGGCGGGCGCACTCGGCGGACGGGCTGCGGGACCTGGCCTGGTTCACCGCGCGGGGCACGGAGATGACGGAACGGGACTGGTACGCGCCCGCCGCCACGCTGGGCATGTATCTGTCCGGGCGGGACATCCCGGGCCGGGACGAGCGCGGGGCGCCGATAGTGGACGACAGCTTCCTGGCCGTGCTGCACGCCGGGGACCGGCCGGTGAGCTTCGTGCTGCCGGGGCCGCCCTGGGCGGAGCGGTACGAGGTGGTCGTCGACACGTCGAGGGAGGACCAGCAGGAGGCGCCCGGGACGGAGCACCGGGCGGGGGCGGCGATCACGGTGCCGGCGCGGGCGGTGCTGTTGCTGAGGGTTGACTGAGAGGGCGCACCGGGTCCTTGCGGCAGCGTTCCGGGGCCTTGCGGCAGCGTTTCACGTCATTGAGGCGGCGTTTCAAGGTCATGAAATCCGCGTCGGATTCCTGGTCATGAGATCGGCGCGCTGATCGACTGGGGCGCATGCCCGAGATATCCCGCCGTGCCTTCGGCGGTCTGGTCGGCGGTGGCGCCGTGACCGCCGTCGCCGGTACGACGACCGCCGCCGAGGCCGCCGCAGCCGCCCCCGCCGAGCGCCCCTTCAAGGCCCGCCCCGCCGCCTCCGGGAAGCGCCCCAACCTCCTCGTCATCCTCGGCGACGACCTCGGCTGGGCCGATCTGTCCTCCTACGGCGCCCCGCACATCAGGACCCCGAACCTGGACCGGCTGGCCCGGCAGGGGGTGCGGTTCACGAACGCGTACTCCGGCTCGGCGACCTGCTCGCCGACCCGGTTCAGCCTCTACACCGGGCGCTATCCGGGCCGTACGCCGGGCGGTCTCGCCGAGCCCATCGCCAACAAGGCGCAGGGGCTGGACCCCAACCACCCCACCCTGGCCTCCCTGCTGAAGAAGGCCGGCTACGCCACCGCGCTCATCGGCAAGTGGCACTGCGGCTGGCTGCCCGACCACAGCCCCACCAAGTCCGGGTGGGACGAGTTCTTCGGCAACTTCGGCGGCGTCCTGGAGTACTACTCCAAGCTCGGCCAGCTCGGCACCTACGACCTCTACGAGGGCGACGCCGAGTACAAGGACCTGCGCTACTACACGACCGTGCTGACCGAGCGGGCCGTCGAGTACGTGAGCCGGGACCACGACAAACCCTGGCTGCTGAACCTCAACTTCACCACCCCGCACTGGCCCTGGCTCGCGGAGGGCGACGAGGAGACCGGCGCCGAGATCGAGGCGAAGATCCGGGCCGCGAAGAGCCAGGCCGAGGTCAGCAGGGCGCTCAACCACTACGACGGCGGCTCGGTCGAGAAGTACACGCAGATGGTCGAGAGCCTGGACGCGGCCGTCGGCGAGGTGCTCGACGCGCTGCGCCGGTCGGGGCAGGAGGACAACACCCTCGTGCTCTTCGCCAGCGACAACGGCGGCGAGCGCTACTCCTACAACTGGCCGCTCAGCGGCGAGAAGTTCGTGCTGCTGGAGGGCGGCATCCGGGTGCCGTCCATCCTGCGCTGGCCCGCCCGCGTCGACGGCCGGCAGGTCAGCCACGAGCCGGTCTTCTCCCCCGACTGGACGGCGACCCTGCTGGAACTGGGCGGCGCGCGGCCCGACCCGGCGTACCCCCTGGACGGCACCAGCCTCGCGGGCTACCTGCTGCGCGGCGCGGAGCTGCCGGAGCGGGACCTGTTCTGGCGGGTGCGGGCCAACCGGGCCCTGAGGCGCGGGGACTGGAAGTACTACCGGGACGAGAAGGGCACCGACCACCTCTACGACCTCGGCGCCGACCAGCGCGAGCAGGCCGATCTGGCGCCCGACAGGCCGGAGTTGCTCGCGGAGCTCAAGGCTTCCTGGGAGAGGATCGCCGCCGGCCTCCTGCCCTACCCGACCAGCTAGCCGAGGATCCCCCGCTCGTACGCCGTCGCGACCGCCGCCGCGCGGTCGTTGACGCCCAGCTTGGCGTACAGGTGGGTGAGGTGGGTCTTGACCGTCGCCTCGCTGATGAAGAGTTCGCGGGCGATCTCGCGGTTGGAGGTGCCCTTGGCGACCAGGGCCAGGACCTCGCGTTCGCGGGCGGAGAGGGGCTCGTTGCCGGGGGCCTTCGGGGCGCGGACGGCGGAGACGAGGCGGGAGGCGACGGCCGGGGAGAGGACCGTACGGCCCTCGGCGGCGGCCCGGACCGCGGTGAACAGCTCGTCCCGCGGGGCGTCCTTGAGGAGATAGCCCGTCGCTCCCGCCTCGATGGCGGGGAGGGTGTCGGAGTCGGTGTCGTACGTGGTCAGCACGAGGACCTTGGCGCGGGCGCCGGTGCGGGTGAGGTGGGCGATCGCCGCGACCCCGCCGCCGCCCGGCATGCGCAGGTCCATCAGGATCACGTCGGGGTCGAGGGCGGCGGCCCGCTCCAGGGCCTCCTCGCCGTTCGCCGCCTCGCCGAGCACGACGAAGCCGGGCGCGGACTCGAACATGCCGCGCAGGCCGTCGCGTACGACGGGATGGTCGTCGACGATCAGCAGGGAGATGGACGACTCGTCACTCGTCCCGTCACTCATCGCGTCACTCATGGCGGACCAACGGTACGCGAGCCGACAGGGCCGTGCCGCGTCCCGGTTCGGACTCGACGGTGAGGCAGCCGGCGATGCGCTCGGCGCGGGCCCGCATGCCGGCCAGGCCGAAGCCGCCGGAGTGGGTGCGCTCGGGGAGGGTGAGCGGGTCGAAGCCCCGGCCGTCGTCGCGGATGTCGAGGATCACCTCGTCGCCGAGGAAGGAGAGGGTGACGCCCACACGGGTCGCGCGGGCGTGGCGGGAGGCGTTGGAGAGGGCCTCCTGGGCGATCCTCAGCAGCGTCGCCGAGAGCTCGTCGTGGAGTTGCTCCGCGGTGCCGGTGACCGTGAACTCGGCGCGTACGCCGGTCCGTTCGCCCCATTCGGCGACCGTGCTCTTCAGTGCCTCGGGCAGTCCGTCGTTCTCCAGGGCCACGGGGGCGAGGTTGTGCACCGAGCGGCGGGCCTCGCCGAGGCTGTGCCGGGCCAGGGCCGCGGCGCGGTCGAGGTGGGTGCGTGCGGTGGGCAGGTCGGGGGCGTTCGCGACGACCTGGAGCTGGGCGATGATGCCGGTCAGGCCCTGGGCGATGGTGTCGTGGATCTCGGCGGCGAGCCGGCGCCGCTCGTCGGCGACGCCCGCCTCCCGGGCCTGGACGAGGAGTTGGGCGTGAAGGGCGGCGTTCTCGTCGAGCGCCTGCTGCAACGCGGTGTTGGTGCGTTCGAGTTCGGCGATGGTCTCGGCGCGGGCGCGGGAGCGTTCCTCCTGCTGCGAGGTGAGGTGGCCGACGACCGTCAGCATGACGCTGTTGACCACCACGAGCCCGGCGAACACCGCCCACTGCACCGGCGCGTGGAACGGCAGTCCCCCGGCCTGCGCACCCGAGACGGCGATCGCGCAGGCGAAGGGACCGATCCACCGAAGGCTCCGGCGGGGCATCAACTCTTCGGCGTCGAAGTACCCGGCGGCCACGTAGAACGCGAAGAACGGGTTCAGCCAGGTCAGCGCGAAGCCGAGCGCCCAGCGCACGCCGTAGTACACCGTGCCCGCGGTGGACGGGCCCGGGCGGGTGCGGCTCGTCCGGCCCCACCACAGCTGGAGTGCGAACCCCGCGGCGACCAGCACCGCGACCGCGCCGCGTTCCGCCGTACTCGGCGTCAGTTCGGCGGTGGCGACCGCCAGCAGCGTGGCGACGGCGAGCAATCCGTACGGGCCCTTGCTGCGGATGAGCTCCCAGCGCCGCTCGATGTCGGTGTCCACCGCCGTCATGCCACCAGTCTGCACGGCCGACCGCCTACTCCCACCGGAACCAGCGCGCGGCACCGGCCGTCAGCAGCACGATCCAGGCGGCGACGACGCCCAGGTGGGCCCAGCCCGGCCAGTCACCGGCGGCGGCCTGGTTCAGCGCCTCCGAGGCCGCCCCGAAGGGCGTGTAGCCGACGGCCTCGGCCAGCACGTCCGGCATGGTCTGCACCGGCATCCACACGCCCGCGCAGAACATCGCCGGGAAGAACACCGCGGACCCGATGGCACCGGCGATCTTCGTGGTGCGGGACAGCGCGGAGACCAGCGCGCCGAGCGAGAGCGCGGCCAGGACGGTCAGGACGAGGGCGAGAAGGTATCCGAAGGGCTGCTCGGGCAGTCGTACGTCGAAGGCGAGCCGGCCCACCACGAGGGCGAGCAGCGCGGACGCCAGGGCGGCGGCACCGTAGACCGTCATCTGGGCGGTCAGCAGGGCGGACGGGCGGACCGGAGTGGTGGACATCCGGCGCAGGATGCCGCGTTCGCGGTACCCGGTGAGGGTCTGTGGCATCGCCTGGAGGCCGCTGACGATCAGCCCGAGCAGCACCGACACCGGAACGTACACGTCGATCGTCCGCAGCCCGCCGAGGTCGCTCTCGCGCTCGTGGAAGGCCGGGATCGAGCCGAGGATCACCAGCAGCAGGGTCGGGAACAGCAGGATCCAGAAGAGACTGCCGGGTTCGCGGCCGAACAGGCGGGTCTCGGTCCTCAGTACGGCGGTGTTCATGCCGCCTCCTCCTTGGTCAGGTCGAGGAACGCGTCGTCGAGGGTGGCGTCGCTGACGCGGAGCTGGTGGGCGGTGACGTGGCTGCGGGCGAGGAGGGTGATGACGGCGTTGACCGTCTCGTCGGTGCCGGACAGGGTGATACGGCCGTCCTTGTGCTCCACGGAGGCGAGCGCGGGCAGCGCGTTCAGGTCACGGTCGTCCAGCGGGGCGGACGGGGTGAAGCTGATGACGGTGCCGCCCGCCGAGCGGCGGATCAGCCCGGCCGGGGTGTCCAGGGCGGCCACCCGTCCCTTGTCGATCACCGCGATCCGGTCGCACAGCCGCTGCGCCTCCTCCATGAAGTGCGTGACGAGCAGGACGGTGACACCGTTCGCCCGGACGTCCTCGACGAGTTCCCAGGTGTCGCGGCGGGCGCGCGGGTCGAGGCCGGTGGTCAGCTCGTCCAGGACCACGATCCTGGGGTTGCCGATCAGGGCGAGCGCGATGAACAGGCGCTGCTTCTGGCCGCCGGACAACTTGCCGAACCGGGTGGTCAGTTTGGCGGTCAGGCCGAGGCGCTCGGCGAGGGGCCGCCAGTCGGCGGGCTTCTCGTAGAGGGCGGCGTACAGCTCCAGGGCCTCGCGGACGGTGAGTTTGTCCTGGAGCTCGCTCTCCTGGAGCTGGGCGCCGAGGACGCGGGCCACGCGCGCGTGGTCGGCGACGGGGTCGAGGCCGGTGACGCGGACCCGGCCGGCGTCGGGGACGCGCAGGCCCTCGACGCACTCGACGGTGGTGGTCTTGCCGGCGCCGTTCGGGCCGAGGATGCCGAAGATCTCGCCCTCGTCGACGGTGAAGGAGATGTCGTCCACGACGGTCCGGCCGCCGTAGGACTTGCGCAGGTCGGTGACTTCTATGACGGACATGGCATCAGGGTCGCGGCGGGGCCGGGTCCGGCACATCGGCCGTCACGCTCGAAGACGCATCGACCGATCGGTTGATGGCGCCCTACGACCTTGCCCTTCGCAGGTGTACGACCCCTCGAACACCCAGGTCGTAGGACCAGAGGCCGATCGCGGACCGGCCAAAACTCGGTGGGCAGTGTCAGTGGCGATCCGTAGGCTCGCAGCTGATGGTGACGACACGTGCAACCGACGAGGACAGGACCGACCGTTCCGCCGTACGTACGCTGCTGCGTCTGTGGCCGTATGTGCGGCCCGTGCGTTTGCGGTTGTTCACCGCCGCGTTCGTGGCGATCATCGCCTCCTGTATGACGCTGGTCATTCCTCTCGTCCTGAAGTGGATGGTGGACGGGCCCGTCGCCGACCGGGATCCGGCCGGGGTGTGGCTCGGGGCGCTGTGTCTGCTGCTGCTCGGGTTCGCGGAGGCGTTGCTGTTCGGGCTGCGGCGATGGCTGGTGGCCCGGCCGCTGGCGGGCGTCGAGGCGGCGATGCGGGCGGATCTGTACCGGCATCTGCAGCGGCTGCCGGTGGCGTTCCACGACCGGTGGGCGTCCGGGCAGTTGCTGTCCCGGGGCACGACCGACCTGATGCTGCTGCGCATGTTCCTCGCCTTTCCGCTGACGTTTCTGCTGGTCAACGGCGTGACGATCCTCGTCGGCGTGATCATCATGCTGCTCCAGGACTGGACGCTGGGGCTGGTGATCCTGATTCCGGCCGTGCCCGTGATGGTCACCTGCGTGATCTTCGAGAGACGGTACGCCGCGGTGGCGCGCCGCGCGCAGGACCAGGTCGGCGACCTGACGACGGTCGTCGAGGAGAGCGTGCTCGGGATCCGGATCATCAAGGGGTTCGGCCGGCACCGCAGCCAGGCGCGGGCGTTCAAGGAGCTGTCCCGGACACTGCGCGGCACGGAACTGCGCAAGGCCCGGCTGCTGGCCACGATCTGGGGCGTCATCGTGACACTGCCGGAGCTGGCCATCGGGGCGGCGCTGGTGCTGGGCACCGTGCAGGTGGCGGACGGGGAGTTGTCGGCGGGGACGCTGGTGGCGTTCCTGTCGACGGCCCTGGCGCTCAGGTGGCCGGTGGACTCGATCGGCTTCCTGCTGGCGATGAGCCAGGAGGCGGCGACGGCTACGGAGCGGTACTTCGAGGTCATGGATGAAACGCCGGAGACGGAAGCGCCCCAAAGGGGCGCGGGACTGAGTCAATATGCGGCTCCGCCGCGGGGCGCAACCAGCCCCCACAGGCCCGCAGCCGACAACGACGGCATCCGCTTCCACGAAGTCTCGTTCCGCTACCCCGATGCCCCCGCCGACTCACCATCTGTCCTCGACCGCATAGACCTCCACATACGCCCCGGCGAGTCCATGGCCCTGGTCGGCGCGACAGGCAGCGGCAAGACAACCCTCACCGCCCTCGTCCCCCGCCTCCACGAGGTGACGTCCGGCCGGATAACCCTCGACGGTCACGACATCTCCGCGATGTCCAGACAGTCGCTGCGCGAACTCGTCGCGGTCGCCTTCGAGGAGCCCACCCTCTTCTCGGCCAGCGTCGCGGACAACGTCCTCATGGGGGCCTCGGACGGCGCCGGAGAGCCCGAGCTGGAGCGGGCGCTCGGCGTCGCGCAGGCCGACTTCGCGCACGCCCTGCCCCACGGCACCGGAACCCAGGTCGGCGAGCAGGGGCTCAGCCTCTCCGGCGGGCAGCGGCAGCGCCTGGCGCTCGCACGCGCCGTCGTCGGCCGGCCCCGGTTCCTCGTCCTGGACGACCCCCTGTCCGCCCTCGACGTGCACACCGAGGCCGCGGTCGAGGCCGCCCTGCGGGACGTACTGGCGGACACCACCGCCCTCATCGTCGCCCACCGCCCGTCCACCGTGCTGCTCGCGGACCGCGTCGCCCTGCTCTCCGGTGGCCGTATCGCCGCGGTCGGCACGCATCACGAACTGCTGCGCACGAACCCCGAGTACGCCCACCTGATGGCCGGGACCGAGGAGGCCGACCGATGACGGCGACCACCACCGCACCGGGCAAGGAACAACCGGCCGAGGAACCCGAATCACCCAGGCCGGACGACCCCTTCGACCGCGACGTCCTGCCCACTCCCCCGGGCGCCACCGCGGCCCTCCTGCGCTCCCTGCTCGCCCCGATGAAGGCCCGCGTCGCCGTCACCACGCTCCTGCTGCTGCTCCAGCAGGCGGCCGTGCAGGCGGGCCCACTGCTGGTGGCGTACGCCATCGACTCGGCCGTACCGGCGTTCCGGCGCGACGACCTCGGGCCGCTGATCGCGGTCGCCGTCGGCTACCTGCTGTGCGCACTCGCCTCCGGGGTACTCCAGTACGCGTTCATCCTGCTCTCCGCCCGCGTCAACCAGGACGTGCTCCTCGACCTGCGCGGCCGGATCTTCCGCCATGCCCAGGCCCTGAGCGTCGACTTCCACGAGCGTTACACCTCGGGACGGCTCATCTCCCGCTCCACCACGGACGTGGAGTCCCTGCGCGAGCTGCTCGACGAGGGCTTGCAGGAACTCGTCACCGTCATCCTGTCGTTCGTCTACATCTCGGCGATGCTGCTCTGGCTCGACCTCGGGCTCGGTGCGGTCGCGATGGCCTCCTTCGTGCCGCTGTATCTCCTCGTACGGCTCTACCGGCGGCGCGCCGCGCGGGTGTACACCCTGCGGTCCACCGCGATCGCCGCCGTGATCGTCAAGTTCGTCGAGACGATGAACGGCATCCGCCCGGTGCGCGCCTTCCGCCGCGAGGCCGCCAACGACGCCGACTTCCGGGTCCTCAACAGCCGGCACGAGCGGACGAACGGCGACGCGCTGCTGGAGATGGCCCGCTACGTCGTCGGTTCGCGGCTCGTCGCCAACACGGCCGTCGCGGGGATCGTGCTGTGGGGCGCCTACCGGGTCGCGGGCGGCACGCTGGCCCTCGGTGTGCTGGCGGCGGCCGTGCTGTACCTACGCCGCCTGTACGACCCGATCGACCGGCTCGGCATGTTCCTCAACTCGTACCAGTCGGCGGCCGCCTCCCTGGAGAAGATCGCCGGACTGCTGGCCCAGACGCCGTCCGTCCCCGAGCCGAAGTCGCCCCGGCAGCTCCCTGCACTCGAGTCCGAGCACCCCGGCCGCGAGGTCGTCTTCGACGGCGTCCGGTTCGGCTACCGCACCGGCGGCGAGGTGCTGCCCCGCTTCGACCTGACGATCCCGGCCGGCCAGACGGTCGCGGTCGTCGGCTCCACCGGCGCGGGCAAGTCGACGCTGGCCAAGCTGCTCGCCCGGTTCTACGACGCCTCCGACGGCCGGGTCCTGCTGGACGGCGTCGACCTGCGTGAGCTGGCCGTGCCCGAACTGCGGCGCGGGGTGGTGATGGTCACGCAGGAGGCGTTCCTGTTCTCCGGCACGGTCGCCGAGAACATCGCCATCGGCAGGCCGGACGCCAGCCGCGAGGAGATCGAGCAGGCGGCGAAGGCCATCGGCGCCCACGACTTCATCAGCTCCCTGCCCGACGGCTACGACACCGACGTCCGCAAGCGGGGCGGCCGTATCTCCGCCGGTCAGCGTCAACTCGTCGCGTTCGCCCGGGCGTTGCTCGCCGACCCGGCCGTGCTGATCCTCGACGAGGCGACCAGCTCCCTCGACATCCCCGGCGAACGGGCCGTGCAGCGCGCGATGTCGACGGTCCTGCACGGGCGTACGGCCGTCGTGATCGCCCACCGGCTGTCCACGGTCGAGATAGCGGACCGGGTCCTGGTCATGGAGCACGGCCGGATCGTCGAGGACGGCACACCGGCCGAACTCGTCGCCGGGACGGGCAGGTTCGCGGATCTGCACCGGGCGTGGCGGGACAGTCTGGCGTAGTCGAACGGCAACAGGGACGACGAACGGGGCACGGGGAACGATGATCGACGCGTACGAGGATCCGGGGACACCCGACTGTCGCGGCGGATGGCGGTATCTGTGGTGGCTCGTCATGCGCCAGCCCATGCGGTCCGCCATGGGGGCGCTGATCTCCAGCGTGTGGATGGTGCTGCTGGCGGCGACCCCGTACCTGATGTCCCGTGCCGTCGACGACGGGCTGGCGGCCGGTGACTACGGGGCGTTGGTTGCGTGGACGGCTGCGCTGTTCGCGGTGGGGGCGTTCAACGCCTGGCTGAGCATCATGCGGCACCGCACGATGACGCGGGTGCGGATGGACAGCAACTTCCGCACGGTCAAGGTGCTGATCGGGCACGCGGTACGACTCGGTGCCACGCTGCCACGCCGGATCGGGGCCGGCGAGGTCGTCACGATCGGCGTGGGCGATGTCCAGACCATCAGCCAGTCCATGACCGTCGTCGGCCCGGGCGTCGGTGCCGTCGTCGCCTATCTGGTGGTCGCCGGGCTGCTGGTGTCCGTGTCGGTGCCGATCGCCGTCGTGGTACTGCTCGGGATGCCGCTGGTCGGCGTGCTCGTCGGACCGCTGCTGGGACGGTTGCAGGGTACGGAGACGGAGTACCGGGAGCGGCAGGGCGTACTGACCGCACGGATCGCCGACCTCGCGGGCGGCCTGCGCGTCCTCAACGGCCTCGGCGGCAAGGGCCTGGTCGCCGACGCCTTCCACCGCGACTCGCAGCGGCTGCGGGCACAGGGTTACCGGGTCGGGGCGGTGACCAGCTGGGTGCAGGCGCTCGGCGTGGGGCTGCCCACGCTGTTCCTGGCCGTGGTGACCTGGCTGGCGGCACGGCTCGCCGCCCAGGGGACCATCACCGTGGGCGAGTTGGTGTCGGTCTACGGCTATGTCGCGGTGCTGGTGGGGCCGGTGGCGTTCTTCATCGAGTGCGGTTACCAGGTCAGCCGTGGCGTGGTGGCGGCGCGGAGGATCGTACGGTTCCTGCGGCTGGAGCCGATGGCGGACACCGGCACGCGGGACGCGCCCGCGGAGCCGGCGGCGCTGCACGACCCCGAGTCCGGGGTGCGGGTGCCACCGGGTCGGCTCACCGCTCTGGCCGCCGCGCTGCCGGCCGACGCCACGGCCGTCGTCGACCGCCTCGGCCGCTATGTCCCGTCGGCGGCGACCTGGGGCGAAGTGCCCCTGAGCGAGATCGCGTTGGCGCAGGTCCGGGCGCGCATCCTGGTCGCCGACCACGAGGCCGACCTGTTCGCGGGCACCCTGCGGGAGCTGGCGGCCGGCCACGCGGACCGGGACGAAGCGGCGATCACCAAAGCGGTGCACACGGCGGTCGCCGAGGACATCGTCCGCGCCCTCCCCGACGGCCTCGACACCCCGATCGACGCCCAGGGCCGCAACCTCTCCGGCGGCCAACGCCAGCGCGTCCGCCTGGTCCGCGCACTGCTGGCGGACCCGGAGGTGCTGCTGGCGATCGAGCCGACGTCGGCACTGGACGCCCACACGGAGGCAAGGGTCGCGGAACGCCTGCACACGACGAGGCGGGGCCGTACGACGCTGGTGACGACGACGTCCCCCTTGGTCCTGGACCGAGCGGACACGGTGCACTACCTGGTCGACGGCAAGGTGGCGGCCACAGGCACACACCACCAGCTGCTGGACGCAGAGCCGGGCTACCGAGCGTTGGTGGCACGGGACGAGGACGCCGAGGAGCTTGCCAGATGACGGAAGCCAAACCCCCCTCAGGGGCGCGGGGAACTGCGCGACAAGCCACGAAGCACCCGCACCCGGCAGACAACCCCAAGTCCCGAGCTCCAAGCCGCAAAACCCTCCCCATCGCCGAGCCAAGAGACGTACGCCAAGCCACCGCCCGCCTGATCCGAGCCGACGCCCGCTCCTTCACAGTCGTACTCGCCCTGAACTCCCTCGCAGCGATCACCGGCCTGGCCGCCCCTTGGCTGGTGGGCCGCATCATCGACGAAGTCAGACGCGGCGGCGGAGTAACGACCGTGGACAAACTCGCCCTGGCCATCCTGATAGCGGCCACAGCCCAGCTGTTGCTGGCCCGCTGGGCCCGCTACGTAGGCCACCGCTTCGGCGAACGCACCCTCGCCCGCGTCCGCGAGGAGTTCGTGGACCGCACGCTCGCCCTGCCCGCGTCGGTCGTGGAACGGGCCGGCACCGGAGACCTGACGGCGCGCGGCACCGCGGACGTGGCCGCCGTCGGCACCACCCTGCGCGACGCCGGGCCCGAGCTGCTCATCAACTCCGTCCAGGTCCTGTTCCTGCTGGGCGCGGTCGTCGCGCTGGACCCTCTGCTCGGCGCCTGCGGTCTGCTCGGCCTGGCCGGCCTGTGGCCGGTGCTGCGCTGGTATCTGCGCCGCGCCCGCACCGGCTACCTCGCCGAGGGCGCGGCCACCTCGGACGTCGCGGAGATCCTCGCGGCGACCGCGTCCGGCGCCCGCACGGTGGAGGCACTGCGGTTGGAGCGGCGGCGGGTGACGGCGAGCCGGGACGCGCTGGAGACGTCCCGCCGGACCCGCCTGCACACCCTCTTCCTGCGCACGGTGTTCTTCCCGTCGGTCGAGATCGCCTACCTCGTCCCGGTGGCGACGGTCCTGCTCGTCGGCGGCGCACTGCACGCGCGGGGCACGATCAGCCTGGGCACCGTGGTCGCGGCGGCGCTGTATCTGCAGCAGATGGTCGGTCCGCTGGACGAGATCCTGATGCGGGTCGAGCAACTGCAGAGCAGCGGCGCCTCGTTCGCCCGCGTGGAGGGCCTCGCGCAGGCCCCGCGGGCCACGGACGCCGACTCGCCGGCCCCCGCCGACGACCGCATCGACGTGACCGGCGTGCGCTACGCCTACGACCGCGGCGGCGAGGTCCTCGGCGGCGTCGACCTGACCGTACGGCCGGGGGAACGGCTCGCGGTGGTCGGCCCCTCCGGCGCCGGCAAGACGACCCTGAGCCGGCTGCTGGCGGGCGTGGACGCGCCGAGCGCCGGCTCGGTGACGGTCGGCGGCGTGCCGGTCGTCGCCCTCGGCCCGGAGGTGCTGCGCCGCCAGGTCGTCCTGGTCACCCAGGAGCACCACGTCTTCCTCGGCACGGTCCGCGACAACCTCCGTATCGCCGAACCGTCCGCCACGGACGAGGAGTTGTGGGCGGCGCTCACCGCGGTCGGCGCCGATGCCTGGGTACGGCTGCTGCCCGACGGCCTCGACACGGCGCTGGGCGACGGCGGCTGCCGTACGGACGGCTCGCAGGCACAGCAGCTCGCCCTCGCCCGGGTCGTCCTGGCCGACCCGCACACCCTGATCCTCGACGAGGCGACGGCCCTGCTCGACCCGACGACCGCCCGGCACACCGAGCGTGCCCTGGCCGCCGTACTGGAAGGCCGTACGGTCATCGCCATCGCCCACCGCCTGCACACCGCGCACGACGCGGACCGCGTGGCCGTGATGGAGAACGGCCTCCTCACCGAGCTCGGCACCCACGACGAGCTGGTCGCGGCGGACGGGGCGTACGCGGCGCTGTGGCGGTCCTGGCACGGGGAGCGGCCCGCCTCGCCCGGAACGGCGCGGGCCTGATCAGGCGATCTATGCTCGGTGGCAGCACTGTCCGCTTCTCCTGGGGAAGTCCGTTGAACTTCTGGTCGATCTACCAGCACGGCTTCGCGCGCGTCGCCGCCTGCACGGGCCACACCGTCATCGCCGACCCGCGGGCCAACGCGGAAGCGGTCCTGCGGCAGGCACGCGCGTGCGCGCAGGAGGGCGTGGCCGTCGCCGTCTTCCCCGAGCTGGGCCTGACCGGCTACTCGATCGAGGACCTGCTGCTGCAGGACCCGGTGCTCGACGAGGTCGAGGAGGCGCTCCGGGCGGTGGTGGCCGGGTCGGTGGACCTGCTCCCGGTGCTGGTCGTCGGCGCCCCGCTGCGCCATCGCCACCGGATCTACAACTGCGCGGTGGTCGTGCACCGGGGCCGGATCCTGGGCGTCGCGCCCAAGTCGTACCCGCCGAACTACCGGGAGTTCTACGAGCGGCGCCAGATCGCCTCCGGCGAGGACGAGCGCGGCGGGACGATCCGCATCGGTGGCACGGAGGTGCCGTTCGGCGTCGACCTGCTCTTCGAGGCGCAGGACGTCCCCGGTCTTGTGCTGCACGCGGAGATCTGCGAGGACATGTGGGTGCCGGTGCCGCCGAGCGCGGAGGCGGCGCTGGCGGGCGCGACCGTGCTCGCCAACCTCTCGGGCAGCCCCATCACGGTCGGCCGGGCCGAGGACCGTCGGCTGCTGTGCCGGGCGGCGTCCTCGCGCTGCCTCGCGGCGTACGTCTACTCGGCGGCCGGTCTGGGCGAGTCGACGACCGACCTGTCCTGGGACGGGCAGACCATGATCTACGAGAACGGCGCCCTGCTCGCCGAGACGGACCGGTTCCCGCTCGACGACCAGTACGCGGTGGCCGACGTCGACCTCGACCTGCTGCGGCAGGAGCGGGCCCGGATGGGTACGTTCGACGACAACCGCCGCGCGCACGCCGGGCGCACCGGTGACTTCCGGCGGGTGGAGTTCCGGCTGGACCCGCCCACGACGGACCTGGGCCTGAAGCGCCGGGTCGAGCGGTTCCCGTTCGTGCCCGCCGACGCCGAGCGGCTCGCCCTGGACTGCTACGAGGCGTACAACATCCAGGTCGCGGGGCTCCAGCAGCGGCTGGCCTCGATCGGCGGCCCGAAGGTGGTCATCGGGGTGTCCGGGGGCCTGGACTCCACGCACGCGCTGATCGTCGCCGCCCGGGCGATGGACCGTGCCGGGCGCCCGCGCAGCGACATCCTGGCCTTCACCCTGCCCGGCTTCGCCACCAGCGACCACACCAAGGACAACGCCCACAAGCTGATGAACTCGCTCGGCGTCACCCCGGCCGAGCTGGACATCACGCCGACCGCGCGGCTGATGCTCAAGGAGATGGGCCACCCGTTCGCGTCCGGCGAGCCGGTGTACGACGTCACCTTCGAGAACGTGCAGGCGGGCCTGCGCACCGACTACCTGTTCCGGCTGGCCAACCAGCGCGGCGGCATCGTGCTGGGCACCGGCGACCTGTCGGAGCTGGCGCTGGGCTGGTCCACGTACGGCGTGGGCGACCAGATGAGCCACTACAACGTCAACGGCGGGGTGCCGAAGACACTGATCCAGCATCTGATCCGCTGGGTCATCGGCAGCGAGCAGTTCGACGTGGAGACCGGCAGGACACTGGCGGCGATCCTCGACACGGAGATCAGCCCGGAGCTGGTGCCCGGCGAGGAGATGCAGTCCACCGAGTCGAAGATCGGCCCGTACGCGCTGCACGACTTCACGCTCTTCCACGTCCTGCGGTACGGCTTCCGGCCGTCGAAGATCGCCTTCCTGGCCTGGCACGCCTGGCACGACCCGGAGGCCGGCGCCTGGCCGCCCGGCTTCCCCGAGGCCAAGCGGGTGGCGTACGACCTGGCGGAGATCCGGCGCTGGCTGGAGGTCTTCTGCCGCCGTTTCTTCGCGTTCGCACAGTTCAAGCGCTCGGCCATGCCGAACGGGCCGAAGGTCTCGGCCGGCGGCTCGCTCTCCCCGCGCGGCGACTGGCGCGCGCCGTCGGACGGCACGGCCCACGCCTGGTTGCGCGATCTCGCGCGCTTCGACCTGCCGGGCGGCGAGCAGTAGGCACGGCGGGACAGCTGGGCCCACGGCGTCCGTTACGGGACGGTGTGGGCCCTCGGCGTTCCGGTCCGTATACCGAACATGAACTCCCGGACAACGAACGATTTCCGGCCAACTTCCTGACGCGCTCCTGACAGAAACCGCAATCAGCTGGCACTCTTCCCACGGCCGCGACACAGCAACCCCACAACACCGTCACATGGCGGTGCCCGCGGCTGAACTCCCGCACGCGCACGTCAGTTCCCGCACGCGCACGTCGTTCTGCGTACCACCCCGTGTCGCCCGGACGGCCCACCCGCCGGCCGGTCTCCCCTGGCCGCGTGATCCGCGGCCGCGCAGAAGGAGTCAGTGTTGAGAGACAGTTCCTCCCACAGACGCGCCCCCCACACCACGCGCCGTCACACCACGCACCGCCGGGCCGCCGCCGTCGCCCTCGTCGGTGTCTCCGCCCTGATCGCCGCGGCCGTCCAGTCGGGCGCCGCCACCGCAGCCCCGGAGAAGGCACCGTCGGCCGCGGGCAAGGTCATCCCGGGCGCCGAGTCCGTCAAGCTGTCCCCCGCCCAGCGCGCCGCGCTGATACGCGAGGCCAACGCCACGAAGGCGGACACCGCGAAGGACCTGGGCCTCGGCGCCAAGGAGAAGCTGGTCGTCCGTGACGTCCTCAAGGACGGCAACGGCACGGTCCACACCCGCTACGAGCGGACCTACGACGGTCTGCCCGTCCTCGGCGGCGACCTCGTCGTCGAGACCGCGAAGTCCGGTGCGACCGAGGCCGTCGTCAAGGCCACCCGCGCCGCCATCAAGCCGGCGACGACGAAGGCCGCCGTGTCCACCGCCAAGGCCGAGAAGCAGGCGCTGGCCGCCGCCAAGGCGGAGAAGGCCAAGAGCCCGGACGTCAACAAGGCGCCGCGCAAGGTGATCTGGGCCGCGAACGGCAAGCCGACCGTGGCGTACGAGACGGTCGTCGGCGGCTTCCAGCACGACGGCACCCCGCAGGAACTGCACGTCATCACCGACGCCACCACCGGCGAGAAGCTGTACGAGTGGGAGGCCATCGAGACCGGCACCGGCAACACGGTGTACTCGGGCACGGTCAACCTCACGACCACGCAGTCCGGTTCGACGTACAACCTCACGGACGGCGCGCGCGGCAACCACAAGACGTACAACCTGAACCGCGGCACCTCCGGCACCGGCACCCTCTTCTCCGGCTCCGACGACGTCTGGGGCAACGGCAGCCCGTCCAACCTGGAGTCCGCGGGCGCCGACGCGCACTACGGTGCCGCGCTGACCTGGGACTACTACAAGAACGTGCACGGGCGTTCGGGTATCCGCGGCGACGGCGTCGGCGCCTACTCCCGGGTCCACTACGGCAACAACTACGTCAACGCGTTCTGGTCCGACAGCTGCTTCTGCATGACGTACGGCGACGGCTCGGGCAACGCCAACCCGCTGACGTCGATCGACGTGGCCGCGCACGAGATGACCCACGGGCTCACCTCGAACACGGCGGGCCTCAACTACAGCGGCGAGTCCGGCGGCCTGAACGAGGCGACCTCCGACATCTTCGGCTCGACCGTCGAGTTCTTCGCGAACAACTCCTCCGACGTCGGTGACTACCTCATCGGCGAGGAGATCAACATCAACGGCGACGGCACCCCGTTGCGCTACATGGACAAGCCGAGCCAGGACGGCTCGTCGAAGGACGCCTGGTACTCGGGCATCGGCTCGATCGACGTGCACTACTCGTCGGGCCCCGCGAACCACTTCTTCTACCTGCTGAGCGAGGGCAGCGGCACCAAGACGATCAACGGTGTCACCTACAACTCGCCCACCTCGGACGGCCTTCCGGTCACCGGCATCGGCCGGGACAAGGCGGAGAAGATCTGGTTCCGCGCGCTGACCACCAAGTTCACCTCCACCACCAACTACTCGGGCGCCCGCACCGGCACCCTCGCGGCGGCCGGTGAGCTGTACGGCACCACGAGCGCCGAGTACAAGGCGGTGCAGGACGCCTGGGCGGGCGTCAACGTGGGTGCGCGCTCCGACGGGGGCGGCGGCGGTGGCGGCACGTCCTTCGAGAGCGGAACCGACGTGTCGATTCCGGACAACGGGGCGGCGGTGACGTCCCCGATCACGGTCTCCGGCCGGACCGGCAACGCGCCGTCCAACCTCCAGGTCGCCGTGGACATCGTCCACACCTACGTCGGTGACCTCCAGGTGCAGTTGGTCGCCCCCGACGGCACGGCGTACACGCTGAAGGGGTACGGCACCGGCGGCAGCTCGGACAACCTCAACACCACGTACACGGTGAACGCGTCCTCCGAGGTGGCCAACGGCGTGTGGCAGCTGCGGGTCCAGGACAACGCGGCCATCGACACCGGCTACATCAACAGCTGGAAGCTCACTTTCCCGTAGGCCCGTCGGCGGTCCGACCAGGACAGGGCGTCGTCTCGGTGGGTTCAACTCCCGCCGGGACGGCGCCCGTTTACATTTCTGAAACGTTCACCGGACAGTCAAATTTTGGCCAACATCACGACCCACTCCTGACATGTACGCGTCCCAGGTGTCACGCTTCCCTCACCCGCCGCACCAGCACCAACGCTTTTCCCCCACAAAGGAGCTCGTGTGACCCCCCTCTACGCGCGTCGCAAGCGCACCACTCTGGCCGTCGCCACCGCCGTGGCGGCCGGAGCCCTGCTCACCACCGGTCTGACCGCGGGCAGTTCCGCCGCCGAGGACCAGGCGCAGAGCGGAAGAAAGGCGAGCCCGCTCGCGGTCCCGGTCGCGCTGGCCCCCGCGGCACGCACCGCCCTCATCAAGGACCAGCAGGCCGAGGCGGCCGAGACCGCCGACGCGATAGGCCTCGGCGCCCAGGAGAAGCTGGTCGTCAAGGACGTCGTCAAGGACGCCGACGGCACGGTCCACACCCGCTACGAGCGCACCTACGCGGGCCTGCCCGTCCTCGGCGGCGACCTGGTCGTCCACGAGTCGGCGGCCGGCAGGACCCAGGGCGTCACCAAGGCGACGAAGGCCACCATCAAGGTCGCCTCGCTCAAGCCGGCGATCACCGCGGCGAAGGCCGAGAGCCAGGCCGTGAAGCTGGCCAAGGCGGCCGGCTCGGAGAAGACCGAGGCGGACAACGCGCCCCGCAAGGTGATCTGGGCCGCGAACGGCAAGCCGACCCTCGCCTACGAGACGATCGTCGGCGGCCTCCAGGAGGACGGCACCCCGAACGAGCTGCACGTCATCACCGACGCCGTCACCGGCAAGAAGCTCTACGAGTACCAGGGCATCGAGACCGGCACCGGCAAGAGCGGCTACTCGGGCACGGTCACCCTCGGCACCTCCCTGTCGGGCTCGACGTACCAGCTGAACGACACCTCGCGCGGCAGCCACAAGACATACAACCTGGCCCGTCGCACCTCCGGCACCGGCACCCTGTTCACCGACGCCGACGACACGTGGGGCACCGGCACGTTCGGCAGCTCCTCCAGCGACCAGACGGCCGCCGTCGACGCCGCCTACGGCGCCCAGACGACCTGGGACTACTACAAGAACACCTTCGGCCGCAGCGGCATCAAGAACGACGGCAAGGCGGCGTACTCCCGCGTCCACTACGGCAACGCCTACGTCAACGCCTTCTGGGACGACAGCTGCTTCTGCATGACGTACGGCGACGGCGAGGGCAACGTCAAGCCGCTCACCTCGCTGGACGTGGCGGGCCACGAGATGACCCACGGCGTCACGTCGAACACGGCGGGCCTGAACTACTCCGGCGAGTCCGGCGGCCTGAACGAGGCCACCTCCGACATCTTCGGCACGGCCGTGGAGTTCTACGCGGCGAACTCCTCCGACGTCGGTGACTACCTCATCGGCGAGAAGATCGACATCAACGGCGACGGCACCCCGCTGCGCTACATGGACAAGCCGAGCAAGGACGGCAACTCGGCCGACTACTGGTCCTCGTCCCTGGGCGGCCTGGACGTCCACTACTCCTCGGGCCCGGCGAACCACTTCTTCTACCTCCTCTCGGAGGGCAGCGGCTCGAAGACGATCAACGGGGTGAGCTACAACTCCCCGACGTCCAACGGCTCGACGGTCACCGGCATCGGCCGCGCCAAGGCCGCCGCGATCTGGTACAAGGCCCTGACCGAGTACATGACGTCGACGACGAACTACAAGGCCGCCCGCACGGCGACCCTGAGCGCGGCGTCCGCCCTGTACGGCGGCACCGGCAGCACGGAGTACAAGGCGGTGGCGGCCGCGTGGTCGGCGGTCAACGTCAGCTGACCGCAGGCCTGTTGAGGCAGGACTGACGCAGAGCAGACCGAGGCGGCACCCGGGACGAAGGCATCCCCGGGTGCCGCCTTACGCTTGGGCCCCATGTCCTTCACGTACGAAGACGTAGGCGCGACCCGGGAGAGCGACTTCTGTCCGCCCGGCTTCCACCCCCTGCACGTCCGCACCCGCATCGGCGAGGGCGAGGAGGTCTTCCGCAGAGCCGCGGAAGCGGTCATGACCTGGGAGATGCACCGCGCGATGGGCGTCGGCATCGACGCCTCGGCCGACCGCGCGGCCCCCGACGTCGACGTCACGGTCACCCTCGCCGGAGTCATCAAGGCGCCGTGCCGGGTGGTGTGGACGGTGGAGGAGTACCGGCGCATCGGCTGGGCGTACGGAACGCTTTCCGGCCATCCGGAGTGCGGGGAGGAGGCGTTCGTCGTGGAACGCACGGGGGACGGCACGGTGTGGCTGACCGTGCACGCCTTCAGCCGGGGGGCGAAATGGTACGCGCGGGCAGGGGGACCGGCCACGCGCGGGTTGCAGCATGCGTATGCGCGGCGGATCGGGGTGGTGTTGCGGCGGTTGTGCGGGGATGACGAATGACGGTCACTCGTCGCGCCCTTGTGACTCCACATCGATCTTTCCCGCGACCGCCCCGAAGAACGTGCTGCCTCGGAAATCGATGTGGTCACCGGCGTACGATCCCTGCACGGGTCGGGAATGCCGCGGTTCCAGCGCGCGCAGCACGTCAGCGGCCGCCGTCGCCGCCCGGCTCGCGGCTGTTCGCTGGGCTCCCCGTTGGTCCTCGGGCTTCTTGGTCGCGTCTGCCACGTCACTGATGCCGCGGATGGTGAGCGTCTCCATGTGGCCGGCCAAGTGCGCGGCATGCGCAATGCCCGCGCCCTCCATCTCAATGGCGACCGCGTCGTTGTAGGAGCGCCTCAACTGATCCAGTAGCGAGGAGCGTTCATGGTTGAGGATGACGTCACCGGCCGCGATCGGGCTGAAGTGGACCCTGGGCTGACCGAGCAAGGCGTGCCGCGCGGCTTGGTGAATCCAGTGCGAGGAATGCCATGACTGTGGGCGTGCGTAGAAGCCCTCAGGCGTTTCCTTCCCGCCCTGGAAGGCGTAGATCCGGGTGGCGACCACAAGGTCGCCGACCTCGACCCCGTCCTTGAGCGCGCCCGCGACGCCGACGAACAGAAGGGCATCGGGGCTCAGTCGGTGAACGACGCTTGCGACAATCACTGCGGCGCTACTGGCAGGGGGACCGACCTCCGCCAGCGCCACCTGCCACGGACTGCCCGGCAGGTCTCCCAGTTCCGTGCGCACCGCAGGGGCGATCCAGTGCTTCCTCAGGTTTGTGAGGTGGGACCGCATCGACTCGTACTCCAGGGGAAGCCCGGTGACAATCACCACCAGGGGACGGTTGTCCGGCACTTGACCACCCTCACCCGTATGCCGCCGTACGTTTCCGCGCGGCGGGCTCGACTCCCAGCACTGTAGTGGTACCGCGCTCGGCCGGTCGCCGCTTCCGTCGGCGGAATTCGGCGGACGAGATGCGAGGCCGGGTGGCGCGGCACTACCGTGGGGCCGAAATCCGCGGTACGGGGGACAAGCATGGAGTCGGCCCTGGAGGCACTGCTGACCGCGCTGACCGACGGGGCAGCCGGTTCGGTCGGTCAGGACGTGGCACGAGAGCTGGCCCCGTACCTCGCCTCGGCTGGGGCCACTGGGCCCCGATCCGTACCGCAGTCGCTGCGCAGCCAGTTGCGCACGCTGCTGTCCACCGACAGGGACGCCGCCCGCGCCGTGGCCGCGGCTATGGAAAAGCGGTGGCCCGGAAGCAGCGCCGGCTATGTATCCGGAGACCATATCGACTTCGAGGGACTGTTCCTCGGTGACGTTGCCGGCTCCGTGCTCCACCAGCACTTCCACGGAGTGCCGGCACCAGCCGACCCCGTCCCCACCGTGGTGGGTTCCCTGCCGCCCGCGACGCCGAGTTTCACCGGGCGCAAGAAGCTGCTGAAACAACTGGAGGGGTTCCTGCGGCCGCCGAGCCCCGGGCCCCCACCGCCCGGCACTGTCACCGCGACGGTGCTGGCCGGGATGGCGGGGGTGGGAAAGACGGCGCTCGCCACGGAGGCGGCGCACGCCGCCAACGACAAGGGGTGGTTTCCCGGCGGTGTCCTCTTCATCGACCTGCACGGCCACGACCACACGACCATCACCGCCGAGCAGGCCCTCGGCACGCTGCTCGAAGACCTCGGCACGCCGACCGAGCACCTCACAACCGAGGAGCAGCGGGTCAAGCACTACCGCAACCAGTTGGCTCGCCGGCCCGAACGAGTGCTGATCTTCGCGGACAACGCCGCCTCCCCCGAGCAGGTCCGCCCCCTGCTCCCGGCCGATGCCCGGCACCGCATCCTGATCACTTCGCGCACCGCGATCCCTCAGCTCAATGCCCTCCACCTGCCGTTGGGGCAACTGCCCCCAAAGGTCGCGGTGGCGCTGCTGGACCAGGTGCTGCGCCTGGCCGACGGCATGGACCACCGGATCACCGTCGAGGCAGCGGCCTCTACCGAACTCGCCGTCCTCTGCGGACACTTGCCTCTGGCCCTGCAGATCGCCGCCGCGCAACTCGTCTGGGATCCCCGCAAGCCCGTCGCCGAGGCAGTGGCGGAGCTGCGTGACCAAAGGACTCGCCTGACCTATCTCGACGATGGTGAGCGCAGCGTGCGCGCGGCCTTCGGTCTGTCCTACCAGCGACTTACCGCCGAACAGGCCAAGCTCTTACGGCTCTTGGCGGAGGCTCCGGGG
Source organism: Streptomyces shaanxiensis (assembly GCF_039537145.1). NCBI lineage: Bacteria > Bacillati > Actinomycetota > Actinomycetes > Kitasatosporales > Streptomycetaceae > Streptomyces > Streptomyces shaanxiensis. The sequence continues at coordinate 104,616 of NZ_BAAAZY010000018.1, forward strand.
CCGGAGACGGGCGTCGAGGTACTCAGGGCGCTGCTCGGGTGCACACCGCCGCCGGCCGTGCTCATGGCACTGGAGCGTGCGTACCTGGTCGACCGGGGCAGCAGCCGCACACAGTGGCGGCTGCACGATCTGGTCCGAGTCTTCGCCGCGCACATCACGGCCGACGATCCGTCCTGCGTAGCGGAGCGGGAAGCGGCTCGCGAGCGGGTACTCGAGCATTACTTGACGCGGGCCGACGCGGCCGACAACCACCTGCGCGGTTCCGGAGCCCTCGGCTGCTTCAAGAACCTCGACGAAGCACTGACCTGGCTGGACAGGGAGCGACTCGGGCTGCTGGCCGCCGTCGAGTGGGGCGAGGTCGCCCGACACACCGTGCGCGCGCTCGACCTGGCCCTGTGCCTCACCGAGTATCTGCGAAGACGTGGGCTGTTCGAGGAGATAGTGACCGTGAGCATCCTGGCGCAGGGCTTCGCGGCGCGCTCCGGGGACCGGCTGCGCGAGGCGACGGCCTGGCACAACCTCGGTGACGCCTTGCAGGGTGCTGGGCGCCCCGCACAGGCGGTCGAGGCGTTCGGCCGAGCCCGCGACCTCCACCGGGCCCGGGACGACAGGGCGGGAGAAGCCACGCAATGGAACAACCTGGCGATCGCCGAGTCCCACCTGGGCAGACTCGACTCGGCAGTCGCGGCCTTCGTCCAAGCCCGCGATCTGCGCAGGCTGACAGGCGATCGGCACGGCGAAGCGATGACATGGAACAACCTGGCCATCGTGCTCGACGAGGCGGGCCGCAAGGAAGAGGCGCTCCAGGCGTTCACCGGAGCGGCCGAACTGCTGGCCGAGCTCGGCGACCGAACCCGGGCCGCCGAGACCTACCGGAACCTCGGCAAGGCGCTGGAGTCGGCGGGCCGCAACAAGGAAGCGGACGAGGCGTACGCTCGGGCTCTCGCCATCGTCCGGTCAACGCCGTGAGTCCTCTCCGTTCACCTGCTTTCCCACGTTCGACCCCTCGAAGGTGCTGTAGCGGTAGTCGATGTGGTCACGGTACTGAACAGGCGGTACCGCATCCGCCGATCCAGCCGATGCCGCTTCGGCGCTCCACGGCACGAGTTCTGCCAGGACCGCGACGGCCGCTGCGACCGTGGTCTCGATGACCTGCTCGAAGATCAGATCCGGACTCTTGCGATCCAGCGCGCAGAACGTGATGCCGCGAACAGTCAGGACTTCGGGCTGGTGGCCGAACGAACCGGTGAGACGCGGGTCGCACGCGATCCCCATGCTCCTCAACTCGACTGCGACCGCGTCCGGGCACTTCCGAAGAGCGCCGTGCTCCACCGCCTGACGGTCATCGGTCCGCCGTGCCTCGTCGACTGCGTCGTCCGGTAGTGCGACGAGGGGCCCGAAGTGCACCGCGGCCTCGGTCTCGCACCATCCCGACCCCTCGCGCAGCGCCATTCTGGCGGCCTGCTCCAGGCGGTGCGAGGCGGGATATGGGCGTGGGGCGGCTGAGGCCTGCGGGTCGTACAGGTACACCTTGGTGGCAAGCACCACGTCGCCCACCTGGACGTAGAACCTGCCCGCTCCCGCACTTCCGAGGAACATCAGGACCTGCGGGCGCAGCCAGGCGGCGGCCTGCCCGACGATCTCGCCGGCCTTGTCGTTCCCCGTACCCATGTCCGCGACGGCTACTTCCCAAGGGGTTTCGGGGAGGGCGCCGGTGTCGAACCTGGTTCCGGACGGGTGCTCGCGTCTGCGCACGTCGGTGAGGCGCTTGCGTACGGCGGCGTACCACCGTGGATGGGCGGTGAGCACGGCGACGGTGGGCTTCGGGTCGGCCATCCGGGTCACAGGGTCCTCGTCGCGATCAGTGCTGCTGTGGAGGCTGTTGGTACACGATCTTGCCGACGACGGGTGCGTAGTTGATGTTGTTGCGGTGATCGTGGTGATCGCCCCCGTACGAGTACGAGTCGGCCGACCCGTCCGCCCGCGTCGTGTTCGTCCCGGCTGTTCGGCCCGCATCGGCGGGACGGAACGGCGAGAGGTCACGCAGGATGGCGAACGCTGCCTCGGCGGCGTTCGCCGCCGCGCGCGCTTGGGAGCCCGACGCGTCGGCCTTCGCCTTGCGCCCGTTCGCGAGGTCACTGATCCCACGGATGATGGCCGCGTCCACCCGGTCGCTGAGGTGAGCGGCATGCGCGACGCCGTTGCCTTCCATCTCGATCGCCACCGCGTCCTCGTAGTGGTCCTTGAGGTGCTTCGCGACCGCTGAGAGTTCGCTGTCGAGCAGCACGTCACCGGCGGCGATCGGCTTGAAGTGGGCCTTGGTACCCAGCACATCACGGGCTGCCTGGTCCAGGCGCTGGCTCACACGCCAGGCGTCGGGGCGCACCTTGAAGCCGTCCGTGGTCGCCCGGCCGCCGTGGTAGGCGTACACCTTTGTGGCGAACACGACATCGCCGAGTTTGACCTTCTTCTTCTTGAGAGAGCCTGCCACCCCGACGAACAGCACGGCTTGGGGGCGCAGCCAGGTGATGGCCCGTTCGGTGAGCACGGCCGCGTTCACCGCGCCCTCTCCCATCTGCACGAGGGCGACCTGCCAGGGGGTTCCTTCGAGGGGACCGACAAAGGCCCGGGTGCCGGTCTCGTGCTTGATCGTGCGGAGGGGGCCGAGTTGGGCCCTGACAGCCTCATGCTCCACGGGCAGCGCGGTCAGGACGACGATCGTGGGACTCGATGCGGTGGTCACGGGATCGCCCTCGCTTCGGTGAGAGGTTTCGATGTCAGAAGGTAGGGCATCCCTCGGGCGGAAGCGCGCCTTCCGGCATATTTCACCTGGTGCACCTGGCAAGGCCGAGGCGGACGGTCCACTCGGATACGTGGACCGACGGCCCGACCACCTGTGACGATCAGGCGGAAGGGCGCCGCCGGGGACGGCCGCAGGTCACCGCATCAAGACCCCCGCCCCCTCCCCCACATCCTCGGAAGGCACCGCCACCAACCCCAACTCCGCCTCGGACGCCAGCAACCGATGCGTCGGCAGAATCCGCACCGTGTACCCGTACGGCCCCGTCCGGTCCAGGGCCAGCGGTCCCTCGTACACCCACCGCCCCTCCGCGTCCGGGCTCCCCACCGGCTTCAGCGGCACCGTCGAGGCGTCCGCGATGCGGTCCTCGGGGTCGACGCGGCCCGAGACCGCCTGGACCTCCACGTCGTCCGGGGCGAGGGCGCCGAGGCCCACCCGTACCCGGAGACTGAGCGTCGAGCCGAGTTCGGCGGTGGGTGTCGCCGCCGACGTCTCGACGTGGTCGACGGTGACGCCGTGCCAGGCCGAGCGCACCCGCGCCTTCCAGCCGGCTAGTTCGCGTGCCGCGTCCGGTGTCATCGCGCGGTGCGCGTGCGCGGCCGGGGTGTAGAGGCGCTCCACGTACTCGCGGACCATCCTGCCCGCCAGCACCTTCGGGCCGAGCAGCGTCAGGGTCTGGCGGACCATCTCGATCCAGCGGTCCGGCAGGCCCGCCTGGCCGCGCTCGTAGAAGCGGGGCGTGACGCGCTGCTCCAGCAGGTCGTAGAGCGCCGCCGCCTCTATGGCGTCGCGGTGGTCCGGGTCGGTGCCGGTGCCGTCCGCCGTGGGGATCGCCCAGCCGAAGTCGGGCTGGAACCACTCGTCCCACCAGCCGTCCAGGACGGAGAGGTTGAGACAGCCGTTCAGCGCGGCCTTCATGCCGGAGGTGCCGCAGGCCTCCAGCGGACGCAGGGGGTTGTTGAGCCAGATGTCGCAGCCCGGGTAGAGCTTCTGCGCCATCGCCATGCCGTAGTCGGGAAGGAAGACGATGCGGTGCCTGACCCGCGGGTCGTCCGCGAACCTCACCAGTTCCTGGACCAGGCGCTTTCCGCCGTCGTCCGCCGGGTGCGCCTTGCCCGCCACCACGATCTGGATGGGCCGCTCCGGATGCAGGAGCAGGTCCATCAGGCGGTCGCGGTCCCTGAGCATCAGCGTCAGTCGCTTGTACGACGGGACGCGGCGCGCGAATCCGATCGTCAGGACGTCGGGGTCCAGCACACCGTCGATCCAGCCCAACTCGGCGGTCCCGGCGCCGCGTTGACGCCATGACACGCGCAGGCGCTCCCGTACCTCCGTCACCAGCTGCTCGCGCAGGTTCCGGCGCAGCTCCCAGATGTCCTGGTCGGGGATCTCCGCGACCGCGTCCCAGCGGTCCGAGCCGCCGACGGTCAGCGCGTCCTCGGTGCGCCGGTCGCCGATCTGGCGGGCGCCGAGGCGGAAGACCTCGGGGGCGACCCAGGTCGGGGCGTGGACGCCGTTGGTGACCGAGGTGATGGGCACCTCGTCGGAGTCGAATCCCGGCCACAGGCCCGAGAACATCTCGCGGCTGACGTTGCCGTGCAGCAGCGAGACGCCGTTCGCCCGCTGGCCCAGGCGCAGGCCCATCACCGCCATGTTGAAGAGGTTCGGTTCGCCGCCGGGGTAGGTCTCCATGCCGAGCTGGAGGATGCGCTCGACGTCGATGCCGTGGAGTTCCGCGTCGGGGCCGAAGTGGTGGGCGACCAGCTCGCGGTCGAAGCGGTCGATGCCGGCCGGGACGGGCGTGTGGGTGGTGAAGACCGTGCCGGCCCGGACGGCCTCCAGCGCGGAGTCGAAGTCCAGCCCCTCGGCGGCCAGTTCGGCGATGCGCTCCAGGCCGAGGAAGCCCGCGTGGCCCTCGTTGGTGTGGAAGACCTCGGGGGCCGGGTGACCGGTCAGACGGCAGTACGTCCGGACCGCCCGCACCCCTCCTATACCCAGCAGCATCTCCTGCAGCAGCCGGTGCTCGCTGCCGCCGCCGTAGAGCCGGTCGGTCACACCGCGTTCGCCGAGGTCGTTCTCCTCGACGTCCGAGTCGAGCATCAGCAGGGGCACGCGGCCGACCTGGGCGAGCCAGACCCGGGCGTGCAACTGCCTGCCGCCGGGCAGGGCGAGGGAGACCTGGGCGGGGGTGCCGTCGGGCTCCTTCAGGAGGGCCAGCGGCAGCTCGTTGGGGTCCAGGACGGGGTAGTGCTCCTGCTGCCAGCCGTCCCGGGACAGGCTCTGCCGGAAGTACCCGTGCCGGTACAGCAGCCCGACACCGATGAGCGGGACACCCAGGTCACTGGCCGCCTTGAGGTGGTCGCCGGCGAGGATGCCGAGGCCGCCGGAGTACTGGGGCAGGGCGGCCGTGATGCCGAACTCGGGGGAGAAGTAGGCGACGGCGGCGGGGAGTCCGGCGGGCTGCTCCTGGTACCAGCGCCCGCCGGTGACGTAGTCGTCGAGGTCAGCCGCGGCCGCGCTCAGCCGGCGCAGGAACGGCCGGTCCTCGGCCAGCTCGGCGAGCCGCCCGGGCGGGACGCTGCCCAGCAGCCGTACGGGGTCCTGCCCCGAGGAGGCCCAGCGCTCGGGGTCGACGGACTGGAAGAGATCACGGGTCTCCGCGTGCCAGGACCAGCGCAGGTTGCGCGCGAGGTCGCTCAGGGGCCGGAGGGGTTCGGGGAGGACGGGTCGGACGGTGAATCGACGGATCGCCTTCACAGTTCCACCTAGGGCAGCGCGTGGCAGGGGGCCCACGGCGGTGTGGGTCCCGTCATCGAACCCGACGGTATCGGTATGCGGGGCTTCGTAACCACAGTGCGTTTTTGCGGCGGTCAAGCGACTGTCAAGCAGGGAGGGATGAGCACCTTCGTCCGAAAGCAGCCGCAACCTTTACAGATTCCCCTTGGCCGATATGGCCGATTCCGCCCCCGTAGGCGTCCTTGTGGCGACTTCTCACCTCAGGAGAGGGTGACATTGGCGCACCGGTCCACGCCAGGTGCACCCGGCGATCCGGGGCCGCCGTGCGCCGAGTTGAGGAGGGGAACTCACACCATGGCACGGACGCGTATACGGCGTCTGCGCTGGGCGGGTGGTCTGACCGCGGTGACCTGTGTCGCCGCGCTTTCGACCGCCGGTATGCCCGCGCACGCCGCATCGGAGGGGCAGATACTCGGCGCCGGAGAACCCGGCTCCGTCGGCGGCAGTTACGTGGTGACACTCAAGGGGGGAACGAAGGCTCCGTCGGCTGCGGGAAAGAGTCTCGCCGAGAAGTACGGGGCGAAAATAAGCCACACCTACGGCACCGTCCTCAACGGCTATGCCATCCGGGCCGACGAGAGACAGGCCAAGCGGCTCGCGGCGGACTCCCGCGTCGCCTCGGTCGTCCAGGACACCCGCGTGACCCTGGACCACAACCAGAAGAATCCGCCGTCCTGGGGGCTCGACCGCATCGATCAGGCCAACCTTCCGCTGGACAACAGCTACACCTGGCCGGAGTCCGCGGGCACCGGAGCGACGGTCTACGTGATCGACACCGGCATCCGCATCTCGCACAAGGACTTCGGCGGCCGGGCGAGCTACGGCTGGGACTTCGTCGGCGACGACAGGACCGCGAGCGACGGCAACGGCCACGGCACCCATGTCGCCGGCACCATCGCGGGCAGCAGGTACGGCGTCGCCAAGAACGCCGAGGTCGTCGCCGTGCGGGTCCTCGACAACGCCGGCGGCGGCACCACCGCCGATGTCATCGCGGGCATCGACTGGGTGACCAGGCACGCCAAGAAACCGGCCGTCGCCAACCTCAGCCTCGGCGGCTACCGGAACTCGCAGCTGGACGCCGCCGTACGCAACTCCATCGCGTCCGGCGTCACCTACACGGTGGCCGCGGGCAACGACGGGTTGCCGGCCGGTCTCTACTCCCCCGCGGCGGTGAAGGAGGCCATCACCGTCGGCGCCACCGACAAGAAGGACGCCAAGGCGGGCTTCTCCAACTTCGGCTCGGCACTGGACCTGTTCGCCCCGGGTGTCGGGATCACGTCGGCGTCGTACGCGAGCGACACGGGCAAGGCGACCTACTCGGGTACGTCGATGGCGTCGCCGCACGTGGCGGGCGTGGCCGCGCTCTATCTGGCCGACCATCCCAAGGCGCGGCCCGCACAGGTGTCCAAGGCGCTGGTGGCCCAAGCGGTGTCCGGCAAGGTCTCCGGGCGCGGGCTCGGCTCGCCGAACAAACTCCTGCAGGTACCGGGCTCGTAGCGGTCTCTTCCCGGCGAAGTGCGGGTACCGGCCCCGTTCCTGTGGAACGGGGCCGGTCTTGTGCGTAGACATACGCGTGAGTAGTTAACAAAGTGCCGGATTGCCCACCCGAATAGGGTGGGAAGGCTCCAGCGGTACACCCCACCCGTGCGCCCCCGGGCGCACCGGGGAAACACCCCGCACCACCACGCAGGACCCCACAGCACTCCGCAGGACCCCGCAGGACCCACCTCCCCACAGCCATCCGCCCACCCACGTTGACGCGGACAGGAGCGGTCATGCCCGCCATGCACCACCAGTCGTCCTCACCCCCGACGTCCCGCACCGAAGCACCCCCCGTCCCCCGCGCCGTCACCGCCGACACCGGACCGCCCGCCGCGGAGCGACCCCCCGCGCGCGACACGGCCGGCGGCGTCGGCCGCATACCCGTCCTCGACGTCCGCCCGATCGTCCAGCACGGGCGCAGGCCCGCGAAGGCGGTGACCGGCGAGACCTTCGAGATCTCGGCGACCGTGTTCCGCGAGGGCCATGACGCCGTCGCCGCCAATGTCGTGCTGACCGACCCGGACGGCCGTCCCGGCCCGTGGACGCCGATGCGCGAACTCGCCCCGGGCACCGACCGCTGGGGCGCCGACGTCACCGCCGGCGAGCCCGGCCACTGGACCTACCGGGTCGAGGCCTGGGGCGATCCGGTCGCCACCTGGCGCCACCACGCGCAGATCAAGATCCCCGCCGGGATGGACACGGACCTCGTCCTGGAGGAGGGCGCGCGGCTGTACGAGCGTGCGGCCGCCGCAGTGCCCGAGGGCCAGGGCGAGCAGGTGATCGCCGCTGCCGTGGAGGCGCTGCGGGACGAGAGCCGCCCGGCCGCCTGGCGGTTGGCGGCCGCGTCGACGCCCGAGGTGGACGCGGTGTTGGGGCGGTATCCGCTGCGGGACCTGGTCACCGCGTCGGACCCGCTG
>NZ_BAAAZY010000019.1:0-137622 GCF_039537145.1 Streptomyces shaanxiensis
TCTCGATCCGATTTCCTCGGTGCTTTCCAGGTTTCCGCTCTCGCGTTTCCCTTTCCGGCGACTCCGACTTTATCAGAGATTCTGAGTCGGAATTCCCGCCCCCTCCGGGAGCTGGTTCCGGTGAACGAAGCTGCCGGGTTCCCGTTCAGGCGGAGCCGTAAACGTACTGGAGCGGGGCGCCTCGATGCAAATCGAGGCGCCCCGCTCCGGATTCGCCTGGTCGAGCGTCCGACGGACCGTCAGACCTCCACCACCACAGGCAGGATCATCGGCCTGCGGCGGTACGTGTCCGAGACCCACTTGCCCAGGGTCCGGCGTACCAGCTGCTGCAGCTGGTGGGGTTCGACCACACCGTCCTGGGCCGACCGCTCGAGCACCTCCGTGATCCTCGGGACGACGTCCCCGAAGGCGGAGTCGTCGATGCCGGAGCCACGGGCCTGGATGTGCGGGCCACCCGTGATCTTGCCGGTGGAGGAGTCCACCACCACGAAGACCGAGATGATGCCCTCGTCGCCGAGGATCTTGCGGTCCTTCAGGGCCGGCTCGCCCACGTCGCCGACCGAGAGGCCGTCGACGTACACGTATCCCGCCTGGACCTTGCCGGAGATCTTGGCCTTGCCCTCGATGAGGTCGACGGCGACGCCGTCCTCGGCGATGACGATGCGGTCGTGCGGGACGCCGGTCAGGGCGCCCAGTTCGGCGTTGGCGCGCAGGTGGCGCCATTCGCCGTGCACCGGCATCAGGTTCTTCGGGCGGCAGATGTTGTAGAAGTACAGCAGCTCGCCCGCTGACGCGTGGCCCGAGACGTGGACCTTCGCGTTGCCCTTGTGGACGACGTTCGCGCCCCAGCGGGTCAGGCCGTTGATGACGCGGTAGACCGCGTTCTCGTTGCCGGGGATGAGGGACGACGCCAGGATCACCGTGTCGCCGTGGACGATACGGATCTGGTGGTCGCGGTTGGCCATCCTTGACAGGGCTGCCATCGGTTCGCCCTGCGATCCCGTGCAGACCAGGACCACCTCGCTGTCCGGGAGGTCGTCCAGTGTCTTGACGTCCACGACCAGGCCCGGCGGGACCTTCAGGTAACCCAGGTCGCGCGCGATGCCCATGTTGCGGACCATCGAGCGGCCGACGAAGGCGACCCGGCGGCCGTACTCGTGGGCCGCGTCGAGGATCTGCTGGATGCGGTGGATGTGGCTGGCGAAGCTGGCCACGATGATCCGCTTGCGGGCGCCCGCGAACACCTGGCGCAGGACGTTGGAGATGTCGCGCTCGGGCGGAACGAACCCCGGGACCTCGGCGTTCGTGGAGTCGGAGAGGAGGAGGTCGATGCCTTCCTCGCTCAGCCGCGCGAACGCATGCAGGTCGGTCAGGCGGTTGTCCAGCGGGAGCTGGTCCATCTTGAAGTCGCCCGTGTGGACCACCATGCCGGCCGGCGTACGGATGGCGACCGCCAGGGCGTCCGGGATGGAGTGGTTGACCGCGACGAACTCGCAGTCGAAGGGGCCGATGCGCTCGCGGTTCCCCTCCGCCACCTCGAGGGTGTACGGGCGGATGCGGTGCTCCTGGAGCTTGGCCTCGATGAGGGCGAGGGTCAGCTTGGAGCCGATCAGCGGGATGTCCGGCTTCTCGCGGAGCAGGAAGGGGACGCCGCCGATGTGGTCCTCGTGGCCGTGCGTGAGGACGATGCCCTCGATGTCGTCGAGGCGGTCCCGGATGGACGAGAAGTCCGGCAGGATCAGGTCGATTCCGGGCTGCTCCTCCTCAGGGAAGAGCACTCCGCAGTCGACGATCAGCAGGCGGCCGCCGTACTCGAAGACCGTCATGTTTCGGCCGATTTCGCCGAGGCCGCCGAGCGGGGTGACCCGCAGGCCGCCTTCGGGGAGCGGCGGGGGCGAGCCGAGTTCAGGATGCGGATGACTCAAAAGACTCTCCTCACCACGCGCGCCACGTACCGGTAGGGCACGTGGCGCGCGTGACGTTCGTGCAGAAGCAGTTGTCATTGTGTGTAGGGCGCAGGCACCGGTGGCCCGCTTATTCAGTTGTGGAGTCTGCTGCGCGCCGGGCGCGCCAAGTCTGTTGTCAGAGCTGTACCCCGCCTGCGGCAAGATCGATCTTGAGCTGCTCGATCTCCTCGGGGGAGCACTCGGCCATGGGCGCGCGCAGGGGGCCGGCGGGCAGGCCCTGGAGGGCGAGTGCGGCCTTCGTCGTCATGACGCCCTGGGTGCGGAACATGCCGGTGTAGACCGGGAGCAGCTTCTGGTGGATCTCGGTGGCCTTCTGGACGTCGCCGGAGGTGTACGCCTCGACGAGCGCGCGCAGGTCGGGGGTGACCAGGTGGCCGACGACGGAGACGAAGCCGACCGCGCCCACGGAGAGCAGCGGCAGGTTAAGCATGTCGTCGCCGGAGTACCAGGCGAGGCCGGAGCGGGCGATGGCCCAGCTGGCGCGGCCGAGGTCGCCCTTGGCGTCCTTGTTGGCGACGATCCGCGGGTGCTCGGCGAGGCGGACGATCGTCTCGGTGTTGATCGGGACGCCGCTGCGGCCGGGGATGTCGTAGAGCATGACCGGCAGCTCGGTGGCGTCGGCGATGGCCTTGAAGTGCCGGTACAGGCCCTCCTGCGGGGGCTTGTTGTAGTACGGCGTGACGACCAGGAGGCCGTGTGCGCCCACCTGTTCCGCCGCGCGCGCGAGCTCGAGGCTGTGGTGGGTGTCGTTGGTGCCGACTCCGGCGACGACGTGAGCCCGGTCGCCGACCGCCTCCAGCACGGCTCGTACGAGGTCCGATTTCTCCGCATCGCTGGTGGTGGGCGACTCACCGGTGGTGCCGTTGATGATCAGGCCGTCGTTGCCTGCGTCCACCAGGTGCGTGGCGAGTCGCTGCGCGCCGTCGATGTCGAGTGCGCCGTCCGCCGTGAAGGGCGTGATCATGGCGGTGAGGACCCGCCCGAAGGGGGTCTGCGGAGTGGAGGTCGGAGCCATGGGTTACACGCTACTCGTTGCGCACGGCCTGGTCTGCCCTCGGGGGGTTCGGAAAAGTCAGGACAAAGATGGAGCCCGGCACTGCCTGCTCGGGGGTTCAAGCAGTGCCGGGTCCGTTTGATCAGGCTAGATGAACTTCACTAAATGCCGCAATACGGACACCTCATGAGGCTGGTCCATGCGCCTGCGCTCGGCCGGGGACGGGGTGTGCCCGGCCGGGGAACGCCGGTGCGTTACGGCGCCACGCGGCCGTTCGCGTTGAAGGCGGCGTGCGTCAGCGGCATGAGCTTCGCCCACTGCGCCTCCATCTGCTCGCCCACCATCTCGATCTCCCGCTGCGGGAAGGACGGGACCTTGGCGAGCTCGTGCTGGGTGCGCAGGCCGAGGAAGTGCATCAGCGAGCGGGCGTTGCAGGTGGCGTACATCGAGGAGAACAGGCCGACCGGGAGAACGGAGCGGGCGACCTCGCGGGCGACGCCGGCGGCGAGCATCTCCTGGTAGGCCTCGTACGACTGCCGGTACGAGTCCTCCATGACGCGGCCGACCAGCTCCTGCTGGGCCTGGGTGCCCTCCACGAAGACGTACTTGCCCGGGCGGCCCTCCTGGACCAGCTTGCGGGACTCGTCGGGGACGTAGAAGACGGGCTGGAGCTCGCGGTAGCGGCCGCTCTCCTCGTTGTACGACCAGCCCACGCGGTGCCGCATGAACTCGCGGAAGACGAAGATCGGGGCGCTGATGAAGAACGTCATCGAGTTGTGCTCGAACGGGCTGCCGTGCCGGTCCCGCATCAGGTAGTTGATCAGGCCCTTGGAGCGCTCGGGGTCCTTCTGCAGCTCCTCCAGGGACTGCTCGCCGGCGGTGGAGACGCGGGCGGCCCACAGCACGTCGGAGTCGGCCGCGCTGTGCTTGACCAGCTCGACGGTGACTTCGCTGCGGAAGCTGGGCTTGAGGTCGTCGGCGGGGGTGTCGGTCACGGCTCGGAGGGTCCTTCCATCACTTCGCTGGGCGGCGCCCACTCTACGGGTCGGCACTGACAACAGGGCGTTCGGTGCCGGGTCGCGACATACGTCCGCGAATTTCTGTGAATTCGGTGAAACCGGGCACCATTTGGGGCACTCGCTCGTCTGTGTTGATGACGGTCACTCATACGATCCCGAGAGGAGACGACCTCCCGATGTTCCGTCGGCGCGAGCCCGTTCCCTTCGCCTTCCTCGCCGAAGCCGACCGATTCCGCAGCAATGTCAGTCCCCCGCCCCGCGAGCGGGCGTCCGTCGGTCAGATCGCCGGGCGCTGGCTGCTGGGCCTCACCATCGTCGCCGGGCTCGTGGGCTCGCTGGTGGTCGGCATGCCGGCGCTGTCGACCGACACCGGCGCGCAGACCCAGCAGTCGCAGGCGTCCCAGGGGCGCTGACTCCTTCGGACCCCCAAAGGTGGTGAGGGGGCACCCGGGTCGATAACCTCACCGGGCACAGCCCATGCATGGATTGAGTGAGGACCAGCCGTGCCCCTGCCCTTCCTGACGGCCGACCGCACCTTCGAGGCGGCCGACGATGTCGCGTTGCCCTTCGAGGACCGTGAGCGCTGGCGGCGCCCCTACCGTCCCGGGCCGTGGCGGGTGGGCGTGGCGGCCCTGTGGTTGCTGCTCGCCTCGTACGTGCTGTTCGCGGCGGTCATCATCGCCCTCACCGGCACGGTGACCGGGGCGGCTGTCGTCTTCGGCATCGCCCTGGTGATCATCACCGGCGCCCTGCGGCTGCTGCGCATGGGCGTGTGGGTGAGTGCGCACGGGCTGCGCCAGGTCGGCTTCCTGCTGACGCGTACGGCGCCCTGGGAGCAGGTCGTCGCCGTGCGGACGGTGCAGCAGCCGGTGCGCTGGCTGGGGTTGCCGCGCACGGTGCAGGGGCAGGCGCTGTTGCTGGTACGCCGAGGTCGTGCGGCGGATGACATGCCGGTGCTGATGACCACGCACAATGGGGACTTCCTGGGGCGCGTCGCGGCGTTCGACCGGGCCGCCGACGCAGTCGAGGCGTGGGCCGCGGAGAACTCCCGCGGCTGACCATGACGGTTACGCCGAAGGGGCCGGTCCGCGGTGAATGCGGGCCGGCCCCTTCGGCATACGGCTGAGGAGTCGTGGCGGGACTCGGGGCCACACGGGTCTCGGGGCGCCCTGCGCTCAGAGCATCTTGCCCTCGCTCCTGACCTCGCCCCGGCTGACCTCAGGCCTCGACGGTCTTGCCGTCGTGCAGGGCGATCGCCCGCTGCATGGCCTTGCGGGCGCGCGGGGTGTCGCGGGCGTCGTGGTAGGCCACGGCCAGGCGGAACCAGCTGCGCCAGTCGTCGGGGGCTGCTTCCGTCTCGGCCTTGCGCTTGGCGAAGACCTCGTCGGCCGAGTCGCGGTCGATACGGCCGCTGGGCGTGCGCCTCAGCTCATCGACGGGCAGGGCGCCCTCGGCGTCGAGTTCGGCGGCGAGGGAGTTGGCCTTGCGGACGAACTGGGTGTTCTTCCACAGGAACCAGAGCCCGATCACCGGCAGGATGAGCACCGCCACGCCAAAGGTGACGGTGAGGACCGTGCCGGACTGGATGAGCATCACGCCACGGCTGCCGACCAAGACGAAGTAGACGACCAGGACGGCGGCCGTTATGGCATAGGAGAGCTTCGCGCGCATCAGTGAGTCTCGTGTCAGCCGAGGTCCAGGAAGTGCTCCAGGCCGAAGGTCAGGCCCGGAGTGGTCACCACGCGGCGCGCGCCGAGCAGGATGCCCGGCATGAAGCTGCTGTGGTGGAGGGAGTCGTGGCGGATGGTGAGGGTCTCACCCTCGCCGCCGAGGAGGACCTCCTGGTGGGCCAGCAGGCCGCGCAGGCGGACGGAGTGGACGGGGACGCCGTCGACGTCCGCGCCGCGCGCGCCGTCCAGGGCCGTCTCCGTGGCGTCCGGCGCCGGGGCCGTGCCCGCCTCGGCGCGAGCCGACGCGATGAGCTGGGCCGTGCGCGTGGCCGTACCGCTCGGGGCGTCGACCTTCTTCGGGTGGTGCAGCTCGACGACCTCCACCGACTCGAAGTAGGGCGCGGCGATCTGCGCGAACTTCATGTTCAGGACGGCCCCGATGGAGAAGTTCGGCGCGATGAGCACGCCCGTCTCCGGGGAGGCGGCCAGCCAGCCCTTCAGCTGCGCGAGGCGCTCGTCGGTCCAGCCCGTCGTACCGACGACCGCGTGGATGCCGTGGTTCACGCAGTAGTCGAGGTTGGCCATCACCGAGTCCGGCGTGGTCAGTTCGACGGCCACCTGAGCGCCCGTCTCCGCGAGCGTCTCCAGCTTGTCGCCCCGGCTCAGGGCCGCGACCAGCTCCATGTCCTCGGCGGCCTCGACCGCCCGTACCGCCTCGGAGCCGATACGGCCCTTGGCGCCGAGGACCGCCACGCGCAGCTTGCTCATGTCTCTTGCTTCCTTACGTCGGATGTTCCGAGGTTCCGAGGGCGGACGGGTCAGGCGACGGCGTCGTTCAGCCGGGACGCCTGCTTGTCCTTCAGCGGGCCGATGACCGACAGCGAGGGCCGCTGGCCCAGGATGTCGCGGGCGACCGAGCGGACGTCGTCCGGGGTGACCGCCGCTATCCGAGCCAGCATGTCGTCGACGGACATCTGCTCGCCCCAGCACAGCTCACTCTTGCCGATGCGGTTCATGAGCGCACCGGTGTCCTCCAGGCCGAGGACCGTGGAGCCGCGGAGCTGGCCGATGGCGCGGCCGATCTCGTCGTCGGACAGGCCGTGCTCGGCGACGTGGTCGAGTTCGTCGCGGCAGATCTTCAGCACGTCGTGGACCTGGGAGGGCCGGCAGCCCGCGTACACGCCGAACAGGCCGCAGTCGGCGAAGCCGGACGTGTACGAGTACACGCTGTAGGCCAGGCCGCGCTTCTCGCGGACCTCCTGGAACAGGCGGGACGACATGCCGCCGCCCAGCGCCGTGTTCAGCACGCCCAGCGCCCAGCGGCGATCGTCCGTGCGGGACAGGCCGGGCATGCCGAGGACGACATGGGCCTGCTCGGTCTTGCGGCCGATCAGCTCGACGCGGCCCGCGGTGCGCAGGGCGCGTCGGCCGATGCGGGGAGCGATGGGCTCGGCGTCGCCGTTCTTGAACGCGCCCGCCTTCTCGAAGGCGGCACGGACCTGTCGTACGACCTTGTTGTGGTCGATGTTGCCCGCGGCCGCCACGACGAGGTGCGTCGGGTCGTAGTGCTTCTTGTAGAAGCGGCGGATGCGGTCGGCGGTGAGGGCATTGACCGTGTCGACCGTGCCGAGGACCGGGCGGCCGAGGGGGTTGTCGCCGAACATGGTGTGCGCGAACAGGTCGTGCACGCAGTCGCCCGGGTCGTCCTCGGTCATGGCGATCTCTTCGAGGATCGCACCCCGCTCGACGTTGACGTCCTCTTCGAGGATGAGCGAGCCGGTCAGCATGTCGCAGACGACGTCGATGGCGAGCGGCAGGTCGGTGTCGAGCACGCGCGCGTAGTAGCACGTGTACTCCTTGGCCGTGAAGGCGTTCATCTCGCCGCCGACCGCGTCGATGGCGGACGAGATGTCCAGCGCCGACCTGCGGGTGGTGCCCTTGAAGAGCAGGTGCTCCAGGTAGTGCGTGGCGCCGTTCAGGGCCGGCGTCTCGTCGCGGGAGCCGACGTGCGCCCAGATACCGAAGGTCGCCGAGCGGACCGAGGGCAGGGTCTCGGTGACGATGCGCAGGCCGCCCGGGAGGGTGGTCTTGCGGACCGTGCCGATGCCGTTGGTGCCCTTGATCATGGTTTGGGTACGGGCGAGGNNGGGGGGCCCGTCGCCGTGGAGCTACTCGACGTCACTTGTCGGTGTCGTCCTTCTTGTCCTCGGAGGCCTCTTCCTCGCCCTCGACCACGGGGACGAGCGAGAGCTTGCCGCGGGAGTCGATCTCGGCGATCTCGACCTGGACCTTCTGGCCCACACCGAGGACGTCCTCGACGTTCTCCACGCGCTTGCCGCCGGCCAGCTTGCGGATCTGCGAGATGTGCAGCAGACCGTCCTTGCCCGGGAGCAGGGAGACGAACGCACCGAAGGTGGTCGTCTTCACGACCGTGCCCAGGTAGCGCTCGCCGACCTCGGGCATCGTCGGGTTGGCGATGCCGTTGATCGTCGTACGGGCGGCCTCGGCGGCCGGGCCGTCGGCGGCACCGATGTAGATCGTGCCGTCGTCCTCGATCGTGATCTCGGCGCCCGTGTCCTCCTGGATCTGGTTGATCATCTTGCCCTTGGGGCCGATGACCTCGCCGATCTTGTCGACCGGGATCTTCACGGTGATGATCCGCGGGGCGTTCGGGGACATCTCGTCCGGCGTGTCGATCGCTTCCATCATCACGTCGAGGATGTGGAGGCGGGCGTCACGGGCCTGCTTCAGGGCGGCGGCCAGGACGGAGGCCGGGATGCCGTCCAGCTTGGTGTCGAGCTGGAGGGCGGTCACGAACTCCTTGGTGCCGGCGACCTTGAAGTCCATGTCGCCGAAGGCGTCCTCCGCACCGAGGATGTCGGTGAGGGTGACGTAGTGCGTCTCGCCCTCGATCTCCTGGGAGATCAGGCCCATGGCGATACCGGCGACGGGGGCCTTCAGCGGCACACCGGCGTTCAGCAGCGACATGGTGGAGGCGCAGACCGAGCCCATGGACGTCGAGCCGTTGGAGCTCAGCGCCTCGGAGACCTGGCGGATCGCGTAGGGGAACTCCTCGCGCGTCGGCAGGACCGGGACCAGGGCGCGCTCGGCGAGGGCGCCGTGGCCGATCTCGCGGCGCTTCGGGGAGCCGACGCGGCCGGTCTCGCCGGTGGAGTACGGCGGGAAGTTGTAGTTGTGCATGTAGCGCTTGCGGGTCACCGGCGAAAGGGTGTCCAGCTGCTGCTCCATGCGGAGCATGTTCAGGGTGGTGACGCCCAGGATCTGGGTCTCGCCACGCTCGAACACGGCGGAACCGTGGACCCGCGGGATGGCCTCGACCTCGGCGGCCAGGGTGCGGATGTCGGTGACACCGCGGCCGTCGATGCGCTTCTTCTCCTTGATGACGCGCTCACGGACCAGGGTCTTGGTCAGCGAGCGGTACGCGGCGGAGATCTCCTTCTCGCGGCCCTCGAACTCCGGCAGGAGCTTCTCGGCGGCGAGCGCCTTGACGCGGTCCAGCTCGGACTCGCGCTCCTGCTTGCCGGCGATGGTCAGCGCGGAGGCGAGCTCCGGCTTGACGGCGGCGGTCAGCGCCTCCAGGACGTCGTCCTGGTAGTCGAGGAAGATCGGGAACTCGCCGGTCGGCTTGGCGGCCTTGGAGGCGAGGTCGGCCTGGGCCTTGCAGAGCACCTTGATGAAGGGCTTCGCGGCTTCCAGACCGGCGGCGACGACCTCCTCGGTGGGGGCCTCGGCGCCACCCTGGACCAGCTTGATGGTCCCCTCGGTGGCCTCGGCCTCGACCATCATGATCGCGACGTCGCCGTCCTCCAGGGTGCGGCCCGCGACGACCATGTCGAAGACGGCGTCCTCGAGCTCGGTGTGCGTCGGGAAGGCGACCCACTGGCCGTTGATCAGCGCGACGCGGACGCCGCCGATCGGGCCGGAGAAGGGCAGGCCGGCCAGCTGCGTGGACGCGGACGCGGCGTTGATCGCCACGACGTCGTACAGGTGGTCGGGGTTGAGCGCCATGATCGTGGCGACGACCTGGATCTCGTTGCGCAGGCCCTTCTTGAAGGACGGGCGCAGCGGGCGGTCGATCAGGCGGCAGGTGAGGATGGCGTCCTCGGAGGGACGGCCCTCACGGCGGAAGAAGCTGCCGGGGATCTTGCCGGCGGCGTACATCCGCTCCTCGACGTCCACCGTCAGCGGGAAGAAGTCGAGCTGGTCCTTGGGGTTCTTGGAGGCGGTGGTGGCCGACAGCACCATGGTGTCGTCGTCCAGGTACGCCACGGCGGAACCGGCGGCCTGCTTGGCCAGGCGGCCCGTCTCGAAGCGGATGGTGCGGGTGCCGAAGGAGCCGTTGTCGATGACGGCCTCGGCGTAGTGGGTCTCGTTCTCCACTAGCGTTTTCTCCGTTACTTTGTCGTCTTTTGTCCCGTCGCTGCCCGTGTGGCAGGGGGACGGTGGCGGAGAAGCGCTCCGTGCGGTGCGGGCCGGTCTTCGATCGAAGCACCCGGGGCTCGCTTCCCCCCGGGGGCCACTACCGAGGACCGGCGGCGGCTAGGTGCGCTTCTCCTCGTTGTGTACGTCGTTCCGTACGTCGTGCTGTACGCCGTACTGTGTCGTGCGTATTGCGTTGTGCTACCACACTACAAAGCGTGAGTGACACTCCGCATGTTTCCGAACGTACGGCAATACTTTCCGTACGTACGGCAAAGGGAGCGGCCCCCGATCGTCACGGGAACCGCTCCCCTTCACGGCGTCTTACTTGGCGCCCGCCGCACCGCGGCGGATGCCGAGGCGGTCGACCAGCGTACGGAAGCGCTGGATGTCCTTCTTGGCCAGGTACTGCAGCAGACGGCGGCGCTGACCGACCAGGATCAGCAGACCACGGCGGGAGTGGTGGTCGTGCTTGTGGGTCTTGAGGTGCTCGGTCAGGTCCGAGATACGACGCGAGAGCATCGCGACCTGGACCTCGGGGGAGCCGGTGTCGCCCTCCTTGGTACCGAACTCGCTGATGATCTGCTTCTTCGTAGCGGCGTCGAGCGACACGCGTACTCCTCATGTTCTGTGGTTGCCGCCGAGTGCCCCTGGTCTTCATCTCAGGGAAGCTTCCGTGACTCGGGAGGCGGGGATCCGCTGGGTGCAGCCCCAGGTGAACCGGGGGCGCAAACACAGACGGCCGTCACACAGCGTACCAGTCCGGCGGCGCGGCCCCGACCGCGGTATGCGGAGCGGGCACGCGTGATCGTCGTGGGGTACGCACAGCACAGCGGCTGCCACCCTCGCAGGTGACAGCCGCTGTGCGCTGTTCGAGGCCGGTCGGCAGTCAGCTGGTCATGCCCCGGGCGGCCGCGTACAGGTCGAGCACGGCCAGGCAGAGCGGGACGAGCGACAGCAGAACCGCTCCTTCGCTCAGGTCGAGCATGCGCCCCCAGAAGGGGGTCACGCCCTTGCGCGGGACGATCAGGGCGATGGACACCAGGAGCATGGCGGCCAGGGCCACAGCGGCGGAGAGCCAGATGGTGCGGATGTCCAGCGGGGCGCTGTTCTTGTTGTAGAGCAGCTCCTTCAGGATGTCGGCCGGCGGGTTCAGGGCGAGGCCGAGCACCAGCAGGCAGATCGTGATGATGCCGGAGACCATCAGGGTCACGACCTGGGACGTGTACAGGAAGAGGCGGGCCCGCATCAGCAGGGCGAGGCCGGCCGCCAGCGACAGCAGCTGGGCCCAGCCGCTGGTGGAGAAGCCGAGCACCACACCCGCGGAGGCGACGCCGCCGACCGCGCAGCCGCCGACGAGGCCGAGCAGCAGTTCGTGCCCGCGGCGCGCCTGGTCGTTGATGACCTGGAAGTCGACGGGCTCCTGCTCCTGCTGGTCCTCGGAGCGTCCGCGCTTGGCGATCTGGTCGGGCGAACGGAAGCCGATGGGGAGCTTGGCGAAGCGGGCGGACCAGCCGGGCAGGAAGCCGATGACGGCGATCATGACCACCGCGGTGACGGCGGCGGTCTCACGCGGCTCGGCCTCGGTGACGATCGCCAGGAAGGTGGCGAGGACGCCGACGCCGGCGGCGAACGCGGCGGCGATGAAGGGCGCGTCGTTCTGAGGCAGCATCAGGACGAGCAGCACCGCGGCGACGAGGACGACCGAGAGCCCGATGAGGAGGTGCAGCCGTCCGGGTCCCTCGCCGGCGGAGACGCCCACGATGCCCGAGCCGCCCACCATCAGGTGGGGCAGCGAGGCCAGGCCCAGGGCGGCCGCCGCGAGGTGGTCGTCGTAGACCCGCGCCCGTACGGCGGCGAGCGCGACGAGGACGACTCCGGTGACGCCGGCGATGATGCCCGGCAGGCCGTTCATGTCGTGGGCGATCGGCTCCGAGAACCACAGGGCCAGGGCCATCATGGTCAGCAACAGCCCGCCGGCGACCAGGCCGACGCTGCGCATCATGCGGTCGTTCCAGCTGCGGCGGTCGGTCTCGACGGCGGATGCCACGGCGTCCACGACATCGTCGAAGACCGCCGGCGGCAGTGAGTCCGCGAACGGCCGCAGAAGCAGCAGTTCGCCGTCGCGGATTTGCAGTTCGGCGAGTGAGCGGCCGTCGTCGAGGACGGAGCCGTCCCTGCGTACCAAGTTGTACCCGGTGGGCGCGGCCTCCTCAGGCGTCTGCCCCGAAAGCCGGAGGATCTCCGGGTACACGTCAGAGAGCGGCACATCCTCGGGAAGTGCCACATCGATCCGGCTGTTCGGTGCCGCCACCGTGACTCTGCAGAATCCGGTTGCTGAAACCGTACTCACTGACGGTTCCCCCTCGTCCAGTACTCGGTGATTCGTCGCGGTTTGCCAGGGCGATTCCCGCTCCGCGCTTCGGTTGGAGCGTCACCCTACCGTCCCCACGCGGCATCTCCCCATCCCCTCCCGACTCAACGTCCCCGCAGAACAGTAGGATCAACGCCCGACTCCTGGACCCGGCTTCGACCGGCACGAGTTGGCGTACGTACGGGGGCCGTCACGACGGGGGCGGTTCAAGATTGCGATTGCGTGAAGGACTGGTGGATCGGTGAGCGTCGTCATCGTCAAGCGCCCGCCGCGGGTGTTCCCGCCGGAGGTGCCGAGTGAGGAGGTCAAGCTCGAGTCCCCTCCCGAAATCCCTCGCAACGAGGACGACAGCCTGTTGATGAACCTGCTGCCGATGCTCGGCATGGGTTCGTCGGCGGCGTTCTTCTTCATGCCGGGCGCCCAGGGCTTTATGAAGATCATGGGCATGCTGATGATGGTGTCCACGGTCGCCATGCTGATCGCCCAGATCGTGCGGGCCCGGAAGGGGCCGTCCGGGCAGATGGCCGAGGGGCGGCGGGACTACCTCAAGTACCTGGCCCAGAAGCGGCGTGAGATCCGGCGCACCGCGCACAAGCAGCGCGACGCCCAGTACTACCTCCACCCCGCGCCGGAGCAGCTGTGGGCGCTGGTCGCGGAGGGATCGCGGCTGTGGGAGCGGCGTTCCACTGACCAGGACTTCGCCCAGGTGCGAATCGGTCTCGGCCCGCAGCAGTTGGCGACTCCACTGGTCGCGCCCGAGACGGCGCCGGTGGACGAGCTGGAGCCGCTGACCGCCCATGCGATGCAGCAGTTCATCGCCAGCTACGGCACGATCAACGAACTTCCGCTGGCGATCGGGCTGCGCTCCTTCTACCACGTGACGATCTCCGGCGAGGCGGAGACGGTCTACGGCCAGACCCGGGCGGTGCTCGGCCAACTGGCCTCGCTGCACTCGCCCGAGGACGTGCTGATCGCGGTCGTGGCCGCGCCGGGCGCGGCCGTCGACTGGGAGTGGACCAAGTGGCTGCCGCACATGCAGCACAAGGAGTCCGACGGCGCCGGTACGCGGCGGCTGCTCTGCTACGACCTCGGTGAGCTGGAAGAGGCGATCGCCCACCAGCTGGAGGGGCGGGCCCGCTGGAGCCGGGACGGTCAGCCGGTCCTGGACCAGCCGCACGTGGTCGTCGTGCTGGACGGCGGCGGCGTACCGCCGGACTCGGTCCTCGCCTCGGCGGAGGGCCTGCAGGGCGTGACCATCCTCGAGGTGGTGCCCGGTGAACTCGACGAGCTGCGTGGCTCGCTGTCGGTTCGCGTGTATCCCGACGGCATGGAGCTCGAGGCGGGCACCGGTGTGTTCACCGGCATGCCCGATGTGCTGTCGCAGGCCCAGGCGGAGTCGCTGGCCCGGCAGTTGGCGCCGCTGCGCCTCGGTGCGGCCGACGCGGACGAGCCGCTGCTCGCGAACCTGGACTTCACCGACCTGATGCAGATCGGTGACGCGGCGAGCGTCGACGTCTCGCGTACCTGGCGGCCTCGTACGCTGCACGAGCGGCTGCGTGTCCCGATCGGCCTCGGCGAGAACGGCGAGGCGGTCATGCTGGACATCAAGGAGGCCTCGCAGGAGGGCATGGGCCCGCACGGCCTGTGCGTCGGCGCCACGGGTTCCGGTAAGTCCGAGCTGCTGCGCACCCTGGTGCTGGGCCTCGCGGTGACCCACTCGTCCGAGACGCTCAACTTCGTCCTCGCGGACTTCAAGGGTGGTGCCACCTTCACCGGCATGGGCTCCATGCCGCACGTCTCCGCGGTGATCACCAACCTGGCCGACGAGCTCACGCTCGTGGACCGTATGCGCGACTCCATCACCGGTGAGCTGACTCGCCGCCAGGAACTCCTGCGGCAGTCCGGCAACTACGCCAACATCACCGACTACGAGAAGGCCCGTGCGGCGGGCGCCGCGCTCGACCCGCTCCCGTCGCTCGTCCTGATCATCGACGAGTTCAGCGAACTGCTCGCCGCCAAGCCCGACTTCATCGAGATGTTCATCCAGATCGGCCGAATCGGCCGTTCGCTGGGTGTGCACATGCTGCTCGCCTCGCAGCGACTCGAAGAGGGCAAGCTGCGCGGTCTCGACACGTTCCTGTCGTACCGGATCGGTCTGCGGACCTTCTCGGCGGCGGAGTCCCGTACGGCGATCGGTGTGCCCGACGCCTATCACCTGCCGAACGTGCCCGGCGCGGGCATCCTGAAGTACGACACCGACACGATGGTGCAGTTCAAGGCCGCGTACGTGTCGGGCACCTACCGGCCGAACGGGCCGACGGTCCAGGGCGGCGGACGGATCGACCGCTCCCCGGTGCTGTTCACCGCCGCGCCCGTGCCGGTGCGGATCCTCGCCGAGCCGGAGCCGGAGACCCGTCGGGACCAGGTCGACGACGCGCTCGCCGACACCGTGCTGGACGTCATCGTCAGCCGCCTGGACGGTCAGGGCCCGCCCGCCCACCAGGTGTGGCTGCCGCCGCTGGACGAGCCGTTCAGCCTCGACCAGATCCTGCCGGTGCTCAACATCAGCGCGGAGCGCGGTCTGCACGCCGAGGGCTACCACGCCCAGAGCAAGCTCGTCGTCCCGGTCGGCCTGGTCGACAAGCCCTTCGAGCAGCGCCGTGACGTGATGTACGCGGATCTGTCCGGGTCCGCCGGTCACGCGCTGATCGTCGGTGGTCCGCAGTCCGGCAAGTCGACGCTCGTGCGCACGATGATCACGTCGTTCGCGCTCACGCACACGCCCACCGAAGTGCAGTTCTACGCCCTCGACTTCGGCGGCGGCGGCATGCTCGCCCTGGAGAACCTGGCGCACATGGGCGGCGCGGCCTCCCGTCTGGACCAGGAGAAGGTCCGGCGTACGGTGGCGGAGGTGCACGGCATCCTCAACGCCCGCGAGGAGTTCTTCCGCTCCAAGAGCATCGACTCGATGGCGACGTTCCGTAACCGCCGCGCGCAGGGGCACTACCCCGACCAGCAGTGGGGCGACGTCTTCCTCATCATCGACGGCTGGGGGACGTTCAAGAACGACTACGAGATGCTCGACCCGGTCATCGCGGACATCGCGACCCGCGGTCTCGGTTTCGGTGTTCACCTGATCATCACCGCGACCCGGTACACCGAGATGCGGCCGGCGCTGCGCGACCAGATCCTGAGCCGTCTCGAGTTGCGTCTCGGTGACGCGATGGAGTCGGAGTTCGACCGCAAGCGGGCCGAGAACGTGCCGATGGGCAAGCCCGGTCGTGGTCTGTCCCCGGACAAGCTGGACTACCTCGCCGCCACGCCCCGTATCGACGGGTCGACCGCGGTGGAGGACCTCGCCGACGGTATGGCGAACCTCGTCCAGAACGTCAACAACGCCTGGCAGGGCCCGACGGCGCCCAAGGTGCGGATGCTGCCGACGATGCTGCACGCGTCCGAGCTGCCCGGCGGCGGCGACTTCGGCAGCCGGGGTATCGCGATCGGCGTCGACGAGCTCACGCTGTCCCCGGTATTCGTGGACTTCGAGACCGACCCGCTGTTCGTCATCTACGGCGAGAGCGAGTCCGGCAAGTCCTCGCTGCTGCGGTTCATCGCCAAGCAGGTGTCCGAGCGGTACGCGACCAACAAGGCGCTGTTCGTGGTGTCGGACTTCCGGCGCGCGCTGCTCGGCCAGGTGCCCGAGAGCCACATGTACAAGTACTGCGCCTCGGGTCCGCAGCTGCAGGAGGTCATGGAGTCGCTGGCCGGCTCGATGAGCCGCCGTATGCCCGGGCCGGACGTGACGCCGGACCAGCTGCGCAACCGCAGCTGGTACAACGAGCCGGACGCGTTCATCTTCATCGACGACTACGACCTGGTCGCCACGTCGATGGGCAACCCGATGTCGGTGCTCATGGAGTATCTGCCGTTCGCGCGTGACCTCGGTCTGCGCATCATCCTGGCCCGCACCACCTCGGGTGCTTCGCGGTCGTCCTTCGAGCCGGTCCTCACCCGGATCAAGGAGCTCGGCGCGCAGGGCATCGTGCTCGCCGGTGATCCGTCGGAGGGGCCGGTGTTCAACAACATCAAGGCCGCACCGATGCCGCCGGGACGTGGTCAGTTCATCTCGCGCCGGACGAGCGGGCAGCTTGTTCAGACGGGATATCTGCCGGAGAGCTGATTCGGCTCCGGTTGAGGGGGTGGTCCGGTTCTCCGGGCCACCCCCTCCGCGTTCCGGCCGCCGAACCGGGACAGAGGGAGCGGCGGCGCCTTCCGGATACGGGACGCGGATACACGAAAACCCCGAGGCTCGGAAGCGGGCCAGGGCCGCTCCGGCTCGGGGTGGTCGAGGAACTCCGGCTCAGGGGGAGGAAACTCCGACTCAGCTGGACGAGTCGTGCAGAACCGCCTGTGCGTAGGCCAGGCGAGGATCCAGGCGCTTCACGCGGACCTTGTACTTGTCCGTCGTTCCGTAGAACTTCAAGGGCGCGCGCCCCAGTCCGAGGCCTCCCTTCGTCCGCCACGCAGTGCGCGTGGGCAGAAACCAGTCGGGCCCGCCGTACCCACCGAGGAAGCCGAGCACGTTGTAGATCGCCAACAGTGGGCAGAGCACGACGTACACGACCCACGAGGTGATGGTGCCGCTGCGGCCGACCAGTTTCGTGCCGTTCGGCAGGCCCATCTCGTACGGCCGTCGCCACCGTTGGGTTCGGGCGGGTGGCCGCAGCACACCCAGCTCGGCTCCGTCAGGCGCCAGCACGACCAGGATGCCGTCCTCCGAACCGCCCTCCGTCGTCCGCGGGACCACAGAGCACAACGGCTTGAGACCGGCCGGGTCTTCATAGAGGGTGAATCCAGGGCGGAGGTCGTCCGGCGCGAATTCGTTCGGAAGCCCTCGTCCGACCAGGACAGGGCTTTCGCCGCTGACCTTGATGATGTGCCGAAGAACGTAGGCCGCTTTTTCCTGCTCGTCCGCTGAGGGCACATGCACCTTGAACGCGGTAACACTCACAGTTCTGCCTCTGTTTGACTCGTCGCTTCACACCGCTCAAATGCGGGAGTCGAAAAGCTTGCGGAGCTGAGGGGAGAGTTCCGGGACGACGGCACCGGCCGCCTGAGCGCTGGTCAGTTGGTCGAGATACCGTCGCGCCTCCACGGCCAGTTCCCGCTGCCGCTTGCCGAGCCTGTACCCGGCCACCCAGGTCCAGACGCCGAGGGCGACCAGCAGCACGGCGGCGAACGCGGCCGGCACGTCCTTGACCACGGCGTAGCCCACCCCGGCTGCTCCGGCGCCGACGAGGATCCAGCCGCCCTCGTCGTGCCAGCCGCCCTGCTCCGCGATCCGCTCGTACTCCGCGACCGCCGTGGGCTTGGGCGGCAACGGCGCGGGGCCTCCGGCTCCGACCGAGGACCGCGGCCGTCCGGGGGCGGTGCTGCCGCCCGGCGGCGCGGTGAACGGCGGCAGCGGGGCCGCCTCCGTTCCCCCACCCCCACGCCCGGTCAGCCAGGCGGGGACGAAGGCCACGGGCGCGCCGTGCGCGAGGGCCGCCGCGAGGACATGGCGGTAACCCTCGAGGAAGGGGTGACGCAACTTCCGCGTCCCCTGCCGGTAGACACGGACGAAGGCGACGACCGACAACACGAGCAGGGCGGCACCGGGTGCGACGGCGAGCCCGACGTTCTCCGGCTTGCTGAGACCGCCCCACAGCAGCCAGGCCAGCCCGACGGTGCCGGCGAGCGAGGCGGTCCACACCAGTCCGCCACGCGCAGTGCGGCGCAGGGACGCCTCGTGCTCGGCCAGCTGACGTCTGACCGCCTCGTCGTCGAAGTAGTCGTAGCCGTAGGTCCTGCCGAACTCCCGTACGGCGTTGCCCAGCCGGGAGTCCGCGGTCAGCGCACGTGCGCTGACCGGCAGGGGATCACTGCCGTTGTTGCCCATATGGTGGCCGCCTCCTCCGGCCGGGGACTACCCGAAAACGGAGTCGCCCGGGCCACTCACCGTTCGCGTGCAGGGTGCGACGACCTCGATGACGAGCCGTCGTCGGCCGACGACCAGGGTGGCGTCGACTTGGTGCCCGGAGCCACCGGCCGCGGCCAGGGACACGCTCTGGCCCGGTGTGCCCGAGAGCTTGAGCCATCCTTGGCTCTGGAAGGCCTCGCCGAGGCGATCGACGGCGGCGGCCAGCAGCGCGTCGTCGACGTCGTCCACCTGCCAGTGGTGGCGTGCCGTGCACGCCGACCGCAGGCCCTTGGTCCAGCAGTCGGGGCAGGTGATCGCGGACACCACGTTGCCCTCGTCCATACGGCCGCGTACGGCGAGACTGTCGAGGACCCGGCTGGAGTGGGCGTAGAGCTCCTGGACTACGGCAGGGTCGGGCGTCACGTCCAGGACCGGCTCGGCCTGGGAGAGCGCCGCCGCCATCTCGGCTTCCTCCTCCGAGGCCCAGTCCAGCGTCCGGACGATCGTCGCGAAGAGCTCCGAGTAGAGGTCCCAGTCCTCCATGCACGGCGTGGAAAGCTCGAAGACCAGCATGTCGGTGTCGCCGGGCAGCGGAACGTACACCTGGATTTGACCGCGGGGCACCTCCAAGGGCTGCCCGGTGGGGGAAGCCTCTGCGGAGATCGTGAACGGTGCTCCCCCGATCCTCACCACGGCCTGGCTGTCCCCCCTGCCGGAGGGCAGTGAGCTGATCTTGACGTCGTCGTCGGGGTAGGCCCGCTGAAGAGTGGAGAAGGTCTCCGACAGCACATCGTCGGCCTTGGTGTTCTCCAGCGGCATCCGGTAGACCGCGACGGTGGCGGTGCTCGGGCGGCCGTCCATGTCCATGAGGCAGAAGCCGGCGTACTCGGCGCCGGCTTCCTGCAACTGGGCCGTGATCTCCAGGTAGAGGACGAACATCGTGATCTGATCATCCTCGCTGCCGTTCGCGAGAATCGTCGTGACCAGTTCGCCGAGCCGGTCGCCCGCCTCGTCGAGCTCCTCCGCGTCCACGGGGAGTTCGTGGAAGAAGGGCGGCATGATCCAGCCGACATGGAACTTGCCGTTCGGGGCCTGGGAGCCGGCCGTGGCCGTGGTGACTTCGGTCATCTCTCTCAGGCCGCCAGCGTCTGGTGGAACTTGTCACCCGTGGCCGGCCAGGGCATCGTCTGCACCTGCTGCGGAGGCGTGCTGCTCCCGCCCTCGTCCCCTCCGAAGAGAAGTTTTCCGGCACCGAAGAGAGAGCCGCCCGCCTTCATCGGGAGCGAGATCTTCCAGACATCGGCTTCGGGCAGGGCCTTCCCAAGCCTGCCCAGAACCTGCTTGTTGATCTGGTTCGCGACGACGCCGTTCTTGATGCCGCCCATCAGGCCCGCGCCGGTCCCGCGGATGGCTCCGGCGAGCTTCGCGCCCTTCGCCGCGCCCTTGATTCCGGTGATCAGGCCCTTGGCCGCCCCGAGACCGGGGAGAAGGCCGACAGCATCCATGCCGATCTTGAAGGGCGAAGCTCCACCCATCCAGTGGCCTGCCATGGCCGCGCCCGCGAACACCATGGAGCCCGCGCCCAGAATCGCCGAGGCGACCTGGCCACCGATCGGGAGGACGTTCACCACAATCGCGGCCGCGGCGAGTGCGCTGGAGATGGTGGAGAACAGGTCCGCGTTGTCGATCAGGAAGTTCTTGAAGCCGTCCCAGGCGCCCTTCAGGCCATCCGTGATCTTGTCCCAGACGCTGATGTCCGGCGGGCGGTTCTTCGACGCCTCGCGGATGGCCTTCTCGGCCTTCTCGGCCTGCTCCTCCCAGTTCTTGCGGAGCTCCTCGCCCTTCTTGATGAGCGACTGCAGATCGGCCGCGGCCTCCTTGGCCGCCGCCGAGGCGGAGTCGGCCTCCTCCGAGAGGGACTTGGCCTCCTGCTCGGTGAGCTGGCGGAACATCGCCCCTTCGATCTTGACGTTGACCCGGTCGACCGCTTCGTTCTTCTGGTCGAGCCGCTTGCGGGCATCGAGCGCCTGTTCCTCGAGGCTCTTGGCCCGCTGCTGCATGGTCTGGAGTTCGTCGTGCCAGCTGCGGAGCGCCCTGGAGCAGGCGTTCATCGACTCGTGGCCCTGCTTCAGGTACTTGGGCAGCTCGCCGACCTTGTCCTGGAACTTCTTGGCGGCCTCGCCGTCCCAGACCCCGTCCGTCTTGCCGATGCTCAGGAGCATCTCGCGCATCTCGTCGAGCTCGTCGCCGACCGTCTTGACGTCGTACGCCAGCGACTCGATCGTGTGCAGATCGCCCTTGGCCGGGTTGAACGTCAGACCGGGCCAGTTGGGATCGTCGAACATTCCCATCGTCTTCTCCCCGTTGTGTACGAGTTGTGCAGGTTTTCGGATCAGCGAGGCCAGAACTACGCCTGGCTGAAGCCCTTTTGCAGCTCCTTGTCGGTCGACTCGTACGACTCGACAGTCTTCTTGAGCCCCTCATGCAGCTGCTTGGCGCCGTCGGCGATCCGCTTGATGCCGTCGCCCCAGTCGTCCTGGAAGTCGTCGCAGGCGTTGTCGAGACCGTCCGTACCCAGCCCCTTGGGACCCACCTTGTTGAGCCGCTCCTGGGCGCCGCGCATGCGGTCGTCCACCTGGTCCAACCTGTTGATCAGGGTCTTCATACGATCGACATCGATCTGGAAGTCCGCCATCCCCGTGTCTCCCCGTAGTTGTGATCCAGTGACCGCCGCACAGATTATCGGAGCCAACCTCCGTGATCCACGGAGAGGTTCGCGGTCGCCAACATGGCATGGCTGCCCGTCAGATGCCGTCCCACATGTGCAGCACGGCCTGGGCGTAGGCGAGCCGGAAGTCCACCCGAGGCGACTCGAAGTGGAAGATGCAGCCGCCTCGGTAGTCGATGACGGCGTCGGAACCACCGGACCGGTGCCACAGCGCACGACTCGGAGGTTCCAATTCCCAGGCCGACTCCTTCTTCGCCTCGTCCTTGTCCCCGAGCATCAGCAGCAGGAGCCCTTGGACGGTCGAGAGCGCCCACACGACGGAGTAGATCGGGAAGCCGAGGAGCGACCAGGCCACCCAGCCCCCCACCGTTCCCCTCTTCGCGGTCAACGGCTCGCCCCCGCTCGCCGCTTGCAAGATCCAGTGCGCACGGCGCGGCCAGGGCAGCACACGTCCGCCGCTCCGAGTGATCCGCCCGATGACCGTGCCGTCGCCACCGCGAACGTCGTAAGCGCCTTCGTCGATGGACCGGACGGAGCAGAGCACCTCACCCTGCAGGCCGCTGATGTGGAACGGCGGCCGTGCCGTGCGCCCTCCCTTCGGGGCGTCCTGCGGCACATGGACGTACGCGATCGCGTTACCCTTCGTCGCCGGGTCCACCGAACGGATGGTGACGGTCGGCTCCCCGGCCGGGACCCGGTCGTACCTGCTCAGCCTGTAGTTCTGGATCTCGACCATGGTCAGTGGCATGGGGTTCGGACTCGGATGCGGCGTCGAAGCCAGGGCCTGCCCGTACTGTCCCGGCGCCTGCGGCTGCCCCGGCGGCTGTCCTTCCGAAGCCCATCCCTGGCCCTGGCTGCTGTAATTCATGGCCGCCCAACTGTCGGTGCTGTTTGACGATGACGATGACGAGACTCAGGATCGCAGAGGTGGGTCGGGCATGTCGTGGGGCGGGTGGTGGCCGAGCGATCCGCTGACCGCTCCTCCACAGGACGGCCACACCACCACGCTGAACTGTCCATACTCAGCGCGCCGCGCACCGTGAAGGTGTGGTACCGGCACTTGTTCGCCTGGTCCGAATTCGTGGACGCCGCCCCACACTTGGGAGTCGGCCGTGTGCTGTCACGACGAAGGAAAGACCCGGTGTGCAACCGCACGACAGCGGGAATCCCCAGCGAGGTCATAGTTGCAGCTCGCCGCCCGAAGCTTGTCCGCGCTCTCCTCATGTGCGGGGCGCGGCGCCCTCGCCACGTCCTGCCAGGCGGTGACGCATCGCTCGAAGGCAGGACCTGAGCCCTCGCCCCCGTAGGCGTCGTAGACAGAGCACCACTCGCAGGGCACCTGCGATGCAGCCGAGCCGATGTCCTCGGCGGCGTCAGGGCGACGGGCGTTCTGCTGATACCCGCTCGTGTCTCAATCGACTGGGTCGTCGTATCCCCCCGGAGTCTCATGCGCCCAAGCTCAGCGTGACCTCAGCAAGCTGCGGAAACGACAAGCAACCTTGGGCTGAGGTTCGGCCTGCCGACGTGGAGGCGACCGGAGCAGCTCCCGGTGCACGGTCGCCCAGCGACAGCCATGTCATAGATCGAGACCAGTGCGCCTTGACGAGCTTGCACACATGAACTGTTCGAAGTTACGTTCCATCAAGTCGCTTTCGAACGGGGGTTCTTGTGGGCGTCACCCTGCCGAGTTATCTGGACGAGGCCCTTGATCTGATCGGTGTCAGCTGGCCGAACGTCGACGAGGACGACTACCGCGACATGGCGACGGCGATGCGCGAGTTCGCCGACGACATCGATGACGGCGCCGGGGAAGCCCACAAGGCGATGACCGATCTGCTCGGGGGGAACGAAGGCCTCGCGGTACAGGCGCTCGAGAAGCACTGGGGCAAGGTCAAGGACACACACCTGGCCAACCTCGCCGAGGCGGGGCGGTTGGCGGCCACGGCGCTGGACGGTGTGGCCACGGTGATCGAGGGCGCGAAGCTCGCGGCGATTGTGCAACTCGGCATCCTCGCCGCGGAGGTGGCGGCGGCGATCGCCGCGTCGCCCGTCACGCTGGGCCTGTCGACGCTTGGGGGCCTGGCGGCGACACAGGCCACCCGGATCGCGGTCAAGCGCATCCTCAAGGAAGCTTGCGAACAGATCCTCGAACGGGTCATCGAGACCGCGACGGGGCCGGTCTTCGAGGCGCTCGGCTCGATGGCCGGCGACCTGGTGGTCCAGTTGGGCGGCAACGCCCTCGGCGTACAGAACGGCGTCGACCTCGGCCAGACCGCCAGGGCCGGCAAGGAAGGCCTGAGCGAAGGCATCGACAGCGCCAAGGCGAGCGCCGACGGGGCGATGAGGCTGAACAGCGCGACCGGCCCCGGCGGAGGCAGCGGCCAGTTCAGCCTGGACCCGGATTCGTTCGACAGGGCCGGTACGCAACTCAAGAGCGCGGGCGGCAAGATCCGCAACGGGGCGGGCGGCAAGCTGTCCCGCGCCAAGTCCGCGCACGGCCGCACCAAGGGCAAGGACCCGCTGGCGGACGCGGGCAACGCCGGGCTGGAGCAGGTCGTAGAGGGCATCGAGCGGGGCGTCAAGCGGTCTGCCGATCACCTCGAGGAGAACATGACCCGTGGCCTGAAGAAAATGGCCGCCAACCACAAGGACAACGACGACCGAACGTCGACCGAGCTCCAGAACATCGGCAAGAAGCACGTCTACCATGTGGATGACCAGGGGAAAGTCACCCGTCTCACCTCTTCGGGGCACCAGGATCTGACGGCGGACGACAGAGCCCGGCTCACCCCGCTCAACCTGCAGGGGGACCATGTCGGCCGGAGGGTGGCCGGTGACTACCCTTTGCCCGCTCCGGCGGATCGGAAGAGGAAGTCCTCGGAGCAGGTCGCCTTCGGAAGCACCGATCTGTCACAGGCCACGAGGATGGCGCGCGATGCCAACAAGGACTACGGGCAGGCCCGCAAGGGAAAGTTCACCAGCCGTAACTACGCTGCGGCCCGGTACGAACCGGGGGGCTCCGAGAAGGAGTTCATACTTGTGGGCCGCAGCAAGTGGCCCAGCTCGCATTCGGAACGGCAGGTCGGGATACCGTTCCTCGACACCGGGAACGCGAAGGGGATGTCGGAGCTCTATACCGAGCGCGAACCGTGTACGACCGGGCCGGGCGCCAAGGACTGCAGTGCTTGGATATCGGAACATCTCCCGGACAGCGTGCGTGTGTCGCACACCGTCGAGTACGGCGACACAGCCGAGTCGAAGCAGAAAGGCAACGACGAAATGGAGCGGTACCTCAACGGTATCAATCCGAAGAAGAGGCACTGAAATGACTGCGAGGCCGCGACACCCACCCGCTCCGCGATAAATGCCCCACGGAAAGAATCCCGAACCGGCCAACAGGACGAAATATGCCCCAGCTCGCTGATCGCATGATGATGCAGTCCGTCTTCCCCGCGGAGCGGCTTGTGACCCTGGACGAGAGAAAGCTGCCCGCGGAACTCGGCGAGTCCACCCGTTCGCTGCTGACCGATGTCGGCCTTCCGGACGACCGGAGTTCCTTCTTCGTGCTCGACGGCGGGCTCTTCGACGGCGAAACCCCGAACAAATTCCGCCGTTGCGCGGAACTCCGCTTCTTCTCCCGGTACCAGGAAATGCCGATAGATTGGGAGAACTGGCTGGTCCTGGGGGAAATTTTCGCCGATGTCGTGGCCCTGGACCCCGTCTCCGGCGCCGTGTACTGCCTGCCGGACGGAGAGTACCGGGCCTGTCCCCTGAACCAGAACCTCGACTCCTTCCTCTATTTCCTCTATCTACTGGAGCTCGAACGCCCCAACTACGACTTCTCGGTGTCGGACGAGATCCCGGACTCGGAGGGCGTGGCAGCGTCCCTGAGAGAGCGGATGATCCGCGTCGATCCGCTCCCGTTCGCGGGGGTGGAGCCCTCGTGGTCGGATGAGTTCGACTGGGAGGCCGAGGACGCGCCTCGCATGCCCACCTGGGATGTTGTCCTTTCGAATGTGTACGAGTCCATTGGCTAGACGGGACGGTGCGCATGTCCTGCGCGATGTCGGCATTCCGACCCGCCCCAATCCCTGCTTCGACTTCGACGACGACATCGCCCTGGACGGAGTCACGGGAGTCGTTCACTGCTTTCCGGGTGACGCGTCGAGGATCTATCAGCTCAACAAGGATCTCAACTCCTTTGCCCAATTTCTCCACCGCTGGAGAAGGAACGCCTGAACAACGACTTCGAGACCGTACAGGAGACCCCGGCCCTGAGGGCGCAGCACGGCGTGTGACCGAGCAGATGACGGAAATCGACCCGGAAGCTCTGGCGGTGCGCAATTCCCGCTGGCATGACATCCTCGAGTACGTTGGCAGCCCAGAGGCCCGGTGAGCGAGCGGTGACAATATCGTCGGCGGCACGTGATAGTTTCCCCACGTGGTAATGGTCTTTCCCAGGGGTGTGGCAGCGATGAACGGCAGCGAAATTCGGCATTTCGGGCGGACTCCGCCCGCCGGTGCGGCCGACGTGCCCCGCAGTGTCCGGCGGCTCGCGCAGATCGCCGTCCCCCTGGCGGTCGGACCGTACTTCGCCACGGCCGAGTCCGACCATGTGCCGCTGCAGGGGTTCGCGCAGTCCGTCGGGCGCACGGTCGTGCAGGAGGAGTGCCGGCAGTGGGCACGCCTCGGCTCCGACCGGGGCTTCGAGCTCTGCGCCGACGACGAGGGCGTCGTACGCGCCGTACTCCTCGACTGGTTCGAGGCGTTGAGGTTCGTGAACTCGGCACCGGAAGCGTTCGCCCAGTCGCTAGCCGCGCTCGACCAGGCCCTCGCCGCGATTCTCGGCACCGATCTGCCCCAGGAGGCGGCCGCCGCGTACGCGGACCTCGAACAGCGGCTGCGGACTATCGACCCGCCGGCGTTCGAGGGGCGGGAGAACTGGTGGCCGCTCGTCCTCGACGACATCAGGGACACCGCGAGCGCGGAGTGGTTCGCCGCGTTCGAGATCGTCGACGAGCGCGGCAAGAAGCAGATCGTCACGCAGTCCGGCGGGATCGGCGTCCACCCGGAGGAACGGCTGTGGGGCCGGCTGCGGGCCGCGGGTGTCGAGCCGCAGCAAGTGCTGCGGATCCACACCGAGTTGGAGGCCTGCTTCACTCCGGGCCACTACTGCTCGATGTGGCTCGGGCAGGTCTTTCCCGAGGCGCAGCTGACGCACAACTTCCCCTACGGGGAGACGGCCGAGTCCCGTGCCGAGGGCATCCGGCTGCTGCGCGAGGCGACGGGGCAGCCGCCGCGTTAGGACGCCGGGACACGACAAGAGGGGGAGCCGTACGACATGACCGTCGGTGCCGTAACTCCGGACATGGCCTCTTGGCCACCGCTCGATGACGACAAGCGGGCCCACGGGCGGCAGCTGCTCGACTGGGCCGCCGACGACAGCGGGGCCGGGCCCCGGCTGTGCCTGGTGCGCGGTGCCGAACGCAGCGGCAAGAGCCATCTGCTCGCCTGGTTGCTGGCCGGGGCGACCCGCAACCCGCAGACGACCGTCCACGCCACCATCCTGGCCGAGGGGCTGACCGCCGAGACCTTCGCCTGGGAACTGGGACGGCAGCTCGGCTACGGTCCGCTGTCCCCGGAGCGTCTCCTGGACCGGATGGCCCATGACGAACGGCCACTGCTGCTGCTCGTATCCGATCTGCACCGGGCCGGTGCGGGGCCCGCGGATCTGCCGCCGGCGACAGCGGCGTCCCTGGTCGCCGACCTGCTGGAGCCGTTGCTGACACTGCCCCACCTGCGCGCCGCCGTCGAGGTGGGCGACGCTGGGCTGCTGCCCGCGGACGACGCCGAGACCATCGACCTGCCTGCCCGCACCGCAGAGCCCCGCGAGAGCGACAACCCCCGGTCCGAGGAGCTCTTCGCGACGGTCCCGCGCACCCCAGACGGCCGACCGGACTGGACGCAGGCGCCCGCCCCTGTCCTGCGCCACATCCTCGACGCGGCCCTGCGAGCCGACGACGCAGGTGCCGCCGTACGCAGCCTGCTGGCCGACCCCGGATTCCTGGTGCACGGCTCGGCCACCGCGCTCACGGCCGTACTCGCCGACGAACGCATCCCTGTACCCGGTCAGCTTCGCGAGGTGTGGCAGCACGCCGCACCCGAACTGACGGCGCACCACACGGACAGCGCCGAGCGTGCCGCCCTCCTGCACACCGCCGCCGCAGGCACGGACCCGGCACTGACCGAGTATCTGCGCCCCCTCGCCCAGCAGCACTGGTGGTCCACACGCTGGGCACGGCCGGACCTGCGGCCGGCCGCACTGGCCCTCACGCCCGGCGAGGAGCACCGCCTGCTGGCGGCCGACGTCATGGGGCGGCTGCGGACGCACGACGTACACGACGGCGGCCCGGCCGACGCGGCGAGCGATCCGTCATCGATACGCCCGGGCTCCGCGCCGCCCTCCGCACGACCGGGCCCCTCCCCGTCGTACGAACTACCGGGTTCCTCCCCTTCCTTCGTACGCCCCGTTTCCGTCGCCCCCCGCGACGCCCGCTCACTGCTCCTGCTCGACCAGTCCGCCACGCTGCTGCCCCTCACGACCGAGGACGATCCGACCGCCGCCACCGTGCTGGGGCACATCGCCGAGCACCATGGTTCGGCCGCCCTCACCGAGGCCGAATCCCAGGTCACCGCGCTCGGCAGCGCCGGCCCGCAAAGCCCTTACGCGATCGTCGGCGACCAAGGCGGCAACCTCCATGTCTGGTCCCTGAGCGACTATCAGGACACGCCCCGCTCTCACCGCGTGCACGAGCAGCCGGTCACCGCAGCCACCTGCCTGCACATTGCCGCCGACGGCCTGACCCTCACCTTCAGCGCCGCACTCGACGGCTCGGTGC
The DNA here is from genome assembly GCF_039537145.1 of Streptomyces shaanxiensis. Taxonomy (NCBI): domain Bacteria; kingdom Bacillati; phylum Actinomycetota; class Actinomycetes; order Kitasatosporales; family Streptomycetaceae; genus Streptomyces; species Streptomyces shaanxiensis. The sequence continues at coordinate 28,051 of NZ_BAAAZY010000019.1, forward strand.
GCCTGTGGGAGACCTCGGCCGAGCCGATGCCGGTCCCCGTGGAACAGCGCCCGACCCTGGCCACCGCCCTCGCCGCCGCCCAGACCCCCGCCGGCCCCGTACTCGCCGTCGCCTGGAGCGACGCCGAACTTCACCTCTGGCACGTGTACTCCGGCCAGATGCGCGTACTCCCTCTCCTGGACGCATGCCACGCCCTCGCCCTCACTCCCGACGGCCTGCTCCTCGTCGGAGGTCCCGACGGGCTGTATGCCGTACGACTGCGACTCGACGCGCTCTGGGAGCTGTGACAGCGGAGTGGCTGGCGCGGCGTCGTGACAGCGGAGTTGTGAGGGCGGTGGCCACACAACATCTTCACGAGCTTTATCACATGGATAGGGAACCGCCCCGGCCTGCAACTGACCTGCTTGTAGGGTGTCATGAGCATTAACGGGGATGCTGAGGCATGAGCGGCGAGTCATCGCCCGTGCGAACACACTGAAGTTGGTCACGCTGAGCTGATCAGGCTCAGCCGAGGGGGTTGAGCGTTCAGGCAGCGCTCCATTTCTCTGTGGGCTTCGCGGCCACGAGCTCTCCGATGCATGCGCGGCACTTCCCGGTCCCGCGCACCATCGAGATTCAGGGGAGAGCGAGTTCATGTCGTACCCTCCGCCGCCCACAGGCCCGGGCGGCGCGTATCCGCAGGGGCAGGGAGGGTGGGCGCCGGCGCCACAGCACGGCGGCGCGCCGTACCCGCCCCAAACCACGCCGGGACCCGTCGGCTACCCGCCGCAGTATCCGCCCGGCACGCCTCCAGGCTGGCCTGGGGCGGCGCCCCACACGCCGTACCCGCAACAGCAGCCCCCGGGGGGAGGCGGCGGTGATCAGGGCAAGGGTCTGAAGAAGGCCGTCATCGGCGTCGTCGTCCTGGCCGTGCTGGCGGTCCTGGGAGTCGGCGGGCTCGCCGTGTACCAGGCCGTCGGCGGCGGCTCGCTGCCGTCCGCGGGCGGCGACACGCAGAGCGAGCAGTTGCTCAGCCCCGAGGACATCGAGGAGTTGCTCGACGGCCGTAGCCAGGCGTTGAAGAGCGGTGACGAGGACGCCTATCTCGCCCCCTTCACCGGCAAGGCCAAGGCCACGCAGCAGAACCTTTTCCAGAATCTGCGCAAAATACCCTTCTCGCAGGCCGAGTACTCCATCCTCAACCAAAGCGGCAACACCACCGACGAATACGGCGACGGGGCGTCGGTCGCCCTCGACGTCGCCTTCGTCCACAAGATCCAGAACGTGGATGTCCGGCCGGTGTCCGAGTGGTACCGATGGATCATCAAGCGGGAATCGAAGGACGCCGAGCCGCAGATCACCAGAGTGGGGCCCGCGTCCGGCGCCTACGGCTCCGCGAGCTACGTGTACTACCCGGCTCCCTGGGACCTCTACGAGGACATGCACGTCGTGAAGCAGGACCACTCGCTCACGATCTCGGACAAGAAGTACGCCGCGGACACGGACCGTTTCGCGCCGTACATCGAGAAGGCCGCGAAGGACGACATCGAGCTGTGGAAGTCGAAGGGGCCCGCGGGAACCGAGACTCCCACTGGATTCGTGACGGTTCTCGAGCGCGACCGCAAGACGTATTCCTCCCTGTACGGCTCGCAATCCGTCGAGTGGGAAGCCGGCCAGAGCGTGGCGATGCCCAGCTTCGACGCCGATTCCAGCGGTGCCGAGAAGGACCTGGAGTACGGCGGCGCCCGAGTGAAGATGGACATGTCCGGGAAGCGCTTCACCAACGCGACGTACTGGCCGAAGCTCGTCCAGGAGATCTCCCACCACGAGTTCGCGCACGCCATCGTCCAGCCCCTCGAGGCCGCCTCCGGCTTCGACTCCGAGAACTACCTGAGCTGGTGGGTCGTGGAAGGTTTCGCCGATTACGTGGCGTTCCGTTTCGACCGCGAGCTCGGCGAATGGAGCATCCGGAACGACGTCACCGGTAAGGCATTCGGGGGCTCACTTCCCAATGACGCCGGGTTCGACGACGAGGTCTCCACGAATTACACGCTCAGCTACATGGCCATCCGGTTCATCGCCGAAAAGGGCGGCGAGGCCGCTGCGTTGAAGTTCGTCACCGACCACTACGACAACCCTGACCAGCTCGACCAGCAGCTGCGCGAGGCCACGGGCATGGGCAAGAGCGAGTTCGAGGCCGCCTGGGCCAGTTACGTGAGGAGCAACAGCTGATGTCCACAGACGGTATGCAGGGCGCCGGCGGCGGGTACGGCCAGCAGCCTCCACCGCCCGTACCCCCGCCGGGATACGGCTACCCCCAGCAGCCTCCGGCGCCACCGCAGGGCCCTCCGCAGAGCCCACCACAGCCTCCGCAGCCTCCCCAGCAGTACGGGTACGGTGCGCCGCAGCAGGCCCCGCAGCCTGGGCCGCCGCAGGCTCCCCCGCCGGGATACGGCCATCCCCAACAGGCGCCTCAGGGCTACGGGCATCCCCAACAGTCCCCGCAGGGCTACGGATACCCGCAGCAACCTCAGCAGGGCCCCGGCTACCCCCAGCAGCCCCCGCAGGGGTACGGCCAGCAGCCTCCGCCCGGGTACGGCTACGGCGGCCCCGGCGGTCCTGGAGGCCCCGGCGGCCCGCCTCACCAGGGGAACGCGCGCAAGAAGCCGGTCGGGATGATCGTGCTGCTCGTCATGGCCGTACTCGTCCTGAGCGGGGCCGGTTACGGGGCCTGGTACATGTTCGTCGGCTCGGCGAGCAACAACGTGCTGTGGAGCGTGGCCGCCCCCAAGCCGCAGGGATCGACCGTCGACGCGAACATCGGTACCAACCGGGGCACCTGGTTCACCGACAAGGCGGTGGTCCAGGCCCTGACCGGCGGAGTGAAGGCATACGACCTCGATACCGGGAAGCAGCTGTGGGCCGCGCCCTTCCCCGGCGGCACCAGCCAATCGTGCATCGCGCCCGAGGACTCTTCGGGCGACATCGGTGTCGTCACCTATGGTGAGAGCAGGGCCTGCGACCACGTCGTGGCATACGACCTCAACACCGGCAAGAAGCTCTGGGACAAGAAGATCAGCCTCGGTGACTCCTCGGACGGTGCGTCGGTCGCTCGTGCCGGCGACGTCGTCGTCATCAATGGCGGAAACACGGCGCTTGCCCTGAAGGCGGCCGACGGTACACCGGCCTGGAATCCGAAGCGGTTCGCCACGGCCGACTGCGGCAGCGGCGGCTTCAGCGGTGGCGAGGCGCTGCTCAGGGTCCGTCACTGCCAGATCAGCGACCCCGACGACCCCGACTGGGGAGATGGATGGGACGAGGTCTCGCTGGTCGATCCGGCGACCGGCAAGGCCCGGTGGACCTACCGTCACGAGATCCCCGAGGACAGCTTCGGCGAGCTCTCCAGCGGCAGCGTTCTTTCGACCTCTCCCATCGTCATGATCCGGGACGGCGACAACGGAGAAGCCCTTTTCTCCCTTGACGACAAGACAGGGAAGGTACGCAGCGAGTTCTCCCCCGCCAAGCCGGCTGAATACCTCCATACTTCCGGCTCGGACGGCGGTCGCTGGCCGGAGGCCGGCGTCTTCGGTGACACGTTCGTCATGGGCGTGTCCGAAGAGAACAGCAAGGGCCTCATGGTCGCTTACGACCTCGACAGCGGTAAGCAGCTGTGGAAGACGGAGTCGGCCCAGGGCAAGGAGTACTACCCGCTGCCGACGGCCGGAGGCGATCGCATCCTTGCCTACGTGACCAGCAATGACAACGACAAGGGATCCGAGCTGGTCGAATTCGGAGCCGAGGACGGTTCGATGAAGACGGTCGTGGAGTACCCGATCGAAGTCGACAAGGCGATGTCCACTACCGGCAGGCCCTTCTGGCACAAGGACCGGCTCTTCATGGCCTTGGCGGACCCCCTCACCGGCTTGGGCGACAAGGCGTACACCCTGGTCGCCCTCCCCACCACCGACTAGCGGCGACACAGACAGACAGCCGCCGGGTGCCCGACTCCCACGAGGATCGGGCACCCGGCCGTATGACGACCCCGACCACTTGCGCCACGGAGACCGCCGGCCTCATGCCACCCGACGCCCCCACTCCACCCGCATTCCCACCCACAACCCCCGAACAGGCCCTCGCCATCGTCCGCAGCCGCTACGCACAACCCGAGCTGCCGGACGGCACCCCCGCTCCCCTGCACGTCCACGAATTCGACATCGGCTACCTGGTGTACCCGACGTTCCCGCCTGCCACCGATGCCTCGGGCCCGCCCCGGCCCGCGGCACCGGGCGGCAGCAAGATCATCGTCGCCAAGGACACCGGCGAGACGGTCGCCGTCCCCAACTACCCGGTGGAGACAGCCATAGCCCTCTACCGCGGGCAAGCCCGTCAATAAGATCGTTATGGGAGCTCCACGGGACCGCACACACCTTGCGTCTGCGAAGGTCATAAGGTGTCGGGAGACTCACGGGGGACGCCGAAAGGTGTGCGAGTGGCTCGAGTCGAGCCTCGCGGTGACCTGGGTACGGGTCGGTGGAGATGCGGGCTCCTGTCGTGTGAGCCCGGACCACGCATCGTGCTCCCTCGCAGAAGGACGTGTGAGAGGGAACCATGTCTTACCCCACGCCGCCCAGCGGCGGTAATCCGTATGGGCAGCCGCCACCGCAGAGTGGTTGGCAACCGCAAGGACAGGGGGCGGCCCCGGTCCCGCCGCCCATGCCGGCGGCACCCCCAGGGCCTCCCCCGGCTGCCGCTCCGGCTCAGCCGGGTCCGTCTCCGTACGGCGGTTACGCCGCCCCGCCCGCGAACCACCCCGTCCCCGGAGGGCCTGTCCCTGGCGGCGCTGTTCCGGGATACGCCGTCCCCGGCGGCCCTGTGCCCGGGGCGCCGGTGCCCCCCTCGGGCGGCGGACGAACCGGCCGTAAAGCCTTCGGCATCGTGCTCACCGTCTTCGGCGTGCTCGGCATGCTCGGCGGCGGGGCGCTGGTGGCGCACGCGTACAGCAACGCGCAGCAGGTGATACCCAACCAGGCCTACACGTCCGTGGTGTGGCGCAACGAAACCACCGAAGCGCTCTTCCCGGAGACCATCGGCGACCCTCCCAACTACACGTACGAGGCGTCGGACAAGAAGATCGCGCAGTGGAACCGGATGGGTATCTCCGAGGACACCTCGTGCTCCAAGGGCCTCAGCGGAGAGACCAAGGAGAAGGCGCTGGAGCTCGGCTGCGAGGCCGTGCTGCGTGCCACGTATGTCGATCTCACCGGTGAGATGGTGGCCACGGTCGCGATCGTCGTGATGCCCAAGGACAGCGAAGCCGGGTCGGAACTCGGCCAGTACCTCGAGGATCAGTCGGGGGAGGACGTCCCCGATGCCGCGGTGGTTCCGCTGAAGGTTCCCGGGACGCTCGCGGCCAAGTGGCAGGAGAGCAGGCGCAACGGCATGGGCGGGGACCCCGTCGGAACGTACGCCGTCGCTGTCACCACCGGCGCGGTCGACGGGCGCAATTCGGCCAACCTTCCCGGCGACTTCGGCGAGGGCGTCGGGACAGTTGAGGACCGAAAGCCCTGGATGGACGAGGCCGACGCCCTCGCCACCACGTTCGGCACCCACATCATGAACCTGGCGAGGTGAACACCGCGGTGAAGTTTCAGACCATACGCGCGACCTGCACCGTGGTAGCCCTCGCCGGCCTGCTGGGCACGCTGGCCACCACGCCCGCGCAGGCGGCCACGCCGGTCGGCTGGGAAGGGCAGGCGCTCGGCCTGTCCGCGGCGCAGCAGCAGAGCCAGGGCGAGGGAATGACCGTCGCCGTTCTCGACTCGGGTGTGATGGAGAACCATCCCGCCCTCAAGGGCAAGGTGACCACCGGCCCCGACTTCCTCGAGGACGGGCTGGAGCCGGGGGACCGGAAGTGGGGGCAGCACGGCACCGCCATGGCCTCGGACGTCCTCAAGGTGGCCCCGAAGGCCAAGATCCTCTCTGTGCGCGTGATCGACGACGAGAAGAACGACACGCCCGACGTCAAGGACCTGGAGGACCTTCGGAACCAGGGCAAGAGCCCCATCGAGGAAGGCATCCGTTACGCGGTCGACCACGGGGCCGACGTGATCTCCATGTCGCTCGGCAGCAGCGACTGGTTCAACACGTACTCCGCCGAGGAGTCCGCGGCCGTGGACTACGCCCTGGTCGCAGGCGTGCCCGTGCTCGCCTCGGCCGGCAACTCGGGTGACGGGCTCAACAGCGTTTCGTACCCGGCCGGTTACGCGGGAGTGATCGCGGTGGCCGCCATCCAGCAGAACGGCACCCGCGCCGACTTCTCCACGGTGCACACCTACAACGACGTCGCCGCGCCGGGCGTCGCCATCACCAGTGCGACGAACACCGGCGGCTACAAGCCGGTCAACGGCACCTCGCCGGCCTGCGCGCTGGCCGCCGGCGTCGTGGCGCTCATGAAGGCGAAGAACCCGAAGCTGACCCCCGCTCAGGTGAACGACGTCCTGATCGCCACCACCAACCGGCCCGCCGGCGGCGGCAGCGCCCTGCTCGGCTACGGCCCGATCAACGCGGCCGCGGCCGTGCAGGCCTCCTCCTCGCCGCCCGAGGACGAGACGGCGCCGGTGGCGTACAAGGGCAAGGAGTACCTGGCGACGCCGGACGGCACGCCGAAGAGCACGCACCCCGAGCTGGAACAGGAGCTGTGGATGACCGGCGCGGTCGCTGGCGGCGTGGGGCTGGTGATGCTGATCGGGGGTGTGCTCCTGATACGGTCCGGGCGCCGCAGAGCGCCGACGTCGGCGCCGATGGGACCGGGCGGAGCGGGCGGACCGGGCGGACCGGGCGGACCGGGCGGCATGATGCCGCCGCAGGGGGCCTACCCGCGCTGAGTGCGCAGACTGCCGCTCAATGAGAAGCTCCTGTCGGCCGGAGGCGCATCCGTTCCGCCGGCCGACAGGAGCTTTCACGTTCGCCGATCAGGCAGATACGGCGGCCGCCACCGCCGCCGCGACCCGGCCGACGGCTCGGTCATGGACCAGCATCAGCCCCGAGCAGTCCTGCCCACCCGATGGGTCCTCCTCGTACACCCAGTACAGCGCCAGGAACTGCGCCAGCAGCAGTACGGGTACGACGCACACAGCCGCCGCGGCCACGCGCCCCTGCCACACCGCCCCCGGCCGGTGCCCCCGCCGGCGCGCCCCGCGGCGCAGGGACAGCAGGAGCAGCAGGGCGGCCAGGCCGCAGACCGGGGCGGCCCAGGCGGTGACGTACATCCGCATGGACGGGCCCAGATACCGGCAGTTCTGGAAGGTGTCGCCACCGAAGGAGAAGTGGGCCGCCGGCAGCCCCGCCGAGGCGACGACCAGGACGGGCACCAGCAGGGACCGGCGGCGCCAGGAGGAGGCGAGGGCTGCGGAGGCAGGCGTCGGGAGAGGACACTCACGGCCCTGGACGTGGCGTGTGTGCACTCGAGTGTCCTCTCGGCCAATGTGCTGAGCTCGTACTTCCAGTTCCGCGAGGTCCAACTCACGGTGAGTAGGCCGTAGGTCTCGAGGAACTCCGGACTTCCCAGATCGCCCGCCGCCGGGAATGTCACTCGTCCGACCAGTACCTCTCCTCCGAAGCCAGGCACCCAATGTCCGGCAATTCCGGGACACCTTGAACTTCCAGGTGTGACGGCCGGCTGTCCGAGTGCAAATCCCCAAGCCCTACGACGCCATGGGCATGGTGTCCCGCCGAAGGTGCTCCGGGAACGCCGTGAAGAAGTTCACGGCTCCCTGGCTGGGCAGGCACACCCTCACCCAAGAGCCGTCATTGAAACCGATCTCGTAGGTGTCCGCGTCCACATCCGTACGGTGCCGGATCCAAGCCACGTGATGCGCCTCTGTGCTCCACCCTTGCTCGACCACGCCCAGCTGCCCGGCAGTCCTGCGACGCGCTCGCTGCACATATGCGATCCCCAACCGACGATCCGTCAGCTGGAGGACCGGCAGTGCACCCGTCGTTTTCGACACCGGCCGGAGCGCGGCGGCCAGCTGCCCGCCGAGGCTGTTCCAGCCGCCCTCCAACGGCTTGCCGTGCCTGCGCCGCCGCTCGAAGAGCCAGTCGAAGCCGCCGATCTCAGGCAGGGTCACCAGCCGCCAGAAAACCCGGGAGACGCCCGCCAGCCTGTCCCCGGGCATCCGAAGACCGCGCAGCACCCGGGGCCGTCGACTCCGCCGTGGCTTCGGCAGTCCGTGGCCCGGCAGGGTCACTTCACTGCCGAGCAGCCGCTCATCACCCTGCAACGCCTCTGCAGCCCGAGCCCTGACCTCTTTGTAGGGCACACGGCGGAAATCCACAGGCAGGCTCATCCGAAAACTTCCCTCACCGATAGGGCCGACCGCTCCTTGAAGCTCTGCGGTTCCGGCCGGTTCTGGTACTCGGCCTGCTCCGCAGTGGGCTTCGGCGTGGCTGCGTCCTGGTGCGCCACATCCCACGTACGGTCACCGATCCGCACCTCGTCCAGGCCGGTGGTCCGGTGAAGGGTCCGTTCGGCGCCGTCCGCCCATCCCGCGACCGCCCCGTCGACATCCCACCCGGTTTCGTGCTCCAGCACACTGCCCGCCGTGGGCGCCGCATCGATCGCGGCTCCCACCATCTGAGCGCCGAGTGCCTTCTTGACCGGGTACTTGACGGCTGTCTTGATCTTCTTGCGGGTCGGCTTGTGTCTCCACGCCGCCCTGGCCTTGGTACGGAGCCGCCGCAGCTTCTGCAGCGCCCGCAGTCGGTCGGCCAAGTCCTTGAGCCGGTCGGCCAGTTTCGCGGTGATACGTACGGCCTTCAGCATCCGGTGCGCCGTGCCCGCGGCGGCGATGAGTGGTCCGATCGCCGCTCCCACCCCTGCGGTGAGCAGCGCCACGATGGCGGCCGTGGCGGCGGCGACCAAGAGTGCCTCGACGATCTCAACGATCAACTCGACCATCGCCTCCTCGGCGACGGCACACGCCTCGGCCGCCATCTCCAGGAGTTCGGCGATCGTGATCATGTCCTCGGCCTCGTCGAGCAGACCCTGCTCGAACTCGGCCATCTGGCCGCTGAACGCCTTGGCCGCTTCACCCGTCCAGGACGCCTCGAGTGTCCGGCGCTCCGCCCGCAGATCCTCGACCACGCCCTGCATGTCACGGGCGGCAGCGCGCCACTCCTGCGCGACCGCGAGCAGCCGTTCGTTGTCCCCGCTGACCTTCTCCAGGTAGTCGTCGAGCCCGAGCTCCTTGATGGCCGCCCGGATCGTCCCGTCGAGGGCCCCGGCCAGGGGGTTGCTCCAGTCGACGGAGAAGCCGACCCTGTCCAGTGCGTCACTCACGCGGTGTCACCGCCGAACGCACGCGCCTGGTCCTCCTCGTTGGCATCGTAGGCATCAGCGCTCAGCCGCAGGCCGTCAGCGATCAGCTGAAGCGTCTCCGTCACGTCGCGCAGGTCCTCTCCGGCCTGCGTCGACTGCGTGTCGTAGTCCGCCTTGAGGCCGTCGGACTCCGCCAGCTTTCCGAAGACACCACTACTCAGGTCCAACCCGGACGTACGGCGCCGGATCACCGCCACTCGGTCGCCGGCACTGTCCAATGACTTGGCGAAACGCCGCAGCGCCGCGCTCTCGACGTCGTACCCCGCACCCTGGCTCATCCTGCTTCCCCACGAGTTCGATCTTGCAATGTGCAAAGCCTAAACGCCGGGTTCCCACGTGAGGTGAAGTGGTCATGGCACATCCACACGCCCTACGCCCCAGGACCGCATTCTTCGCTCGTGCCAACGCCCTCACCTCGTGCGATGGAGTCACGCATCTGCACACGATTGAGGTAGAGCGTCAACCACCTGTCCCTGACGGCCCCTGCCCACCACCTTCTCCTGGCGCTCTCCGACTGTCGGCTACGATCCGCTGAGACGGCTGACGGCAAGACAGTGAGAGACGTGTTCGGGTGAGATTCTCGGAGCTGCGTTCCTGGTCGGGCTTCAAAGACTGGATCTCAGGTGCCGCAGTTCCCGACCATCACGCCCATCACGCCCATCACGCCATCGCTCGTGAGGCGCGCATCCGGGCCAGGGCGGCCCTCCCCGCAGGTGAGCGACTGACCGATTCCCACGTCGTGGCGATCGGCGAAGGCGTGCCGACACCTCCGAATCGCATGCGGCGGGACCTGTTCTCGGAGGCCAGGTCGACCAGTGATCGCTGGCTGACGCGTGCGGCCAGGACCGAGCAGTTCCTTGACCGCATGAATCCGGTGAACGCGGCAGTGGACGCCTTCGACAACCGGCGCAAGTACAAAGAGCAGGCGCTGTTCGGGGATTGGGGCAGCGCTGCGGGGCAAATGGCAAGCGCTCTGCAACCCCGTGAGGAATGCGATGCCGTGTCGGTTCTCCTGCTGGGGGACCGCGGCCTGCACCTGGTCCACGTCCAGATGTCTCCGGACGGACGGGAGGTGGGGCCAGGTATCCAATACGGGTGGGGTGTTCCTCGGTCACGTGTGGCGTGGATCCGTAAGCGCAATGGCGCGCGACACGGCACTCATGAGATCGGTTTCGATGACGGATCTTGGGTGAGCGTCTACTTCCCTGTCGCCGGCTGGGGAACGCTGGTGGAAGCCCTCGCCAACCTGAACGGCGGCTCCGGTAGCCGGGCCCGGTGATGCACAGTCCCGTTTCGTTCCCGGAGCCGCGAAAGGGAAAGGAGGACGATATGCGAGAACCATCTGTGCGGGGACGGGATACGCAAGTCCCCATGGACAACGCCGCCTTCGACCACCCAGGGACTCGCACGGCCTGGGCCAAGGCAAGGGGCACGATCCGCACACGCCTGTCGCTCGTGACCTTCCTCTGCGTGGCGTCGTTCGTCACGCTCAGCGTGCTGCAGGGGTTCGGCATCGTCGCTCTGCCCGGCGCCGAGAAGAAGGACGGCGGCATCCTCGGCCTGGTCCTGAGTCTGCTGCTCTTTGTCTACATCGTTTTCCTCTACCTCTACGTCAGCGCCCTGCGCTCCCTCCAGCGAGTCCGGCGCCTCCTCGAGGCACACCCGTGGCGACCGATTCCCGGGGCTCGCAGGCACCCCGCCCTCAAGGATCCGAACGGCGTGCCCATCCAGCTCCAGCTGAACGCGGCGGCGGGGCCCGCGCAGTCGGACAACTTCATGTCGGCCCGCGGTGCCGTCCATAGTCGCCGCTGGCCGGAAGCCATGGAGTACGGCGCCTGGTACGCGGGCGATGTCGAGGGCCACGGTGTCCTCGCTCTCCCCGGCGGCACCGACCTCATGGAGGTCGAGCCCCGTCGCTGAGCCCGGGCTACTCCCGCGGAAGACCAGCGTGTAGCGCGAGCGCGCGGCCGGCTCGGGCCTGGGCTCAGCGAACTGCCGGTAGGAGACGACAGCCTCCTACCGGCAGGAAACAACCTTCTGACTACCGGTAACGCACAGGCCTCTTGATCCCGGCCCGCTTCGCCTGCCCGATGCGGACTTCCCCGGCGCTGTCGCGCTCCTTCGCCGACAACGCCCACTCGGTGGGCTGCATGAAGAGCAGCTCACCACTGCCCGGCACGATGGCCGCGCCGCCGAACGGATCGTCCCCGGCGAACCACACGCCGTTGGCGATGCCGTCCGGCCATCGGGAGCGCCCCAGGGGATCCTTGGCCAGCAGGGTCACCGGCTGACCAGTACCGGCCTTGTCGCCGAACCGCAGGTGGAGCCGCAGAGGCCTCTCCAGCTTGACCTTCTCGACGGGCGAGCGGAATTCCAGAGGGTACGTACGGAGGGCCCGTGCGCACCGCCAGGTCAGGAACAGACGGCCGTAGAGAAGGAAGAAGGCGAACAGGAATCCGAACATTCCCGCGATGGCCAACGGCAACAGGTACCCGCGGACGTCCATCGGCCACAAGAACATCTGGACAAACAACACCGCACTGGGCAGACCGAGTCTGGCGAACCGCGCCAGCGCGGAGCGGTAGTAATACCTCAGTGCGCCCTTGAAGTCCGTGCCGTCCGTCGCATAAGGCGCCTGCGCCGTCTCTGACGCATCTGACACAGCGGAACCTCCCGTCTCGCCCGTGCTCATCCGAAGGGGTTCCTTTTCATCCGAAGGGATTCCTCGTATCGGGCCCGGCCCCAGGAGCTCCGAACGGTCCGGACGCGCCGTTCGCCGCGGCCGGAGCCGCCGGGTCGGTGAAAGTCACCGTACGGGCGACGCCCAGCAGCACTCCACGGTAGTCGTCGGCCAGCTGCACGGACGGAGTCACCATCTGCACGGTGATGACCGACGAGGAGCGCGTGTCCGGAATGACCACCGTGCCCTGCCAGACCGTGTCTTCCAAGGGCTCGTCCTGCCCCTCGGGCGCAGCGCCCGGAGACACGGTGCGCCGTTCCGACTCGATGAGGAAACCCGTCCCGACCGGCAGTTCCACCGGAACGACGCCGTTGTCCACGCCGGTCCCGGCGCCGGCCGCCAACATCTGGGTGAGCGCGGCCTTGGCGTTCCCCTTCGGCGTCGCGAGCGTGGAGACGGTCAGGACGGACATCAGGGGGTCGCCGTTGTCGTCGGGGTGCATTCCGAGTGCGCAGCCCTGGACCTGCTGGCTCTGCAGCATGCTCACGACGACGGCGTAGAGGCGGAACACCTGATCGGCGCGGTCACGGGCCTCGGCAGGAAGTTCGTTGATCTGCCGGGCCATCTCCAGGAGTCCCTCAGCCGTCGGCTGGAGGTCCAACTTGAGGTAGCCGTACGGGAGTCCGTACCAGTACTCCGGCTTCGGCTCGGGCGGCGCGATGTCAAGGAAGCTGTTCACAGTCGGATGCCCCTCATCATTTCGCCCATGTCCGTCAGAATTCCGATGGCGCCGCTCTTCAACCCGGTCGAGGCAGCGCCGATCTTCGTCACCTCGGAGGCATCATGCCCGTAGCCGTTCTTCGGAAAGACGCCGGCGGTCTCCAGCGACGAAGCCGCGTTCGCGAGTACGTTCGCGCCTTGGATGGAGTACTGGAGCGCTCCGACCGCCGGATCCGTCGCGGCCTCGAGAGCCTTGAGCTTGAAGGCGGGCACGATTTCGCTACCGAAGTTGGCCATCTTTGACCCGAGCGACAGGGCCTCTCCGCCCTCCCGGGCGACCGCCGCCGCGAGCCCCGCCTCACTCCCTGCCCTGGCCAGCGCTCCGACGCCGGGCACCATTCCGAGGGTGTCACCGACCATCGCGCCCCAGGCGAACGCCCCTTCCTTCCACCCGTACTTGCCCATCAGGGAATCCCTGAAGTCCTCGCTCGAGAGGTTCTTGGTCATGGCGAGTGCGCTGGCGCCCACGGCGATCGCCGCGAAGATCGGCGCGGCAGGCGTCGGGAGGAGGGCGAGGAGACCGGCGATCGCGCCGATGGTTCCAGCGTGCTCGTAGATCTGCTTGCCGACCCAGGCGATGCCCTCACCGATGGCCGAAACGGTCTTGCTGAGCCACCCCGGCTCCTTCGGAGCCAGCTTGTCGTCGGCCTCGTCGAGCTTGCCGGCGATGAACTCGGCCCGCTTGGTGTGGTCGTCCTCCAGCTCTTGCGCCTTCTTGATGACGTCGTTGTACGCGGTGGTGGCGTTGTTGAGCTGGGTGGTGGCTTCGTTCAGCGCGCTCTCGGCGGCACGCAGCCGGGCCGTAGCGGCATCGGCCTCCGCCTGGGAGGGGTACTCCTTCCCCGCGAGCTTGAGGTCCGGGTGCTTGCTGGCCTCGTCATGACGCTGCTGGGCCGACTCGCGGGCGGTCTTCTTCTCAGCCGCGGCGTCGTCGTACTTCTTCGCCAGGTCCCGGTGGGATGCGAGGTCTCCGTCCCATGTGCCCAGCCAGCCGGCTGCCTTCCCCAGGGACTGCCCGGCGTTCCTCATGTACTCCTTGAGGTCGCCGTCGAGGGAGTCACGGAAAGCGTTCGCCGCGTCGCCCTCCCAGGAGGAGCTGGCCGCGAGCAGTCTCTCGATCTGGCGGTGGCAGTTCTCCAGCGTCTCCGCTGCGGACTTCACCTTCTTCTGCAGCGTCGATACCGCTTCCGGCACGCCGGGAACGGGATTCCAGCCGAGGTTCGGATACGGGTTGGCAGCCATCAGCGGGTCCCCCCTGCGTTCGCGGCCGCCGTGTCGCCCATCTGCTTCAGGGCCTTCGACAGTTCCTCTTCGAACTTCTTGTAGCTCAGCATGGTCGTCTCGACGCCCTCGCCGACCGCCTTGATCAGGTCCTTGAGCTGGTCGGTCCCGTACGCCCACCTGTCCTGGAACGTGTCACAGGCCTCGTCCAGCCGAGGCGTTCCGATCTGGTCGGCCCTGACATCCGCGAGCGCTTTGCGCGCCCCCTCCAGTTCCTCAACCGACCGCTTCAATGTGTCACCAAACGACTTCAAATGGTCAAGATCGACCTTGAATTCCCCAGCCACTGAGGACCCCCTTGTTGGTTGCGCGAAGCGATCAGTTGCGACGCAGGGGGCGATAGAGCACCCCCGTGGCGATGACGCGGGCACAGACTATCGTCGAGTCTTGGAGATTTTGTGACGACTGAATCGTCACATTGAGTGAGCGAACGATCATGAAACATTCGAGCGCACGCGCTCTGCGATTTCAAGATCGACTAATGGCTGATCGAGTCAGGCGCCCTCGAGGGATGACAGTGCGAACGCCAACGGCAGTGTGGCGACTGCCAGGACAAGCCCCGTCGCCGCCATCCCCGCACGGATCTCCCGCTTGCCCCGGACGCCCAGGTAAGCGGCGATCAACGGCATGAGGAAACACAGGAGAAGGCTGTGGTGCCAGCCCTCTTCCTTGACGAGGAAGACCATGACACTCAGACAGGCCGGCACCGACGCGACGCTCATGACCTGACAACGCGAGAGGAAGAGCTCCAGACTGTCGCTCCCGCCAAGGAATGCCATGCTCCGGACCGCCTTCTCTGCCTGTACCGCACGGTGGCCGGGGCCACGGGTGCACCTGAGGGAAACCGTCCGCCGCCGCGAACGGCCGAACGCCCTGGTCGCGACTCGGCCGAAGCCGTTCGCGCCGGATGTGGGGCGTACGCTGATGATCTCGCCGCAGGTGAGCATAGTGCGGCCCTATGCATAGCCGTGCCGCATGAGGTAACCCCGAGGACCCGCGGGCCGGCGGGCAACTGCTAATCCCCCGCCGGGCCGACTGCCCACAACTGGATTCCACGCCAGCGCATTTGCCGAACAAACCCCTCCAGTTCTTCCATGAGTGCGGCACGTTCGTAAGCAGATCCCGGATTGCCCACGGTGTTCTTGCAGTTGTCGTCCCGCCGGGCAGCGGACTGCAGAGTGAACAGGGCCGGGCCGTCGGAGCACTTGGCCGTCGTCCAACTGACGCCGCCGTCGGCGTCCCGCTGGTGTGCGGGCCCGTCGAGCGACGGTGTGTCCTCCGCCCCGTACTCCAGGTAGTCGACGAACGCCTCTTGCGCGTAAGGACCGCACTCGGCTCCGAGTACGTAAGCGGCATTGAGGTCCGCGTCTGCCAGCCTGCCGATCTCGTACGGGGCGCCCCCGCGGTCCGTTTCGGCGGCGATGGACACGCTCTGTGCGGTGGGAATGCCGGAGCACGTCCCGTCTGCCGTATCGAGCGGCTCGTACGCGTCCTTGCTCACCGGCAGGCCGAGACTGCGTACGGGCTTTCCGAGTTCGGCGCCACAGTGCCGGGCCTTGGACACCTTCGCCGCGGTGAAAGTGGCGATCCTCGCGAACTCCGGCCTGTTCGCCGGGTTGTCCAGCGTCTTGTCGACCGTGGTCTCGACGGTGACGGACAGGCCCTTCACGCTCCCGGCCTTGGCGCACTGAGCGCGCCCTCGCCGTAGTCGGGGGCGGCGGATTGGCCGAGCGGCCCGGCCCAGCTCGCAGAAGAAGTCGACTACGCCACGGCCTCAACGCGCGGGGCAAAGATCAAGTCAGCCCTTCTGCGGTTCTGCCGAGCGGCGCAGCACCAGCCACACGGGGAGGTCCCGTGTGCCATCGCGTTGGTCAGCCATCCAGCCGTGCTCCTGCGCGATCTGCAGTGCCCGCCTCGCACCGAACTGCCGGAAGTAGCTGTCGTCGATCTCGATGCGGCCGTCCCTGTGACGCCACAACGTCCCACTGCTCTGCCGTCCTTCGAGCACGGGCGCTCTGCCGTCGAACACCGCCCGCAGTTGGTCCTCGACCCACAGCGCGTCGTGGGAGCATTCCCGGCGCAGACGCTTTCGGTTCAGCCACATACGACGCCTCCATCGGAACCTCCGGCCGCTGCCGGGTGGAGCCGGCGCATCGATGTCCCAAAGGAAAGCGAAAGGGAAGAACACCGCGAAGTACAGGAACAACAGGAGGAGGTACGGCACAAGCCACAGCGCTCCCAGCACAGGGAACCACAACCACTGCAACACATACCGAATGCGCGACGTCACGACGGACTTCGTGGGTCGGGAACCCATCAAGGGGTCAACATCGAGGGAATTCATCCGATCAGGCCTGCCTGATTTTTTTCCTGTTCATCCAAAGGGATTGAGCCCGGCGGCGCGGTCGACGACCCTACCGGCGGTTTCACGCACCTCGTCGATCGACTCGTGAACCTTCTCGGACGCGTACTGCACATCTTCTGTGACGAGCCTCGCGCTCGCCGTCGTCCGTGCTCAGGGGAATCGGATGGAACTCCGGCTGAACCTGGAAACGGAACGCCGCCCGGGCATCCTCGGATTCGGTCCCGCAATGTCGGCGTTGGCCTCGACGGTGGCCTTGTTCGTGGGTTCTGCCACCGAATCGGGCTCAAGGGCGGGCATCACTCACCGCCGTCCTTGCCGGACACCCGGAACGACTCGGCGATCTGGTCCTCCAGCGCCTCGTAGACCTTACGAGACTCCGAGAGCCCCTTGGTGATACCGCCCGTGGCATCGGCGATCAGCCCGATCCCGTAACCCCACTTGTCCTGAAAGTCGTCACAGGCCTCCTCCAACTCTGCATAGCCTGAGCCCTTGGGACCGATGTCCTTCAGCTGCTGCATCGCCGAACGCATGTTGTCGGCGCACTCGCCGAGCTGCGTGATCAGCTGCGCGAGCGACTCGAGCTCGACCTTGTGGTAGCCGGCCACTGTCGATGTACTCCCCCGGTGATGTTGCGCGTCGGCACTCAGGCCGAAAACGGCTTGTCATGCTAGGCCTTCCAACGCATCAAGATCACGCTCGCTCCCGTGTTCTTACCGAGCCTTAACCCGAGTCGTCGTTCGGCCAGGACAGTCCAGGGGTGGGGCAGCGCAAGAATGCCTACTGCTTGATCCCACAAGCCGGGCATCGTCACCGACACTCCGCACGACGCACCGCAGCTTCTGCCGAACCACAGCCCACCCGGAGACGTCGTCAAGGCTTCACGGAGCGGAACAGCCGCGGTCTTTCGCCGAGCGCTCGGCGAAAGCCTTGAGAACAGCGCGTTCGCAAGCCAGGCCCGGATCGCTCGCAGTGGTCTTGCGCCGGTCGTCCTGCTCGGAGGCGGGGAGCACGGTGAACAGGGCAAGGCCGTCAGAGCACTTGGCCGCAAGCGCCCCTTGGCCACGTGAAGGGCTTCGCTAAGCTCACGCACCATGTTGCCCCCGCACACGTCCTCCCCCGCACCGGACGCCACGGTCATACGCACCGGCCGCCGCGGCGCCGTGACCGGGCTCCCCTGTTCCGTGCTCCTCATCACGATCGGCGCGATCGGCGTCTTCGGCGCTATCGTGATTGCTACCGGGAACCAGAAAGGAGAGGCCACACCCGCAGGGTTCGCGGGCCTCGTCTTCATGCTGGCGCTCGGAGCGCTCGGCGTGTTCCTCTTCGTCGGCCATTGGGCGAACCGCCGCAACAGGATCCTCCTGGACCACACAGGTCTGTGGGTCGACAACGGAATGCTTCGCAACGTCATCCCCTGGCAGACCCTCGCCGGAGTCAGCCTCTACTGGAGCAAGCTCGGCCGAAGCCAGAAGGTCTACTCGCTGGAGCTGTTCCCCACCGGCCCCATCGACCGGGACGACCCGGTCCTGTGGGGCCTCGTCCGCGACGAGGAGCCGTTGCATCCCGGCCTTCCCCGCCTGCGCTACCGACTCCCCTTCCCGCCCGCTTGCCGGCAACAGCTGGTCGCGGCGGTGCAGCAACACGTCCCACAGATGTGGCTCGGCGAGTCCGAGCGCGCGACGGGCCACATCGGCCGTCCCGACATCAAGGGGCATCGGGAGCGGGGACTGCAATGACCACTGCGCCGACGTTCGATCGGCTCGTCGCCGAACACAGGTCCACGCTTTCACTGTTGCTGCAGCTGATTCCGCAGTGGATCCGACTCCCCTTGGATCTGCCCCGCGCACCCGGCCAGTCGCTCACTCCACCTTGATGGTGAGGGTCTTGGTCTGCGAGAACTTCTTGCTCTCGATGGTCTTCGGCGTCAGCTGGGCCTCGCACCGGTAGGTTGTGGGCGCCGGTGACCGCCTCGTATCCACGTGCTGTCCAGGAGCGGGGGTCCACGTAGTGCCGTACGTTCCCCGCGTCGTCCACGACCGACTTGACCGAGTCGGCGATGGCCGGGATACGTCCCAGCGGCGTGTGCTCCACCTTCCCTTGAAGGCACCCCAGCCGACCTTGCCCACACGCGCCACGTCGGCGAACGGGATGAACCCGGCGATGTCCAAGCCGATGTCCAGCCAGTTGCCCTTCTTGGCACCGGCCGCCCAGCCGACCCCGTGGAATGCAAGTGCGCCGGCGTTGAGCACCATGCAGACCGCCTCGAAGACGACGGCACCGATCACCGTCTCGGAGAAGACGGTTGCCAGGGCGTCGCACGCCGCACTGCCGTAACCGAGCGAGTTGAGCCCTTGTAGGGTGGCAATTGGATCACGGTAGCAACTGCACACGGGGTGAACATGGGACAGGGAACAGAAGTCGAGAGCGATGCGCTGCGGCGGTATGCCAGAGCCGTAGAGCGTGCCGAAGGCCAAGTAGAAGCCATTCGCAACCGCATCAGACCTCTGGATCTCCCGGCCGGTGCGTTCGGCAAGCTCTCGGAGTCCGACAGCCTCAAGGCCGACTATGACACCCAGTCCACGGAGGCGGAGGCCGACCTGAAGGACGTCATGGAGTCGCTGGCCGCGTTGGCCACAGGTGTGCGCCTGACGGCAGCTGCGTACGACGCCACCGAGGAAGACCACGTCCAGATGTTCGAGGGCTTCGGGGGCGGTGCCGGGTGAGCGTCCTTGATCACATCGGTTTCTCCGTCGACTGGAGCAACCCGCTCGCCGACACGGTGGACAAGGTCATCCGGCAGGCCATCAAGGAGTCCGGCCTCGAAGAAAAGCTGGAGGCGGTCAGCGGCGACAACGAGCGGCTGCGCGAGGTGGCCGGCTACTGGCGCGCAGCCGCCCGCGACATGCGAGGGGTCGTCGACGACCTGGTCGCGGAGCGCCGGGCCCTTCAGCAGACGTGGGCGGGAGACGCGTCAACCGCCTTCGGCGGGACGATGTCCGAGTTCGAAAAGTCCTTGCTCGGCGAGGCCGACGACATGGACACGGTGGCTGAACTCCTGGAGTCGGCAGCCGAGGCATGCACCATGGCCGAAAACGCGATGGTCGAACTCATCGTCGAAGTAGTGGAGGCGCTTCTGGTCGCCGCGGCGACGGCGGCCATCGTCGCCGTGCTGACCGCGGGCGTGGGTGCGGCGATCGGTCCGCTCATCGCTGCGGCGGGCGTCGCCCATCGCGCGATGAAGGCGGTACGCATCACAGCCAAGTTGGCGGACACCCTCGCCGATCTCGCCAAGCGCATGCAGGCACTGCGGAAACTCGCCAAGGCGCGTACCAAACTGCGGGCAGTGTGGCGGGACAAGGGCACGATGCTGCGCCCTGGAAAGCGCAAGCTGCTCAGCAAGGCCATCAACAAGGGTGTCGTGAAGCCCCTTGTGGGTGCCCAGCTGGTGGGAGCGGCCGTGGATGCCGCACCGACGGCCGCAAGCGTCGCCGAGCACTACGGGATGGATACCCAGCCCATCAAGGACGCCGCAGGGAATGTGGCCGATACGGTGAACCGGGCCGGAGACAAAGCCGAAGGCGTGGTGCGTGACGTCACGGGCCATGAGATGGACGTGCCTCCGGTCGACAACCCGTTGCAGTCCCCCCAGTCCAAGGAACAAGCGGAGTACGCCAACCGCCCCGAGCCGCAGCGGTTCGGCGAGCGGCTCACGGAATCAGCGCCGTTTGCCGGAAAATCCGTCCGGGAGGTATTCGGATGAAGTGGAGCGCAGCGCTGCGTCCGTTGCGGTTGAAGGAGGCGGAGGAAAGGGCGGCGCGGGTTCTGCCGGCCGGGGAGCGGATAGTCGCCGGGCAGCCGGTGTGGCCGGGGCAGCGCGTTCCCAAGCCGCGCAGGGGGCGTCGGCCACGTGTGCTGCACGGTCTGCGGATGCCGGGTGACCGGTGGGAAGGGGTGAAGACCCGGCTCTTGTTCCTGCTGGTGGTGACAGATCTTTTGGGCGCCCTTTTCGAGGCGCTGTTCGACTGGGAGCGCAAGAAGGGCAAGCCCCTCAAAGGCGGTTGGAACAGCCTCGCCGGGCAGTTCGCCGCAGCGCTGCATCCCGTGTCGAAAACGACAGGCGTGGTGCAGGTGCTCCTGCTGACCGACCGGCAGCTGCGGGTCACCTACGTCCAGCGGGGCCGCCGGAGAGACGAACTCGGCCATGCCGAGCCCGGTTGGGCCGTGGACATCCAACAGGTCGCGTGGCTTCGCAACCGTCACGACGTATCCAACAAGAACTACGAGATCGGATTCGCGGACGGCTCCTGGGCCCGGGTGTACTTCTCGCCGGTGAACCGGGACTTCCTCGACCGCCTTCCGGCCCACTTCCGGCACGACGCCCCCGCGCCGTGAGGGGGTAACGGCGGCAGCGTGACGACGAGTGTGGCGCCCCTTCACTCCGAAGAGGCGCCGCCCACGACACTCTGCAAGACCACGCTGCGGTGGCGCTTCCGGGACGGCTCCTGGTACGGCGTGAAGGCACTGGGCGCTGGGTGGAAAGACCAGGTAGATGGCTGCCTGTGTGCTGAGTTGGATTGTGATCCACTCTGTGTTGCTCCCACGCACGGCGCCTGACCCCTTGCCCTCCGGCAAGCATCTCTGCGGAGCCCGGGCGAGGCGGTCGGGCTCCGCAGAGATGCGCACTGGAGCCATGTCCGTGAATCTTCCCTACGGCCCCGACAGGCTAGGGCAGTTCGGCCGGGCTGTCGCATCCGTGGCGGGCGGCCGACTGGTCGGCGAAGCGCTGTATATTTGCCCGTTCGTCCTTGGTGAGGGGGTTCGATGTGAAACTGCGGTCGTTCCCGTCGACCGGTGACGCGTTGTAGTAGCCGATCCCCAGGGCGCCCTGGCATGTGGCCGAGGTCCAGGCCGTGTGCCTCTCGACTCCTGAGGGGATGTCGTGGCCGCCGTACTTGCCGTTGACAACGGCGTCGGACGCGTCGCTGAAAGGGCCGTATGCAGCTCTGAGTTGCAAGCTGCCGACGAGTAGACACTCTTCCGCCGGTGACACTCCCGCGGCAGTTTCCCGCACCTCCGACACCGAGGTCATCCCCTTGCAGGTGCCTGTGGCATCGTCGGCCGACACGGTCTTCGCGGCGGCAGCGGGAGCGGTCAGTTCGCCCGCGTTCCCCGGTTCCGTCACGCAGCCTGTCTTCTCCGCCGCGCGCTGCGCTGTTCCGGTGGCCACACGGGCGAGCTTGAGCCGTACAGCCTCCGTGACCTTGCTGTCGTACGGCGAATCGGCAGTCACGAGTACTCCACCGCCGTCTTTCGATGTCCAGTTCTTGCAACTGAGAAGTACGGAAGCGGTGGCCTGGTCGTCTTCAGTGACCATC
This sequence comes from Streptomyces shaanxiensis, assembly GCF_039537145.1. NCBI lineage: Bacteria > Bacillati > Actinomycetota > Actinomycetes > Kitasatosporales > Streptomycetaceae > Streptomyces > Streptomyces shaanxiensis. Next base: position 49,890 of record NZ_BAAAZY010000019.1, read on the forward strand.
AAACCCTGCCAACCTGCGTTCATAGGCACGGGAAAGGACTCCGGATCGCCCTGAAAGGTATACGCACCGTACGCGTTCAGGGCACCTGCGGAGGTCTCGATGGAGATCTCGACGCCGTCGACGACGCATCGCGTTGCCAGCCCAGCCGGTTCCGTCACATCTCTGGACACGTCGAACTGCCGACTGGAGACGTCGAATCCGAGGCCGAGTAGGGAGAGTTTCGACTTCCCCGCCAGGTCCAGTACCGAGTCGACGGGAATCATCCCACTGCACGCTCGTCCGGTCTTGGCAGCCGGGTACTGGACCTGAAATCCGTAGTACCCGGCCCCCAGCACGGCGAGGGCAACCGAGGAGCCGATCAGCCGACGTCGCCCTTTTCCTCGGAACAGAGCCCGAGCGTCCCACTTCATCTGCCGCAATCCCTGTCTGCGTGACGATTGACCGAACCTGCATGCACCACGTGTGACCCTCGGACCGCCCAAGGGCTTCCCGGATCAGCCCTGCCCCGTGCCCCTCTTGTCCTGGCCGTAGCCATCCAGGTTGCTCTCAGCCGATTGGAACCCCTGCTCGACCTCGTTGGCCAGGATGTTGTTGTAGGTGGCGATGTCGGCCTTGCTTTGAGCCTCGCGGAGTTCTGGTAGGCGGCCTGGAGAACGGCCGTGGTGGAGTGCTTTACGCCCTGAGGCGGGGGGGTGATGGGTTGGTACGGATGTGAACGGCGCTCGGAGTCTGATGGAGGCTCAGGCGTGCCATGAAGACCGTCAGGTCATTCCGGCCCTCTCGTGGTGCTCAGCGACGGCGAGGCCGTGAGATCAGCAGCTTCCTTGCATCCCACAAGTCCTGCCATCTTCCTCAACACCGGGTAGAGGAGAGAGATCTGGAGCTTCTGGCGTTCAGCGAGAGGGAGCTCCGAGTCAGGGCCGTTGAGCCGGGCAAGAAGGTAATGCTTCTCTTCGGGATCAAGGTTCGGGACGGAGGCGCTGCACTTGACGAGCGCGTAGGCGATCCGCCCATCGGAGTAGGCCTGGTCGCCCACGGAGAAGAACGCTGTTTCGGAGGTATCGGAAGGGCTCATGAGGCCGTAGGCCCAACCGAACCTTATGATCATCCCGCGGTCCGTCGTGTCGGACAGAACGACCCCGCACGCCTCCACGTCGTCGCCCTTGGCTTGCTTCAGCTCATCAGCCACCTTCGTCAGGTTGCTGCTGTACGACGCCTCTTCGACCTTCCTTCCAGCGAAGAGTTTCTCGAAATCCTTCCTCGCTGCCGGACTCAGTGAGGAGTCACAGACTTCCCGGGCGAGCTGTGGGAGCGAGGTCGTCTCCCCTTCACTCTTATCGCTCGAACAGCCCACGGTAGCCATGGCCAAGAGCGGCAAGACCGCTACGGCGAGGGTAAGTGTCGTGCGCTTTGTCATTGTCAGTCCTCCTCCTTGTAGGGAGTGCGAGAACTCTTGCCCTGGTCGTAGCCAGCTGCTGCCGCTGCCGTGAGGTCCCTATGCGGCGTCGAGAACTCCTCGATCCCGTGTGCCGTGATGTAAGCGGTGATCGGGAGGGCCGCACGGCTCTCCCCAGTTCTGGTGTACTCGTCCTGCGCCTGGTTGAGGGAGTCGTCGTTGTTCGCCTCGAACTTCTCAGCGGTGTCGTCGATCTGCTGGCCGACGAAGGTTTCCAGCGCTCCGCCCACGGTCTCCGCAGCCAAGGGAACCGCGATTGCCGCGCCCATGCCTCCGGTCGCGATACCGACCGCGCCTCCGATGACGGCCCCCGTGCCCCACTTGATCCATTCGGTGGACTTGCCGAGTTCTTCCTTCTGCTTCGTCTCGTCCTCCCGGTAGTCCGACTCGATCTGCTTCATCCGGGAGTCGTCCAGCACGCCGTGCACCTGGGCCCCGGTGCGCACGGCGGACTCGGCTTCCGTGGTGTTCTGCGTCGAGTCGAGGACACCGAGCGTGTATGCCTGCTGTGCCTGGGACATCGCCGCGTGGGTGTCCTCGTTCTGCCCCATGACCGTCAGGAAGTCGAGAGCGTCACCTCGGGAAATGGGTGCATGCGCCTGCCCGTTCGTGTCGTACAGCGGGTCGCGCGCCTCGCCATTGCGATCACCGAAGTCCGAGACGCCGTTGTTGAGGTCGTCGATGTACGCGGCGCCGGCCTTACTGAGGCTGTCCTCGATGCCGGGGCGTTCGTGCATGAGCTCCGGGTGGTCCCCGTAGGTCGTGACGAGACGATCCATGACGGCCGCGCCGTCGGCAGTCCGGTGGAGCGGCGGAACCTCGGATCCGTACGGACGGCCGATGGTGGCCGACTCGAGGGCATGACCGAGTGAATCATGGCCGGCGACCTCGCCGCTGTCGTCTCCCATCAGAGCGTCGGCGGGCCAGTCACGGGCCTTGGTGTCCTCGGATCCGCCGACGAGGTAGTCGAAGTTCTCCGTCTTCTTGAAGAAGTCGGCCGAGGCTTCGGGGTTGTGGCCGAGCGCCTCCAGGTAGCCGGTCATGGGGTCGTTGCCACGGTCGTTCTCTGCCCCAAAGTTGAGGTCACCCGTGTTGAAGTTGCCGGTCCACACCATGTCGAGGTCGACCCCGCCGCCCATCTTCCGTTCGTGGCCGACCAGGGCATTGCCGTAGTCCAGGAGGAATTCCCTGTCGTACTCCCCATGGCGCATCAGGTTGCTCATCGCCTGGAAGCCGTACGGGTTGCCCGCGTCGTCGATCTCGAGCCGCTGCGGTCCGAGCTTGATCATTTCCTGCTTCCACTCCGTCATGGCCTTGCTGTCGGAGTGAGTCGCGGTGCCGAGGGTAGTGCCGAGCTGGTTCTGGAGGTCCTTGAGGAGCTTCTCCCGCTCCTCGCTGCGGCCATAGGCTACGGGGTACGGGTCAGCCATCTCGGACCAGAAGGCCAGCGTGCCCTTGGGACCGAGGCCGGTGGCGAACTTCTCCTCGAACTTGGAGTCCTTGTCCTTGCTGTGCTCCTTGAGGAGCGCGTTGAGCTCCGCCAGCTCCCGGTCCGACATGTCTTTGCCCTTGCCGGCCAGCTCCAAGGCGCGGGTGGAGTCCCGGGTCGCGTCGGCTTCGTTCAGCGAGGTGTAGACCTTGTCGTTGAAGTTCGCGTTGTCGCCGCCGAGGTTCTTGTTCAGCGCGTAGCAGGCCTCTTCGTCGGCCTCCGCCGCCTTCTGCAGGATGCCTTCCAGCTCGGAGACGATGGCGTCGATGTCGGCGTGCTGCTGACGGATGAGGCCCTGGTAGTCGGGGTCGTGGTGGCGCATCGGGTCGTCCGACAAATCGTCGCGCGCTGTTACCTCACCTTTGGCGCTGACGTGCAGACCCTTGTTCTTGGCCTTCACGTCTGCGCAGTGACGGAGATCCGCCTGGTAGCCCTTGAGCTTGGTGTGCAAGTCGCCGAGGATTTTGGCGATGCCGTTGGCCTCGATCCGGGCGTCCTCGAACTCCTGCTTCGCCTCGGCGGTCTTGGTCCCCGCATAGGCGGCGGTCAGGACCGGCTGCCGCCAGCCCGCGTCCTTGTACGGGCGCTCGACCCGATCTCCGAAGGCAGTGTGCAGACCCTTGAACTTGGTGGAGGTCTCCGTCCACCGGTCGGCAGCCGTTTTGAGGTTGTCAAGGTTGAGATGGTAGAGCTGCTCGTACGTCGGCATCGGCCGGACTTCTCCCCGTGAGACGATCGTGTGACGGTTGACTGGAGTTTCGGCTCGTCAGCCGAAGGGCGAAGGCTGGACGGACTTCATGGTCTGGGTGTTGACCGCCTCGACCTCGACGAAATTGTTTCGGGTCGCGCCGAACTGGGTGCTGAGGTCTCGGCACCGGCCGACCAAGCCCTCCACTTGAAGAGACCACACCGCGGCGAGGCGGTTGAGCGCGGCGCCCGCCCCGCCGCTCCAATCGGCACTGAAGTCCCTGGCTGCCGCGCGCGTCTCGTCGACCGGATGGTTGCCGGCGGTCTTGGTCTCACCCGCGATCTCCGCCGCCCCATTCCCGGCTTTCCTCAACGACTCCGGATTCTCAACATCTGTACCGCTTGACACGGATTCCCCTTTGCGTCCCCGTTGGCGCGACTCCTACAGAGCCGCATAACAGGTCGAGAATATCGGAAGAGACGCCAAATAGATCATCGACAGTGGAGCCAGGGGAGCGTTTCGGTCAGGTGATCAACTCCGCCAGCCAGAAGGGCTGGTGTAGCTGCTTTCTGCAAGACACGGTCGCCGGTCAAAGTCCAGGCGGCGCGCAGGGTGTTTTCCTGCAGTGGCGGGCTTGCGATGTTTGGTGTTCGCGCCGACGGATCCTGGTGGATCCGAGCAGGAGGGTGACCCAGACTGCCGTAGGTAGCTCAGCAACGGGAAGTTCTTCTTTGCGTGCACCGCGGCAGGCTACAAATCTCCCGTGCGCTACGCACATTGCTGGTCATTGCAGGAGGTGAAGAAAGGCGTCCCACGCCTGAGGACCGAACTTGAGCGCGGGGCCAGCGGGGCACTTGCTGTCCCGTACCGGGATTATGTGAGACAGATCGTCGCCCACCTCGACGCACTCATTGTTGCCGCCGCTGTGCGTACTGCTGCGCCACCTCGCGCCTGACAGATCCGGCGTGCTCTGGCGTACGTTCTTCATGGTCCGTACTACGGGCCGATTTTCGCTATCCCGCCGTCGCGGCAGCGTTCCCAGTGCGCGAGCCCTGGTCACCGCAGTGCTCCACGCCTGGGGAATCGATCAAGACGTCATCGATCCGGCGAATTGGTGCTGTAGGAACTGGTCACCAACCAACTGCGGGCACGCGCCCCAGGTGAACGCCAAGTGGGCATCCGCATCACTCACTCCGTGGAGGACGAGCTGTCACGGCTGGAAGTGAACGAAGCCGGGGAGGGCCGGCCAGACGTACGGAGTCCCAGCAAGGACGACGCCGGCGGACACGGTTTACTGCTTGTGGACGCGCTGACCTACCGCTGGGGTGTCCAGGCACGCGAGGGCGGCATGGGGAAGACGGTGTGGGCCGAGTTGAAGGCCCCGGACATCGTTGCCGTCCCGATCGAGAGGAGGACTGCGGCGGTCACGCTTCACCCCGGGGATCAGGTCAAATTGCGCGGGGTGTGGGGCGGGCAGTCCGCAGTGTCCGGGGTGAACGGTCCGTCACGGGCGGATTCGTCATGGTGCTGGGATTCAATGGCGGGCCCGCAGCGCGGGTGGACGCCGTCGAGCCGCTGATTGTGCGAGTGCCGGGCGAAACGGGTCCTGCGGCGCCGCAGGAACCGGTGAACCGTAGGTTGCCAGACGCGCACCGGGATTGTGATTCCTCCGTCAGCAGGACTGGAGCCACCTGGTGCTCCCGCTATGCCCAGCGCGCGTGATTCCTGGTCGCATCACGCCCGCTGGGGTCTGAGTCTTGTCAGGCCACTACTGCTGAGGCGGCCACTGGCCGTGAGGCGGGGTGGACGGCTGCTGGTACGGGTTCCCATGCGGCGCAACCTGCTGCTGGTACGGGTTGTGCTGGGGCGGGAAGGGCTGCTGAGCGTGTGGGTAGGCGACGGGACCCTCAGGAGCACCGTTCTGGTTCCTGTTTCGCCTGGACCGTTTGACGATCAAGAGCACAGTCAGGCCGATGACGGCCAGACTTCCGACACCGATGACAGTCCAGGCAATGATTGCCTTTCGATCAGCCCTTGCCTGTTCCTCATCGGACATGCCGATCGCAGGAGCGGCCGACTTTTCCTGGAGAGACTCCGGAACGGTGAGCGGACCGTGCTTCGAGCCGGCCGGGATGTCCTCTTTCAGCGCTGCGAGCGGCTGGATGATGCCGTAGCCGTACCTCTTGTCCGGGAGGGACAGTCCCTTCTCGGCGCCGGGGAGCGCCGCGGTCTTCACGAGGCGGTTTGCGATCTGGCCTGCTGTCAAGTCAGGAAACTTTGACCGGAGAAGGGCAGCCGCTGCCGCAACATAAGCAGTCGAGTCAGACGTACCGGTCCCAGAACGATATCCGTTACCGGTGCCCTTTGCGGAGATGATGCGCGTACCGGGAGCTGTCAATGACACAAAGCCACCCGGGTTCGAGCCCTCCCAGATGAAGCCGTCATTCTTTACGGCGCCTACGCCCAAGGCGCCTGGCGAAGCGGCCGGATAGCACTTACCGCCTTTATCGGCTTCATTTCCCGCTGCACCAACGACCAAAACGTCACGGCTCAAAGCATAAGCTACAGCCTCATTAGCCTCTTCTATCTGGTGAGGGTCCGTGGAATCGAAGCACATTGAGACGCTGATCACCGAGGCGCCGCGGTCGACTGCGTACGGAATGGAGGCGGGATATCCTGGCCCGTGGGTACCAAAATCCCGGATCGGCAAGATTTTTGCCTTCGGCGCCAAGCCGATCACACCATCGTTACTGCCATGGCCGTGCGCCGCGATGATTGACGCCATAGCGGTTCCGTGGTCGTCACCGGCATCTGGGGTCGCACTACCCCCATCCATGAAGTCTTTGCCTTCGAGGACGTTGACCTGAAGGTCGATGTGGTTGGCGTTTACGCCATCATCAATGACAGCAACTGTTACGCCATTCCCCTGGGAGATCTACCACACAGCTTCGGCGTTGAGTGCTTCCAGCGCCCATTGGTCTTCTCTGATCTGATCTGCCGCCGAAAGCGGAGCAGAGACAAGAACAAGAGCACCGGCCAATATGCTGCAGCCAGCCGTGCGCATTGCGCGAGTGAGAGCCATCCGTCTTCCCGTTCCGTGCCAAACGCGACTGTGGGCGCAAAGACAAACAATTGTCTTTGCGCCCACACAACCTGCATATCAAGATCCGCGCTGCGTCGTATCCGCTGCTACTGCTGGGGCGGCCACTGCCCGTGCGGCGGAGTGGACTGCTGCTGGTAGGGGTTCGGCTGCTGCGGAGCACCCTGCTGCTGGTACGGGTTCTGCTGGGGCGGGAAAGGCTGCTGGCCGTACTGCGGGTAGCCGGCAGGGCCGCCGGGCCCACCGTTGTTGTTCTTGTTACGCCGGGACCGCTTCACGATCAGGAGCACGATCAGGCCGATCACGGCCAGGGCGATGACACCGAGGACGACGAAGAACAGCATTTGCTTCTGATCTGCCTTTTCGTTTTCTGCGGCGTAGTCGGCGTCGGACTTGCCGGTGCTCGGAGCAGCGGAAGGGCTCTTCACTGCGGACACTGGCGTCTTGAGTGGTCCGGACTCGGAGCCAGCAGGGATGTCCTGCGTCAGGGCGGCGAGCGGGCGAATGGTCCCGTAGCCATACTTCTCGTCGGGGAGAGAGAGCCCCTGAGCGGAGTCAGGCAGCGCCGCCGTCTTCACAAGGCGGTTAGCGACCTGACCTGCCGTTAGGTTGGGGAACTTTGAGCGAACCAGTGCTGCAGCCGCGGACACCAAGGCGGCCGAGTCCGAAGTGCCAGATCCCATGCGCAACTCATTACCGGGGGAACTTGCACTCACGATACGTGTGGCGGGAGCAGTGAGCAGAACTTCCGGACCGGAGTTCGACTTTGACCAGACGACCCCGTTGTCATCAACTCCCCCGACCGTCAGGACACCCGGATACTTCGCCGGAAAGTCGATGCTGTTCACACCTTCGTTTCCGGCCGCCACCACAATCAAGACGTTGCGCTTGAGTGCGTAGGCTACCGCCTCGCGATCTTCAGGAAGGTCCTGATGATTGGATACGGAGATATTTATGACGGAAGCGCCATGGTCCACTGCATAGCGAATTTCATCCGAGAGGCCAGCTTCACCTTCCATATCCCATCGAATGGGAAGGATCTTGGCCTCTGGAGCAAGTCCAATGACGCCGTCGGAGGCTCCCGCTCCGTGCCCGTGCGCGGCAATCAGGGATGCCATGGCTGTGCCATGGTCATCCCCAGATACAGGTGACGGATCGTTGTCGCTATCCCAAAAGTCCTTACCTTTGAGCACGTTTCCACTAAGGTCCTGATGCTCAGCATTGACGCCGTCATCAATGACCGCGACGGTGACGCCCTTACCTTTGGAGAGTTTCCATGCGGACTCGGCCTGCAGTGCTTGAAGCGCCCATTGGTCACGTCTGGTCTGGTCGGCGGAAGCAGCAGGAGCCGCCGCCAGGATCAGCGCACCCGTCAATGTTGTGGCGCCCAGAGCACGCACTGTTCGCGTGAAGGCCATTCCGTCTTCCTCTCCCATACCGAACGTGGGCGTGACCCGGAGGCCACGCCCACGCATCCTGTCACGTGCCGGTGAACGCCAACCGGTTACTCGATGACGCGAGGCGCCGCATTGGTCTGCGGTGCCCAGGTCTCCTCGTCCTCGACCAGGTAGTCGGGACGCTCGCCCTCGCGCTGTTCCTCATCGTTGGGGCGACCAGTCCGTGCACCGGGGGCACCTACCATGCCGCCCCTGCGAACGGCACCTGCTCCCCCTCCTGCAGCACCCCGGCTGCGGAGCAGGCCGGAACCACCTGCAGTACCCCTGCCCGCACCCGCACCGCCCTTGGGCGTGCCACCAACTACGCCACCGCTCTGGCGAGCCATGCCTCCGGTACGGGCGGCGGCACCGCCCTTGGCAGCACCTGCGCCAGCGGCACCACCCATACCACCAGCACCAGCGCGACCCGCCATGCCCGCAGCACCGGCCCGACCGGCCATGCCGCCGCGAGCGGCACCGGCTCCAGCCGCTCCGCCAACGGCACCACCGACGACACCACCGCCGCCGCCGCCATTGACCGTACCGCCGGGGCTGGCAGATCCGCCCCCGACCGGTGAAACGCCACCACCCGCTGGTGCCACGGTACGGCCGCCGGAGACGCCGTCAATCGCGGTGCCGACCTGGGGCTGTGGCGCGACCGGCTTGTGCGCTCCGCCCGTGATGCCCGAGGGCGGCGCCACAGGCTTCGACGGACTGATCGTGCCGACCTGGGCGCCGCGAGCGGTACCCGAAGTCGCGTTCTGCGGGCTTCGAGGAGCGCTCCCCGTCGGCACCACTACAGCAGCAGGCGGAATGCCACCGGGATCACCCGGATAATCTTCCCTATCGTCATACTTGTCGGGTCCGGGTGGCTTCGGCTTCGCCTTCCACGACCCCATCTCCGCAGCCCGGCTGTTATAAGCCGCCCCCAGAATCTCCATCTGCGCAGCCATCTTGAGCTGCCGTTCCTTACCCTCCGACAAGCTACCCGCGTTGTCGTCGAGGGCTTGCTGCGAGCTGGCCCCGCCCCGGATGGCGTTGTCCGCAGCCGGACCGCCATCCCGGTCGCCCAGGTTGCCTACAAAGTCCGCCCCGCTGGCGAGCTTGCCCGGCTTCTCCATCGCCATGATCGTGGGCTTGACATCCTCGAGGACCGCAGCAGCGCCCTTGAGGGACCGAGCCGTGTTGTCGGCGTACTTCGAACTGTCGGTGACCTTCTGGCTGATGACCTGCGCCCGCTGGCGGAACAGGTCCGCGCTCTTCCCCTCCCAGTGGGCGAGGACGTGCTGGACGGCGGTGTCGAGGGACTCCTTGATTCCGCCGGCCCCTACGAGGTCCTTGCTGAGGGCTTCCCAAGCCTCAGCCACCCTCTTCACGGCCACCGGGTCGGCGTCCTGGACCATGGCTTTCATCTGGTCCATGTCGTAATCCACACCGAATGGAGTGGAGTGCTTTTCCGCGAAGCACTGCTGCGGGTCGACGTACTCGTAGTTGTCGGTGTTATTGTCGCCCATGGCTACTGCCCCCTCATCTCCATGTAGCAGAACATCCGTCACTTCCCATTGAAAGCGGCGTAGTTCTGAGCCTCAGCGTCAGCGAAGGCGTCATGGGTTTTCTTCGTCTTCTGCCCGAAGTCGTCCAGCACGTCTTCCAGATGCTGGACGATCTCGTAGAGGCGTTCCTTCATCGACTCGTGAGCGCTGTACAGCGCCTGAGCCTCACCGAAACCAGTCCCAAGCGCGCCCTGCGGCAGGTACGTCTTGCCCATGCAGCTCGACTTGGACGTCGTCATGTCCTTGATGACACGATTGAGCTTCGCAATCGTGCCCTCGATCTCACTCAGATCGACCTTGTACTGCTCAGCCATCCTCAGCTCCCCGTTGACTCCACGTTGTTACCCATGCCCTGCTTGCGTCGCCAGTCGTTCAAGACCCGACCACCCCCGAACAGAAGAAGCACCACGGCGAACCCGGCCGCCAGCACGTACAGCGCGTACCGCTCCGTCCGCTCCTGAGGAGACTCGCCGAGGACCAGGGTCGCGGCCTCGACGTCGGCGGAGTTGCCCCCGGCGCCGATCTGGTCGGGCTTCGGGCCGTCCTCGGAGGGTGCCGTCGTGTCGTCGTTGACCGCGGCGGCCGGGTCGACGACGCCCCAGCCTACGAAGTCGTCGCGGCCCGACTTCGTGCGGTCCGCGGTCTGCTCGATCTGGGTGATGATCTGCTTGTAGGACCACTTGGGGTGCTTGGCGCGGATCAGGGCCGCGACGCCCGAGACGTACGGGGCCGCGAAGCTCGTGCCCTGGTCCACACAGTGGCCACCCACGGGGACCGTCGAGACCATGTCGATGCCGGGTGCCGCGACGCCCACGAACTTGCCGGACTGGGAGAAGGGGGCGCGGGCGTTGTTGCGGTCGGAGGCCGCGACCGCCAAAACGCCTTCGTACGCCGCCGGGTACGTCTCCTTGATCTTGCCGTCCGCGCCGTTGTTGCCGGCCGCGGCGACGATCAGGGCGTTCTTCCCCTGCGCGTATTCGACCGCCGCCCGGAACTCGTTGTCGACGAGCGGGGGCATCTTCGAGGCGGTGTCCTGCGAGATGTTGATGATGTCGGCGCCGGCATCGGCGGCGTACCTGATGGCCTTGATCATCGTGCCGACATTGCCGCTGCCCTGGTCGTCGTTCTGCCGGATCGGGATGATCGTCGCTTCCGGGGCCAGGCCGACAAAGCCGGTGCCGTCGATCGGACGGGCGGCGATGATGCCCGCCACCTTCGTACCGTGGCCCACCTGGTCGGTCTTGCCGGTTCCGCCCTTCGACAAGTAGTCCTTGCCGTTGGCGACGGCGCCACCCTTCAACTGCCCGTTGACGGTGTTGACGCCCGTGTCGATGACCGCGACCTTGACGCCCTTGCCCTTGGTGTCCTGCCACAGCTGGTCGAGGACGATGCGCTGCAGGGACCAGGGGGTTCCCTTGATGGGGTCGGACGGGAACGAGCAGCTGGTGTCGTCGATCTGGAACCGCACGTCGTCGTCGGCCAAGGTGGTTCGCACGTGTTCCGCGGCGGCGGCAGGTGCGGCGCCCGCGAAGGGCAGCCCACAGGCGAGGACCGCCAGAGCGGCGGTGCCTGCAGCGCTCCGACGCGCCACGCGCGATGCCCCGGATCCCACTGTCTTACGTCCTCCCGTTTCGTTCCTGTACAGGCCGCACGGGCCGTGCGGATCGGCTACCGGCCGATGAACCCGCACGTCCCGTCAACCGCCAATGGGGGCGAGCACGCTGTCGCGCACCCGCCCCCATCAAGCGATCACGTCAGGCGCCCCAGATCTGGGCGTTCTTCGACTCGGTGGCCTGGTAGTTCTGCGCGGCGCTGTCGAGGGCCTTGGCGATGGCCTCCAGCGTCTGCTGCATGGAAGCCGCGCGCTGGTCCCACTCGGTCTGCTTGGCGCGGTAGGCCTCCTGCGCCGAACCTTCCCAGCTGACCGCGATCTTCTTCACGCCGGCCTCGAGCTCGTCCAGCTGACGGCGGATGTTGTTCGCCGTCGAGCGGACGTCCTGGGAGGCCTGGGAGATCGTGGCGAAATTGACAAGGATCTGCCCGGACATGTCTATGTCTCCTCAGATGTGTGGATAGTCGGTCACGGACGTGCACCGAGGCGCACGGGGCCGATCATCCGAACGGGGACGAGGCCGCGATGTTCTGGATGGAAGCGCGCTGCTCCTCTTCCGAGGCCGCGTAGCTCTTGGTGCTCTGGTCGATCGCTTCCTTGATGTCGTTCAAGATCTGGTTGATCTTGTTCGCATCCTGGTTCACCTGCGACTGCAGGTTGTTGTACGCGGTGGCCGCCGAGCCCTTCCAGCCGCCCGTGATGGTGTCGATCACGGTCTGCAGCCGGCGAATCTCGCCCTGAATCGAGGAGTTGACCGAGGAGATCTTGCCGCTGAACGCGACCATCTCCTCCTCGGTCATGGTGAACTGCTGTCCAGCCATGTTGTGTCCCCCATGAGACGTAGGAGTTCTAGGTAGATCCACACTCGTACGCCATCGCCTCGCGACGACAGGCGTATCCAGTCTGGTCTGGCTCCACTCTAGTCGCATCCGCCGACAGAACGAACATCAGATGGGTTCTGTAGCAAGATCGCGATGAACTCAACTCACCTTTTTCACAAGTTGTTTGTCGAGTGGAAGTGGCACTGCACCGGCTTCGCACAAGAACCTCGTCCCCTCCGGAGGAGAGGACGAGACGGAGAGGCGTGACCCGTCGCGCCAGCCATCCTGCACACAGGCTCTTCACCAGGAATTGCCACCGCGAACACACACGCACACGCCCGACTCACCGAGCCGAGGCACGGCGTCCGATCTATCCGCCTGCCCGCTCAATGCCGCACGGGCGCCCTCCCGGCAAGAAGCCCTGGAGGGCGCCCACTTGGCGTCGATCGTCCAGCCTCGCCTACGACCCCTGCGCCTGCTCCGCGTTGCCGCTGCTCAGCTCCGGCCCCGCGGCGAGCAGGTCCGCCCAGGCCGCCGGCACCGAGACCGGGCGGATCTTGCCGTACCCGAGCCGGACCTGCGCGGTGTTGGTCTGCTGCTGGCCGTCGGCCTTCTCGCCGCCGGTCACCGCGCTGTCGTTACGCGCGGGGACCGAGTAGCGCAGTCCGGTGTCGGTCACCAGGAAGGTGCTACCGCCACCGCCGCTGGCCCCCGTGAGCTTCGTGAACAGCAGGCCGCTGCCCGGCGAGACGTACGTGCTGGAACCGCTCTGAGCGATGTCCTTCGGGTACTGCGGACCGGTCCAGACCGTCATCTGCTGCAGGCCGGTGTACTGGTCCTTCTTGCCGTGCCAGATGCTGCACGAGACCCTGTTGCCGCCGTTCTCCCACCACTTGGTGTTGGCCGGGTCCACGACCTCCTTGGGCCAGTTCTTCTCCGACATCCACTCGCCGTCCGACGGCCGGATGTCGTTGTACTTGACGTCCACCGGTTCCGGGTTCTGAGCGCCGTACACCCTGCTGATGAATTCACTGCGCAGCCACATCTGCGCCGCGAAGTCGGACACGGGCTGAACCTTGTCCTTCAGCACGATGTACTTGTCCCTGCCACCGCCCGAGTCGGCCTCGAGGATCATGCCGACCTTGGAGTAGCGGGGATCGAGGCCAGGGATGTTCGCCGCCGTGCCCGCGTCCGCAAGCTCGGGGAAGTCGAGGGCTCCCACGACGTTCAGCGTCTTGATGAACTCGACGCTGACCGGCTGCGGCTCCACGCCGTCACCGAGCACCGCGCGCTCCAGGTTGTTCAGCGCCGACTCGGTCAACGTCCTCCACAACTGGCCGCCGATCAGGTAAGCCCGCCCGTCCCCGGTGACCATGAACCGCGGCCCGAACCCGCTGACCGAGCTGGGATCCTTCGGGCCCTCGATGTACAGCACCTGGCGCTGGTTCAGCTCCTTGTTGCCCTTGTGGAGCAGGCTGTTGTAGTCGCCCTGGTCCAGCACGTACGTGGCCCTGACGGGCTTACCGTCCTTGACGGGCTGCCCGTCCTCGTCCTGGCCCGGCGCCTCGCACAGTGCCCACACCTTGGCCTTCTCCGCGTCGTCGGGAGAAGGAAGCCGGTCCGGCGCGAACGGAATCCCGACGGTGGCGCCCATCGGGTACTTGCTCTCGTCGAGCACCGATTCCTTGATCTTGATGACCTGCGGGTTCTCGCCGTTCAGCAGCAGCTTGGCGGACGCGAGGTTGAGGACCGGGTGCAGGCTGAGCTTGTTCTCGCCCTTGGTCTTCACCAGCACGTAACGCGTCGTCGACTCGCTGCCGACGAGGATGTTCTTGCCCTGGTCGTCCCAGCCCTTCGGGGCGGTCGGGCTGAGCATGCCCCATGCCCCGAATACGACGAGCACCAGCACCGCCACGCCCAGACTCGGCAGGACGGTCTTGAGGGGGCGCGGCGCGGCCTCCTCCGAACCGTGCGGGGACGGCTGCAAGAACGCCGCCACCGTGCGCCTGCGCGCGAAGGAGTAGGCGTTCAGCTCATCCCGACGTGTCGCCATCGATGGGTCAACTCCCCGTTTTTTCGCTTTGTTTCCGTATGCGGAATTCCCCAGGGCCGCCCGGTACTCCGTGGCGTTTGCTCCTGCAGGGACCTCTACTATGCCGTGTGACGATCGCACCGTACGGTACGGGGTACGGTGGTGCGCCGCCAGCTCAAGTAGCGGCCAGAGAATGCAAAGGGGTTGTAGCGGGGGATGAGCACTGCGACCAGGTCCCGGCGCCGTAACGGCAGCCGTCGCACGCAGGAGAACCAAGGGCCGGAACCCGCACAGCGGTCCGCACCCCCCGGTCGCCCGAGCCCGGCCGCGCCGGCGCTCGCCAGGCGACCCGGCAGTATCGGCCCCATCCGGGTCCAGCAGTTGGTTGGCTTCGAGCTGGCCGCCGCCGTGCTGTTGATCGGCTGGCTGCTGCGCCCCATCGGTCTCACCGTCGGAATCGTCCTGGCCGTGCCGCTGGTGCTGGCCGGGCTGCTCCGCCGGCGCGGCCGCCCGCTGGCCGAGGGGCTCGCCATCTCTCGTGCGCTGCGGGACCGCCGCAAGCGCAACGCCGAGCCCGTGCCGCCCGGCACCGACCCCGGCTTCGCCCCGGCCGTCGAGTGCGACCCGGCGCTGCGCACCTACGCCTTCCAGGACCGTGAGCAGCGCGAGATCGGCATGGTCGGCGACGGTACGTTCCTCACCGCTCTCGTACAGGTGCAGGCCGCGGACATCCCGCTGCGCCCGACGCAGGGCACCCGGGACATTCCGCTGGATCTGATCCAGGGCCTGCTCGAGGTGGACGACATCCGGCTCGCCTCCGTCCAGGTCGTCCAGCACACCCAGCCCGCGCCGGCGACGCACCTGCCTCCGCAGGCCATGGCGGTCCGCTCCTACGGGCCGCTGCAGGCGCAGAGCATGACTCCGGGTCTGCGGCTCACGTGGGTCGCGCTGAAGCTCGACCCGGAGCTGTGCCCGGAGGCCGTGGAGGCCCGCGGCGGCGGTATGCAGGGTGCCCGGCGGGCACTGCTGCGGGTCGCCGACCAGCTGGCCAGCCGTCTCATGGGCGCCGGCCTGCAGGCCAAGGTGCTGACCGAGTCGGAGATCGTCGCGGCCATCGCCACGTCCAGCTGCGTCAACCCGCTGGCCACCACCGGCGGTGCCGCGCTCGACGGCAGCCGCTCCAACCGCCGTACGGCCGAGAGCACCCGTGCCTGGCGCTGCGACGACCGTTGGCACACCACGTACTGGATCTCCAAGTGGCCGCAGCTCGGCGCCGGTACGCCTCCTCTTTCCCAGCTGGTCGGCGCGGTGACCTCGTCGCCCGCACTCGCCAGCACCTTCTCGCTCACGATCAGCAAGAGGCGGGGCAACTCCCTGGCGCTGTCCGGGCACGTACGGGTCACCGGTCGCGGTGAGAACGAACTGGCGCAGGCGACCCAGCACTTGGAGCGGTCCGCGTCCGCTTTCAAGATCGGTCTGCTGCGGCTCGACCGTGAGCAGCTGCCCGGAGTTCTGGCCACCCTGCCGCTGGGAGGTACTCGCTGATGTCCGCACCCACCGTTCCCGCCTCCGGCCGCCCCGGCTTCGGATCCGCGGCACCGGGCGTGCCCGGGCAGCGTCCCGGCCATCTGCCCCGCAACGCCGAACCCGCCCGGCTCGGCCCTGAGCGACGCCTGCGCTCGGCCTTCGGTCTGCTCGGCCCCCGGCGTGAGCGCCACATCGTGGACGCCGATCTGCTGGCGCAGCTGGCGCTGCCCGTCGGGGACGACGGTCTGATCCTCGGGGTCGACCCCAACAACCAGCCGGCGATCCTGGGACTGTGCCGGCCCACCCGGCTCGACATCCTGCTGGTGGGCGGCACCTGGCTGGCCCAGGTCGTCGCCCTGCGCGCCGCGGCGATCGGCGCTCGCGTGGCCGTGGAGACGGCGCGTCCCCAGCTGTGGTCGCCGATGGCGCAGGCGGCCGGTGGCGGCCAGCAGTGTGTGACCGTGCACCAGGTGGGGCGGATTGCTCCCCAGGGCCCGTCCCCCGCCAGCCCGGTGCTCATCATCCGCGACCTGGGCATCCGCCCGCCGAGGAGCCGCCTCAGCCCGGCGCCCTGGCAGTCGGTGCTGACCCTGCTGCCCTACCTCGGCCCCACCGCGCCGCGACTGCTGGCCAACGCCGACGTCGTCGGTCTGCAGCGGATCTCCCCCCAGGAGGCCGACGTCGTGGGCAAGGTGATGCGGCTGGGCCGTGACGACATAGCGTCGCTGCCCACGCTGGCCGACAGTGTTGCCCTGTGGTCCACGCAGAAGCACCAGCAGTACGTGATGACGCAGCCCACCGACGCGGAGACCGGTCTCCTCGGAGCCGCGCGCCGTATGGACTGAGTTCGCGGCGAGAGAGCCTCGGTCATGAGGCTCTCGTTCCACGACGGGCGGGATTCCGGTTTCGTACGGAACATGCAAGTCATGGCGGGGAGTTCGACGTACGTGACGTCACCATCCGCCCGTAACGGCACATTCGCGAAGGAAAGCGACTGCTGCCGCTGGGCGGGAGGGCGTGCCGTGAACGGAAAGGCTCGCGCAACTCGAACACCTCGACGCCTGGCTGCAATTCGTGACCAGATCGTTGCGCCGTGCGAGCCCGCGGAGTCTGAGTAAGGTGATCCTGCACGTCGTTCGCCCACCAGAAAGGGCCTTTGACCATGGCTGACGCACGCGACAGCGCCGCGGGGACGCAGGACGAGGACGTCAGGGCACGCAAGGAACGGGAGCGGGACGAGCTGTACGCCCTGGACATCTCCGATGTCGAGTGGCACAGCGCACCCGGCACCGAAGAGCACGAGGAGCGCGTCGAGATCGCCTATCTCCCGGCCGGCGCGGTGGCGATGCGCTCCTCCCTGGACCCGGACACCGTGCTGCGCTACACCGAGGCGGAGTGGCAGGCTTTCGTACTCGGCGCGCGTGACGGCGAGTTCGACCTGGAGCCCGCACCGCACAACGGAGGGCTCGCAGCGGAGTAGCCCGGGGAACGCAGCAGGGCTGCGGGCGCAAGCGCACACAGGACGGGCCTGCCCTGCCGACACCTGTGGCGTTTACGCTTGATGCGGGTGCGACGACGGAACCCCCGGGTGGGTTGTTCGCGTCCAGGGGAAACCAGCGGATCGGACAACAGGAACGGTCGCCCCAGCCCGGCACATGAGTGCCCCAGGGCACGAGGGTGCTCGACCACACCAGGAGGAATTGTGCAGAGCGATCGGGACGGGCTGCGGGCGGGCTGGACCACGCCCAGCGATGACCAGTCCGACGCGGAGTCCGCCGTCGAGATGACGGGTGAGTTCACCATCGACTACGCCGCGCCTGCCTGGTACACCCAGGGCGCTGCACCCGCCGAGGAGGCGGCTGCTCCGGCACCCACTCCGCCCGCGCCTCCCGCCGCCCCTGCTCCGCCTGCCGCGCCTGTTCCTCCGGCTGCCCCGGTCCCTCCGGCCGCGCCTGTTCCTCCGGCCGCCCCTGCTCCTCAGGCCCCCGCACCCCATCCCGGTTACGGCGACACGTCGGCGGGTGCGGCCGGTGTGACGCCGCCCGCTCCGTGGGCAGCGAATCCCAACACGGCCCCGAACCAGTACGCGGCTCCCGATCAGAACGTGGCCCCGAACCAGTACGCGGCCCCGAACCAGCCCACGCCGACCGCCCCTCCGCCGGCGGCCCCCGAGGTTCCGGGACCGTCCGCTGCGCACCCCGGCAGCCCCGCCCCTGCCGCGCCCGTCGTCGGCGCCGCGGACTCCGGCAGCACGGAGGCGGAGGACCGTACCGACGCCCCGTCCGCGAGTGACGTCCCGGAGCCCGCCGCCGCGTCGGCCGCCCCGGCGACCAACGAGGCTTCCACAGGGCACGACACCGGCGCCGCGTCAGCGGCCCCCGCCGACGGCGCCCAGGTGGCGACGGGAGCTGCGGGCGACGCCGGCGAGGACGGCACGGCCGGGCAGAGCGCGGCTGACGGTGGCGGGGCGGCAGATGCCCCTCAAGGGCCGGGCGCCGCCCACGACATGACCGCGGAGGGCACGGACGGCGTCGCAGGTACGGCCGGCGATGCCGAAGCAGGCCCCGCCGAGCCGCAGGCCGCCGGGCCCGCGGGAAGTGACCCGACCCCACCGAACGGCGTACAGCAGCAGGCCGCGGCCCCTCCTGCCGCTCCTCAGGCCCCGGCTCCTCCGACCGCTCCTCAGGCCCCGGCTCCTCCCCAGCAGGACGCGGCCCCTCAGGCTGCTCCTCAGCAGGACGCGTCGGCCGGCTGGACTCCGCCGCCGGCTCCGCAAGGGACCGTTCCCCCGCTGCCGCCCGAGTTCCCGTCGGCGGCCACGGGCGGCGCGGCACCGGCCTCCGCGCCGGAGTGGTCGGCGGCGCCCGGGCAGCAGCACCCCGCCGCCCCGCCCGCGTCCGCCCAGCCGCCGGCAGCCCCGGCTCAGCCCCCGGCACCGCAGGCCACGCCGCCCGGCTGGCCGGCCGCCGCGCAGCAGCCCCCGGCCCAGGCCCCGGCTGCCAACGCGGCCCCGCAGGGCGACGGCTTCCCGCAACACGCCGCCGGGCAGAACCCGCAGGGCGCGTACGGCTACCCGCAACAGCCCGCTCCCCAGCCGCCGCAGGGCGCCTACGGCTACCCGCAGCAAGCGGCACCTCAGCCGCCCCAGGGCGCGTACGGCTACCCCCAGCAGCCCGCACCGCAGAACCCGCAGGGCGCGTACGGCTACCCGCAACAGCCCGCACCGCAGCCGCCGCAGGGCGCCTACGGCTACCCCCAGCAGCCTGCCCCCGCACACCCCCAGCAGCACCCGCAGGCGCAGCAGGGTCACCCGGCTCCCGCCCCCCAGGCACCGGCCCAGCCGCAGGGGCAGGGTCAGCCGGGACAGCCGCCGCAGGCCCAGCAGCCCTACGCGCAGGCTCCCGGCCAGCCCGGAGTGGACCCCCGCACCGGTGCCGCCTGGCCGCAGAGCGTGCAGCACGACCAGCGCAGCCAGGTCGGCCCGGGCGCGCCGCTCGGCTACAACGCGGCCGTCGAGCTGACCTCGGACCGGCTGGTCAACAGCCGCAAGCAGAAGGCCAAGAGCAGCCGTCCCGCTCCCGGCGGGTCGAAGTTCAAGCTCGGCGGGAAGAAGGAGGAGCAGGAGAGGCAGCGCAAGCTCGACCTCATCCGTACGCCGGTGCTCTCCTGCTACCGGATCGCGGTGATCAGCCTCAAGGGCGGCGTGGGCAAGACGACCACGACCACCGCCCTCGGCTCCACGCTCGCCACCGAGCGGCAGGACAAGATCCTCGCCATCGACGCCAACCCGGACGCCGGCACGCTCGGCCGCCGGGTGCGCCGGGAGACCGGCGCGACCATCCGTGACCTCGTCCAGGCGATCCCGTACCTCAACTCGTACATGGACATCCGCCGCTTCACGTCGCAGGCGCCGTCCGGCCTCGAGATCATCGCCAACGACGTGGACCCGGCCGTCTCGACGACGTTCAACGACGAGGACTACCGGCGCGCGATCGACATACTGGGCAGGCAGTACCCGATCATCCTCACCGACTCGGGTACCGGTCTCCTCTACAGCGCCATGCGCGGTGTGCTCGACCTCGCCGACCAGCTCATCATCATCTCGACGCCGTCCGTGGACGGTGCGAGCAGCGCCAGTACGACGCTCGACTGGCTGTCGGCGCACGGGTACGCGGCCCTGGTCTCGCGGTCCATCACGGTGATCTCCGGGGTCCGCGAAACCGGCAAGATGATCAAGGTCGAGGACATCGTCAACCACTTCGAGCAGCGCTGCCGGGGTGTGATCGTCGTGCCGTTCGACGAGCACCTGGCGGCCGGTGCCGAGGTCGACCTCGACATGATGCGGCCGAAGGTACGGGAGGCGTACTTCGACCTGGCCACGATGGTGGCCGAGGACTTCGTACGGGCTCAGCAGGAACAGGGTCTGTGGACGGGGGACGGAAACAATCCGCCGCCGACCATGGCGCCCCCGATGCCCGGGCACCAGGCCCCCGGCGGACAGCAGTTCCAGGGCCCTCCCGGCGTCCAGCCCGGCCAGCCCTGGCAGTCCGGCCCGCCTCAACAGCCCGGGTTCACCCAGCAGCCGTACGACCAGACCGGCGGAGGGCAGCCGCATCCGGGGTTCCCTCCGGGACAGATGCCGCCCCAGCAGTAGCGGATCGTCCGAAACGGCGAGAGGGCCGGCACCGTCACGGTGCCGGCCCTCCGGCGTTCAGGTACGACAGTCGGCGTCAGGTACGGCCGTCGGCCGCCGCGATCAGCTCCCGGCAGCGCTTGACGTCCTCGGCCATCTGCTCCAGCAGGGCCTCCAGCGACTCGAACTTCGCCTGGCCGCGGACGAAGGCGAGGAAGTCGACGGCGACGTGCAGCCCGTACAGGTCCAGCCCCACGCGGTCGATCGCGTACGCCTCCACCGTCCGCTCCGTACCGTCGAACTGCGGGTTCGTGCCGACGGAGATCGCGGCCGGCATCGCCTCGCCCTGGGCGTGCAGCCAGCCGGCGTAGACGCCGTCGGCGGGGATGGCGGTGTGCGGCAGGGTCTCGACGTTGGCGGTCGGGAAACCGAGTTCGCGGCCCCGCTGAGCTCCTCGTACGACGACGCCCTCCACGCGGTGCGGGCGGCCCAGGATCTCGGCCGCGCCCTCGACGTCGCCCTCGCCCACCAGGCGCCGGGTCAGGGTCGAGGAGAAGGGCTCGCCGCCGCCCGCCTCACCGGTCACGTACAGGTCGACGACCTCGACCTCGAAGTCGTAGACCTTGCCCTGCTCGGCGAGGAACTCGACGTTGCCCGCGGCGCGGTGTCCGAAGCGGAAGTTGGGGCCCTCGACGACCGCCTTGGCGTGCAGCTTGTCGACCAGGACCTTGACCACGAAGTCGGCCGGCGACAGCTTCGAGAACTCGGTCGTGAACGGCAGGATCAGCACCGCGTCCACGCCCAGTTCGGCCATGAGGTCGGCGCGGCGATGGTGCGGGGCGAGCAGGGGCGGGTGGCTGCCGGGGCGGACGACCTCGCTGGGGTGCGGGTCGAAGGTGACGACGACGGCGGGAACGCCCAGCTCACGGGCGCGGTCCACGGCGTGCCGGATGATCAGCTGGTGTCCGCGGTGCACCCCGTCGTAGGAGCCGATGGTGACGACGCTGCGCCCCCAGTCCTCGGGGATGTCCTCCAAGCCACGCCAGCGCTGCACTGTGCCTGCTCCTTGTCGCAAACTCGTCGAACCCGTGTCCGTCTGTGCCTCAGACGCTCTTACGCAGGTCTAAGGGTGCCATGCCGGGCGCCCGGGGCCCGCATCGGCATCGGGCTGTGACCGGGTACACCTACGGACGCGCCGGTCAGGCCGGGACTCGTGCGCCGGCCAGGTTCTCGATCATCCGGCGTGAGCTCGGCCCGACCACCGCCGCCCACTCCTGCGGGGCGTCGGTGAGCCAGCCGGCGACCCGTGCGGCGAACCCCGGGACGCGGCGGCCCAGGTCGACCAGGCCCCGGTCGAAACGGGCCGCGCCGTCCGGGGTGCGGACGAGGAGCAGGCCGGTGTGATGGACCAGCCCGCGGAGGTCGTCGTCGACCCGGTCGCCGCCCCGCTGGACGGTGGCGTGCAGGAAGGCGTCCAGGACGGCGGGGGCGCGTTCATGGTCCAGGAGGAACTCGCGGAACTCGCGGCGCAGCGGGCGGGACTCCGGGGTGCCGGACGTGGCGAGTACGGCGGCCAGCGCGGCCCGCACCTGTTCCGTACCGCCGTCCAGCAGGCCGGTGACCAGCGGGAAGAGTACGGCTCGGGCGGTGGCGCCCTGGTCGAGGCGCCGGTCGACGTACGCGGCCACGTCGGCGGCGATCCCGGGCTGCCGCTGGACCGCCTCCCGTACCAGGGCGGCCGCGCGCAGGGCCAGGCCGGGCGTGGTGACGTCGGCGAGGGTGCGCAGTGCGTGCCCGGGGTCCGGGTGCTTCAGGCGTTCGCGGAAGGCGTCCAGGACCGGTTCGGGGTGGGTGGTCAGGGCGGCGACCAGGGCGCTGGGCGGGAAGTGCGGGTCGGCCTCCGCGAAGAGCGCCAGCGCCTGTGGGAGATGGCGGGCACGGGTGTGCGGGTCCCGGACGAGGAGAGCGAGCGCACCGCCGTGCAGTGTGCAGTCGCCCGGGCGGGCGAGCAGGGCGAGGGCGGCGTAGCGGAGGAGTTCGCGGTCGGCCTCGGTGTGGACGTGGGGCGCCGCGCGCAGTCCGTACGCCACGGCCGCGACGCGCCGCGCCGGACGCTCGTCGTGCGCCCACCGGTCGACTGCCCGGCAGATGACGGACGGTTCCTCCTCGGCCAGCACCGCGAGGAGTTCGTCGGCCCTGCGGTGCGCGCTGTCGACGAGCGTCTCGGTCAGGTCGTCCAGGGCGCGGTTGCGGTGGGCGTAGAGCAGGGCCTGGGCCGCGCGGGCGACGGTCGCGTGGGGGGTGGCGGGGAGTGGACGGTCGTCGTCGAACCAGCGGGTGAGGTGGGGTTGTACGGCGCTGGGGGCGGCGGCGAGGAGGTGGGCTGTGGCGTCGAGGTAGCGGGGCGTGCCGGAGGAGGGCGAGAAGGGGGGATGGATGAAGGTGGTCGGCTCCGGTGCGCGGCCGACTGTGGTGCGCGGGCGGTCGTCGCCCGGGTCGGTGTCCGTTTCGTGCGGGGGCCCGTCGGCGCGGACGAGGTCGCGGAGGAGGTCGAAGCGGTCGCTGTCCGGGAGGCGGAGGGCGGTCCAGAAGGTGGGGTGGAAGTCCCGGGGCGCGGGGTGTCCCCGGTGCCGCCGGGCCACGATGCGGTCGGCGAGCAGGCGCAGTACGTGCAGATACGGCGTCGCGTCCGGGACCCGCAGCAGGGTCTCGGCGAGGAGACGGGCGGCCCACCAGGAGTGCGGGTCGGCGTCGACGGCGTGCGTCAACTCCTCCATTCGGCAGGCGAGTCGGTCGGTGCCGTGCTGGCGGGCCAGGAGGAGCAGGGCCTGCACGACGGGGCCGATGCGGTGGTGCGGTACGGGGAGGGGGTGATCGGCGTCGGGATGGGTGCGCCGCCGGTGGACCAGGGCCTGGAGGGCCTCGTCCAGGTCGAGGTGCATGCCCTGGAGCCAGTCGGCGAGTTCCTCATGGGCGAAGCGGTAGCCGTTGCCGGCGGGGACGAGGAGGCCCTCGGTGAGGACGGCGGACGCCCAGCCGGTACCGCCGCCGAGCCTCGCGGGCGCGGGACCCCACGGGAACACGGCCTCGAAGGACGTACGGTCCAGCTCTCCCTGACCCGGGCCGAGGCTGCGCCGGGCGGCCTCGTGGACCTGGCCGGAGACCTTGGCGGCGAGGCGGCGTACGGCGGTGCCGCGCAGGCCGTTCTCGGCGGCGAGGCGGACGGCGACGCGGAGACACATGAGGTCGAGGTGGGCGGAGAGGACGTCGTCGCGGTCGAGTCGGGGGTGGGGGGTGTCGGGGAGGGCTGCGCGGACCTCGGCGAGGAGGCGGAGGGTGAGGGGGTGGCGGGCGTCGGGGGCGGCCAGGGCGGCTTCCGGGATGCCGTAGCGGACGCGGGCCTGGTGGGCCTCGGAGGGGGTGAGGTCGCCGAGCGGTACGCAGGGCGGGAAGCGCCGGGAGCCCTTCTCGCCCTCGCCGCCCCTGCCCGTCACGTCCCCAGGGGCTCCGCCCCCTGGACCCCCATCGGCCTCAACGGCCTCGTCCTCGAACTCCCCCAGCGGGGGGACCCCCGGACGGGCCGGATTGCCGTACAGCAGCCCCTCCGGGAAGCCCTCCCCCGCCCCCTCCCAGTACTCCGCCCGGCACGCCACCACCAGCCGCGCCCCCGTCTCCCGCAGCCACCCCGCCGTGCCCTTCGTCCAGTCCGTGAGGCGGTGGGCCAGGAGCGGGGGCATCTCCTCGGGGCCGTCGAGGAGGAGCAGGAGGGGGCGGCCGGCGGTGCGGGAGTGGTGGGCCATGTGTTCGGGGGTGGTGTCGCTCAGGGCGGTGGGGTCGGACGAGGTCGACGCCGCCACGATGCGGGCCGCCCGGGTCAGCGCCCGGCGGGCGGCGTCGGCCACGGAGTCGTCGTCGTCCTTCAGGTCGGCGCCGCGCAGCCACAGCGTGGGAGCCGGTGCGGGTCCGCGGTGGCGGCGGGCGGCCAGGGCGGCGAGTTCCGTCGTACGACCGCTGCCCGGTGGCCCGACCAGGCCCAGTACCGCCGCCCCGCTCTCGGTGAAGGCGTCGAACTCCCTTGCCACAGCGGCTCGTTCGACCGGGGCCACCGCCCCGACCGCCGCCACTCCCCCGGCTTCGACCCGGCCCACACAGCCCGCCAGCGTCCCCGGCGGACCGTCCTGTCCGACCGACGTGGCCGTCAGTTCCAGCACGCCCGCCAGGTTCAGGTCGGCGCCGTACGCCGGCACCGTCGCCGCGTTCTCGGCGAGCAGGTCGGCCAGCGGCCCGCCGGCCGACGGGAGCAGCGGCACCGCGAACCCGGCATCGCGCCCACCGGACTGCAGGGCCGTGCCGAGGACGCCCACCACCGCGCCGGTCCCGGCGTCGAGCACGGGTCCCCCGGCCGCCCCTCCGCCCAGGCGCAACGCGTCCCGGCCGGCCGTACCGATGGCCAGCTCCATGGCACCGTCGAGGAGATGGAAGCGGTCCGTCGCCGTGTACGTCACCGACGCCGTGCCCAGCACCCGCGCCTCCCGCCACCCGCCGGCCGCGATCCGTACGTACGCCCCGGTCTCGATCCGCTCCCGCGCGGTCACCGGCAACGGGTCCACGCCCAGGCCCTCCGTGCGTACGAGGGCCAGGTCCAGCGCGGGCAGCGGCGTCACCGCGGTCGCGGCCACCACACAGCTCCGGTCGCTCCCGGCGGCGTGCAGCACCAGCCGGGGCAGGCCGTCGACGGCCTCGTGGCTGGTGACGACCGTGCCGTGATGGTCGGCCACGAAGCCGAGACCACGGGGCCGCCCGGCCAGGTCGTGGATGCGGACCAGGGCGTCGTCACGGGTGGAGACATGGGCGCCGTCGTGAACACGGGCCTGGGAGCCGTCGCGAGTGCGGGCCCGGGCGTCCCCGCCCTCCCATTCCGGGCGCTCGCCGCGGGACTCCTCCGCGTGGCCAGGACAGTCACGGTCAGGGCAGTCGCGACCGCCACTCTGCCGCTCCTCCCCGCCACCGTGCCGGCGCCCGCGCGCGTGACGAGCCCGGTCGTCGTCGTGGGACTGGGAACGGCGTGAGTGCCGTACACAGGCGTCCTTCTCGGACCGCCCGATGTCCTTCGGCGTATCCCCTACCGCTCCGGCCGCCCCGGCGTCCCCGGCCGCTCCGGCCACTCCCGGCATCCGGCGGTCGCCGTCCGCCCGCGGGCCCCGTCCCGCCATCGTCGAACCTCCCCGCCGTACCGCCACACGCCCATACGCTCGCGCCCTGCGTTTTCGACGGTAGGTGCGATGTGATCAGCGGGACAGATCGCTCGGCGAACGCGCCCCCTTCCGCTCCCTCGGTTCACTCCGAGCGCCTGCACGGACGGGTGAACAGACGGGGGTCGCTGGATACACCCTAGGGGTGGGGGAACCGAGGGGGGACCGTGGAGCGGCGGGCAGAGGACGACCCCGTGACCGCCGCTCCACGGGCAGGCACCTTGAAGAGGCACCCGGGGCCCGGCGTCTCAGCCGAACACGGCCAGGCTCTTCGCCTTGCCCTTGTGCTGCTCCACGAGCGCGAGGAAGCGGCCCTCGGGGTCGAAGACGCCGACGGGACCGGCACCGGCGTACTCGTCGGGCATGTCGAGGCGGACCCCGTTGAGGAGCAACCGGGCGCGCTTGGTGTCCACGTTCCAGCGTGGGAACGCGGCCGTGGCGGCCTCGGCGATCGGCAGCACGCTCAGCTCCTGCTGAAGCTGGTCCAGCGTCTTCGCGGAGTCCAGCTTGTACGGGCCGACGCGGGTGCGGCGCAGCGCGGTGAGGTGGCCGCCGACGCCGAGGTCGGCGCCGAGGTCACGGGCCAGGGCCCGGATGTAGGTACCGGAGGAGCAGACCACCGACACGACCAGGTCCAGGACCGCGGTGCCGTCGTCGGCCACGGCGTCCCGGACGTCGTACACCGCGAAGGAGGAGACGGTGACCGGCCGAGCCGGAATCTCGAACTCCTCGCCTTCCCTCGCCCGCTTGTAGGAGCGCACGCCGTCGATCTTGATGGCGCTGACCTTGGACGGCACCTGCATGATGTCGCCGGTCAGCTTGGCGACACCGGCGTCTATGGCGTCGCGGGTGACCTTCGAGGCCTCGGTGGACCCCGTGATCTCGCCCTCGGCGTCATCGGTGACGGTGGTCTGGCCCAGGCGGATCGTGCCCAGGTACTCCTTCTCGGTCAGGGCCAGATGACCGAGGAGCTTGGTCGCCTTCTCGACGCCGAGGACGAGGACACCCGTCGCCATCGGGTCGAGGGTGCCGGCGTGCCCGACGCGGCGGGTGCGCGCGATGCCGCGCATCTTGGCGACCACGTCGTGCGAAGTGAAGCCCGACGGCTTGTCGACGATGACAAGGCCGTCGGGCGTGGTGTGCTTCTGCGTCATTCCGCGGTGTCGCCGTCCGTCTCGTCCTCGGAGCCCGGCTTGCGGTACGGGTCCGCCTCACCGGCGTACTTCGCGCCCGCGGACGCCTCGCGCACCTTCTCGTCGGACTGGCGCGCCTTGTCGAGGAGGTCGTCGATGGTGCGTGCCGTGTCCGGCAGGGCATCGGCGACGAAGGCGAGGGTCGGTGTGAACTTCACGCCCGCGGCCGCCCCGACGGCCGACCTGAGCACGCCCTTGGCGCTCTCCAGTCCGGCGGCCGCGGCTGCCCGCTCCTCGTCGTCCCCGTACACCGTGTAGAAGACGGTCGCCTCCCGCAGGTCACCCGTGACCCGGGTGTCCGTGATGGTGACGTGCGAGCCGAGCCGCGGGTCCTTGATCCCGCGCTGCAGCTTCTGGGCCACCACCTCTCGGATGAGGTCCGCCAGCCTTTTCGCCCGCGCGTTGTCGGCCACTGGTCCGTCTCCCGTTCTTTCTTCTTCTTCGTTCTTGGCTGTTGGTCGTCAGTCGTCGTGATCGCCGTGGAAGCGCCGCCGTACCGACAGCAGTTCCACTTCGGGACGGCCGGCGACCAGCCGTTCGCACCGGTCCAGTACGTCGGTGAGGTGACCGGCCTCGCCGGACACCATGGCGATGCCGATCCCGGCCCGCCGATAGAGGTCCATGTGATCCACCTCGGCCGCGCTCACCGCGTACTTGCGCTGAAGCTCGGCGACGATCGGGCGGACGACGGATCGCTTCTCCTTCAGCGACCGTACGTCGCCGAGGAGGAGGTCGAAGGACAGCGTCCCCACGTACATGTGTGTATCCGGTTCACCCGCCGGTACGGGATCGATGGCCCCGCCGTCCGTGTGGGGCGGGGACATCAGAACCGTACAACGAAGGGGCCGGGACGATCGACGGATATTACGCTCCGTAGACCTGGCCACGGGCTCACGCGAACCAGTGGGCAAACGGCGCGCTGGCCGACGGGACCGAAGTCCCGCCGGCCAGCACAGACCGTCGGCTTTACGCCCGCGGCTTCTCGCGCATCTCGTACGTCGCGATGACGTCGTCGACCTTGATGTCGTTGAAGTTGCCGAGGTTGATACCGCCCTCGAACCCTTCGCGGATCTCGGTGACGTCGTCCTTGAAGCGACGCAGACCCTCGATGTTGAGGTTCTCCGCGATGACCTTGCCATCGCGGACGAGGCGCGCCTTGGTGTTGCGCTTGACCTCGCCGGAGCGGATGAGAACACCCGCGATGTTGCCCAGCTTGGACGACTTGAAGACCTCGCGGATCTCCGCCGTACCGAGCTCGACCTCTTCGTACTCCGGCTTGAGCATGCCCTTGAGGGCCGCCTCGATCTCCTCGATCGCCTGGTAGATGACCGAGTAGTACCGGACGTCCACGCCCTCGCGCTCGGCCATCTGCTGCGCACGCCCGGCGGCGCGCACGTTGAAGCCGATCACGATGGCGTCGGAGCCCATCGCCAGGTCGATGTCGGACTCCGTGACCGCACCGACGCCGCGGTGCAGGACGCGGATGTCGACCTCTTCGCCGACGTCCAGCTGGAGCAGCGAGGACTCGAGGGCCTCGACGGAACCAGAAGCGTCACCCTTGATGATGAGGTTGAGCTGCTGGACCTCGCCGGCCTTGAGCACCTTGTCCAGGTCCTCGAGCGAGACGCGGCGCGTGCGCTTGGCGAACGCGGCGTTGCGCTCACGGGCGGCACGCTTCTCGGCGATCTGACGGGCCGTACGGTCCTCGTCCACCACCAGGAAGTTGTCGCCCGCACCCGGGACGTTGGTCAGACCCAGGACCTGGACCGGCGTCGACGGGCCCGCCTCGGCGACGTTGTTGCCGTTGTCGTCGAGCATGGCGCGCACGCGACCGTAGGCGTCGCCCACGACCATCGTGTCGCCGACCCGCAGGGTGCCTCGCTGGACGAGGACCGTCGCCACGGCACCGCGGCCGCGGTCGAGCCGGGACTCGATGGAAATACCCTGCGCGTCCTGGTTCGGGTTGGCCCGCAGGTCGAGCGAGGCGTCGGCCGTGAGGATCACGGCCTCCAGCAGCGAGTCGATGTGCAGACCCTGCTTGGCGGAGATGTCGACGAACATCGTGTCGCCGCCGTACTCCTCGGCCACCAGGCCGTACTCGGTCAGCTGACCGCGCACCTTGGTCGGGTCGGCGCCCTCGACGTCGATCTTGTTGACCGCGACGACGATCGGGACGTCGGCCGCCTTGGCGTGGTTGAGCGCCTCGACCGTCTGCGGCATGACGCCGTCGTTGGCCGCGACGACCAGGATCGCGATGTCCGTCGACCGGGCACCACGGGCACGCATGGCGGTGAACGCCTCGTGACCCGGGGTGTCGATGAAGGTGATCGCGCGGTCCTCGTCGTTGACCTGGGTCGAGACCTGGTAGGCACCGATGTGCTGGGTGATGCCGCCGGCCTCGCCCGCGATGACGTTCGTCTTGCGGATGGCGTCGAGGAGTCGGGTCTTACCGTGGTCGACGTGACCCATGACGGTGACGACCGGCGGACGGACCACCAGGTCTTCCTCGTCGCCCTCGTCCTCGCCGAACTCGATGTCGAAGGACTCGAGCAGCTCGCGGTCCTCCTCCTCGGGGCTGACGATCTGAACCTCGTAGTTCATCTCGCCGGCGAGGAGCTGCAGCGTCTCGTCGGAGACGGACTGCGTGGCCGTGACCATCTCGCCGAGGTTCATCATGACCGCGACGAGCGACGCCGGGTTGGCGTTGATCTTCTCCGCGAAGTCGGTGAGCGACGCACCGCGCGACAGGCGAATGGACTCGCCGTTGCCGCGAGGCAGCATCACGCCGCCGACCGACGGGGCCTGCATGGCCTCGTACTCCTGGCGCCTCTGCCGCTTCGACTTGCGACCACGACGCGCGGGACCGCCGGGACGACCGAAGGCACCCTGCGTGCCACCACGGCCACCGGGACCGCCGGGACGACCACCGAAGCCGGGACGGCCACCGCCGCCACCGCCGGGACCACCCGGACGGCCGGCGAAACCGCCACCGCCACCGCCGCCACCGGGACCGCCGGGACGGCCGGCGAAGCCGCCACCGCCACCACCGGGACGACCGGCGAAGCCGCCGCCGCCACCCGGGCGACCGCCGCCACCGGGACGACCGCCGCCACCGGGACCACGGCCACCGGGGCCACCGCCGCCGGGACGCGGGCCGGCAGCAGGACGCTGCGGCATCATGCCGGGGTTCGGACGCGGACCACCGGGGCCGCCGCCGGGACGCGGGCCGCCGCCCTGCGGACGGGGCATGCCGCCCGGAGTGGGACGCGCGCCGCCCGGAGCCTGCGGACGGGGACCGCCGGCCGCGCCCTGGGGACGGGGACCGCCCTGGCCCTGCGGACGCGGAGCGCCGCCGGGAGCGCCGGGGCCACCGGGGCCGCCCGGACGCGGGGCACCGCCCGGACGGGGCGCCTGCGGGCGCGCCATGCCGGTGGAGCCACCAGAGGTGAACGGGTTGTTGCCCGGACGGGGACCGGCCGGACGGGCACCGGGACGCGGGGCGCCACCCTGACGCGGAGCGCCGGGACGGTCACCGCGGTCACCACGGCCCTGGCCGCCCTGCCCGGGACCACCCGGACGCGGCGCGCCGGGACGCGGCGCCTGGCCGGCCGGACGCGGGGCGCCCGGACGCGGACCGGAGCCCTGGGAGGCGGCGGGCGCGGCGGGAGCCGCCGGGGGTGCCGTGAACTCGGGCGTGGTCGGAGCCGGGGACGCCGGGGCGGGCCGCGGCGCGGGCTTCGGGCCCGGAGTGGGACGGGGGCCGGAAGAGGCCGGGGCGGCCGGGGCCGCGGGCTTCTCGGCGGCTGCCGGCTTGGGGGCCGGCGGACGCGGCGGCGCCGGACGGGCAGCCTGCGCCGGGGAGGGGGCTGCCGGCTTCGCCGGGGCAGCCTTGCGGGCGGGGGCGGGCTTGCCGCCACCGTTGCCCTGCTGGAGGGCGTCCGTCAGTTTGCGGACAACGGGCGCTTCGATGGTCGAAGACGCCGAACGGACGAATTCACCGAGTTCCTGGAGCTTGGCCATGACGACCTTGCTCTCCACACCGAACTCCTTGGCGAGTTCGTATACCCGGACCTTAGCCACTTCGCTCCTTTTAGGTCCGGGTTGCGTCCGGACCGTCGCTACTTCATGGGCGTACTCATCGCGTGCTCATCGAGTGCTCATCGCAATCTCGACCTACTTCCAACTCGCGGGGTACCTGGGCCGCACGGCGGTTCCGCACGACGCTTCTTACGGTGTTGCCTGCTCAGCAACTGTTGTCTGCTCGACGTACCGGCGCAACGCCTTTATGTCGAGCGCTCCCGGGGCGCGCAACGCCCGCGTGAACGCCCGGCGGCGCACCGCCTGGTCGAGACAGACCAGTGCGGGGTGTACGTACGCACCCCGGCCGGGCAGCGTACCGCTTGGATCAGGGACGCATTCGTCCTTGATCGCCACGATGCGCAGCAGATCAGCCTTGGCCGCTCGCTCCCGGCACCCCACACAGGTGCGTTCAGGGCATGCGCGGACGCGTGTCCGGCCAGACACAGCTAAGTCTACCTCCCCGTACCGACCTCACCCCTTTGGGGCAGGATTCGAACAGTTGCCGGGCGATAACCTGACGTGATCTAAGCGACCGGCGGCTTGGATCTATTCCCCGGCCTGCTCGGTGTCCGGGCGGATGTCGATCCGCCAGCCGGTGAGCCGGGCGGCAAGCCGGGCGTTCTGCCCTTCCTTGCCGATCGCCAGTGACAGCTGGTAGTCGGGCACGGTCACGCGCGCCGAGCGGGCCGCCATGTCCACGACCTCCACCTTGGAGACCCGGGCGGGCGACAGCGCGTTCGCCACCATCTCGGCCGGGTCGTCCGACCAGTCGACGATGTCGATCTTCTCGCCGTTCAGCTCGCCCATGACATTGCGCACCCGGCCGCCCATGGGGCCGATGCAGGCGCCCTTGGCATTCAGGCCGGAGCGGGTGGACCGTACGGCGATCTTGGTGCGGTGACCGGCCTCGCGGGCGATGGCCGCGATCTCCACCGAACCGTCGGCGATCTCCGGCACCTCCAGGGCGAAGAGCTTCTTCACCAGGTTCGGGTGGGTGCGGGACAGGGTCACGGACGGCCCGCGCACGCCCTTCGCCACCCGGACGACGTACGACCTAAGCCGCATGCCGTGCGGATACGTCTCGCCCGGGACCTGCTCCTGCACCGGCAGGATGGCCTCCAGCTTGCCGATGTCCACGAGCACGTTCTTCGGGTCGCGGCCCTGCTGGACCACGCCGGTGACGATGTCGCCCTCGCGGCCGGCGTACTCGCCGAGCGTCGCGTCGTCCTCGGCGTCGCGCAGCCGCTGCAGGATGACCTGCTTGGCGGTGGTGGCGGCGATACGGCCGAAGCCGGACGGGGTGTCGTCGAACTCGCGGGCCTCCTGGCCCTCCTCGAGGTCCTCGGGGTCCTCCTTCGCCCACACGGTCACATGGCCGGTCTCCCGGTTCAGCTCCACGCGCGCGTGGCGGCGGCTTCCCTCGGTGCGGTGGTAGGCGATGAGGAGGGCCGACTCGATCGCCTCGACCAGGAGGGGAAAGGAGATCTCCTTCTCCCGTACCAAGCCCCGCAGGGCACTCATGTCGATGTCCACGGCTACGCCTCCTCTTCCTTCTTGTCCTTGCGGCTGAACTCGACCTGCACGCGCGCCTTGTCGATCTCCGGGAAGCCGAGTCTGCGGCTGGTGGCCTTGCGGCCCTTCACTCCGGGCACTTCGAGGTCGAGGCCTTCGTCGTCGACCTTCATGATTCGGGCCACCAGCTCGCCGCCCTCGGCCAGCTGGAACTTCACCAGCCGGTCGACGGCGCGCACGTAGTGCCGGTGCTCCTTGAGGAGGCGTTCCGCGCCCGGGGTGCCGACCTCGAGGGTGTACTCGCCCTCGCCCATCGCGTCCGTCTCGTCGAGCTTCGCCGAGAGCACACGGCTCACATCGGCGACCTTGTCCAGGTCCGCCCCGGTGTCGGAGTCGACGACGACGCGCAGCACGCGCTTGCGTCCGACGGAGTCCACGGCGATCTCTTCGAGATCCAGACCCTGGGAGCTGACGAGCGGTTCCAGAAGTTCTCGCAGCCTCTCGCTCTGGGTGGTGCTCATCCGGGTGACTCCTCGGCCGCGTGTGCTGTTGTGGGATGGGTCGCGTGTCTGGTCAAAGGGTATCGGGTCGCAGGGTGTGTTGCCGTCCACCTGCACGCGAACGGCGCCGATGAGTGGTGCCGTCCGTTTGCGCGGGTACCGTGATCACGGGCCTGAGGCCCGTTGATTGCGCAACTGCTTCCGCAACTGCTTCCGTAACTGCTTTCGTACGAGTTCCCCGAGGACGTCTGCCGTGCCGTACCCCTCGCCGCCGCGCTCCCCCTCGGGGCCGCGCAGAAGGACCCTGCTCGTCTCGGCCGCCGGGGCCGCCCTGCTGGTGGGCTGCTCCTCCGGACCCGAGGACTCGAACGGCGCCACGAGCGGCAGCCCGTCGCTCACCGAGCGGGCACGCGCGCGTGCGGCCCGGGAGAGCGAGGGACTGGTCGAACGGTACGACGCGCTGCTCGCCGCCCATCCGGTGCTGGCGGGGCTGGTGGGGCCGTTGCGGGCGGAGGCCGTACGGCATGCGGAGGCGTTCGGCGGCGGAGCTTCCGGGTCCGCCGGAACCTCCGGGCCGTCGGCGGGCTCTTCCACGACGTCCGGGGCGCCGCAGGCCGGGAAGGCGTCGCCGTCGGCTTCCCCGTCGGCCGCCGTGCCGGCGAACGAGAAGGACGCCCTCGCCGAACTCGCCGCGGCCGAGCGTGAGCTGGCGGACCGGCGGGCGAAGGCGCTCCTCGAAGTGCCGGGCGAGCTGGCACGGCTGCTGGCCTCCGTGGCGGCGGCCGGGGCGGCGCACGCGTATCTGCTGACGGAGGGGGCCAAGTGAGCGAGACGGGCAAGAAGCAGCAGGTGAAGGCTCTCCAGGCGGCG
Source organism: Streptomyces shaanxiensis (assembly GCF_039537145.1). NCBI lineage: Bacteria > Bacillati > Actinomycetota > Actinomycetes > Kitasatosporales > Streptomycetaceae > Streptomyces > Streptomyces shaanxiensis. The sequence goes on from NZ_BAAAZY010000019.1 coordinate 83,644, forward strand.
CTCGCCGCCGAGCACGCGGCCGTGTACGGGTACGGGGTCGTCGGCGGCCGTATTCAGGAGGGGCAGCGCTCGGAAGCACGCGCGGCCTACGACGCGCACCGGGCGCGGCGGGACGCGCTGGCGCGCGAGGTGCGCGACCTGGGCGCCGAACCGGTGGCCGCGAGCGCCGCGTACGCGCTGCCGTTCCCGGTGCCGGACTCGGCCGCGGCCGTCCGGCTCGCCGCCGAGTTGGAGGACCGGGTGGCCGGGGTGTACTCGGACCTGGTGCGGGCAGCCGGGGGTGAGTTGCGGGGCACGGCGGCCGAGGCGTTGCGGGAGGCGGCGGTGCGGGCGGTGCGCTGGCGGGGCGAGAGCGTAGCCTTCCCTGGGCTCGCCGAGCGGTCGGGCACCACCTCGGCATCGGCGGCGCCCAGCGCGTGACGCGGGCCGCAGAGCACGTACGGGCAGTACGGGAAGGGAACGACTCGCGCATGGCTTTCGAACCGCCGCAGCGTCTGGTCAGGGCGCTCGGTGAGACGGCACCGGACGGTGACGACTGGTTGCAGAAGCTGCCGGAGGCGGCCCGCCAGGCCGTCGCGCTACGCGAGTTGACCGTTGAGCGGGTGCAGATGCCGGGTGGGCGCAGCAGTCTGGTGGTGCTGGTGCGGCGCGCCGACGGGACCCCGGCCGTGCTGAAGCTGGCCCCGCCCCGGGCCCGCCCGGAGAGCGAGCGGGCGGCGCTGGCGCACTGGGGTGGGGCGGGCGCCGTACAGTTGCTCGACGAGCCCCCTGTCGAGGGTGTGCTGTTGCTGGAGCGGCTTCACCCGGATGTGTCGGTGCGGTCGTTGCCCGAGGCGAAGGCGTTGCTGGAGGCGGCGGGGACGTTGCGGCGGCTGTGGGTCGAGCCGCCCGGCGAGCACCGTTTCGAGACCGTTGCCGAGCGGACGGGTCGGCAGGCCGAGGCGATGCGGGCGACCGTGTCGGGCGACGCCGGGGTTGCGGCGCTTGTGGACGCCGCGCTCGCCGCGCGGGAGGAGTTGCTGGCCGCGCCGCCCGAGCGGCGGTTGCTGCACGGGACGTTTCGGCAGAGCAAGGTGCTGGCCGGGGAGCGGATGCCGTGGTTGGCGGTGGGGCCGGATCCGGTGGTCGGTGAGTGTGCGTTCGATCTGGCGCGGTTGGTGCGGGATCGGGTGGAGGATCTGATCGCCTCACCGTCGGGGGCGGCGACTACACGGCGGCGGGTGAAGCGGTTGGCCGAGTCGCTGGATGTGGATCAGGAGCGGCTTCGGGGGTGGACGCTGTTTCGGGCGGTGGAGTCCGGAGTGCGTGCGCTGAGGGTGGGACGACCCAAGGATGCGGAGCTGTTGCTGGAGTTTGCCGGGTGGCTTTAGGGGTTTGCAGTCCGTCTGCGGGTGCGTGGGGGCTGGTCGCGCCCGCGCGGCGGTAGCCGCATATCGATACAGCCCCGTGCCCCTTAAGTCGGCCGCCTCGCCGTCAGTTTGAGGGCTAGGACGGGACAGTCCGACGCTGCTCTGCGAGCCCGTTTGACCGTGTGGGCCGGGACCGGGGTGCCGTCGAACAGCGGGTAACCCCACTCGTCCAGCGTGATGTGGTCCGGTAGGAGTTCCGCGCAAAGCTCATGGCCCTCGCAGGACGTCCAGTCGATGGCTATGTGCTGGTCCATGTCAGCTCTCCTGGGGTACCGGCAGCAAAGGCGTGCCGTCCGTCGCCGTGCAGAATCCGTTTGCGTGGGCGTCGAGTTCGGCCGCGAACGTGGTCAGGGCGCTGCGTACCAGGCGGACCGTGCCGTCGGGGTGGTGGCAGGCGCCGCGGCCCTCGACCAGGCCGGACCAGCGGGCCACGTCGGCTCGGGTGCCGCCCTGGGGGCCGGGGGTGGCCAGGGTGGCGAAGGCGGCGGCGATGCGGGGCAGGCCGTTGAGGCAGGGGCCGCACTGGCCGGCCGACTGCAGGGCCAAGTAGCGCAGTACGCGGGCGGTTTCCGCCGGGCCGCAGCGGTCGGCGGGGAGGGCCGCGAGGAATCCCGCGCCCAAGTCGGCTGAGTCCAGGGTGAGTTGTGCGGCCTCGACTGCGGGGAGCCAGGTGCCGTGGTAGCCGCCCAGCAGGACCGCGGACATGCCGTCCAGGGGCAGCAGCCGGTGCAACGGCATCCCGAAGGGGGCCTCCACGACCCGCGGTTCGCGTCCCGCCACATGCACCGTGCAGAGGGCGCTGCCGGACTGGGCCGGGGTGCCGGCGGAGCGGAACCAGTCGGGGCCGTAGCGGGCGATCAGGGCGAGGTGGGCCAGGGTCTCGACGTTCTGGACGAGGGTGGGGGTCCGGTGGACGCCGCGTTCACGGACCGGCGGGTTCTGGTACCTGGGCAGCGCGGCGCCTCCCGAGACGTACTGGACCAGGGCCGATGACTCGCCCGACAGGAACCGCTTCGGGAGCCGTACGACCCGGACGGGCACCGGGTCGTGGCGTTGGCCGAGGGCCGACTCCAGGTAGGACGCGCCGTCCTCCACCGCCAGGTGCGCCTCTTCCGCGCCGACCGCTGCGGCGGCCAACTGCAGTCCGTCCAGGACGAGATGGGGCGAGAGACGAAGGAGCGTCCTGTCCTTGCGGCTCGCCGGCTCGCCCTCCGCGCCGTTGGCCACGACGACCGGAGTACGGCCCGTGCGCCGGGCCGCCTCGGCCACCGACAGCAGCTTGCGGTACATCGGGAACGCCGCTCCCCCGCGACCGGTGAGGCCCGATTCGGCGACGGTCCGCAGGAGCGCGGTGGGATCGCCGTACGACAGGGAGCCGTACCGCTGCTCGTGGGTGCGGAAGTCGGTCGGTGTGCCGTCGGGGGCGAGCAGTCGTGGGGACATGGGGACGTCGGTGAAGGTCAGGGTCACGGTCGGGCTCCTTCGGCCGCGCGGAGCAGGGCGGCGGGGGTGCGGCGGGCGGCTCGGGCGGAGTGGGCGACGCGGATGCCTCCGGCGGTGAGGACGGCGGCCACGCAGGTGATCGTCAGCCAGGTCATCCAGTCGGTGCCGGTGTCCGTGCCCAGGCCGAGCCACAGGGGCTGGTACTCGGAGACGAAGGGGACGAGAACGTCGGCGACCGTGATGTCGACGTAGCTGTCGACGATCGCGGTGGTGATGTGGAGCACCAGGAAGACGAGGGCGCAGAGGGAGAGGGTGCGGTGGAGGGTGACCGTGCCGAATCTGGGCAGGCCGGGGATCCGGGCGCGCAGCCGTACGGCGATGCCGAGCAGGACGACGACCGTGAAGAGGACCAGGCAGACGGCGCCGGTGGCGCGGTTGGCGTACCAGAGGGTTTCGGAGGTCATGCGACTGCCTCCGCAGCGGGAGCGAGGGAGGTCGGCCAGCCCGGCGTCGTGACCACGGTCCCGTCCTGCGCGACCAGCCGTGCCGGAAGTCCCAGCCGCGCCAGCCAGCCTTCCGCGCTCGCCCCCTTCACCACCGCCGCCGTACTGGCCGCGTTGGCGTCGGCGCAGCTGCGCGCCGCCACCGAGACCGTGCGCCAGGGCGAGCGGACGGGCAGGCCGGTGCGGGGGTCGACGATGTGGTGGAGGGTGTGGCCGTCACGGTGCCAGGTGCGGGCCGCCGTGCCCGAGGTCGCGAGGCCTCCGCCGTGCAGGCCCACCGTGGCGTACGGCCCTTGCGCGGGCGTCTCGTCGACCGGGCCGGTGACGTCCTGGACGCGGATCTGCCAGCCGCCCACCGGGGGTTGGCCCGCGACGGCCGTGTCGCCGCCGAGGCTCACCAGGACGCCGCAACCGGCCGTTTCCGCGAGCATCGCGGCGGCCTTGTCGGCGGCCCACGCCTTTGCCGTGGCGCCCAGGTCCAGGCGGACGCCGGCCGGGACGGTGACCGTGCCGCGTTCGCGGTCCATCGTCACCTGACGCCGGCCCGGAGCGCGCCGCACCCTCAGCCGGACGGGGCGGTCGTCCTCGCGGACCAGGGTGAAGTCACGGTCGTAGCCGATGGCCTCCATCGCCGAGCCGACCGTCGGGTCGACGGCGCCGTCCGTCGCCTCGGCCGCGCGCAGGGCGACCGCCAGTGCCTCGGCGAGCAGCGGGCTGACCCGGACCGGGCGGCCCTTCGCGGCGTCGAGGGCGGCGAGTGCGGAGTCCGTACGGAAGCGGCTGCAGGCCGCGTCGACCTCGGCCAGGTGCCGGGCGAGGAGCAGGTTGCAGGAGTCCAGCAGCACCGGATCGGTGACGACGAGCCGGACGCTCGTGCCGAGCGCACGCCAGTCGGCGGCGGCGGTCGTGCGCGGGGCCGTGCTCATCACGACGCCCCCGACGTGGAGTCGGTGGAGCCGCCGGAGGAGGACGTGAGGCTGTCGGACGAGGACTGCGGGGAGGAGTCGGTGCCCGTGCTGTCCGTGGTGCTCGACGACGTGCTGTCGGAGGCCGAACTGTCCGAGGAATCGGAGGCCGAGCTGTCCGTGGATGTGGAACTGCTTGTCTGCGCGCCGTTGCTCGCCGTCGTGTCGGCGTCCGCCTGCATCGTGCCGATCAGCGCGAACACCGCGGCACAAGCCGCGAGCGTGATCGCCGCCGTGGCGGCCGCCGTGCGCCGCGCCCCTCTTCGGACCGCTGCCGCGGCCCCACGTTCCCTGGTTCGCAAGACCGTTCCCCTCCGTAGTGACGCTGTGTCACGTCCTACGGTCGGGGAACGGCCCTACCCGGTCGTTTACGCCGTCAGGCGGGCGATCGCCTCGTCCACCGTCAGCTCCTCGCGCTCACCGGTCCTGCGGTCCTTGAGCTCGACGACGCCCTCGGCCGCGCGCCGCCCGGCGACCAGGATCTGCGGGACGCCGATCAGCTCGGAGTCGGTGAACTTCACGCCCGGCGAGACGCCCGCCCGGTCGTCGCACAGGACGCGCAGGCCGGCCGTGGCCAGCTTCTCGGAGACGTCGAGGGCGAGTTCGGTCTGCAGCGCCTTGCCCGCGGCGACCACGTGCACGTCGGCCGGGGCGACCTCGGCGGGCCAGCACAGGCCCTTGTCGTCGGCGGTCTGCTCGGCGAGGGCCGCGACCGCGCGGGAGACGCCGATGCCGTAGGAACCCATCGTGACGCGGACCGGCTTGCCGTTCTGGCCGAGGACGTCGAGCTTCAGCGCGTCCGCGTACTTGCGGCCCAGCTGGAAGATGTGGCCGATCTCGATGGCACGGTCCAGCTTGAGGCCGGTGCCGCAGTTCGGGCAGGGGTCGCCGTCCTGGACGACCACGACGTCGACGTACGCGTCGACCTCGAAGTCACGGCCCGCGACGACGTTCTTGGCGTGCGTGCCCTCCTTGTTGGCGCCGGTGATCCAGGCCGTGCCGGGAGCCACGCGCGGGTCGGCGAGGTACTTCACCTTCTCGCCCAGGCCCTGCGGACCGACGTAGCCGCGCACCAGGTCGGGGCGGCCCGCGAAGTCCGCCTCGGTGACCATCTCGACGACGGCCGGGGCGAAGTGGGCCTCGACCTTGTCCATGTCGACCTCGCGGTCGCCGGGGACGCCGACGGCGACGATCTCGCCGTCGACCTTGACCAGGAGGTTCTTCAGGGTGGCGGAGGCCGGGACGCCGAGGTGGGCGGCGAGGGTCTCGATGGTCGGGGTGTCCGGGGTGGGGATCTCCTCGAGCGCGGCCACGCCGTCGGCGTCCACCGGCTTCAGCTCGTACGTGATCGCCTCGGTGTTGGCCGCGAAGTCGCAGTTCGGGCAGTCCGCGAAGGTGTCCTCGCCGGCGCCGGCCGGGGCGAGGAACTCCTCCGACTTGGAGCCGCCCATCGCGCCGGCGGTCGCGGCGCAGATGCGGTAGTCGAGGCCGAGGCGCTCGAAGACGCGCTGGTAGGCCTGGCGGTGCAGGGCGTAGGACTGGGCCAGGCCCTCGTCCTCGGTGTCGAAGGAGTAGGAGTCCTTCATCAGGAACTCACGGCCACGCAGGATGCCGGCCCGCGGGCGGGCCTCGTCACGGTACTTGTGCTGGATCTGGTAGAGGATGACCGGCAGGTCCTTGTAGGAGGACGCCTGGTCTTTCACCAGCAGGGTGAAGATCTCCTCGTGGGTCGGGCCGAGGAGGTAGTCGCCGCCCTTGCGGTCCTTGAGGCGGAACAGCTCCTGGCCGTACTCGTCCCAGCGGCCCGTGGCGTCGTACGGCTCACGCGGCAGCAGCGCGGGGAGCAGCACCTCCTGGGCGCCGATGGCGTCCATCTCCTCGCGGACGATGCGCTCCACGTTGGCGAGGACCCGCTTGCCGAGGGGCAGCCACGACCAGATACCGGCCGCCGTGCGGCGGACGTAGCCGGCCCGGACGAGCAGCTTGTGGCTGAGTACCTCGGCGTCCGCCGGGTCGTCGCGCAGCGTCTTCGCCATCAACTGGGACATGCGCTGGACCGGTGCGTTCGCCATGGTTCTCGTACTCCTGCTGGTTTGGGTTATGGCAGGAGGTTAGCCGGGGGGCAGGGGGCGGTGGAAATCGGTTAGCGGCGGCGCAGCGGGAGGGGGGCGCCCATGACGGCGTACGGCTTCGGGGCGCTGGGGAAGAGGACCTGGCGGGCGAGGTCCGTGTAGCCGAGGGAGTGGTAGAGCCCGCGGGCCGGGCTGTCGACGTCGATCGCCGAGAGGATCGAGCGGGGTTCGGTGGCGCCGTCCGTGATCGTGGTGATCAGGGAACGGCCGATGCCGCGGTTCTGGTAGCGGGGGTGAACGTGGAGTTCCGTGATGACGAAGGAGTCGTCGAGCCAGGCGTCGTGGCCCTGGGCCCGGAGGTAGGGCTCCACGACGGTGGACCACCAGTGGGTGCGGTCGTTGGGCATGCCGTAGACGAACCCGACGAGGTTGCCTCCGGCGGTTGCGCCGAGGGCCCTTGCTCCTGGGTAGGTCATGTGGCGCAGGACGATCTGGCGGCGTACGGCTACTTCGTCGGGGCCCAGGCCGAAGGCCACGGCTTGGACTGCCAGAGCCTCGTCCACGTGGGCCGAGAGGTCCAGCGGGCCGATCACGATGTCGTCTGGTTGGCGGCGGTGTGCGTGACCGGGAAGGCGCATGTGGGGAGGGTACAGGGGACGACAGGTTGCGGTTCGACCACGGGTTGTGGGGGCTGAACACGCCCACGCCGCGCTAGCCGCACATCGACAGAGCCCCGCGCCCCTTGCGCGTTTCAGAACAGAACGCTCATGAACGCGCCGACCTCCTGGAAGCCCACCCGCTGATACGTCCGCCTCGCCGCCGTGTTGAAGTCGTTCACGTACAGGCTGACCACCGGGGCGACGTCGGCGAGGGCGTAGCGCAGGACCGCCGCCATACCGGGGGCCGCCAAGCCCTGGCCCCGGTACTCGGGGGCCACCCACACCCCCTGGATCTGGCAGGCCCGGTCCGTCGCCGCCCCGATCTCCGCCTTGAAGACGACCTTGCCGTTCTGGTCGAGGCGGGCGAAGGAGCGGCCGGAGCCGACGAGTTCGGCGACCCGGGCCTGGTAAAGGAGGCCGCCGTCGCCGGCCAGCGGCGATACGCCGACCTCCTCGGTGAACATCGCCACGCAGGCCGGCATGATCGTTTCCATCTCGTCCTTGCGGATGCGGCGGACGTACGGATCCGGGGTGATGTCGGTCGGCATGCGGTCGGTGATCATGAGCGGCTGGTGGGCACGGACCTCGCGGGCCGGGCCCCAGCCGGGTTCCAGCAGGCGCCACAGTTGGCCGGTGGATTCGGCGGGGCCGACGATGGAGGAGCAGCGGCGGCCCGCACGCCGGGCCCGGTCGGCGAAGGCCCGTACCGCTCGCGGGGTCGCGCAGATCGGGACGAGGTTGGCACCCGCGTAGCACAGGGACGTCAGCATGCCGCCCTCGTACCAGCCCCACATCTCGCCGCCGAGGCGCCACGGGTCGAGGCCGGCGATCTGGACGCGGGAGGTCACGAAGGCGTTCGCGACCGGCTCGCGGTCGAGGACGGCGAGCGCGGCGTCCAGGTCACTCGGATCGAGCACCCGTGAGGTGGTCTGGGTCAACACGTGCGGGGCCTCACGCTGGGATTCTGCTGGTCCCCGCACTGTACCTGCGGAAGCTTTGCCATGCCGCCCAGTGGAGGTTGCCGTACGTTTGCCGGTGACCGCAGGCCAGCTGAGATGGCCTGGACCGGCGCCGAGCAGTAGCCCCGGCAGAACACCAACCCGTCAGCCCGCCACCGCAACCGACGGCTCGCCCGACTCCACCCCGTCCGCCTCCATCTGCTCGGCCAGCTTCATGGCCTCCTCGATGAGGGTCTCGACGATCTTGGACTCGGGGACGGTCTTGATGACCTCGCCCTTGACGAAGATCTGGCCCTTGCCGTTGCCGGAGGCGACGCCGAGGTCGGCCTCGCGGGCCTCGCCGGGGCCGTTGACGACGCAGCCCATGACCGCGACGCGGAGGGGGACCTCCATGCCGGTGAGGCCGGCGGTGACCTCTTCGGCCAGCTTGTAGACGTCGACCTGGGCGCGGCCGCAGGACGGGCAGGAGACGATCTCCAGGCCGCGCTGCTTGAGGTTCAGGGACTCCAGGATCTGGATGCCGACCTTGACCTCCTCGGCGGGGGGCGCGGAGAGCGAGACGCGGATCGTGTCGCCGATGCCCTGGCTGAGCAGCGCGCCGAACGCCACCGCCGACTTGATCGTGCCCTGGAACGCCGGGCCCGCCTCGGTCACACCGAGGTGGAGGGGGTAGTCGCACTGCGCCGCGAGCTGCTTGTACGCCTCGATCATGATGACCGGGTCGTTGTGCTTGACCGAGATCTTGATGTCCCGGAAGTCGTGCTCCTCGAAGAGCGACGCCTCCCACAGGGCCGACTCGACCAGGGCCTCGGGCGTCGCCTTGCCGTACTTCTGCAGCAGGCGTCGGTCGAGCGAGCCGGCGTTGACGCCGATGCGGATCGGGGTGCCGTGGTCCTTGGCGGCCCGCGCGATCTCCTTGACCTTGTCGTCGAACTGCTTGATGTTGCCGGGGTTCACGCGGACCGCGGCGCAGCCGGCCTCGATGGCGGCGAAGACGTACTTCGGCTGGAAGTGGATGTCCGCGATCACCGGGATCTGGGACTTGCGGGCGATCGTCGCGAGGGCGTCCGCGTCGTCCTGCGTCGGGCAGGCCACGCGCACGATCTGGCAGCCGGAGGCGGTGAGCTCGGCGATCTGCTGGAGGGTGGCGCCGATGTCCGACGTACGGGTCGTCGTCATCGACTGGACCGAGACCGGTGCGTCCCCGCCGACCGCCACGGAGCCGACCTGGATCTGCCTGCTCTGGCGGCGCTCGGCAACCCTGGTCGGAACGGACGGCATGCCGAGAGAAATCGCAGTCATCTGCTGTGCAACCCCAAGTCGTGGATCAAGGTCCGGTCCCGTCAGCAGCGGGCTCCAGGCTTCGAGATTACGGCACCGCGGCAGGCCCGAGCACATCACGGTCCGTAAACCCACCCAATGGAAGGCGGCCCGGGACATACGATCCCGGGCCGCCGCGAACTCCGTATGACTAGGAGATTCTGACCGGGTTAACCACGTCCGCGACGAGTACGAGCAGCGTGAAGCAGATGAAGATTCCGGCGACCACGTACGCCACCGGCATCAGCTTCGCCACGTCGAACGGGCCCGGGTCGGGGCGGCGCAGCACCTTCGCCGTGTTCCGGCGCAGCGACTCCCACAGGGCGCCCGCGATGTGGCCGCCGTCGAGCGGCAGCAGCGGGAGCATGTTGAAGAGGAACAGGGAGAGGTTGAATCCGGCCAGGAGGAAGACGAACGTGGCCAGCTGTTGTGAGGCGGGGATGTCGAGCGTCGCGATCTCGCCGCTCACCCTCGCCGCGCCGACGATGCCCATCGGGGAGTCCGGCTCGCGCGGGCCGTCACCGAAGGCGGCGTCCCACAGGGCGGGGATCTTGGACGGCAGGGCCACGAGGGAGTCGACCGCGTCGCCGACCCGGTCGCCCATCCACGTCACCGAGTCGCCGAAGTCCTGTTTGACGACGCCGGTGGCCGAGCTGAAGCCGAGGAAGCCGGCCTTGACGTACTCGCCCTCGACGTAGGCCCCGGCGGCGTCCTTCTTCACGACCCGGTTGGTGGCGATCTTCGCCTCCAGGGTCACCTGCTCACCCTTGCGGTCGACGACGATCGGCACCTCCTTGCCGGCGCTGTCGCGGATGAGGTCGGAAAGGGTGTTCCAGTCGTCGGTCCTGACCCCGGCGAAGGAGACGATCTTGTCGCCGGCCTTCATGCCCGCGGCCGCGGCCGGGGACTCGGGGTCGGACGCCTTGCACTCGTCCCGCTTCTCGGTCTGAGCGATGACGCACGGGGAGACCGAGCTCACGGTGGTGGTCTGCTGCTGGATGCCGAAGCCCATCAGCACGGTGAGGAACAGGCCGAAGGCGAGGACCAGGTTCATGAACGGGCCCGCGAACATCACGATGACCCGCTTCCACGGCTTGCGCGTGTAGAAGAGGCGGGTCTCGTCGCCCGGCTTGAGCTCCTCGAAGGCGGCCGAGCGGGCGTCCTCGATCATGCCGCGCCACGGGGATGTGGAGCGTGCCTCCAGGCGGCCGTCCGGTCCCGGCGGGAACATGCCGATCATGCGGATGTAGCCGCCGAACGGGATCGCCTTGATGCCGTACTCGGTGTCGCCCTTCTTCCGCGACCAGAGGGTCGGGCCGAAGCCGACCATGTACTGCGGCACTCGGATGCCGAACAGCTTGGCCGTGGACAGGTGGCCCAGCTCGTGCCATGCGATCGAGAAGAGCAGCCCGACCGCGAACAGCACTATGCCGAGGATGAACATCAGGGTCGTCATGCACGGGCCTCCGCCGTGTGTGCCGCCAGTTCCCGGGCCCGCCTGCGCGCCCAGGTCTCCGCTTCGAGGACGTCCGCGACGGTGAGAGAAGTTCCCGCACTCGGGGTGCCGTGCTCCTCCACCACCCGCGTCACGGTCTCCATGATCCCGTTGAACGGCAGCGCGCCGGCCCGGAAGGCCTCCACGCACTCCTCGTTGGCCGCATTGAACACCGCGGGTGCCGTGCCCGCGAGCCCACCCACGTGGCGCGCGAGGTTCACCGACGGGAACGCGTCGTTGTCGAGCGGGAAGAACTCCCACGTCGACGCCTTGCTCCAGTCGAAGGTGGGCGCGGCGTCGGGGACGCGCTCCGGCCAGCCGAGGCCGATGGCAATCGGCCCGCGCATGTCGGGGGGCGTCGCCTGGGCGATCGTGGATCCGTCCGTGAACTCAACCATCGAGTGAACATACGACTGGGGATGTACGACGACCTCAATGCGGTCGAAGGAAATGTCGTAGAGCAGGTGCGCCTCGATGACCTCCAGACCCTTGTTGACGAGGGTCGCGGAGTTGATCGTGATGACCGGGCCCATCGCCCAGGTGGGGTGGGCGAGGGCGTCCTCGACCGTCACGTTCGCGAGCTCCGCCTTCGTACGGCCGCGGAAGGGGCCGCCGGACGCCGTGACCACGAGTTTGCGTACGTCGGCGCGTGAGCCGGACGCCAGCGCCTGGAACAGGGCGGCGTGCTCGGAGTCGACCGGGATGATCTGCCCGGGCTTGGCGAGCGCCTTGACCAGGGGGCCGCCGACGATCAGGGACTCCTTGTTGGCGAGCGCGAGGGTGCGGCCCGCCTCCAGGGCGGCGAGGGTCGGGGCGAGGCCGATGGAGCCGGTGATGCCATTGAGGACGGTGTGGCAGTCGGAGGCGGCGACCTGGGTGGCCGCGTCCGGGCCGGCGAGGATCTCGGGGAGCGGCTCCCCCGTGCCGTACTGGGCCCGGAGGGCTTCGCGCAGCGCCGGTACTACGTCCTCGCGGGCGACCGCGACGGTCCGCGCCTTCAGCCGGTACGCCTGCTCGGCGAGGAGGGCGACCCGGCCGCCGTTCGCGGAGAGGGCGGTGACCCGGAACCGGTCGGGGTTGCGCAGCACGAGGTCGATCGCCTGGGTGCCGATCGAGCCGGTGGAGCCGAGGATCACCACGTCCTTGGGGCCGTCGCCCGCCACGGGGTCGTAGACGAGATGCGGGTCGGCGAGAGGGGCTGGACTGTCGGTCATGACCCCCATTGTGTCGGGTCGAGGTCGCGGCCGGGGACACACGTCCGACCCTCCCCGGACGTGTGTCCCCTCGCCCCCGCGGGAGGCGGTCCGGTGTGTCGGTTGTGTCAGTTGTCGACGTGGCCGACCTCACGGTGACGTTCACCTCGTTCTCCAGGACGGTCCACCTGACGCCCTCGGTGCAGGGCGGTGTGGTCAGCGAGCCCTCGTAGCGGTACTGGTCACGGTCGCCGGGCAGGAACCGGGTCAGGTCCAGGGACGTGGTGATCTTCACCTCCTGGCCCTCCTCGGAAGTGGAACTGCTTCAGCTCGTACGTGGTGCCGGCGAAAAGGGGGACCGGGCTCAGCCCGGTCCCCCTTCGGTCCCGTCCCTCAGCGGATCGGCCGGTGTACGTTCTCCCGTTCGCTCGGGCCGGGCGTCGCGTCGGCGATCCACACGCCGCCGTCGTCCGACGGGTCGACGATGCCCTGCTCCAGCCACTCGTACGTGCCCGCCATCACGCCCTTGACGACCTTGCGGTCGAGGTCGTCGGTGTTGGACCACAGCCGGCCGAAGAGCTCCTCGATCCGCAGCCGGGACTGCCGGCAGAAGGCGTCGGCGAGCTGGTACGCCTCACGGCCGTGCTCGCCCTGGGCGCGCAGGTGCTCGGCGCGCACACAGACCGCGCTCATGGCGAACAACTCGGCGCCGATGTCGACGACACGGCCCAGGAAGCCCTGCTTGGTCTCCATGCGGCCCTGCCAGCGGGACATGCCGTAGAAGGTGGAGCGGGCGAGCTTGCGGGACGTGCGTTCGACGTAGCGCAGGTGCGGCGAGAGGTCGACGCCGCGCTTGAACTCGCCGTACGAATACGGCAGTTGCCCTTGGCCCGCGACCAGCTTCGGCAGCCACTTGGCGTAGAAGACGCCGGCGTTCGCGCCCGCCTTCGCCTTGTCCTGGAGGGACTTGTCGGGGTCGATGAGGTCGCCGGCGACCGACAGGTGGGCGTCGACGGCCTCGCGGGCGATGAGGAGGTGCATGATCTCCGTCGAGCCCTCGAAGATGCGGTTGATGCGCAGGTCGCGAAGGACCTGCTCGGCGGGGACGCCGCGCTCGCCGCGCGCCCGGAGCGAGTCGGCCGTCTCGAAGCCGCGGCCGCCGCGGATCTGGACGAGTTCGTCGGCGATGAGCCAGGCCATCTCGGAGGCGTACAGCTTGGCGAGGGCGCCTTCGATGCGGATGTCGTTGCGGTCCTCGTCGGCCATCTGGGAGGCGAGGTCGGTGACGGCCTCCAGGGCGAAGGTGGTGGCCGCGATGAAGGAGATCTTCGAGCCGACGGCCTCGTGGTGGGCGAGCGGCTTGCCCCACTGCTCGCGCGCCGCCGACCACTCGCGGGCGATCTTCAGGCACCACTTGCCGGCGGCGACGCAGGACGCGGGGAGGGAGAGCCGCCCGGTGTTCAGCGTGGTGAGCGCGATCTTCAGGCCGGCACCCTCGGGGCCGATGCGGTTGGCGGCGGGGACGCGGACCTGGTGGAAGCGGGTGACGCCGTTCTCGATGCCGCGCAGGCCCATGAAGGCGTTGCGGTTCTCGACGGTGATGCCGGGCGAGTTGGTCTCGACGACGAAGGCGGTGATGCCGCCCTTGTGGTCCTCGGACTTGGGGACGCGTGCCATGACGACCAGGAGGTCGGCGACGACGCCGTTGGTCGTCCACAGCTTGACCCCGTCGAGGACGTAGTCGTCCCCGTCCGGTACGGCGGAGGTGGCCAGGCGCGCCGGGTCGGAGCCGACGTCCGGCTCGGTCAGCAGGAAGGCGCTGATGTCGGTGCGGGCGCAGCGCGGCAGGAACCGTTCCTTCTGCTCGGGGGTGCCGAACAACTTGAGCGGCTGCGGTACGCCGATCGACTGATGGGCGGAGAGCAGCACGCCGATCGCGGGGGACGCCGAGCCGGCCAGGGCGAGGGCCTTGTTGTAGTAGACCTGGCCGAGGCCGAGACCGCCGTACTTGGTGTCGATCTTCATGCCGAAGGCGCCGAGCTCCTTGAGCCCGTCGATCACGTCGTCGGGGATCCGGGACTCGCGTTCGATCAGGGCGCCGTCGACCTTCGTCTCGACGAAGTCGCGCAGCTTGGCGAGGAACTCCTCGCCGCGCTGGGCCGCCTCGTCGGTCGGCATCGGGTGGGGGTGGATGAGGTCGAGGCGGAAGCGGCCGAGGAACAGTTCCTTGGCGAAGCTGGGCTTGCGCCACTCCTGCTGCCGGGCCGCCTCCGCCACCTGGCGTGCCTCACGCTCAGTGACAGTAGGCTTCGTGGGTGCTGCGGACATGAGGCTCACCTCGCCGCGAATCGGGATCTTGGGCCGTTTGGTTACCGACGGGTGCTACCCGATCGTATGTACCCGATTCCGGGCGCCCCCACCACCCCGCGCGCAGCCGTTCAGCCGATGTTGACGGAGTACGCCTTGGTGTCCAGTCGCCCCGTGCCCTTGAAGACCTCGGTGCCGGACTCGATGCCGGAGACGTACTTGTCGTTGCTCAGCAGGTTGCGCCGGACGAGTGCCTGGGTGAAGTCGTCCAGGTTGAGGGTGGCCTTGGTGGTGTTGGCGCGGCGGACGAAGGAGTGGACCTTCCAGCCGATGTCGCCCTCGTAGATGTCCCACATCGCGCCGCCGAGGCTGACGCTGCCGTACTTGGTGCCCAGCGGGCCCGCGCCGCCCTGGCGGTTGAGCCAGATCATGATCTCGTCGGTGGGCTGGTCCTGCCAGTCCGCGGTGTTCTTGGTGTGCAGCCACAGGTCGTAGGCGACGTTCATGGTGCCGGGGTTGGAGCTGGCCGGTGTACTTCCCCTCGTTCCACAGGTTGTTGTTGACGTAGTACTTGCCGAGCGTGATCGTGTCGAAGGCCGCGCACTTCTTGTTCGACTCGTCCGCCTGGGCGACGGTGACGCCGGCGGCGGCTGCGAGGGCGACCGTGGAGGCGAGCAGGGTCTTCCGCTTCTTGGACAGGCGCGGTCGGCGGTGTTGCATCGGGGGTCCTTCCGGGGGACGGTTCCTGTACGACCTCTCAGTGGCCGCCGACCCGCCGGGAGGTTGCCCCCCACGGCGCCGACGGTCTCGTACGAGAAAAGCTGTCGAAGCGCTTCGACAACCTATGGACACCCACGCGTGCCGGGGCTAGTGTCGAACCACCCTCACACCTACCCCTGTACATTGCGCACACTGTCGAAGCGCTTCACAAAGCTTGGAGAGCTGGATGGTCACCCTCGCCGAGGTCGCCCAGCACGCCGGAGTCTCGGCGAGCACGGTGAGCTATGTCCTCAGCGGCAAGCGGTCCATCTCCGGGGCCACCCGGCAGCGGGTGGAGCAGAGCATCCGCGAGCTGGGCTACCACCCGAACGCGGGCGCCCGCGCCCTGGCCAGCAGCAGGTCGAACATCATCGCGCTGATGATCCCGCTGCGCACCGACATGTACGTGCCGGTGATGATGGAGATCGCCATCGCGGTGGCCACCACGGCCCGCACCCACGGCTACGACGTCCTGCTGCTGACCGGCGAGGAGGGCCCCGACGCCGTCCGCCGGGTCACCGGCAGCGGGCTCGCCGACGCGATGATCCTGATGGACGTCCAGCTGGACGACGAGCGGCTGCCGCTGCTGCGCGGCACCGACCAGCCGTCCGTACTGATCGGCCTGCCCGCCGACACCACCGGGCTGACCTGCGTCGACCTCGACTTCAAGGCGACCGGCGCGCTGTGCGTGGAGCATCTGGCGATGCTGGGGCACCGCGACATCGCTGTCATAGGCGAGGCCCCGGCCGTCTATGAACGGCACACCGGCTTCGCCGAGCGCACCCTCGACGGACTCCGGGCGCGTTCCCAGGAGTTGGGGATGCGGCTGCTGCACCGGCCGTGCGAGGGCGGGTACGACGCGATGGCCGTGACCCTTGCCCGCATCCTCGACGAGCGCCCGAGCACCACCGGGTTCGTCGTGCAGAACGAGTCGGCGGTCGAGCCGCTGCTCGCCCTGCTGCGCCAGCAGGGCCGTGCCGTGCCCGAGGACGTGTCGGTGGTCGGCATCTGCCCCGACCAGGTGGCCACCCAGGCCTCGGTGCGGCTGACGTCCGTCTCCATCCCCGCGCAGGAGATGGGCCGGCATGCCGTGGAGCAGCTGGTCGCCAAGCTCGACGGGCGCGGGAGCGACGAAGTCCTGCTGATCGCACCCGAGTTGACGGTGCGGACGAGCACGGGCCCGGCGCCGTCCGCCACGCACTGACCCCACCTCACCCACCGCGCCCTTCCGGGCACCCCCCTGTCCGCACCGCTGTCGCCGTCCTCACCCAGCCGCCCTCTTCAGGAGCGCCCTCGTGAATCAGTCTGCCGAAAACCAGCCCGTGCCAGGCACGGTCAGCCTCGCGCAGTCGTCCCCGACCGTCGGCACGTTCCGTGAGCGGGACGGCGCGCTGGAGTGGAGCGGCCGTCAGGAGACCGTGCGCGTAGAGCCGTGGGGGCCGGACGCGGTCCGGGTGAGGGCCCGGCTCGGCGGGCCGGTACTCGACGGGTTGCCCGGCGCGCTCCTGGAGTCCGCGCCGGCGACCGAGTCGACCGTCAAGATCGAGGACGGGCTGGGCGTGCTGACCGTCGGCGCGCTGACCGTCCAGGTCGACGCCGAGGGCCTGATCCGCTTCCTGCGCACCGAGGACGGCACGGAGGTGCTCGCCGAGGAGCGCGCCCACTTCTGGTGGCCGGGCCCGCGTCTCTACACGGCCGTCGGCAACGGCCACCACCGCCTGGAGCAGCGGTTCGCCGCGTACGACGACGAGAAGCTGTACGGCCTCGGCCAGCACCAGCACGGCCGGTTCGACCAGAAGGGCCTGGTCCTCGACCTGGTCCAGCGCAACGCCGAGGTCGGCATCCCGGTGCTGTCCTCCAGTCGCGGCTACACCCTGCTGTGGAACAACCCGGCGATCGGCCGCGTGGAGCTGGCCGGCAACGGCACGCGCTGGGTCGCCGACTCGGCCCGGCAGATCGACTACTGGATCACCGCGGGCACCCCGGCCGACGGCCAGCGCCGCTACAGCGCGGTGACGGGCCGTACGCCGATGCTGCCCGAGTGGGCGGCGGGCTTCTGGCAGTGCAAGCTGCGCTACCGCACCCAGGACGAACTCCTCGCCGTGGCACGGGAGTACAAGCGCCGGGGCCTGCCCATCTCCGCGATCGTCTGCGACTTCTTCCACTGGACGCACCTCGGCGAGTGGAAGTTCGACCCGAAGGAGTGGCCGGACCCGGCGGCGATGGTGCGTGAGCTGGACGAGCTCGGCATCAAGCTCGTGGTGTCCGTCTGGCCGTCCGTCTCCCCGCTCTCCGAGAACCACCCGGTCATGGAGCAGCGCGGCTACTTCATCGGCACCCAGTACGGCCCGATGGCGCACGCCGACTGGCCCGACAAGGAGGTGGCCGCCACGGTCCAGGTGGCGTTCTACGACGCCACCAACCCGGACGCCCGCCAGTTCGTGTGGTCGAAGGTCAAGCAGAACTACCTCGACCCGTACGGCATCACGGCCTTCTGGCTGGACGCCTGCGAGCCCGAGCTGAAGCCCGGCTTCCAGGAGAACCTGCGCTACTGGACGGGCCCCGGCCTGGAGGTCGGCAACATCTACCCGGCCGAGAACTCCCGCACGTTCTACGAGGGCCTGCTCGCGTCCGGCGAGGACGAGGTCGTCACCCTCAACCGCTCGGCCTGGGCGGGCAGCCAGCGCTACGGCGCCGCCCTGTGGTCCGGCGACATCGGCACCGACTTCCCGACCCTGCGCCGCCAGATCGCGGCCGGCCTCAACACCGCGCTGTCGGGCATCCCCTGGTGGAACACGGACATCGGCGGCTTCCACGGCGGCGACCCGGACGACCCGGCGTACCGCGAGGTGATGGTCCGCTGGTTCCAGTTCGGCGCCCTGTCCCCGCTGATGCGCCTGCACGGCTTCCGCGACCCGGGCATGCCGCTCGGCCCGGCGATGACCGGCGGCCCGAACGAGGTGTGGTCGTACGGCGAGGAGGCCGGCGCGATCCTGGAGAAGTACCTGCGGCTGCGCGAGCGCCTCAAGCCGTACGTCCTCGACGTCATGCGCGAGGCCCACGAGGAGGGCCTGCCGGTGATGCGGCCGCTGTTCCTGGAGTTCCCCGAGGACCGGGCCGCCTGGTCGGTCGACGACGCCTACCTGTTCGGCCGTGACCTGCTGGTCGCGCCGGTGCTGACGGCGGACGCGACGACGTGGACGACGTATCTCCCGGCGGACGCGCGCTGGACGGACGCGTGGACGGGTGAGACGTACGAGGGCGGTACGACCGTGACGGTCGACGCCCCGCTGGACCGCATCCCGCTGTTCCTGCGGGACGGGGCGCGGCTGCCTGTAGCGGAGTAGCCGTGTCGAAGAGGGCGGCCGGACGATGGAGGTCTTCCGGCCGCCCTCTCGCATGTCCAACTTACATACGCACAACGCCAGTTGGGCGCGATAGGGTCCCTCCGTGCCCACGCCTCCCCTCACCCTCGCCCTGGCCGATCAGCTGCTGCGGCCGGCCTTCGGCTCCCGCCGCAACCCCGACCGCGTCTTCGACCGGATCGCCGTGGAAGCGGGAGAGGCGAAGGGGGACCGGCAGTTCGTCGACGACTTCCGGTCGCTGCTGGGCTGGTGGGCGAAGGCCGAGAACCTCACGCCGGTCGGCTGGCAGTCGGCGCAGGTGTTCGTCCGCAGGCACCTCGCCAACCGGGCGCGGGTGCGGAGGCTGATCGCCGAGCGTCCCGAGATCGAGCGGGAGCCCATCGACAAGCCGGTGTTCGTGGTGGGCCTGCCGCGCACCGCGACGACGGTCACCCACGCCGTACTGTCACTGTCGGAGGAGCACCGCAGCCCTCTCCTGTGGGAACTGCTCGCACCCGACCTGGAGTTGCCGCCCCGCCAGCGCCGCAAGGCGGTCACGGCGGGCCGCCGTATGGTCCAGGGCACCAACCTCTTCGCGCCGCGCTTCCGCGACATCCACCCGATGGCCGCAGAGGGCCCGGAGGAGTGCACCTTCGCCCTCCCCCACGCGCTGATGCCGATGTCCCAGGCCCTGATCCCCGAGTACGTGGCGTGGTACCGCGAGCGCGACTTCGTCGACGACTACCGGTATCTGAAGCAGGTCTTCCAGGTCCTCCAGTACGGCCGTCCGCGCCGCCGCTGGATCCTCAAGTCACCCCTGCACCTGGGCAACCTGGACGCCCTGCACACGGTGTTCCCGGACGCCACGATCGTGTGGTGCCACCGCGACCCGGTCACCGCGGTGGCCTCGTTCTGCAGCCTGATCGAGCACGGCATGGCCGTCAGCACCCGTCCCCTGGACCTGCACGGCATCGGGGCGACCTGGTTCGCCCTGCTGAGCCGGGCGATGGAACGCGGCCTGCGGGCCCGTGCCGCCCTGCCCCGGGAGGCACTGGTCGACGCCCCGTACTCCTGGCTCGCCGCCGAGCCCGCCACGGGCGCCCCCAAGCTCTACGCCGCGGTCGGCGCCCGCTGGGGCGACGCCGAGGCGGCCCGGCTCGCCGGGGCCGTGGCCCGCCCGAAGGGCACCCGCCCGCACCGCTACGACCTGGCCCGCTACGGCCTGACCCGCGCCGAGGTCGAGGCCGCGTTCGCGGAGTACAACGCGCTGCGGGCCGAGGTCGACCGCGCCTGAGGCAGGACGCGGACCGACCCCGGCCCCGATGTGGCGTCAGCTGCTGCTGACGGTCAGGTTGTTGGTGACGAAGTCGAGCCCGCCGGACGACGAGGTGACCTCGTAGCCGAACTGCACGTCACCGATGGTCTCATTGCTGGACATCCAGCCCTTGGTGCCCGAGATCCAGGTCAGGATCGGCTTGATGTTCACGGTGCCGGAGCTGGAGTCGGAGGTCCGCAGGAACGAGAACACCTCGTTCGCCCCGTTGCTGCCCTTGTAGACGGTCCAGGTGTGGCCGCCGAGCGTGACGTTGCCCTGCGAGGTGCCGAGCGGGCCGACGGCTCCGTTGTAGTTGACCCAGAGCATGATCTCGTAGTCGTAGTCGGTGTCCCAGATGTCGTACGACGTGTTGTACGCGCCGGACGACGGGACGGTGACGTTGTAGCTGCTGGTGAGCGAGCCGAGGGAGGCGATCGTCTTGTTGATCACCTTCTTGGAGTTGGGGTAGGACTTGATGCCGCCGGTGTTGGGGTGGTTGGCCCAGACACCCCAGTTGGTACCGGAGTTGGCCCATATGCACTGGCTGCCGGCGCCGGAGCCCCAGATGTTGTTGTAGAGCGTGTAGCCGTTGAGGCTGGTGTTGCCCCACTGGTCGCAGGAGTTCCAGACCGCGGCCGAGGCGGGGGCGGAGGCGAGGCCGACGGTGGCGCCGAGGGCCATCGCCGGGGCCAGCACAGCCATGGTGATCTTGCGCAGTGCGCTCTTTGCCATGGTGTCCCTTTCCATGGGTGGGGGGAAATGCGGGGGGAATTGCGGAGTGCTACCACGCCCCCAGGCTGAGGACGTGGTCTTCTCCGGCGACGAGGTCGAGCGGTCGCGGGGCACCGTCGCCGGGGGAAGTCCGAAGTTCGATGCGGTGGGAGCGGGTCGGTTTCAGGACGGCCGTGGCTCCCTCGGGCGTCCAGGTCAGGTCGACCTCCGCGCCGAACCGGGTGCGGACGCCCCGGAGCCGGCCCACGGGGAGGGAGGGCGGCGGCGCGGGCAGCAGGACCAGCCGGTCCGGGGTCGACTGCACGAGCATCTCGATCAGTACGGCGGGCAGGGTGTGCGCGGCGTCCGCGTTGTAGACGTCGCGGTTCGGGTAGTGGGCGCTCATCAGGGAGGCGTGGAAGAAGTCGCCGCCGAGGACCTGGTCGAGGGCGTGCGCGACCCGGTCGCCGTCCCTGAGGCGGGCCGCGATCAGGGCGTGGTGGAGGTGGCCGTGCGCGGAGTCGTTCTCGGCGCCCCGCAGTTCCAGGGCGCGGTGGGCGGCCGCCGCGAGGTCGGGGGTGTCGTACGGGGTGATCTCCTCCAGCGGCCAGACGCCGTAGAGGTGGCTGAGGTGCCGGTGGTCGTAGGTGTCCGCCAGGCCGGGCCAGGCCCATTCGGCGAGGGCGCCGTCGGCGTTGATCCGGTGCGGGGGAAGGCGGTCGGCAAGCGCGCGCCAGCGGGCGGCTTCCGGGGTCTGCGGGTGGTAGTCGGCCGCCGTGAGCAGGGCGTGCCGGGCGGCCGAGAGGTCCATGGCCGCGTTGATCGTGCCCCAGCTCGCGTTCGCCGGGCGGTTCTCGGGTGAATAGGAGGGGACGACGACCAGGTTGCCTTCGTCGTCGGTGCGGGTGAGGAAGTCCTCGTAGAACCGGGCGACTTCGGCCAGGGCGGCGGCGGTGCGCGGGTCGCGGTCGCCGCGTGTCTCGTCGTGGTCGACGAGGGGCTTGAGGAGCCAGTCGGCGCCGGCGGTCCACAGCTGATGGGGGTACTCGCGGGCGAAGTGGTACGAGTGGCCGGACTCGCCGTCGGTGTGCGTGGGGGCGACGACGCCCCGGGCGCCGAAGATCACGCGGGCGTTCTCGCGCCAGTCGGGCAGCTGGCGCTGAACCAGAGCAGCGTGCGCTTCGGTGACTTCGGGGAGCGCGGCGGTCGACGCTGACGCGGTCTGGAGGTTGAGGTTGGCGTTGGTGGTGAACGCGCCCGACCACGCCGTGTTCCAGTCGCCGGTCCACAGGCCGGTCAGCCGGGGCGGCAGCATGCCGGCGGCGGAGAGCAGGTGGTAGCGGCCAGCGGCGAAGAGGCGTTCCAGGAGGGCGGGGCTCTTCGGGCGGGTCAACAACTCCGAGCCCGGGAGGGCCCTTTCGCTGTCGTCGGCGCCGAGGTCCAGGCCGACGCGGAGGTAGGCAGGGCGGTGCAGGGCGGTGTGGCGGGCGAGGAGACGGTCGTACGGGTCCTCGTCGCCGTCGGGAAGCAGGGCGCGCAGTGCGTGTGCCTCGGCGAGGGCGTCGAGCTCGCCGGTGTGGCGCTGGACCCGGGTGAGGAGGAGCAGTGAGCGGGCGCCCTCGACGCGCATGCCGGGCAGGGAGGTGCGGGTGCTGCCGCCGGTGACGACGGCGAGGGTGATGCCGGTGTACGCGCGGTCGCTGCCGGGGTAGCGGACGCGGAGGGTGAGGAGTGCGCCCTCGGGGGTGAGGACTGCGCTGTGTCCGACCGCCAGGTTGTAGGGGGCGCCGGGCAGTTGGTGGTCCAGGGTCACGTCGGCGGTGAGTCCGGGTTCGGTGACGTACTGGACGATGACGTCGTCCGCGCGGGAGACGAAGACCTGGCTCCGCCAGCCGCCGCGAGTGGCTGTGCAGGCGCCGGTGGTGAAGTCGACCTCGCGGCGGTAGTCGTCGACTTCCCCTTCGGCTGCCGACCGGCGCAGCCGTATCCGGAAAGCGGGATGGAAGGGCTGCACCCACTGCAGCTCCCGTCCGTCGGTGAAGCCCTCGGCCGCTGTGACGTCTCCGCCGAGCAACCGGTCCTGAAGCTGCGGGAGTTCGGCGGCGAGGGCGGGTGGACGGGCGTGTTCGCTGCCGTTGGGGCGGACCAGGGTGTGGTGGTTGACGATGATCCGGTCGCCGTTCGGATCTCCGAACGCCATGATGCCGTGTCGGCCGTTGCCGCTCAGGAAGGCGTCCTCCCAGCGGGCGGCGGGTGCCGGTTCCCAGGTGCCGTGTACCGGCCCGCTCATGAGGCGGCCTCCAGCACGGCCACGTCGTACCGGCCCAGCTCCACCGCGTCGGTGACATCCGCGCCGGTCAGCAGGGAGCGGTGGCGTCCGGGCACCGGCACGGTGACGCCGTCGCGCCCGTGGTTGAGCAGGAACAGCAGCCCGCCCCGGCGGACCGCCTCCACCCCGGCCGGGAGCCCGGTGAGGGTCGGTCGTACGCCCGCGTCGGCGGCGATGTCGGCGAGCAGTGTGCGCAGCGTGTGCGGCTCGGGAAGGGTGGAGACGTACCAGGCGCGGCCCCTGCGCAGGACCGCGGGGAGCCCGTCCAACTCGCCGCCCTTGTAGGGGATCACGGCGTCCACGTCGTCCGCCGCCTCGATCTCCTCGGACCACAGGGTGCCGTGGAAGCCCTCGACTTCGGCCTTCTCCCCCGCGTCCAGCGGCCACCACTCGTGCAGGACGCGGATGCCGAAGAGGTCACGAAGACGGGCGTCCATGCCGCCCGCCCGCACCCGGTCGTCCTCGTCGGCGACGCCGGTCTGGAAGCCGGCGACGAGGGTGCCGCCGCCCTCGACGTAGGCGACGAGGTTGTCGATGGCCGCGTCCGTCATCAGATACAGCTGCGGGACGACGACCAGCCTGTACGCGGACAGGTCGTGCTCGGGGTGAGCGAAGTCGGCGACGGTGTGCGCCTCCCACAGGGCGCGATGCCAGGCACGGACCACCTGCGGGTGGTCGACCTCGGAGGACAGCCGCCCGTCCTGCTGGCTCGCCCACCACGCGTTCCAGTCGAGGAGTACGGCGACCTCGGCGGCCTCGACCCGGGCGTCGGCCACCTTCTCACTCAGCAGGGCGAGTTCGGCGCCGATCCGCTTGACCTCCTGGAAGGTACGGCCGTGCTCCCCCGCGTGGCTGACCATCCCGGAGTGGAACTTCTCCGCGCCTTGCCGGGACTGCCGCCACTGGAAGTAGCAGACGGCGTCGGCGCCGCGGGCCACGGCCTGCAGGGACCACAGGCGGTTGAGGCCGGCCGGCTTGGGGTGGTTGACCCCGCGCCAGTTGACCGGCCCTGCGGCCTGCTCCATGACCATCCAGGGGCCGCCGCGCGCCTGCGAACGCGTCATGTCGTGCACCAGCGCCCCGTACTGCCCGCCGAACGGATCACGTGGATCCGGATAGATGTCGACGGAGACGACGTCCTCCCGCTCGGCCCAGACCCACGCGTCCTGCCCCTGCCAGAACGGCATGAAGTTGGTCGTCACCGGGATGTGCGGGGTGTGCCGGGCGACGATGTCGCGCTCGGCGAGGTAGCACTCCAGCAGCGCGTCGGACGTGAACCGCTTGAAGTCGAGCACCTGGCCGGGGTTCTTCATGTAGTGGGCCCGGCGCGGCGGCAGGACCTCGTTCCAGTCGCCGTAACCCTGGCTCCAGAAGGCCGTTCCCCAGGCCTCGTTGAGGGCGTCGAGGGTGCCGTACTTCTCCTGCAGCCAGCGGCGGAAGGCGGCTTCGGCCTCGTCGCCCCAGTCGTAGGTGCAGTACTCGTTGTTGATGTGCCACATCCGCAGGGCCGGGTGGCTGCCGTAGCGGGCGGCGAGGTCCTCGGTGATGGCGGCGGCGTAACGCCGGTAGGTGGCGCTGGAGTGCGAGAAGTGCTGGCGGGAGCCCCACCATTCGGTCCGGCCGTCCTCGTCGCGCGGGAGCGTCTCGGGGTGCAGCCGGCCCATCCAGGGCGGGGGCGAGGAGGTGGGGGTGGCGAGGACGACACCGATGCCGTTGTCGTGCATCAGGTCCATCAGCCGGTCCAGCCAGCCGAACTCCCGTGCCCCGGGGCGGGGTTCGAGCTTCGCCCAGGAGAAGACGCCGAGGGTGACCGAGTTGACCCCGGCGTCCTTCATCAGCCGGACGTCCTCGTGCCAGGTCTCCTCGGGCCACTGCTCGGGGTTGTAGTCGCCGCCGAAGAGGATGCGGCCACGGGTGGCGTCGGCGAGGCTCGGCCGCTGTTGCTCCGGCATCACACCAGGTCCCCGTACTGGACGCCGCGCCCGTTGGTGGCGACGTAGACGCGGCCGTGGATCCGCGGGTCGCCGGTGATCGTCTCACCGATCCAGCCCCACTGGTGCTGGTCGTCGTTGATCCGCACCCAGGTCTTCGCCCCGTCGTCGGAACGGTGCACGGCGGTGATCGTCTCGGTGGAGCCGACCATGTAGATCGCCGGGTAGTCGGCGCCGTCGGCGGCCTTGCCGAAGCCGAGAGTGTACGAGGCCCAGCAGCTGGCGACCTTGGCGAAGGTCGCGCCGCCGTCGGTGGACCGGTGGAGCCCGTTCCCCTTGGTGGAGAGCCACAGATCACCGCTCCGCCCGGGCGCCGCGACCAGCTCGAACTGGCTGTCCCCGGAGGGCAGTCCGCTCGCCCGGGCGGTGAAGGTACGGCCACTGTCGGTGCTGGCGAGCAGCGTTCCTGTGTCGGTGTCGTACGCGTAGAAGAGCGTCGGGTCGGCCGGGTCGGCGACCGGCGTGGCGCCCTTCGGGAAGGAGGAGACGTCGGACCAGGTGGCGCCGTTGTCCGCCGAGCGGTAGGCGGGGTGCTTCGTGCCGTCCCAGTGCACGAAGACCCAGAGCAGCACACTGCCGTCGGCGTTGGTGGCGATCGGCCCCGGTGCGTCCTTGGCGATGGAGGGCTGGGCCTCGAAGGGTGCCCAGGTCTGCCCGCCGTCGTTCGAGTAGGCGCCGTTGCCGTGGTCGCCCCAGCCGGTACGGACGACATACGCCGGCTTGGCCGCGGCCTGGGCGAGCCCCGTCGCCGACCCGAACACGGGGTTCGAGGCCATGCCGCGCGAGGGGGACGCCGTGAGCGACTCGTGGTACATCACGCCGATGTCCCCGTTGCCGCTGATCAGATGCGCCGCTCCGACCGGCGGCGAGATCAGCTGGCGCACGGACGTCTCCTCCAGGCCGCGGATCTGCGGGGCCCAGTTCTTCAGGTCCCGCGTGCCGTAGAGGGTCGCGCCGGTGCCGTAGACGATGTGCCGGGAGTCGTACGGGTCGAGGGCGAGGGCCTGGATCCACCAGCCGAACTTGGGCTTGTCCTGGCCCCACTTGAGGAAGGGGGTCTCGGAGACGTCGAGGACGGCCGTGTCCTTCAGGGAGGTCCAGGTGCGGCCGCCGTCGGTGCTGCGGAAGACCGTGTCGACCGCCGCCCAGCGGTTGTTGGTGGAGACGACGAGGGTGCCGGGCCGGCGGGCGTCGACGGCGACACCGCCGTACCCGAAGGTGTCGGCCGACCCGTCGCCCGTGGTGCCGCCCGGCTTCACGGGCGTGACGTCGGTCCACTTGCCGTTGAGGGTGCACAGCTTGTGCACGCTGCCGTCGGACTGGCCGTTGGGGCCGGGTGCGTTGGCGTACGTCACGTACAGGTGGCTGGTGCTCCGGTCGTACGCGGCGCGGATCGGGACCTTGGCGGCGGTGCCGGAGGGTTGGCCGGGGACGGCTTCCCAGGTGGTGCCGTCGCCGGTCCGGTACAGGTTCTTCGTCCCCGACGTGCCGTCGCCGTCGCCCCACCCGGCGTAGAGGGTGCGCCCGGCGGCGACGAGGAGGGTGACGCCCTGGCCGCTCGCGCTCGGGGTGCCCGGGAAGCCGGAGGCAGGGGCCCAAGTGGCTCCTCGGTCGGTCGACTTCAGCAGCCCGTCGTGCCGGGTGCCCAGCCACAGCGTGTCGCTGTCCCTCGGATCGACGAGAAGCCGCTCTCCCGCACCCCGGCCGTCCTCATTGCCGCCGAGCTTCACGGTGAGGTCGGTGCGGGACCAGGTGGCGCCGCGGTCGTCGGAGCGCAGGACGGCGCCGTTGCCGGCCCAGGACTGGGCGTAGGTGCCGAGGGCGAGGTAGACGCGGTCGGGGTGGGCGGGGTCGACGGCGATGGCCTCGACGCCGAGGAGGTTCCAGTCGTCCCAGCCGAGGTGGTCGGTCAGCGGCGTCCAGCGGGCGGCGCGGTCGTCCCAGCGGTAGGCGCCGCCGATGTCGGTACGGGCGTAGGCGAGCCCTCGCACGGAGGGGTGGAAGAGCACGCCGGTGACGAATCCGGTGCCGCCCATGACGGCGGTGCGCCAGCGGTATGCCTGGCCGGCGGCAGCAGCGGGCTCGGGCTCGGCTGCGGAGGCGTGCCCTGTGAGGGACGGCAGGGTGGTGAGCGCGGCGGCGGCCGCGGTGCCGGCGAGGACGGTTCGTCTGCTAGGTCGGGACGCGTACATGACACATACCTCGTGGTTCTGAAAGAAGGGGGGGGAGTGGAGCGCCCCGTAAGGGGCGCGGGACCTTGTCGATATGCGGCTCCGCCGCGTGGGCGCGACCAGCCACATACGAACCCGCAGCCGCCGTACGACCGAAGCACCCCATCTAATGGGCGCCATTCAGCCCTTGACGGCCCCGGTGAGCATGCCCTTCTTGAAATGCCTCTGGACGAAGGGCGAAAGCACGGCCACCGGCAGCAAAGCCATCACCATGACCGCCATCTGCACAGCCAGCCCCGAAAGCTGCCCCGTCTTGATGGCCTGCCCCAGCCCGACGGGGGCCTCCTGCTTCTGCACCAGCTGGATCATGACGTTCTGCAGCGGCATCATGTCCTGGTCGTTCAGATACAGCGACGCGTTGAACCAGGCACTCCAGTACCCGACCGCGTAGAACAGCGTGATCACCGCGATGACGGCGCGCGAGAGCGGCATGACGATCTGCCAGAGGATCCGGAAGTCCCCGGCCCCGTCGATCCGCGCACTGTCGGTCAGCTCCGGCGAGATCCCCATGAAGAATCCGCGCAGCACCAGAATGTTGAAGACACTGATCGCGCTCGGCAGGATCAGCGCGAGATAGCTGTCCGTCAGCCCGAGCGTCTGCACCAGCAGATACGTCGGGATGAGACCGGCGCTGAAGAACATCGTCGCGAGCAGGGTCATCAGAATCCAGCGATGCGCCAGCGACCCGGTCCGGGACAGCCCGTACGCGCACAGCACGGACACGGTCATGGAGAAGGCCGTACCGACCAGGGTGACCAGGACGCTGATGATCGCCGCGCGGGTGACCTGACCGCCGCTCAGCAGCTCCTGGTAGGCGATGAAGGTGATGCCCTTGGGCACCATCACCAGACCGCCGGCCTCGTCGATGGTCTTGCGCGTGGAGAGGCTGGTGACGACGACGATCCACAGGGGGAAGAGGATCGCGAGGCAGGCGAGGCCAAGGACGAGACCCTTGGTCGCCAGACCCACCTGGGTGGGCCGCTCCTCCCATACGGGCCGGGGCGGCGCGCCCCACCGGCCGGGCTTGGGTACAGGCTTGTCGATCACGGCGGTCATTTCTTGTACACCCCCTGCTCGCCCATCAGATGGGCCACCTTGTTCGCGGCCAGGACGAGACCGATGCTGATGACGCCCTTGACGAGTCCGGCGGCGGCCGCGTAGCCGAAGTCCTGGTTGCGGACGCCGTTCCACCACACGAAGGTGTCGAGCACTTCCGCCGCGCCCGGTCCCACGGCATCCCGTTGCAGCAGGATCTGTTCGAAGCCGACCGTGAGGGCATCGCCCACGCGCAGGACCAGCAGCAGCGCGATCACCGGCCGCAGCGCGGGCAGGGTGACGTGCCACATACGACGCCAGCGTCCGGCGCCGTCCATCGCGGCGGCCTCGTACAGGTCGGGGCTGACAGCGGCCAGCGCGGCGAGGAAGACGATGATCCCCCAGCCCGCGTCCTTCCACACCGCCTGCGCGGTGACCAGGAACTTGAAGGTACTCGGGTCGGTCATGATGTCGAGGCCGTCGTAGCCGTGGTCACGCAGCAGCTGCGAAAGCAGCCCGGCGCCGCCGAGCAGTTGCTGGAAGACCGCGATCACCAGCACCCACGAGAAGAAGTGCGGCAGATAGAGAACGGCCTGTGCGATGGCCCGCACCCGGGGCCTGACCACGCTGTTGATGAGCAGCGCGAGCAGGATGGGAATCGGGAAGAACAGCACGAGCTGGAGGAAGAACAGCACGAGGGTGTTCTGGACCGCCTGCCAGAAAGCGGAGTCCTCGAAGATCCGCTGGAAGTTCTCCACACCCACCCAGGGGCTGTTCAGCATGGACACGACGCCGTTGTCGCTGATGTAGGGGTCGTAGTCCTGGAACGCCACCACATTGCCGAGGATCGGCACGTAGTTGAAGAGCAGAACCAGGGCGACCGCCGGCAGCGTCATCAGGAGCAGGACGCGGTCGCGTCTGAGCCTGAGCCGCAGACTCAGCTTTCCCGAGGATGGTTTCCTACCGGATCCGGTAGCGCCGCCGGATGCCACCGGGGTCTTCGCCGTCGTGTCGGCCTCGGTCCTGCTCCGAGGCACCGTGCTGTGGGACACGGCCGTTCTCCTTGCCTCGGTACCGGGTCAGCTGGCCGCGGAGCCGTTCTCGTCGAGGATCTGCTTGTACCAGTCGCGCAGCTTGTCGCCGCCCTTGCTCTTCCAGTCGGAGACGGCTTGCTGCATGTCACTGATCTTCTTGCGGCCGCGGACGATGTCGTCCTCCAGCTGCTCGAAGTCGTTCGAGAGGTTGGTGTAGCGGTTCGGCTCGGTGATCTGCATGCCCCAGAAGGTGGACTTCTTGGTGAAGGCGCCCATCCGCTGCTGCCATTCGACCTGCCCCTTGGCGACATCGGGGAAGTCTGGGTGCGCGATGGTCGGGGCGGGGCCGTCCACCATGACGTAGGCGTTCATCACCTCCAGGTTGCCCTGGTCGGTCTTGGTGGGGACGCCGTCCTTGACGGTGTAGTGGGTGCCCTCCACACCGTAGTTGGTCATCATGTACTCCTTGGTGCCGTAAGGCGCCGCGGTGACGTTGGCGACGGCCAGCACGTCACGGATGACCGACTCGGAGGCCTTCTTGTTGACGAAGGCGAAGATGCCGGCGGGCTGCTCGGCATAGATGGTGGGGTTGCCTCCGTCGTGGCCCCAGACATCCATGCCCCAGATCTTGAAGTCCGGGTTCTGGGTGGCCTGTTCGGCGGTGCGGCCCCACCACTGGGAGATGTTGTTGGGGTAGATCAGGAACTCACCGGCAGCGAACTTGGGTCCCGCGTCGGGGGCGTTCTTGCCCATCTTGGAGTCGGGGTGAACGACCCCGGCGGCGAAGAGCTTGCGGGACCACTCGATCGCTTCGAGGTACTCGTCGGTCTCGATGCGGTAGAGCAGCTTGCCGTCGACCATGTTCCAACCGAGCGGCTTCTCGCTGCCCGAGAACACACCGAAGGCCTGCCAGGCGGTCCACTTCATGTCCAGGCAGGCCCAGCGCTTGGCCTTGGCGTTGGTGATGTCCTTGGCCAGGGCCATGAACTCGTCGCAGGACTTGGGTATTTCGTACCCTTCCTTCTCGAAGATGTCCTGGCGGTACAGGGGCACGATGCTGGGGGCCCACGGCGCCGGCTGCGGCAGGCCGCGCAGCTTGCCGCCGAAGATGGAGCGCTGCCAGGCTTCCGAGGGGATCGCGGCGAGGTTCGGGTACTCCTTCACCGCGTCGCCGGACAGGTAGGGGCCGAGGTCGGCGAACTTGCTGATGATGGCGGTGGGTATCTTGCCGCTCATGTTCCAGCCGGGGACCACCACCACGTCCGGAACGTCGCTGGAGGCCAGCACCGCGCCGAGCTTCTGCTCGTAGGTGTTGCCGTCCTGGTTCTGCCAGGCGACGTCGACGCCGATCAGGTCGTTCATCGCCTTGTAGTAGGCGTTGTCGCTCTTCGGCGGGGACCCCCAGAACGGCGACATGATGGTGACCTCGCCGCCCTTGCCGAGCTTCTTCGGCACCGAGGTCTTGAGGGTGGCCAGGTCCAGCTTGCTGGTGAAGCCGACCGCCGAGCCGTTCTTCGACGGGATGTCCGGCGTCACCACGTTGCTGGCCACAAACGCCGGAAGGATCTTCTTCGCGTCCTTGCCCGACGTCGTGCCGTCGCGCGAACCGCCGTCCGACCCGCCGCAGGCGGAGAGCAACGGCATCCCACCCGCCACCGCTGCGGTGGCGACCGCAGTCGAGGCGAGGAAGCTTCTCCGGCTCGGTCCGGAGGAGGCGGAGGCGGCATTCGGCGTCATTGCGTCAACCCTTCATGGCGCACCTGGACACCCGGCGGTGGGCCGTCGGCTGCGGTGTCTGAGTGGAACTGGCTGAGCTGAAGCGGTTTTCCGACCACTGCCGAGGGCCGCGCACCCCTGAAGCGGGCGGAACTCGTAGTCGAAGCGCTTCGATGTTGCTGCGAGGTTAAGTGAAGGCATGGGGGCGCACAAGGGTCGCTTCCAAGATTCCTGCGAGCCGCACGGCATCCGCCCCACCCTCATGCAGCACTTGAAATAGCGGTCAGGAGTCGGAGTTGTTGCACCGAGGTGTCTTGACACCCACCCCCGAGTCGAATGAGCATCGAAGCGCTTCGAAAGCGCCTCGCCGCTCCATCGCAAGGGGATCCCCACGTGACCGCACAAACGCCGCCTACGCCGCCTTTCCGCGATCAGCGACTGCCGTTCGCGAAGCGCATCGACGACCTTCTGTCCCGGCTCACGCTCGACGAAAAGATCGGATTCCTGCACCAGTTCGCGCCCGCCGTCGAGCGGCTCGGCGTCGCCGAATTCCGCACCGGACAGGAGGCGCTGCACGGGGTGGCCTGGATGGGCCCGGCCACCGTCTTCCCCCAGGCCGTCGGCCTCGGCGCGACCTGGAACACGGACCTCGTACGCCGGGTCGGCGAGGCCGTCTCCAAGGAGACCCGCGCGATGCGCGCCCGCGACGACCGTGTGGGCCTGAACGTCTGGTCCCCCACCGTCAACCTGCTCCGCCACCCCCTGTGGGGGCGCAACGAGGAGGGCTACTCGGAGGACCCGAAGCTCACCTCGGCCATCGCCGTCGCGTACACCCGTGGCCTGCGCGGCGAGCACCCGACGTACTGGCGCACCGCGCCCGTCCTCAAGCACTGGCTGGCCCACAACAACGAGACGGGCCGCGACGTCACGTCGTCCTCGGTCCGCCCGCGCGTCCTGCACGAGTACGACCTGCGCGCCTTCCGCGAGACGGTCGAGGCCGGCGCGACGGCCGGGGTGATGCCGGCGTACAACCTGGTCAACGGCCGCCCCAACCACGTCTCGCCGTATCTGCGCGAGCACCTGCGCACCTGGACCGACGACGACCTGCTGGTCTGCTCGGACGCGGGCGCGCCGTCCAACCTGGTCGACTCCGAGCACTACTTCGACACCCACGAGGAGGCGACGGCCGCCGCGCTGCTGGCCGGCGTCGACAGCTTCACCGACCACGGCACCGACAGCTCGAAGATCACCGCACGCGTTCGCGGAGCTCTCGACCGCGGCCTGCTGACCGAGGCGGACATCGACACGGCGGTCCGCCGCCAGCTCTCGGTCCGCTTCCGGCTCGGCGAGTTCGACCCGGAGTACGACCCGCACGCGCTCACCAAGGACTTCGACACCCCGGCCCACCGCGACCTCGCCCAGGAGGCGGCGGAGCAGTCGGTCGTCCTGCTCAAGAACAGCTCGGGCCTGCTGCCGCTCGCGCCCGACACCCGGCTCGCGGTGGTCGGCCTGCTCGCCGACGAGTGCAAGCTCGACTGGTACAGCGGCACCCTCATCCACCGCTCCACCCCGTTGGAGGGCCTGTACGAGCGGTTCGGCGCGGAGCGGGTGGAGTTTGCGGAGGGCGTGGACCGCGTCCTGCTGAAGACCTCGGCCGGAACCTTCCTGCACGTCCCCGAGGCCGACGCCGTCGACGAGGTGCGCGGCGCCGAGGGCGCCCTCGACCCGGCGCTGCTCGCGGGCCGTACCGACCTGCCCCCGCTGACCACCGACCCGGCCGGCACCGAACTCGCGCTCGTCGACTGGGGCGAGGGCGTGCTGACCCTGCGCGCACCGGACGGCCGCTACCTCTCCGTCGCCGAGGACGGCCGTGTCCGCGCCTCCGCCGACCAGCCCGGAGGCTGGGTCGTCCAGGAGACGTTCCGTCTGGAACCGCATGGGAACGGACACCTCCTCCGGCACATCGGTACGGGTCGCCACGTCTCTGTCGCCGCCGACGGCGTCAGGGTTGCCGAAGCGAATCCGGAAATCTTCGAGCTCATCGTCGTCGAACGGGGCGAAGACGCAGTGACGCGGATCACCTCGCAGGCGGACGTGGTCCTGGTGGTCGCGGGCAACGACCCGCACATCAACGGCCGCGAGACCGAGGACCGCACGACGCTCGCCCTCCCCGCCCACCAGGAGCGGCTGCTGCGCGCGGCCCGCGCGGCCAACCCGAACACCGTGCTGGCGCTGGTGTCGGCGTACCCCTACGCGGTCGACCCGGCCGCCCTCCCGGCGATCCTCTGGATGTCCCACGGCGGCCAGGCGGTCGGCACCGCTTTGGCCCGCGTCCTGGCCGGCGACGTCTCCCCCGCCGGGCGTCTCCCGCAGACCTGGTACGCCGCCGACTCCGACCTGCCCGACCTCCTCGACTACGACGTGATCGGCAGCCGCCAGACGTACCTGTACTTCGAGGGCACCCCGCTGTTCCCGTTCGGCCACGGCCTGTCGTACGCGGCCTTCTCGTACGCCGACCTGAGGACGACGGTGGACGGCGACGCGGTGGAGGTCTCCTTCACGGTCACGAACACCGGCGACGTGACGGCCGACGAGGTGGCCCAGCTCTACACGCGCGCCGTGGACCCGAGCGTGCCGCGCCCGCGCCGCGAGCTGGTGGCGCACGGCCGGGTGCGCCTGGAACCCGGTGAGCAGCGGGAGCTGACCTTCGAAGTCCCCTTGCGAGCCTTCGACTTCTGGGACGTGGCGCGCGGCGGTCGACGCCGCGAGGCGGGCCCGTACGAGCTGCTGGCCGGCGCCTCCAGCGAGGACATCCGCCTGCGGACGACCGTGCTCCTGGACGGCGAGGCCCCGGCACCCCGCCCCGTCCTCCGACTCGGCCTGAGCGCGGCCGACTTCGACGAGCAGAGCGGCGTCGCGATCGTCGACCGCACGAAGACGGCGGGCGACGCGGTGACGGCGGCGCAGGGCAGGTCGGGCGAACTGGTCTACCGGGACTGCGACTTCGGGGGCGGCGTCACGGAGGTGACGGCCGCGGTGTCCGGCGGCGGAATGGTCGAGATCTCGCTGGACGGGGGCCCGGCACTCGCCGTACTGACGTCCCGGGCGCCGGACGAGAGCCCGTACGACTACGCGACGCTGAGCGCCGGGATCATCGCCGAGGGCATCCGCGACGTCCACATCAGACTGCGCGGCCCACTGCGGCTCGCGCACGTCGGCTTCTCCGGTTGAGGGTCCGGACGAGGCCGACGCGAAGAAGGGGCCCGGCACCGGAAGGCATCGGTGCCGGGCCCCTTCGGGGATCCTATGTGAAAATGGTTCCCATTAGCTAGGGGTGGAGCGGACTCACTCAGAGAGCGAGGCCCGTGAGGACCATCACGCGCTCGTAGGTGTAGTCGTCCATCGCGAACTTCACGCCCTCACGCCCCACACCGGACTGCTTGGCACCGCCGTACGGCATCTGGTCGGCACGGTAGGAGGGCACGTCGCCGATGACGACACCGCCGACCTCCAGTGCCCGGTGGGCCCGGAAGGCGGTCTGCAGGTCGTGCGTGAACACCCCTGCCTGGAGGCCGTACTTGGAGTCGTTGACGGCGGCGAAGGCGGCGGCCTCCCCGTCGACCTTCTGCACGGTGAGGACGGGGCCGAAGACCTCCTCGCAGGCGAGGGTGACGTCGGACGGTACGTCGGTGAGGACGGTCGGCGCGTAGGAGGCGCCGTCGCGCTTGCCACCGGTGAGGAGGGCGGCCCCGGCGGCGACGGCCTCGTCCACCCACGTCTCGACGCGCTTGGCGGCGTCCTCGCTGACCAGCGGTCCGACGTCGGTCGCGTCGTCACCCGGGTCACCGGTGACCTGGGCCTCGACGGCGGCGACGATCCGGGGCACGAGCCGGTCGTACACGGACGCGTCCGCGATCACCCGCTGCACGGAGATGCAGGACTGGCCGCCCTGGTAGTTGGAGAAGGTGGCGATGCGGGTGGCGGCCCAGTCGAGGTCCTGGTCGCTCGCGAAGTCGCCGAGCACGACCGCCGCGCCATTGCCGCCCAGCTCCAGGGTGCAGTGCTTGCGCGGCACCGAGTCCATGATCGCGTAACCGACCGTCTCGGAGCCGGTGAAGGAGATCACGGGCAGACGGGGGTCCTGGACGAGCGCGGGCATACGGTCGTTGGGGACCGGGAGGATGCTCCAGGCGCCGGCGGGCAGCTCGGTCTCGGCGAGCAGCTCACCGATGACGAGCCCGGACAGCGGGGTGGCCGGGGCGGGCTTGAGGATGATCGGCGCGCCGGCGGCGATGGCCGGGGCGATCTTGTGAGCGCACAGGTTCAGCGGGAAGTTGAACGGCGCGATGCCGAGCACGACGCCCTTGGGGAAGCGCCGCGTGAAGGCGAGCCGCCCCTGACCGCCGAGGTCGGTGTCCAGCCGCTGGGCCTCGCCCCCGTTGAACCGCCGGGCCTCCTCGGCCGCGAACCGGAACACGGACACGGCACGGCCGACCTCGCCGCGGGCCCACTTGACGGGCTTGCCGTTCTCGGCGGAGATCAGCTGGGCGATCTCCTCGGTCCGCTCGACGAGCCGCCGGCTGACGTGATCGAGGGCGGCGGCACGCACATGGGCCGGCGTCGCGGCGAACTCGTCCCGGACGGCGTACGCGGCGGCCACGGCCTCCTCGATCTGCGCGTCCGTCGGCACACTCACCGTGCCGACGACCCGCCCGTCCCACGGGGAGGTGACATCAAAGCTGTCCTCGCCACTGACCTGGCGACCGGCGAGCCAGAAGGCGTGGGTGGAAGTCATGTCGATCCCGGCCCTTCCGCGTTAGGGGTGTCCTGGTGTGTCGGGGTCCACGGTAGGGGTGCTCGGGCGGAGGGGTGTTTGTCCGGGGTGTAGTGATGGCGGCCGGGGGTGTGCCGGTTTGGCGGGGTCGTGCGTTCCAGCCTGTCCGGCGTGCGAGGACGAGGCCCGTTCAGGGCCGAACCGGGGGGTCTGGGGGCGCGAGGGCGGATCCCCCGGGGATGGGACGGGTAAGCGCGGCGGGGGCGAAATCGCCGGGCCCGCACCAGCCCACCCCGCCTACTCGGCCGACGTGGCCTTCAACGCCAGCCAAAGCTCCATCCGCACATCCGCGTCGTCCAGCGACCGCCCCAGGATCTCCTCCACCCGCCGCATCCGGTAGCGCAACGTGTGCCGATGCACCCCCAGATCCGCGGCCGCCGCGTCCCACTGCCCGTGCCGCGACAACCACGCCCGCAGCGAGGCCACCAGGTCCCCGCGGCCGGTCGCGTCGTGCTCGTGCAGTGCCCGCAGCAAGCCGTCCGCGAACGCCTTCACCGCGTCGTCCGCGAGCAACGGCAGCACCGACCCGGCGGCCAGCTGCTCGTGCTCCACGCACACCCGGCCCCGCCGCCGTGCCACCGACACGGACTGCTCGGCCTGCTTGTACGCCGCCGCGGCGGCGATGGGCCCGGCCGGTGCCGAGAGCCCCACGACCAGCTCGTCCTCGTCGGCGCCGCGCCCCTCGGGTACGGTCCCCGCCCGCGCCGCCTCCAACGCCGCCGCGTACTCCGCGCACGCCGCGACCGCCGCGCCCCCGTCCGCCGCGAGCACCACCACCCGAGCCGCTTCGCCCTCCCCCTCCGGCACCACGAGCACCGCCTCCCCGGCCCGCGCCGCCGCGGACTCCACGACCTCGGTGAGCGCGCCCAGCGGATCACCGCCCGCCTCGGACGCGGCGACCAGCACCGCGGCGGACGTCGTGGAGAGCGCCACCCGCGCCCCGGAGTCCACGACGCGCGCCGCCGACACCGACGCCGACTCGGCGACGATCACCCGGAAGGGCGCGTCCAGCAGTCCGCCGTACAGGTCCCCCGCCACGGCCCGCGCATGGTCCGGCTCCCCGGCGAGCAACATGCGCAGCACCGCCGCCCCCACCCGCTGCTCGGCCGCGTGCAGCGACCGTGACCGCTCGGTCGTCAGCGTCAGCAGCGCGATCGCCGAGTGCACCGCGTATCGCTCCGCCGTGCCCAGCGCCGCCGCCGTACCGACGGCCAGAGCGGCGCGGGGTCGCCGCCCGGTCCCGAGCGTGTGCAGCTCCACCCGGTCCTCGTGCTCCGGCCCGCCCACCACCGACGACGCCGGTGCGGGCCGCTCCCGCAGCCGCTCCACGTCCGCCGTGAGCCGTGCGGCCCGCCGGCCCGCCCACTCGGGAGCCGTCGCGACCACGGCACCGGACGCGTCGTACAGCGCCGCCCAGCCGTTCACCTGCGCCGCCAGCGCGGCCAACAGCCCGTCCGGCCCGCCGGTCAGCGCCTGCTTCGTCAGCTCCCGTTGCGCCGCGAACCCGGCCGTCACCGCCCGGTACTGGTCCGCCGCGATCGCCGCCGACACGGCCTTGCTGATGGCGAGGAAGGGCGTGCGGCGCGGCACCTCCAGCAACGGGAGGTTCTCCTCCTCCGCCGCGTCGACCAGCGCCTTGGGGATGTCCTCGTAGTTGACGCCGACCGCGAAGCCGAGCCCGACCACGCCCGCGCCCGCCAGGCGCCGCACATAGCGCCGCATCGTCTCGGGGTCCTCCGCGTCCAGCTTGAGCGCGGTGATCAGCAGCAGCTCCCCGCCCTCCATATAGGGGACGGGGTCGGCGAGCTCGCTGACATGCGCCCACCGCACGGGCACGTCCAGGCGGTCCGCGCCCGCCCGCACGGTCAGCTTGAGCGCGGAGTGGTGGACGAGCGAGGCGAGCGTGGGGGGCATGAGGCCTTCAGTCGGTGTGATCGCGGTGATCTCGGGGTGATCGTGGTGATCATCGGCGTGATCTCGGTGATCTCGGTGATCTTTTGGCCGCCTTGTATGAACGGCCTGTGCCGATTCTGCCTCACCGTACGGTCACCGCGTGGCCCCGCGCCCGTTTACCGAGGTCACCCCCGCAGGTCCACCAGCAACGGCGGCGCGTGCTCGCCCTGGACGCTGGTGAGCGACAGCACCGCGTGCCCCGGCGGCACCCCGTGCGCCAGCTCGGACGCCGACCACCGCTCCCGCTCGACCTGGCGCACGGTCACCGCCCGCGCGGTCGGCGCCTTGCCGGTGATCACCCGCCGCAGCGCGTGCACCGCCTTCCCGGCCGGCGTCTCCGCGATGATCTGCCGGTCGGTGACGTCCCGCGCCTCGGTCCACTCCTTGCCCCAGACGTCGGCGAAGTCCTGCCCGTCCCACGGCGTGACCCCGGCCAGCGCCATCCGGCACCCGGTCGACCCCAGCAGCGGTCCGCGCAGCGGCCTCGGTACGTCGTCCAGGGTGCGCAGCGTGAGGACGGCGCCCGCGTTGCCCGACCGCAGCCGCTGGATGCCCCGCACGGCCTCGGGCGTCACGACCCCCGTCGCGTCGTCCAGCACCAGGCAGGCGAACAGCGAGCGGTCTTCCCGTACCGCGATGCTCGCCGTGAACTGGGCCAGCACCAGCCGCGCCAGCATCCGTGAGGCCTCGGCGTGCCCGCGCGCGGGCAGGTCGATGCGGACCCGGACGGGGTGGTCGAGGGCCTTCAGCGAGAAGGGGCGCGACTGTCCGGACGTGTCGAAGAAGCCCGCGAACGCCGGCCGGTCGAGCAGCGCCAGCCGGTCCGCGAGCACGGCCGACACATCTCCGGGCTGTCCCAACTGCCGCTCCCGCGCGTCCAGTTCGCGCAGCAGTGACTCCTGCCCGGAGCCCTCCAGCGCCGTGCGCAGCGCGCCGAGCGCCCCGGGCGCGCCGTCCAGCAGCTGCCGCAGCTCCGGCACGGACGGGAAACGGTCGTGCACCGCCCGGAACGGCCCGAGGAGCTGGGCCAGCACGGTCGTGGAGCGCCGGCTGTCGCTGCCCGGATGCGCGTCGGCGAGGTCCCCGACGAGCGCCTCGGCGAGCACGGCCGCGGCCTCGTCGGGGTCGCCGGTGCCGTACAGGTCCAGGTCGTAGACGGAGTCCGGGTTTCCGATCCGTACGACGACGTCGTACGCGTCCGCCGGTCCGAGCCCCGCGCCCGCCGCGCCGACCACGACCACGGCGGCCCGCCCGGCCAGCGCGTGCAGGCACAGCGACTCGGCGAGCGGCCGCACCACGGTCCCCGTCTTGCCGGACCCGGCCGGGCCGACGGCGAGCAGGGAGGTGCCGAGCAGGTCGGGTCCGAGGCCGAGACCGGTGCCGCGATAGGCGTAGGGGTTGCGCGGGTCTTCGGCGGTCGTGCCGAGCCGCACCTGACCGCTGACCAGGTCGTGGCGGGCGATGCGGGCGGGCAGGTCGCGCTCGCCCGAGGGGTGCAGGCAGGCGGCGGCGCCTTCCCGGAGCACGGCGCCGCTGAAGGTGGCGAGGTCGTGCCGTCCGCTGCGCACGCCCTGCCAGGCGCGGGTGATCCGGGCGTAGTCGACGTCGCGCATCACCCCGGACCGCGCGTCGGCGGCGAGCCGCTCGGCGGCGTCGGAGGCTCCGGCGGCGCGAAGCTGATTCCATTGAGCGGGGTCGTCCTGAGGGGCTGGGGCAGCCTGCTCAGGCTCGCGGCGCCGGAAGCGGGGGGCACCGAAGCGACGCCACACCTCCGCCCAACGGCCGAGTCGGCCCACCCCGATCATGATCGCCAGGATGATCAGCAAGGTGTACCCGTTGTAGAGCAAGCCCCTGACGATGTCGCTGTCGCTGTGCAGCCAGGCGTCAGGAGCAAGAAGCTGCAGCGGCAGGATCCACCAGCCGCCGAGGTAGCCGTTCTCCAGGAGGGACCAGATCAGCCATCCCACCAGGAAGGCGATCAGCGCTCCGGTCAGTAGCTGCCGCGCGGGAATCTCGTCCGGCTCTTCGACTGGTCGTGGATGGTGTCCGAACCGCCATACCCCCGGCAAGGCTTCCGGCCGCGACGCCCGCAGCCACTCCAGAAAGCCCGACCCATCCACGCTGGGCGGCACCGAAGGCCTCGGCGGCACAGCGGAGCGTTCTCGCGGCACCGCCGGACGCGGCACCGGCGTCGCGTGCGTGCCCCGCGCGTCCTGCGTCCCGTCGCTGTCCATCGCCCTTGCCCCCTGACCAGCCGTTCCATCGGATGCATGCACCATCAGCGAGTCAATCTAACGCCCTCTCCTGGGGAGTTCACCGCTTACACGGCCGACGGAACGGACCGAGATGCTCCGGATATCGTCGTGGCTTGCCTCGGACGCTCGGAACAGGAGACGGAGACTCCCCGGTGACGGACCAACTACCCATCGGCGAAAAGGACTTGACCGGCGTTGCGGGCGTCGCCTGGGACGATGCGGCGACTCGGCGGGCCTGGTGGCGGCAGACGGGGCGGAGCCTGCTGCTCGTCGGGGTGTGCGCCGCATGGTGGACCTGGTACTCGGGAACCAGCGTCGCGGTGCGCGAGCGGGTGGTCTGGCTGACCGTGGCGTTCTTCCTCGCCTCGCTCATCGGCCTGCCCCTCCACGTGCTGGCCGAACTCCCCAACGCCTGGCGCGTACGCCGCCTCCTGCGCGCCCACCCATGGCACACCGTGGACAAGCCGCGGCACGGCCTCTCGGGCCACGCGAGGGCCCGGAACGTGAGCGACGCCTGGTTCGAGGTCCCCGACCCCGACGCCCCCGGACGCCGGCTGCCCTTGATCATGAAGGTACCCCTGTGGTGGAGCCGGCGCATGGAGCGCTCCGCCCCCGCCGAACGCAGGGCCCAGATCGCCCGGCTCTGGTACTGCGGCCTCCTCGACGACCAGGTCGTCATCGCCGCCTCCCGCACCACACAGCAGGCACCCCGCCGCCTGCGCCACCGGTATCTGCGCCACGGACTGCTGCCGGACAGCCCCGAACGGACGGACGTCCCGCTTCCGGACCCCGCCGGCAGCGCGCTCTCCCATCCGGCGACGGCACACGTGATGCGCCGCCGCCTGTTCAACCGGGTCGCCGCACTGCTCCTCGTCTGGCCGGCGGTGCTCGCGGTCCAGATCGCCGAGATCGTCGCCGACGAGGGCCACGACCTGATCGGGCTGGTCGTGTTGGGCGCGCTGTTCGAGGTGACGCTCCTCCCGGTCCACGTCTTCGTGATCGTCGCCACCCGCCGCATGGCCCGGAGGCTGGCCGAGCACCCCTGGCGCTGCGTCGACTGCGAGATCCGCAGCCGCGGCAACCAGCAGCTGATCAAGGTCGACGGCCGCACGCTGACGCCCAGCCCGTTCCGGGCCTACGTCGACCAGCGGGCGAGCCGGCTGTGGATCGCGGGCCCAGCGCAGGGCCCCTGCGTCGTCTCCGTCCCCGGAGGCGCCGAACCGATCGGCGTCGCTATGTCCACGACGGACAACCGCAGCCGCTGACAACGCCCACATGGAGCATGCCCACCCCCCGCTCACGGCCCTAGCCTGCGAGAAAAGAGAAGACAAACGTCCGCAAGACCCCGGGAGCCCCTCATGAGCGCACTTCCTCAGGAGCGCCGCGTCGTCACCGCCATCCCCGGCCCGAAGTCGCAGGAGCTGCAGGCCCGCCGTACCGCCGCCGTCGCTCAGGGCGTGGGCTCCGTACTGCCCGTGTTCACCGCGCGTGCGGGCGGCGGCATCATCGAGGACGTCGACGGCAACCGGCTCATCGACTTCGGTTCGGGCATCGCCGTGACGTCCGTCGGCGCGTCCGCCGAGGCCGTCGTACGCCGGGCCACCGCGCAGCTCGCCGACTTCACCCACACCTGTTTCATGGTCACGCCCTACGAGGGCTACGTCGCCGTCGCCGAGGCGCTGGCCGAGCTGACGCCGGGCGACCACGCCAAGAAGTCGGCGCTGTTCAACTCCGGCGCCGAGGCCGTAGAGAACGCCGTCAAGATCGCCCGTGCGTACACCAAGCGCCAGGCCGTCGTCGTCTTCGACCACGGCTACCACGGCCGTACGAACCTCACGATGGCGCTGACCGCGAAGAACATGCCGTACAAGCACGGCTTCGGTCCGTTCGCGCCCGAGGTCTACCGCGTGCCGGTGGCGTACGGCTACCGCTGGCCGACCGGCCCGGAGAACGCCGGCCCGGAGGCCGCCGCGCAGGCCATCGACCAGATCTCCAAGCAGGTCGGCGCGGAGAACGTCGCCGCGATCATCATCGAGCCGGTGCTCGGCGAGGGCGGCTTCATCGAGCCGGCCAAGGGCTTCCTGCCCGCGATCAGCAAGTTCGCCTCCGACAACGGCATCGTCTTCGTCGCCGACGAGATCCAGTCCGGCTTCTGCCGTACGGGTCAGTGGTTCGCCTGCGAGGACGAGGGCATCGTCCCCGACCTGATCACCACCGCGAAGGGCATCGCCGGCGGTCTCCCGCTCGCCGCGGTGACCGGCCGCGCCGAGATCATGGACGCCGCCCACGCGGGCGGCCTGGGCGGCACCTACGGCGGCAACCCGGTCGCGTGCGCCGGTGCGCTCGGCTCCATCGAGACGATGAAGGAGCTCGACCTCAACACCAGGGCGAAGGCGATCGAGGCGACCATGAAGGCCCGCCTCACCGCAATGGCCGAGAAGTTCGACATCATCGGCGACGTCCGCGGTCGCGGCGCCATGATCGCCATCGAGCTGGTCAAGGACCGCGCCACCAAGGAGCCCAACCCGGAGGCGACCGGCGCGCTCGCCAAGGCCTGCCACCAGGAGGGCCTGCTGGTCCTGACCTGTGGCACCTACGGCAACGTGCTCCGCTTCCTGCCCCCGCTGGTCATCGGCGACGACCTCCTCAACGAGGGCCTCGACATCATCGAACAGGCCTTCGCCCGCATCTGAGGTCACACCAAAACCACTGGTGAGCGACGGGCCCCGGCCCGGGAACCTCGTCCGCCCCAGCCCTGACACCGCTCGCGGTTCCGGGGCTGGGGCGGCTACCGTCAGAGCGTGTGAAGAAGGTGTGCGAGGTGGATGTCAGGACGCGATTCCGCCTGTCTTACGCCCTCGCCCTGTCGTAGGTTCTAAGCAGATGAGAGATACACCCCGCCCAGAGGGGACTCTGGGTGACATCGGGCCGAGGCCTCCCCAGCTTCGACCTGGTCGTGCCCTCGCGCACACAACCGGGGCCTCCGGCTCCGGATCTCCTCACCGATCGGACAGTCGCCCGCCCCAAACCCCCCGGGGCGCGCGACCATCCGATCCGGACGGCCGCCTCGGAACCACCCCCCCTGTTCCGGGGCGGCCGACCTCCCTCTTCCTCCTTCTCGGACTTCCGGCCCTCCTCTTCGCCCTGATCACCTGGCAGGTCGAAGCGGACGGGCCGCTTGTGCGTGTGGACGAGCGGGCCTCCCGAGCCCTGATCCACCCGGACGGCGTCTCCGAGGTCCTCGCCGACCTCGGCAACGTCCAGGTGGCGGTCCCGGTCCTCGCCGCGGTCCTCCTCTACGTCGCCCGCCGGGCCCGCCTCACCGGTACAGACCGGTGGTGGCTGCCGGCCGCCGCGGCGGCGGTCCTGATGGCGCTGGTCCCGGCCCTGGTGGTGCCCCTCAAGGAACTCACCGACCGCCCGGGCACCCCGGCCGTCCCCCCGGGGACCGGCTACTACCCCTCCGGGCACACCGCCACGGCCGCCGCCGCCTACGGAGCCGCGACCCTGCTCCTCCTCCCCTGGCTGCGCAGCGCCTACGCCCGCCGTGAGCTCGTCATCGCCTGCGTGGTCGTCAACGCGGCCGTCGGCCTCGGTCTGGTCCGGCGCGGCTACCACTGGCCACTGGACGTCGTGGCCAGTTGGTGCCTGGGCGCGCTGCTCCTGGTCTCGTTGTGGCTCTTCCTCAGCCGAAGTAGCCGTCGAACGTCCGCTGGAACTCCCAGCCGCCGTACCGGTCCCAGTTGATCGACCACGTCATCAGGCCGCGCAGCGCGGGCCAGGTGCCGTGGGTGGCGTACGAGCCGCAGTTGGTCTTCTTCGTCAGGCAGTCGAGGGTCTTGGTGACCTCGGCCGGGGGGACGTGGCCGTTGCCCGCGTTGGTCGAGGCGGGCATGCCGATGGCCACCTGGTCGGGGCGCAGGGGCGGGAAGACGTTGTCGGCGTTGCCCGCGACCGGGAAGCCGGTCAGGAGCATGTCGGTCATGGCGATATGGAAGTCGGCGCCGCCCATGGAGTGGTACTGGTTGTCGAGTCCCATGATCGGGCCCGAGTTGTAGTCCTGGACGTGCAGCAGCGTCAGGTCGTCGCGCAGGGCGTGGATGACCGGGAGGTACGCCCCCGCCCTCGGGTCCTGGCCGCCCCACTGACCGGTGCCGTAGTACTGGTGGCCGAGCTGGACGAAGAAGGTCTCCGGGGCCATCGTCAGGACGAAGTCGTCGCCGTACCTGGCCTTCAGGGCCTTCAGCGCCGAGATCAGGTTGACGATCACCGGTGTCCTCGGGTTCTTGAAGTCGGTGTCGTCGGCGTTCAGGGAGAGCGAGTGGCCCTCGAAGTCGATGTCCAGGCCGTCGAGGCCGTACTCGTCGATGATCTTCGAGACCGACGTGACGAAGGTGTCCCGCGCCGCCGCGGTCGTCAGCTGCACCTGGCCGTTCTGACCGCCGATGGAGATCAGCACCTTCTTGCCGGCCGCCTGCTTGGCCTTGATCGCCGCCTTGAAGTCGGCGTCGGACTCGACGTTCGGGCACTCGGTGACGGGGCAGCGGTCGAAGCGGATGTCTCCGGAGGTGACCGAGGTCGGTTCGCCGAAGGCCAGGTCGATGACGTCCCAGCTGTCGGGGACGTCGGCCAGGCGGGTGTAGCCGGAGCCGTTGGCGAAGCTCGCGTGGAGGTAGCCGACCAGGGCGTGAGCAGGGAGGTCCGCGTCTCCGCCGCCCGGCTGGGCGGTGGTC
This sequence comes from Streptomyces shaanxiensis, assembly GCF_039537145.1. Classification (NCBI taxonomy): domain Bacteria; kingdom Bacillati; phylum Actinomycetota; class Actinomycetes; order Kitasatosporales; family Streptomycetaceae; genus Streptomyces; species Streptomyces shaanxiensis. The sequence continues at coordinate 128,209 of NZ_BAAAZY010000019.1, forward strand.
GTGGCCGTCACCGTGGCCGACTTCGCGGACTCACCCGCGTCGTTCACGGCGCTGACCTGGAAGCCGTACGCCGTGGAGGGCGAGAGTCCGCCGACCGTCGCCGAAGTGCCGGTAACCGTCTGGACCTTGGTGCCGTCGCGGTGGATCGAGTAGCTCGTCGCGCCGGGGACCGACGACCAGGACAGGGCGACGCTGGAGGAGGTGACGGTGCCGGCCTTCAGACCGGTCGGGGCTGCGGGTGGCTGCCCGGCATCCACGCCCGGGCCCACCAAGGAGATGTCGTCGGCGTAGTAGGCGCCGGTGCCGTACCAGCCATGCGTGTAGATCGTGACCTTGGTGGTGGAGGGGCCGGTGCGGAAGGTCGTCGTGAGCTGCTGCCAGGCGGGGGCCGACTGGGTCCAGGTGGAGACGTCGGTGGTGCCGGTGCCGCTCGCGCCGAGGTAGACGTACGAACCGCGGACGTGGCCGGACAGCGTGTACTGGGAGTCCGGTTTCACGGTCACCGTCTGCGCGCACCGGGCGTTGTCGCCGCCGGCCGGGGTCGCCTGCAGCGCGGAACTGCCGCTTCGCACGGGCGAGTTCACGGTCGTACCCGCCGTGCAGGTCCAGCCGTCGAGACCGGCCTCGAAGCCGCCGTTGCGGGCGAGGTCCGCGTCGGCCGCACGGGCGGCCGACGAGAGTGCGGCGAGACCGGGCAGGGTCAGGGCCGCGGCGGTGAGCAGGGCGAGGGGTCTGAAGCGATCCACAAGTGCCTCCGGGCATGGGGGAATTGGAGGGTGGAGCCGCCCACAACTTGGTCCAGACCAATCTGCCTGTCAAGACCCCAAGGGTTCCAGGAGTTTCCGCGCGCTAGCCCTCCCCCTCCGTGGCCAGCCCCGCCGCCGCCTCGTGCATGGCCAGTTCGAGGAGGGCCGGGTCGATGAGGGTGCCGCTGCCGTCCGGTGGGACCAGCCAGCGGATGCCGCCGGTGGCGCGGCCCGGGTACGGGACGACGATCCAGGTGCCCGCGCCGGCCGTACGGATGCCGGTGCCGAGCCAGCGGGCGGCCGTGCCCGGCGGCACGAAGAAGCCCATGCGCGAATCGCCGAAGTCGACCAGGACCGGGCCGAGTTGGTCGAGGATGCGGGTGAGGACGTCGAGGGTCGGATAGCCGAGCTCGCCGGGCAGGATGAGTACGTCCCAGGCCTTGCCGGCCGGAAGCAGTGCGACCCCGAGGGGGTTGCGCTCCCACTCCCAGCGGCAGGCTTCGGGATTCGGAGCCACGGATGTCAGCCACTCGACCGCCGGCTTCGCCGCTGTCATGACGGTGACCTCCCTTTCCTTCGTGGACGCCGGTCGCGTCACGGGAGAGAGGGAGGTCACCCGGCAGGCATTACGCGGGTTCGCTTCACCAATCTGAAGTGACCTAGGTCACATTCAGCTGTCGAACCCGAGGCCCAGCCTGTCCATCGCCCTCAGCCACAGATTGCGCCGCCCCCCGTGCGCGTCGGCACGGGCCAGCGACCACTTGGTGAGCGCGATGCCGGTCCAGGCGAAGGGCTCCGGCGGGAAGGGCAGGGGCTTCTTGCGGACCATCTCCAACTGGGTCCGTTCCGTGCGCTCCCCCGCCAGCAGGTCCAGCATCACGTCCGCGCCGAACCGGGTCGCGCCGACGCCGAGCCCCGTGAAGCCCGCCGCGTACGCCACCTTGCCCTGATGGGCCGTCCCGAAGAACGCCGAGAAGCGCGAGCAGGTGTCGATCGCGCCGCCCCACGCGTGCGTGAAGCGGACGCCCTCCAGCTGCGGGAAGCAGGTGAAGAAGTGCCCGGCGAGCTTGGCGTACGTCTCCGGACGGTCGTCGTACTCGGCGCGGACCCGGCCGCCGTACGGGTAGATGGCGTCGTAACCGCCCCACAGGATGCGGTTGTCGGCGGAGAGGCGGAAGTAGTGGAACTGGTTGGCCGAGTCGCCGAGGCCCTGCCTGTTCTTCCAGCCGATCGAGGCCAGTTGCTCCGCGCTGAGCGGCTCGGTCATCAGGGCGTAGTCGTAGACCGGGACCGTGTAGGCGCGGACCCGCTTGACCAGGCTCGGGAAGATGTTCGTGCCGAGGGCGACCTTGCGGGCGCGGACCTGGCCGTAGGGGGTGCGTACGGCCATGCCGGCGCCGTACGGCTTCAGGGTGAGGGCGGGGGTGTGCTCGTGGACGCGGACGCCGAGGTCCAGGCACGCCCGCTTCAGTCCCCACGCCAGCTTGGCCGGGTTGACCATGGCGACGCCCCGGCGGTCGTAGAGGCCCGCCTGGAACGTCGGTGAGTCGACCTGGGCCCGCACCGCGTCGGCGTCGAGGAACTCGATGCCCTCGGCGAGGCCCTTCTCCCGCAGCTCCTCGTACCAGTCGCGCAGTTCCCACGCCTGGTACGTCTCGGTGGCGACGTCGATCTCGCCGGTGCGCTCGAAGTCGCAGTCCAGGGAGTAGCGGGCGACCGCCTTCTCGATCTCGTCGAGGTTGCGGACGCCCAGCTCCTGGAGCTTGTGGATCTCGTCCGGCCAGCGGGCGAGCCCGTTGGGCAGACCGTGGGTGAGGGAGGCGGCACAGAAGCCGCCGTTGCGGCCCGAGGCGGCCCAGCCCACCTCGCGGCCTTCGAGCAGCACCACGTCCCGCTGCGGATCGCGCTCCTTGGCGATGAGCGCGGTCCACAGTCCGCTGTATCCGCCGCCGACGACGAGGAGGTCGCAGGTCTCGGCCGTGGTGAGGGCGGGCTCGGGGTGGGGCTTGCCGGGGTCTTCCAGCCAGTACGGGACCGGCTGGGCTTCGGAGAGTGCCTTCGTCCAGTGATTGCCAGAACTCATGGCGCTTGGGGCCATGATTTCAACTCCCTACAGGGGCTTATGCCTTTTGCTTGTTACGGCGGTTGCTGATGACCATGGAGGCCAGGACGAACAGTACGGCGACGACGAACATGGCCGTACCGATGACATTGATCTGAACGGGCGTTCCGCGCTGCGCCGAGCCCCAGACGAACATCGGGAAGGTGACGGTGGAACCCGCGTTGAAATTGGTGATGATGAAATCGTCGAAGGAGAGCGCGAAGGCGAGCATCGCGCCCGCCGCGATTCCGGGGGCGGCGATCGGCAGGGTGACCCGGACGAACGTCTGGAACGGCCCGGCGTACAGGTCCTGGGCGGCCTGCTCAAGCCGCGGGTCCATCGACATCACGCGGGCCTTCACCGCCGTCACGACGAAGCTGAGGCAGAACATGATGTGGGCGATGAGGATCGTCCAGAAGCCGAGCTGGGCGCCCATGTTGAGGAACAGGGTGAGCAGCGAGGCCGCCATGACGACCTCGGGCATCGCCATCGGCAGGAAGATCAGCGAGTTCACGGCACCCCGCGCGCGGAAGCGGTAGCGGACCAGCGCGAAGGCGATCATCGTGCCCAGGACGGTGGCACCGATCGTCGCCCAGAACGCGATCTGCAGGCTGACCGAGAGCGAGCCGCACATGTCGGCGACGCCGCACGGGTCCTTCCAGGCGTCCAGGGAGAACTGCTGCCATTCGTAGTTGAAGCGCCCCTTCGGATTGTTGAAGGAGAACACCGTCACGACGACGTTCGGCAGCAGGAGATATCCGAGCGTCAGCAGTCCCGCGATGACGACGAGATTGCGCTTGAGCCATTTGACGAAGGTCATTTAAACCAGATCCTCCGTGCCGGACCTGCGGATGTAGACCGTCACCATGACGAGGATGGCGGCCATGAGGATGAAGGAGAGCGCCGCGGCCGTCGGATAGTCCAGGATCCGCAGGAACTGCGTCTGGATGACGTTGCCGACCATGCGGGTGTCGGTGGAGCCGAGCAGGTCCGCGTTGACGTAGTCGCCGGCGGCCGGGATGAAGGTCAGCAGCGTGCCGGAGACGACCCCCGGCATCGACAGCGGGAAGGTGACCTTGCGGAAGGTGGTGACCGGCCTGGCGTACAGGTCGTTCGCCGCCTCGTGCAGCCGTGGGTCGATGCGCTCCAGCGAGGTGTAGAGCGGCAGGACCATGAACGGCAGGAAGTTGTACGTCAGACCGCACACCACCGCGAGCGGCGTGGCCAGCACGCGGTCGCCCTGGGTCATGCCGAGCCAGCTGGTGATGTCCAGGACGTGCAGGGTGTTGAGGGCGCCGACGACCGGGCCGCCGTCCGCGAGGATCGTCTTCCAGGCGAGGGTGCGGATCAGGAAGCTGGTGAAGAACGGCGCGATCACCAGGATCATGATCAGGTTCCGCCAGCGGCCCGCGCGGAAGGCGATGAGATAGGCGAGCGGGTAGCCGAGGATCAGGCACAGGATCGTCGCCGAGCCCGCGTAGAGCACCGAGCGCAGGAACTGCGGGTAGTACTCCGACAGGGCGTCCCAATAGGTCGCGAAGTGCCAGGTGACCTTGTAGCCCTCCTCCAGGGAGCCCGTCTGCACGGACGTGGAGGCCTGGTAGATCATCGGCAGCGCGAAGAAGACCAGCAGCCAGAGGATGCCGGGGAGGAGCAGCCAGTACGGCACCAGGCGGCCACGCCTGCGGGGTGGCTTCTTCTCGGGCGCGGTCGGGGTCAGAGGCGGTGGCGCCTCGGTGAGTGTCGCCATCAGACCGCCGCCTCTTCCTGGATGCCGGCGTCGATGTCCTGGGCAGCATCCAGGCCGAACGTGTGCGCCGGGTTCCAGTGCAGGACGACCTCGGCGCCGGGCACGAGGCGGGCGTCGCGGTCGATGTTCTGGGCGTAGACCTCGAACTCGGGGCAGACGGGGCTGTCGACGACGTACTGCGTGGAGACGCCGATGAACGAGGAGTCGGCGATCCTGCCGGTGATGCGGTTGCGGCCCTCCGGGATGTCCCCCGCGTCGTCGGCATGGGTGAGGGAGATCTTCTCGGGGCGTACGCCGACCAGCACCTTGCCGCCGGTCGCCGTGGGCGCGGAACATCGCGCCTCGGGCAGGACGAGCTTGCCGCCGCCCGCCTTCAGCACGATGTCGTCGCCGTTCTTCGTGTCGACCTCGGCCTCGATGAAGTTCGAGGTGCCGAGGAAGTTGGCGACGAACGTCGTGCGCGGGTTCTCGTACAGGTCGGTCGGCGAGCCGAGTTGCTCGACGCGGCCCGCGTTCATCACGGCGACCGTGTCGGCCATCGTCATGGCCTCCTCCTGGTCGTGCGTGACATGGACGAAGGTGATGCCGACCTCGGTCTGGATGCGCTTGAGCTCCAGCTGCATCTGGCGGCGCAGCTTGAGGTCGAGGGCGCCGAGGGGCTCGTCGAGGAGGAGCACCTTGGGGTGGTTGATCAGCGCGCGGGCCACGGCGACGCGCTGCTGCTGGCCACCGGAGAGCTGGTGCGGCTTCTTGCGGGCCTGCTCGCCCAGCTGGACGAGGTCGAGCATGTCCTCGACCTGCTTCTTCACCGACTTGATGCCGCGCCGGCGCAGGCCGAAGGCGACGTTCTCGAATATGTCGAGGTGCGGGAAGAGGGCATACGACTGGAACACCGTGTTCACCGGCCGCTTGTACGGCGGGAGCGCGGTCACGTCCTGCTCGCCGAGGTGGACGGTGCCGCTGCTGGGCTCCTCCAGTCCGGCGATCATGCGCAGGGTGGTCGTCTTGCCGCAGCCCGAGGCGCCGAGCAGGGCGAAGAAGGAGCCCTGGGGCACGGTCAGGTCGAGCGGGTGGACGGCGGTGAAGCCGTTGTCGTACGTCTTGCTGATGCCCGAGAGGCGGACGTCGCCGGTGTTGTCTGTCTTGTTGGTCACGGTGGTCACGCCCCAGTCAGCTTCGCGAACTTCTCTTCGAACTCGGTCTCTTCCTTCGAGCTCAGCGAGCGGAAGGCGTGGGACTTCGCGGCCATGGCCTTGTCCGGGATGATCAGCGGGTTGTTCGCCGCATCCGGGTCGATCTTCTCCAGCTCGGCCTTCACACCGTCGACCGGCGTCACGTAGTTGATGTACGCGGCGAGCTCGGCGGCCGGCTGCGGCTCGTAGTAGAAGTCGATCAGCTTCTCGGCGTTCGTCTTGTGACGCGCCTTGTTCGGGATCAGCATGTTGTCGGTCGACGTGATGTAGCCGCTGTCCGGGATCAGGAAGTCGATCTCCGGGCTGTCCGCCTTCAGCTGGACGACGTCACCGGCCCAGGCGATACACGCCGCGAAGTCGCCGCTGGTCAGGTCGGAGGTGTAGTCGTTGCCGGTGAAGCGGCGGATCTGGCCCTTGTCGACGGCCTTCTGGATGCGGGCGACCGCCGCGTCGTAGTCGTCGGCGCTGAAGTTCGCCGGGTCCTTGCCCATGTCGAGCAGGGTCATGCCGATGCTGTCGCGCATCTCCGACAGGAAGCCGATACGGCCCTTGAGCTTGGGGTTGTCGAGCATGTCCGAGACGGACTTCACCTCGACGCCGTCGAGCGCCTTCTTGTTGTACGCGATGACGGTCGAGATGCCCTGCCAGACGTACGAGTAGGCGCGGCCGGGGTCCCAGTCGGGGTCGCGGAACTGCGCCGACAGGTTGGTGTAGGCGTGCGGCAGGTTCGACGGGTCCAGTTTCTGGACCCACCCGAGGCGGATGAGGCGGGCGGCGAGCCAGTCGGTGAGGACGATGATGTCGCGGCCGGTGTCCTGACCCGCGGCGAGCTGCGGCTTGATCTTGCCGAAGAACTCGACGTTGTCGTTGATGTCCTCGGTGTACTTGACCGAGATGCCGGTGCGCTTCCTGAACTGGTCGAGCGTGGGGTGGTGCTTCTCGCTGTCGTCCACGTCGATGTACTCGGTCCAGTTGGAGAAGTTGACGACCTTCTCCTTCTCCGAGTGGTCCTCTGCGGAGACGCCGCCCTTGGTGTCGCCCGCCGCGGGGATGCCGCAGCCGGTCAGCGCCCCGAGGCCGCCGACCGCGAGCGCGCCGCCCGCTGAGGCGCGCAACAGGGACCGCCGGGTCATGGCGGCCCGGCCATTGCGGAAGCTGCGCCGCATGGCGGCCACTTGGGCCGGACTCAGGCGGTCGGGCTCGTACTGCTCCATGCGCGTGGTGCCCTTTCGGAGGGTTCGGCCGCGGGTCGGGCGGCCTGTCTTCTGCTACCGGTCCCCGAAGATCGTGCGGTGCCAGTCCTTCCTGGCCACCGCGGTGTTGTCGAACATGACGTGCTTGATCTGGGTGTACTCGTCGAAGGAGTACGCGGACATGTCCTTGCCGAAGCCGGACGCCTTGTAGCCGCCGTGCGGCATCTCGCTGATGATCGGAATGTGGTCGTTGACCCACACACAGCCCGCCTTGATCTCGCGGGTGGCGCGGTTGGCCCGGTAGACGTCCCGGCTCCAGGCGGAGGCGGCGAGTCCGTACGGGGTGTCGTTGGCCAGCCGGATCCCCTCGTCGTCGCTGTCGAACGGCAGGACGACCAGGACCGGACCGAAGAGCTCGGACTGGACGATCTCGCTGTCCTGGGCCGCGTCGGCGACCAGGGTGGGCAGATAGTACGCCCCGTTCTCCAGCGCCCCCTTCGGCGCGGCCCCGCCGGTCACCACGCGCGCGTAGGCACGCGCACGGTCGACGAACCCGGCGACCCGGTCGCGCTGGACATGGGAGATGAGCGGCCCGAGATCGGTGCCCGGCGCGAACGGATCACCGAGCCGCACGCTCTCCATGAGGGCGGCGGTCCGCTCGACGAAGGCTTCATAGAGCGGTCGCTGCACGTACGCGCGCGTGGCGGCCGTGCAGTCCTGCCCGGTGTTGATGAGCGCGCCCGCGACGGCGCCGTGGACAGCGGCTTCCAGGTCGGCGTCGTCGAAGACGACGAAGGGAGCCTTGCCGCCCAGCTCCAGGTGGATCCGCTTGACGGTCCCGGTGGCGATCTCGGCGACGCGCCTGCCGACGGCGGTGGAGCCGGTGAAGGAGGTCATGGCGACGTCGGGATGGCCGACGAGATGCTCGCCCGCCTCCTTCCCGGTCCCGGTGACGATGTTGACGACACCGTCGGGGATCCCGGCGTCGGTGGCGGCCTGGGCGAAGAGGAGCGAGGTGAGCGGGGTGAGCTCGGCGGGCTTGAGCACGATGGTGTTGCCCGCGGCGATGGCCGGGAGGATCTTCCAGGCCGCCATCTGGAGGGGGTAGTTCCAGGGGGCGATGGAGCCGACGACGCCGATGGGTTCGCGGCGGACGTACGAGGTGTGGTCGCCGGAGTACTCGCCGGCGGACTGCCCCTGCAGATGCCGGGCGGCACCGGCGAAGAACGCGGTGTTGTCGATGGTCCCCGGGACGTCGAACTCACGGGTCAGCTTCAGCGGCTTGCCGCACTGGAGGGACTCCGCGCGGGCGAATTCCTCGGCGCGCTCGGCGATGACGGCGGCGAAGCGGTGCAGGGCGTCGGAGCGCTCGCCCGGGGTGGCGGCGGACCAGGCCGGGAAGGCCTCGCGCGCGGCGGCGACGGCGGCGTCGACGTCATCGGCGCCGGCCAGGTCGTACGTGTACACCTCCTCGCCGGTGGCGGGGTCGACGACGGCGTGCGTACGACCGGAGGTCCCCTTCGCCGGCCGGCCCGCGATGTACTGCGCGCCGTCCGCGAAGCGGTCCTGGGCGGGGAATCGCTCCGGGGGTGCGGATTCCGGGGTGACGGTTTCCGGGGTGGCGGTGCCCGGGTTCTGCATGTGGCTCTCCTCCGTGTCCCCGTGGTGGGGCCGGCGTGGCTCGGGCTCGATTTGAGTGCCGATCCTGACAGAGCAGGAGGACTCCAACAAGTGATTCCGTTGTTGCCTTTTGGTTACGCGACGGAATCTGTCGACCAGGTGTCGAGTTGGCCGGATAAACGCGGGACGGATTGTCGGTGGTGCGTGCCATGCTCGGGGGCATGACGAAGATCGATTCTTGGGACTCCCTTCTCGGGGAGGTCCGTGCGGGGGCGAGAGTCAAGTATCTGCACTTCTGGGGGCACCGGCCGCTGCCCGACGGCCAGGTGGGCGCGAGCTGTCTGAGCCAGTGGTGGCCGTCGCCGTTCACGGTGGACGGCGTGGCGTACGCGACCGCCGAGCACTGGATGATGGCCGAGAAGGCACGGCTGTTCGGGGACGCGGAGGCGGAGCGGCGGGTGCTGGACGCCGGGCATCCGTCGGCGGCGAAGAAGGCCGGGCGGCTGGTGCGGGGGTTCGACGACGGGGTGTGGGAGCGGGAGCGGTTCCGGATCGTCGTCGAGGGGTCGGTCCACAAGTTCGGCGCGCATGCGGATCTGCGGGGGTTTCTGCTGGGCACGGGGGATCGGGTGCTGGTGGAGGCGAGTCCGGTGGACCGGGTGTGGGGGATCGGGCTGGCGGTGCGGGACGAGGGGGCGGGGGATCCGGAGCGGTGGCGCGGGCCGAATTTGTTGGGGTTCGCGCTGATGGAGGCGCGGGAGCGGTTGCGGGGGTAGGGGGTTTTCGCCCCCGCCGCCCCTACCCGTCCCGT
>NZ_BAAAZY010000019.1:137630-356957 GCF_039537145.1 Streptomyces shaanxiensis
TTTCAGCCCGTCCGGCGTTTGAGGACGAGGCCCTTCGGGCCGAAGCGGGGGTCTGGGGGCGGCAGCCCCCAGGGACGGGACGGGTAGGGGCGGCGGGGGCGAGAAGAACCCGGCGGCCACTACGCCGTAGCGATCACGAACGCCACCATCACCAGGCTGAGCACCAGCCCCGCCACACCACAGATGACCCCGGCCAGCGCCTGCCCCCGGTTCGTCGCCTCGCCCCGCCGCGCCTTGCCCATCCCGATCGCACCGAAGATCACCGCGAGCACACCCACCACGATCGCCACCGGCCACATGCAGAAGATCACGGCCGAGATGATCCCGAGCACCAGCCCCGCGGTACCCATCCCATTGCTCGGCATGGCATGCACACCGGGCCACCCGTAGTAGCCCCCCGCACCCGGCCCCGGCGGAAAACCATGACCACCGGGATAGCCGTACGGCACCTGCCCCGGCCCATCGGGCGCGATGGGCGGCGGGGGAACATGCCCGCCATGCGCGCCGTAGGGCCCATGCCCGGCCGGAGGCGCGAAGGGATTGACCGGTGCGCCGTGCGGCACGGAAGACATGGGGGACGTGGGAGGCAGGGGAGACGAGGCCCCCGGCGGCGCGAACGGGTTGGCTGCCGATCCGCCCGGCGCCATCGCGGGCCCCACCCCGGCCGAGGGGTTCTCCCACGGCGACCCCGGCGGCACGGCGTCCCGCGGCTCGGACGGCACCTCCATGGGCGGCCCCGACGCAGCCGTCCGCTGATCGTGCGAGGGCGGAGCAGGCCAGGTCGGCGGGACGTTCGAGGCGTGGGTGTGCCCGGGCCCCGCGGTCGCGGAGGAATCCGCCCGCGCGCCCTCGACGGGAGGTGCCCACGGATCCCGCTCGGGACGCGGCTGGGCCCCACCGGGCACCGCATCACTCGGACCCGCCACCCCCGGCTCGTCCGGAGACGTCGACGGCGCCCTCTCGTCGTCCTTCCCGAACGACACCTTCGGTCCTTCCGGCGAAGCCCCTGATCCCCCTGCGCTCATGTCCCCCCGCACCGCCGATCCCCCCGATACCTCCGGCGCCTGCGGCGTCTCCGCGTCCTCGGACATGCCCGGCCCCCTTTGTCGTACGTGCCGTCATGCTAAGGCCCCGTCTACGCCCCCGCGGTCCCGGCCTACGATGATCCCCGAGTCACCGATCAGCCGATCACCTGCGCCCGCCCGCCGCCCACCCACACCGGCCGCGGACGCCGTTCCCGGGGAGGAACCTTGACCGACCGTCTCGTCGACGCCCACGTCCCGCGCGACCTGCACGCCTTCATCGCCGGACTGCCCAAGGCCGAACTGCACGTCCACCACGTCGGCTCCGCCTCCCCCCGCATCGTCGCGGCACTCGCCGCCCGCCACCCCGACTCCAAGGTCCCCACCGACCCGGAGGCCCTGGCCGACTACTTCACGTTCACGGACTTCGCCCACTTCATCGAGGTGTACCTGTCCGTCGTGGACCTGATCCGCACCCCGGAGGACGTACGGCTGCTGACCTTCGAGGTCGCCCGTGACCTGGCCCGGCAGCAGGTGCGCTACGCCGAGCTGACCATCACGCCGTTCTCCTCCACCCGCCGCGGCATCGACGAGGGCGCGTTCATGGACGCCATCGAGGACGCCCGCAAGGCGGCCGAGGCCGAGTTCGGGACCGTGCTGCGCTGGTGCTTCGACATCCCCGGTGAGGCCGGCCTGGAGTCCGCCGAGGAGACCGCGCGGCTCGCCACCGACGACCGGGTGCGCCCGGAGGGCCTGGTGTCGTTCGGGCTCGGCGGGCCCGAGATCGGCGTACCGAGGCCGCAGTTCAAGCCGTACTTCGACCGGGCGATCGCCGCCGGACTGCACTCCGTGCCGCACGCCGGCGAGACCACGGGGCCGGAGACCGTCTGGGACGCCCTCACCCACCTGCGCGCCGAGCGCATCGGGCACGGCACCAGCTCGGCGCAGGACCCGAAGCTGCTCGCGCATCTCGCCGAGCACCGGATCCCGCTGGAGGTGTGCCCGACCTCCAACATCGCCACGCGCGCGGTGCGCACCATCGACGAGCACCCGATCAAGGAGTTCGCGAAGGCCGGGATCATCGTCACCATCAACTCGGACGACCCGCCGATGTTCGGCACCGACCTCAACAACGAGTACGCGGTCGCCGCCCGTCTGCTCGACCTCGACGAGCGCGGACTGGCCGACCTCGCCAAGAACGCCGTCGCCGTGTCCTTCCTCGACGAGCCCGGCAAGGCCCGGATCGCGGACGAGATCGACACGTACACCGCCGGCTGGCTCGCGCCCTGAGCCCGCCGCCGCTCCGCACCTCCCCTCCGCCGACCCCCTGTCCCCCCCCCGCCAGAATGTCCCCATGCAGAATGTGACCGCCGTCGCCCACCGCGGCGACCCCTACCGCGTCCGCGAGAACACGCTCGACTCGCTGCGCTCCGCGCTCCGGCTCGGCGCGGACGCGGTGGAGATCGACGTACGCCTCACCAAGGACGGCGTGCCGGTGCTGCTGCACGACGACACGCTGAAGCGGCTGTGGGAGCGGGACCGGCCGCTGCTCGCACTGTCGGCGGCCGAGGTGCGGGGGCTGACGGCGGGCGGGGTGCCCACGCTTCAGGAGGCGCTGGCGGCGTGCGACGGGAGCCGGGTGATGCTCGACTTGCCGGGCACGCCCGATGTGCGGGCGGCGCGCCGGATCGTGGACGTCGTGCGCGAGTGCGGAGCCCAGGACCGCGTGTACTACTGCGCGGACGCCCCCGCCATGCTCGCCGTCCGCGCCGCCGACCCGGCCGCCGAGATCGCCCTGACCTGGACGACACTGGCGCCGCCACGTCCCGCGCTGCTGGACGCGGTACGCCCCCGCTGGCTCAACTACCGCTTCGGCCTGGTCGACCACGCCCTCGCCGAACGCGTCCACCGCAACGGCTACCTGCTCTCCGTCTGGACCCCGGACACCCGCCGCTCCATGCGCCGCCTGCTGGACTTCGGCGTGGACTCGATCACGACGAACCGGATCGACGTTCTCCAGGGCCTGCTCACCTCCTAGCCACGAAACCGGCTAGTCACCGCCACCCGCGAACGCGAGCGGCGGCGCTATCGCCTGCGCGTCCGCCCCCTCCCCCACCCACAGCCCGATCAGCAGCGCCGCCGTCGCCTCCAGCAGCCCGGCCCGGTCCAGTCCCCCGGCGTTCAGCGGCTCGGAGCCGAGGTCGCGCACGAGTCGTCGTACGACGGACAGGGCCGCCTCGTCGTCCCCGCACAGCGGCACCGCGAGCGGGCGGCCGTCGAAGACCGGCGGGGTCAGCCGCCAGACGTCGACGTGGCAGAGGTTGAAGGCCTTGACCACGTGCGCGGCGGGCACGGCGGCGGCGATGCGCTCGGCCGCGGACGGACCGCCCGCCGTGAGCAGGCCGAAGCCCGGGCCCACCGGATTCGTGCAGTCGATCAACACCCTCCCGCGCAGCACCGGTTCGAGCCCGGAGACCACCCCGACGACGGCCGCGTACGGCACCGCCAGCAGCACCGCGTCCGTCCCGAACTCGGCGGCCTCGCGCAGCCCGCCCGCGGAGCGGCTCCCGGCCAGCACCTCGTGCCCGGCCCGCCGCCACTGCGTGCCGAGCGCGTCCGACATTCCCCCGGTTCCAAGGATTCCTATTCGCATGCGCAGCACAGTAGGAAGCCGCTCGGGCACCATTCGGTACGTGACCACCGACCAGCCCTTCCTCGCCGACTGCCGTGCCCGCCTCGCCTTCGACCTGCTCGCCAACACCTGGAACGCCGTGGTGCTGTGGGCGCTGCGGCACGGGCCCGTGCGGCACGGCGAACTCCGCGACCGCATCGGCGGGATCAGTCAGAAGGTGCTGACCGAGACCCTGCGCCGGCTGGAGTTCAACGGGCTCGTGACGCGGCGGGCGTACGGCGGTGCTCCGCCGCGCGTCGAGTACGAACTCACCGAACTGGGGCGGTCGTTGCTCGACCCCATCGAGGCCTTCGGGGTCTGGGCCTTCGAGCACGGCGACGAGGTGATGGCGGCTCAGGAGCGCTGCACGCGGGACTCCTGAGGCACGGTCGCCGCGTCCTCGGGTGTCGCGCGGGTGACGTACTGCGGAACGGGCGTGTCGTCCTTGCCGGTGTCGCGGACGAGGCCGTAGCGGGTCGCGCCGTCGGGTGGGCCGTAGTTGATGTCCTCGTTCACGGCGTTCCAGTTCGACGGGAACACGCTCAGGCCGTAGTCGGCGCCGCGTTCGTTCTGGACGAGGGTGACGGTGCCGTCGACGTAGAACCACTCGTTCTGCCACATCTGCTGGGTGCCGGGCGGCGGGACGGCGTAGCCGGTGGTCGAGTTGCCCATGCCGGTGGCGGAGGCGTCGGTGCCGCTGACGCGGTCGTCCATGCGGCGACCGCCGCCCGAGGCGACGTGGAAGAGCTTGCCCTTCAGACCGGTCCAGGCCGGCATGACGAGGCTGCCCGCCCGGTACTGCGGCGAGATCTGCCAGCGGACGAGGACATAGCCCCGGCCGGTGAGCGTGACGCTGTCGCCGCGGTGGTTCATCACGGCGTGGGCGCCGCCGGTGCTGGTGATGCCGGACTGGGGGCGGCGCGGCAGGGCGGCGGGCGCGGCGTTCGGGTCCGGGGCCCGGTCGACGGCGTCGACGACCGTGCCGTACAGCTCGACCTTGCGCGTCTGGGACGGCGACGGTGAGGGCGTCGCCGACGGTGACACGGGCGGTGTGGGCGAGGACGCGGGGCGGGCCGTGCTGGCCGCGGTGGGGGCGGACGCGCGCGGGGGCGGGGCGTCCAGGGGCTGGGTGACGACGTACGCGCCGCCCGCGACGATCGTCGCGCCGGCCGTCACCGCGACGGCGGGCTGGGTGATCGCTGCCATCACCTTCGCGGACCAGCCGACGGAGGTCGCCGTGGCCGTCGCCGCGACCGCGGTCTTGCCGCCGAAGGCCAGGGAGAGGGTGAAGCCGACGGGGATCGGGACCAGTGCGATGCCGACGAGGAGGCGTTCCGCCGGGACGACGGCCTCGCGGGTGTCGCCGCAGTAGCCGCAGCCCCTGATGTGCCGGGCCAGTCGCTTGCGCCAGACCGAGTCGGGGCGGCCGTTCCAGCGGGCGGTCAGGTCGCGCAGGTCGGGGCAGGCGCCGTCCAGGGCCCGGACGATGCCGCGCGCGGTCTCCAGCCGTTCCTTCACCCGCTGGACGCGGACCGCGGCGTGCTGCCGGCTGATCCCGGCCGCGGCGGCCAGTTCGCGCCGGGACAGCTCGCCCGCGACCTCCAGCCACCACAGCGACAGCAGCTGCCGGTCCTCGTCGTCCAGCCAGCGCACGGCCTCCGCGACCTCGCGCCGCTGCCCCTCCAACTGCAGCCGCAGCACGGTGAGTTCGGCGAAGTCGGTGGCCTCCTGCGCGGCCGACTCCTCGAGCTGGACGGGCTGCCTGCGCCGCGCCCGGTCCCGTATCTGCCGCATGGCGATGGCGACGAGCCAGGAGCGGAAGCTGTCCGGGTCGCGCAGCGAACCGAGGTTGTCGACGGCGCGCAGCATGGTCTCCTGGACGACGTCGTCGACGTCGGCATGGCCGTTCAGGGCGCGCCCGACCACGTTGTAGACGAGCGGGAGCCAGCCCTCGACCAGCTCGTCCAGCGCATGCCGGTCACCGGCCTGCGCCGCCGCGATGGTGGAGCGCCACTGCCTGCCGGCTGCCTCGTCCACGTACGTCCTCTCCCGGGTCACTTGCTGCCCGTACGCACCTTCTCAGCCTGACCTGCGCTGTTGGCTATGTCGGAGATCACATTCCGCTTCCGGGCCGGGCGGGGCATGGCGGGGGCTCCCGGGGTGTGGGGGTGGGGGGACGCGAGTGGAGACGCGGTGAAGGGGGCGGCGATAACACTTTTTCGGTCCGCGCGTCCGACGTGCGCCGCCGCTGCCGTCCGCCGTAGGCCGCCGCGGGGGTCTATGGCCGCCCGTAGGGGCGAACCCCTACAACCCCCTTGCCCCGTACGGCATTTGCTCCGGGCTCGCCCAGGGTTCGAGCCCCTCCTCACCGACGATCCGGCCGGGGCCGTACGCCCCGACGATGATCACGGACATCCCATTCGACCTCAGGAGCAGCAGATGCCCGTACGCCCGCTTCCCGCCCTCCTCACCTCCGCGCTCGTCCTGACCCTGACCGCACTGCCGCTGGCCGGGACGGCCTCCGCGCGGCCCGCGCCGTCATCGTCGTGCTCCGCGCAGGCGATCGAGGCGGCCACGCCGGACGGACCCGACGTGAAGGCCCTGTGCGCGGCGCTCGCCGGGCTGCCCGACAAGGACGCGACGGCGGCGCTGATCCGCGTCGGCGGCAAGGGGAGCTGGCACGGGGCGGCCGGGGTGCGCGACAGGAGAACGGGGGCCCCGGTGATCGAGAACGCCCGCTTCCGCGCCGGTTCGACGACGAAGATCGTGACCTCGGCGATCGTGCTGCAACTCGCCGCCGAGGGTCGGATCTCCCTCGACGGGACGGTGCAGCAGTACCTGCCCGGCCTGCTCACGAAGGACTTCGCGCCCATCACCGTACGACAGTTGCTGAACTTCACGAGCGGCCTGCGGCCGGGAGCGTCGCTCGGCGACACCACCGAGGAGATGTACCCGCACCGCTTCGAAACCCTGACCCCCGCCGAGGTCGTCGCCGCGTCCGTCGCCAAGGGGCCGGACCCCGAGTACGCACCGGGCGAGCGGCAGGACTACGGCAACATCCACTACACCGTGCTGGCCATGCTGATCGAGAAGGTCACCGATGACTCGTACGCCCACCAGGCGGCCGTACGGATCTTCCGGCCGCTCGGCATGCAGCACACGTCGTTCCCCGACGGCCCCGATCCCCGTGTCCACGGTCCGCACAACCGCGGCTACGAGTGGATTGACGGAAAGCTGGTGGACGTGACCGACTGGAACATGTCCGACCGGTGGGCGGCCGGCGACATGATCTCGACGACCGCGGACCTCGAACGGCTGTTGGTGGGTGTGTTCAAGGGGCGTGTCGTCCCCGAGCCGCAGCTGAAGGAGATGTTCGCGGTGCCGAAGGCGGTGGACGCCACGATGGCCGCGCCGTTCACACCGTTCGAGCTGAACGGCCGGACGGTCTGGGCGAAGACGGGATCCCGCCCCGGCTACCACACGGTCGTCGCGGCGACCCGTGACCTGTCCCGGACCGTCGTCTACTCCGTGAACTCGACGGACGCGAGAGGCGACGGCGAGGCCATCGCCCGGCGCTTCGCGTTCCCCGCGTTCAACCGCTGACGACGGCGGCAGCGGCCGGAGGTGCCGACCGCTCGGTCAGCGCCTCCAGTCGCTTGATCCTCTTCCGCACGACGTACAGCGGGATCACTCCGAAGACGCCGAACGACATGTCGATCACCGACCACCAGAAGGGGATGCCGCGGATCGGCCCGCAGACGAGGGCGAGCGGGATGATGCCGGCGCAGGCGATCATCCCGAACTCGACGACCCAGATGTTGCGGACCGGGTCGCGGTACGGGCCGTAGAAGGCGACGGCGATGACGAGGTGGGCGAAGGCCAGCCAGTCGGTGCCGTAGAGCAGGAAGGGGTAGTCGGCGTCGGCGGTGTCGAGCCCGCGCCGGACGCGCTCGATCCAGTCCATGAGGCCGGGGAGGTGCTCGGGCACGGACAGTGCGCGCAGCAGGTCCTCGGTCCAGCGCAGTTCATGGACGAGGGGGAAGGCCGTGGCGCCGCTGAGCACCAGGCAGACGACGAAGAAGGCCAACCAGACGCGGATGCCCTTGAGCAGGGCGGCTCTGTCGCTCATGGGGACAGCGTACGCTCGTATTGAACATGTTCAAAAGCGATTCCCGGGTACTGCCCGGCCCTGATCGCCGACGTGCGGCCCGCACGGGACCTTCCCGTAACGCGCCAGCTCTACGATGTCCGCGGCGAACGGAGGAGCCATGAGCTGGGACTTGAGCGAGCGGGCCTACCGAGGCCAGCGGTGGGCGGCGCGTACGGCGTTGGCCTCGGCCGGTCTCGCGGTGCTCGTGCCGCTCGCGTACGGCGGCGTCGGCGGCGTGCTGCTGCTGGTGGCCGGCGCCGCGGGCCTGGGCCTCGGCGCGGTCGCGGTGTGGTGGACGCTGACCCTGCGCGGCCCGGTGCGCTGGGCGGCGGCCGTCCTGGCCGTGTTGGTGCCGGCCGCGCTCGTGGCCCTGTTCGCGGCCACCCTCTTCTGGGCACTGCTGGCGTCCGTGGCGCTGTGGACGCTGGCCGTCTGGAGCGGCCGGTACGCGCTGCGGGGCACGGGCAGCACGCGGGTGCGGGTGATGCGGGAGCGCAAGGCGGCGCCGCCGCAGCGGCCGTACCTGATCATGAACCCCCGCTCGGGCGGCGGGAAGGTGGTCCGCTTCGAGCTGAAGGAGAAGGCCGAGCGGCTCGGCGCCCACGTCATCCTCCTCGACCCGGACCAGCACGAGGACGTCACCGCGCTGGCCCGCAAGGCCGTCGCCGAGGGCGCGGACCTGCTGGGCGTCGCGGGAGGCGACGGCACCCAGGCGCTGGTCGCGGCCGTCGCCGCCGCGTACGACATCCCGTTCCTGGTGATCAGCGCCGGTACCCGCAACCACTTCGCCATGGACCTCGGCCTCGACCGCAACGACCCCGCCGCCTGCCTCGACGCGCTCACCGACGGGGTGGAGGTCCGCGTCGACCTCGGGTTCGCGAGCGGCCGTCCCTTCGTCAACAACGCGTCCTTCGGGGCGTACGCGGCCATCGTGCAGAGCCCCTCCTACCGCGACGACAAGATCGGCACCACCCTGGAGCTGCTGCCCGACCTGCTCACCCGCCAGCAGGGCCCCCTGCTGACCGTCCGCGCGGCGGGCAGGACGCTCGACGCCCCGCACGCCGTGCTGGTCAGCAACAACCCCTACCGCACCGACGATCCCTTCGGGCTCGGCCGCCGCGACCGCCTCGACGCCGCCGTCCTCGGTGTCCTCGGCATCAGGGTGGACAGCGCGGCCGAGGCCGCCGCACTGATCCTCGATCCCGCACCGCGCGGCCTCACCATCCTCACCGCACCCGACGTGGTCATCGAGGCCGACCGCGCGGAGATCGAGGCAGGCATCGACGGCGAGGCCCTCGTCCTCCCGGCCCCCGTCCACTGCCGGATCACCCCCGGCGCCCTGCGCGTCCGCGTCCCCCGCAAACGCCCCGGCGTCCCGCCGCGCGCACCCCGCCTGGACTGGCGCCGGTTGCGCAAGCTGGCGGCGACGGTGGGGCGGACGGCGGTGCACCGACGGGGGCCGTTCCTCTGACGCCGGACGCGTTCCCCGACTCCCCTCCCTCGCACAGCTGTTGGATACTGGTGCGACTGGCGTAGGGAGAGGGACGGGGGAGGTTCGCATGCCGGAGGGGCGCGACGTGGGCCCGGAGGAACTGCTGTCCGTGGCGAAGGACGAGGACCGGGCTCGCAGCCTGCATCGCACGCTGCGCAGCCTCAGCACGGGGCCCGACCCGAAGCTGCGGGAGATGGCCGGCGCGGTCCTGCGCGGCGACATCACGGCGCAGGAGGCGTTCACCGATCGGGAGTACTCGGCCGCCCTGTTCTCCGGCGCCGCCGAGGTCCGTCGCGCCGGGGAGGCGCGTTCCGACCGCGAGGCCCGGGAGGCCGGCGAACGCTTCGCCGACTGGCAGCAGGAACGTAACGCCGAGGACGAGCGCGAGCACGCCGAACAGGACGCGTCAGGGCACTCCGGGGCGACACGCTCGGCATCCGACCACACCGGCGGGCCCTGGCGTCACTCCGGCCTGGGTGGCCAGGGCGGCCAGGCCGGTCCCCGCCCGGACAGCCCCTTCCGTCACCGCTAGGGGCTGTCCTGGCGATCACGAGCGGAGGTAGGCGCGGGTGCGACGGTTGCTGTAGTCCTTGTCGGCGCTGACGCTGTCGGGTGTCGTGCGAGGCCGGCCGGTGGCCGGGCGGGGCACCCGGATCCGTTCCATGACAGCCTCGAACTGGGTGCAGTCGGCCCGCTGACCGGGCGTCAGGACGAGCGAGAGCCCTTCGCCCTTGAACAGCAGGCCCGCAGCCTGCCCGCAGCCGCGCGATGTCCGCAACCCCGGGCCCAGTGGCGCCCGCAGGAGCGCGCACACCACCGACAGATGCGTGACAAGTGCCCGTTTTACGCGTTCGGGTCCCAGTCTGCGAGCTGCTCCATCGGCTCGGTGTCGCCGGTGGTCTCCAGGCCGTCGAGCGGGACGCGCTCGTAGAAGTAGAGGACCAGTTCGCTCGCTGCGCCTCGCATCACCATGTCGCCCGGCTCCGCGTCGGCGGCGAGGTCGTCGCAGCGGACGCCGTCGGCGTTGAGGGTCAGGCGCCAGGAGCGGCCCTCGGTCGTGTGCAGGTCGATGGTTGCCGGCTTGAACGGCCAGGGGACGGTCGTCGCCGCGACGGTCGTCAGGAACTCGTCGACGCCCTCGACCGCGACGTCCGTCGGCAGCGGCTGTGCGGCGCCCTGGGTGAGCTGGACGTCGTAGGTGTGGACGGCGATCTCCTGGATCTGGTGCCGGGCCACGGCTCCGCTGGTCTCCGGGGCCTGCGAGCGGCCCCACCAGGTCCAGCAGCCGCGGTCCGGGCCGGCCTCGCGCATCGCGTCGAGCATGAGCTCGGTCGACTCGGCGAGCCAGGCGTCCAGGGCTTCGCGGTCGCGGGGCGCGGTCGGGGCGCCCTTCGGGTCCGTCCTCGCCGGGGGCTCAGCGCCCGGACCCGCCGCGACGATGGCGGCCTGGCGGCGGCGGCCGTCACCGAGGTGCTGCACCAGTTCGCGCAGCGTCCAGTCCGGGCAGGTCGGGACCTGGACGTCAAGGTCGGGAGCGGACGCGATCGCAGCGCGGAACGCGGCCGAGCGGTCTTCGATCAGCCGCAGGACCTCGGGGAACTCCAATATGTTCTGCACGGCGGTTGTGTATCACGGCGCTCCGGCCGCCGGACAGCGAATTTGTCGGGCTGAACGCGTCGACGGCCGGGCGGAGCGCCGACGCCGAAGCCGTCCTGAAAATCCGCGCACTGCTCGCCAACGGCGACTTCGACCGCTACTGGACCTACCATCTGGGCCGTTGACAGGACTGGGGGCATAGCGGTGATCTGACGGATGCTCAGTGGGAGCGGCTTGCGCCGCTCCTCCCGGTGAGCAACGGGCGGTGTGGCCGGTGGCGGGATCACCGCCAGATGATGAACGGGGTGCTGTACCGGATCCGCACCGGTGTGCAGTGGCGTGACCTGCCGGAGCGCTACGGTCCCTCCGGGTGCCCCGCCTGGCCAGAAAGCCGACCAAGCGGCCGGCCGTCTGCGGCGCGGGAGCACCGGTGGCCGGACAGCCGGCTTCGACAAGGAGCGGTACGCCAAACGCAACGCTGTCGAGCGGGCGATCAACAAGCTGAAACAGTTCCGCGCGGTCGCGACCAGATACGACAAAACGCGCCTACGTCTACCTCGGCACCGTCACCGCGGCAGCACTCGTCATCCGGCTCCGCTCGCGATCGCCAGGACAGCCCCTATTCCCGTACCCCCGCATCCGAGCCGCCCATCTCCCTCCCCACTGGCGTGACTTGAGAGGCTCCGGACCGTCAGAAATACGCCAGCGTAGTAGAGTTCGAACTTCGCAGAGGTGACCGATTTTGGTTCCGCCGAGGCGGAGGGGGAAACACAGTTGGGAGTCGTACTGCCCGACGAGGCGGCTTGGGTGCTGGACCTCATCGGCATCGAATGGCCGAATGTCGACGAGGACGACTACCGCGACATGGCCGACGGCCTGCGCACCTTCGCCTCCCAGATGCGGGAGGGCAAGGACGCGACGGCGAGTGTCGTCCGCGAGTTCCTGGAAGGCAACGAGGGCATCGCGACCGCGGCCTTCCAGCAGCACTGGGGCAAGGTCAGCGACGTCCATCTGGAACGCCTGGCCGAGGCGGCCGGCCTCGGGGCGATAGCCCTGGACGGCGCGGCCGTCGCGGTGGCCGGCGCCAAGGTGGCGGCCATCGTCCAGCTCGGCATCCTCGCCGCGGAGATCATCGCCGCCCAGGCCGCCGCGCCGTTCACGCTCGGGCTCTCCGAACTCGGCGCGCTCGGCGCCACCCAGGCCACACGCGTCATCGTCCGGCGGCTGCTGAAGGAGGCGGAGCAGCTTCTCGTCGAGGAACTGATGACCGTGGTCACCGGCCCGGTCTTCTCCGCACTCGGCAACATGGCCGCCGACCTCGTCATCCAGGTCGGCGCCAACGCCGTGGGACTCCAGGACGGTTACAGCCCGGGCAAGACCCTGCGCGCGGGCGGCGAGGGCTTCTCCGAGGGCCTGGACGCCGCCGGCGGGACGTTCACCGGACGGGGAGGCGGCGCGTGAGCGACACCGTACGCAACGACAAGGACCTCACCGACCGGCTGGCCGACCGGGTCACCTCCCAGGCCGACGAGCAGGAGTCCGGCGCCCGTCCCCAACTGCGCCGCAGCCGTGCCGGGCTGGACCGGACGCGGGGCCGGGGCAGCATGGCGGCGGCCGTGGAGAGCGGGGCGGAACGGATCCTCAAGGCCATCGAGGACGCCGAGGACCAGCTGCACAAGCACCTCCAGGACGTGTCCAAGGGCGTGCGGGCGATGGGCGAGAACCACGCGCGCAACGACAAGAACATCGAGACGATGCTGAACAACATCGTCAACCGCTCCCGCAACCAGGACACGGTCCGTGACGGTGGCGGAATCGGCAAGGACCGGCCGGACACGACCAAGGATCCCCACACCGTCACCCTGGAGTGGAAGCCCGGCATGCCCAAGCAGGCCTTCGAGCGGAAGGCGCGGGCTCTGCAGCGGCTGGGCGAGGAGGGGAATCTCTTCAAGTTCAAGGGAAAGACCGAGGACTACCGCGACAAGGAGATCACCAAGCAGTACAAGGGCGCACTGGAAGCACTGATCCGCAGGAACCACAAGGACGATCCCGAGTTCGCCGAGGAGGCCGCGGAGGCCGCCCGTAAAATGCAGCCCGACCACGTCAACGAGCTCCAGACCGGTGGTCCGGACGCGTGGCGTAACCTGCGGATGCTCGACCGGACGACGAACTTCGACATCGGCACGCAGCAGATACGCCCGCAGATCAAGGATCTTCCGGACGGCAATCCGATCAACATCGACATCAAGTGGTGGCCAGATGACTAGCGCGAGCCCGGGATCAGCCCGTCTGATCGAGGCCGTCGACGCCCTGCGGACGGCGCTGGCGGAGAGCCCGGACGTGCTGGGCTTCACGCTCGGCGGGACGATTGACGCGGAGACGGCGGCCGACGCGGAGGCCGACGGGGTGCCGCGGGAGTTCCTGGACTTCTGCCGGGTGCTGGACGGCGTGAGCTGCGGGCCGAATGTGCAGCTCTTCGGCCTGGAGGAGGCCGAAGAGCACCAGTTCTACTGCGGGCCGGTGGTCGACTCCCCGCTGGAGCTGTCTCCGGCGAAGCTGTTCTGCATCGGGTTGATCGGCGACACACCGGTCTTCCTCGACCGCGCGGGCGGCGGTGTCCTCGGTATCCCGGACGAACATCGGGAGTGGGTCGACGCTGAGCGCTTCGAGCCGCTCGCGCCGAGTGTTGAGGCGTACTTCCTGGAGCGGCTGGTCACTCCCGCCGAGTACGCACGGCTTGAGGCGATCGACGACGAGCTGTGGGAGTACAACGACTGGCTGAAGCTGCTGCGGCGGGCCGGTCTCACCGGCTGAACGTACAAAGTACGAGGGAAGAAGAGGACGCATGGCCACCCATGACGAGATGACGGAGCTGTTCGGCGCGGACCGCGTGGTCACGCTGGACCGTGCCGTCGCCGAGGAGCGCGGACTGTCCGAGGCCGACGCCGAGGTGCTGTGCGACGTCGGCGTGCCCCTGTTCGTCGACGTCCTGTTCACCGTCGACACCGCCGCCGAGGGACCCGACCCCTTCACCGTGGTGCCGGTGGCCGCGGGCGGCGAGGAGACCCGGATCCTCGTGCTGGGCGGGCCCACCGACGACCCCGAGATGCGGTACTGCCTCGACATGGAGCGCGGCTACGTCATCCTCATGTCCTTCGGCGAGGAACCGCAGGCCGAGATCGTGAACCGCACCCTCGCCGACCTCGTCGAGTTCCTGTACCGCTTCGCGCTGCGCAGCAAGCACCTGGAGCACGCCGCACCGCAGGACCGCGGCCCGTACACGGACAAGCTCGTGGAGTACCTCCAGGCCCGCGACCGGTTCGCGTTCGCGCAGCCGGACAGCTGGTGGTCGATGGTCTTCGAGCAGGTCGGCTGAGAACCGGCGGCCTTCGAGCAGGTCGGCTGACGACCGCCGCCGACCGAGGCACCCGGTTTCGGCTACAACCCCGCGATCACGTTCCACCGCTTCGCGAACTCCACCCGCTCCCCGGACGTGATGTCCCGCGCGATCGCCAGGCGCCCGCGCATCGCCGCGTCCGGGAAGATCAGCGGGTCCTCGGCCAGGGCGGCGGTCTCCTCGTCCTTGGCGGAGGCGAGGACGTCCTGGGCGGCCGGGACCGGGCAGACGTAGTTGACCCAGGCGGCCAACTCCGCGGCGACCTCGGGCTCGTAGTAGTAGTCGATCAGCCGCTCGGCGTTGGCCTTGTGGCGGGCCAGGTTGGGGATCATCAGGGACTCCGACCAGAGCTCGGCGCCCTCCTCCGGGACGACGAAGCGGATGTCGGGGTCGTCCGCCTGGAGCTGGATGACGTCGCCCGAGTAGGCCTGGCAGGCCAGTACGTCGCCGCTCGACAGGTCCTTGATGTAGTCGTTGCCGGTGAAGCGGCGGATCTGGCCCCTGCGCACCTGCTTCTCGACCTGGTCGCAGACCGTGTAAAAGTCGTCCGCCGTCCACTTGGTGATGTCCACGCCGTTGCCCTGCATGAGCAGTGCGAAGGCCTCGTCCAGGCCGGAGAGCAGCGTGACCCGGCCCTTCAGGTCGCTCGCCCACAGCTCGGAGACGTGCCGTATCTCGCGGCCCAGCCTGCGGCGGTTGTACGCGATGCCGGTGATGCCGGACTGCCACGGCACGGTGAACTTCCGTCCGGGATCGAAGGCCGGTGACCGCAGCTGCGGGTCCAGGTGCTTCGTCACGTTCGGCTGCCGCGCCCGGTCCATCTCCTGCACCCAGCCCAGCCGTACGAACCGGGCGCACATCCAGTCGCTGATGACGATGAGATCGCGGCCGGTGCGCTGATGGTTCATCAGGGCGGGGCTGATCTTGCCGAAGAACTCGTCGTTGTCGTTGATCTCCTCGACGTACTCGACCGAGATGCCCGTCCGCTCCTCGAAGGCCTCCAGCGTCGGCCGCCGCGCCTCGTCCTCGTCGTCCGTGTCGATGTACAGCGGCCAGTTGGCCCAGATCAGCCGCTTGTCGGTGGCGGAGAGATCGGCTGCTGCCCGCTCTCCGGGAGGTACGTAGGCGGCGGGCACACCACAGCCGGCGAGCCCACCGAGCAGCGCACCCGCGCCGAGGGTGCGCAGGAGGTTCCGGCGGGACGGCGAGGAGCTCTTCGATGGGAGGGCCATTGCCGCAGCATGCAGGCGCTGCCCTCGGCGGGGCAATCGACGCCGTGTCGAGCGACAGAGCACAAGCCGGACACGTTGTCACTCAGCAACACCGCGGCCCCGGACGGTACTTGACCCGTCCGGGGCCGCAACGCCCTCAGGGGCGCGGGGCTGTGTCGATGTGCGGCTCCGCCGCGTGGGCGCGACCAGCCCCCACGCACCCGCAGCCGAAGTACGACCCCTACGCGTCCAGGGACGTCATGACGTGCTTGATCCGCGTGTAGTCGTCGAACCCGTACGCCGAAAGGTCCTTGCCGTACCCGGACTTCTTGAACCCGCCGTGCGGCATCTCCGCGACCAGCGGAATGTGCGTGTTGATCCACACGCACCCGAAGTCCAGCGCCTTGGACATCCGCATCGCCCGTCCGTGGTCCTTCGTCCACACCGACGACGCGAGCGCGTACTCGACACCGTTCGCCCACTCGACGGCCTGCGTCTCGTCGGAGAAGGACTGCACGGTGATGACCGGCCCGAAGACCTCCTTCTGGATGATCTCGTCGTCCTGCTTGACGCCGGAGACGACGGTCGGCGCGAAGAAGTAGCCCTTCTCGCCGACCCGCTTGCCCCCGGCCTCCACGCGCGCGTGCGCGGGCAGGCGCTCGATGAAGCCCTCGACCTGCTTGAGCTGGTTGGGGTTGTTGAGCGGGCCGAACAGCACGTCCTCGTCGTCCGGCTGGCCGGTCTTGGTGTCGGCGGCGGCCTTGGCGAGCGCGGCGACGAACTCGTCGTGGATGGCCTCGTGGACGAGGACGCGGCAGGCGGCCGTACAGTCCTGCCCGGCGTTGAAGAAGCCCGCGACGGAGATGTCCTCGACGGCCTTGGCGATGTCGGTGTCCTCGAAGACGACGACCGGCGCCTTGCCGCCCAGCTCCAGGTGGACCCGCTTGAGGTCCTTCGACGCGGACTCCGCGACCGACATGCCGGCCCGCACGGAGCCGGTGATGGAGGCCATGGCCGGGGTCGGGTGCTCGACCATGAGGCGGCCGGTGTCACGGTCGCCGGTGATGACGTTGAAGACGCCCTTGGGCAGGATCGAGCCGATGATGTCGGCGATCAGGACGGTCGACGCGGGCGTCGTGTCCGACGGCTTCAGGACGACCGTGTTGCCCGCCGCGAGGGCCGGCGCGAACTTCCACACGGCCATCATCATCGGGTAGTTCCAGGGCGCGACCTGCGCGCAGACGCCGATCGGCTCACGGCGGACGATCGAGGTCAGCCCCTCCATGTACTCACCGGCCGACCGGCCCTCCAGCATCCGCGCCGCGCCGGCGAAGAAGCGGATCTGGTCGACCATCGGCGGGATCTCCTCGGACCGCGTGAGCCCGATCGGCTTGCCCGTGTTCTCCACCTCGGCCGCGATGAGCTCCTCGGCCCGCTCCTCGAACGCGTCCGCGATCTTCAGCAGGGCCTTCTGGCGCTCGGCGGGGGTCGCGTCCCGCCAGGCGGGGAAGGCCCGGGCGGCGGCCTCCATCGCGGCGTCGACGTCCGCCTGTCCGGACAGCGGCGCGGTCGCGTACGCCTCGCCCGTCGCGGGGTTGACCACCTCGGTGGTCCGTCCGTCGGCGGCGTCCCGGAACTCACCGTCGATGTAGTTGCGCAGACGACGCAGCTCGGTGCTCACTGCCGGCCTCCTGTCAGGTCTTCACTGCTTGCGAGTGTGTCCACTCTCTGAGACACCCACCCTAATCGGCTGCCCCACGTTTTCAACACCCCCACTCCCCCCACTTCTGCGAAATCCGCAGGCTTCAGTCACGTAAACAACGAATTTCATCGCCGCGGCCTTGCGGAACTGTCGAGACGTCGTGCACAGTGACGTCGTGGCCAGTCGAAGCGCAGAGCACAGGGACTCACGCGAGCCCAGGAGCGGGGGTCCGCAACTGGACTCCGTCTCCCTCGCCATCATCGAACAACTTCAGGAGGACGGCCGCCGGCCGTACGCCGCCATCGGCAAGGCCGTGGGCCTGTCCGAGGCGGCCGTGCGCCAGCGCGTCCAGAAGCTGCTCGACCAGGGCGTCATGCAGATCGTGGCCGTCACGGACCCGCTCACCGTGGGCTTCCGCCGGCAGGCGATGGTCGGTGTGCACGTCGAGGGCGACGTGGAGTCCGTGGCCGACGCGCTGACCGCCATGTCCGAATGCGAGTACGTGGTGATGACCGCCGGGTCCTTCGACCTGATGGTGGAGATCGTCTGCGAGGACGACGACCACCTCCTGGACGTCATCAACAGACGCATCCGGGCCCTCCCCGGAGTGCGCTCGACCGAGAGCTTCGTCTACCTCAAGCTCAAGAAGCAGACCTACATGTGGGGAACCCGATAACCGTGAGGACCCGATAACCGTGAGCACCAACAGCCCTCAGGACCTCAGCAGGACTGCGTACGACCACTTGTGGATGCACTTCACGCGCATGTCCTCGTACGAGAACTCCCCCGTCCCGACCATCGTCCGGGGCGAGGGCACCTCCATCTACGACGACAAGGGCAAGCGTTACCTCGACGGTCTCGCCGGCCTGTTCGTGGTCCAGGCCGGGCACGGCCGCGTCGAGCTGGCCGAGACCGCCTTCAAGCAGGCGCAGGAGCTGGCGTTCTTCCCGATCTGGTCCTACGCCCACCCGAAGGCCGTCGAGCTCGCCGACCGCCTCGCGGACCACGCTCCGGGCGACCTCAACAAGGTCTTCTTCACCACCGGCGGCGGTGAGGCGGTGGAGACCGCCTGGAAGCTCGCCAAGCAGTACTTCAAGCTGGTCGGCAAGCCCACCAAGTACAAGGTGATCTCGCGTGCCGTCGCCTACCACGGCACCCCGCAGGGCGCCCTGTCCATCACGGGTCTGCCGGGCCTGAAGGCCCCCTTCGAGCCCCTCGTCCCGGGCGCTCACAAGGTCCCGAACACCAACATCTACCGCGCCCCGATCCACGGCGACGACCCGGAGGCCTTCGGCCGCTGGGCCGCCGACCAGATCGAGCAGCAGATCCTCTTCGAGGGCCCGGAGACGGTCGCCGCCGTCTTCCTGGAGCCGGTGCAGAACGCGGGCGGCTGCTTCCCGCCCCCGCCCGGCTACTTCCAGCGGGTCCGTGAGATCTGCGACCAGTACGACGTGCTGCTCGTGTCGGACGAGGTCATCTGCGCCTTCGGCCGCCTGGGCACGATGTTCGCCTGCGACAAGTTCGGCTACGTCCCGGACATGATCACCTGTGCCAAGGGCATGACCTCGGGCTACTCCCCGATCGGCGCGTGCATCGTCTCCGACCGCATCGCCGAGCCGTTCTACAAGGGCGACAACACCTTCCTGCACGGCTACACCTTCGGCGGCCACCCGGTCTCGGCCGCGGTGGGCATCGCCAACCTCGACCTGTTCGAGCGCGAGAAGCTCAACCAGCACGTCCTCGACAACGAGGCCGCGTTCCGCTCGACCCTGGAGAAGCTGTACGACCTCCCGATCGTCGGCGACGTCCGCGGCAACGGCTTCTTCTACGGCATCGAGCTGGTGAAGGACAAGGCGACCAAGGAGTCCTTCAACGCCGAGGAGACCGAGCGCGTCCTGTACGGCTTCCTCTCCAAGAAGCTCTTCGAGAACGGCCTGTACTGCCGTGCCGACGACCGTGGCGACCCGGTCGTCCAGCTCGCCCCGCCGCTGATCTCCAACCAGGAGACGTTCGACGAGATCGAGCAGATCCTGCGCGCGACGCTGTCGGAGGCGTGGACCAAGCTGTGACGCGCCCGGCCACCTGGCCGACCCCGCCGACGGCGGAAGTCGATCTTCCGTCTGGATGATCAACACCGGCCCCGGAGCCGCCCGTTCGAGTGAGAAACGGCGGCCCGGGGCCGTGTGTTGTCCGGGGTCCGGGTGACGGCTGCCTAGCGTTCCTGTGACCGATCGGCCGAGCCATCGTTCCCCCGCACGGGGGATCAGGTACGGGAAACGGATCAGAAGCGAGGTGTACGTCATGGTGGCCCCGCCGGACAACGACGTGCTCTGGGCGCGCGCCCTGCACTTCACTTACAACGACGGCTCACCCGCGCTCAGCGGCGTCTCGCTCGGTGTCCAGGAGGGTGAGGTCCTCGCCGTCATCGGTCCGCGCGGCAGCGGCAAGACGACCCTGCTGCAATGCCTGGCCGGCCTGCTCCCGGTACGGCGCGGCGAGGTCTGGTTCAACAGCGTGCCGGTGCACAAGATGGGCCCGATGGACCGCGAACGGCTCCGCCGCGACCGCTTCAGCTGGATCGACCCGGCCCCGTCCCTCGTCCCCGAACTGAACGTCTGGGAGAACGCCGCCCTCCCGCTGATGCTGCGCGGCACCAGCCGTCGGCGTGCCAAGACGGCCGCGCTGGAGTGGCTGGAGCGCCTGGACGTCGGCAAGGCGGCCCGCAAGCGCCCGCACCAGCTGGTCCAGTCCGAACGCCAGCGCGTCTGCATCGCCCGGGCACTGGCGCCCTCACCCACGGTCCTGTTCGCCGACGAACCGGGGGCGCCCCTGCACCGCAGCGACCGCACGCAGGTCCTGCGCACCCTGACGACGGCGGCCCGCTCACACGGCATCACGGTCGTCCTGAGCAGCTACGAGGCGGACGCGGCGCCCCTCGCCGACCGCAGGATCACCCTCCTGGACGGACGGCGTGTGAACACCGTGCAGCTGCCCCCGGTCGGCGAGGCGGAAGGCCGGGCCGCGTGCTCGCTCTCCGCCTGACGCCCGGCGCCCAACCCGCCGTACAGCTGCGCCGCCTGCTGGTGGCGGCGGCGTCCGCGGGTACGAGTTTCCTGCTCCTGAGCGCCCTGGGCTACGCCCTGTCCCACCCGGATTCCCCCGGCTCGTCGCTCCTTCGCCTGGCCTGGTGCCTGCCCCCGATGGCCGCGACGATCCACTTCGCGGTGGCGGTGGCCCGCACGGACCCCGGCACCAAGCCCCGCCCCGGCCTCTCGGCGATCGGTCTGGGCCCGGCCCGCCTGATGGCCGTCTCGGCGACGACCACGGCCCTGTCCTGCACGCTCGGCTCGATGGTGGCCCTGCTGTTCTTCCTCCACCTGCGAGGCGACCTGACGGGCATGCCCTTCGACGGCGCCGCCGCGGAGTTCCTGGCCGCCGACACCCCCCTCCCCCTCCCGGCCACCCTGACCCTCCTCACCCCGGTACCGGCGATCGCCTCCCTGGCGGTGGCCTTCGCACTCCGCCCGAAGGAACGGCACCCGCAGACCCGGCCCGCGGGACGGTCGTCCGTCCGCGTCGGGGCGTACGGCACGTCGGTGGCGCGGGGGACGTTCGGGGCGTACGGCAGGTTCGGGGCCCATTCGGGGCGGGGTGGGGCGGCCGCGCAGGTCGCGGAGGACGGCACCCCGCAAGCACAGCCGAGCGACCCGACCCAGACGCCGGCCCCCACCCCGGGCGACCCGACGACCGACTGGACGGAAGCGGTGGCCGACCCCACCGACGTCACTGGCCCGGCTCCCGTTCTCCCCCCGGCTCCCCGCAAACCCCCCGCCGGCCTCCCCTGGGGCATCGCGGTGATCGCCGCGGGCCTGACCGTGGAGGCCTACGCGGTCCACGCGGCGACCGGCACCACCCTCACCATGCCCGTCGCCCTCCCCACCGGCCCCGCCGGCACCCTGCTGGGCTGGCTCCTCACCGCCCTCGGCCTCACCCTGGCCGCCCCCGGCCTCACCCACCTCTGCGGCCGCCTCCTCCAGACCGCACGCCCCGGCGCCCTCCGCCTCCTGGCCGGCCGCGTCCTCATGGCGGAAGCCGTCCGTATCGGCCGCCCCCTCGGCATCGTCTGCGCCGCGACCTCCGGGGCGTACGCGATGGCCACCCTCTCCGACCCCGACGCCACGTCCGCCTTCGGGCCCCTCACCACCGTCGGCGTCACCCTGGTCACCAGCTGCACCGTGGCCACCCTCCTGACGGCCGCCCTGGAGGCCAAGCAGGCCCGCGCCGAGACCACGGCCGCCCTGCTCCGCCTCGGTGCCCCCACCTCGATGCTCCGCAGCGCGGCCGCCCTGCGCGCCGGCGTCCTGGTGGCCTTCTTCGGCCCCCTCACCCTGATCGTGGCCGAGCTGGCGGCACTGCCCCTGGCGCGCTGAGGCCATCGGGCACCCCGCCGAAAACTCGTGGGAAAAAATCTCCCGCCCGGCGATGAGTTCCGCCCGACCCCCCGGTCTACCCCACCGAACAGCAACCACCCCGATGGGAGAGACCCCGATGACCGCGCCCGCGTACCAGCAGATGATCTTCGTGAACCTGCCCGTGAACGACCTCGACGCCTCGAAGAAGTTCTTCACGGAGCTCGGTTACTCGATCAACCCGCAGTTCAGCGACGAGAACGCCGCCTCCGTCGTGATCAGCGACACCATCGTCGCGATGCTGCTCACCAGGCCGTTCTATGCGACCTTCACCGACAAGGAGATCGCGGACGCCACGAAGACCAGCGAGGTGCTGGTCTGTCTGAGCGCCGAGAGCCGCGACAAGGTCGACGAACTCGTCGAGAAGGCCGTAGCCGCCGGCGGTACCGCCTCGGCGAAGACCCAGGACATGGGCTTCATGTACGGCCGTGCCTTCGACGACCTCGACGGCCACACCTGGGAGGTCGTCTGGATGGACCCGTCGGCCATCGAGGGCTGACGCCCGCCGGACGAAGCACGGTGCCTAGCATGGGCGCGTGCAGACGATGCCCGCCCATGCGGCCCACCACAACGACCGTGAGATAGAGACGCTGGAGGAGTTCGACGCGACCGTCTCGGCGCGCGGCAGCCTGGCCGGATTCCGTGTCCAGGCCGTCGACCTGACGGACCGTACGCGCGAACTGCTCGGCACGGACACGGCGGGCGCCGTCTTCCTCGGCTGCCCGATGCGCGAGGAGGCGGCCGCGAAGATCCGCACGGACGGCGCCCTCGTCTTCCCGCCGGTCCCGGACCTGCCCTTCGACCCGTACCGCGGCCTGGTCTACTCCCCCGACGAACTCTTCGCGTCCCTGGCGGACGGCTACGAGGCCACGCCCGACGCCCGCGCCTACGCCTGGTTCCAGCGGACCAAGGCGGACGGCGACATCCACGCCTCCATGCTGCGCGCGGTCCACGACGACTCCGTCTCCGACGCCCTCGACGAACTCCTCTCCGGCGCCCGGGTGGTCGGCGTCATGGGCGGCCACGCGATGCGGCGCGGCACGGAGGCGTACGAGGGTGCCGCGCGGCTCGGCCGGGAGCTGGCCCGCGCCGGTTTCACGGTCGCCACGGGCGGCGGCCCGGGCGCGATGGAGGCCGCGAACCTCGGCGCGTACGCCGCCCCGCACGACGACGAGATGCTCGCTGACGCCCTCCAACTCCTCGCGAAGGCACCCGGGTTCACACCCTCGATCACCGACTGGGCGGCGACGGCCTTCGAGGTGCGCGGCCGCTGGCCGAAGGGCGGCACGTCCATCGGCATCCCGACCTGGTTCTACGGCCACGAGCCGCCGAACCCCTTCGCCTCCCACATCGCCAAGTACTTCGCCAACGCCACCCGCGAGGACGGCCTCCTGGCCCGCTCGAACGCGGGCGTGGTCTTCCTGCCGGGCGCCGCCGGGACCGTCCAGGAGATCTTCGACAACGCGACTCCGAACTACTACGAGTCGCGCGGTGAGCCCACTGCGATGGTCCTGGTCGACCGCACGCACTGGACCGAGAAACTGCCGACCTGGCCCCTGCTCCAGTCGCTCGCGCGGGACCGCTCGATGGAGTCCCGTATCGCCCTGGTTGACCGGATCGAGGAGGTACCGGAGGCGTTGAAACGTCTCGGCGATTAATAAGAGGGCAAAGCCAACGCCTGTGGGCTGCATACACGTTGACACTGCTTATGTCACGCTTATAAACCTGTGAGACTCCTGGGGACGGTGATGACACATCACCGACCTCTTCAACCCCCCTCCGTGGTGCAACTCGTAAGGACAAACGTGTCCATAAACCGCCGTACCGTCGCACGTTCCGTGCGCGCCCTGGGTGTCGCCTCCGCCTCGGCGGCGCTCGCGCTCGGCCTCGCGGGCAACGCGCTCGCGTGCGACATCAGTGAATTCTCCGCCGAAGCCAAGTGCGACGGCGACAAGGGCGTCATCACGGTCACCGACGTGGACCCCAGCGGGATCCCGGCGACCGTCAGCGTGTACCTGCAGAACAACGGCGCCGACCTGAAGAAGATCGGCGAGCAGGTGGTCAAGGGCTCGCGCGAGGGTGTCACCATCACCTTCGCCGAGAACTGGAAGCCGGACGCGGAGTACCGCGTCCACGTCAAGGCCGCCGGCTATGTCGACGAGGACATCAAGCCGAACCTGACGACGCCGTCCACGGCCTGCAAGAAGGAAGAGGAGGAGCCGCCGGCTCCGTCCGACACCCCGACCCCGTCGGACTCCGCCTCGACCCCGGCCGAGGAGACCGACACCCCGACCCCGACTCCTTCGGAGAGCGAGAGCACCGCTCCCGCGGGCACCGAGAGCAACGCTCCGGCCCCGGCGGACGCCGGTGACTCCAACCTCGCCGAGACCGGTGCGAACTCCAACACCGGCCTGATCGCCGGCATCGCGATCGGTCTGGTCGCGCTCGGCGGTGGCGCCGTCTTCTTCGGCATGCGCCGCCGTGGGGCGAGCAGCGACCGCTGACGCCGTCGTACGCCCGTAGGGCCCGTCCCCGCTTCCGGGGGCGGGCCTTCGCCTTCCTCGGCCGGCGTCAGCCGAAGGTGGCCCGCTCCAGCCAGAACTCCAGCAGCTCCCGCTCACCGAGGACCTCCAACTGCGGGCTGTCCAGCGGCAGTCGACGGTAGAAGGCGAGCAGGACGGCGGTGAGGGGGCCGCGCAGCGCGACGGTCGCCTTCTCGTGGCCCCGGCGCCAGGCGACGGCGTCCTCGGCGAGGTCGATGAACCACTCCGCGTTCACGTCGGGGGTGTTGTCGGTGGCGTGCAGATGGATGCTGCTCCCCGGCCGCCGCAGTTCCCGCGACGGATCGTCCGGCAGCGTCCGCTGGGCCCACTCGATGATCTGCAGCCACTCGTCGATCGCGTCGGCGGCGACATCCGGCGCGACCTCGTAGGGCAGCCCGGCGGCGAGTGTCGCGTCCGCGCGGTGGACGGTGATCTCGTGGGTCATACGGCGGGCCCAGAACCCGGCGTTGAGGATCCCGGCCCAGCCCCACACCTTGGCGTCCGGACCCGCCTCCCGCAGGGCGGCGACTATGTTCTCGCCGGTCTCCGCGAGCCAGGCGTCCAGGGCCGCGGGGTCGCCCTTCTCCTCGGGGCCCTCGACCCCCGGCACCTCCTCCTCCGGGATCTCCTCCTGCGCCCGCGTCCGCACCATCAGCTCCACCCAGCGCAGGGCGCCGCCCGTGTGCCGTACGAGCTGTTCCAGCGACCAGTCGGGGCAGGTGGGCACGGTGGCCGACAGGTCGGCGCCGGAGGTCACGACAGCCCTCAACAGGCCTATCTGGTGGGCGATCTCGTCGCAGTAACGGTCATGTGCGAGCAGCGTCATGCCCCGCACCCTATGCGCGGAACGATCAACCGAGCAGGACAATTTCCGCTGCGTCGAACTCCACGCCGACCGTGTCCCCGACCTCCGGCGCGTCGCGCAGCGCACACGCCGCCTCCAGGCGCGGCGCGTCCTCCGGCTGGAGGTGCACGGCGACATGCGTGCCCTTGAAGGTGCGCGCCGCGACCGTGCAGCGCAGCCCGGCGTCGGGGGCCACGAGCCGCACCCCGGCCGGCCGGACGAGCAGCGTCCGCGTCCCCTGCCCGGCGCCCTCACCCACCGGCAGCTTGCCCCAGGGCGTGTCGGCGGCCTCCCCGGCGACGGCGCCCTCGACCACGTTGTCGAACCCGAGGAAGCGCGCCACGAACTCGTCCACCGGGCGCTGCCACACCTCGAGCGGCGTACCGCTCTGGGCGATCCGCCCGTCCCGCATCACCACGACCCGGTCGGCGAGCGCGAAGGCCTCGCCCTGGTCGTGCGTCACGGCCAGCACGGTGGTGCCCAACCGCCCGAACAGCTCCCGCAGTTCGACGACCAGCCGCTCCCGCAGCGAACGGTCGAGCTGGCCCAGCGGCTCGTCCAGCATCAGCAGCCGGGGCCGGGGCGCGAGCGCACGGGCCAGCGCGACCCGCTGCTGCTCCCCGCCGGAGAGGGAGGCGACGGCACGCCCGGCCGCTCCCGGCAGTCCGACCAGGTCGAGCAACTCCCGTACCCGCTCGGCCTGTTCACCCTTGGAGGCGCCGTGCATCCGCGCCCCGAAGGCCACGTTGCCGCCGACGTCCCGCTGCGGGAACAGCTGATGGTCCTGGAACATCAGCCCGACGCCCCGCTTGTGCGCGGGCACCCCGGCCTGGTCCCGCCAGTCGAGCGACACCCGCCCGGCATCGAGGGGTTGCAGCCCCGCCACCGCCCGCAGCAGCGTCGACTTGCCGCTGCCGCTCGGCCCGAGCACACACACGATCTCGTGCTCGTCGACCTCGAGGTCGACGCCGTCGAGCACGGCGCGCCCGCCGAAGCGCACGGTCGCACCCTCGAGGCTCAGCAGACCCGGCACCATCCGGACGTCACCCGTCAGCATCTAGAACTCCCCCGTCCGATCCGTACGAAGCCGCTCCAGCACCAGCAGCGCCACCGCGCACACCACCATCAGTACCGTCGAAAGGGCCATCGCCTGGCCGTAGTTGAGCTCGCCCGCACGCCCCAGCAGCCGCGCGACAGCCACCGGCAGCGTCGGGTTGTCGGGCCGTGCGATGAACACGGTCGCCCCGAACTCCCCGAGCGACACCGCGAAGGCGAACCCGGCCGCGATCAGCAGCGCCCGCCGCACCATCGGCAGATCGACCTCACGCCAGACTCGCCAGGGCGAGGCCCCCAGCACCGAGGCCGCCTCGCGTAGCCGCTGGTCCACGGCCCGCAGCACGGGCAGCATGGTCCGTACGACGAAGGGCACCCCGACCAGCGCCTGGGCCAGCGGAACCAGGATCCAGGTGCTGCGCAGGTCGAGCGGCGGCTCGTCCAGGGCGATCAGGAACCCGAACCCAACCGTCACCGCGGACACCCCGAGCGGCAGCATCAGCAGCGCGTCGAAACCGCGGACGAACCGCCCCGCGTCCCGTCGGGTCAGCGCGGCCGCTGCCAGACCGCCGATCAGCATGGCGATGAGGGTGGCGACCACGGCGTACTGCAGCGAGTTGCCGATCGCCTCGATGGGCGCGACGAGGAAGACCCCGCCGTCGGCGCTGGTCAGCGCCCGGTAGTACGCGAAGTCGGGCGCGTCCAGCGACCGCTGCACCAGCACGGCGAGCGGCAGCAGCAGGAGTACGACGATGACGGCCAGGACACCGGCCAGCAGCGCCCACTGCCCCGCCCCGCGCGGCCGCCGCGCGGTCACGGACGCGTCCACCAGGCGCAGGGCGCTCTCCCGCCGCCGTACCGTCCAGGCGTGCACGGCGAGGATCCCGGCCACCGCCAGGAACTGGATGATCGTCAGGACGGCGGCCGTGGACAGGTCGAAGATCTCGGACGTCTGCCGGTAGATCTCCACTTCGAGGGTCGAGAAGGTGGGGCCGCCGAGGATCTGCACCACACCGAAGGAGGTGAAGGTGAACAGGAAGACCATGAGCGCGGCGGCGGCCACGGCGGGTGCGAGGGCGGGGAGGGTGACCTGACGCCAGGCTTTCAGCGGCGACGCACCCAGCATCCGCGCGGCCTCCTCCTGCCGCGGGTCGAGCTGGGCCCAGAGCCCGCCGACGGTCCGTACGACGACGGCGTAGTTGAAGAAGACGTGCGCGAGCAGGATGGCCCACACGGTGGTGTCGAGCCGTACGCCCCACAGCTCGTCGAGGAGTCCGCCACGGCCGACGAGCGCGAGGAACGCCGTACCGACGACGACCGTCGGCAGCACGAAGGGAACGGTCACCACGGCCCGCAGGACCTGCTTGCCGGGAAAGTCGAAGCGGGCGAAGACATAGGCGGCCGGCAGTGCGATCAGCAGGGTGAGCGCGGTGGACGCGAGCGCCTGCCAGGTGGTGAACCACAGGACGTGCCGGATGTCGGACTGCCCGAGCACCTCCGCGAGCCGCCCGAACTGCCACACCCCGTCGACCTTCAGACCGCGCGCGACGATCGCGGCGACGGGGTAGGCGAAGAACAGCGCGAAGAACGCGACGGGCACGGTGATGAGGCCGAGCCGCGTCGCGCCGCCCTTGAAGGCCTTCGTACGGCCCTTGCCCGGGGCTACTTCAGTACGAGCGAGGTCCACGACTTGACCCAGTCGTCACGGTTGTCGGCGATCTTCGCCGGGTCCATGGTCTCGGGGTTCTCGGCCTGGGGGCCGTACTTGGTGAACTCCTCGGGCACCTGGGCGTCCTCGCGCACCGGGTAGACGAACATGTTGAGCGGCATGTCGTCCTGGAACGTCCTGGTGAGCATGAAGTCGACCAGCGCCTTGCCGCCCTCGGTGTTCTTGGCGTTGCTGAGCAGGCCCGCGTACTCGACCTGGCGGAAGCAGGTGCCGGTGGCGACGCCGGTCGGCGCGGTCGTCGGCTTCGGGTCGCCGTAGATGACCTCGGCGGGCGGCGAGGAGGCGTACGACACGACGAGCGGCCGGTCGGCCTTGGCCTTCTTGCCGCCGGCCGAGCCGGAGAACTCCTCGTTGTAGGCCTGCTCCCAACCGTCGACGACCTTGACGCCGTTGGCCTTGAGCTTCTTCCAGTAGTCCGGCCAGCCGTCGTCGCCGTACTTGGCGGCGGTGCCGAGCAGGAAGCCGAGGCCGGGCGAGGAGGTGGAGGCGTTCTCCGTGACGAGGAGGTTCTTGTACTCCGGCTTGATCAGGTCGTCGAGGGAGGTCGGCGGGGTCAGCTTGTGCTCGCTGAAGTACGCCTTGTCGTAGTTGACGCAGATGTCGCCGGTGTCGATGGGAGTGACCCGGTGCTTGTCCTGGTCGACCCGGTACTGCTCCTCGATCGCGTCGGAGCCCTTCGCCTCGTACGACTGGAACAGCCCGTTGTCGAGCGCCCGCGACAGCAGGGTGTTGTCGACACCGAAGAAGACGTCGCCCTGCGGGTTGTCCTTGGTGAGGATCGCCTTGTTGACGGCCTGCCCGGCGTCGCCGTCCTCCAGGACCTTGACCTTGTAGCCGGACTGCTTCTCGAACGCGGCGAGGACGTTCTTCGAGACGGCGAACGAGTTGTGGCTGACGAGCGTCACGGTCCTGGACCCGCCGGAGCCGCCGGATCCCTCGTCGTCGGACGACGATCCGCACGCGGACAGCGTGACCAGCCCAAGGCCGACGGCCAGGGCCACATACTTTCTGGTGATGCTGGTGGTGCTGGTGATGCTCACTGAATTCCTCCTGGGATGGACCAGGAAGAGACGCGGCCCTGCCCAGGAGTCCTTCTTCGGCTCCCGGGCAGGGCGCAACAGCTTGAGTGATGACCGAACTTCCTACCCAGAATGACCTGGGCGAGGTTCAGAGGGTCTGCGGGCCTGATTGCCGCACTCTCAGCGCTGTGGCGCTCCCCTGTCGGAATATGAAGATGTACGTACGGGTGTACGCGCTCAGATTACCGCTCGGTGGCCGCCAGCTGACCGCAGGCCCCGTCGATCTCCTGACCACGGGTGTCCCGGATCGTCACCGGTACACCGTGGGCGGCGATGGCCTCGACGAACGCCTTCTCGTCCTCGGGCCGGGACGCGGTCCACTTCGACCCGGGAGTCGGGTTCAGCGGAATGAGATTGACGTGCACGGGCTTGCCCTTGAGCAGCCGCCCGAGCCGGTCACCGCGCCAGGCCTGGTCGTTGATGTCCCGGATGAGCGCGTACTCGATGGACAGTCGACGGCCCGACTTCTCGACGTACTCGAACCCGGAGTCGAGGACTTCCCGCACCTTCCACCGTGTGTTGACGGGCACCAGGGTGTCGCGCAGCTCGTCGTCGGGGGCGTGCAGCGAGATCGCGAGCCGGCATTTGAAGCCCTCGTCGGCGAACCGGTGGATGGCCGGGACGAGGCCGACGGTCGAGACGGTGATCCCGCGCTGGGACAGCCCGAGCCCGTCCGGCTCCGGATCGGTG
Source organism: Streptomyces shaanxiensis (assembly GCF_039537145.1). Classification (NCBI taxonomy): domain Bacteria; kingdom Bacillati; phylum Actinomycetota; class Actinomycetes; order Kitasatosporales; family Streptomycetaceae; genus Streptomyces; species Streptomyces shaanxiensis. The sequence goes on from NZ_BAAAZY010000019.1 coordinate 167,279, forward strand.
AGCCGCCGAATGGCGCCCACGACCCGGTTGTAGTTGGCGAGCGGCTCACCCATCCCCATGAAGACGATGTTGGACAGCCGAGCGGGCCCACCGGGCACGTCCCCGTCCCGGAGCGCCCGCATCCCGTCCACGATCTGATGGACGATCTCGGCGGTCGACAGATTCCGGTCCAGCCCCGCCTGCCCGGTCGCACAGAACGGGCAGTTCATCCCGCATCCCGCCTGGGAGCTGATGCACATGGTCACCCGGTCCGGATACCGCATCAGCACCGACTCGACGAGCGTCCCGTCGAACAGCCGCCACAGCGTCTTGCGGGTGTCGCCCTGGTCGGTCGACAGATGCCGTACGACGGTCATGAGCTCGGGGAAGAGCTCCTCCCGCAGCTTGGCGCGCGACCCGGCGGGGATGTCGGTCCACTGCTCCGGGTCGTGCGCGTACCGCGCGAAGTAGTGCTGCGAGAGCTGCTTGGCACGAAACGGCTTCTCACCGATCGCGGCAACGGCGTCCTTGCGCTCACCGGGCGTGAGATCGGCAAGATGCCGCGGCGGCTTCTTGGCTCCGCGGGGGGCGACGAATGTGAGTTCTCCGGGCTTAGGCATGGCTGTACCAGTGTCGCAGATCCACTGGAGTGACCCGTTCGGCACCGGGGCGGAGGACGTTCAGTCGGTCGTGCGCTCCAGCCGGTCCTTCAGCAGCTGCTCGTCGCGCGGCAGTTCCTTGCGGACCTGTGGCCGGACGACGAGGGGCACCAGGACCTTGCCCAGGCCGTGCCCTTCGAAGTCGATCTCTATGGTCACGCGGGAGCGCCGTCCGTCGTCGAGCGGCTCGATCTCACCGTGGGTGCGGGGCCTGACAGGGCCGTCGACCCCGTGCAGATCCCAGCTGTGCGGTGGGTCGAGCTCGTCGAACTCCACGGTCATCGGGATCTCTCGGGTGCCGATACGTCGGGTGACCCGGACCTGGGAGCCGGTGTGGACGGGCCCCTCGTCGAGTTTCTCCGCGGATACGGCGCTCAGCTGCCATTCCGGCAGGTGGGACGGGTCGGTGATATACGCGTAGACCTCGTCCGGCGCGCAGTCGACGTCGATGACTTCTCGGATGGCGGTCATGGTGACCCCCTTTGAGGTGCCTTGAGGGCGTACACCGGAATCGTCCCACCAGACGGCGCGGGACACCATCGCGCGCAAAACCGGGGAGCCCCCGCTCTACGAAGCGGAGGCTCCCCGGATACTGCCCGATCCGTCAGCCCGACCCCACGAACAGCACCAGCAGCAGCCACACCACCGGCGCCGTGGGCAGCAGCGAGTCCAGCCGGTCCATGATCCCGCCGTGACCCGGCAGCAGCGTGCCCATGTCCTTGATGCCCAGGTCGCGCTTGATCATCGACTCGCCGAGGTCGCCCAGCGTGGCGCTGGCCGCGACCGCGAGGCCCAGCAGCAGACCCTGCCACCAGGTGCCGTCGTCGATCAGGAAGTGCATGCACAGCGCGCCGGCCACCATCGCGAAGCTCACCGCGCCGAGCAGGCCCTCGCGGGTCTTGCCGGGGCTGATGCGGGGAGCGAGCTTGTGCTTGCCGAAGCGCCAGCCGACGGCGTACGCGCCGGTGTCGCTGACGACCGTCAGGAGCAGGAACGTCAGGACGCGGAACGCCCCGTCCTCGGCGGTGAGCATCATCGCGACGAACGTCGCCAGGAACGGCACGTAGAACGCCGCGAAGACGCCCGCGGTGACGTCCTTGAGGTAGCCCTCCGGCGGTTCGGTCATGCGCCAGACCAGTACGGCCAGTGCGGTCAGCGCCATCGAGACCCAGGCACCCTCGGCACCGCGGACGTACCCGGCGACGACCATGGCCGCACCGCCGAGCGCGAGCGGGACGAGAGGCGCCTTGATGCCCTTGCGCTCCTCGAGCCGCGTGGTCAGCTCCCACAGACCCACGACGACGGCGACCGCGACCACGCCGACGAACACGGCCTTGACGACGAACAACGAGGCGACGATCACCACGCCGAGTCCGACACCGACCCCTATGGCCGAACCCAGGTCGCGCCCCGCGCTCTTCTTCTGCGGCTGGGGCGCCGGCTGCGAGGCGTCGGGCATGGGCTCCGGATTCTGCGGCGCCGCCTCGTAGGGCCGCGCCTGCGGCGTGTCGTACTGCCGCGCATGCGGCTGCTGTTCGCGGAACAAGGGGCCGCTCAGCCGAGCGGCCCCCCGGTCGTCATCCTGGTCGTCGCCGTATCGAGGTACAGCGGGTCCGTCGGGCACGATGGGCATGGGGCGAGTCTGGTGCGCCTCAGGCGCATCGTACGCGGGACCCGCCGGGGCAGCCCCCTGGACAGATCCACGCTCGGCGGCGGCCCCCCAGTACCCGGCTTGCCCAGCGTGCCCGGCATGCCCGGTTTGTGGCGGCGCCCCCCAGGAAGAGTCGTTCATCAGACCTCGAGCAGCTCCGCTTCCTTGTGCTTCAGGAGCTCGTCCACCTGGGCGACGTACTTGTGCGTGGTGTCGTCGAGCTCCTTCTCCGCACGGCGGCCCTCGTCCTCGCCGATCTCGCCGTCCTTGATCAGCTTGTCGATGGCGTCCTTGGCCTTGCGGCGGACGGAGCGGATGGACACTCGCGAGTCCTCGGCCTTGCCCTTGGCGACCTTGATGTAGTCGCGGCGGCGCTCCTCGGTGAGCTCCGGGAACACCACACGGATGATGTTGCCGTCGTTGCTCGGGTTGACGCCCAGGTCGGAGTCCCGGATCGCCTGCTCGATGTTGCGCAGGGCCGTCTTGTCGAACGGGGTCACTACCGCCATGCGCGGCTCCGGCACGGAGAACGAAGCCAGCTGGTTGATCGGCGTCGGCGCGCCGTAGTAGTCGGCCACGATCTTGTTGAACATCGCCGGGTGCGCACGGCCGGTGCGAATCGCAGCGAAGTCCTCCTTGGCGACCACGACGGCCTTCTCCATCTTCTCCTCGGCCTCGAGGAGGGTCTCTTCGATCACCACTTGCTCCTGCGTGTCTTGAGTTAAAGGCCCGGCTGCGGTTCCAGGGTGGGGGCGGCGGCCGGCTGCGTCGCGTCTTCTTCCTGCACGGTTCCCGACCGGCAGGACATTGTCCATCCCCCGGTCAGGGTCCGTCCCGTCCGTCCCCCGGACGGGGTCGTTCTGGGGCGTCAGCCCTGGCTGCCCTGCTCACCCACAAGCGTGCCGATCTTCTCACCATTGACGGCGCGCGCGATATTGCCCTCCGCCAGAAGCTCGAAGACGAGGATCGGGAGCTTGTTGTCGCGGCACAGGGTGATCGCGGTGGCGTCGGCGACCTTGAGGTCGCGGGTGATGACCTCGCCGTAGCCGAGGGAGTCGAACTTGACCGCGTCGGGGTTGGTCTTCGGGTCGGAGTCGTAGACCCCGTCCACGCCGTTCTTGCCCATGAGCAGCGCCTCGGCGTCGATCTCCAGGGCGCGCTGGGCGGCGGTGGTGTCGGTGGAGAAGTACGGCATGCCCATACCGGCGCCGAAGATGACCACGCGGCCCTTCTCCAGATGCCGTACGGCACGCAGCGGGATGTAGGGCTCGGCGACCTGGCCCATGGTGATGGCGGTCTGGACCCGGCTGTCGATGCCCTCCTTCTCCAGGAAGTCCTGGAGGGCGAGGCAGTTCATCACGGTGCCGAGCATGCCCATGTAGTCGGAGCGGGCCCGGTCCATGCCGCGCTGCTGGAGTTCGGCGCCGCGGAAGAAGTTGCCGCCGCCGATGACGACCGCGACCTGCGCGCCGTCGCGGACGACGGAGGCGATCTCACGGGCGATCTTGTGCACCACGTCCGGGTCGACGCCGAGGCCCCCGCCGCCGGAGAAGGCCTCTCCGGACAGCTTCAGCAGAAACCGGCCGCGTACTTTGCCGTCGTCGCTCTTCTGGGGCTTGGTGGTCATCGAGATCCCGCCTTTGTTACGTGGTGCACATACGAAGAAGGCCATTGCCGGTTGGGGTGTGTTTCGCATCCCATGCGCGGCAATGGCCTCCTCGTCAGATCTGCTGTCGTCCGTCACGCGCGCGTGCGCGGTGACGGCGTCCGCCAACGACTGCCCTCGACCTTATAGGGGCCGGGCGCCGATCGCGGCACGGACTCAGATGCCGACCTTGATACGCGAGAAGCGCTTCAGGGTGACACCGGCCTCGTCCAGGATCTTCTGGACGGACTTCTTGTTGTCGAGCGCGTACGGCTGGCCGAGCAGCGTGGCGTCCTTGAAGAAGCCGTTGAGGCGACCCTCGACGATCTTCGGCAGGGCGGCCTCGGGCTTGCCCTCGGCGCGGGTGGTCTCCTCGGCGACGCGACGCTCGGACTCGACGACCTCGGCCGGCACGTCCTCCTTGGAGAGGTACTTCGGCGCGAAGGCGGCGATGTGCTGGGCGACGCCCTTGGCGACCTCGGCGTTGGGCTTGTCCAGCTCGACGAGGACACCGATCTGCGGGGGCAGGTCGGGCATCGTGCGGTGCATGTACGCGGTCACGAAGCCGTCGGCGTACTGCGCGAAGCGGTCCAGGACGATCTTCTCGCCCAGGTTGGCGTTGGCCTCGTCCACGAACGCCTGGACGGTCTTGCCGGCCTCGATCTCGGAGGCGAGCAGGGCCTCGATGTCGGCCGGGGAGGTCTTCGCGACGTGCTCGGCGATCGCGTTGGCGACAGCCTGGAACTTCTCGCCCTTGGCGACGAAGTCCGTCTCGCACTTCAGCTCGACGATGACACCGGAGGAGTTGTCGTCGGCGATGAGGGAGACCACGGCGCCGTTCTCGGCGGAGCGGCCCTCGCGCTTGGCGACGCCCTTCTGGCCCTTGATGCGGAGCGCTTCGACAGCCTTCTCGACGTTGCCCTCGGCCTCGTCCAGCGCCTTCTTGCAGTCCATCATGCCGGCGCCGGTGAGCTCACGGAGCTTCTTGACGTCGGCGGCGGTGTAGTTCGCCATGAGTCTGTGAATCTTTCTCGAAGTCTGGAAGATCGAAGATCTACGGGGTCTACGGCCCCATGGAGTAGCCGGGGCCGCTGACCTTCCGTCGACCTACGGGTGAACGGCGGGAGCGGACCTCACCGCGCCGGAGGCGCTATTGGCTGCGGTACTGCTCCCGCCGTCAACACCGACGGTGTCAGGCCTGCTCGCCCTCGGCGGCCGGAGCCTCGGCAGCCGGAGCCTCAGCGGCAGCGGCCTCGGCAGCGGGGGCCTCAGCGGCCGGAGCCTCGGCAGCGGCCGGAGCCTCGTCGGCCTTCTTCTCGCCCTCGAGCAGGTCGCGCTCCCACTCGGCGAGCGGCTCGCCCGCGGCCTTCTCACCCTTGTCGCCGGTGGCGACGCCGGAACGGGCGATGAGGCCCTCGGCGACGGCGTCGGCGATCACACGGGTGAGCAGGGTGACGGAGCGGATCGCGTCGTCGTTGCCCGGGATCTTGTAGTCGACCTCGTCGGGGTCGCAGTTGGTGTCGAGGATGGCGACGACCGGGATGTTGAGCTTCCGGGCCTCGCCGACCGCGATGTGCTCCTTCTTGGTGTCCACGATCCAGACGGCGCTGGGCACCTTCTGCATCTCGCGGATACCACCGAGGGTCTTCTCCAGCTTGGCCTTCTCACGCGAGAGGACCAGGAGCTCCTTCTTGGTCAGACCCGAAGCGGCGACGTCCTCGAAGTCGATCTGCTCGAGCTCCTTGAGGCGCTGCAGACGCTTGTAGACGGTGGAGAAGTTGGTGAGCATGCCGCCCAGCCAGCGCTGGTTGACGTAGGGCATGCCGACGCGGGTGGCCTGCTCGGCGATGGCCTCCTGCGCCTGCTTCTTCGTGCCGACGAACATGACCGTGCCGCCGTGGGCGACGGTCTCCTTGACGAACTCGTAGGCGCGGTCGATGTACGACAGCGACTGGAGCAGGTCGATGATGTAGATGCCGTTGCGCTCCGTGAAGATGAAGCGCTTCATCTTCGGGTTCCAACGACGGGTCTGGTGACCGAAGTGGACGCCGCTCTCCAGCAGCTCCCGCATCGTGACGACGGCCATGGCCGTTCTCCTTGAATTTCTCGGTTGTGCCGCGGGGGCCGGTCGGCTCCCGCGCCTGACGCCCACATGCGCCGTGCCACTAAGGACCGAGGGGCGCTGACACGGACCGTTTCCGGTTGTCGTGTCGGGGCGTGCGAAGTCGACCCGGTGACCCGGATCGCCAAAAGAAGTGTACGGGACCCGGGAGGCGCCGGGTGACGCCGCTGTCCACAACTCGGGAGTTATCCACAGATCCCGGCCATGATCGGCGGGGGTGCGGGACGGTTACCGGCATGCGAGAGATGCGATGGGCGAGGACGACAGGCATGGCCAGGGCATGCGGGCGGTTGGTGTTGCTGCTGCTCCTGACGGCGACCGCCCTGCTGGCACCGGCCCCACGACTGACCCCGACGGCCACGAGCGGGCCCGCGGCGCCGGCCCCGGACCCCACCGTGCCGGCGATCGGCCGAGCCTGGCCCGTCGGGTTACGTCCCCCGGTCCTGCGTGGCTGGGAACCCCCTCCGACACCGTACGACCGGGGCCACCGGGGCGTGGACCTGTCGGCCCCTGCCGGGGCGCCGGTACGAGCGGTCGCAGCGGGCCGGGTGTCCTTCGCGGGCCGGGTCGCGGGCAGGGGCGTCGTGTCGGTGGAGTTGACGGGGACGGGGAATCCGCCGCTGCGGACGACGTACGAGCCGGTGCGGGCGGTGGTGAAGAAGGGGGACGAAGTGGAGGCCGGAGAAGCGGTGGGCACCGTGGAGGCGACCGGCTCGCACTGTACGGCTACGTGCGTGCACTGGGGCCTGCGCAGAGGCGAGACCTATCTGGACCCACTCTCACTCCTACCGCCACAGCTACTGGGCAGGGGGCCGTCGAGGCTGCTGCCGGTGCTGGGGGTGCCGCTGCCGTAACAGATCACGGGTGGGCGCTGGAGCGGCGCGGGTGGGCGGGGCTCAGCCCCGAACGCCCCTCAGCGCCATCGAAACAGCCGCCTCGGTGATCGCCGTCGGCTCCTCCGCCGCCCCCAACTCGATCCGCCGCACAGCCGCGTCCACGACACCCTGCAACAGCATCGCCGCGAGCCGAGGCTCCGCGTGCCCCATCTCACCCAGCGCCTCGACGATCATCGCGACGAGCCCGCCGTGCGCCGCCCGGATCTTCTCCCGCGCCCCGGCGTCCAGCTCGCTCGCGGAGATCGCCACCACGGCGCGGTGCCGTCGGTCCCCCACCAGCGCGAGCTGCTGCCGCACATACGCCTCGACCTTGCCCTCGGGCGTCGACTCCCGCTCCATCGCCGCGGACACGTCCGCGGCCCACACAGGAAAGTCGACCTCGCACAGCTCCTCGACCACGGCGGCCCGTGACCGGAAGTACTCGTAGACGGACGACCGCGCGAGCCCCGTCCGCTCGGCGAGGGCCGGGAAGGTCAGCGCCTCCGTACCGCCCTCGGACAACAGGGATCGAGCCGCGTCCAGCAGGGCGGCTCGCTGCATCGACCGGTGCTCGGCCACGGAGGCCGCTCGAATCCTTGGCACGTCAACCACTCTACGGACGCGCCACCGCCGACGGGAGTCTCTCCACGGATCCCCACACACGTCCCGCCAGGTCAACGGCCGAAGCCGGCCAGCTTCGCCCGCAACTGCAGCACCGACTTGGTGTGGATCTGGCTGACCCGGCTCTCGGTCACACCCAGGACGTTCCCGATCTCGGCGAGGGTGAGCCCCTCGTAGTAGTACAGCGTGACCACGGTCTTCTCCCGCTCGGGCAGCGTGTTGATCGCCCGCGCCAGAAACCTCCGCAGCTCCCGGTCCTCGGCCACCTCCACCGGATTGTCCGCGGCGGTGTCCTCCAGCGTGTCCATGACGCTCAGCCCGTCGCCGCCCTCGCCGCCGACGTGCAGCAACTCCTCCAGCGCCACCACGTTCGCCAGCGACAACTGACTGAAGACCGCGTGGAGTTCGTCCACCGCGATCCCCATCTCGACGGCGACCTCGGCCTCCGTCGGCGTCCGCCGCAGCCGCGCCTCGAGCGTCGCGTACGCCCGCTCCACGTTCCGCGCCTTCTGCCGCACCGATCGCGGGATCCAGTCCAGCGCCCGCAGCTCGTCGATCATCGCGCCCCGGATGCGCGTGATCGCGTACGTCTCGAACTTGATCTCCCGGTCGATGTCGAACTTCTCGATCGCGTCGATCAGCCCGAACACCCCCGACGACACGAAGTCCGCCTGCTCCACATTGGGCGGCAGACCGACACTCACCCGGCCTGCCACGTACTTGACGAGCGGTGAGTAGTGCAGGATCAGCTGTTCGCGCAACCGCTCGTCCCCCGTCGCCTTGTACGACCGCCACAGCTCGTCGAGTGTCGAGGGTGCGGGCGGCCGCACGCTGCCACCGTCACGGGCGGCTGGGGGGATCGCCGCCCGGTCGGACCCGGAGGTGTGCTGGGGCATTCGTTGCCTTGTGCCGTTCTGCCGTGAAGTGGGGGCGCCTGGGGGAGCTGCCGGTCTGATGTCGTTCTGTCGCTGTTGCGGGGTCGAGGTGCCGGTCTGCGCCGGAATCCTCGTGAGCGTAGCGTGACTGCGGTGTCGCGGTGCGCGAAGGGCGGAGCACAAGCCGTACGCAGATACGTTCCGCTGGACGCCCCGCCAGGGGACGGCGATAGCTCTACGTGATCACCCGAACACCCCAACTGGGGGAATTCACAAGGGCGTCCGTGTTCCCCCGTACGGCCGAACACGCTCGGTCAGCATGGACTTCGACCGGCCCGAACGGTCATCATCGCCTGGCGTGTCAACTTCCAGCCGTCGCCATGTCGTTCGACGTAACCAAGTGAGCGGAGTTCGTACAGTCTCGCGATCGCGTCGTCCTCGCTGGTCTGCGCGCCGCGCGCGACCTCGTCCGCCCGTGCCGTGCGGCGCCCGGGCAGCGCGGCCAGGACTCTGCGAGCCCGCGGCTCCAGCAGATCGCGCGGGAGGACGGGCCCGCGCCGCTCGGGCGCCAGTTCTCCCATGTCGCCCACGAGTTCGACGACCTCCGCGGCGTCGGTGACCAGCACGGCATCCCCGCGCAGGAGTTCGTGCACGCCCGCGGAGAGCCCGCTGGTGGCCGGGCCGGGCACCCCCATCGTGTGACGTCCCAACCGCTGGGCCGCCCGCGCGGTGACGAGTGAGCCGCTGCGATGGGCGGCCTCGACGACGACCGTGCCCCGGGTGAGTGCCGCGATCACCCTGTTCCGCACGATGAATCTGCTGGGCGTCGGGTGATCGCCGGGTGGCAGCTCCCCGATCACGAGTCCCTGGTCCGCGATCCTGTTGATCAACTGGGTGTGCCCGCGGGGATAGGGCCGGTCGACCCCGCAGGCGAGCACGGCGACGGTGGCGCCGCCGGCTCCCAGGGCGCCCCGGTGAGCGGCCCCGTCGACCCCGTAGGCGCCGCCGGACACGACCACCCATCCCCGCTCGGCCAGCCCGCCGGCGAGGGTGGCCGCCATGTGGGCCCCGTACTCGGTGCAGGCCCGAGCGCCGACGACGGCCACGGACCGCAACGCCCACATCCGCAGACTGGCCCGTCCCCGCACCCACAACCCGAGGGGCCGGGCGTCGCCCAGATCATCCAGTTGCTGCGGCCACTCGACGTCGCCCGGACACAGAAACCGCACGCCGGCATCCCGGGCCACGGCGAGATCCCGATCGGGCTCGGCCCGCAACGCCCGAGCCCGCAACCCGTCCCACCGCTTGTAACTCACCCCGGGTAAGACCTCCACCCCCTCCCGCAACCGCCGCACCACTTCCCCCACCCCGAACTCCCGCACCCACCGCCCGGCAACCTCGTCCCCCGGCTCGACGACCCGACCGAGAAAGACCCGGCCGAGCAGCTCGTCGTCCGGCTCCTCCCTCCCGTTCACGTCAGCGCCCCGATGGCCATGGGCACGCCTCGCGGAACGCCGGTGCGCAGTTGCAGCGCCAAGGCGACGTCCGTCGCGTCGGGCCGGTCGTGACCGACGAGGTCGGCGACGGTCCAGGCGACGCGCAGCACGCGGTCGAGTCCGCGGGCGGTCAGTACGCCGCGTTCAAGGTTCCGTTCGGCCTCGTCCATGGCGCCGGTCGCGGCGTACCACCGGCTGCGCAGCTCACGTCCGGGGATCTCGCTGTTGGTCCGCCACGGGGTGCCGGCGAGCCGGGGCGCCGCGCGCTCCCGGGCGGCCCGCACTCGATCGGCGACCGTCGCGGTGGACTCACCTCGGGCCCCGCGCGCCGTCAGCTGGGCGCGCGTCACACGGTCCACCTCGACCCGGAGGTCGACCCGGTCGAGCAGCGGCCCGGACAGCCGGGCCTGATAGCGGCGGATCGACGAGGGCGGGCACTCGCACAGGTCGTTGGTCTGGGAGAAGCGGCCGCAGGGGCAGGGGTTGGCCGCGAGCACCATCAGGAACTTCGCCGGAAATCGCACGACTCCCGCACTGCGCGCGATCACGACGTGGCCGGCTTCCAGGGGCTGCCGCAGGGCGTCGAGGGCATGGCTTTTGAACTCCGGTGTCTCGTCCAGGAAGAGGACGCCTCGGTGGGAGAGCGACACCGCACCGGGCCGCGCGATCCCGGCGCCTCCGCCGACGAGCGCCTGCATCGTCGCCGAGTGATGCGGGGCGCAGTAGGGGGCCACGTCGATCAGGGGCTTGCCCGGAGGCAGCAGCCCCGCCACCGAGTGGACCGCCGTGACCTCCAGCGACTCCTCCCTGCTGAGCCGGGGCAGGATGGCCGGCAGCCGCTCCGCGAGCATGGTCTTGCCGGCGCCGGGCGGTCCCTCCAGGAACAGGTGGTGCCCGCCCGCCGCGGCGACCTCCACGGCGGTGCGTGCCGAGATCTGGCCGACCACATCGGCGAGGTCGTGCCCGTGGTCGGGCTGGGCGGCGCCCATGCTGTGCATGCCGGTGGCCGCGCCTGTCCCCGGCACCCGCAGACCCGCGAGCAGCGGATCCGGGCGGCCCTGTGCTTCGGGTTCCTCGTCGGGCACCGGTTCGTCCGCGAGAACGGCGATGAGCTGACGCAGACTGCGCACTCCCAGTACGGACACACCCGGCACCAGCGAAGCCTCGGCCGCGGCGCGCTCCGGGACGACCACCTGCTCGTAGCCCGCGTCGGCCGCGGCCAGCACGGCGGGCAGGATGCCCCGGACGGGACGTACACGTCCGTCCAGGCCGAGCTCTCCGATCATCACGATGTCGGCGAGGACCCGCGGATCGATCCGCTCGGAGGCGCCGAGGACGGCGCATGCGACGGCCAGGTCGAAGCCGCTGCCCGCCTTGGGCACCGATGCCGGGCTGAGCCCGACGGTGAGCTTCTTCTGCGGCCACTCGCCACCCGAGTTCACTACGGCCGCCCGCACCCGGTCCCGGCTCTCCGAAAGGCTCTTGTCCGGCAGTCCGACCAGAGTGAACGCCGCCACCCCCGGTTCCAGATCCGCCTGGACCTCGACCACAACCCCCTCGACGCCCACGAGGGCCACCGAGCACGTCCGAGCGAACCCCATGTCAGGCCACCCCCCGCGCGTGCTCGACCACCGGGGCGCCGCGCTGTGGCAGGAGGACACCCACCAGGTCGATGCGGACGCCTCCGGGTGGGGCCCCGCCATGGGCGTGGAGCCAGCTTTCCGCCAGGCCCCTGAGGCGTTCCGCCTTCTCAGGGGTCACCGCGGCCATGGGGTGCTCGAAGGCACCCGTCCTGCGGGTCTTGACCTCGCAGACGACCAGGACGTCGCCGTCCCGCGCCACGATGTCGATCTCGCCTGTCCTGCCGCAGCGCCAGTTGCGCTCCAGGACCGTCATGCCGGCCTCGACCAGCCGCCGTGCGGCCAGCGTCTCGCCGTACCTGCCCAGTGCGCTGCGTGCGTTTCCCGTGCTCGTGTTCGTGCTCATGTCGGCACCACCTCCGGCGCCAACATTGAGGGCAGCTCACCGAGCTATTGGATCTTGGTGGACAAGTTCGCGATTGTGGATAACTTCCTCACCTCTGCGGGTGAACGTCACCCGCAGGGCGGCTAACCGCCCGGAAGCTCCAGATCACTCTTGTTCAGCTCCTCGATGTTCACGTCCTTGAACGTGAGCACCCGGACCTGCTTCACGAACCGCGCCGGCCGGTACATGTCCCACACCCAGGCATCCGCCATGGACACCTCGAAGAACACCTCACCCTGAACCGAGTGCACCTGCATCTCATAGTCGTTGGTCAGGTAGAAGCGCCGCTCAGTCTCGATCACATACTTGAACAGACCGACGACATCGCGGTACTCCCGATAGAGCTTGAGCTCCATCTCGGTCTCGTACTTCTCGAGGTCCTCGGCGCTCATGGCATGTTCCCCTTCAGCCGTGCGATCCCACCATTGTGCGCCAGTCCCGTCAGCACCTAGACAATTTCGGGGTCAAGGGTCACGGGCCCGGCGGGGGGACCTTCGTCGAGCAGTGTGCGCAGCAGCTCGGCGAGTCTGGTCGGATACACCGTCTCATGTGCCCGGGCAAGTTCCTGACACGTCCACCAGCGCGCTCCGGCGACGCTGCGCCGCTCCAGTTCGGTGAGGGCCACGGCCCTGGTCGCCGTCTGCGTCGTACGGGCCAGGTAGTACCACTCGTCCTGGTCCCAGCGACGGCCCGCAAACGGGAAGGAGCACATCCGCCGCCACAGCACGGGACCGAGTTCCACCTCTGTTATGCCCGTCTCCTCGGCGAGTTCTCGCAGCGCGGCCTCCGCACGGCTCTCGTCGCCCTCGAGGCCCCCGCCCGGCGTGAACCACCAGTCGTCCGCCGGATCCTCCGGCTCGTGGCCGTGCAGCAGCAGAATGCGGTCCTGCGGGTCGAGCAGCACCACGCGCGCGACCTTGCGCAGCCCGCCGTCGTACGAGTCACCGTACGGGGGCTCCCCCGCCTCCGTCCCGCCGAACGGCTCGTTCCCCACGCCCACCGGCTCAGCGGGCACCCGCAGGCTCCGTCCGGGGCGTCGAGCGCTTGGCCAGCCTGTTGGCGATCGGCCCGTACGCCGCGCCGCCCATCACCAGCACACCGCCCAGGACGATCAGCGCGATGACAGTGCGCAGCGGCCCGGGCGACGACAGCGCGCCGAGTTCCTCGAAGCCGGCGGGGCGCTGCAGCATGCCGTCCATGGGCCATACGACGGCGTCCACCCGGGCCGACACGGCACTGCGCGCCACGGTGCCGCCGGCGGCGTCCGTGAGGTGGGCCGTGGAGTCCAGGGAGCCGCTGCGCTCGTCACCCAGCAGGAAGAGCCTGTCCTTCGGCACCGTCACCGTCGGGAAGTTCTTGATCTCTGCCGGGCCGGTCCCGGCCAGGTACGGTTCGTCGATCTGCTTGCCGTTGACGGTCAGCTTGCCGTCGGTGCAGCAGGCGACCGTGTCCCCGCCGACGGCGACCACACGCTTGACGACGGGCGCGTTGGACACCCAGGTCTTGTCGGTGAACACCACGACGTCACCACGGCGTACCTCACCGCCGTCGACCCGCTGGGCCAGCACCCGGTCGCCCGCGCCGATCGTCGGCATCATCGAACCGGTGGGCACGGTGTACGGGCGGTAGACCACCGCTCCCCAGGCGAACCCGCCCAGGAACAGCACCAGGCCCAGCGCCACGGCCAGCCCGGACAACCGCTGTCCGGTCCGGCTGCCCGCCGGGCCCCTGCTCGCGCCACTGTCACGCGGCGCCGTACGTATCGTGCTCTCGCCACCCATGGGTCCGCACCCTACCCGGCGGTACCGACACCGGGCAGCCCCTCCCGAGCGCCCGAGGTCACACGCTCGGCAAAGCTTTCCCAAGGGCGTCGGCCTTCAGCCCCTTCGGCCTCCAGCAAGGCGCCTCACCCGGTCAGCGGCTCTCCGCCGCCTTGATCCGCTGCCGGCGCCACAGCACCAGCGGCACCGCACCGGCCAGCGCGAGCCCCTGCGGCGCGACCGTCAGCGCGGCGGAGCGGGCGCTCAGGTTCTGCTCGAAGGCGTCCGGAACCGGCAGGTTGTCCCAGCGATTGACCGGCCAGGCGATCACGATGGCGCGGCCGACGACCTGGTCGACGGGGACCATGCCGTGGTTCTTGTCGGACTGGTTGTAGCGCGAGTCGCGGGAGTTCTGCCGGTGGTCGCCCATGACCCAGATGAAGCCCTCGGGGACCTTCACCTTGAACCGGCCACCCTGGTCGTCCTGGCTGCACGGCGTGTTGCCGGCGTAGACGTAGTCCGCCTCGTTCAGCGCCTTGCCGTTGACCTTCAGCGGGCCGGTGCCTTCGCACTCGACCGTGTCACCGCCGACGCCGATGACGCGCTTGATGAGGTCCTTCTCCTCCGCGGACGGCATCAGGCCGATCCAGCTCAGGAAGGTCTGCAGTGCGTTCGGGTCGGGAGTGGGCTCACCCGCCAGCCAGTTGGCGGGGTCGTGGAAGACGACCACCTCGCCGCGCTCGGGCTCGGAGCCGAACCAGGGCGTGAGCTTGTCGACCAGGACGCGGTCACCCTGCTGGAGGGTGTTCTGCATCGAGTCGGAGGGGATCGAGAACGCCTGCACCAGGAACGTCTTGATCAGCAGCGCGAGGACGAGCGCGATGCCGATCAGGATCGGCAGCTCCTTCCAGAAGGAGCGCTGCTTGTTCGGCTTGGAGGAAGCCCCGCCCGACTCCTGGCCGTCGGTCGGGGGCTGCCCGCCCGACCCTCCGCCGGAGCCGTCCGGTCCGAGGTCATTCCCTGAGGTCACGGCGCCGTCCGTGGCCGGGTCGGCCGCGTCCACGGGGCGTCCGCGGTGCTCCTCGCCGTCGTGCCCGGATCGTGCGCCAACCGCCACATCCCCCACGCCAACTCCTTACTGTGTGCCGCTGCCTGCCCCATACGCGGCGCAGGCCCACCACTCCCATAACGAGCGGGAGTTCCGCAGGGCTCGGGAGCTGGATCGTTCCGTTCGAATCGTCGGAAGCAACCCTATGCGACAGCTGGGCGGACGCGGTCGACCCGGTCGCCGAGTCGGACACGGATGCGTAGGTTTGTGGTTCGTCCAGGGATGTCCAGTGACCGAGCGGCCAGGCGATCCACATGGCCCGTCCCACGACCTCCTCCTCGGAGACCGTGCCGCCGTAGCCCTGGTCCTGGTGCGCGCGGGAGTCCGCGGAGTCGGCCCGGTGGTCACCCATCACCCACAGCCGGCCCTGCGGGACGGTGATGTCGAACTCCGCGTTGGAGGGGGCGTTGCCGGGATACAGATAGTCCTCGTTCAGGGGAACGCCGTTGACGGTGACCCGCCCTTGCGTGTCACAGCACTTGACGCGGTCGCCGCCGACGCCGACGACGCGCTTGATGAGGTCCTTCTCGTCGTCGGACGGCAGCAAGCCGATGAAGGTGAGCGCCTCCTTGACCTGCTTGACGACGACGGGATCCTCCTTCTTCACCGTCGTCTGCTCGTCGTTGAGCCAGCCACCGGGGTCCTTGAAGACGACGACGTCCCCGCGCTGCGGCTTGGAACCGAACCAGGGGGTGAGCTTGTCGACCAGGACACGGTCGCCGACCTGGATCGTCTGTTCCATGGAGCCGGACGGGATCACGAAGGCCTGGACGAGGAACGTCTTCAGGACGAGCGCTATGAGGACCGCGACGCCGACGAGGAGGGGTATCTCCTTCATCGCGGAGCGCCTGCGGCGTCGCTTCACCTTGCGCTGGAGCTGGCGCCGCTCCGCGCGCGTACGACCACCGGCGGGGCTGGCGGCGCGCCGGGCACCGGTGGGCAGCAGGTTGTCGGCAGGGCTGCTGGGCACGCCGCGGGGCTTGCCACGGTTACCCATGCGCGCCCTCCCCTGCCGCAGGCACGCGCGCGTAGGCGTCCGGACGGTGCAGGCGGGTCCAGTGCGCGGTCGGCCAGACGATCCAGTCGGCGCGGCCGATGACGTCGTCGACCGGGATCATGCCGCCGCCGGGCGAGCCCAGACGGTCGCGGGAGTCGCTGGATTCGCTGCGGTGGTCGCCGAGGACGAACAGGGTGCCGTCGGGCACGACGATGTCGAAGCGCACCGTGGACGGACTGTCACCGGGGTACAGAAACGTCGACTCGTCGACCGACCGGCCGTTCACCTGGATCCTCCCCTCCTTGTCACAGCAGACCACGTGGTCTCCCCCCACACCCACAACGCGTTTGATGTAGTCGGCATCCCCGAAATACCCAGTTCCGTCGAACACGACAACATCGCCGCGCCGCGGCTCGGCACCGAAACGGTACGCCAACTTATTTACGAGAACGCGGTCGCCGATCCTCAATCCGGATTCCATGGATCCGCTGGGAATCTGGAACGGCCGCAGGACGAACGTGTTGAGCAGCAGCAGGAACACCATGCAGACCAGCAGCGTCAGGCTGATCCGCCCGCCCGGGAGCCACTGCGCGACCCGCGACACCAACGCGAAGCGCGACCGTCCCTCCGGCCCCTCTGTGTCCGAGGTCTCCTCGGAGTCGGAAGGGCGGGAGGAGCGGTCGCGCTCCGTCGGCTGTGCTTCGGTGTCCATCGAGGCCAGATGTTATCCGGCCCCGCTTTGGACCCCGCGGGGGCGAGCCCCCTGAAGCGCTCAGTTCTCGCGCTTCTCCTTGATCTTCGCCGCCTTGCCGCGCAGCTCGCGCAGGTAGTACAGCTTGGCGCGGCGGACGTCACCCTTGGTGACGAGCTCGATCTTCTCCACGATCGGGGTGTGCACCGGGAAGGTGCGCTCGACGCCGACGGAGAAGGAGACCTTGCGGACCGTGAAGGTCTCGCGCACGCCGGCGCCCTGGCGACGGATCACAACGCCCTTGAACTGCTGCACACGGGAGCGGTTGCCCTCGATGACGCGGACGTGGACGTTGACGGTGTCGCCCGGGCGGAAGGCCGGAACGTCGCTGCGCAGCGACGCGGCGTCGACGGAGTCGAGCAGGTGAGACATTTCGTCTGCTTTCTTCGCCCATGCCACAGGTCATAGGCGGGAGCTAGGTGTTTCGTGAGGATGCTGTCCGTGTCGGGGCGGGCGTCGTGTCCCCCTGTGGCAGGGGCGCACGCCGGACGACGCACAACAGCGGCCTATTCTTCCACGCCCTCGGTCCTGCGCCAAAATCGGCCGAACCGCTCCCCCTCCGGGTCGGGCATCCAGCCCAGGATGGAGAGCATCTCGCGGTCCTTCTTGTCGAAGGCCTTGGGGTCGCAGCGCTCGATGAGGTCGGGCCGGTTGGCCGTCGTACGCCTGAGCGCCTCGTCGCGGCGCCAGCGGGCGATCTTGCCGTGGTGGCCGCTGAGCAGCACGTCCGGGATCCCGCGGCCGCGCCACTCGGGCGGCTTGGTGTAGACGGGGCCCTCCAGGAGGTTGGCCATGGCGCCGGGCGCGAAGGAGTCGTCCTGATGCGAGGCGGCGTTCCCCAGGACGCCGGGCAGCAGGCGGGCCACGGCCTCCGTGATGACCAGTACGGCCGCCTCGCCGCCGGCCAGGACGTAGTCGCCGATGGACACCTCGTGGACGGGCATCCGGGTGGCGTACTCGTCGACGACGCGGCGGTCGATGCCCTCGTAGCGGGCCGGCGTGAAGATCAGCCAGGGCCGCTCGGAGAGCTCCACGGCGAGTTCCTGGGTGAAGGGACGGCCACTGGGGGTCGGGACGATCAAGGTGGGTGCACTCGAGCCCGTCTCGTAGCCGTCGGCCAGGACGGAGTCCAGCGCGTCCGCCCACGGCTCGGTCTTCATGACCATGCCGGGGCCGCCGCCGTACGGCGTGTCGTCGACCGTGTTGTGGCGGTCGTACGCCCAGTCCCGCAGGTCGTGCACCCGCACGTTCAGCTGTCCACGCGCGCGTGCCTTGCCGACGAGGGAGACGTTCAGCGGCTCCAGGTACTCGGGGAAGATCGTGACGACGTCGAGTCTCATGCGCTGTCGTCCCTGGTGGAGGCGATCTCGGCCTGGTCGTCGATCAGACCCGGCGGCGGGGTGATGACCGCCCGCTGCTCCTCCAGGTCGATCTCGGCGACGATCTCCGCGACGAACGGGATCATGACCTCGCTGCCGTCCGGCCGCTCGACGATGAAGAGGTCCTGCGAGGGCAGGTGTGAGATCTCGGTGATCCGGCCGACCTCCACGCCATCAGCGGTGACCACGTCCAGGTCCATCAGCTGGTGGTCGTAGTACTCGTCCTCCTCCTCGGGCAGCTCGTCCGGGTCGACCTCGGCGATCAGGAGGATGTTGCGCAGGGCCTCGGCCGCGGTGCGGTCGGCGACGCCTTCGAAGCGCAGCAGGAGGCGGCCGCTGTGCACCCGGCCGGTCGCGATGGTGAGCGGGCCCGCCGATGCGGGGTCCGTGGACAGTACGGCGCCGGGCGCGAGCCTCAGTTCCGGCTCGTCGGTACGGACCTCGACGGTGACCTCGCCCTTGATGCCATGGGCGCGGCCGATCCGCGCGACTACGAGCTGCACTTTCGAAGTTCTCCTGTCATCACGACGTCGGGCCGGGGACGGCCCAGTGGCCCTCCCCGGCCCGAGCCGGTGCTGCGTTCGGCGTCAGCGGACGTGGTCCACGTCGACGAGGTCGACACGGACACCACGGCCGCCGATGGCGCCCACGACGGTGCGCAGAGCGCGTGCGGTGCGGCCGTTGCGGCCGATCACCTTGCCGAGGTCGTCGGGGTGGACCCGGACCTCCAGCACACGCCCGCGACGCAGGTTGCGGGATGCGACCTGCACATCGTCAGGGTTGTCGACGATGCCCTTCACGAGGTGCTCGAGAGCCTCCTCGAGCATGCTCAGGCCTCGGCCGACTCGGACTCGGCGGCAGCCTCGTCCTTCTTCTCCGCCTTCTTCTTCTGGGTGATCGCCTCACCCTTGCCCTCGTCGTCGCCACCGAGGGCCTCGAACGACGGGCGCGCCTTCTTCGGCTCGGCAACCAGCAGCGGAGCCGGGGCGGGCTCGCCCTTGAACTTCTGCCAGTCGCCGGTCTTCTTCAGAATGGCGAGGACGGGCTCGGTCGGCTGCGCGCCGACACCCAGCCAGTAGGCCACACGGTCGGCGTCCACCTCGATGACCGACGGGTTGTAGGTCGGGTGGTACTTGCCGATCTCCTCGATCGCACGGCCGTCACGGCGGGTGCGGGAGTCGGCGACGACGATGCGGTAGTGAGGCGAACGGATCTTGCCCAGACGCTTCAGCTTGATCTTGACTGCCACGGGAGTGGATTCTCCTGGATTTGACGTGGTTGGGCACGGCGAGATTGCCGCGTGGGGTTGCGGTACCCGAGTGCCCGATGGACGCGTCAGCCGGAGGAGAGAGGGGTCCTGTGCGGCTGTCGAGTACAGCTAGCCATTGTGCCACACCCTGGGGGTCACTTTTGGCCGAGGGGGCGGCGAGGGTACCTGGGCACGACTGAGGGGCACCCGGCGCCTCGGGTGCCGTCAGGGTGGGTCGCGCAGCCCTGCGCTGACGGGGTGCCGCCTGAGCGGGTGACAGCGGCACCCCCAGCGCCACGCGTATCGACGCGATTGCGTACCGCCGCGATATGCGTTCCCGCGCGCCATGCGTCCGACCGGCAGCCACGAGATGCCGGTGCTTGGCGAGGCGCTCCTACGCCGCTCCCACGACCTCCGGGATCCGGAACGGCTTGCCGCAGCCGCCGCACACGATGGGTGCCTGGGCCAGGACCGACGGAACGACCCGGACGTTACGGCCGCAGTCGCACACCGCCTTGACGCGGACACCTCCGCCGGAGGAGCCGTGGCGGGCGGCCGGACCCCGGAAGGTCCGGCTCGTGTCGGCGGAGGTCGCCGCCGTGTGGGCCTTGAGGGCACGCTGGAGGCGTTCGATGGTCGGGCGGTAGCGGCGCTTGGCCTCGGGGTTGAGCGTGACCAGGGAGAAGCCGCTGCTCGGGTGCGGTTCCTCGGGGTGGTCCAGGCCCATCTCCTCGGCGATGGCAAGGAATCTGCGGTTGTGGTAGCGGCCGGCCCGGGAGGTGTCGCGGACGCCGCGCGCGGCGGCGATGCCATGGACTGCCTCGTGAAGCAGTCGCTCGAAGGAGAGCTCGTGACCGCAGGCGGACGACGACTCCCCGATCAGGGACTCTGGCGCGGCGAGATCCGGCAGTTCGGGGTGGTACCGCTGAATGTCGGCCCACGCCTCTGCCAGCTCTGCGGCGAGA
The DNA here is from genome assembly GCF_039537145.1 of Streptomyces shaanxiensis. Taxonomy (NCBI): domain Bacteria; kingdom Bacillati; phylum Actinomycetota; class Actinomycetes; order Kitasatosporales; family Streptomycetaceae; genus Streptomyces; species Streptomyces shaanxiensis. Next base: position 187,436 of record NZ_BAAAZY010000019.1, read on the forward strand.
ACAGGTGGTGTCTGTGTCGTGCTCACGTAATGACAACGAGCCGGAGTGCCGCTGTGTTCCGATTCCGGGCCATCCCAAATAATTTGCACGTACCCGTCAGTTGCGAATGATGCGCCACGACGAGGGCGGGTGCGCCGATCTGCGGAGAAGCCTCACAGCTCATACCAAGCCGGTGCGTAGTCTGACGTACGCCCCGGCGCGTACGCCCTGTCCACGCGCCGGTGCGGCTGTGGTCCGCGGATGCGCAAGAGACGTTTCGGCCGCTCTCGTTCCACACGGGCGTCATCTCAATAAGCGCGCGCGACGACGGCGACGTTACCCGGTGCGTCGTCGGCGTCCGGGACCGACCCGTCCTCGGCGACCAGACACCGTACGGTCACGGCGTGCTCGGCCAGCCTGGCCTCGCCTTCTTCGCCGAGCTCGGCCCACGGGATGCGCGCCCAGCCACCGGCGGCGGTCGCCTCGACGGCCTGCTCGATCGTCGAGACCTCGGACGTACGGGACTCGCGGCGCTCGCGGGACTGCCTCAGCAACAGCTCCTGATCCTCTTCGAGGACGGTGGGGAGCAGCGCCGCCAGAGCGTCCAGGGGCACCGGTTCCTTGCCGCCCGGAATCCGCCGGGCCAGCATCACCGTGCCGTTCTCCAGGTCACGGGGCCCGACCTCGATCCGTACGGGCACGCCCTTGAGCTCCCAGTCGACGGCGCGGCGGCCGAAGGGGGTGTCGGTGCGGTCGTCGACATGGACGCGGAGGCCGGCGGCCTTCAACCGGTCCCCGATGTCACGGACCTTGGCCAGAACCGTCTCGTCGCCCTTGATCGCGAGGACGACGACCTGGATCTGCGCGAGGCGCGGCGGCACCCGCAGTCCGTTGTCATCCCCGTGAGTCATCACGAGGGCGCCGATCATGCGGGTGGTCGAGCCCCAGGAGGTCTGCCAGACGAGTTCCTGCTTGCCTTCCTTCGACAGGTACCGCGTGTTGAAGGCCTTGGCGAAGTTCTGGCCCAGCTCATGGCTGGTGACCATCTGGAGGGCCTTGCCGTCGCCCATCATGCTTTCGAGCGTGAGGGTGTTGACGGCCCCCGCGAAGCGCTCCTTGACCGTCTTGCGGCCGGAGACGAAGTCCATCGCGAGGACGTTGCGGATGAAGTCGCCGTAGACCTCGCTCTGGATGTGGGCGGCGAAGTCGCGCGCTTCCTCGTACGTGGCGTGCGCGGTGTGGCCCTCCTGCCAGAGGAACTCGGTGGTGCGCAGGAAGAGGCGGGGCCTGAGCTCCCAACGGACCACGTTCGCCCACTGGTTGATCAGCAGGGGCAGGTCGCGGTAGCTCTGCACCCACTTCGAGAAGTAGTCGTTGATGATCATCTCGGAGGTGGGGCGGACGACCGCCGGCTCCTCCAGCTCCTTGCCGCCGCCGTGCGTGACGACCGCGAGCTCCGGCGCGAAGCCCTCGACGTGGTCGGCCTCTTTGGCGAAGTACGACTGCGGGATCAGCAGCGGGAAGTACGCGTTCTGGGTGCCCGTCTCCTTGATCCGGGCGTCCATCTCGGCCTGCATCCGCTCCCACAGCCCGTACCCGTACGGTCGGATGACCATGGTGCCGCGCACCGGACCGTTGTCGGCCAGCTCGGCCTTGTTGATCAGATCCTGGTACCAGCGGGGGAAGTCGTCCGCCCGTGGTGTGAGTACGGGTGCCTTGGCCATGGCGCGATGGTACGGGCCCGTGTTGCCGGAATGTGAATTCTGGCCACGGACACAGCGAACCCACAAGCCGGGCTCCGCGACCCCTGGACGAGGCGTCGAGCGCGGAGTTTCCTGGCATACGGGGGGAGCGTGAGCGCATGTCACGGGGGCTACTGAATCGGTCACATCGTCAACTCTCGGCGGATTGGGGCGCTTTACATGACACCTACGCTCGTGCGGCAGCACCTGCCTCACGCGGGCGCGGCACCCCGCGTGGACCTGTGTGCACGCGCGCGTGACTGGTCCGAGATCCAGGAGCGGATGCTGCTTCCGCTCTACGAGGCCGTCTACGAGCGAGTGGAAGTGGGCCCCGGCACCCGGCTGCTGGGCCTCGGCTGCGGCAGCGGGCTCGCCCTTCTGATCGCGGCATCCAGAGGCGCGGCCGTCACCGGTGTCGAGTCCTCCTCCCCCGAACGACTCGCCCTCGCACGGCAGCGGTTGCTGCCGGAGGCGTGGGACACGCGCGCGCGTGCCGACACGCGGCTGGTCGACGGCTCGCCCCGCGACGCCGCTGACACCGCCGACGCGGCGACGCCCCCGTACACCCTGGTGACCGCCTTCGAGCCCATCGGGTGCCTCGCGGGTGACTCCGAAGGGCTCGGTGAGACGCTCACCGCGGCCACGCCGCTGGCCGAGCGCGGGGCGCCCGTGGTGCTCGCCGGCTGGGGTCCGCCGGAGCGCTGCGCCACCTCGTCCGTGCTCCGGGTCGCCACGAAGTTGGCCGATCCCTTGCGCAGCACCGGCAGTTGGCGCCCCGCCCTGCGCGACGACCTGGAGGAGGTCGCCCAGCGCGCGGGCCTGCGTCCCGACGGTTCCGGGCGGGTGGCCTGCCCCTTCGGGTACGCGGACGTCGACAGTGCCGTACGGGGACTGCTGTCGACGGGGCTCTTCGACGCGGCGATCTCCGCGACCGACCAGGCCCAGGTGGACAAGGAGGTGACGGAGGCGCTGCATCCGCACCAGCGGCGGGACGGCACGGTGTGGATGCCGAACGTCTTCCGGTACCTGATCGCCCGCGTGCCCTGAGCGGGTCCGCTACGCGTCCGTGTCCTTGCTCAGCCGGGTGATTCCGGCGATCCGGTACGCGTCGGCCTCCTCCAGCGTCTCGTTCTCCAGCAGCGCCTCGGCCAGGGCGTTCAACTGCCCCCGATGGTCCCGGAGTTTGCGGATCGCCTCCTCGTAGCACTCCTCGACGATCCGGCGCATCTCGGCGTCGATCACGTCGAGGGTCTGCGGGGCGGCCGCCAGACCGTACGCCTGCTGGGCGTCGCTCGGCAGGGCGGACAGCCGGCCCACCCGCTCGCTCATGCCCCAGCGGGCGACCATCCCGCGCGCGATGTTGGTGACCTGTTCGAGGTCGTTCTCGGCACCCGTGGTGACGACGTCGTAGACCACCTGTTCGGCCGCCATGCCGCCCAGGGCGCCGATGATGCGGCCGCGCAGGTAGCCCTCCGAGTGCGCGTACCGCTCCACCTCGGGCGTCGACATCGTCACCCCGAGCGCCCGGCCGCGCGGCACGATGGTGATCTTGCGTACGGGGTCGGCGCCCGGCTGCAGCATGCCGAGGAGGGCGTGTCCGCTCTCGTGGTACGCGGTGCGCCGGCGGTCCTCCTCGGGCATCACGAGGGTGCGCTCGGCGCCCAGCTGCACCTTCTCCAGGGCCTCGGACAGGTCCGATGCGGTCACCTGTCCCTGGCCCCGCTTGACCGCGAGCAGGGCGGCCTCGTTGGCGAGATTGGCCAGATCCGCACCTGTCATGCCCGGGGTCGTGCGGGCCAGCTGGGTCAGGTCCACGTCCTCGGCGAGCGGGATCTCGCGGGTGTGGATCCGCAGGATCGCCTCGCGGCCGCCGCGGTCCGGCGGGGAGACGCTGACCACCCGGTCGAAGCGGCCGGGGCGGGTCAGCGCCGGGTCCAGGATGTCTGCGCGGTTGGTCGCCGCGATGACGATCACGCCCTCCGAGCCGGAGAAGCCGTCCATCTCGGTGAGGATCTGGTTCAGCGTCTGCTCGCGCTCGTCGTGGCCGCTCACCGAGGCGCCGCCGCCGCGCATCCGGCCGATGGTGTCGATCTCGTCGATGAAGATGATCGACGGCGCCACCTTGCGGGCCTCGGCGAACAGTTCCCGGACACGGGACGCGCCGACACCGACGATCATCTCGATGAACTCGGACGCGGAGGCGGAGAAGAACGGCACGCCCGCCTCGCCCGCCACCGCACGCGCCAGCAGGGTCTTGCCGGTGCCGGGAGAGCCCGCGAGCAGCACGCCGCGCGGCATCTTCGCGCCCATCCTGCGGTAGGCGTCGGGGTGCTCCAAGAAGTCGACGACGTCGTCCAGCTCGCCCTTGACCTCGTCGATGCCGGCCACGTCGGCGAACGTCGTGCGCTCCTTGCCGGGCTGGAGCTCGACCGGCTTGGGCGGTGCCTTGCGGCCGAGCATGCCGCCCGCGCCGCCCATGGCGCCGCCCATCCGCCGGGCAACGAAGATCCAGACCGCGAGCAGGAGCACGATCGGGATCAAGGAGAACAGCAGGTTGGACAGGACACCGCGCTCCCGCACGACGGGTTGGGCGGTCACGGTCACGTCATGGCGGTCCAGTTGCTGCCAGAGATCGTCGTCCGCGAAGGCCGGTCGCTGTGTCTTGAACCTGGTGTAGTCGCCGTCGCCCTCAGGGTTGTCCCGGGCGCTCTTGAGCTCGCCCTGGATCGCGTCGCCCTTGGAGTAGATCTTGTCGACATTGCCGGCGTCGACCTGTCTGCTGAACTCCGTGTAGGAGATCGTCGGCTCGTTGCCCCGGTCGAGGTACGTCAGCCCGACATAGGCGAGCAGGAACACGATCACCGCGGTGAGGAGCAGGCCCCACCAGCGGCCGCGCATCCGTCGGCCACGGGGCCGCCCGGGCGGCTCGTCCGGTGTGCCCTCGGTGCGCCACGGCTGGTCAGGGGCCTTGCGTGGTGGCGCGGCATTGCTCATATCTGGACGTTACGGCAGATGCCGGTGCCTGGCACGCGCTGAGGGCGCCCCTACGGAAGGAGCGCCCTCGGTGACGTACGCGACGAGACGGTCGTACGGAACGAACCGTCAGCCCATGAACTTCTTGAACTCGTCCGGCAGCTCGAAGTCCTGCCCGGCCTGCTGGCCCGGCAGCCCGAGGGCGCCTCCGGCCTGAGCAGCGGCGGCCCGGCGGGCGGCCTCCTCCTGCTCCTGCTGCTTGCGCTTCATCGGGTTGCCCGAGCGCTGCTTGCCCTTGGCCTTCTTCGGCTGCTTCTTCGTGCGGCCGGGGCCGCCGCCCATGCCCGGGATCCCCGGCATACCGGGCATCCCGCCGCCCTGGGCCATGCGGGACATCATCTTGCGGGCCTCGAAGAACCGCTCGACCAGGTTCTTGACCGCGCTGACCTCGACACCGGAACCCTTGGCGATACGGGCGCGGCGCGAGCCGTTGATGATCGTCGGCTCCTGGCGCTCGGCCGGGGTCATCGACTTGATGATCGCGGCCGTGCGGTCGACGTCGCGCTCGTCGAGGTTGTTGATCTGGTCCTTGATCTGGCCCATGCCCGGCAGCATGCCGAGCAGCTTGGAGATGGAGCCCATCTTCCTGACCTGCTCCATCTGGGCCAGGAAGTCGTCGAGGGTGAAGTCCTGGCCCTTCTTGGAGGCCAGCTTCTCGGCCATCTTCTGGGCTTCGGCCTGGTCGAAGGTCTTCTCCGCCTGCTCGATCAGGGTGAGCAGGTCACCCATGTCGAGGATGCGGGAGGCCATCCGGTCCGGGTGGAAGGCGTCGAAGTCGTCGAGCTTCTCGCCGTTCGACGCGAACATGATCGGCTTGCCGGTGACCTGGCGGATCGACAGGGCCGCACCACCGCGGGCGTCACCGTCGAGCTTGGAGAGCACCACGCCGTCGAAGCCGACGCCGTCGCGGAAGGCCTCGGCGGTGTTGACCGCGTCCTGACCGATCATCGCGTCGACGACGAACAGGATCTCGTCCGGCGAGACCGCGTCCCGGATGTCGGCGGCCTGCTGCATCATCTCCTGGTCGATGCCCAGGCGGCCGGCGGTGTCCACGATCACGATGTCGTGGACCTTGGCCTTGGCGTGCTCGATGGAGTCCTTGGCGACCTTGACCGGGTCACCGACGCCGTTGCCCGGCTCGGGCGCGTAGACCGCGACACCGGCGCGCTCGGCGACGACGCTCAGCTGGTTCACGGCGTTGGGACGCTGGAGGTCGGCGGCCACCAGCAGCGGCGAGTGGCCCTGCTCCTTCAGCCAGTGGCCGAGCTTGCCCGCGAGGGTGGTCTTACCGGCACCCTGCAGACCCGCCAGCATGATCACGGTCGGCGGCGTCTTGGCGAACCGCAGGCGCCGGGTCTCGCCGCCGAGAATCGTGACGAGCTCGTCGTTGACGATCTTCAGAACCTGCTGGGCCGGGTTCAGCGCCCGGGACACCTCGGCGCCGAGAGCGCGCTCCTTGACGTTCTTGATGAACGTCCGGACGACAGGCAGGGCCACATCCGCTTCGAGGAGTGCGATGCGGATCTCGCGCGCGGTGGCGTCGATGTCCGCCTCGGAGAGCCGTCCCTTGCCGCGCAGGTTCTTGAAAGTCGCTGAGAGGCGATCGGAGAGAGTATCGAACACGGCGCTCGCGGTCCTCGGGGTCGGTGGCAGCTGGGAATCGCCCTCCAGGGTATCCCGGCGGCGCAGGTTGCCGGGATCCCTGGTTCAGCCCCGCAACGTCTCCTCCAGCTTGCGGGCCACGGAAGCCGCCTCCTCACCGGGCAGCGGCGCGCCCCCGGGCCCTGTGACATAGAACGCGTCGACGGCGTTGGCGCCCAGCGTGCTGACATGCGCACTGCGCATCCGCACGCTCGCGTCCTCCAGCGCCCGGCCGATCCGGAACAGCAGCCCCGGCGCGTCCTGGGCCCGCACCTCGATCACCGTGGCCAGCCGGGAGGCGGCCGGGTGGACCGACACCCTGGGCGGGGGCGGCACGACGCCCCGGCGGCGCGGATAGGCCGCGTCCCGCTCGGCGAGACGGCCGGCGATGTCCAGGGAGCCGTCCAGGGCCCGTACGAGGTCGGCGCGCAGCCGGGTGGCCTGCGGCAGCGAGCCGTACTCGGCGGCGACCCGCCAGTTCAGCAGCAGGACGGAGCCGTCGACGCCGTCGGGCAGGTCCAGGGCGCGCAGCTCGGCGGTGCGGACGGTCAGGCGGTGCATCGCCAGGACTCCGGCCACCGCGGGCAGCACGCCCGGCTGGTCCGGTACGGCGATGAGGAGCTCCACGCCGAGCGGCTCCGGGTCGCCCGGGAGCTGCTCCTCGGTCGGCGGCTCGGTCTGGGCGCGCAGGGCCAGTACGGGGCTGCCGGTCGCGATCGCCTCGATGGCGAGGCGTTCCTGCTCGGCGGTGGGCGCGGCGGCCTCGGGCTCCTCCGGGTCGTCCCCGGCGAGCACGGCCGCGACCCGTTTCACCAGGTCGGCGACGAGCGAGCCCCGCCAGGACGACCACGCGGCCGGCCCGGTGGCCAGCGCGTCGGCCTCGGTCAGGGCGTGCAGCAGCTCCAGGGTGCCCTGCGAGCCGACCGCCTCGGCGACCGCGCGCACGGTGGCCGGGTCCTCCAGGTCACGCCGGGTGGCCGTCTCGACGAGCAGCAGGTGATGGCGTACGAGGGTGGAGAGCACCGTCACGTCGTCGCGGTCGAAGCCGATGCGCGCGGCCACGTCCTTGACGATGATCTCGCCGGCCACGGAGTGGTCACCGGGCCAGCCCTTGCCGATGTCGTGCAGCAGCGCGGCGACCAGGAGGAGGTCGGGGCGGTGGACACGGCGGGTGAACTCGGAGGCGCGGACGGCCGTCTCGATCAGGTGCCGGTCGACGGTCCAGACGTGCACGGCGTTGCGCTGCGGGCGACAGCGCACCCGCTCCCAGTCGGGCAGGAACCGGGTGATCAGCCCCTCGGCCTCCAGCGCCTCCCACACGTCGACCGTCGGGCGCCCGGAGCCCAGGAGGGTCACGAGCTGCTCACGGGCCTCGGCGGGCCAGGGCGTGGGCAAGGGGCGCACGGTGGCCGCCATGCGCCGTACGGCGTGCAGGGAGAGCGGGAGCCCTGCCTGCGCGGCAGCGGCCGCGGCGCGCAGCGGGAGCACGGGGTCACGTTCGGGGCGTGCGGCGCGGGCGAGCACCACCTCGCCGTCCTGCTCCACCACGCCCTCCGCCAGCGGCGAGCGCTCCACGGTCGGCTTCCCGCCGCCCAGCATGGCGCGCAACCGCGGCCGCACGGCGCGCGATCGCAGCACACGCCCCACTTCACGCCAGGTGACATCGCTCGCATACGAGATGACGCGCGCCGCCTCGTACACCTGCCGCAGCAGGGTGTCGGCGTCGAGCAGCCCGAGCTCGGCGGCGACCTGGTCCTGCTCCTGCAGCGACAGCCGGTCGGCCGCGCGCCCGGTGGTGAGGTGCAGGGCGTCACGTACGTCGAGCAGCCGGCGCCGGGCGTCGTCGAGGCCCTCGCGCGGGGCGTCGGCCAGCCAGGACGCGGCGACGGCGCGCAGGATGGTGGCGTCCCGCAGCCCGCCGCGCGCCTCCTTCAGATCGGGTTCCAGGAGGTACTGCAGCTCGCCCTGCCGCTCGGCACGCTCGGCGGACAGCTCCTGGAGTTCGGGCAGGCGCTTGGGCGCCTGGTTGCGCCAGTCGGCCAGGACCGCCGTCCGCAGCCCGGCCGTGAGTCCCAGGTCGCCCGCGATGTGCCGGGCGTCCAGCAGGCCGAGCTGGACCTTGAGGTCCTCGCCGGCGGTCTTGCGGGCCTCGGCAGGTGTGCGCACGGAGTGGTCGAGGGCGAGGCCGAGGTCCCAGACCGGGTACCAGATGCGGTCGGCCAGGGCGGCCACCGCCTTGCTGTCGGCGCCGTCGTGCAGCAGGAGCAGATCCAGGTCGCTGCGCGGGGACAGCTCGCCGCGGCCGTAGCCGCCGACGGCGACCAGGGAGACGCCGCGCAGCCCCTCGGCTCCGGCGGCGAACAGGCCGGTCAGCCAGTCGTCGGTCAGTTCCGCGAGGGCGGAACGGCGCGGCGGCCCGGACCGCGCCCCCTCGGTGAGGAGACGCAGCCGGGCCGCCGCGTAGCCGCTGGGTCCCGAGTCCTCTGCTTCGTTGTGCACGTCCGTACTCGACACCCAGCAGCTCCTGTTCTTCTTCTGTCAGAGCGCGTCGGGGCCGCGCTCGCCGGTCCGGACCCGTACGGCCGTCTCGACCGGCAGGGACCAGACCTTGCCGTCACCGATCTTGCCGGTTCGGGCGGCCTTGACGATGACGTCGATCAGCTGCTCGGCGTCGTCGTCCTCGGCCAGGACCTCGATGCGGATCTTCGGGACCAGGTCGACGGTGTACTCGGCACCGCGGTAGACCTCGGTGTGGCCCCGCTGACGACCGTAGCCGCTCGCTTCGGTGACCGTCAGGCCGTGGACCCCGAACGCCTGGAGGGCTTCCTTGATCTCGTCGAGCCGGTGGGGCTTGACGACTGCGGTGATGAGCTTCATGCGTCCACCTTCTTGCTCGCAGCTTCGGCGACCGGGGCCGCGGCGGCGGTCCGGGCGGCGCCGCCACCGGCGCCACTGAAGTCGTATGCGGTCTCGGCGTGCTCGGCCTGGTCGATGCCGGCCACCTCGTCGTCCTCGGAGACCCGCATACCGATGGTCTTGTCGAGGATGAAGGCGAGGATCGCGGAGACGATCAGGGAGTAGGCGAGGACCACGAAGACACCGGCGCACTGCTTCCAGAACTGGGTCAGGCCGCCGCCGTAGAAGAGGCCCTCGACCTCGGACTGGCCCTTGCCGCTGGCGAAGAAGCCGATCAGCAGGGAGCCGACGACACCGCCGACCAGGTGGACGCCGACGACGTCGAGCGAGTCGTCGTAGCCGAGCTTGTACTTCAGGCCCACGGCCATGGCGCACAGCAGACCGGCGATGGCACCGACGGCGATCGCGCCGATCGGGGAGACCGCACCACCGGCCGGGGTGATGGCGACCAGACCGGCGACGGCACCGGAGGCGGCGCCCAGCGTGGTGAACGCGCCGTGGCGGATCTTCTCGTAGATGAGCCAGGCCAGCATGGCGGAAGCGGTGGCGACCTGCGTGTTGACGAACATCAGCGAGCCGACGCCGTCATCGTTGCCGAGCCAGGAGCCGGCGTTGAACCCGAACCAGCCGAACCACAGGAGGCCCGCGCCGAGCATGACCAGCGGGAGGCTGTGCGGACGCATCGGGTCCTTCTTGAAGCCGACGCGCTTGCCGATCACGAGGATCACACCGAGCGCCGCGGCACCGGCGTTGATGTGGACCGCCGTACCACCGGCGAAGTCGATCACGCCCAGGTCGAAGGCCCAGCCGCCGTCGGCCCAGACCCAGTGGGCGACCGGGAAGTAGACGACCGTGGCCCACAGCGCGATGAACAGCGCCCAGGCCGAGAACTTCACGCGGTCCGCGAGAGCGCCGCTGATCAGGGCGGGCGTGATGATCGCGAACATCAGCTGGAAGACGAAGAAGACCAGCAGCGGGATGTTGTACGTCGTCTCGCCCAGGACCCACAGCTGGCCCTTGTCGACGCCGCTGAGGCCGACCCAGTCGGAGGTCCAGCCGATGAGGCCGCCGGAGTCCTTGCCGAAGGCGAGGGAGAAGCCGAACAGCACCCACAGGATGGTGACGATCCCCAGACTGATGAAGCTCATCATCAGCATGTTCAGGGTGCTCTTGACGCGGACCATGCCTCCGTAGAAGAAGGCCAGGCCCGGGGTCATGAGCATCACCAGGGCAGAACAGATGAGCATGAAACCTGTGTTGGCGGGCGACAGCTCTACCTTGTCTGCCGCCATCATGATGGCTGGAGCCATCGGCGTCTCCTCGTCATTGGTACGGCCCCGTGCGGGCGAAGCCTGAGCGGATTGAGGGGTGGGCCGGTTATGCGCCACGAGATTGGCGCAGCGCCGTTTCGATGGAAGCCCCTCGTTGTTTCGCCGCCGTGACGAAGGCGCCCTGCGTGTTACGCGTTGATGAACTCCGAGATGTCCGGCTGCACGATCGTTATCGTGGCGCAACCTTCGCTGAGGGAAGAAAGACCGGCCGCGGCCGGCCATCCGATGACCTGGCATGGGGGAGCCGAGTCGGGCAGTTCGGGAGGGCCGGCCGCGGCCGGGGTTCTGGGGTTTCCGGGTGTTCGCCCGGGTCGGTCAGACCGCCTCCGCGGTCTCCGGCAGCTCCACGGCGAGCTTGTCGGTGAGGTCCACGACCTCGGCGAGATCCCCGAAGTCACGGACGGCCGTGTCGACCGTCTTTCGAATACGAGTGTTGACGCGCTCGGAGCGCACCTTCTTCGCGATCTGCATGGCCTGCTCGGCATAGACCGCGCTCCGCTCGGGCTCCCGCCGCAGCAGATGGACCGTGGCCATGCCGATCAGGTTCAGCGCATACGACCGCTGGTGCTCGCCGTCCTTCGCGAACAGGTCCACGGCCTGCTGCATCACCGGTTCGGCCAGCGAGGCGTACGTCGGGCTGCGGCCGGCGACATAGGCGAGGTCGCGGTAGGAGTGGGAGTTCTCGCCGTACAGCTCGGCCTCGGAGAAGAAGCGGATCCAGTCGGGATCCGGCTCGTCCCAGTCCCCCGCCTCGGCGAAGGTGTCCTCGGCCATGCGGACGGCCCGCTTGCACTTTCCGGGCTGGCCCATGTTGGCGTAGGCGCGGGCCTCCATCGCATACAGCATCGACTGGGTGCGCGGGCTCGCACAGTCCCGGCTTCCGTACTGGGCGAGGTGGATCAGTTCCAGCGCGTCGTCGGGCCGGCCGAGGTGGATCATCTGGCGGCTCATGCTGGAGAGGACGTACGAGCCGAGCGGCCGGTCGCCCGCCTCCTTGGCGGCGTGCAGCGCGAGGACGAAGTACTTCTGCGCGGTGGGCTGCAGCCCGACGTCGTACGACATCCACCCGGCCAGCTCCGCCAGCTCGGCGGCGACCTTGAACAGCTTGCGGGTGGTGGCCTCGGGCTGGGGCTCCTGGAGCAGGTCGGTCACCTCGTGCAACTGGCCCACGACCGCCTTGCGGCGCAGGCCGCCGCCGCACTGCGCGTCCCACTGCCGGAACATCACGGTGGTGGACTCCAACAGGTCCAGCTCGGGCTTGGACAGCCGGCCACGCGCGCGTGAGGACGGGATCGGCGCGGGCTCCTGGTACGGGGCGGGCGGCGCGGGGACCAGCCAGCGCTGCATCGGCTCGATGAGGGACGGGCCGGCGGACAGGGCCAGCGAGGTCCCGAGGAAGCCGCGCCGCGCCAGCATCAGGTCACTGCGCGAGAACTCGCTGAGCAGGGCCACCGTCTGCGGGCCCGTCCAGGGCAGGTCGACACCGGACACGGAGGGTGACTGACGGGCGGCGCGCAGGCCGAGGTCCTCGACGGAGACGACGCAGCCGAACCGCTCGGAGAACAGCTCGGACAGGATCCGCGGGATCGGCTCCCGCGGGTTCTCGCCGTCCAGCCAGCGGCGTACCCGCGAGGTGTCCGTGGAGATGTGGTTGGCGCCCAACTGGCGGGCGCGGCGGTTCACTTGGCGGGCCAGTTCACCCTTCGACCAGCCGCTGCGCACGAACCAGGACGCGAGCAGCTCGTTGGGGCGCTTGTCAGCGTGCGATGCGCCACCAGCACTCGTACCGCTTCCGCTGTTGCCGCTCACTGGAACGCCCCCATCCCTTGGACCACTTGTCACCGAGTGCGCCAAGCCCTATCAGAATGCCGGTAAATACGGTCGCCCGTCCGGCAGTTCTCACCCTTCGAACGGAAAGCCGACTTGCCCCCGGCATACCCACGAGTGCATGTGCCCCGAGGCTCCGTGCACTCACGGTAATCCTACGATCACGCCCTCAGCCATGGCGATCCCGGAATCGCCACCATTCGCCACCCCTTCGAATGAACTAACGGTGGCCTCCACGCGATTCACTTGACATAGGACGGCCGGGAGTGGGCGGAGCGAAGCACTCAGGGGCGCGCGTCGCCGAGTCCGCGACCCGGGACACTTCCGAGCGCCACGTGGATCGAGCGGCGCCACGGGGTACCGGCCGCCACAGGAACACACAGGGTCACGCCTTGCATCCGCGCCGTAACCACCGGCGCGCTGGACCCGTTGGAGGGGGCATGGGCTTCACGATCGGCGGCATCCGGGAGATCCGATCCGGCTCGCGTCGACGCGGCCGCTCCTCGGAGTGCACGGCCGTCGCCGAGTTCACCGGGCTGTGGGGCTGGGACGTGGTGCCCGGCGCGCGGGCCGCGGCGGGCGCTTGTTCGTGCGGCCGCTCCGACTGTGACGCGCCCGGCGCACACCCCCTCGACTTCGCTCCCGAGGTTCCGGCCGGGGCCACGCTCGACGACGTGAGCAAGGCGTGGGCGGAGGTTCCGGGCGCCGCGGTGATGCTGCCGGCCGGGCGCGCGTTCGACGTGATCGAGGTGGCCGAGCCCGCCGGGCGCCGCGCGCTGACCCGGCTCGAGCGTATGGGCCTCCCCCTCGGCCCGGTCACCGCCACCCCCGAGGGCCGCGCCCACTTCTTCGTCGCCCCCGGCGCCGCGGCCGAGCTCGCCGAGCTCCTCTACCGCATGGGCTGGGACGACCCGACCCACCTCGACCTGCGCGGCCTCGGGCCCGGTACGCACATCACGGCCCCGCCGTCCGACCGCGGCGGGCTGGGTCCGGTGCGGTGGCTGCGGCCGCCCGCGCTCGACACCGCGACCAAGCCCCCCGCGGCGCGGTTGCTGCTGGGCACCTTGGCCTACGTGGCCCACAGGTCGCGCGCATAGACGTACACAGCGAAGCGCCCGTCCCCCAACTGCACCTTGGGAGGCGGGCGCTTCTTCGAGCAGATACGAATGTCGTAGGTGCCGGTCTTCACTCCCCGATAAGGGCGTCAACGAACGCCTCCGGCTCGAACGGCGCCAGATCGTCGGCCCCCTCGCCCAGCCCGATCAGCTTCACCGGTACACCCAGCTCGCGCTGCACGGCGACGACGATGCCGCCCTTGGCCGTGCCGTCCAGCTTGGTGAGCACGATGCCGGTGATGTCGACGACCTCGGCGAAGACACGGGCCTGGACCAGGCCGTTCTGCCCCGTCGTGGCGTCCAGCACGAGCAGCACCTCGTCCAGCGGAGCGTGCTTCTCGACGACCCGTTTGACCTTGCCGAGCTCGTCCATGAGCCCGGTCTTGGTGTGCAGGCGCCCGGCGGTGTCGATGAGCACCACGTCGGAGCCCATCTCCTTGCCCTCCTTCACCGCGTCGAAGGCGACGGAGGCGGGGTCGCCGCCCTCCGGACCGCGCACGGTGTAGGCGCCGACGCGCTCGCCCCAGGTCTGCAGCTGGTCGGCGGCGGCGGCACGGAAGGTGTCGGCGGCGCCCAGGACCACGCTGCGGCCGTCGGCCACGAGGACGCGGGCGAGCTTGCCGGTGGTGGTGGTCTTGCCGGTGCCGTTCACGCCGACGACCATCACGATGCCGGGCTTGCTGGCCTCCGGCTCGGTCTTGACCGTGCGGTCGAAGTCGGTGCCGACCAGCTTGAGCAGCTCCTCGCGCAGCAGGCCGCGCAGCTCCTCGGGGGTGCGGGTGCCGAGGACCTTCACGCGCTCACGCAGGCCGTCGACCAGTTCCTGGGTGGGCAGCACGCCGACGTCGGCGGTGAGCAGCGTGTCCTCGATCTCCTCCCAGGTGTCCTCGTCGAGGTGCTCGCGCGACAGGAGCGTGAGCAGCCCCTTGCCGAGGGCGTTCTGCGAGCGGGAGAGCCGGGCGCGCAGACGGATCAGGCGTCCAGCAGTGGGCTCCGGGATCTCGATCTCGGTCGGCGGGAGCTCTTCGACGACCGGCGGTTCCTCGACGGCGGTCGGTGCCCCGCCGCCGGGAAGGTCCACCTCCTCTATGGTCCGGCGCGGTTCGTCGCGCGGTGTCTCGGCCTCGTCGCCGACGTGCGGCTCGGCCGGAGGGGCGGTGATGTCGGGGGCGGCGGGCGGCGGCGGGGGCAGCTGCTTCTTGCGGCGGGTGCCGACGATGAGCCCGCCGAGCGCGCCGAGCACGACCACGGCGATGACTACAGCAAGGATGACGATGTCCATAACGCGTCCAGTATCGGCCATGGAGTCCCGCGACACCCCTATGGATGTCTGACACACCGTCAGCTAACGTCCGCCTTCACACCCGCCCGGTGAAGGGGGACCCCCATGCCCGTCACGGTCGTACGCTTCAACCTCGTCGAGCCCGACGCGACCCCCGCCTCCCTCGCGGCCCGCTACCAGGCGGCCGTACGGATGGCCGCGTACGCCGACGAGCACGGCATCACCACCGTGCAGACCGAGGAACACCACGGCGCCGAGAACAACTGGATGCCGTCACCGTTCGCCTTCGCGGCCGCGGTCTTCGGCGCGACGCGCCGCATCGCGGTCACCGTCTCGGCGATCATCGGCCCGCTGCACGACCCCCTGCGGCTCGCCGAGGAGATCGCCGTACTGGATCTGCTGAGCGGCGGCAGGCTGGTGACGGTCGCTGGGATCGGGTACCGGCCCGAGGAATACGCCCTGTTCGACGTGGACTGGAAGCAGCGGGGGCGGATCCAGGACGAGCTGCTGGAGACCCTGCTGAAGGCGTGGACCGGCGAGGAGTTCGAGTACCGCGGCCGTACGGTACGGATCACCCCGCGCCCCTTCACCGACCCGCACCCCCTGCTCCTGGTCGGCGGCTCCTCGAAGGCCGCCGCCCGCCGGGCCGCCCGGCTGGGCCTGCCGTTCTTCCCCAGCGCGCACCTGCCGGAGCTGGAGGCGTACTACAAGGAGCGGCTGGTCGAGTACGGCACCGACGGCTGGACCATGATGCCGGCCGCCGAGACACCGCTGCTGCACGTGGCCGAGGACCCCGACCGGACGTGGGCCGAGTACGGCGGGCACTTCCTGCACGAGGCGCGGACGTACGCCTCCTGGCAGTCCGGGGACATCCGCTCGGCGGTGAAGTCGGGGGCCACGACGGTGGAGGAACTGCGGGCGGAGGGGGTGTACCGGATCGTGACGCCCGAGGAGTGTGTGGCGCTGGGGTTCGACAACTACGTGCTGCACCCCTTGTCGGGCGGGATGCCGGTGGAGGAGGGGTGGCGGAGCCTGCGGTTGTTCGCGGAGGAGGTGCTTCCAGCGTTGGGCGGCTGACCTGCACGGATATTCGATGGCCCGGCCGGGCGGCGACTGATCCACTGGGAGCATGAGTCTGCTGGTGGAAGTGTTCGTCCGGGAATCGGACGGGCAGAGACGGATACTCGACGTGCCGGACGACGTCTATCAATCCGGCGGCTTCGAGTCTTGGCGTACGACCGTATGGGGATCGGAGTTCGTGCGCTCGCTGGGTGCGCGCTTCCTCCCCGTACTGGCCGAGCGGGACCTGGAAGTGGAGGCCGGACAGGTGCCGGAGTTCCTGCGCGAGGTCGCGGTGCTGCGGGCCCACCTCGACGCGATCGCTCACGGCACCGAGCATCCGCGGACGGTCGAGGAACACCGGGACGGGATCGAGGTGCGTTTGCGGATCATCGAGGAGAGCGCCCGCAAGGCCGCGGAGATCGGCGGCGGCGTCCTCATCTGGTGACGCACAGGGGGACGGTGACGTACGAAACCGCCGCCCCGGCTCGGGCAGTGGCCGAGCCGGGGCGGCGGCAGGGTTACGGGGAGAGGGGCAGCGGGGACTTGGCCCTTCTCCCCGAGTTTCGGGGGCCGGTCAGCCCATCTCCTCCAGCTTCTTGCCCTTGGTCTCGGGCACGAACTTGAGGATGAACGGGATGGAGAGGAAGGCGAACACCGCGTACATCACGTACGTCAGCGACAGGTTCCAGTCCGACAGGTCCGGGAAGGTGATCGTGATCACCCAGTTGGCGATCCACTGGGCCGAGGCGGCCACGCCCAGGGCGGCGGCGCGGATCTTGTTCGGGAAGACCTCGCCGAGCATGACCCAGACGACCACACCCCAGGACAGGGCGAAGAAGAGGACGAAGGCGTTGGCGGCGATGAGAGCCACGTAGCCCTGCGCGGTCGGCAGCGGGTCGTTGCCGTTCTGGAAGGAGAAGGCCCAGGCGGCCGCCGCGAGCGAGAGGCCCATGCCGACGGAGCCGATGAGGGCGAGCGGCTTGCGGCCGATGCGGTCCACGAAGATCATCGCGATCACGGTGCCGATGATGTTGATGATCGAGGTCTCGAACGAGTAGAAGAACGAGCTCGACGGGTCGACGCCCACGGACTGCCACAGCAGGTTCGAGTAGTAGAAGATGACGTTGATGCCGACCAGCTGCTGGAACACGGAGAGGCCGATACCGATCCACACGATCGGCAGCAGGCCGAACCGGCCGCCCAGCAGGTCCTTGAACGTCGACTTGTGGTCGCTGCGCATGGCCTGGTCGATCTCGGTGACCCGGGCGTCCAGGTCCACGCCGCCCTCGACGTCGGCGAGCACCTTCTTCGCGTCATCGACGCGGCCGACGCTGATCAGGTAGCGCGGGGACTCGGGGATCGCGAAGGACAGCAGACCGTAGATCACCGCGGGTACGAGCATCACGCCGAGCATCCACTGCCAGGCCTCCAGGCCCGCGACCGTCCCGCGCTCCTCGCCGTCGGCCATGTTGAGGATGGCCCAGTTGACGAGCTGGGAGACGGCGATGCCGATGACGATGGCGGCCTGCTGGAAGGAGGCGAGCCGGCCTCGGTAGGCGGGCGGGGCGACCTCGGCGATGTAGGCGGGGCCGATGACCGAGGCCATACCGATGGCGATACCGCCGAGGACACGCCAGGCGGCGAGGTCCCACGCGGCGAACGGCAGTCCGGAACCGACGGCGCTCACGGCGAACAGCACCGCCGCGATCTGCATGACGCGGATACGGCCGATGCGGTCGGCTATGCGGCCGGCGATGGCGGCACCGAGGGCACTGCCGAGCAGGGCGCTGGCGGCGACGGTACCGGTGACGCCGGAGCTGAGGTCGAACCGGGCCTGGATGCCGCCGTTGGCTCCGTTGATGACGGAGCTGTCGTAGCCGAACAGAAAGCCGCCCATGGCGGCCGCCGCGGTGATGAAGACGACGTGCCCGAGATGTTCGGGGTGCGCCGCCTTGGCTCCTGACGTGGGTGCCTGCGCTGTGCTGGTCACGTGTACTCCTCGGGCCACCGGCAACGCTGCCGGGTGGGGGTCAGCCGCTCCAAGTAGTGATACCTGAAGGTAAAAACAACGTTGCTGAGACTATGCCTTCAAGTTTCGAAGTCAATAGTCAGGGAGCTGTGACTTTCTAGACGTGACGAGGTGAGTTGTGTTCACTTCTTGAAGTGAAGGTGAAGGTGGTTGGAGGGAACCGAAACGGCCCCGAGGAGCGTCAGCGAAGCCGCTGGCTGATGACCTTCGACACGCCGTCGCCCTGCATGGAGACGCCGTACAGCGCGTCGGCGACCTCCATCGTGCGCTTCTGATGCGTGATCACGATCAGCTGCGAGGCTTCCTGGAGCTCCTGCATGATGCGGATCAGCCGCTGCAGGTTGGTGTCGTCGAGGGCGGCCTCGACCTCGTCCATGACGTAGAACGGGCTCGGCCGGGCCTTGAAGATCGACACCAGCATGGCGACGGCGGTGAGTGAGCGCTCACCACCCGAGAGCAGCGACAGCCGCTTGACCTTCTTGCCCGGCGGACGCGCCTCGACATCGACACCCGTGGTGAGCATGTTGTCGGGATCGGTCAGGATCAGCCGTCCCTCACCACCGGGGAACAGCCGGCTGAAGACGCCCTCGAACTCCCGGGCCGTGTCCCGGTAGGCCTCGGTGAAGACCTGCTCGACGCGCTCGTCGACCTCCTTGACGACCTGGAGCAGATCGGCGCGGGTCTTCTTCAGGTCCTCGAGCTGCTCGCTGAGGAACTTGTGCCGTTCCTCCAGCGCGGCGAACTCCTCCAGCGCGAGCGGATTGACCTTGCCGAGCTGCTGGTAGGCGCGCTCGGCGGCCTTGAGCCGCTTCTCCTGCTCGGCCCGGAGGAAGGGCTTGGGCTGGTTGCGGGGGTGCTCGGGGTCCTCGGGAAGCTGCTCGCCCTCCGCGGCCAGGGAGGGCGGTACGAGCTGGTGGGGGCCGTACTCGGAGACGAGCCCGGCGGGCTCCACGCCCAGCTCCTCCAGCGCCTTGGTCTCCAGCTGCTCGATCCGCATCCGCTTCTCGGCGCCGAGTACCTCGCCACGGTGGACGGAGTCGGTCAGCTTGTCGAGTTCGGCCTTGAGATCGCGGCCCTGGTTACGGGCGACGGTGAGTTCCTGTTCGCGCCGGGCCTTGGCGGCCTCGGCGGCGGTGCGCTCCTCGTCGGCGCGGGCGAGGGAGACCTCGACGTGCGCGAGGAGTTGGCGCGTGCCGGAGGCGACGGCTTCCGCGACGGCCGCCTCGTGCCGCAGCCGCGCCCGCCGCTGCTCGGCACGCGCGCGTGCCTCACGTTCGGCACGGGCGGCCCGGTCGAGGGACTCGGCGCGTCCGGCGAGGCCCTTGACCCGCTCCTCGTGCGTACGGGCCTGAAGCCGGGCCTCCATCTCCGTCTGCCGGGCGTTGGCGCCGTCGGCGGCGAGACGGTCCCGTACCGACGTGTCGGGCTCCTCCTCGACCGGCATCTCCTCGGCCACGGCGAGCCGTTCGGCCAGCTCCTCGACCTCCTGGAGGGCCTTGTCGAGGGAGTCCTGGGCCCGCGCGGCGGCGGCGACGGAACGCTCCGCCTCGCCCGCCGCGCCTCTTGCCTGGCCTGCGAGCCGGCCCAGCTGCTGGGCCACGGCCGACTTCTCCCGGTCGGCGGCACGCCTGCGCTCCCCCAGCTCCTCCACGAACGCGGCGCATGCCTTGCGGCGCTCGACCGCCGTGTGCTGCGCCTCGCCGAGTTCCTCGCACCGGACGGCCAGCTCTTCCAGCTCGGCGGCGGCCTCGTCCACGGAGGCCTGCACTTCGAGGAGGCTCGGCGCCCCGGCGGAGCCGCCGTGGGCGAAGTGGGCGCCGAGGAGGTCGCCTTCTGCGGTTACGGCGGTGAGGTCGGGGTGGGCGTAGACGAGTTCCTCGGCGTCCTCAAGGGTGGGGACGACCACGATGCCGTGGAGGAGGCGGCGGATCGCGGGCATGAGGTCGGCGGGGGCACGGACGAGATCAGCTGCGAAACGCTCCGCGGGTTGTGCCGCGATGGAAAGTGCCGCGTCATGTCGTCGGGCGTCTGCGGGTTCATCGTTGCTGGGCGCGCAGTTCCCCGCGCCCCTGGGGGGCGCCTCCGGCGCACCCGCCAGCAGCAGCGATGCCCTGCCGCCGTCCTGCTTACGCAGCAGCCTGATTGCATCGGCCGCCGCCGAAGCCGACGTCACCGCCAGCGCGTCTGCCGCCGCCCCGAAAGCCGCCGCCAGCGGTACCTCGTAGCCCGGTGTCACCGTCAGCAGTTCCGCCGCCGGTCCCAGCAAGCCGGTGAGGCGGTCCTTCGCGCCGAGCAGTATCCCCGTGCCGTCCTTGCGCCGCAGCCCCAGCGCCAGGGCCTCGTGCCGCGCCTGGGTCGCGGCTCGCTTGCGCTCGACCGCCGTGGCCGCCTCGCGGGCAGCGGACAGAGCGGCCTCCGCCTCGGTGAGCTGCCGTTTCGCCGCCTCGTGCTGCTCGCCCAATTCCGCGTCGCCGGCGTCCAGGCCGTCGACCTCGGCCTTCAGCGTCTCGTACTCCTCCTGCGCGGCGAAGGCACGCTCCTGGGCCTCGTCCCGCGCGGCGGCCAGGCGGTCGATCTCGGACTGGGCGGCGGCGGCACGCGAGCGCGCCGCGTTGACCTGCCCGTTCAGCCGGGCCAGCCCTTCGCGGCGGTCGGCGATGGCCCGGGCGACGTCCTTCAGGCGCCGCTCTTCGTGGGCGAGCTCGCGTTCCAGTTCGGCACGGTGGGCGACCGTGTCCTCAAGGGCCCGCTCGGCCGCCTCCAGGGCCGCTTCGAGCTCGGCCTCCTGTTCGCGGATCCGGGCGGCCTCGCGCTCCATGTCCTCGGGGTCGCGGCCCCGGCGCTCCTCCGGCGGCGCGGAGGTGGCGCTCTTCACGCGCGCGTCGGCCAGCGAGATCGTGCCGCGCACCCGCTCGGCGAGCTGGGACAGCTCGTACCAGGTCTGCTGGGCCCGCTGCAGCCGCGGCGTGAGCTGCCGTACCTCGTCCTCCAGGAGCGCCTCGCGCTGCAGGGCCTTCTTCAGCTCCTGCTCGGCGGACTCCTTGCGCTCCTTCAGCGCGGCCTCGTCGGCGACCTCGGCCTGGAGCGCCTCCCGGAGTCGTACGAGATCGTCGGCGAGGAGGCGGAGCCGGGCGTCGCGCAGGTCCGCCTGGATGACCGCGGCCCTGCGCGCCACCGCCGCCTGGCGGCCGAGCGGCTTCAACTGCCTGCGCAACTCGTCCGTCAGGTCCTGCACGCGCGCGAGGTTCGCCTGCATCGCGTCCAGCTTCCGCAGCGCCTTCTCCTTGCGCTTGCGGTGCTTGAGGACGCCCGCGGCCTCCTCGATGAAGGCGCGGCGGCCCATGGGGTCGGCGTGCAGGACGGAGTCGAGCTGGCCCTGGCCGACGATGACGTGCATCTCGCGGCCGATGCCGGAGTCGGAGAGGAGTTCCTGGATGTCGAGGAGTCGGCAGGTGTCTCCGTTGATCTGGTACTCGCTGCCGCCGTTGCGGAACATGATCCGCGTGATGGTGACCTCGGAGTACTCGATGGGCAGCGCCCCGTCGGAGTTGTCGATGGTCAGCGACACCTCGGCGCGGCCCAGCGGCGGGCGGCCAGTGGTGCCGGCGAAGATGACGTCCTCCATCTTGCCGCCGCGCAGCGACTTGGCACCCTGCTCGCCCATGACCCAGCTGAGCGCGTCCACGACATTGGACTTGCCCGAGCCGTTCGGTCCGACGACACACGTGATCCCCGGCTCGAACCGGAGCGTGGTCGCCGAGGCGAACGACTTGAACCCGCGGAGGGTCAGGGCCTTGAGGTGCACGCCGCTGGACTCTACCTTCCGGGGATGTCTCGCTCCATGAACCCACGGTTTCACCGATGAACGTGCAGGGCACACCAGACGTTAAAGAGGGTGAAAGGATGCGCGGGGCATTAAGCCGGGGCAAGAAAGAAGGGACGCCGAAGCGTCCCTTGCAAACTTCTTACGGCTGACTGGCCAGCCGTTCGACAACTTAGCGGTTGAACTTAGCGGTTGATACGGGCCGCCCAACCACTGCTGGTGCTGTTGTGGAGCGATGCAGTGATCAGGTGAGCGCAGGCTCCGCCTGGTGTGCGTCGATGCTCTCCATGATCCTGTCGTGAGAAGCGGCAGCCTGCAGGGCGTCGTTCTCCGCCTGGATCCGTCCGAGCTCGGATTCCAGGTCCTGGACACGCTGCTGGAGCCGTCGCATCTCGGCGAGGAGTCGAGGGTCGGAGCCGCCGACGTAACCGAGAAGCGCCTTTGCCATGATGGATGGTCCTCCACACTGAGTGACCGACCGAAGCGGTGTGGGTCGTGAGGGATTCGCACCCGCGGTTGCTTGGCAGGCCTGGAGTTGTACTGCCGTTCAGCCATGCCAAACAGCTAAGGTGCGCGGGGCTTTCAGCGTCTCACCAAAAAGTTTGACGGTCAACACGATCACGCCCCGTATCGGTGGGAAACCCGGGGGCACACGGCCGGAAAGCGGCGGTGCGACGACTCCTGCGGGCCCCTCGGGGCGTGGCGATCATCCTTACGTGCGGAGCCTGCCACTGCAAGGGGGTTATTGGCAACCACCTGCTCATTTCTGCTCGGGGCAGTTGCCAGTGGCAGATCTTTCCGCTTGTGCCAGGCCCGCTTTACGGAACCGGCTCAGCGGATGGCGAAGCCGTCGTAACCCCCGCGAGGTGTGTCCCAGATCTCGGTGACACCGTCCACCCGCCCGGGCGTGTCGTCGCCCTGAAGCCAGTCCAGAAGTCCCTCACAGCCCGTCCGCGAGCCCTCCGCGACCACTTGGACCCGTCCGTCGTCCAAATTGAGAGCAAAACCACTCAGGTCGCCGATCTCGAGGGCCTTGGCCCGCGTGAACCAGCGAAAACCCACACCTTGGACCCGTCCACGCACCCAGGCGACCAGCCGTACATCCTCGCTCATGACTGCAACCTAACGGGCCAATGTCTCTCCGGGCACTTCCTCCCCGGGCGCCATGCGGTACCGTCCCCACCCAATGAATCCCATATGAAACTCACACGATCGAGTGAGTTCTGTGAGGACGTTGAGACCGCACGGACGAGGAAGGCCAGAACATGGGACGCCACCGACGCTCCGCCGCCGGCCGCGCCGCCAGGGGCCGCGCCACGGGGGTCACACATACGGACGGCTCCTATACGGAGGGCCACGACCCCCTGGACTCGTACGCGAACGACCGCCCCACCATGGGCATCGCGCCCTATCTGAACCCGGAGG
The DNA here is from genome assembly GCF_039537145.1 of Streptomyces shaanxiensis. Taxonomy (NCBI): domain Bacteria; kingdom Bacillati; phylum Actinomycetota; class Actinomycetes; order Kitasatosporales; family Streptomycetaceae; genus Streptomyces; species Streptomyces shaanxiensis. The sequence continues at coordinate 210,641 of NZ_BAAAZY010000019.1, forward strand.
CGTACGCCGAGGCCTACGCGAAGAGCGACGCCTACCTCTTCGCCTCGGACGACGACTACGACCGGATCACCGCCACCACGACCTTCCCGAGCGATGACACGACGGCCACCGCGGCCTTCCGGAGTGACGGCTTCACGCCCGACGCCGGCTCCCGGCGGCCCGGTGGCTCGCACCGGCGCCGCAAGAAGAAGGCCGCCGCGCCGGTGAAGACCGGCCTGCTCGGCGTCTCCGCGGCGGTCGCTCTCGGCACGGTCGCGGTCGCCACGGGCGTGGTGCCCGGCATCCAGAACTACCAGCTCGGCGGAGGCAGCGGCGCGGACCGCGTGCAGGCCGCGGACACCCCGACCAACTCCCCCAGCGAGCAGGGCGGCACCTCCGGCAGCGCCGAGAGCCACGAGGACAACGGCGCGACGAGCCGCGACGTCCAGCGGCCCGCCTCACCGGCCCCGTCGACGTCGTCGGCCGCGCCGACGAAGACCCCGTCGAAGAAGCCGTCGGCGACGCCCAGCGAGAAGCCGAAGGAAACTCCGTCCCGTACGGCCACCAAGGCTCCGGAGAAGAAGCCGGAGAAGGAGAAGGCCAACGACCCCGTGGCGGTGTCCGCGGAGTCCGCCGCCGCGGCCGAGGTGCTGAGCCTGGTCAACGAGGAGCGTGCGAAGGTGGGCTGCAGCGCGGTCTCCGCCAACAGCGCGCTGGCGGATCTGGCCCAGGACTTCAGCGAGGCCATGGCCGACCGGGGCTTCTTCGACCACACCGACCCCGACGGTGCGTCCCCGTGGGACCGGGCCGCGAAGGCAGGCATAACCGACCTCGGCGGCGAGAACATAGCCCGCGGCCAGTCCGACGCCGCCGCCGTGATGGAGGCCTGGATGAACAGCCCGGGCCACAAGGCCAACATCCTGAACTGCGACTTCAAGACACTGGGGGTCGGCGTGCACTTCGGCTCCGGCGGACCTTGGTGGACGCAGGACTTCGGGTACTAGAAGCACGTACCGCAAGCGCGTACGGCGAGGGGCTCCCTTCCGGTGACCGGCATCCGGTGACCGCGGGGAGCCCCTCGCGCGTTCAGTGGACCTACGCGGCGACCGCGGCGCGCCCGTGCGCGAACACCTTCGCCGTCTCGGCCACCCGGCGCCCGAGGTGCTCGGCCGTGGCGACGTCGGCCTTGTGGACGGCCTCCGGGCCCTGGTCGGCGTTGGTCTGGGCGGCGGCGCCGGCGAAGACGCCCAGGCGGTTGAGGTCGTTCTCGGAGCCGGCGCTGCTGTTCCAGCCGGGGAGCAGACCGAGGTTGATCCAGTGCATGCCGAGCTGGGCCGCCAGGATCTGGAAGAACTGCAGGGTGTGCAGCTTGTCGCCGCTCTTGGAGGCGGAGTTGGTGAAGCCGGCGGCCAGCTTGTCCGTCCAGGCCCGCTCGGCCCAGCGCTTCGAGGTGGCCTCCGCGAAGACGTGGAAGGCGCCGGACGCGGTGCCCATGTAGGTGGGCGAACCGAACACGATGGCGTCCGAGCCGTCGAGGATCGCCCACTGCTCCTCGGTGATCTCGTCCACCTTGATCAGATGCACCTCGGCACCGGCCTCGACGGCACCGGTACGGACGGCCTCGGCGATGACGGCGGTGTGGCCGTAACCGGAGTGGTAGGCGATGGAGACAACAGGGGTGGTCACGTACGTACTCCTGAAATAGGCAGCTCACTGGCGATGACCGAAGGAAAGCACTAACTTCTAGTTAGTGCAACCTGCGGGTTAGCGCTGCGTTCGAGTACGCTTCAGATATGGACACCACGCAGGAGCGCACGGAGGCGCAGGACCTCCCGTACGACGTGTTCGCCAAGGCCTGTCCCTCGCGCGGCACGCTGGAGCACGTCACGGGCCGCTGGGGCGGGCTCACGCTCGGCGCCCTGTACGAGGGCTCGCTGCGCTTCAACGAGCTGCGCCGTCGCGTCGACGGCGTCAGCGAGAAGATGCTGTCCCAGACGCTGCACGCCCTGGAGCGCGACGGCCTGGTGCACCGCGAGGCCCAGCCGACCAATCCGCCGCGGGTCGACTACGAGCTGACGGCACTGGGGCGCGGGATCGCCGAGCGGCTGCTGGGCCTCATCCACTTCGTGGAAGGCCAGATGGACGACGTGCTCGAAGCACGCCGGCATTACGACGAGACGCGCGGCGCCCGCTGACACTTCGGACAGAAGTAGCTGGACCGGTTCATCCAGGCCCGTCGGCGCATCGGCGTACCGCACCGCTTGCACGGCAGTCCCTCACGGCCGTACGCGTCCAGCGACCGGTCGAAGTAGCCCGACTCGCCGTTGACGTTGACGTACAGGCTGTCGAAGCTGGTGCCGCCCACGGCGAGGGCGGCGTTCATCACGTCCCTTACGTGGCCCAGGAGTTCGAGGCTGCGCGGGCGGGTGAAGGTGCCGGTCGGTCGGTCGTAGTGGAGGCGGGTGCGCCAAAGGGCCTCGTCCGCGTAGATGTTGCCGACGCCGCTGATCAACGACTGGTCGAGCAGGGCCCGTTTGATGGTCGTGCGCTTGCGGCGCAGGGCTTGGTGGAAGGCCTCGTCGTCGAAGAGCGGGTCGAGCGGGTCGCGGGCGATGTGCGCGATGACGTCGGGCAGGCCGTCGGGGGTGTTGTCGTGCAACGACAGGCCGCCGAAGGTGCGTTGGTCGACGAAGCGCAGCTCGGTGCCGAGGGCGTCCGCGAAGCGCACGCGGATCCTGAGGTGCTTCTCGTCGGGCGCGGTGTGCGGCTGGACCAGCAGCTGGCCGCTCATGCCGAGGTGGGCCAGGATCGACTGGTCGGTGTCCTCCAGGGGCAGCCACAGGTACTTGCCGCGGCGGCTCGGCGTGCCGATGCGCAGGCCCTTGAGGCGGTGCGCGAAGTCGTCCGGACCCGCGAGGTGCCGACGTACGGCACGCGGGTGCAGCACCTCGGCGTCGGCGACCGTGCGGTGGGCGACCCACCGCTCCAGGCCGCGCCGGACCACCTCGACCTCGGGCAACTCGGGCATGGGATCCCCCGTACACACCTTGCGGGTATGGGCCGAGCGCCCGCCCCATGGCCGGGACGGGCGCTCGGATCGCGCTGTTCGGTCAGGCGGAGGCCGACGACGCGTCGGCGTCGGCGTCGGGCTCGGCGGCATCCACTGCCGCCTTCGCCTTCTTGGCGCGCTCGTCCGCCGCGGCCCGGATGGACCGCCACGCGGATTCCGCGGCCTGCTGCTCCGCCTCCTTCTTGCTGCGGCCGGTGCCGGTGCCGTACGAGACGCCTCCGACGCGGGCGGCAGCAGTGAAGGTCTTCTCGTGGTCGGGGCCGGTCTCCGTGACCAGGTACTCGGGCACACCGAGCCCCTCGGTCGCGGTGAGCTCCTGGAGACTGGTCTTCCAGTCCAGGCCGGCTCCGAGGTTCGAGGACTTCTCGATCAAGGGGTCGAACAGGCGGTGCACCAGCTCCGCCGCCGAGTCCAGTCCCTGGTCGAGATAGACCGCGCCGATCACCGCTTCCAGGGTGTCGGCGAGGATGGACGCCTTGTCCCGGCCGCCCGTGCCCTCTTCACCACGGCCGAGCCGGATGAAGGAGCCGAGTTCGAGGCCACGACCGACCTCCGCCAGCGCACGCGAGTTGACCACCGCGGCCCGCAGCTTGGCCAGCTGGCCTTCGGGCAGGTCGGGGTGGGTGCGGTACAGCGTGTCCGTGACCACGAGGCCGAGGACGGAGTCCCCGAGGAACTCCAGGCGCTCGTTGGTCGGCAGACCGCCGTTCTCGTACGCGTAGGAACGGTGGGTCAGCGCACGCACCAGAAGGGCGGACTCGAGCTTGTACCCGAGCCGCCCTTCCAACAGCGTGTGGGACGAGGCCTGGTTGTCCGCTGCGTTCTTCTTAGGCGTGGACACAGTGCCTCTCACCAGCCGCTCAGACCTCGAGGACCTGGCGCTTGTTGTAGGTGCCGCAAGACGGGCACGCGATGTGCTGCTGCTTGGGCTCGTGGCAGCGCTCGCACGCAACCAGGGTGGGGACCGCAGCCTTCCACTGCGACCGGCGGTGGCGCGTGTTGCTGCGCGACATCTTCCGCTTCGGAACAGCCACGGCTACTTCTCCTGCTTCTCGTCGACGCCCGGTTCGGCGCCGCTCATCTCGTCCTTCTCGCCGTCTTCGAGTGAACCGGCGAGTCCCTGCAGTGCCGCCCAACGGATGTCGACGGCGTCATGGTGGTGGTCCGGGTCGTCCGCGAGGCGCGCGCCGCACTCGGCGCACAGTCCCGGGCAGTCTTCCTGGCACACCGGCTGCATCGGCAGTGCGAGCACCACCGCATCGCGCAGCACGGGTTCGAGGTCGAACAGGCCGTCCTCGAGAAAGAGCCTGTCCTCGTCGTCCTCGGCGTCGTCGCCGGGTTCCGCGTGGTGCACACGGCCCCGGTCGTCGGCGTCAGGGTACGAGAACATCTCCTGGAAGTCCGCTTCCACGTCGAGCTGAAGCGGCTCCAGACACCTTACGCACTCCCCCTCGGCCTGTGCACGGGCGGTGCCTGTGACAAGCACCCCTTCCATGACCGACTCGAGCCGGAGTTCGAGCTCCACCGGAGCGCCTTCCGGCACTCCGACGACTCCCTGGATACCGAAGTCCTTGGGAGCGTCGATCGCGCGGGTCAGGCGCTGCAGCGCACCAGGACGCCGTCCCAGCTCGTGTGTGTCGAACACGAGAGGGTTGCGGTGGTCGAGGCGGGCTGTCACGCCATTCCTGCTTTCGATCTGCTGAGCTCAGAGGGTCACTGCCCTTCGGTGCTCCCGGGCAGCGTTGATCGCGGACGTACGCGCGACCGAAGAGCCAGGATACTGGACCTTTCGCTCCCGGCCCAATCCGGTGGTGGCCTACTGACCGCGCCCCTGCTCGTAGGCCCGCAACTGCTCCGCGCTGATCATGCTGGTGTCGAAGAGGCTGGTCTCGTCGAGGGCGTAGCCCTGGTTGCCCTGCGCGGTCTGCTGCGGGGCCTGGTTCGGGTCGTAGGCGGCCTGCTGGGGGGCGTAGCCCTGGTAGGCGTAGGGGTCGGCCTGCTGGTAGCCGTACGGGGCCTGCTGGCCGCCGTAACCCTGCTGGTAGCCGCCGTACGGATCCGCGCCCTGCTGCTGGTAGCCGTACGCCGGCTGCGCGGTCTGCGGGTCGTACTGCGGCTGTGGCGGTACGGCCGGCTGCTCGGCCGGGGCTGCCGGGGTGTCCCGCTCCGCGAGGGCGGCGAGGTCGGCCAGGTAGTCGGCGTCGCTGGAGTGCTGGACGGTGGTGGCGTCGTCGGCGAGGGAGCCGAGGTCGTCGGTGGCGATACGGCCGTGCAACTTCTGGCGGCCCTTGCCGACGGCCTCCAGGGTCTTGGTGAGGACCGCCTCGAAGGCACCCAGCTTGGTGTCGACGTAGGCGTCCGCGTCGCGGCGCAGCGTCTCGGGGTCGTGGCTGCGCTCGGGGGCGTCCTCGTCCGCGTAGCCCTGCTCGTCCAGGCCGGGACCCGTACCGAGGAGCTTCTCGCGGCCCCGGCCGACCGAGCCGATGGTCTTGGTGAGGACGACCTCGAAGTTGGCGAGCTTGGAGTCGACGTAGTCGTCGGCCTCGGCGCGGATCTCCTCGGCCTCCTGGCGGGCCTCGGTGAGGATGCGTTCGGCCTCGGCCTGGGAGCGGCGGGCGACCTCGGTGTCGGAGATCAGGGAGCCGCGCTCGGCGTGTGCGCCCTGGATGATCCGCTCGGCCTCCTGGCGGGCCTGCTCGACCATCTGCTCACGGCCGCCGATCAGCTCCTGGGCCTGGGCGAGGGAGCCGGGCAGGGCCTCACGGACCTGTTCGAGCATCGCGAGCAGTTCGGCGCGGTTGACCACGCACGAGGCCGACATGGGCATCGACCGGGCGCCGGAGACCGAGGCGACGATCTCGTCGAGCTTCTTCTGCACGTCCACCTGTGCTCGCCACTCTCTACAGCTGTGTTGGAGACGGACGGGACGACTGTAGTCCCATCAGTCCTTGCGCAGGCGCTTGTTCAGGGCCTCGAGGACGACCGGCGGCACGAGGTGGGAGACGTCGCCGCCCCAGGTCGCCACTTCCTTGACCAAGGACGAGGACAGGAAGCTGTAGGTGGGGTTGGTCGGCACGAAGAGCGTCTCCACGCCCGACAGACCGTTGTTCATCTGGGCCATCTGCAGCTCGTAGTCGAAGTCGCTGACCGCGCGCAGGCCCTTGACGATGGCCGGGATGTCGCGCTGCTTGCAGAAGTCCACGAGGAGGCCGTGGAAGGCCTCGACCCGGACGTTCCCGTACTCGGCGGTGACCTCGCGGATCAGGTCGAGCCGCTCGTCCACCTCGAACAGGCCCTTCTTGGCCTTGTTGATCATGACGGCGACATAGACCTCGTCGTACAGCCTGGAGGCGCGGGAAATGATGTCGAGATGTCCGTTGGTGATCGGGTCGAACGACCCGGGACAGACGGCGCGGCGCACTTGTGATCCCTCGCTCTCCGGTCCGGTCATCGTGCGTCTTCGCACGTAGAGGCGGCGCGACCGTACCAAAACGTTCCCTCGCCGTAACGACGGGCCCGGAGCGCTTCGAAGCCGTCCGGCCACCCGAATTCACCGCCTCTGGTGCTGCGCTCCACGGTGACGAGCGCGTCCGGCGCGAGCCAGCCCCCTGAGCGGAGTGTGAGGAGAATCTCGCGAAGATCGTCGTCCGTGACGGCGTACGGGGGGTCGAGGAAGACGATGTCGTACGGGTCTGTCGGCGCCGGTGTCTGGATGATCTGTTCGGCTTTGCCCGACCTCACCTCGGCGCCGGGGAGGCCGAGATTCTTCACGTTCTCGCGGACGACGCGGGCGGCCCTTGCGTCGGCCTCGACGAGGAGGGTGTGGCTCGCGCCGCGGGAGAGTGCCTCCAGGCCTACTGCGCCTGAGCCTGCGTACAGGTCGAGGACGCGTTCGCCTTCCAGGGGGCCGCCGAGGAGGGACTGCCAGGTGGAGAAGAGACCTTCGCGTGCGCGGTCGGAGGTGGGCCGGGTGCCGGTGCCTGGCGGGACGGCGAGGCGACGTCCGCCGGCTGCTCCGGCGATCACGCGGGTCATCTGTGGTCCTTGGTCGTGGGCGGCTTTGAGTATCAGTGTGGCTGGTCGCGCCCGCGTGGCGGTAGCCGCATATGGATTACAGCCCCGCGCCCCTGGGTTGGCATCCCTCACCCCTTTTCCAGGTATTGCTCCCTCTCCTCGTCCAAGAGTGCGTCCAGGGCCGTGCGCAAGCCGGGAAGAGCCGTCAGCTCCGGGTCTGCCGCCACCACGCTCGCCGCCTCCTCCCTCGCCTCCGCGATGATCTCCTCGTCCTCGATGACCGCCAGCATCCGCAGGCTGGTGCGGGCGCCCGACTGGGCCTGGCCCAGGACGTCGCCCTCACGGCGCTGTTCCAGGTCGATGCGGGAGAGCTCGAAGCCGTCGAGGGTGGAGGCGACCGCGTTGAGGCGCTGGCGGGCCGCGCTGGCCTCCGGCATCTCGGTGACGAGGAGGCAGAGGCCCGCCGCCGAGCCACGGCCGACGCGGCCGCGCAGCTGGTGGAGCTGGGAGACGCCGAAGCGGTCGGCGTCCATGATCACCATCGCGGTGGCGTTCGGGACGTTCACGCCGACCTCGATGACCGTCGTGGCGACCAGGACGTCGGTCTCGCCGGCGGCGAAGCGTCGCATGACGGCGTCCTTGTCGTCGGGGTGCATACGGCCGTGCAGGACCTCGACCCTGAGGCCGCTCAGGGGCCCTTTGGAGAGCTGGTCGGCCACGTCGAGGACGGCTAGCGGCGGGCGCTTCTCGGCCTCGTCCTCGGGGGACTTCTTCGCCTTCTTCGGGTCGTCCTCCTCGTCGCCGATGCGGGGGCAGACGACGTACGCCTGATGGCCGTTGCCGACCTCCTCCCGCACGCGCTCCCAGGTGCGGGCCAGGAAGTGGGGCTTGTCGGCGGCCGGGACGACATGGCTGGCGATCGGTGAGCGGCCGGCGGGCAATTGGTCGAGGACGGAGGTCTCCAGATCGCCGAAGACGGTCATGGCGACGGTGCGCGGGATGGGTGTTGCCGTCATGACGAGCAGGTGGGGCGGCTGCTTGCCCTTGCCGCGCAGGGCGTCGCGCTGTTCGACGCCGAACCGGTGCTGCTCGTCCACCACGACCAGCCCGAGGTCGTGGAACTGCACCTTGTCCTCGATCAACGCGTGCGTGCCGATCACGATCCCGGCCTCCCCCGTGACCAGGTCGAGCAGGGCCTGGCGACGGGCGGCCGCGCCCATGGAGCCGGTCAGCAACACCACCTTCGTGGCCTGCTCGGCCCCGCCCAGCATCCCGCCCTCGGCCAGCTCGCCCATCATCTCGACGACGGAGCGGTGGTGCTGCTGGGCCAGCACTTCGGTGGGCGCGAGCATCGCGGCCTGGCCGCCGGCGTCGACGACGGCGAGCATGGCGCGCAGCGCCACCATCGTGTTGTGGGTGACCGTGAAGTTGTCGGTGATGTAGGCATGGCTCGGGTGGGCGACGCTGATGCACTGGACGGGCTTTCGCCCCACGTACTCGACCGCCCGGATTCCTCGCCGGAAGGTGTCGTTCTCGGGGCGGGGGCGTACGCGTTCTGCCTTTCGGTTGAGCCTGAAGGGGGCGTATTCGTCAGGCAGCGCCACCGAGACGGTGAAGGCGGCCTCCTTCGGCTGAACACGCGCCCGGCCGCCGAGCGAGCGCACCAGCCAGGCGACGTCGTCCGCGAGCCCGCGCGAGGCTGAGCGGAGCGAAATGCTCCAGCCGTCCGCGTCGATGGTGCCCTCGGTGTCCAGAAGCCCCTGCAGCAGGGCATGACGGTTCTTGATCGAGGTGTTCTTGAACTCGTCGGGAACGAACGCCACGGTTGGCGCCACAGCGTCACGGATGTCGTCGTCGATGGTGGACGGACGCAGGTCGTGTCGGGTTGAGCCGTCTGTGAGGAGCAGGCCGAACAGATACGGATCGAGAGGCAGTCCCGAGTCGCTGCCGAGATCGACCGGCGTGGCTGCCGGGAGGTACCACTTCGAGGACCCGTCGGCCTGGAACGTGTCCAGGCGGATCTCGCGAGTGGTCATGACCTCGGGAGCCTGTCCACGCTGCCATCCGCGACTCGTGCCGACGATCCACAGATGCTCGTCGTCGCACTCGACCGAGCTGCCGTCCGACAGGACCAGCCGCCAGACATCACGCTCTCCTTGCGGAAAGACACCGTCGACCAGGGCGATCTCGCCGTCCGGTACGACGACTTCGTCCCGCACCTTCAAGTCCCCCATACGGCGGAAACCGGCGGGTGTGAGCACGAGCGAGTCAAGCGGCTGGGCCTTGCCCGATCCGACCTCCCCCTGCAGCAGCCGGTGCATCGGATGCTCGGTGGCCAGGTCGTCGAAGATCTCCTTGGAGACCTTCTGCTGGCCCTCGGTGAGGGTGAAGGGGAGGCGGTCGTCGAAGGAGCTCAGGAGGCCGTCGGGGCTTGGCTTGCGGGCGACCGCCGGGAGTTGGGCGTCGGCGTGGCGGCGACGGGCCAGGGCCACCTGGAGGACGAAGGCCTCGTCCCACTTGAGGCGGGAGCGGGCGTCCTCGATGTCGGCCTTGGTGTGCGGGCGGTGGATCTTGAGGAGGGCCTCGGGGAGGGGGACCAGGCCACGGCCCTCGCGCAGGGAGTCCGGGAGGGGGTCGATCGTCTCCTGGGCGCTGGGCAGGACCGTCTGGATCGCCTTGCCGATCTTCCAGGACTCCAGCTTGGCGGTGGCGGGGTAGATGGGGATCAGGGCGCCGGCCCAGGTCTCCACGGATTCCGCAGCCTGGTCGTCGGCACCCCGCAGCAACTCGTATGCCGGATGGGCCAGTTGCAGACGGCGGTTGAAGACGGAGACCTTGCCGGAGAACATCGCGCGGGTGCCCGGCAGGAGCTCCTTGTGGGGCTTGTGAACGCCGTTGCCGAAGAAGACCAGTTGGAGCCGGCCACTGCCGTCGGTGATCGTGACTTCGAGGCGCTGGCCCTTGCCGCGCGGGGCCTTGGTGGAGGCGAACGTGTGCAGGCGGGCGTCGGCGACCTGGGCGACCACCGTGACGTGTTCGTCCATGGGGAGGTCGGCGAGGTGGGTGAGCTGGCCTCGCTCCTCGTATCTGCGCGGGTAGTGGTGCAGCAGGTCACCGACGGTGTGCAGGCCGAGATGCTCGGCCATCACCTTCGCGGTGGGAGGGCCGAGCACTTTCTTCAGTGGTTCTTCCAGTGCGGGCACGAGATCCATTCCACACCACGCCACTGACAATGCCGTAGAGGTCGCGTCGGCCGTGCAGGTAAACGTCCCGGAAACCCCTGGTCAGCCGGTTCGTTCCGGCCCTAGGATGGCGCGCTCCGGCCATCCTTTCGCGGTCACCGCCTCACCGGGACCGCCCGACCCCGCGCCGTCGCCAAATCCCCCCACCGGCGCTGCGACGATGGACTCCCAGACCTCACAGTCATCCCAGGCACCTCAGCCGTCCCAGCCACCTCATACGTTCCAGGTCGACCTGCGTGGTCTGGTGGACCTGCTCTCCCACCACCTCTACTCCAGTCCGAAGGTCTACCTGCGCGAGCTGCTGCAGAACGCGGTCGACGCCATCACCGCCAGACGCGCCGAGGAGCCGGGCGCGCCGGCCAAGGTGCGGCTGTACGCCGACGCGGGCGCCCTGCGGGTCGAGGACTCCGGGGTCGGGCTGACCGAGGCGGACGTGCACAACCTCCTCGCGACGATCGGCCGCAGCTCCAAGCGTGCCGAGGGGCTGCAGGAGGCCCGGTCCGACTTCCTGGGGCAGTTCGGCATCGGTCTGCTGGCCTGTTTCGTGGTCGCCGAGCGGATCCGGGTGGTCAGCCGCAGCGCCCGTACGCCGGACGCGCCCCCCGTGGAGTGGACGGCCACGGACGACGGTTCGTACACCGTGCGGACGCTGCCGGACGACGCCCGCACCGAACCGGGCACCACCGTGCACCTGGTGGCGCGGGCCGGTGCCGCCGAGTGGCTGGCCGAGGGCCGCGTCCTGGCGCTGGCGCGGGACTTCGGCTCGCTGCTGCCGTACGACGTCCGGGTCGGCGACGAGGCGGTCACCGACCTGCCGGCGCCCTGGGACCGGCCGTACCCCTCCCCCGCCAACCGCCGGGTGGCCCTGGCCCGGCACTGTCACGACCTGTTCGGCTTCACCCCGCTGGACTCCATCACGCTGGACGTGCCGCTCGCGGGGATCCGGGGCGTGGCGTACGTCCTTCCCTCGGCGGTCAGCCCCGCCCAGCGGGCCGGCCACCGCGTCCACCTCAAGGGCATGCTGCTGACCGAGCGGGCCGAACAGCTGCTGCCGGACTGGGCGTTCTTCGTGCGGTGCGTGCTCGACACGGACAGCCTGCGGCCGACGGCGTCGCGGGAGGCGCTGTACGAGGACGAGACGCTGGCGGCCGTACGGGAGGCGCTGGGCGAAAGGATTCGGTCCTGGCTGACCGGGCTGGCGGCCGGTGATCCGGAACGGCTGGCGGCCTTCCTGTCCGTGCACCACCTGGGCGTGAAGTCGCTCGCGCGGCACGACAAGGAGATGCTGCGCACGATGCTGCCGTGGCTGCCCTTCGAGACGACCGACGGGCGGCTGTCCCTGGAGGAGTTCGCCCAGCGCCACCCGGTGGTGCACTTCACGCGGACCGTCGAGGAGTACCGCCAGGTCGCGCCGATCGCGTCCGCGCAGGGCGTCGGGGTGATCAACGGCGGCTACACGTACGACAGCGAGCTGGTCGAGGCGCTGCCGTCGGTGCGGCCGGGGACGGTCGTCGCCGAGCTGGACGCGGACACCGTGACCGCCCACCTGGACGCGGTCGACCCGGCCGAGGAACTGGCCCTGTCGGGCTTCCTCGCGGCCGCGCGGGCCAAGCTCGACCCCCTGGGCTGTGACGTCGTCCTGCGCGCCTTCCATCCCCTGTCCGTGCCCGCGCTGCACCTCGACGACCGGGCGGCCCGGCACGAGCAGGCACGCGCGGAGGCGGAGGAGCAGGCCGACGACCTGTGGGCGGGCATCCTGGGCTCGCTGCGCGGCAGCGCGCCACGCGCGCGTCTGGTGTTGAACAACCTCAACCCGCTGATCCGGCGGATCAGTTCACTGGGCGATCCGGAGCTGATCGGCACGGCGACCGAGTCCCTCTACGGGCAGGCGCTCCTGATGGCACAGCGCCCGCTCAGGCCCGCTGACTCGGCGCTGCTGAACCGGGCCTTCATCGGTCTGCTGGAGTGGGCCACGAACGGCGAGGAGGGTCGCTCATGAGCGGAATGGACGGGGTCTCGGACTTCGACTCGCTGCGCCGGGCGATGGCGGAGAACTCCGAGGAGCCGGAGGGGCCGGCCCGCAACGCGCGCGCGGAGCAGTTGCTCGCCGAGGCCGAGAAGCTGAACATCCCGCTCGCCGTGATCGAGGCGCTCGGACACCAGCTGAAGGTCTACAACTACAGCTCCGAGAAGGACAAGATGTTCGTCCCCTTCGCGCGTCTGCTGCGCATGTGGGACGAGCGGCCCGAGGACTTCGACGTGTACGAGACGCACTCGCTGCACTGGGTCTTCAAGTGGATGTCGTCCGGCATGCTCGACCAGCCGCACATCCCGCTCGCCTCCGTCGAGAAGTGGCTCGGCGAGATGGAGCACCGCTACCGGCTCGCCGGGCACTCCGAACGGGCCGTGCGCAGCGCCGAGTTCAGCGTGGCCGCGCATGTCGGTGACGTCCCGCGCGCGGAGCGTGCGTACGGCGCCTGGCTGGCCGCCGACCGGGACAGCATGGCCGACTGCCACGCGTGCGAACTGCACGGGCAGGGGTGGTGGCAGGCGGAGCGGGGCCGGGACGCCGAGGCGCTCCGGCTGTGGGATCCGGTCCTGGAGGGCGAGTTCACCTGCGCCCACGAGCCGCACACCGTCCTCGCGTCCTCCCTGGCGCCGCTGCTGCGCCTGGGCCGCGTGGACGAGGCCCGCGCCAACCATCTGCGGGGTTTCCGGCTCGTACGGACCATGGAGAGCATGCGCGGGGCGTACGCGGACCACGTGGAGTTCTGTGCGCTGACCGGCAACGAGGCGCGTGGCCTGGAGCTGCTCGCGCAGCGGCCGGCGTACTTCACGGACGACGGGCATCCGCGCAGCAAGCTGGAGTTCATGACCGTGGTGGCCCTGCTCATGGACCGCCTGACCGAGCTCGGGCTGGGCGACCGGCAGGTCTCCGGTCCGGCGGACCGTGCCTGGACCGCCCGCGAACTCGCCGCCCACGCGCGCGAGGAGGCCCTCGGGCTGGCCGCCCGCTTCGACGAGCGCAACGGCACGGCGCACATCAGCGAGCGGGCACGCGCGCGTATGGACCAGCGACCGCTGGTGGAGCGGCTGCCGTTGGGGGTGCGTACGGCGGCCCGGCCGACGGCGGTGCCCCCTCCCGCGACGGCCGTCGCCGAGGTGCCGCAGGACGCCGAGCCCGATCTCCCCGCGCTGATCGCCGAGGCGCGGCGGCTGTCGGACACCCTCCAGCCGAACGCCATCGAGGCCTGGGCGGCCGTCTCCCGGGCCGCCGGGGACGCAGAGCTCGCCGCCGTCGACCGCGCGGAGATCACCGACCACCGGGCGATGGACCTGGGCCCCGAGGGCATCGACCTCTTCGAGGAGGCCGCCGAGCTGTACGCGGAGGCGGGCGACCCCGGGGAGGCACTGGCGGCACGCGCGCGCGGAGCGTACGTACGCGCTCTCACGGGCGAGGTGGCGGAGGCCCGCACGGTGATCGCCGCCCTGTACGACCAGGTGCTCGCGCTGTACGCCGAGGACGGCACGGGCGTACGGCAGACGGCGGCGGTCCTGATGAGCCGGGCGCGGATTCTGATGCGGCGGGTGCACGAGGCGGCGGCCACCGTGCCGGAGGACTCCGTGCCGCAGGCCTTCGCGGCCGACGCCGAGACGGCCGCCCGTGAGGTGCTCGCGCTCGTCGACGGGCAGGCCGGGGACGACGTACGGCTCGCCTCGCGCGCCGCGGAGGCGCAGGCGATGCTCGCGGAGCTGGCGGCGCTCACCGGGGACGTGGAGGGGGCCGCGGAGCTGTTCGCGCGGGCCTCGGCGGCGTTCGTCGGGGCGGGGCTGCCGTGGTTCGCGGTGGAGTACGAGGCGCGGCTGGCCGGGCTCGCGCACCACCTCGGCGACACGGCGGAGGCCGAGCGGGCGCTGCGGGCGGCCCTGGAGCACGGCGGGCCGCATCTGGAGGCCCCGGGGCGGGCCCAGCTGCACCTCCAGCTGGCCGAGGTGCTCGGCGGCCGGGGACTGTCCGAGGAGGCCGCCGAGCACGCCCTGGAGGCCGCGCACTGGGCCGACGAGGCGGGCGAGAGCCGCACGCTGGGCGCCTGGGCACGGCAGCAGCTCGGCGGGTTCCTGCTGCGGCAGGGTCGGTTCGCCGAGGCCGCCGAGGTGCTGGAGTCCGCGCTGCCCGACCTGAGCGCCGAGACGCACGGCGACGGGGCGGTCGTCCAGACGCAGTGGTGGCTCGGCGACTGCCTGAGCGAGCTCGGCGAACACCACGCCGCGGCCGAACGCCGGTTGCAGGCCGCCGAGATCGCCCGGCACTGGCCCGAGCAGCACGACCACGCCACGCTCGCCCACCTCGCCGCCGAATCGCTCGGCCACGCGGGGCTGCTCGCCGACGCGGACCAGGCCTACGCGCGCGCGGGCGTGCTGTGGCGCTCCCTCGGCAATGTCCACGGTCTCGTCCGCGCACTGCGGGCACGCGCGTGGCTGGCGTTGCGCGTGGAGGAGGCGGAGGCGCAGGACAGGAACGACGCGGCGGCCGCTTTGATGGCGAGCGCGGTCGAGGAGTGCGCGGCGGCGCTGGACGCCGTGGACGACGAGGAGGCGCGGCAGCGGCTCACCGCCGAACTCGGCCACACCCACCGCCAGTTCGGCGACCTCCTCGCCCGGTCCGCCGCGGAGGACGCCGAGGACGAGTCGATCCAGGCCTCGCTGGAGGAGGCTCTGTCCCGGATGACACGGGCGGTCGCGGTCTTCGCCTCCCTCGGCGACGACGCCCTGCACAGCCGCACGGGGGCCGAACTCGCCGCGGGCTGGCTGGAGGCCGACCTGAGCCGCCCGGAACGGGCGGCGGCACGCGCGCGTGCGGTGCTGGCGGCGTACGACCGTGCCGACGAGGGGGACGGGGCGGCACGGGAGCGGAGGGCGGAGGCTCAGCAGATGCTCCAGGTGGTGCAGGAGCAGGCCGACGCGGAGCAGGACAAGGCGTGACGCGCGGCCGGGGCTCGGCTCACTCCACGCCGATGAGCAGCAACGCCCCTTGCCGCCCGCCCCGGTACACCACCGTGTCGACGGCGAGATACGACTCACGCACGCGTGCCTCGAGGTAATCGGCGATCGCCTCCGGCGCCTCGTCGCCGAGGACGAGCGTGACGAGTTCGCCGCCGGCCGCGAGCATGCGGTCGAGCACGGTCTCGGCGGTGGCCGTGACGTCCGAGCCGATCACGGCCACGTCGCCGTCGATGAGGCCGAGGACGTCACCGGCCTGGCAGATGCCGGCCATGGTCCACGACTGGCGTTCGGCGACGGCGACCTCGGCGTAGCGGGTCGCGCCGGCCGCCGAGGTCATCGACACGACGTCCTCGTCGAAGCGGCGCTCCGCCTCGTGCACGGCCAGCGCCGCGATGCCCTGGACCGCCGAGCGGGTCGGGATCAACGCGACGCGGATGCCCTCCGCGCGGGCCTGCTCGGCCGCCGCCGCGGCGGTGTGGCGCAGCTCGGCGTCATTGGGCAGCAGCACGACCTCGCGCGCGTGGGCACGTCGTACGGCCTCCACGAGCTCCCCGCTCGCGGGCGGCTCCCCGGGGCGCGCGAGGACGGTCGTCGCTCCGGCTTCGCGGTACAGCCCGTCCAGGCCCTCACCGGGCACGACGGCGACCACGGCACGCTGGGCCCGCTCCCGGGGCGGCCGCCCGCCCCCGGTGGTGTGCACGTCACCGGCCCCGAAGTGGGTGATCCGGATCCGGTACGGCCGCCCGGCCTCGACGCCGGCCTCCACGGCGGCCCCGGCGTCGTCGACGTGCACATGGACGTTCCACAGCCCGTCGCCCCCGACCACGACGAGCGAGTCCCCGAGGGCGTCCAGCCGCTCCCGCAGCCGCGCCACGGCCGCGTCGTCGGCCTCCAGCAGGTAGATCACCTCGAAGGCGGGCCCGCCCTGCCCATGGCCGTCCTGCTCATGGCCGCCCTGCCCATGGCTCACGGCCCCGTCGGCGCAGTCACCCGGCTCACCGGGCGCCTGCGGCCCACTGAGGACATGGGCCGCGCCGACGCTTCCCGCCACCACCGCCCCCGCGGCAACCCCCCGAGGCGCCTCCCCCGTGAACGTCTCCACCAGCGCCGCCAGCACGGCCACCAGCCCCCGCCCGCCCGCGTCGACGACCCCGGCCCGCTCCAGCACGGCCAGCTGGCCCGGAGTCGCGGCGAGCGCCGCCCGCGCCCCCTCGTATGCGGCCCGTGCGACCGTCCCGCAGTCCCCCTCGGCCCCGGTGGCCGCGTCGGCCGCCGCGGCGGCGACCGTGAGGACCGTGCCCTCGACGGGGTGGGCCACGGCCTGACGGGCGGAGTCGGCGGCCTGCCGCAGCGCCAGGCGCAGCCCCGATCCGTCGGTGTGAGCGGACGCACCGTCGGCGGCGAGCACCTGCGCCATGCCGCGCAGCAGCTGCGCGAGGATCGTCCCGGAGTTCCCCCGGGCGCCTATCAGTGCGCCGTGGGCCATCGCGCGCACGGCGTCGGCCAGCGAGGGGGCGCCCGCGCGCGCGGCATCCAGCTCGTACCCGGCGAACACCGCCTCGACCGCGCCCACGGCCGACTCCACGGTCAGGTACAGGTTCGTCCCGGTGTCCCCGTCGGCCACCGGATAGACGTTGATCGCGTCGATCTCCTCACGCGCGCGCCCGAGCGACTCCAACGCGAGGCCGCACCAGGTGCGCACCGCGAGAGCATCGAAGAATGTCTGCGGCACCTGCGCCACCTGCGCCTCCTTGAGCTGCTGGACGTGGCACGCAGCGTAGACCCAGGGCCGGGGTGCACCGGAAGAGGGCCGGGAGCGGCCCCCTGAGCAGCCATGGTAGTTTCGTACTGCTGGCGCAGTCGTTGTATGCTGCTCCGGTTGCCCGATGCAGATCGGGCCGTTCCCCTGGCAACGCCACTCAGATCTCTGATCCTAGATCTCGATCCCGGCAAGCCGGGATTATCCGTAAGTGCATCTGAAGTCTTTGGAGTGACCCGTGGCTGCCAACTGCGACGTCTGCGGCAAGGGGCCGGGCTTCGGCAACAACATCTCGCACTCGCACCGCCGTACGTCCCGTCGCTGGAACCCGAACATCCAGCGCGTCCGTACCGTGGTCGGCGGGACGCCGAAGCGCGTGAACGCTTGCACGTCTTGCATCAAGGCCGGCAAGGTCTCGCGCTGACGCTCAGCTGAGCGCGCGGCCACTGCCGGTTCGCTGCAAAAAGCCGGTCCACCTCGGGTGGACCGGCTTTTTGCTGTATCCGAGCGGCTACCCCAGCGGGCACGCCCCCGGCCACGAGCCCTCGCGCGGCTACGAACCCCCGCGGAACCGCCACCCATGATCGACCGGCCCGATCCCCTCGCCGAGCGCGAACCCGGCCTCGATCGCCCCGGTGACGTACTCCTTGGCCGCCGCCACGGCCTCCGGCACGGACAGCCCCTTCGCCAGCCCCGAGGCGATCGCGGAGGCGAGCGTGCACCCCGTCCCGTGCGTGTGCCGGTTGTCGTACCGAGGCGCCCGCAGCCAGTGCTCCTCCGACCCGTCCGTCAGCAGATCCACGGCGTCCCCGGGCAGATGACCGCCCTTGATCAGCACCCACCGCGGCCCGTACGCCAGAACAGCCGCCGCGGCCCCCCTCAGCTGTTCCTCCGACTCGACGTGCACACCCGTGATCTGCGCCACCTCGTCGAGGTTCGGCGTCGCCACGGTCGCGACCGGCAGCAGCTTCGTACGCACCGAGTCGAGCGCGGAGGCGGCCAGCAGCGAGTCCCCGTGCTTCGAGACGCCCACCGGGTCCACCACGGCCGGCGCGTCCGTCCCGCCGATCAACTCGGCCACCGTCTCGACGAGTTCGGCCGACGCGAGCATGCCCGTCTTGATCGCCTGTACGCCGATGTCGTCGACGACGCTGCGGTACTGCGCCCGCACCGCCTCCACCGGAAGCTCCCAAGCCCCCTGCACGCCGAGCGAGTTCTGGGCCGTGACCGCGGTGATCACGCTCATGCCGTGCACGCCGAGCGCGAGCATCGTCTTCAGGTCGGCCTGGATGCCCGCGCCGCCGCCGGAGTCGGAGCCCGCCACCGTAAGGACGTTGGGAATCACGACTCGATGTCCCCGCCGAAGTGGTCCCAGCCGCCCTTCTTGGTCCACGGCGCCCCGTCCACCGTCACCTGGGGCAGCGCCGAGGGGTTGAGGACCTCGCCGATGACCTTCCAGCGGGCCGGCAGCTTCACGTCCGGCGGGAAGGTCGCCACGATCGCGTGGTCCTCTCCCCCGGTCAGCACCCACTGCATGGGATCGACGCCGACGGCCTGCCCGATGTCGTTCATCTGGGTCGGGATGTCGATCGCGCCCGAGCGGATGTCGATACGGACCTTGCTCGCCTCGG
This sequence comes from Streptomyces shaanxiensis, assembly GCF_039537145.1. NCBI lineage: Bacteria > Bacillati > Actinomycetota > Actinomycetes > Kitasatosporales > Streptomycetaceae > Streptomyces > Streptomyces shaanxiensis. The sequence goes on from NZ_BAAAZY010000019.1 coordinate 229,340, forward strand.
CGATGTGCCCGAGGTCGGCGATCAGCCCGTCGCTCACGTCGCACATCGCGGTCGCGCCGAGCCCGGCGGCCGCCGGACCCGCGTGATACGGCGGTTCGGGACGCCGGTGCGCCTCCACGAAGGCGCGCGGTGAGCGGAACCCCCGGGCGAGCACGGCGTATCCGGCGGCGGACCAGCCCAGCCAGCCGGTCACCGCGACGAGGTCGCCGGGCTGTGCGCCGGCCCGCGTCACGGGCTCCTGGTTGCGCAGATCGCCGAGCGCGGTGATCGACACCATGATCGTGTCGCCCCGTACGACGTCCCCGCCGACCACCGAGGCACCCGCGACCTGGCACTCGTCGCGCAGTCCGTCCATCAGCTCGCTCGGCCAGGTCACCGGGAGTTCGGCCGGCACGACCAGGCCGAGCAGCAGCGCGGTCGGTACGGCGCCCATGGCGGCGATGTCCGCGAGGTTCTGCGCGGCGGCCTTGCGGCCGACGTCGTAGGCCGTGGACCAGTCGCGGCGGAAGTGCCGTCCCTCCAGCAGGATGTCGGTGCTGGCCACCACCCTGCGGTCGGGCGCGGCCACCACCGCGGCGTCGTCGCCGGGGCCGACCCGGACCGCCGGGGTGGTGGTGAGACGGGAGGTGAGCTCCCTGATGAGCCCGAACTCACCGAGCTCACCAACAGTGCCCTTCATTGCCCTTACGCCCCTTCTGTCCCTATCCGTACCCGGTCGCGCGTCACTGCCGTCCTCGCTACGGTCGAGGTGTACGTCAACTACTGTCGTGCCTGCACCCCGGCGCGCAAGCCCCGGCTCCCGCAGGTCTCCCCGCGGCGAGCGGCGACGCGATACCGTGGCGTTCCTTTTCCCCACATGATCCTCGTGGCCGCCCTGGAGGTTCCGTGGTACAGGCGTACATCCTGATCCAGACGGAGGTCGGCAAGGCGTCGACCGTCGCCGAGACGATCAGCAAGATCCCTGGAGTCCTCCAGGCCGAGGACGTGACGGGACCCTATGACGTCATCGTGCGTGCACAGGCTGACACAGTCGACGACCTGGGTCGCATGGTGGTCGCCAGAGTCCAGCAAGTGGACGGCATCACCCGCACCCTGACCTGCCCGGTCGTCCATCTGTAGCCCCCGTCTAACCTTGGCCGGTGAACTCTTTCCGTCACCGGCGCATTTCTGTCCTCGGGCTGCCCGCGCTCGTCCTGCTGATCACCGCCGCGGGCTGCTCATCACCAGACGACAGCGGGTCGGCGGCGGTTCCCAGCCCCGGCGCGAAGGCGACGCAGCTGTGCCAGAACCTCGACAAGGAGCTGCCGGCCAAGGTGGACGGTGAGAGCCGTGAGGACCCCTCGCCCGCGTCCGCGCTGACCGCGGGATGGGGGGACCCGGCGATCATACTGCGGTGCGGTGTCGAACGGCCGCCGAAGATGATCGACCCCAAGGTCGCCGAGGGGCGGGACGAGGACGCGGTGGCCGGCGGCGTCGAAGGCGTCGAGTGGCTGATGGAGAAGCAGGACGACGGGGCGTACCGATTCACGAGCGCGCGCCGCCGCGCGTACGTCGAGGTCACCGTGCCGGAGGGCCTGGACAGTTCGGGTGCCCTGATCGACCTGGCCCCGGCCATCAAGAAGGCGATCCCCGAAGGGATCGCCGACCTGACCGTGGGCAACTGACCGGCAGAGCCGTCAGCGGAGCCCGGTGGACCGCCGCAACGCCGCCTGGACCAGCAGGTCCACCAGGTCCGGGTAGCTGATCCCGCTCGCCTGCCACATCTGCGGGTACATCGAGATCGGCGTGAAGCCGGGCATCGTGTTGATCTCGTTGATCACGAACTCCCCGTCCTCGGTGAGGAAGAAGTCCGCCCGGACCAGGCCCTCGCACGAGGCCGCCTCGAAGGCGTCCACGGCCAGGCGCTGCACCTCGGCCGTCTCCTCGGGCGTCAGGGGCGCCGGCACGATGCCGGGCGTCGAGTCGATGTACTTGGCCTCGAAGTCGTAGTACGCGTGGGCGTCCGGCGGCGGGATCTCGGCCGGTACGGAGGCGCGCGGGCCGTCCTCGAACTCCAGCACCCCGCACTCGATCTCCCGGCCGCGCAGCGCCGCCTCGACGAGGATCTTCGGGTCGTGCCGCTGGGCCTCGGCGATCGCCTCGTCCAGGCCGGACAGGTCCTCGACCTTGGTGATACCGATCGACGAGCCCGCGCGCGCGGGCTTCACGAAGAGCGGCCAGCCGTGGTCGCCGGCGAGGTCGATGATCTTCTTGCGGGCGGCGGACCGGTCCTGCTCCCACTCACGCGGCCGGATCACCACGTACGGGCCCACCTTGAGCCCGAACGAGGTGAACACCCGCTTCATGTACTCCTTGTCCTGGCCGACGGCCGAGGCGAGCACGCCCGAACCCACGTACGGCACCCCGGAGAGCTCCAGCAGGCCCTGGAGGGTGCCGTCCTCGCCGTACGGGCCGTGCAGCACCGGGAAGACCACGTCGATCTCGCCCAGCGCCTTGGGGACCGATCCGGGCTCGGTGTAGACGACTTCGCGGCTCGCGGGGTCGACGGGGAGCACCACGCCGCCCTCGCTCGACTCGGCCAGCTGCTCGACGTTGGGCGTACGGCGCTCGGTGATCGCCATGCGTTCCGGTTCGTCGGCGGTGAGCACCCAGCGGCCGCTCTGTGTGATGCCGATCGGCAGGACGTCGTACTTCGTCCGGTCGATAGCGCCCAGTACGGCGCCGGCGGTGACCATGGAGATCCCGTGCTCGGAGCTGCGACCGCCGAACACGACGGCCACGCGCGGCTTGCGGGGCGGCTGGTCAGGGCTCTGGGGGAGGTTCTCGGTGCTCATATCGCGTTGAGCGTACCCGCCCGTAGGGGCCGAGTCAGCGTCCGGCCCGCGAGTGAGCCGGAGGGCGCGCCGGTGTCGAGGGGGCGAACGCGCGGAAGCCCGCAGGGCTGAGCACGATCGCGCCCTCGACACCGGCTGAAGGCGCCCAGAGGCGAACGAGCCAAAAAGAGGGGTGGCGTTCGCTCAGCGTCGTTCCGGCTTCGCGCTGCGCGACATCAGCTCCTTCAGGGCCACCACCGGCGGCTTGCCCTCGTGCACGATGCCGACGACCGTCTCGGTGATCGGCATGTCGACGCCGTGCCTGCGGGCCAGATCCAGCACGGACTCACAGGACTTGACGCCCTCGGCGGTCTGCTTGGTGACCGCGATGGTCTCCTGGAGGGTCATGCCCTTGCCGAGGTTGGTGCCGAAGGTGTGGTTGCGGGACAGCGGCGAGGAGCAGGTCGCCACCAGGTCGCCGAGGCCCGCGAGTCCGGAGAACGTCAGCGGGTCGGCGCCGAGCGCCACGCCGAGCCGGGTCGTCTCGGCGAGCCCGCGCGTGATCAGCGAGCCCTTGGCATTGTCGCCGAGGCCCATGCCGTCCGCGATTCCGACGGCGAGGCCGATGACGTTCTTCACGGCTCCGCCCAGTTCGCAACCCACCACGTCCGTATTGGTGTACGGCCGGAAGTACGGCGTGTGTGAGGCGGCCTGCAGACGCTGGGCCACGGCCTCGTCGGTGCAGGCGACGACCGCGGCGGCGGGCATCCGCGCGGCGATCTCACGGGCGAGGTTGGGGCCGGTGACCACGGCGATGCGATCGTGGCCGACCTTGGCGACGTCCTCGATGACCTCGCTCATCCGCATGGTGGTGCCGAGTTCGACGCCCTTCATCAGGGACACCAGGACCGTGCCCGGCGCGAGCATCGGGGTCCACTCGGCGAGGTTGGCGCGCAGGGTCTGGGAGGGGACGGACAGCACCGTGAAGTCGGCGCCGGCCATGGCCTCGGCCGGGTCCGTGGTCGCCCGCATGCCTTCCGGGAGCTCGACGCCGGGGAAGTAGTCGGGGTTCGTGCGGGTGGAGTTGATGGCGTCGGCGACCTCGCCGCGACGGGCCCACAGGGTGACCTCGCACCCCGCGTCGGCGAGGACGATGCCGAAAGCGGTGCCCCACGAACCGGCGCTCAGAACCGCCGCCTTGACGGGCTTGCTCACGTGCCCTGCCCCTCTTCCTGCCCGGCCTTCGGCGCTTGCGTCCGCTGGGTCTGCGCGGCCGTCCTGCGCCGCTGCTCGATGCGCTCCTGGCGCGGGTCGTACGGCCTCTCGGGCGCCTTCTCGCCGCGGATCTCCTCCAGCTGGCGGGTGATGGCGGCCATGATGACCTCGGTGGCGTCCTTCAGCAGCTCCGGGGTCATCTCCTTGTCGTAGAAGGGCGCGAGGTCCACGGGCGGGCCCGCGAGCACCCGGTGGGTCTTGCGCGGAAGGACGTTGGCCTTCTTGGAATACGGCGGCAGCAGTTCGTTGGCGCCCCACTGCGCGACCGGGATCACCGGGCACTTGGTCTGCAGGGCGACACGGGCGGCGCCGGTCTTGCCGGTCATGGGCCACTGGTCCGGGTCCCGGGTGATGGTGCCCTCCGGATAGAACGCGACGCACTCGCCACGCTCCACGGCGTCGATCGCGGCCCGGAAGGCGCTCAGCGCGTCGGTGGTCTCGCGGTAGACGGGGATCTGGCCGGTGCCGCGCATGAAGGCGCCGACGAATCCCTTCTTGAAAAGAGCGCTCTTCGCCAGGAATCGCGGAAGGCGCCCGGTGTTGTACTGAAAGTGCGCGTACGCGAAGGGATCAATGTGCGAATTGTGGTTCACCGCGGTGATAAATCCGCCGTCGGCCGGAATGTTCTCCATTCCACGCCAGTCCCGCTTGATCAGAACCACCAGCGGCGGTTTGGCGATCACCGCTGCGAAGCGGTACCAGAAGCCGATTCTGCGGCGGGGCACGCGTGCACCTTCCTCTAGGGATCAAGGACGTCGGGCCGGGGGGCCGCACAAGTGTCGCCCCAGGCCGCCGGTCTGTCGAGAACACCGTACGCCTCGGCGTCACCACCGCCAGATGGCCTTGGTGACGGCTGAGTGACAATGGCCGCGACTAGAGAGGGACGGAACGCTGGTGCAGTGGACCTTGGTCGTACCCCTGAAGCCCTTGGCGCGGGCGAAGAGCAGGCTCGCGGACACCGCGGCGGACGGGCTGCGCCCCGGACTGGCCCTCGCCTTCGCCCAGGACACCGTGGCGGCGGCGCTGGCCTGCCCCGCGGTGAAGGATGTGGCAGTCGTCACGGACGACGTGCTGGCGGGCCGCGAGCTGGGCGCACTTGGCGCCCACATCGTCCCCGACGAGCCGGGCGGCGGCCTGAACGCGGCGCTGGCGCACGCGGCGGCGGTCGTACGCTCGTCCCGCCCCGAAACCCCTGTCGCGGCCCTGAACGCCGATCTCCCCGCCCTGCGCCCGCTGGAATTGGCCCGGGTCCTGGACTGTGCAGCGGAATTCCCGCGCGCTTTCCTCCCGGACGCCGCGGCAATCGGCACGACTCTGCTGGCCGCGGCCCCGGGATATGAATTACTGCCCGCATTCGGCGAGGATTCCCGGTCCCGCCACCGCACCTCGGGTGCGAGGGAACTCGACCTCGACGACGTGGACTCCGTACGCCAGGACGTGGACACCGGCGCCGACCTGAGAGCCGCGCTGGCCCTGGGCGTGGGCCCACGCACGGCGGCGGCAGCGGCACGGCTGTTGATCGAGGAACCGTAGCGGCCACGCCCCCGCGCCCCACAACCCGTCGTAGGGTGACAGCCATGCAGGCCACCGCATACACCTACGACGCCGAAACCCGCTCCGGCAGCGTGCTGCTGGACGACGGCACCCCCGTCCCCTTCGACGCCCCGGCGTTCGACGCGGGCGGGCTGAGGCTGTTGCGCCCCGGTCAGCGGGTGCGCATCGAGACGGAAGGCCAGGGCGACGCCCTGCGGATCACGTTGGTGACCTTGCAGACGCTCTGAACCCCTGGACCTCTGGACCTCTGGACCGTCGCAGAACCCCGGACACGCCGCGGGCCGGACTCCACACGGAGTCCGGCCCGGCGCGTGAGTGCCCTTCGCGGTCCTACCTGCTGCGCGTGGTCCTCTTGGCAGTGGACTTGCGCGCCGTCGACTTCTTGGCCGGGGCCTTCTTGGCGGTCGCCTTCTTCGCCGGGGCCTTCTTGGCCGTCGCCTTCTTGGCGGTGGTCTTCTTCGCCGCGGTGGTCTTCTTGGCGGCGGCCGTGGTCTTCTTCGCCGTCGTCTTCTTCGCCGTGGTCTTCTTGGCGGCGGCCGTGGTCTTCTTCGCCGTCGTCTTCTTCGCCGTGGTCTTCTTCGCCGCGGCCGCCTTGGTGGTCTTCTTCGCGGCGGCCTTCTTGACCGTCGCCGCGGCACCACCGGTCAGGCTGCCCTTGGGCGCCTTCTTGACGGCGACCTCGCCGCCCCGCGGGAGCTTCTTCGAGCCGCTCACCAGGTCCTTGAAGCCCTGACCCGCGCGGAAGCGGGGAACGGAGGTCTTCTTGACCCGAACCCGCTCGCCGGTCTGAGGGTTACGGGCGTAACGAGCCGGACGGTCGACCTTCTCGAACGAACCGAAGCCGGTGACGGAGACCCGCTCACCAGCGACGACCGCGCGGACGATCGCGTCCAGTACGTGGTCGACAGCCTCGGCGGCCTGCTGGCGGCCGCCCATCTTGTCGGCAATCGCTTCTACGAGCTGCGCCTTGTTCACGTCTTCCCCTTCGGAGACATCGCCAGAACGAAAGTGTTCAAGCTTTTTCGCACGTTAGGCAGATATATACCGCAAATCAAACACGAAACGGGCTAATCACCCTTGTGCCGCAACAGACTCGACGGTCTCGAAGGTGTTCAGCGTTCCTCTTCGGGGAATCGCCCCGCGTCGAGGTCCGCGATGAACCGCTCCAGACGCCTTGTCGCTTCGGCTACGTCGTGCTTGGCCGCGGCCGTAATGACCAGCAGCTTCCGGGTCAGCGCCATCCGTACGCCCTCCGGGACTTGCAGTGCGCGCACTCTTGCGTGCGCTTCCTTGAGTTGGTCCGCGACTGCCGCATAGAGCTCGAGTTGGCCGTCGTGTTCCATGCACAGATTGTGCCATCTGGGGCGAGTTGTCGCCTGCCAGGGGTGCAACTCCGGCCTCAAATGGCTTTCCGGGCACTTGCGGAAGCCACGGCTACAGCACTCGCGTACCCCGACAACACCCGTCGTAACATGGGCAGTTGAGGTCGGCGCCGAGCAGCACGGGGCCGTTCGGGTGCAGACATGGCAGTACCCCCGATCGGGGCCGATCGGGGGTACTGGGAGGGTGTTGCGGTGTCCGAAAGTCGCCTTGCGTGGCGGCCTCGGATCAGCCCTGGAGGGTGCGCGGCTTGAACGACGGCCGCTTCGCCTCGTAGGCGGCGATGTCGTCCTCGTTCTGCAGGGTGATCGAGATGTCGTCGAGGCCGTTCAGCAGCCGCCAGCGGGAGTTCTCGTCCAGCTCGAAGGCGGCGGTGATGCCCTCGGCGCGCACCTCACGAGCCTCCAGGTCGACCGTGATCTCGGCCTGCGGGTCGTTCTCGGTGAGCTCCCACAGCGCGTCCACGATCTTCTGCTCCAGAACCACCGTGAGCAGGCCGTTCTTGAGCGAGTTGCCGCGGAAGATGTCCGCGAAGCGCGAGGAGATCACGGCCTTGAAGCCGTAGTTCTGCAGCGCCCACACGGCGTGCTCACGGGAGGAACCGGTGCCGAAGTCGGGACCGGCGACCAGCACCGTGGCGCCTTCGCGCTCGGGCCGGTTGAGCACGAACTCGGAGTCCTTGCGCCAGGCCTCGAACAGCCCGTCCTCGAACCCGTCCCGGGTCACCTTCTTGAGCCAGTGAGCAGGGATGATCTGGTCGGTGTCGACGTTGGAGCGGCGCAGCGGAACGGCCCGGCCGGTGTGCGTGGTGAATGCTTCCATGACTTCTCAGACTCCAGCGGGCGTACGGGTCTCGGCGTCGGACAGGTCGGCCGGGGAGGCCAGGTGGCCCAGCACGGCGGTGGCCGCCGCGACCTGCGGCGACACCAGGTGCGTACGACCGCCCTTGCCCTGTCGGCCCTCGAAGTTGCGGTTGGAGGTGGACGCGGAGCGCTCACCCGGGGCCAGCTGGTCGGGGTTCATGCCCAGACACATCGAGCAGCCCGCGTGCCGCCATTCGGCGCCGGCGTCCTTGAAGACGACGTCCAGACCCTCGGAAACGGCCTGCAGGCCCACCCGCGCGGAGCCCGGGACGACCAGCATGCGTACGCCGTCGGCGACTTTGCGGCCCTTGACGAGCTCGGCGGCGGCGCGCAGGTCCTCGATGCGTCCGTTGGTGCAGGAGCCTACGAAGACGGTGTCCACCTTGATGGAGCGGAGCGGCTGACCGGCTTCCAACCCCATGTATTCCAGGGCCTTTTCGGCGGCGAGCCGCTCCGAAGCGTCTTCGTACGAAGCAGGGTCGGGGACGGACGCCGAAAGCGGCGCACCCTGGCCGGGGTTGGTGCCCCAGGTGACGAACGGCGACAGTTCGGCGGCCTCGATCACGACCTCGGCGTCGAACTCGGCGTCCTCGTCCGTCTTCAGCGTCTTCCAGTACGCGACGGCCGCGTCCCAGTCCTCGCCCTTGGGCGCGTGCGGACGGCCCTCGAGGTAGTCGAAGGTGGTCTGGTCGGGGGCGATCATGCCCGCGCGGGCGCCGGCCTCGATCGACATGTTGCAGATGGTCATCCGGGCCTCCATCGAGAGCTTCTCGATGGCGGAGCCGCGGTACTCCAGGACATAGCCCTGGCCGCCGCCCGTGCCGATCTTGGCGATGATCGCCAGGATCAGGTCCTTGGCGGTGACGCCGTCGGGCAGTTCGCCGTTGACCGTGATGGCCATGGTCTTCGGGCGGACCAGCGGCAGCGTCTGGGTGGCCAGCACGTGCTCGACCTGGGAGGTGCCGATGCCGAACGCCAGACCGCCGAAGGCGCCGTGCGTGGAGGTGTGCGAGTCACCGCAGACCACGGTCATACCGGGCTGGGTCAGACCCAGCTGCGGGCCGACGACGTGCACGACGCCCTGCTCGACGTCGCCCAGCGGGTGCAGCCGCACACCGAACTCGGCGGCGTTCTTGCGCAGTGTCTCCAGCTGGACGCGGGAGACCGGGTCCGCGATGGGCTTGTCGATGTCGAGGGTCGGGGTGTTGTGGTCCTCGGTGGCGATGGTCAGGTCGAGCCGGCGCACCTGGCGACCGCTCTTGCGGAGGCCGTCGAAGGCCTGCGGGCTGGTCACCTCGTGCAGCAGGTGCAGATCGATGAAGAGGAGGTCGGGCTCGCCCTCGGCGCGCCGGACGACATGGTCGTCCCAGACCTTCTCCGCGAGTGTCCTACCCATCGCTTTCCCTCCGGCCGGCATACGGTCCACCGGCCCAACTAGAGATCTTGAGAAGGCGGCCGGCGCCCGCGCCCCTGCTTCCGGGCGTCCGCCGACAAGCCCGCTCTGGTCCGCGGGCCGCTCTGCCTTCGTTCTTCCAGAGTGGCGTGTTCCACGGAAAATTGAACTTGCGTTTCACAGAGTGAGACGCGAGTATCGTTGCATGGACAACAGTAGCGGCGTCGGCGTTCTGGACAAGGCAGCCCTTGTCCTGAGCGCCCTGGAGTCCGGTCCGGCCACCCTCGCAGGGCTCGTCTCGGCCACCGGACTGGCACGACCCACGGCCCACCGGCTGGCCGTGGCCCTGGAACACCACCGCATGGTGGCGCGTGACATGCAGGGTCGTTTCATTCTCGGCCCTCGCCTGGCAGAACTGGCCGCGGCGGCCGGTGAGGATCGTCTCCTCGCCACGGCCGGCCCGGTCCTCACCCACCTCCGTGACGTCACCGGCGAGAGCGCGCAGCTCTACCGACGCCAGGGCGACATGCGCATCTGCGTCGCCGCGGCGGAACGCCTGTCCGGCCTTCGGGACACGGTCCCGGTCGGCTCGACGCTCACGATGAAGGCGGGCTCCTCGGCCCAGATCCTCATGGCCTGGGAGGAGCCGGAGCGCCTGCACCGGGGCCTGCAGGGCGCCCGCTTCACGGCCACGGCGCTCTCGGGCGTACGCCGCCGCGGCTGGGCCCAGTCGATCGGCGAGCGCGAGCCGGGCGTCGCGTCCGTCTCCGCGCCCGTACGCGGCCCGTCGAACCGCGTGGTGGCAGCCGTCTCGGTCTCCGGCCCCATCGAACGCCTGACGCGCCACCCGGGCCGTATGCACGCCCAGGCGGTCATCGACGCCGCCTCCCGCCTCTCCGAGGCCCTGCGCCGCACCGGCTGACCCCGGGAGACGTCAGCGGGGAGGACCTGCCCCAACGCCGCGGCAGGCCCTCCCCGTCCCCCGATCCCCCCGTCACCCGGCCGTTTCGGCCGCCTTCTCCTTTGCCGACCGGTGCGCGAACCGGTCCTTGGCGTAGCGCCCCCGCCGCTCCAGCGGCACCTGCCCGTGCGCCGCCGCGAGTCCGAACGCCGGCATGTCCGCGTAGATCGACTCGTACGACCCCTCCGGCACGACGTAGGCCTCGTGCCACAGCCCGACGTGCTGCCGGATCCTGCCCGCCTTCTCCTTGCGGTTGAAGGTCGCCCACGCCCGCCGGTGGAGCAGACCCGACGCGTGTGCGTACGCGTACAGCTTCTCCTTCGACTCCCAGTACTGGACGACGTAGTACGTCCGCGGCGAGGCCGTCAGCAGGACATGGCCGAGCAGACCGCGCTCGGGCGCCTTCCCCAGCTCGCGCAGCATCCGCGGCATGGCCACCGCCACCGGCAACCAGTGATGCACGGCCCAGAAGTGGTTGATGCGCATCCCGATCAGCAGGACGACCACATCGCCCTCGGCGTCCGCGGTGGTGCGACCCGGCACCGGCTTGGCGAACATCGAGCCCCCGTTTCCCCTGTCGGATAGCGTCACTATCCTTGCGAGTGCTGCTTGGATAGTGGCACTCCCCAAGGAAGGGCGCAAGAGATGCGGCTGGCCGAACTGAGCGAGCGCAGCGGGGTGTCCACCGCGACGATCAAGTACTACCTGCGCGAAGGGCTGTTGGCGCCGGGCCGCCAGATCAACACGACGACGGCCGAGTACGACGAGGAGCATCTGCGCCGGCTGCGACTGATCCGCGCGATGATCCAGGTCGGCCGGGTGCCGGTGGCGACGGTCAAGGAAGTGCTGGGACATGTCGACGACGACTCCCTGCCTCGCGCGATCCGCCTGGGCGCCGCGATGTGGGCGTTGCCGCAGGTGCCGGAGCCGGACCAGGACGACGAGTACGTCCAGGCCGCCCACCAGGAGGTCACCGCACTCCTGGACCAGCTCGGCTGGGAGAACGCCAAGCAGCTCACGACCATCTCCCCCGCATACCGCTCGCTGGTGGTGGCGGTGGCCGCGTTCCGCCGGCTCGGCTACGGCTTCGGGGCCGAACTCCTCGCGCCGTACGCCGAGTTGATGCACCGGACAGCCGTCCTCGACCTGGACAACATGGAGACGTACCCGTCGCAGGCGGAGCGGATCGAGTTCGCGATCCTGGGGGCGATCCTCAACGAGCCGATCCTTCAGGCGCTGCACCGGCTGGCCCAGGAGGAGGAGTCGACGCGGCGGTACGGCTTCGACGAGTAGCTGTCGCCGAGCACGACGAAGGCCCCCCGCCGAAGCGAAGGGCCTTCTGTTGTACCCCCGACCGGATTCGAACCGGCGCTACCGCCTTGAGAGGGCGGCGTGCTAGGCCGCTACACAACGGGGGCGTGGATCTAACGTTTCCGCAGATCCGAGCTGGTCTACCTGGACTCGAACCAAGACTAACTGAACCAGAATCAGTCGTGCTGCCAATTACACCATAGACCAATGTGGTTTAGACCAGTTCGTACCCCCGACCGGATTCGAACCGGCGCTACCGCCTTGAGAGGGCGGCGTGCTAGGCCGCTACACAACGGGGGCCCTAGCGATCCCCACCCGGCGATAGCCGGATGTTGTCCACGCGTGGTCGGCGGGAGCTACCCGAACCGTCCTCGCGGGAAGGATCTGTACCCCCGACCGGATTCGAACCGGCGCTACTGCCTTGAGAGGGCAGCGTGCTAGGCCGCTACACAACGGGGGCTTTGCAGATGAGCTCTGCGAGCTGGCCTACCTGGACTCGAACCAAGACTAACTGAACCAGAATCAGTCGTGCTGCCAATTACACCATAGGCCACTGGAACGCAAGCCCCTGAGGGGTTCTTGTTCTAGCTTGCTCCGTCGGTTCCGGCCTTTCGGCCCGCTCCCCGGCGGCGCAGGAAGAACATTACCTGAAGGTGGACGGGGCTCCAAAACGGGTATCCGAGCCAAGGATCGCGGGGAGTTCGGAGAGCGAGGCGATCCGGTGCGGGCCGGCGGGTGCGTCATCGCTGGTGCGGGCGCCGTCGCGGTCGATCCAGACGGACAGCAACCCGGCGTCGGCAGCGCCCCGTCCGTCGATCTCCGGGTGATCGCCGACGTAGGCGACCTGGTGCGGGGCGAGGTCGAGGGCCTCGCAGGCGGCGTGGAAGGCACCGGCCTCCGGCTTGGAGACGCCCAGCTCGGCCGCGCACAGGATGGCCTCGAAGCGGCCGTGCACACCGAGCACGCGCAGCTTGCGGTCCTGGACGTGGATGCTGGAGTTGGAGAGCACCGCGTGCCGGTGGCTGGCCGCGAGGGCGTCCAGGACGGGCAGGACGTCCGGGAAGAGGGCCCAGGCGATCTCGTAGTGCCCGATGTAGCGCTCGAACCAGGCGTCGGCCTCGGCGTCGGTCAGCTCCTGGCCGAGGAACACCCGCACACGGTCGCGGCGCTGGCCCTGGAAGGTGGCCTCCCCCGCCGAGAACCGCGCCCACTGGGCGTCGGTGATCTTCCGCCAGCGCACGATGGCCTGCTCGACGCTGTCGTACCCGTCGAGCAGGCCCTCGGCCAGCAGGTGTGCGCGCATGCCCACGCGGTCCGCCGTGGTGTAGTCGAAAAGGGTGTCGTCCACGTCCCACACCACGGCCCGGATGCTCATGATCCGACGGTAACCCGGGGTACGGCGGTGCGTCTGCCGGTCGGGGTCTGCGCAACGCCGAAGGGGCGGCACCCGGTTGTCCGGGTGCCGCCCCTCACCTGTGCGTCGGTGTCACGCCGCCAGCTTCGCCAGCGCCGCGTCGATCCGGGCCAGGGTCGTCTCCTTGCCCAGGACCTCCAGGGACTCGAAGAGCGGCAGGCCGACCGTGCGGCCGGTGACGGCGACGCGGACCGGGGCCTGGGCCTTGCCGAGCTTGAGGCCGTGGGCCTCGCCGGCGGCCAGGACGGCCTCCTTCAGGGACTCCGGGGAGGTCCAGTCGGCGGCCTCGAGCTTCTCGCGGGCGGTGCGCAGGAGGGCGTCGCTGCCCTCCTTCATCGCCTTCGCCCAGGACGGCTCGTCGAAGACGGGCTCGGCGAGGAAGAGGAAGTCGACGTTGTCCGTGATCTCCGACAGGACCTTCAGACGGGTCTGGGCGTGCGGGGCGATCGCCTGCCACTTCACCTCGTCGAAGGCCTCGGGGGCCCAGGGGGCGAACGGGGCCTGGAGCCACGGGCGGCAGCGCTCGGTGAAGTCCTTCACATCCAGCAGGCGGATGTGGTCGCCGTTGATCGACTCGCACTTCTTCAGGTCGAAGCGGGCCGGGTTGGGCTGCACGTCGGCGATGTCGAAGGCCGCGACCATCTCGTCCGTCGTGAAGATGTCCTGGTCGGCGGAGAGCGACCAGCCGAGGAGGGAGAGGTAGTTGAGCAGACCCTCCGGCAGGAAGCCGCGCTCGCGGTAGAGGTTCAGCGACGACTGCGGGTCGCGCTTCGACAGCTTCTTGTTGCCCTCGCCCATGACGTACGGCAGGTGGCCGAAGGACGGGATCCGCTTGGCGATGCCCAGCTCCATCAGCGCCTTGTACAGGGCGATCTGACGGGGCGTCGAGGAGAGCAGGTCCTCGCCGCGCAGGACGTGGGTGATCTCCATCAGGGCGTCGTCGACGGGGTTGACGAGGGTGTACAACGGGGCGCCGTTCGCGCGGACGATGCCGTAGTCGGGCACGTTCTCCGGCGTGAACGTCAGCTCGCCGCGGACCAGGTCGGTGAAGGTGATCGTCTCGTCGGGCATGCGGAAGCGGACGATCGGCTCGCGGCCCTGGGCCGTGTACTCCGTGACCTGCGCCTCGGTCAGCTCGCGGCAGTGGCCGTCGTAACCGGACGGCTTGCCGGCGGCGCGGGCGGCCTCGCGGCGGGTGTCCAGCTCCTCCTGGGAGCAGTAGCAGCGGTAGGCGTGGCCGCCGTCCAGCAGCTTCTGCGCGACCTCCTTGTAGAGGTCCATCCGCTGCGACTGGCGGTACGGCGCGTGCGGGCCGCCGATCTCGGGGCCCTCGTCCCAGTCGAAGCCGAGCCAGCGCATGGAGTCGAGAAGCTGGTTGTACGACTCCTCCGAGTCGCGGGCCGCGTCGGTGTCCTCGATACGGAAGACCAGGGTGCCCTGGTGGTGCTTGGCGAACGCCCAGTTGAACAGGGCGGTGCGGACCAGGCCCACGTGGGGGTTACCGGTGGGCGAGGGACAGAAACGGACGCGAACGGGGGAGCCGGGTGCGCTAGCCACGCTTGACAACCTTGTTGGTGAGAGTGCCGATGCCTTCGATGGTGACGGCGACCTCGTCGCCGACGTTGAGGGCCCCGACGCCTGCCGGGGTGCCCGTGAGGATCACGTCGCCGGGGAGCAGCGTCATGGCCTCGGAGATGTTGACGATCAGGTCCTCGATGGAGTGGATCATCTCGCTGGTACGGCCGAGCTGGCGCTGTTCGCCGTTGACCGTGAGCTGGATCGTCAGGTCGGACGCGGTCTCGACGTCCAGGTCCGTCTCCACCCAGGGGCCCAGCGGGCAGGAGGTGTCGAAGCCCTTGGCCCGGGCCCACTGCTTCTCGCGCTTCTGGACGTCACGGGCGGTGATGTCGTTGGCGCAGGTGAAGCCGAAGATCACGTCCTTGACGCGCTCGCGCGGGACCTCGCGGCACATACGGCCGATGACGACGGCCAGTTCGGCCTCGTGGTGGAGGTCCTCGGTGAAGGACGGGTACTGGATCTCGTCGCCGGGGCCGATCACCGCGGTGGACGGCTTGAAGAAGGCGAACGGGGCGTCGGGCACCTCGTTGCCGAGTTCCCGCGCGTGCTCGGCGTAGTTGCGGCCGAAGGCCACGACCTTGTTGGGGAGCACCGGCGGCAGCAGCCTGACCTTGCTCAGCGGCACCTTCGTACCGGAGAGCTCGAAGTCCGCGAACGGGATGCCCTTGATGATGTCGAGGACGAGCTCGTCCGGCCTGTCGCCCTCGACCGCGCCGAAGGCGACGTTCCCGTCGATGGAGAATCTGGCGATGCGCACGGGATGCTGCGCCCCTCACTTGAGCCGGCTGGAGTCTGACGCTCCAGGCTAACGCGGGGAGGGGTGGGCGCCTCGCGCATTACCGCGGGCGCCCTGACCGTCGTACCGAACCGCCCAAAGTTCGTATGTGATTGAACGATCGGCGGCGCGCCGCGCGTACTACTGGGCGGCGGTGACGGGGATCTTGTCGAGGATGGTGCGCTTGGGGTTCGCGGTCTGGGCGGGGAGGTCGACGGAGTGCTCCGGCTGCTGCGGGGTCTGCAGTTCGTCGGCGTCCTCGAGGTGCGCCAGCGTCGTGCGCCGCGGGTTGGCTATCGTGCGGAACATCGTCGTCGTCTTCACGGTTGTACCGAGTCCTGTCGTGACGGAGCGCCGGGGCGTGGCTGGGGACGGCCTGCGGCCTGGCGCGGGTTGGCAGAAGCTTCCCTCTTGTAAAGCGTCAGGCTAAACATCCGATTCCCCGGGGAAGTCACCGGGCCCCCCTGATCTGTATGTGAGTTTGCTCACGAGAGCACGTACAAACCGGTCAATTCGGGCTCGCACTCCACCCTGACGAAACGGACATTCGCCCCCTGAAGCCATCATTCCGCTCCTGATCATGGCGACTGGGACACCTCCCGCGCGTAAGAGGATCGCGGGCATTGGTCCGTTTTGGGTGGGATAAGTTTCTACGGCAGGTAATCTCGCCCTCACGTGGCGTCACGTATGTCACGGCTCGACCTACGGGCCTTGTTGGAGATCCTGCACTGTGCTGGAATTCCACGGACCGCCGCAGGATCGAGCCGGCGCACAAGGGGCGCACCGACGCGCCGAGTGGCGGCGAGAAGGGGGAGCCAGCGCCGGTCACTCACGACCATCAGGGAGCTTGTTCAGGATGCTCCCCCATACGCCGACACCGTGTCCGTCCGCTCACGCGGAGGGGCGCCTGGTCCAGAGGTTGCGACGCTAGTGCAGGGACGTTTCAAGAGGGATGGCAGCGCTTCGGCGGAGCCGGAGCACGGCGGGACCGACCGAGGTCCCTCGCCCCAGCACGCCCAGAACCCGGGCCCGGCACCGTCGGTCGACGGCGGTGACCGCTCCGGGCGTCCGGCCGTGTCGGCGTCCTCGGGGGCGGCGACTCCCCCCGCGCCACCGACGAAGAAGCCGCCGAAGGGCACCCCGGGCCCCGGCGCGCGAATAGCCCTGCGCAACTGGCGCATCTCCACCCGTCTGGTGGCGCTGCTGACCCTCCCCGTGGTCGCCGCCACCTCGCTGGGCGCGCTGCGTATCAGCGACAACATGGACGACATTCAGCAGCTCGAGAACATGAAGCTGCTGACGGACATGACCAAGCGGGCCACCGAGCTGGCCGCGGCGCTCCAGGAGGAGCGCGACCAGTCCGCCGGTCCGCTCGCGCACGGCGGCAAGGCGACCGACTACACGGTCAAGGGCTACCGCGACAAGACGGACCGCGCCACGGACAGCTTCATCGAGGCGTCCGAGGAGATCGACAACAACGCCACGGACGGCAACCTCAGGGGCGTTCGCGACAACCTGGTCCAGCTCGTCGGGGACCTGAACGACATCGCGAAGATCCGCAACACCGCCTACGAGGCCAAGAAGAACTCCACACAGACGGTGGAGGCCTATCACCGTCTGATCACCAACCTGCTGGGCCTCTCCCAGGACATGGCCGAGGCGACCAGTAACCCGGAGATGATCCAGAGCACGCGTGCCCTGGCGGCCTTCTCCACCGCCAAGGAGTACGCGTCCATCCAGCGCGCGGTCCTCGCCGCGGCACTGCCCGCGAACAACGACTCCTTCGGCGACCTGTCCGAGAACGACCGGCTGTACGCCGAGTCGGCGCTGACCAGCCAGCGGTCCGAGCTGAAGAGCTTCCGGAGCATCTACGGCACCCAGGCCGCCGCCGGCCTGCTGCGCTCCATCGAGGACAACAACGCGACGATCGAGGCCAGCGACACCTACGCCAGCCGGGCCCTGTCCTCCGCGAACGGTCTGCAGTCGCTGGACAAGCGGTCGTACCGGGACTGGGTGGACGACAGCACCACCAAGATCCAGCAGATGCGCGCCATCGAGACGACGCTGCTGGAGGACATGGAGCAGAAGGCCCGCGAGCTGCGCAACGAGTCGGAGCGCGAGGCGATCATCTCCGGTGCGCTGATCCTGCTCGTGCTCGGTGTCTCGCTGGTCGGCGCCTTCGTCGTCGCCCGGTCCATGATCCGCTCGCTGCGCCGCCTGGAGGAGACCGCCACCAAGGTCGCCCAGGACCGTCTGCCCGAGCTGGTCAAGCAGCTGTCGGAGTCGGACCCGCAGGACGTCGACACCTCCGTCGAGTCGGTCGGTGTGCACTCCCGGGACGAGATCGGCCAGGTGGCCGCGGCCTTCGACGACGTGCACCGCGAGGCGGTCCGCCTCGCCGCCGAGCAGGCCCTGCTGCGGGGCAACGTCAACGCGATGTTCACCAACCTCTCGCGCCGCTCCCAGGGCCTCATCCAGCGTCAGCTCTCGCTCATCTCCGAACTGGAGTCCCGCGAGGCCGACCCGGACCAGCTGTCCTCGCTGTTCAAGCTCGACCACCTCGCGACGCGCATGCGCCGTAACGGTGAGAACCTCCTCGTCCTCGCGGGTGAGGAGCCCGGCCGACGCTGGACCCGCCCGGTCCCGCTGGTCGACGTGCTCCGTGCCGCCGCGTCCGAGGTGGAGCAGTACGAGCGCATCGAGCTGGCCTCCGTGCCGACCACCGAAGTGGCCGGCCGCGTGGTCAACGACCTCGTGCACCTGCTCGCCGAGCTCCTGGAGAACGCGACGTCGTTCTCCTCCCCGCAGACCAAGGTCAAGGTCACCGGTCACGCGCTGCCCGACGGCCGCGTCCTGATCGAGATCCACGACACCGGCATCGGCCTCTCCCCCGAAGACCTCGCCGCGATCAACGAGCGGCTCGCCTCGCCGCCCACCGTGGACGTCTCCGTCTCCCGCCGCATGGGCCTCTTCGTGGTCGGTCGTCTGTCGCAGCGGCACGGCATCCGCATCCAGCTGCGCCCGTCCGACTCCGGCGGTACGACCGCGCTGGTCATGCTCCCCGTCGACGTCGCCCAGGGCGGCAAGAAGCCCGCTCCGGGCAAGCCCGGTCAGGGCGGTCCCGGTGGCTCCGGTGGTCCGGCCGCGGCGCAGGCCGCCGCCGGTGCGGCTGCCGCCCGTCGCCAGGCCCAGGCCGGTGGCGGTGCCCTCGGCGCGGGTGCGCCGGGTGGCGGTGCCCTCGGTGCCGGCTCCGGTGCGTCCGGCGGCCTGCTCGGCGCCGGTCAGGGACCGCGGGCCGCGCTTCCCGGGCGTGACGGTGGCGGACTTCCCGGTGGACCGGGCGCCCCGCGCGGACCGCAGGGTCCGGGCGCGCCCTCGCAGGGCCGACCGCCGGCCGGTGCGGGCGCCGGGTTCGGTGGCCAGGCTCCGGGTGCTCCGCAGGGGCTCCAGGCCGCGGGTACCGGTCAGGACCCGTTCGGGCCGGGCCAGGGCGCCTTCGGGTCGGGGCAGGATGCCTTCGGTTCCGGTCAGGACCCCTTCGGCGGCTCCCGTGGCGGCTCCGCCGGCCGCGACCAGTCCCGGCCGCAGGGACCCGCGTCCCCGCCGTCCGCCTCCCCGTCCGCCGGTGCCGAGAAGGGCCGTCGTGGCCGTCGGCCGCAGCTGCCGCCGCGCGGTGGTGCGCGGGCCGAGCTGCCGGGCGGCAACCAGCAGCGCACGCCCAGCTGGAGCGACGAGAACGCCCAGCCGCCGGTGCCGCGCGCCTCGCTCGACACCCCGCGCGGGCACGACGAGGACCCCGCACAGACCTCCCGGATGCCGCGGATCGACGACCGTCAGGGCCCTGCCTCGGCGACGGAGATCCCGGCGCTCCCGCGCCTCGACGGCCGCCAGGGCCCGGGCTCGGCCCCGGAGTTCCCCCCCGCCGGTGGGAGCGGACAGCAGAACACGGGTCAGTTCGTCCGCCCCGACGTCTTCGGCGCCCCGGGCGGGCAGAACAACTCGTCGCAGACGGGTCAGTTCGCCGCACCGCAGGCCTACGACGGCAGCTCGACGGGCCAGCACGCCCTGCCCGGTCGCCAGAACCCCGAGTCCACCGGGCAGTTCGAGCGGCCCCAGGCCAACGGCACGTACGGCGGCAATTCCGGCTTCGGTGCCCCGCAGCCCCCGGCCCCGGCGCGCCCGCAGCAGCGGCCCGCCCGCCAGGAGCCCGAGGCACTGCCGCCCGCGACGGGCCCCGGCGACGGTCGTACCCCGCTGTACGACACGCTGGAGACCAACTGGTTCCACGGCAGCCAGCAGGGCCAGGGACGCCAGCCCGGCACCAACGGCTCTGTCCCGGCCGCGCCGGCCTCCGCTCCGCAGCAGCAGCCGCAGGCCCCTGCGGCTCCCTCCCAGCCCCCCGCGCCGACGACCGCGTGGCGCAGCTCGCCGAACGACGACCTCGTCCGGCAGGCAGAGCGCGTCCGGCAGCCGGCCGCGGGCGGTGTCACCACCTCCGGCCTGCCGCGCCGGGTACCCAGGGCGAACCTCGTCCCGGGTACGGCTCAGCAGCAACAGCACCAAAGCGGTCCGGCGGTCTCGCGTGCGCCTGATGACGTACGCGGCCGGCTGACCAATCTCCGTCGGGGTATCGCACAAGGTCGTCAGGCCGGCACCGGCCAGACGGGCAGCTTCCCGAGCCCCACTCACCAGCAGGAGCGTTAGTTGAGCCAGATGAGCCAAGCGGCACAGAACCTCAACTGGTTGATCACCAACTTCGTGGACAACACCCCAGGGGTGTCCCACACCGTCGTCGTGTCCGCCGACGGTCTCCTGTTGGCGATGTCAGAGGGCTTCCCGCGCGACCGTGCCGACCAGCTGGCGGCCGTCGCGTCGGGTCTGACCTCGCTGACCGCGGGGGCGTCCCGGATCTTCGACGGCGGCACCGTGGCACAGACCGTCGTCGAGATGGAGCGGGGATTCCTCTTCCTCATGTCCGTATCGGAAGGTTCGTCCATCGCCGTCCTGGCACACCCCGAATGCGACATCGGCCTCGTCGGCTACGAGATGGCGCTGCTGGTCGACCGCGCGGGCGCCGTACTCACGCCCGACCTGCGCGCCGAACTCCAAGGCAGTCTGCTCCACTGATCAGCCCCGGATCCACCCGTCTCACCAAATCACCGTCCGGCCGCCACAATCCCCGCACTGGCCCCCACCCAGACGGCTTGACTGACCGACTTGCTGTCCCCGCCCGGAGGATTCATGACCCCGCCCACCGCCTCTCATGATCCGTACGCGGAGCCGTACGAGGATGAGGGCGACCAGCCGCTGGTACGTCCGTACGCGATGACCGGCGGCCGGACCCGGCCGCGCTACCAGCTCGCCATCGAGGCGCTGATCAGCACCACGGCCGACCCGGCAGCGCTCATGGGGCTCCTTCCGGAGCACCAGCGCATCTGCCACCTGTGCCGTGAGGTGAAGTCGGTGGCCGAGGTCTCCGCACTGCTGTCCATGCCGCTGGGCGTGGCCAGGATCCTCGTCGCCGACCTCGCTGAGGCCGGCCTGGTCGCCATCCACCAGCCGGGCGGCGACGAGAACAACGGCGGCGCTCCGGATGTGACGCTGCTCGAAAGGGTGCTCAGTGGACTTCGCAAGCTCTGAACCAGGCCGGGCGACCACCTCCGCGAAGATCGTGGTGGCGGGTGGCTTCGGCGTGGGCAAGACCACGTTCGTGGGCGCGGTCTCGGAGATCAACCCGCTGCGCACCGAGGCCGTGATGACGTCCGCGAGCGCGGGCATCGACGACCTCACGCACACCGGGGACAAGACCACCACCACGGTGGCCATGGACTTCGGTCGTATCACCCTGGACCAGGACCTGATCCTGTACCTCTTCGGTACGCCGGGCCAGGACCGCTTCTGGTTCATGTGGGACGATCTGGTGCGCGGTGCCATCGGTGCCGTCGTCCTGGTCGACACCCGCCGTCTCGCCGACTGCTTCCCCGCGGTCGACTACTTCGAGAACAGCGGGCTTCCCTTCGTCATCGCCCTCAACGGCTTCGACGGGCACCAGCCCTACACGCCGGACGAGGTGCGCGAGGCGCTGCAGATCGGCCCGGACGCGCCGATCATCACGACGGACGCCCGGCACCGGGCCGATGCCAAGAGTGCGCTGATCACGCTGGTGGAGCACGCGCTGATGGCACGGCTGCGGTAGATCAAGTCGGCCGCGTCATACGGCAGTTGTCGTAGTTGTACCGGAGCCGGCTGTGGCCTTTGACACGGTCGGCTTCGTTGTTCATAACGTTTCGGCAGAGGAATCGGGTGGTACGGCCACTCGTCGCGGTCGAGCGGTCTCGCTACGCGACAAAAGCCCCGTCTTTTGGCGGGGCTCGCTCTTTATGACCGTTTTATCTGGGGCTTACATCACTTCGAATCCGCCGCTTCCACTGTTTGGAAGAGCGCAGGCCGACGTGCTGGAATGCCTGAACTGCCCAATAGTCAAAGACGTACTCAGCAGTACTGCGTACTCAATGGTGAACTGGGCTCTGAGACACTGCGGCACAACGTAAGGGTGCCGACCCCGCCGGAAGGTTGTTGGTCGAGTGAGGCGAAGCAAGAACAGTCCCGAGCCGTCGGCCCGGGGCAACTTCACCCCGCCGCCGCGCGGAGCGGCGCCTGTCCCTGTGCCCGGATCAGAACCAGCGGCCACGCCGGCACCCAGCGGTGGCCGTCTCTCCCCGCGCAACTGGCGCGTGCCGACCCGGCTGAACGCGATCCTGCTCATACCCGTGCTCGTCGGCCTCGTCATGGGCGGCTTCCAGGTGAAGAGCTCGATCGACACCTGGCAGGAGGCCGAGGACGCGGAGAACACCGCGCGTCTGGTGCGAGCCTCGCTGAACTACGCCGACGCCCTCTACAACGAACGTGACGTGACCGCCGCCCCGCTGCTGCAGGGCAAGGGCGAGGACGACAAGACGGTCACCGCGGCCCGTGACAACACGGACGACGCGGCGGACGAGTTCGACGAGGCCGCGCAGAACATGCCGCAGAAGGCAGGCCTGGAGCGCCGCCTGAGGCTGTTCCGCGACGTCGAGCCGGGCCTCGCGGAGCTGCGCGCGCAGGCCTACGGCAGCAAGCTGACCGGTGTGCAGACCGAAGAGGGCTACGTCGAGGTCGCACACCCCCTGACGGAGTTCGCCAACGAGCTCGGCCTGGGCACCGGCAACATCACCTCCTACGGCCGTACCGTCTACGCGATCGAGCTGACCAAGGCGGCGCTGTCGCTGCAGCGCTCCATCGGCATGCACCTGCTGGTCAAGCCCGGCCCGTCGGCGAGCAGCTTCGCCAGCCAGCGGGTCGCCCTGACCTCGTACGCCTACCTCGAGGGCATCGCCGTCGAGGAGTACATCGGCGGTGGCACCGAGGCCGACGCGCAGAAGCTCGAGGACGCCAAGAAGGAGATCCTCGCCGAGGGCGCGGCCATGGCCAAGGCGGCCAAGCAGAAGAACCCGGACTACGTACAGCCGCCGGCCAAGACCGAGGACATGGTCAAGGCCATCGCCTCCATGCAGTCCACGGACACCAGCGAGCGCACCAAGATCGCCCAGCTGGGCGTCACCGCCGAGAACTGGTGGGCGGTCAACACCCTCAAGTTCAACGCCTACCGCCAGATCGAGTCCGACCTGGCCGACACCGCGGTGAACGAGGCCGCCGGCATCGCCGACGACGCCAAGCGCGACGCGCTGATCACCGGTGCCGCCGTCGTGGTCGCCCTGCTCGCCGCGTTCATCCTGGCCGGCATGGTGGCCCGCCAGATGTCCCGCTCGATGCGCCAGCTGCGCAACGCCGCCTTCGGTATCGCCGAGCAGCGCCTGCCGATGCTGGTCGACCAGCTCTCGCGCACCGACCCCGGCCGCGTGGACACCCGCGTCGCACCCATCCCGATCAACACCCGGGACGAGATCGGCGAAGTCGCCCGCGCCTTCGACCAGGTCCACCGCGAGGCCGTCCGGCTCGCCGCCGAGCAGGCCCTGCTGCGGGGCAACATCAACGCGATCTTCACCAACCTGTCGCGCCGCAACCAGTCGCTGATCGAGGGCCAGCTGACCCTGATCACCGACCTGGAGAACAACGAGGCCGACCCGGACCAGCTGGAGAACCTCTTCCGCCTGGACCACCTCGCGACCCGTATGCGCCGCAACGGCGAGAACCTCCTGGTCCTCGCCGGCGAGGAGCCCGGCCGCCGCTGGGACCAGCCGGTCCCGCTGGTCGACGTGCTGCGCGCCGCCTCCTCCGAGGTGGAGCAGTACGAGCGCATCGAGCTCTCCGGCGTCCCGGAGGCCGAGATCCACGGCCGCGCCGTGACCGACCTCGTGCACCTGCTCGCCGAGCTGCTGGAGAACGCGACGACGTTCTCCTCCCCGCAGACCAAGGTTCGTGTCACCGCCACCCGTCTCCCCGACGGTCGGGTCATGATCGAGATCCACGACAAGGGCATCGGCCTCACCGCCGAGGACTTCGCCGACATCAACCACAAGCTGGCCAACCCGCCGACGGTGGACGCCGCGATCTCGCAGCGCATGGGCCTGTTCGTGGTCGGCCGGCTGTCCGACCGGCACGGCATCCGCGTCCAGCTCCGCCCCTCCGGCGAGCAGGCGGGCACCACCTCGCTGGTCATGCTGCCGGACGCGATCACGCACGGCGGTGGCGGCGAACAGCAGCCGTCCCAGGACGAGTTCACCGTCTCGCAGATCATCCCGGAGCAGGCCTTCCAGGGTGAGAACTTCAACCAGCAGCCGCTGCGTACGGCCGCCGAGCTCGGCTTCGACGACAGCCGCTACACCGAGGTCCCGGACGACATCCGCGAGCTGGACCCCGTCGGCCGCTCCCTGATGCGTGAGGAGCGCCGGGCGGCCCTGGAGGCCCAGGCGCACGGTCCGGAGGCCTCTGCCGAGGCACCCGCGTACGACGAGTTCACCGGTCAGCCCGGCTACGACGGCCGAGGGGGCTTCCCCGAGCAGCCCGGCGGCTACGACCAGCAGCAGGCGTACGAGGAGCAGCGGCAGACGCCGTACGAGGAGCAGCAGGCGGCGTACGAGGAGCCTCAGCGGGCCGCGTACGACGAGCCTCAGCGGCAGTCGTACGACGACCCGTACTTCGCGCCGAACGGCGGCCTGCCGCGCAACGACACCTTCGCGTCGGGCAGCGGCTACCCCGAGCCCGCGTATCCGGAGCCGACCCGCGAGGAGCCCGCGGCCGCGAGCCCGTCCGCCCCGGAGACCTTCCCTGCCTTCGAGCAGCGGCGTCACCAGGACGACTGGCCGCAGTCCAACGGCTACCGCAACGGCTACTCGGACGGTTACGCTCCGGAAACGGAATCCACGCAGGCCGATGACGCGAACGAGCGCGACCGCGTAGGCTTCGACCGTCCGGGACCGGCTCCCGCCGCCCCCCACGCGATGACCGACGCCGGGCTTCCGCGCCGCGGTTCCACCGCGAGCGGTGCCAACGGCGCACGGCCCGTGCGACAGGAAGCGCCGGCCCCCACGCCGGAGAGCAACGGCGACAGCTGGCGTTCGCAGAACGACGAGCGCTGGCAGCAGGCCTCGCAGCTCCGGAAGCCCAAGGCGGGCGGGGTCACCTCCTCCGGCCTGCCGCGGCGGGTACCCAAGGCCAACCTGGTCCAGGGAGCCGCCGAAGCCACCCCACAGGGCGGCCCACAGGTCTCCCGCGCTCCCGAGGACGTCCGGGGCAGGCTGAGCAACCTGCGCCGGGGTGTCCAGCGGGGTCGCAGTGCGGGAAGTGAAACGAACGGCCAGGGCTTCGGTCCTGACAGCACCTACAACCAGGAGCGTTAGTGTGAGCCCGATGAGCCAGGCGGCACAGAACCTGAACTGGTTGATCACCAACTTCGTGGACAACACCCCCGGGGTGTCGCACACGGTGGTGGTCTCCGCCGACGGACTCCTTCTGGCGATGTCCGAAGGCTTCCCCCGCGACCGCGCCGACCAGCTCGCGGCCGTCGCCTCCGGTCTGACGTCTCTGACGGCAGGCGCCTCCCGCATCTTCGAGGGTGGCAGCGTGAACCAGACGGTTGTGGAGATGGAGCGGGGATTCCTGTTCATCATGTCCATCTCCGACGGTTCGTCACTCGCGGTCCTCGCACATCCGGAGGCGGACATCGGCCTCATTGGGTACGAGATGGCGCTTCTGGTCGACCGTGCCGGTACGGTCCTCACGCCGGATCTGCGTGCCGAGCTCCAGGGCAGCCTGCTCAACTAACAGACAGTCGGTGCGTTTTGGCGTCCCGTAGCCGTAAGGTTTCGGGACGCGGCTCCACATGATGGGTGCCAGGCACAGTCGGAGGAGGAGAGAAAGTGGCAACACCCCCAGACGGTTCGTCATCGGGCAACTGGTCGTACGGCCCTGCCCAGGGGCACGGCGACGGTTCCCAGAACCGGTACAACTTCCCCTCCCAGCCGAGCCAGCGTCAGCCGTACGCCCCGCAGGGCCCCGGGCCCTCGCCGTACGACCAGCCGCCGGCACCGCGCATCCAGCCGGTACAGCCGCAGCGACGCGCCCCCGAGCCGGCGCCCGCCGGGGCGTCGAACAACCCCCTGGTGCGTCCGTACGCCATGACCGGCGGCCGGACGCGCCCGCGCTACCAGCTCGCCATCGAGGCGCTGGTGCACACCACCGCGCAGCCGCACCAGATGCAGGGCCAGCTGCCCGAGCATCAGCGGATCTGCAACCTCTGCCGTGAGATCAAGTCGGTCGCCGAGGTCTCGGCCCTGCTGACGATCCCTCTCGGCGTGGCCAGGATCCTCGTCGCCGACTTGGCGGAGGCGGGACTGGTCGCCATCCATCAGCCCGGCGGCGACGAGAACGCCGGCGGCCAGCCAGACGTGACACTGCTCGAAAGGGTGCTCAGTGGACTTCGCAAGCTCTAGCGGCGGTCCTTCCCGCTCCACCACCTCCGCGAAGATCGTGGTGGCGGGCGGCTTCGGCGTGGGCAAGACCACGTTCGTCGGCGCCGTCTCGGAGATCAACCCGCTGCGCACAGAGGCCGTGATGACTTCCGCTTCGGCGGGCATCGACGACCTCACCCACACCGGGGACAAGACCACCACCACGGTGGCCATGGACTTCGGCCGTATCACCCTGGACCAGGACCTGATCCTGTACCTGTTCGGCACCCCCGGTCAGGACCGTTTCTGGTTCATGTGGGACGACCTGGTGCGCGGCGCGATCGGCGCGATCGTCCTGGTGGACACCCGCCGTCTCGCCGACTGCTTCCCCGCGGTCGACTACTTCGAGAACTCGGGTCTCCCGTTCGTCATCGCCCTCAACGGCTTCGACGGCAACCAGCCGTACAACCCGGACGAGGTCCGCGAGGCCCTCCAGATCGGCCCCGACACCCCGATCATCACGACGGACGCCCGCCACCGCGCGGACGCCAAGTCGGCGCTGATCACGCTGGTGGAGCATGCGCTGATGGCGCGCCTGCGGTAGTACGCGGCGCCTGCGGCAGTTCGCACGCGTTTCGGCCCCGGCCGCTTCCTTCGGGAGGCGGCCGGGGCCGTTTCGCGTCACGTCCCGGCGGCGGCTCGCAGGATGTCCCGCATGGATCCCATCCCGTACTTGTCCTGGGCGCTGGACAGTTCGGCGACCTCCCGCAGGATCGGCCCCAGCTCGACGCCGGACTCGTGGGCCCGCGCGCAGAGGTCGTGCAGTGTCAGCAACTCGTCCCGGGTGTCGTTGCCCTGGTCGACGGCGGACATCCACAGCAGACGCGTCCGGAAACCCTCGGGTGTGGGCGCGAAGGGCGGGGCCACGGCCCAGCGGAATGACGTGCGGCGGCTCAACAGGGCCCGTACGGCGGCCCGTTCCGGCTCTCCCCCGCGCTCGTAGCGATCGATGAGGTCCCGCAGCGCGGCCTCCGCCTCCGCCCGCACGCCCGCCTCGTCCAACGGGTCGGGCCCCTCGCGCATCTTCCGTACCCAGTCGGGGTCGGTGATGTCCACCGGCCGACGGGCGATCGGCTCGACACACGCGTCGATCACGGCCACCCGTTCCTCGAGCTCCGCCCACTCCCCCATGCCGCCCCCAGGTGACTTCCGCACGGCCCCTCATCATGCCGACGGCCCCGCCCTCCCGACAGGGGGGAGGACGGGGCCGTGTTGGGCTCTGTGGGGCTCAGCGCCAGCTGTGCGGGGCGCGGAAGCCGGGCTCGCGCTCCAGGCGGCGCCAGCCGGCCTTGGCGCGGCCCCGGTGGGCCGGGGTGGTGTCGGCCGGCTGGGCGGCGGCGCGGGCCAGGAGGATCGCCGTGATGGCCGCGACTTCCTCGGGCTCGGCGTGACCCTTCTCGACGCGAATATCAGGGAGGTTCATGGGTGTCAGTCTCCGTGGCTGAGGTTTCCGCGGGGGTACCGCGAAGGATCCGCTGGGTTACTGCGGGGGGTTGCCGTGCTTGCGGGACGGCAGGTCGGCGTGCTTGGTCTGGAGCATCGCCAGGGAGCGGACGAGGACCTCGCGGGTCTCCGCGGGGTCGATCACGTCGTCCACCAGGCCACGCTCGGCCGCGTAGTACGGGTGCATGAGCTCGGACTTGTACTCCTTGACCATGCGGGCCCGCATGGCCTCGGGGTCCTCGGCCTCGGCGATCTGCCGGCGGAAGATGACGTTGGCCGCACCCTCCGCGCCCATCACGGCGATCTCGTTCGTCGGCCAGGCATAGGTGAGGTCGGCACCGATGGACTGGCTGTCCATGACGATGTACGCACCGCCGTACGCCTTGCGCAGGATCAGCGAGATCCTCGGCACGGTCGCGTTGCAGTAGGCGTAGAGGAGCTTCGCGCCGTGCCGGATGATGCCGCCGTGTTCCTGGTCGACGCCCGGGAGGAACCCGGGGACGTCCAGGAAAGTGACGATCGGGATGTTAAAAGCGTCACACATCTGGACAAAGCGCGCAGCTTTTTCCGACGCCTCGATGTCCAGGACGCCGGCGAGGGACTGCGGCTGGTTGGCCACGATGCCCACCACCTGACCGTCCAGGCGGGCCAGCGCGCAGATGATGTTCCGCGCCCAGCGCTCGTGGACCTCCAGGTACTCGCCGTCGTCGACGATCTCCTCGATGACCTTGGCCATGTCGTACGGCCGGTTGCCGTCGGCCGGGACCAGGTCCAGCAGCACCTCGCTGCGGCGGTCCGGCGCGTCCGAGGACTCCACCCGGGGCGGGTTCTCACGGTTGTTCTGGGGCAGCAACGACAACAGGTAGCGCACCTCGGCGATGCACGTCTCCTCGTCGTCGTACGCGAAGTGGCAGACACCGGAGGTCTCAGCGTGCACGTCCGCGCCGCCCAGGCCGTTCTGGGTGATCTCCTCGCCCGTCACCGCCTTGACCACGTCCGGGCCGGTGATGAACATCTGCGAGGTCTCGCGGACCATGAAGACGAAGTCCGTCAGGGCGGGGCT
The DNA here is from genome assembly GCF_039537145.1 of Streptomyces shaanxiensis. Lineage (NCBI taxonomy): Bacteria > Bacillati > Actinomycetota > Actinomycetes > Kitasatosporales > Streptomycetaceae > Streptomyces > Streptomyces shaanxiensis. The sequence goes on from NZ_BAAAZY010000019.1 coordinate 258,112, forward strand.
GTACGCCGCGCCGCCCGCGCACGGGCCGAGCATCACCGAGATCTGCGGGATGACCCCGCTCGCCTTGGTGTTGCGCTGGAAGATGCCGCCGTAGCCGGCGAGCGCCGAGACGCCCTCCTGGATACGGGCGCCGGCGCCGTCGTTCAGGGAGACCAGCGGCGCACCGGCCGCGATGGCCATGTCCATGATCTTGTGGATCTTCGTGGCGTGGGCCTCGCCCAGCGCGCCGCCGAAGATGCGGAAGTCATGGGCGTAGACGAAGACCGTACGGCCCTCCACCGTGCCCCAGCCGGTGATGACACCGTCGGTGTACGGCTTCTTGGCCTCCAGGCCGAACCCGACCGCCCGGTGCCGGCGCAGCTGCTCGACCTCCCGGAAGGTGCCCGGGTCCAGCAGCAGCTCGATCCGCTCCCGGGCGGTCAGCTTGCCCTTGGCGTGCTGCGCCGCGGTCGCCTTCTCGCTCGGGCCGGCCAGCGCCTGCGCACGGATCTCGTGCAGCTCGGCGGTCCGCCCGCGTGCGTCGATCGGCTCACCCGGTGCCTCTTCCAAAACGGTCATGTAGCGACCTTACGAAGGACACCAAGGAAAGCGAGCCGTTGACTCCGTACAGTCTCCGGACCCATTTCCTGGTACCCCTGAACAGAACCATGGCGGCATGCAGCCCTTCCGACTGGTCAGAGGGCGTGCGCGTTGTAGGGGTCGTACAAAGCCGTCAGCTGAGAGCCACCTCACAACGGTGGGTCGTACATACCATCCCCGGAGTGACACGGACCCGCAGTCGGCGGCCGGCGGAGAGGACCTCGACCGAGTCGTCCGCGCGCAGGACCCGCCCCACCGGGCGGTCCCAGATGATCTCCAGCGGCTCGCCGGTGCGCGGCGGCTCGCTCACGCAGAGGGTAGCGGTACGGGCCCGTCGGCGGAGCAGCACACTCGCACCGGCGGAGGCGGTGAGCGGGCCCGCCGTGCCCGCCTGCCAGAAGTTGGCGGCCGTCAGACCCAGGGAGGGGACGCCGACCGCCTGGCGGGCACGGTCGTTGGCGAGGACCGACAGCCAGCGGGAGCCCCGGGCGGCCCGTGCCGCCACCTCGTGCCGGCCGGCGCCGGGCATGAGCAGATAGACGTAGGTCGCGTCCGCGGGGTCCGTGCCGTGGTCCAGCCAGAGGGTCTGCCAGCGGCGGGTGCGGCACTCCGTCGTGCTGGTGGTGTTGATGTCGGCCCAGGCGCCGGTGCGGTCCTCGCGCAGGGTGCGCAGATCGCCGTACGGCACCACCCAGCCGCCGTGGCCCTCCAGGTGCGCCCAGCCGGGTCCGCGTACGAAGGCCGGGTCGCCGCCCTCCCCGAGGTTGCGGTTGTCGACGACGGTCTCGACGGGGACACCGTCGGTGCAGGTGATCCCGGCCCCGAGGCAGATCACGGCGTCATCGACGCAGAACCACGACTTGCGGGCCTCGAGCGTCGACCCCAGTCCCTTCAGGTGCTGCCCGATCGCCGCGAACTCGCCGTCGGTGGTGCCGCCGACCCACCGCACGTCGGGCTTGGGCACACCCCACTCGCCGCCGGCCTTGTCGGGGAGGCGGAGCGTGGAGAGGGTCGTGCCGGGGAGCCGGTACCAGTCGACGGTCGGCCAGTACCAGTCTGTGTACTGATCGGCCCGATCGGCCCGACCGGCCCGACCGGGCCGATCGCCGCGCCCTTCGGGCCACCAGGAGAGCATCCCTGCGCCGGTGTGCCAGCCGCGCGGGTTCTCGCCGTTGCCGCACTCGTAGTACGCGATGCGGTCGCTCGCCATGGCGATGTTCGCGACGAAGCGTGGGCGGCGGTGGACGGCCCGGTCCATCGCGGCGAAGAGGTGGTGGCCGATGGGCTCGGGCGCGGCGGCGACCGGCTGTGCGGCGACGGCGTGCAGCCGCGCGAGGTCGGCGACGCCGAACTGACGGGCCGTCAAGATCGGTGTGACGGTGTCCCGTTCGATCCATCCCTTGACACGTCCGTGCCAGCGCTCGCGTTCCGTCTCGCTCGCGCCGCCCGCGAGAAGGGCGATCGCGGCGATGATCCCCTGCCCGTGGTAGTGATCGCTGCGCAGGACGTGCCGGTCGTCGCTCTTGAGGTAACCCCGGCTGATGGCACGGCCGTTGACGCTGTCCATCACCAACCCGTCGTGGATGAGGGGCGCGTAGGCGCGCTCGACGCTGTCGAGGACGATCTGCTTGTTCGGGTCGGTCACCTCCCACTCGGAGCCGGCGAGCAGGGCGAAGAGGCGGCCGAGGCCGTCGAGCAGGACCTGGCCGTAGGTGCCGGAGTAGGCGACCCAGGTGTGCTGGACGAACGAGCCGTCGGCGTAGAGGCCGTCGCCCTTCGTGACGTACGGGAAGACCGGCGAGAGCGCGTCACGGGCGAGCGCGATCTTCGCCGGGGACCGGCCGAGGATGCCGCGCAGGGCGACGCTGCGGCACAGGTCGACGCGGTTGGCGCCGGTGGAGGTGCCGGAGTAGTCGGTGAGCACGGCGTCGGGGACGAAGTGGTCCACGGCGGCGCAGGCGGCGTCGATCCGGGCGGCGGTGAGGTGGTCGTACAGGGCGGCCGTGATGTCCATCAGCAGACGGGGGCTGCCGATCTGCCATTCCCACCAGTTGCCGTAGCGGGTGGTGGAGGGGTTGTAGACGGTGGCGGAGAGGTGGTCGAGGCCGCGCAGGACGTCGGCGAGGAGGGACGGGTCGGCGGTGGAGCCGGTGCCGGGCTGGACGTAGGCCTGGGTCATGGTCCACAGGCGGCCGTAGCTCTGGGTGATGCCGGCGGGTGGGTCGTAGGGGTGGCCGGGCCAGAGGGAGGTGCGGGCGGGGGCCATGGTGGCCCGGAAGCCGCGGGCGAGGGTGCCGGTCTCGGCGAGGCGGGCGGCGTACGGCTGTGCCGTCGGGTCGTAGCCGGTGCCGAGGGCGATGTCGAGCCAGCGGCGGCGGAGGGTGTCGTAGGCGTCGGCCGGGGCCGAGTGGGCGGCGGTGGCGGTGCCGGCGGTGGTGGCCAGGAGCGTCGCCGCGAGCAGGACGGCTCGGCGGCTGGGTCTTGTGGGCCCTGTGCGCTGAGAGGTCATGCCTGGGCATCTATCACCTCAGCGTAATCACGCCAACACTTTGCGGATGATGTTGAATCCCGAACGGAATAGGTCTACGGTCGGCTGCGTTGGTGTAGTTAAAGATTCAACATCACACCGCGCATCACTTACTTCCCCCGAAGGAGCACGTCATGGCGAACACCGAGCTCTCCACCCTGACCGGCGACTACACGATCGACACGGCCCACTCCACGATCGGCTTCACCGTCCGCCACGCCATGGTCACCAACGTCAAGGGCAAGTTCCTCGACTTCAGCGGCTCGCTGCACCTGGACGGCAGCGATCCGTCCGCGTCCACGGCGTCCATCGACGTCAAGATGGACAGCATCGACACCGGCTCCGCGGACCGCGACGGCCACCTGAAGAGCGCGGACTTCTTCAAGATCGAGGAATTCCCGACGATGACCTTCCGGTCCACCTCGGCGGAGGCCCTCGGCGACGACGACTACCGCATCACCGGCGACCTGACGATCCTCGGCACCACCAAGCCGATCACCATCGACCTGGAGTTCAACGGCGCCGCGAAGGACCCGTTCGGCAACGAGCGCGTCGGCTTCGAGGGCAAGGCGCAGATCCTGCGCTCGGAGTGGGGCCTGACCTGGAACGCCGCGCTGGAGACGGGTGGCGTGCTGATCTCGGACAAGATCAAGCTGAACTTCGACATCTCGGCGATCCGCAACGCGTGACCCTTCGGCGACCGCGCCGCGCGCCCTTTCTGCGCCCACTGAGCACACCCGCCCCCCACTCCCCCGTATCAGGAGGGCGGGTGCTCGGTCATGTAGGCAGAGATTCCGCATCGGGGGAGGCGCAATGCCCAACAAGACGGGACCGCAACGCTATCCGGGCGCGAGCCGCGACCGCTGGTACCAGGACGACTTCGACGGCAAGGCGATGGAGGTCAACGTCGTCGTCCTGCACACCACCGAGGGCCGCTCGTTGCCCGACTACCAGGGCGGTGCCCTGGCACCGAACCTCACGGCGGTGCCGGATCCGGCCGCCAAGAAGCTGAAGTGGTACCAGCACTTCGACATCGACGTCTCGTCTCGCGCGCTGCGCAACAAGCTGGGCGGCGTCGAGACGAACACACTGAACGTCTGCCAGGCCGAACTGGTCGGCACCTGCGACCCGAAGACCCACGCGAAGTGGAAGGACGCGGGCAAGGCGCACATCTACTGGCCGCAGGCCCCCGAGTGGGCCCTGCTCGGCGTCGCCCGCTTCCTGGCCTGGATGCACCTGGAGCATGACGTACCGCTGCGGGGTCCGGCCCTGTGGCCCGCGTACCCGAAGTCGTACGGGAACGAGGGCGGTCAGCGGATGAGCGGGGCGAAGTGGAACGGGTTCAAAGGGGTGTGCGGGCACATGCACGTCCCCGAGAACGCGCACGGGGATCCCGGAGCCGTCGACTTCGACCGGCTGATCAAGCTCGCGAAGGCGGCGCTGGAGGAGTGACGGAGGACTCCAGCTTCGCCACGGCGGCCTTCAGCTGGGCCGCCCGGCTCTTCGGGGTGCGAGCCCGGAGGATGCCGAGCATGGCGAGGTACTGCTCCGTCCTGCCAAGCCCCTCGAAGACGGCCTTGGCCCTGGGGTTGCGCTCCAGCGCGGCCGCGAGGTCCTCGGGGACGGCGGCGTCCTTCTGCGACTCGTACGCCGCCGCCCACCGTCCGTCCGCCTTCGCGGCAGCCACCTCCGCGAGCCCGGCGGGCCGCATCCGCCCGGCGTCCGCCAGCTCCTCGACGCGCCGCACATTGACCATCGACCACAGGCTGCCGGACCGTCGCGGGGTGATCCTCTGCAAGAAGTACCCGGCGTCCAGTCCCTTGCGCTGACCGGTGATCCAGCCATGGCAGAGGGCCACGTCGTTGACCTCGGCGGCGGTGACGGACGGGATGCCCGAGCCCTTCTTCGCGACCTTGATCCACAGGCCGGGATGCGGGGCGGGGTGGCTGGTCAGCCAGGCGTCGAGGGCGGTGGCGGAGTCGAAGGCGAGGGGGTCTGTGCCGTCCGAGGGGGTCATGGGAACACCGTAGGCGGCCTCTAGGTCAGGATCTGACCTAGAGAGGCCAGGCCAGGTGTCCTGATCGGAAATGGGTGGAGCCGCCGGCCCCGGTCCCGTTAGCCTGCGCTCGTGTCCAGCCCCGAAGCCTCCAGACTCCGGCCACCGGCTCTCCGGTGGCTGTTCGTGATGTCTGGCTGACGGGCCTACCCGTCGTCATCACCGCTGCCGGACGGCCGTTCGTCGTGCCGTTTTCGACTTCGACTTCGGGTTGCGGGGTTTCTTCGTGCCGTTTGCTCTCTTTCTGCTGGGCGTCGCCGTGTTCGCGCAGGGGACGTCCGAGTTCATGTTGGCCGGGCTGGTGTCGGACATCGCCCGGGATCTGGGGGTCTCCGTCCCCACGGCGGGGGCACTGACCTCCGCTTTCGCCGCGGGGATGGTCGTCGGGGCGCCGCTGATGGCCGCGCTCGGACGTCGCTGGTCCCGGCGAGGTGCGCTGCTGGGCTTTCTCGTCGCCTTTCTCGGCGTGCATGTAGTCGGGGCGCTCACCGACAGCTTCGGGGTGCTGCTGGCCACTCGGGTCGTCGGAGCGCTCGCCAACGCCGGGTTCCTGGCCGTCGCCCTCGTGACCGCCGTCGACATGGTCGAGCCGCGGGCCAAGGGGCGGGCAACGTCCGTCCTGCTGGGGGGAGTCACGCTCGCCTGTGTCGTCGGGGTGCCCGCGGGGGCGTTGCTCGGGCAGCTCTGGGGGTGGCGTGCCGCGTTCTGGGCCGTGGCGCTGGTGTCGGTGCCGGCCCTGCTCGCCGTGGTGCGGTCCGTGCCGGGTGGTGCCGGCGATTCCGCGCGTCCCGCTCTGCGGGGCGAACTGCGGTCCTTGCGCGGCCCCCGGCTGCGGGTCACGCTGCTGCTGGGCACCCTCGTGAACGGGGCGACCTTCTGTACGTTCACCTATCTCGCGCCCCTGGTCACGAAGGTGACGGGACTGGGCGGCGGGTGGGTGCCCGTCGTGCTCGCGCTGTTCGGTGCCGGGTCCTTCGTGGGGGTCGGCGTCGGGGGGCGGTTCGCCGACCGGCGGCCCGGAGTGGTACTGGGCGTGGGCGGCGGTGCCCTGTGCCTCGGGTGGGGTGCCCTCGCGCTCGGCGCCGGGACACCGGGCGTGGTGCTCGGGCTGGTCTTCGTGCAGGGGGCGCTGTCCTTCGGTGTCGGGTCCACGCTCATCTCCCAGGTGCTGTACGCCGCTCCCGGTGCGCCCACGCTGAGCGGTGGGTTCGCGACCGCCGCGTTCAACGTGGGCGCGGCGCTGGGGCCTTGGCTCGGCGGTACGGCCATCGGGGGCGGGCTCGGGTACCGGTCACCGCTGTGGGTCAGTGCCGTGCTGGTCGCGCTGTCCCTGGTGGTGGCGGGCGGGGCGGGCGGTCTGGCCCGGCGGCGAAATCGGGGCGCGGGCCGGAGTCGTACTCGGGCATCCTCAGAAGAGGTCTCCCCTGCCCCTGGCCGCCGTTCGCGCTTGACTGCGTGAACGCGGTATCGACTGGATGCCGTTCGGTGGGGACGAGGTCCGCTGGGACCGGGTGTGCGCGCCGGGGGTCGACGGGCACTGGCGTGCGTGGATCACCGTCCATGTGGACGCCGGTGCCTGTGGCGGCTCGGGCTGCATCCCGATCAGCCGACCGCTGCCGTCAACTCCCCGTCGCCGCCCGGCTGGTGGCATGCGGCCGGGGAGCGGTACGCGCGGCGGTGGCCGGCCGAGAGGACCGTGTCCTGAGCCGAAAGGCCCGTGTCCTGAGCCGGGAAGCCCGTGTCCTGAAACGGGCGTGGCCGGAATTGACCCCTTGTCCGGGCAGTCACAGGATCCACATAATCCAGCAACAGAATTGACCGGCGCATGTCACCAACCAGAAGGTGCTCCCCGTCTTCTCCCTATCTGACATGCCCCCGACATTTCAGCGCTCTCTCCACGTTCGCATGTCCAACCCCCCACGGAAGGCATCACGTTGAAGAAGCTCCTCACCGCCCTCAAGAGATGCGCGGTCCTCGGCGCCGCCGCTCTCGCGATCGTCAGCCTTCAGCCCGTCTCGACCGCGCAGGCCGCCGACTCGCGCGTCGTCGGCGGAACCCGTGCCACGCAGGGCGAGTTCCCGTTCATGGTCCGGCTCTCCATGGGCTGTGGCGGCGCGCTCTACACCCAGCAGATCGTGCTCACCGCCGCGCACTGTGTGGGCTCGACCGGCCCGAACACCAGCATCACCGCGACCGCCGGCGTCGTGGACCTGCAGTCCACCAGCGGTCGGGTCCAGGTCCGTTCCACGTACGTGTACCGGGCCCCCGGCTACAACGGCAACGGCAAGGACTGGGCGCTGATCAAGCTCGCCCAGCCCATCAACCTGCCGACGCTGAAGATCGCCACGACCACGCAGTACAACACCGGCACCTTCACCGTGGCCGGCTGGGGCGCGGCCACCGAGGGCGGTAGCCAGCAGCGCTACATGCTCAAGGCCAACGTGCCGTTCGTCAGCGACGCCCAGTGCCGTGCCTACAGCGGCTACAGCGGGCTCATCGCGAACGAGGAGATCTGCGCCGGCCTCCCGTCCGGCGGCGTCGACACCTGCCAGGGCGACTCCGGCGGCCCGATGTTCCGCCGCGACGCGAGCAACGCCTGGATCCAGGTCGGCATCGTCAGCTGGGGCATAGGCTGCGCCCGGCCCAACGCGCCCGGTGTCTACACCGAGGTCTCGACGTTCGCCTCGGCGATCGCGTCGGCCGCGTCGTCGCTCTGACCGCTCGGCGCCGCTGACCTGTCAGCGGTCCGACCCCTTCAGCACCACGGGCCCGGTGTCCTTCGGACGCCGGGCCCTTGCCGTGCCCCGCCGCTCGCGCCACCGCACGCACCCACGCGGCGAGCAGCACGGCCGCCACCGGCAGCCGGTGGCGCAACGCGCCCGGCTCACTCCGCTTCGGACGCCTCCCGGACCGGCGCGGCGCGGAACCGCGCCCGGTACTCGCTCGGTGTCGTGGCGAGGCGGCGGCGGAACGCCCGGATGAGCGTGTCGACCGTGCCGAACCCGCAGACGGAGGCGACCCGTTCGAGCGTGTCGTCGGTGGTCTCCAGCAGGTTGCCGGCCAGCTCGACCCGGGCCGACTCGATGTAGGCGTGCGGTGTCGTGCCGAGTTCGGTCTTGAAGATCCTGGTGAGCTGCCGGTCGCTGACATGCGCGTACGCGGCCAGGTCCGGGACGGTCAGGCGCCGGCCGATGTTGTTCAGGATGTGGTGCCTGAGGTCCTCGATGCGCCGGGTCGGCGACACCCGGTCCAACGGCACGCTGAACTGGGACTGCCCGCCGGGCCGTTTCAAGTACATCACGAGCTGGCGGGCGACGCGCAGCGCGACCTGCTCGCCGAAGTCCTCCGCGACCAGGGCCAGGGACAGGTCCAGGCAGGCGCTGATCCCCGCGCCGGTCCAGACCTCGCCCTCCTCGCGGATGAAGATGGGATCCGGGTCGACCCGGACGGCCGGATGGTCGGCGGCGAGCCGCTGCGCGGTCGACCAGTGGGTGGTGGCGCGCTTGCCGTCGAGGAGCCCCGCGGCGGCGAGGATGTGCGCACCGACGCACACCGACGTCACCCGCCGGGTGCGGGTGGCCAGAGCCTTCACCCACGCCACCGTGCCGGGGTCGGTGATGGGGTGGATCCGGCGCTCGCTGTCCACCTCGACGGAGCCCGGCACCAGCAGCGTGTCGATCGCCCGTTCCGCGACGTCACGGAACGTGGTGTCGGGCAGGATCCGCACCCCGGCCGCCGTCGTCACCGGCGCCGTGGTCTCGGCGGCCAGGACGACCTCGTATCCGACTCGCTCCGCCGTCTCGCGCGGGACGAGGGAGAACACCTCCGGCGGGCCGGTGACATCGAGGAGGTCGACGCCCTCGAACAGCACGATCACGATCAACCGGTTGACGGTCCCCACCCTGTAACCCCCTGTTTGGCCTGCGGTCGCGGGCGTCGGTTTCTGCAAATAGCACGTCATTGCCGACAGCCCGGTGCGAGCCATAGCGTCGCATACGTGTTCAACAACTTGTTGAACAACTCGCTGGAGTCCCCGACCCTTGGAGAAGACCTGTGGCAAGCAAGACGCTGCGCGCACTCGGCGGTGCCGACGAAACCCCCGCGGCCCTCGCGTCCTCGACGCTGATCCTCGTCGACTACCAGAACACCTACACCCGCGGTGCGATGGAACTCGACGGCTGGCAGCCCGCCCTGGAAGCGGCGTCGGATCTGCTGTCCCGTGCCCGCGCGGCCGGAGCCGAGGTCATCCATGTCCAGCACGACGGCGGCGAGGGGTCGCCGTACGACATCCGCGCGGAGATCGGCGAGATCCACCCCCGCGTGGCACCGATCGACGGCGAGCCCGTGGTGGTCAAGCAGGCCCCGGACGCCTTCCACGGCACCGACCTCGGCAAGCTCGTGGACGAGGCCGGGAACGAGTCCGTGATCGTCGCCGGGTTCATGACCCACATGTGCATCGCGTACACCTCGGCGTCGGCGGCCCTGCGCGGCAACAGGCCCACGGTCCCGGCGGACGCGTGTGCCACCCGGTCGATCGTGAACGTGTCCGCCGACGAGCTGCACCGCAGCGGGCTGGCGGCCATCGCCGACGCGTACGGCGTCGTCGTCGCGTCCGGGAAGGAGCTGGCCTGACATGGCGGGGCAGGAGCAGGGCGGCACGTCCCGCCGTGGGTTCCTGAAGGTCGGCGGTGCGGCCGTCGTCGGCGGCGCCGCGGTGTTCGGCGCCACCCGGCTGGGCGACTCCCCCGCGCAGGCGGCGGAGGCGGACACATCGGGTACGACGACGCTGCGCAAGCTCAACGGCCTGGCCGACAAGCCGGCTTCGCTCGCCTCCGCCACCTTGATCATGGTGGACTACCAGAACACCTACACCCGCGGCGTGATGGAACTCGACGGCTGGCAGCCCGCCCTGGACGCCGCGGCCGAGCTGCTGCGCGCGGCCCGCGAGGCGGGCGGGACGGTCATCCACATCGTCAACGACGGCGGGGCGAACACCCCGTACGACGTCCGCCGGCCGATCGGCCGCATCCACGACAAGGTCAAGCCCGCGAAGGGCGAGCGAACCGTGGTGAAGAAGGCCCCCAACGCCTTCGTCGACACCGACCTCGGTGACCTCGTCGACCGGGCGGGCAACGAGAACCTGGTCATCGCCGGGTTCATGACGCACATGTGCGTGACGTTCACCGCGGAGGGCGCGTTCCTGCGCGGGAACAAGCCCACCGTGGTCGCCGACGCCTGCGCGACGCGGCCACTGCCGTCGGTGGGCGGCGGAGTGTCCGCCGACCAGATCCACCAAAGCGCGCTGGCGACCATCGCCGACCTGTACGGCGTCGTCGTTCCCTCCCACACCGCGCTGACCTAGGGCGAGTCCGACAGGCCCCGGCGCGGGCCTGTCGCGCCCGCGACTCCCCCTCTCCGGCGCCCCCGCAGCCCCACGCTGCCGGAGAGGGATCCACCTCTCGCATCGCTCCCCGCGTCCCGGCCCTTCGTGGCTCCCGGCGGGTCAGTTCCCCCCACACACCACCGCTTTCCCCCCAGGCGGGAACACCTGACGACCGATTCGTTACGGAGAGCAAGTCATGGCAACACGCCGGACATTCATCGGTGGCGCGGGCGGCATCGGCGCCGCGACATTCCTGGGCCACACGGCTGCCCAGCCGACCACGACAACCGTCCTCGACGCCGCCCCCGCCGCGGAGGCGGTGAGCGCCCAGACCGCCGCGAGGGACTCCATCCGCGCGGTGAACGCGGCGATGCGCACCAACTACGCGGCGCTGAAGGCCGACCTGGTCAAGAACCTCGGACCTGTGATCGTGGTGCAGAACGACGCGAAGGGCGGCACCTTCACTCTCGTCCACGGGGGCAAACGGTACGTCGAACACCCGGTGGCGGAGGAGTTCGAGCTGGCGAAGTCCATCGCCCACGTGCCGCTGGGGATCTTCTCCACGGTCGCTGAGTACCTGTCGGACAAGGTCCCCAACGTCCCGAACGCCGACCGGATCGACGCCCACGACCTCGACATGGTGGCGATGCAGGGCCCCGGCACCGACGCCTGGACGACGCCGCTGCAGGCGTTCGCGGACAAACTGACCACCGCGAAGGGCAATCTCGCCGCGGCCAAACTGCCGCAGGCACTGCACAACTCCTGCGCGAAGATCCTCGACGAGGCGCTGACGTTCATCGCCGACTCCATCCGGTCCCGCGCCTTCGACATCGCCTCGTTCCAGGTCTTCGCGGGGCGCGTGTACCCGGCGATCCGCGTGAACATGCAGTACGCCGCCGAGGCACAGATCTCCGGGGTTCAGGGCCTGTGCAAGAAGTGGCGGGCGCAGCTCGGCGAGGCCGCCTGGGCCGACCTGTACACGGTCGTGCTGTCGATCTGGACGACGTCGGTGCTGAACCAGGCGGAGATCATCATCAAGCCGATGATGAACCAGAGGAAGGTGGACAGCCATCTGATCGACATCCCCACGGCGCAGTTGCCGTCGGACCCGATCGGGGTGGCGCTGGACAACCTGGCGCGGATCGTTCAGGACAACATCGCCGCGGAGCTCGTGTTCGTCTCCGACGAGAAGGTCGCCGACGCCCTCAAGGGCAAGGAGGACCTGCTGTCCGACGAGATCCTGAAGCAGCTCGGCACGCCCGCCTCCGCCGGCGCGACCGGTGTGGCGTTCCGCACCGCCGGCAGGGCCAAGTGTCCGGTCAACCACAGCGTGAGCATCTGACCGAAGCCCACGGGCACACCGAGCACTTCTCGAAAGCCCGGCGGCCCTCTCCTGGACGGAGGAGGGGGCCGCCGTCGCGTCCACGGGGGAAACACACGTGACCACCAGACTGTGGCTCATCACCGGTCTGATACTTCTGGCCGTCAATCTACGCGCGGCGATCACCGGGACCTCGCCGCTCATAGGGAACGTCCGGCAGGCTTTGGCCCTGTCCGGCACCGAGGTCAGCGTGCTGGCGACGTTGCCGGTGCTGTGCCTGGGCGCCTTCGCCTGGCTCGCGCCCCGGCTGGCCCGCCGGTTCGGAACGCAGGCGGCCCTGTGCGGCGCCCTCTGGGTGCTGGCGCTCGGCGCCGCCGTGCGGGCGGTTCCGTGGCCGACGGCGCTCTTCGCGGGGACGGTGCTGGCGGGGGCCGGCATCGCCGTCGGCAACGTGCTGCTGCCCGCGATCGTCAAGGACCACTTCGGCCGACGGATCGGCCTGTTCACCGGCCTCACCATGACCCTCATGGCCATCTCCGGGGCGCTTGCCGCCGGAGCCGCGGTGCCGCTGGCCGTCGCGACCGGATGGCAGTCCGCGCTGGCGGTGTGGGCGGTGCCCGCGGTGCTGGCCGCGGCGGTGTGGGGGCTGTTGGCCGCGCCCGGAGCGGACGGCAGACATCGCAGAACCCCGCCTCCGGCGCCGAGGACGACGGGCGGGTCCTTACTGCGCTGCCCGCTCGCCTGGTGGGTGTCGGCGTTCCTCGGACTGGTGTCGCTGCTGTTCTACGCGCTGGTGGCGTGGCTGCCGCAGATCATGCAGGCGAGCGGCTACACACCCGCTCAGGCCGGGCTGATGATGTCGCTGATGCTGACCGTCGGCATCCCGCTGGGGTTCGTCGTCCCCCTCGCCGCCGCCCGCATGCGCGGCCAGCGGCTCCTCGTGGTGGCCGTGACGGCGGCGCAACTGCTCTCCCTCGCGGGCCTGCTGCTGGCCCCCGCTCTCGGCTGGGCGTGGGTGTGCCTGCTGGGTGCGGCGACCGGCAGCGCCTTTCCGCTGGCGATGACGCTGCTCGGGCTGCGCGCGGACGGCCCGCAGGTTGCCGCCGATCTCTCGGGGATGGCGCAGACCATCGGCTATCTGCTGGCCGGCCTCGGCCCGCTGGCCCTGGGCGTCCTCCACGACGTCACCGACGGCTGGCGCGTGCCCCTCGCCGTCCTGATCGCCCTGGTCGTGCCGGAGGCGATCGCCGGGCTGCTCGCCGCCCGGCCCGGCCATGTACGCCCCGGCGGCCGCGAGGACCGCCCGGCGCAGCACACCGCCGCACGCGCCGACGGTCGCCTCGTCCGCCTGTAGCCGGATCCTCAGAAGCCTCCGCCGTCGAACCCTCCCCCGCCGAAGTCCCCACCGCCGAACCCGCCCCCGAAGTCCCCGGAGTCGAAGTCCGCCCCGGACACGTCGCCGCCCTCGTAGCCGCCACCGCCGTACCCGTACCCCGCCCCGTAGTCGGCCGCATAGGCCGGCATGGCCATCATGCTGCCCAGCATCGTGCCGATGAGGAGGCCTGGGAGGATGCCGCCGCCGAAGTAACCACCTGCCCAGGGGCCGTAGGCGGGGCCGGCGTCCCAGTACGGCCGGCGGCCGTGCTCGGTGTCGACCTCGCGGATCACGGGGTCGCGGCCCTCGGCCAGGCGGGTGCGGTCGGCCGCGCAGACCGGGACCTCGCGGGCCGCGCCGCCCGGTGGGGTCCAGGTCTCGTCGGCCATCGCCGGACCGTGCCGTGGATCGAAGAAGCACGGCGGCCGGCGTGCCGGGAGCGGCCGGTGCTCCCGGCGGGCGGCCAGCTGGGTGAGGGAGAAGCGGCCGTCCGCCAGGGCCTGGGTGACCGCCTTGACGTCCTCCGGTTTTCGGGCCCCGTCCATGAGCCGTTTCGCTTGTTCGTAGGCGTCCAGGGACCCCTCGTAGTCCGCGCGCATCGCGTCGTCGGCGCCGGGCTCGGCCGGATGGAAGTCCAGGCGGTCCAGTTCCTCGCCGAAGGCGGTGATGTCCTCGTCGACCACGACCCGCAGCTTCTCCAGCGCCGCCCGCTGCTCCGCCTCGTGGCGCTGCCGGTTGCGCCGGACCAGCGCGTACGCGCCCGCGCCGCCCGCCGCCAGCACCACGCCGAAGGCGATCAGACTGCTGACGTCCACGCCCTCGCTGCCCCCGCCGTCGCTCCAACTGGCGGGTGCCGTGCCGCCCACGTTGCGCAGCGCCGCGTCGACGAAGTCGTTCAGCTGGGCCTTGGGGTCACCGGCGGACTGCACCGAGGCGACCAGGTTGTCCACCGCCTGCCGGGACATCACGGCGGAGTCGGCCGCCGCGTCGAAGCGGTCATCGACACGGACGCCGTACAGGCCCGTGACACCCGTCTCCGTACGGAGGTTCAGCAGGAGGTTCTCGGTCGGCTGATCGGCCGGGAGGACGGCGACGAAGACCGGCTTGTCGGCGTCCTTGATCTTGTCGGCGAGCGCCTCGGCGTCGGCCGACGACAACTGGTCCGAGGCGGCGGGGTCCACGTAGACGGGATCCTCGCGCAGCGCCTCGGCGACCTGGGTAAGGTCCGTGGCCGCATGTGCGCCGGGCGCGCCGGCCGTGAGCACCGCGACTGTCGCGGCGACCGGCACGATCAGCAAGCGCATGAGACCCCGAAAGTGCGGAGTCCTCATACCCTCGACGCTACCTGATGGGCCGGACAAAAGGGTCGGTCCCGGCGGGGGAATCCCACCGGGACCGATGCCGTGCCGCGCTGCCGCACGACGGCTCAGTCTGCGCGGTACGCCGCCCGCAGCCGCTCCACCGCCGCCCCGTACCGGCCCGTCACCAGCAAGATGGTCGGCCTCGGCGAAGGGCCCCGCGACAAATGGGGCCTCAGGCGCGGCACCCCGCCGGCGCAGGCGAAGGTGACCGGTGCGGCTACTCCGCCGGCGTCACGCCCGCCCGCAGCAGCCCGTACGTGTACGCATCCTCCAGCGCCTGCCACGACGCGGCGATGACGTTCTCGGCGACGCCGACCGTCGACCACTCCCCCGCCCCGTCGGACGTGGAGATCAGGACGCGGGTGGTGGACTGGGTGCCGTGGACGCCCTCCAGGATGCGGACCTTGTAGTCGACGAGGTCCAGCTTGGCGAGCTGGGGGTAGATCTTCTCCAGGGCGACGCGCAGGGCCCGGTCCAGGGCGTTGACCGGGCCGTTGCCCTCCGCCGTGGCGACGATGCGCTCGCTCTTGGCCCACAGCTTGACCGTGGCCTCGTTGGCGTGCGTGCCGTCGGGGCGGTCCTCGACGATCGCGCGCCAGGACTCGACCTGGAAGTACTTCAGGGGCTTGCCCTCGACCTCGGCGCGGAGCAACAGCTCGAACGAGGCGTCGGCCGCCTCGTACGTGTAGCCCTTGAGCTCGCGTTCCTTCACCCGTTCCACGACCCGGCCGACCAGCTCCCGGTCGCCGCCCAGGTCGATGCCGAGCTCCTTGCCCTTGAGCTCGACGGAGGCACGGCCCGCCATGTCGGAGACCAGCATCCGCATGGTGTTGCCGACCTGCTCGGGGTCGATGTGCTGGTAGAGATCCGGGTCGACCTTGATCGCGGAGGCGTGCAGGCCGGCCTTGTGCGCGAAGGCGGAGACACCGACGTACGGCTGATGCGTGGAGGGGGTGAGGTTGACGACCTCGGCGATGGCGTGCGAGATGCGGGTCATCTCGCGCAGGTGGCCGTCCGGGAGGACCTTCTTGCCGTACTTCAGCTCCAGGGCCGCCACGACCGGGAAGAGGTTGGCGTTGCCCACCCGCTCGCCGTAGCCGTTGGCCGTGCACTGGACGTGGGTCGCGCCCGCGTCCACGGCGGCCAGCGTGTTCGCCACCGCGCAGCCCGTGTCGTCCTGGGCGTGGATGCCGAGCCGGGCGCCGGTGTCGGCGAGGACCGTCGAGACGACCGCCTGGACCTGGGCCGGGAGCATGCCGCCGTTGGTGTCGCAGAGGATCACCACGTCCGCGCCGGCCTCCGACGCCGTGCGGACGACCGCCTTCGCGTATTCGGGGTTGGCGCGGTAGCCGTCGAAGAAGTGCTCGCAGTCGACGAAGACGCGGCGGTCCTGCGACACCAGGTAGGAGACGGTGTCGCGGACCATCTCCAGGTTCTCGTCCAGCGTGGTGCGCAGGGCCAGCTCGACATGCCGGTCGTGGGACTTCGCGACAAGGGTGATCACGGGGGCGCCGGACTCCAGCAGCGCCTTGACCTGCGGGTCCTCGCTCGCCTTGCCGCCCGCGCGGCGGGTCGCGCCGAAGGCGACCAGCTGGGCGTGCTTGAAGTCGATCTCCTGCTGGGCGCGGAAGAAGAACTCGGTGTCCCTGGGGTTGGCGCCGGGCCAGCCGCCTTCGATGAAGCCCACGCCGAAGTCGTCCAGGTGACGGGCGATGGCCAGCTTGTCGGCGACGGTGAGGTTGATGCCCTCCCGCTGGGCGCCGTCGCGCAGGGTGGTGTCGAAGACGTGGAACGAGTCGTCGAGCTCGCTGGATACCGACATGGTCGTAAGGCTCCTGTACTGGATCTCGGTCTACCGGAATGACCGGCTCCACCGCCCCCACCTATGGTCCCTCACGCTCTCCGCCCGGCTGCGGGTGGGCCGGGAAACAGAAAAACCTCTCGCGGGTGCGAGAGGTCTGCGCGCGGGTCGAGGACGACGGTGTCCACCCGTACCTGGTCGTACGTGGTGGTCACTGCGGACCGGCGCGCCTGCTGCCAATAATCATGGCGAACGAGAGCACGGGGGCAGTCTGGCACAAGTCGCCCCCGTGCTCACCGTCCGTCTCAGGATGCGAGCACTGTGCTGATCACCGCAGGCGGCGGACGAAGCCGTCGCCCAGGCCGTTCGTGTCGCCGGCGACCAACTGGGCGGAGCTCGAACCGAGACCGAGCAGCTTGTCGCCGCCGAACGAGGTGGCGTAGACGCTGTCGTCGGTGACCGGGCCGCCGGCGAGCGAGGCGCTGGCCAGGGTGGAGGTGCCGGTGCGCAGGTCCCTCACGTGGATGTTGTCCTGGCCCTGGGACGGCCTGAATCCGTAGGCGACGTAGCGGCCGTTGCGGCTGATCTCGGGGCCGGCGATGACCGCCGAGCCGCCCGAGCCGTCGTGGACGATGCCGCGGGTGGTGTCGGTGCGCAGGTCGCGCACATAGGTCGACGTGTTGACGGCGGCGCCGTCCGGCACCAGGTCGTCGCCGACGTAGGTGAAGGCGAGGTGGCGGCCGTCCGCCGAGAGCGAGGGGTCGAGGCCGTTGCGCTGGGCGGGCTTGCCCTGCGGGGTGACGTCGGCCTGTTCCTCGCTGCCGGTGCGGCGGTCGTGGACCATCAGCGAGCCGCCCCCGCCCCGCGGCTCGAAGCGGTCGTACGCCACGTAGCGGCCGTCCGCGCTCATGTCCAGGTGGTACGAGCCCCGGCTCGGGTGGTCGCGGTTGGTGACGCGTTCGACGGTGCCGGTGCGGCGGTCGGTGACGTACACGACGGGATAGATGACCGTCTCGCCCGTCTCCACCCGGTTCGGCCGGGCGTTGAAGGCGACGTACCGGCCGTCGTCGGAGATGGCCGCGTCGCCGTGCGCGTAGGCGGAGCCGCTGTCCGGGGTCGTGCTGACCCACTCGGTGCGGCCGGTGACGCGGTCGTGGACGTAGATGTCCCTGGCCCAGTACTCCTTCGGCGCCGGCCAGTCCTTGAGGTTGTCGGCGGTCGAGACGAGGACGACGTAGCGGCCGTCGGCGCTGATGGCCGCGGGGTCGGTGCCGCTGTCGGCCTGGGTGCCGTCCGTCGCGACACTGATCCGCTCCAGCTTCCCGGTGCGCAGATCGCGTACGAACGTGTCCGCCACGCCGTTGGTGTCGCCGGGCACGAGGTTCGGTGCGTTGGATCCGAACGCGGCGTAGCGGCCGTTCGCGCTGAGGTAGGGGCCGGAGGCGTCGCTCGTGCCCTGCTCCCCCGTGCCGGAGACGGTGACCCGCTCGGTGGACGGGGCTTGGGGCGCGGCGCCCGCCTGCGTCGCCGTCAGCGCCATCGCCGCGGCGACGGAGACAGCGGTGAGTACGGTGAGCCGCTTGCTCTTGTGCATGGTTGTTCCCCCGTGGTCGGTCGTTGTCATTGCACTGTCCGTAGGAAGACGTCCGACACCCCGTTGGTGTCTCCCTCCACCAGATCGGGTGACGCCGACTCGAAGGCGACGACGGTGCCGTCGGCGTTGACGGAGGGGTGCCGGGCCGGGAGGTCGTTGCGGCCGCCCCAGCGGTCGACGCTGATCAACTGCCGCTTGCCGGTGGCGAGTTCGAGGATGTACACGGCACCGCCCGAGGTGTAGGCGACGCGTGTGCCGTCCCCGGAGAGCGAGGGCTGGGTGCCCCTGACCCGAGTCGTGGTCCCGGTGTTCAGGTCGCGGACGTAGGCGTCCCGGCCCTGCTGGAAGGCGACCTTGCGGCCGTCCGCGCTGAGGGAGGGGGCCGAGGCACCGCTGCCGGCCTTCTCCAGGGCGCCGGTGTCCAGGTCGCGGACGTGGATGTCACCGCCCTGCTCGAAGGCGACGTACCGGCCGTCGTAGTTGATCGACGGGTTGCCCGCCGCCTCGCCGGTGGGCGCGCTGACCACGTCGGTGGCGCCGTTCTGGAACCGGTAGCGGTAGACGCGGGGTTGCGGGTTCGGGTCGGTGTCGGTGGCGGGCAGGGTGGCGGCATAGGTGAGCCACTGGCAGGTGGGGTCCACCTGGGGCTGTCCCATCCAGGTGAAGCGGACGCCCTGGTAGGAGCCCAGGCTGGTCAGCTTGCCGACCGCGCGGTTGCGGATGTGGATCCCCGGGCCGCCGTCGGAGTCGAGCGGGGCCGCATAGCCGACCATGCGTCCGCTGTAGCAGGGCGTGCCCTCGTGCGAGGGGCCCTGGGCCGTGGAGTCGACCTGGGAGATGCCGCCGACCGCGTTCACGAAGACGTTCGTGTCCTTCGGATCGTCGGTCCCCTGTGAGGTGAAGGCGACGACCTTGTCCTCGCCCATCACCGGGTCGTACGACGCCCTGGACCGCTGCTGCCCGTCCGACGTCGTGCTGATCCGTTCGGTGACGGACGGCATCGGCTCCGGGTTCCTGCGGAGCGCGCCCGAGAAGACGAACACGTCGGACTCCCCGTTGGTGTCGCCCGGCACCAGGTGGGACGCCGTCGAACTGAACGCCACCGCACGCCCCTTGGCGGCCAGCATCTCGTCTCCCGGCTGGGCGGCCGGCGGCAGGGCCGCCCCGCGCAGTCCCGTCCGCAGGTCGCGCACCCGAACACCGTCCTCGCCCGCGACGACGGCGTACCGTCCGTCGGCCGTGGCCGAGAAGGCGGTCCCCTCGGCCACGCGCCGCGAGTCGCCCGTGCGGAGGTCGTGGACGTACACACCGTTCTCGGCGTTGAGGAGGACACGGTGACCGTCCGCGGTGATGCGCACCAGGTGCGCGACGCCGAGGCCCGTGTCGACCTGGGTCCGCTCGCCCGTCGCCCGGTTCTTGACGAACACGTCGACCGGGTCCGTCTCGGAGTCGACACGGACGCCGTACGCGACCCGCTCGCCGTCACCGCTCACCGAGGCCCCGGCCGCCTTGTCGCCCTCCTCGGCCGGTGAGATCAGCTCGTCGGTGCCGGTGACCGTGTCGCGAACGTACAGCAGCCGGAAGTTCTCCGAGCCGTGGCGGTTGCCGATGGTGTACGCGACCTGCGTGCCGTCCGGACTGATCGACTGCACACGGCCCAACTCGTTGAAACCGGGCGGGTTCTCGGGCCACAGCCGCTCCGAACGGCCGGTGGCGCGGTCGTACAGGTAAGGGGCCATGAACCGGGTGCCCGCGGAGAAGGCGATACGGCTGCCGTCGGCGCTCGGCAACGGATAGCCGTAGGTGTGGCCGCTGCCGAGGTCGATCCTGGTGAGTTCACCGGTGGGCAGGTCCTTCACCAGCAGGCACCTGGAGAAACGTGTGCAGCCGAAGCTCGGCGCGGTGGAGGTGAACGCGACATGGCGGCCGTCGGCGCTGATCGCGGCGCTCATCGACTCCCCGTCGGACTGGGTGCCGTCGGCGGCGGTGCTGACCCGCTCCACCACCCCGGGTGTGTGCGGCGCGGCGGCTGCGGTCGCCCCGGCGAGCGCGAGCAGCAGCGCCGTCCCTAAGGAGACGCCGGACACACGTGCGGCTCTGGACATGTTCCCCCCCTGTGGTCCCCGTGGACGCTTGTCCCCCGGCCCCGCGCCGAGGGCTCCCCAAGAGGCAAACGCACCACGCGCTACAGGGTCAATCCGACGTATTGCGTACAACCTGGACCTTTGCTCAGGTGTCCGCGAGGAGGCTGTCGTCGAGGAACTCCCGTACGTGGCGCAGAATTTGCGCTCGGTCGGTGCCTCTCAGCCCGATGGCCACATGGATGGAGAACCCGTCGAGGAGGGCCCGCAGCCGGGCGGCGAACCGGTCCGGGTCGACCGCCCGGAACTCCCCCCGCGACACACCCTCGGCGACCAGCGCCACCAGGTCCCGGTGCCAGGCGCCCTCGATGGCGGCCTGCCGGTCGCGGGCGGCGTCGTCGGCGTTCTGCGAGCGGTTCCAGACCTCCAGCCAGAGCGTCCAGTGCGGGTCGCGGTGGCCGTCGGGGACGTACAGGTCGACGTACGCGTCGAGCCGTTCCCGAGCGGTTGCCGTCCGCGTCAGCAGCCGGCCCCGCTCGGCGCCGAGCCGGCCCTCGCTCCACTCCAGGGTGCGCAGCAGCAGCTCGTCCTTGGAGTGGAAGTAGTACAGAAGATGCCCGCTGCTCATCCCGACCGCACGGCCGAGCGCGGCCATGGTGAGCTTCTCCAGGCCGAGCTCGGCGATCATCTGCATGGCGGCGGCGAGGACTTCGTCGCGGGGCGGGGCCGGGGTACGGCGACGGGGTGGCGTCATGCGGCGGCCGCCACGCGAACCGTGTCCGGGACGAGCCGGGTCTCGTAGCCGCTCGTGCAGTCGGCGGCGACGATCGCCACCTCGGCCCCGCAGGCGCAGACGTGGTTGATCCCGGCCCGGCCGTCCGGACCGCAGCAACCGATGAGGCGGTGCGGGTCGGGGTGAGGTGCGATCTCCACGACGTCGTCCGGGTGCAGGACGTAGGTCCCGCACGGCCCGGCGGAGACCAGGAAGCCCCGCTCGTCGGACATCCACATGCCGCCGGGCACGATGCCGTCGTACTCCTCGTCGGGGCCGACCGGCTCGAACGACGCCCCGAACGGCAGCGGGTCGACGACGTACGTCCCGCGCGGCACGCTCGGCGGGCCGTGCCGTCGGCCGTCCGGGCCCGGGAGCCCGTCCCAGCCGGGGTACTCGGGCATCTCGTCGAGCCGCCGGACCGGCCCGGTCAGCCGGGTTCCGCACGTGGCGCAGAGCAGTACGTTCACCCGTACGTTCTACCTGACCGCGGCCCTCGGCTGTTGCTGGGTGATGCAGTGGATGCCGCCCCCGCCGGCGAAGACCGTCCGCGCGTCCACCAGCGTCACCGTCCGCTCCGGGAAGAGCCGCCGGAAGATGCCGGCCGCGATCTCGTCGCGCGGGTCGTCGAAGCCGCAGAGCACCACGCCGCCGTTGCAGAGGTAGTGGTTGATGTAGGAGTAGTCGGCCCAGTGGCCGTCGGCCTCCAGGACGGTCGGGGCGGGCACCTCGACGACCTCCAGGCGGCGGCCCCGGGCGTCCGTCTGTGACCTCAGCAGACCGAGGACCTCCTTGGTCACCTCGTGGTCGGGGTGCGCCGGGTCCGGCTGCACATGGGCCACGACCACGCCGGGGCGGGCGAACGCGGCGACGATGTCGACGTGGCCGAGGGTGCCGAAGCCGTACGGGGGGTAGTCGCCGGTCAGGCCGCGCGGCAGCCAGATCGCCTTGCGGGTGCCGAGCATGGCGTGGATCTCGGCCTCCACCTCCTCCCGCGTCCAGTGCGGGTTGCGCTCCGGGCCGAGCTGGACCGTCTCCGTGAGCAGGACCGTCCCTTCGCCGTCCACATGGATGGCGCCGCCCTCGTTGACGAGCTTCGAGGCGTACGTCCGCGCCGCCCCCGCGAGGTCGGAGACGTACGCGGCGATCTTCGCGTCGTACTCCCAGCTGGCCCAGTCCTGGGCGCCCCAGCCGTTGAACGTCCAGTCGACGGCGGCGAGTTCACCCTTCCCGTCGGTCAGGAAGGTGGGGCCGATGTCCCGCATCCACGCGTCGTCGAGCTCCCGTTCGACGGTCTCCACACCCGGCCCGAGCAGCGTCCGGGCCTCCTCGGACTGGCCCGGACCGCACACCACCGTCACCGGTTCGAAGCGGCGGACGGTGCGGGCGACCGACGCCCAGGCCAGGCGGGCGGCCGTGAGGTCCTCGGGGTCCTCGAAGGTCACGTTCGGCCCCGGCCAGGCCATCCAGGTGCGCTCGTGCGGGATCCATTCGGCGGGCATGCGGAAGCCGTCGGCGGCGGGAGTGGTCATGGCGGGTCCTTGTCCGAACGTCACAGGAAGTACAGGCGGTTGAGGGAGACGGAGTCGGCCGGCTCGGAGCGCAGCGGCTCGCCGTCGAGCGTGACCAGGCCGGTGCGCTGGTCGACGTCGACCGCTCCGGTACGGGAGTTCAGGCGCAGGTCGGCCGGCCCGATGCCGCGCGTGCCGCGCACGGCGACCCTGCGGCGCCGGGTGGGCATCGTGTCGGCGCCCTGGTCGAGGGCGGCCCGGGCGACGAAGGCGACCGAGATGTCGGCGGGTGTGGCGCCATACGCCCCGAACTGCGGGCCCAGGACGAGGGGTTCGCAGGTGTCGGTGGCCGCGTTGGGGTCGCCGACCACGCCGTACGCCGGGAACCCGGACTTGAGCACCAGCTGGGGCTTGGCCCCGAAGTACTCCGGCCGCCACAGCACGATGTCGGCGAGCTTGCCGACCTCCAGCGACCCCACCTCGTGCGCGAGGCCGTGCGCGATGGCCGGGTTGATGGTCAGCTTGGCCATGTAGCGCAGGACGCGCTCGTTGTCGTGGCCGTCGTCCGGGGCGCCGAACTCGGCCTTCATCTTCCCGGCCATGGCGAACGTACGGCGCACCGTCTCCCCGGCCCGCCCCATGCCCTGCGCGTCCGACGAGGTGATGCCGATCGCGCCCAGGTCGTGCAGCACGTCCTCGGCGCCCATCGTCCCGGCGCGGATGCGGTCGCGGGCCATGGCGGCGTCGCCCGGCAGGTCGGTCTTCAGGTCGTGGACGGAGACGATCATGCCGTAGTGCTCGGCGACCGCGTCCCGGCCGAAGGGCAGGGTGGGGTTGGTGGAGGAGCCGATGACGTTCGGGACGCCGGCCATCTTCAGGACGTTCGGGACGTGTCCGCCGCCGCAGCCCTCGATGTGGAAGGCGTGGATGGTGCGGCCCTCCAGCACCCGCAGGGTGTCCTCGACCGACAGGCACTCGTTCAGCCCGTCGCTGTGCAGGGCGACCTGGACGTCGTGCTCCTCGGCGACACGCAGCGCGGTGTCCAGCGCCCGGGTGTGGGCGCCCATGTCCTCGTGCACCTTGAAACCGGAGGCGCCGCCCTCGGCGAGGGCCTCGACCAGAGGCGCGGGCGAGGAGGACGAACCGCGGCCCAGAAAGCCGATGTTGACCGGCCACGCGTCGAAGGCGTTGAACGCGTGCCGCAGCGCCCAGGGCGAGTTGACCCCGACGCCCCACACCGGCCCGAACTCCTGCCCGATGATGGTGGTCACGCCCGACGCCAGCGACGCCTCCATGACGCGCGGCGACAGCAGATGGACATGCGTGTCGACCGCCCCGGCGGTGGCGATCAGCCCCTCGCCGGACACGATCGAGGTCCCGGTGCCGACCACGACGTCGACCCCGTCGAGGGTGTCGGGATTCCCGGCCCGCCCGATCGAGCAGATCCGGCCCTCCCTGATCCCGATGGAGACCTTCCGGATCCCCAGCGCCGCGTCGATGACGACGACGTTGCTGACGACGACGTCACAGGTCTCCCGGACGGCGGCCGCCTTGAGATGCAGCCCGTCCCGGGCGGTCTTGCCGAACCCGGCGAGGAACTCGTCGCCGTACCGCTGGGAGTCGGCCTCGACGCGGATCGTCAGCCCGGAATCGCCGAGGCGGACGCGGTCGCCGGCGCGGGGGCCGTGGGTGGCGGCGTAGGCGTAAGGGTCGATGCTCATCGGTCCGCTCCCAGATATCCGCAGGCGGCGGCCCTGCGCAGGGCCTCTTCCTTCGCCCCCGGCGCGTCCAGCGCCCCGTCGACGAGACCGGCGAACCCGATGGCGATCCGGTCACCCCCGATCGGCACGAGCCCGACCTCGACGCTCTCCCCCGGCCCGAACCGCGCCGAGGACCCGGCGGGCACGGCGAGCCGCATGCCGTAGGCCGTGGCGCGGTCGAAATCGAGCCTCGGATTGGCCTCGAAGAAGTGGAAGTGAGAGGTCACGGAGACGGGCACGGTGGCGGTGTTGACGACCGTCAGCCGTACGACGGCCTCCGGCTCGGCGTGCTGAGGCCCCGGCAGCAGCTCGCCGGGAGCCTGCGGACCGTGCCCGCCCCCGATCGGATCGGACACGACCGCGAGCCGCGAGCCGTCGTCGAAGACCGCCTCGACGTGAACCTCGGTGACGACGTCCGCCACGCCCGGCAGCACGTCGTCCGGCCCGAGCACGCGGCGGGCTCGCTCGATGGCCTCGGCGAGGCGGGCGCCGTCGCGGGCGGCCTCGCACACGGTGTCCGCGATCAGCGCGGTCGCCTCCGGGACGTTCAGCCTCAGTCCCCGGGCCCTGCGCGCCCGGGCCAGCTCGGCGGCTCCGAAGAGCAGCAGCCGGTCACGTTCCGTGGGGGTCAGTCTCACGACGCGGCACCTCCTTGCCCGACTTCACTTTAGAGCATCACTCTAAACACGAGATTCCTAGAACCGAAAGGTTGACAGCAAACATCGGTCCCTTCAGATTGAACGTCACTCAAACCCAGGGAGACACCCATGCCGATGGAACAGCGCGGAGTCGACACCATTCCCGACGAGGAACGCACGAGCGGCCCACGGGACCTCGTCTCGATCCTGCTGGGGTCGAACCTCTGCCTCGGGGTGATCGTCTTCGGCTGGCTACCCCCGTCCTTCGGCCTGAACTGGTGGGAGTCGGTCACCTCGATCGTGGTGGGCACCCTGCTCGGCACGGCCCTCACCGCCCCGCTGGCGCTGATCTCCCTGCGCACGGCGACGAACCTCTCCACCTCCTCCGGCGCCCAGTTCGGGGTCCGGGGCCGCCTGGTCGGCTCGGTCGTCGGCCTGCTGCTGGCGCTGGGCTACTCCGCGCTGACGGTGTGGATCGGCGGCGACGTGATGGTGAGCGTGCTGGGCCGCCTGGTCGGCATGCCGGCGAACGACGTGTCGTACGGCGTCGTCTACGCGCTCCTCGCCGCCGCGACCGTCGCCGGGGCGGTGTACGGCTACCGCGTGCTGCTCGCGATGTCCCGGGTCCTGGCCATCGGCATGACGGCACTGCTGGTGCTGGGCGTGATCGCGTACGCCCCGCACTTCACGACCGACGCGCTGCCCGAGACCGGCGGCTATCTGCTGGGCGGCTTCTGGCCGACCTGGCTGCTGGCGATGGTGGCGGCCGGCCTGTCCGGCCCGATCGCCTTCATCACGCTGCTCGGCGACTACACCCGCTACATCTCCCCGGCCCGCCACACCTCCCGCCGGGTCCTGCACGCCACCTGGCTCGGCCTGATCCTCGGCCTGCTGGTCCCGCAGCTGTTCGGCACCTTCACGGCATACGCGGCCCGGGCCGCCCTCGACTACGCCGGACCGCTCGTCTCGGCGTCCCCCGCCTGGTACCTGGTCCCGCTCCTGCTGGCCGCCTCGGCGGGCTCGGTCGGCAACGCCGGTCTGATGCTCTACTCCATGGGCCTCGACCTGGACGCCATCCTGCCGCGCGCGTCCCGGGCGACGGCCACGTACGCGGTCGCGGTGATCGCCACGGCCTGCGTGTTCATCGGCCACTACCACTCGTCCGCACAGGACGCGATGACGTCCTTCGTCCTGCTGCTCACGGCCATCGGCACCCCGTGGGCGGTCATCACCCTGATCGGCTTCGCCCGGTGCCGTGGCGTGTACGACGCGGAGGCCCTCCAGGTCTTCAACCGCCGGGCGCGGGGCGGGATCTACTGGTTCCGGGGCGGCTGGAACGTCCCGGCGACCGTGTCGTGGGCGCTGGGCGCGGTGGTCGGCCTGCTGGCGGTCTCACTGCCGTCGTACGAGGGGCCGCTGCTGGGGCTGACCGGCGGGGTGGACTGCAGTTTCCTGCTGTCGGGGCTGGTGGGAGGGGTGGCGTACGTGCTGTGGTCGGCCCTGGGTTCCGCTAGGACCGAGTCCGGGGCCGACCACACCGAGGCCGAGGCCGACACCTCTCAACGCCGGTCCGGGCATTCCAGCCCGTCCGGCGTTTGAGGACGAGGCCCTTTCGGGGCCGAAGCGGGGGTCTGGGGGCGGCAGCCCCCAGCGACCCCGCCGACAACGCCGGGCAACCGATCAGCCCAGCTTGTGCATCCAGCCGTGCTTGTCCTCGGCCTTGCCCCGCTGGATGTCCAGGAGAGCCTGGCGGAGCTTCAGCGTCACCTCGCCGGGCTCCCCGTCCCCCTGCTGCCACTCCGCGCCCGTGCGCTTCACCGTGCCGACCGGCGTGATCACAGCGGCCGTACCGCAGGCGAAGACCTCGGTCAGGGTGCCGTTCTCGGAGTCGCGCTGCCACTGGTCGACGGAGACGCGGCCCTCCTCGGCCTCGTAGCCGAGGTCCCGGGCGACGGACAGAAGGGAGTCACGGGTGACGCCCTCCAGGATGGAGCCGGTGAGGGACGGGGTGATGATCTTGTCGCCGTACACGAAGTACAGGTTCATGCCGCCGAGTTCCTCGACCCACTTGCGCTCGACCGCGTCGAGGTAGCAGACCTGGGCGCAGCCCTCGGCCGCGGCCTCGGCCTGGGCCAGCAGGGACGCGGCGTAGTTGCCGCCCGTCTTGGCGTCGCCCATGCCGCCCGGCACGGCGCGGACGTGGTCCTCGGAGACCCAGATGGACACCGGCTTCACGCCGCCGGGGAAGTAGGCGCCGGCCGGGGAGGCGATGACCAGGAACAGGTACTCACTGGCGGGCTTCACACCGAGGCCGACCTCGGTCGCGAACATGAACGGACGCAGGTAGAGGGACTCCTCGCCGCCGTGGGCCGGGACCCAGGCCTCGTCCTGCCGCACCAGCGCGTCGCACGCCTCGATGAACGTCTCGACCGGCAGCTCCGGCATGCCGAGCCGCCGGGCCGAGGCCTGGAAGCGGGTGGCGTTCTTCTCGGGGCGGAAGGAGGCCACGGTCCCGTCGGGCTGGCGGTAGGCCTTGAGGCCCTCGAAGATCTCCTGCGCGTAGTGCAGGACCATGGTGGCCGGGTCGAGGGAGATCGGCGCGTACGGCACGAGCTCGCCGTCGTGCCAGCCCCGGCCCTCGGTCCACTTGATCGTCACCATGTGGTCGGTGAAGTGGCGGCCGAACCCCGGGTTGGCCAGTATCGCCTCGCGCTCGGCAGCGGCGAGCGGGCTGGCGGAGGGCTTGAGCTCGATCGTGGGCGTCGTCATGAGTGGATGTCCTTCACCGGTTTCGTTGTGGCGGGCCGCGCTCACGCCATGACTGCCAGTGGCCAGTGCTAGGACGTCCGAGCATTCCGTCATTCCGCGGCTCCGCGTTCGATTATCGCAAGCGGGAGCCGTGGAAGAAATCGGCCTGATCGGCGTGAATCGCGACCCAGGGGTTGATGGTGTCACCCGGCGGCGGACATGGGGAAGCCGCCGGGTGCGGAGTGACCCGGCGGCTTCGAAAGTTGTTCGAGGAGCGCGGCGGGTCAGCCGGCTACTCGTACGGCCAGCGCGTCGCCGATCTCCGACGTGCTGCGGGCGGGCTTGCCGGTGCGCTCGGCGAGGTCGGCGGAGACCGCCTCGTCGATGCGGGCGGCCTCGGCGTCGTAGCCGAGGTGGCGCAGGAGCAGGGCGACGGACAGGACCGTGGCGGTCGGGTCGGCCTTGCCCTGGCCGGCGATGTCCGGGGCCGAGCCGTGGACGGGCTCGAACATGGACGGGAAGTCGCCGGACGGGTTGATGTTGCCGGAGGCTGCCACACCGATGCCGCCGGAGACGGCCGCGGCGAGGTCGGTGATGATGTCGCCGAAGAGGTTGTCGGTGACGATGACGTCGAACCGCTCGGGCTGGGTGACCAGGTAGATGGTCGCCGCGTCGACGTGCATGTACTCGGTGGTGACCTCGGGGAACTCCTCGGCCACCTTGTTGAAGATGTTCGTCCACAGGTGACCCGCGAAGGTCAGCACGTTGTTCTTGTGGATGAGCGCCAGCTTCTTGCGCGGGCGGGCCTGCGCGCGGACGAAGGCGTCACGGACGACGCGCTCGACGCCGTACGCCGTGTTGACGGACACCTCGGTGGCGACCTCGTGCTCGGTGCCCTTGCGGATGGTGCCGCCGTTGCCGGTGTACGGGCCCTCGGTGCCCTCGCGGACGACGACGAAGTCGATCTCGGGCTGGCCGGCGAGCGGGGTGGCGACACCCGGGAGGAGCTTCGACGGACGCAGGTTGACGTGGTGGTCGAAGGCGAAGCGGAGCTTGAGCAGGAAGCCGCGCTCCAGGACACCGGACGGGACACCCGGGTCGCCGATCGCGCCGAGCAGGATGGCGTCGTGCTGCTTCAGGGCGTCGAGGTCGGCGTCGGTGAGGGTCTCACCGGTGGCGTGGTAGCGACGGGCGCCGAAGTCGTACTCCTTGGTCTCCAGCTTCACATCCTGCGGAAGGACGGCGGAGAGGACCTTCAGGCCTTCGGTCACGACCTCCTGGCCGATGCCGTCACCCGGAATCACTGCGAGATTGAGGCTGCGAGACATGTCGGCACCCTACTCCCCGTCCCATGGGATGACATGCGGTGTCCGCGATACGGACACCCTGATGGGGGACGGCGTTTGCGTGTCGACTGGCGTTCACCCGTATGTGGGGCGGGTGTTGGCCGTCGCTGGGAAGTTTCCCCCCATGGACATCCCCGACTTCGGCATCCCCCCGCAGCTCGCCCGCCGTATGAGCATGGCGGAGCAGCACGAGTACCTGCGTACGAAGCTGTCCCGGCGCCGCACGCTGGTGACCGCGGGTGCGGTGGCGGGTGGGCTGTTGACGGGCTGCGCGGGTTCGGAGTCGGGCACGTCCGGTGCGAAGCCCTCCGCTTCGGCTTCGGCGTCCGCGTCCTCCGCCACGAAGGTGCCGGGCTCGGCCGTCGCCCCCTTCGGCCGCCATCTCGCCTTCGGCGCCGACCCGAAGACCCAGATGCGGATCTCGTGGCAGGTACCGGTCGCGGTGAAGAAGCCGTACGTCCGGATCGGGACCCGGCCCGACGACCTGGGCCGCAGGATCGAGGCCGAGGTGCGCGATCTGCATACGCCGGGGGTCACGGGCGTCCGCGCGGCCCTGGACCAGTACTACGTGCACGCGGCCCTGGACGGCCTGCTGCCCGGCACCACGTACTACTACGGCGTCGGCCACGACGGCTTCGACCCCGCCTCGGCGGCGCACCGCTCGACGATCGCGTCCTTCCGCACGGCGCCGTCGCGCCCGGAGAAGTTCGTCTTCACCGCCTTCGGCGACCAGGGCGTCAGCAAGGCCGCGGCCGCCAACGACCACATCCTGCTGCGCCAGGAGCCCGCCTTCCATCTCCACGCGGGCGACATCTGCTACGCCAACGTCAAGGGCCGGGGCGAGGAGTCGGACGGGTACGACCCCGGCTTCTGGGACCTGTTCCTCAAGCAGAACGAGGAGGTCGCGCGGTCGGTGCCGTGGATGGTGACGACCGGCAACCACGACATGGAGGCGTGGTACTCCCCCGACGGCTACGGTGGCCAACTCGCCCGCTGGTCCCTGCCGGACAACGGCTTCGACCCGCGCAGGGCACCGGGCGTGTACGCGTTCACGTACGGCAACGTCGGCTTCGTGGCGCTGGACGCCAACGACGTGTCGTACGAGATCCCCGCCAACCTCGGCTACACGGGCGGCAAGCAGACGGCGTGGCTGGACGACAGGCTGGCCGCGCTGCGCGCCGACCCGGCGGTCGACTTCGTCGTCGCCTTCTTCCACCACTGTGCCTACTCGACCTCGTCGCACGCCTCCGACGGCGGCGTGCGCGACGAGTGGCTGCCGTTGTTCGCCAAGCACCAGGTGGACCTGGTGATCAACGGGCACAACCACGTCTACGAGCGGACCGACGCCATCAAGGGCGGCGAGGTGGGCCGGCGCGTGCCGATCGGCGCGTCGACCGACCCGACGCGGGACGGGACCGTGTACGTCACCGCGGGCGGCGGCGGCAAGGATCTGTACGGCTTCCCGGCGGGCGTCAAGGAGAGCTACGAGGGGCACGTGCGCGATCGCGAGTCCGTCGACACCTTCGAGTGGACGAAGTCGCGGGCCTCGAAGGCGGAGACCGTGGAGTGGTCGCGGGTGCGCTACCGGGGTTTCTCCTTCCTCAAGGTGGAGGCGGAGAGCGGTACGGCACCGAAGTTGAAGGTGTCGGCGCTGGCGCAGAGCGGTGACCGCATCGACCATTTCGAGGTGCGGCGCGGAGCGTGAGCCCGCGCCGCACCCCGGCGGGTGCGGCTCCCGGCTCTGCCGAAAGGGGCTGGTGTCCGGCTCAGTGGCCGGTCGAACCGCCGTTGTCGCGGCGGTCGAGGGCGCGCTGGAGGGCGGCCGCTGCGTTCTTGCGGTCGGACTCGGTCGTCCGGGAGATGTGACGGACTCGACGGCGGGCGGTCGTCTCGGCCATGAGGAATCGACTCCTTCGGAATCCTGGAGTGCACAGATGCGGAGTGCACAAAGGGGTTACGAGACGCCGGATGGGGCGGGGAGCGGTGCCGCAGGGGTTGCCTGCACGGGGCCCGGCTCACGACCGCCATTCGCTTGATCGAGCGAGACGTTCGGCTTCTACAAAGCTAAGCGAGGACGGCGTGTCTGTCTCCACAATTACTCGGACTTCCTACTATCTGAGACGGTGGAGTAGGTCACACGCCACTGACCTGCACTTTTGCCGTCACCCCGGCAGTCACCCCCGCCGCCGGGATCGCCCACTCGGCTGATCCTCCGCACTGCACGGGACAGACCGCGACGACGAGGGGAACGGTGAGGTCATGAACGACACGGCGAAGGTGTTCCTCGAAGGCGGCCCGGACGATCTGCCCGAACGGATCGTGCCGACCCCGTCCCCCGGCTCGGACGTGAAGATCAAGGTCCGCGGGGGATACGAGCACTTCCGGCGGACGCCGCGGCAGGCGGACACGGCGGAGGGCGCGCTGCCCGTGTACGAGTGGTGGGAGCGGACGGAGATCGCCGAGTAGGCGCCGGAAACAGAGCGAGGGGCCGGGCGAATCGCCCGGCCCCTCATACACGCTGACCGACCGTCAGCCCATGTGCGGGTAGGTGTAGTCGGTCGGCGGGACCAGCGTCTCCTTGATGGCGCGGGTCAGCGTCCAGCGCATCAGGTTCTGCGGGGCGCCGGCCTTGTCGTTGGTGCCGGAGGCGCGGCCGCCGCCGAAGGGCTGCTGGCCGACGACGGCACCGGTCGACTTGTCGTTGATGTAGAAGTTGCCGGCCGCGTAGCGCAGCTTGTCCATCGTGTGCGCCGCCGCCGCGCGGTCGCCCGCGATGACCGAGCCGGTCAGCGCGTAGGCGGACACCGACTCCATCTGCTCGAGCATCTCGTCGTACTTGTCGTCCTCGTAGACGTGCACGGCGAGGAACGGGCCGAAGTACTCGGTCGTGAAGACCTCGTTCTCCGGGTCGGAGCACTCGACGACGGTCGGGCGGACGAAGTAGCCGACCGAGTCGTCGTAGGAGCCGCCCGCGACGATCGTGCAGGTCGGGTCGGACTTCGCGCGGTCGATCGCGGCCTTGTTCTTGGCGAAGGCACGGTCGTCGATGACGGCGCCGATGAAGTTGGACAGGTCGGTGACGTCACCCATGGTGATGTAGTCGACCTCGGCCGCGAACTCCTCCTTGAAGCCGGAGTTCCAGATCGACGCCGGGATGTACGCCCGGGACGTCGCCGAACACTTCTGGCCCTGGTACTCGAAGGCACCGCGGGTCAGGGCGGTCTTCAGGATCGCCTTGTCGGCGCTCGGGTGGGCGACGACGAAGTCCTTGCCGCCGGTCTCGCCGACGATGCGCGGGTAGGAGCGGTACTTCTCGATGTTGTTGCCGACCGTCTTCCACAGGTACTGGAAGGTCTTGGTCGAGCCGGTGAAGTGGATGCCGGCGAGGTCGCGGTGCTCCAGGGCGACCTTGGACACCTCGATGCCGTCACCGGTGACGAGGTTGATGACGCCCTTGGGCAGACCGGCCTCCTCCAGGAGCTGCAGGAGCAGCACGGCGGCGTGGGTCTGCGTCGGGGACGGCTTCCAGACGACGACGTTGCCCATGAGAGCCGGAGCCGTCGGCAGGTTGCCCGCGATCGCCGTGAAGTTGAAGGGTGTGATCGCGTAGACGAAGCCCTCCAGCGGGCGGTGGTCGAGGCGGTTCCAGACGCCCGGGGAGTTCGCCGGGGGCTGCTCGGCGAGCAGGTCACGGGCGTACTTGACGTTGAAGCGCCAGAAGTCGACGAGCTCGCAGGGGGTGTCGATCTCGGCCTGCTGGGCGGTCTTGGACTGACCGAGCATGGTGGAGGCGGCCAGCGTCTCGCGCCACGGGCCGGCCAGCAGCTCGGCGGCGCGCAGGATGATCGCGGCACGGTTGTCGAAGGACATCGCACGCCAGGCCGGCGCGGCGGCGAGGGCCGCGTCGATGGCGTCCTGGGCGTCCTGCTGGGTGGCGTTGCCGTAGGTGCCGAGGCGGGCCTTGTGGTTGTGCGGCTGCACGACGTCGAAGCGCTCACCGCCGCCCATCCGCCGCTCGCCGCCGATGGTGCAGGGCAGGTCGATCGGGTTCTCGGCCAGCTCCTTCAGCTTGACCTCCAGCCGGGCGCGCTCGGGCGAGCCGGGGGCGTAGCCGTGCACCGGCTCGTTGACGGGGGTGGGGACCTGGGTCACAGCGTCCATAAGTTCCGTAACTCCTTACTGAGCGGTGGTGGTTCAGCCCTTGGTGATCATGCTTCGTACGAAGAACCGCAGGTTGGCGGGCTTCTCCGCGAGCCGGCGCATGAAGTAGCCGTACCAGTCGGTGCCGTAGGCGGTGTAGACGCGCATGCGGTGGCCCTCCGCGGCCAGCCGCAGGTGCTCGTCGCTCCTGATGCCGTACAGCATCTGGAACTCGTACTCGTCGAGCTTTCGCCCGGCGCGCCGCGCGAGTTCCTGGGCGACGGAGATCAGGCGCGGGTCGTGGGACCCGATCATCGGGTACCCGGCGCCCTCCATCAGAACCTTCAGGATCCGCACATACGCCTTGTCGATCTCGTGTTTCTGCTGGTAGGCGACCTCGGCGGGCTCCTTGTAGGCGCCCTTGACCAGACGTACCCGGCTGCCGTTCTCCGCGAGGCGGCGGGCGTCGGCCTCGGTGCGGAAGAGGTAGGCCTGGATGACGCAGCCGGTCTGTGGGAAGTCCCGGCGCAGTTCCTCGTGGATGGCGAACATCGAGTCGAGGGTGGTGTGGTCCTCGGCGTCGAGCGTGACCGTCGTACCGATGGCGGCGGCGGCCTCGACGACCGGGCGAACGTTGGCGAGCGCGAGTTCGTGGCCGCCCTCCAGCGCCTGGCCGAACATGGACAGCTTGACGGACATCTCGACGCGCTCGCCGAGCCCGAGGTCCTTGATCCGGTCGATCAGCCGCAGGTAGGCGTCCCGGGCGAGTGCGGCCTGTTCGGGACGGGTGATGTCCTCGCCGACGACGTCCATCGTCAGCTCCAGGCCCTTGCCGGTGAGGTCCTCGATGATCGGCACGATCTCGTCGACGGTCTCGCCGGGGATGAACCGGTCGACGACCTGCTTGGTCACCGGTGCCGCCGAGATCAGACGTCGCATCCGGTCGCTGCGCGACGCGGCAAGAATCACGGGACCCAGCACGGGGCACCTCCACAAACCAGCAGATAGAACCACCGTGAAACCTAAGGATCCCTCCGATCGTCGACCATCGACAGCTGTCACGCATCCGTGCCGCAGATCTCAGACAGATGTATGAAAGCCCTGGGGTTATGCGGGAGAATTACCGGGTGACAGCCGATTACAAAGGCGACTACCAGGAGCTGGTCGACGAGATCTCGGAGCTGCTGGGCGTGCCCGCGACCCTGGAGAACCGGGACTTCGAGCTGATCGCCTTCGGTGCCTACGACAGTGAGGGCGAGCTCGACGCGTCGGCCCTGGACCCCGTGCGCACCCGCTCGATCCTGACCCGCCGCTCCACGGCGACGGTCCGCACCTGGTTCGAGGGCTTCGGCATCACGCGCGCCACCGGACCGGTGCGCATCCCGCCCACCCCGGAGGCGGGGGTCTATCGCGGACGTATCTGTCTCCCCGTACGCCATCGGGGTGTGGTGCTGGGCTACGTCTGGCTCCTGGAGGACGATCCGGGCCCGACGGACCAGCAGCTGACGGCCGCCATGGAGGTGACCGCCCGCATCGGCGCGCTGCTCGCGGACGAGGCACAGCACGGCGCGGACCTCAGCCGGGAGCTGCGGGCCGCGCTGACCGCCGAGCGCGGCTGGCCGCGGGACATGGCCGTCGCCGAACTGCGCACGGCCCTCGGCGCACGCGCGGACGGCGTCCATACGGTGGTCTGCGTGGCCCCCTGGCCGTCGGCGGACCCCGACGACGCCCCGTCCGTGCGGACGGTGCCGCACGCCACCGCGCTGTGCACGGTCCCGTGGGGGCCGAGCGGACAGAGCCTCGCGGTGCTCGTACGGCTGCGCTCGCCCGAGGTGCGGACGGCGGCGCTGGCGGCGGCGTCCCGGCTGCTGAAGGACGCCCCCGCGTCCCGGCCCCTCCCGCCGGGCCGGGCACAGGTGGCGGCCGGCCTCGGCGAACCGCGCACCGGGCTCGCCGAGCTCGGCACCGTCTGGCAGGAGGCGTCGGCCGCGGCCCGCGCGGCGCTGGCGGAACCGCGGCTCGGGCCGGTGGCCGAGTGGTCGCGCATCGGGGCGTACCGCCTGCTGACCGCGCTCTCCCCGCAGACGGCCCTCGACCCCGCGGTCGCCCCGCTCCTCTCCCCCACCCACCAGGAACTCGCCCGCACCGCCGAGGCCTACCTCGACTGCGCGGGCCAGGCCGGCCGCACCGCAGCCGAGCTGGGCATCCACCGGCAGACCCTGTACTACCGCCTCTCCCGCGTCGAGCAGCTCACGGGCCTGGACCTGGACGACGGCGAGGACCGGCTGCTGCTGCACATGGCGCTGAAGGCGGCGCGACTGTAGGCGCCCCGCGTTGCCGCCGAGCCGCTGATCAGCCGGAGGTGACGGCGGCGAGGGCGTCGTGCAGCGTGCCGTCGCCCGGTGGGCCGTCGCTCCAGCGGGCGGCGATGTGGCCGTCGGGGCGGACGAGCAGGGCTCCCTGTGGGCCTAGGCCCCAGAGGTCGGCGTGCTCGTCGGGAAGGGGTTCGACGCGCAGCGGCCACGGTGCGGTGGCGCGGGGCGTCCAGGGGGTGGGGGCCGGGGTGAGCAGGGTGAACCATGCGCCGAGGGCGTCGAGCGTGGAGCGGCCGTCCGTGAGCCACAGATGCGGCATGCGGTGGCCCGGTTTCGCCGTGGGGGCATAGGTCGTGCCCGTGCCGGACGGCTCGGGCGGAGCCCCGTCGTCGGACAGGACGGCAGCGGAGCGGTAGGCGACGCCGAGTACCAGGCCGAGTTGCGCGAAGTACTGTTCCGACCAGGGCGGTTCGATCCGGTCCGGCGTCCCTTCCGCGCCCGCCCGGAGCTGCTCGCGGCGCACGTCCTGCACCTGGAACATCAGCTTGGAGTTCTCCACCGCCTGGCCGAGGGTCCGGTGGGCGACGGGCTGCCGCTCCGTCTCGTAGCTGTCCAGCAGGCCCGATCCGGCCCACCCGCGCAGCACGCCCGCCAGTTTCCAGCAGAGGTTGTGCACATCGGCGACACCGACGTTCATGCCCAGGCCGCCGGCCGGCGGGATCGCGTGCGCGGCGTCGCCGGCCAGCAGGATCCGGCCGTGGCGAAAGCGCTCGGCGACGAACGCGTTCACCACCCAGTGCTGCACCCGCAGCACGTCGACGGCCACGTCGGCGCCGAGCGAGCGCGCGACGAGGCGGGGCCAGTCGGCGCCCGCGGTGTCCTCGGGCGTCGGCACGAACCAGGCCCAGCCTCCCTCGGGGTACAGCGGCAGGAACGATCCCTGCGAGGTGAGGTAGACGCCGGCGGGCTGCCGGGCGGACCAGTGGTCGAGGTCGGCGTCGAACACGACGGTGGTGACGCGGCCGACCGCGCCGGGGCCCGTGGTGTCGATGCCCAGCCGTTCACGGACGGTGGAGTTCGCGCCGTCGGCGGCGAGTACGTAGTGGGCGCGGACGCGGGACTCCGCACCGCTGCGACGGTCGAGGAGCAGGGCCACGACGCTCTCGTCCTCTTCGGCCAGGCCGATCAGCTCGACACCGAACCGCGTCTCCGAGACCGCCGCGCCGAGCAGGGTGGGCTCCAACCGGTCCTGCGAGGTGACCACGCCGATCGCGGGGCTCTCGGGTACCGGCGCGTTGACCCCGATCATGGCCGCCGTGGCGAAGTCGGGGGCGTGCAGCGTGTCACGGAAGCGGATCCGGCCGTACTCCGGTGCGAACGCGGCGGCCGTGATCCGCTCGGCGAGTTCGAGCTGACGGAAGATCTCCATCGAGCGCACGTTGACCAGCCGGGACCGGGGGAACGGAGACAGCTCCCGGTGCTTCTCGACCAGCAGGACCCGCACTCCCCAACGTTCGAGCAGCGCCCGTGCGGTGAGCCCGACGGGCCCGCCGCCGACGATCAGTACCTCCACCTCGGCGCCTGGCACCGGCATGTCGGGCTGCATGAGGTCCATCATCCGCACCCTGCGGTCCCCCGCAACGACACCCCGAATTATTGGAAATGATTGTCATCATGCTACGGTCACGGCAACCGCTCTCTTGATCGCCCTTTTACCCGGAGGGTCCCTTGCGCCTGCCCGCCCGCCGTCTGCTCCCCGTCACCGCCGTCACCGCGGCCTCCGCACTGCTCACCGGCTGCTTCGCCGGAGCGGAGTCGTCCGCGGACGCGGGGGCGGGCGGCAAGCGCATCCGTGTCGCGCACATGCTGCCACCCCGCTCCGGCCTGTCCCCCCTGAGCGACGACGCCTTCAAGCTCTCGCGTTGGTCGACGGCCGAGACCCTGGTGAAGCTCGACGAGGAGGGCGATGCCCGGCCCGCCCTCGCCACCGAGTGGCAGCAGTCCGGCCGCACCTGGACCTTCGAGATACGCGACGGCGTCACCTTCCACGACGGCACGAAGCTCGACGCGAAGGCCGTAGTGCAGTCGCTCACCAAGGCCGTCGGCGCCTCCCCCAAACCCCGCATCCTCGACGGCGTGGAGCTGACCGCGAAGGCCGAGGACGCCGACACGGTCACGGTCACCACCGGCACCGAGGACCCCCTCGTCCCGCAGCGGCTGAGCTCGCCCCAGCTCTCGATCCTGGCCGCCAAGGCCTACAAGGGGAAGACGGTGAACCCCGTCGGCGCCGGCACCGGACCCTTCGAACTCGTCGAGGTCAACGGCACCTCCTCCGCCACTCTCGACCGCTACGACAAGTACTGGGGCGGCAAGGCCAAGGCCCCGGGAATCGACGTCACGTTCGTGCCGGACGGGACGGCCCGCGCCGCCGCACTGCGCACCGGCGAGGCCGACATCGTCGAGGCGATTCCGGTCTCCCAGGCCGCCGTCCTCGATCAGGACCTGATCACCGAGGTCCCGATGCCGCGCACCAACACCCTCTACCTGAACACCGAGAAGGGCGCCTTCAAGGACGCCTCGCTGCGCGCCGCCGCCCGGGAGGCGATCGATGCCAAGTCGATCGTCGAGGGCGTGTACGAGGGGCGCGCCGATGTCGCCAAGGGGCTGCTGGGGCCTGCCCTGCCGTGGGCGGCCGAACTGCGCACGCCCGTCAAGCACACGAAGGCCGGCAAGCCGAACGGCACGACGATCACCATCGGCACCTTCACCGACCGGGCCGAACTGCCCGAGGTCGCCGCCACGCTGCAGCAGCAGCTG
Source organism: Streptomyces shaanxiensis (assembly GCF_039537145.1). NCBI lineage: Bacteria > Bacillati > Actinomycetota > Actinomycetes > Kitasatosporales > Streptomycetaceae > Streptomyces > Streptomyces shaanxiensis. Next base: position 296,237 of record NZ_BAAAZY010000019.1, read on the forward strand.
CAGAAGGCCGGGTTCAAGGTGAAGCTCGACGTCCGCGAGTACGCGAACATCGAATCCGACGCCCTCGCGGGCAAGTTCGACGCGTTCATCCTCTCCCGCGCCACCGTCCTGGACTCCGGCGACCCGGCCGCCTACCTGTACAGCGACTTCGCCTCCGACGGCTCCTTCAACCTCTCCCAGCTCGCCGACTCCTCCGTGGACGCGGAGCTGAAGAAGGCCGGCGGGACGAAGGCCGGCGACGCCCGCCGCAGGGCGATCATCGAGGCCGAGGCCGCCGTGCTCGCCACCGACGCCGCCGTGCCGATGCTCCACGAGCGGGTGATCCAGGGCGACGCCAAGGGTGTCGTGGACGCCGCTCACGACCCGCGCGAGCGCGAACTCGTCACCCTGAACACGTACGTCAAGTGAGACGCACGGCAAGGAACATGGTCAGCCCGGCCGGGCTGACCCGCCTCCTCTGTCTCGTCGCCGTCCTGGCCGCCGTCGGCCTGCTGCCCTGGCTCTCGCACAGGGACCCGGCGCTGACCGTGCTGCGCGCCCGGTCGGCCGAGCAGGAGCCGACCGAGGAGGCCCTGTCCGCGATCCGCCAGGACCTCGGCCTGGACGCCGGTCCCCTTTCCCTGCTGGGGAGTTGGGCCTCGGACCTGCTGCGCGGCGACCTCGGTACCTCCTGGGTGTCCGGCACCGACGTCCTGCCCTCCGTCGTGGCCGGCCTCCAGGTGTCGCTGGGGCTGATGGGCGCCGCGCTCGGCGTGGCCGTCGTGCTGGCCGCGGTGCTGGTGGCGCCGGTGCTGGTACGGGGGCGGGGGTCGGCCGGGGCGTTCGCCGCCATGCTGGCCGCCGTGCCCGAGTTCCTGCTGGCCACCGTCGCGCTGCTGGTGTGCGGGGTGTGGCTGGGATGGCTGCCGACGGCCGGGTGGGCGGGCCCCGAGTATCTGGTGCTGCCCGCGATCGCCCTCGGCGTCCCGGCGGGCGGTCTGCTCGGCCGGCTGGTCGCGGACGCGCTGCCCGCCGTGCTCGACGAGCGGTGGGTGGAGCTGTGGCGGGGCGCCGGAGTGAGCCGGGCGCGGATCGCGGGGGCCGCGCTGCGCCGCGTACTGCCGCCGCTGGTACCGCAGTTCGGGATGGCCGCCGTCGGGCTGACCGGGGGCGCGGTCGCGGTGGAGATGGTGTTCGCGGTGCCCGGCATCGGCCGTACGGCGCTCGGCGCGGCCAAGTCGCAGGACCTGCCGCTGCTCCAGGGCTCGGTGCTGGCGTTGCTGCTGCTCGGTCTGGTCGCCGGCGCGGCGGCGGCGCTCACCCGGCGACGCCTGCTGGGCCCCGCGCTGCGTGACGCCGGCCTGACGCTGCCCCCGGCCCGCCCGGTCCGCGCCCACCCGGCGATCCCCATGACGCTGTTCGCGGTCCTCGCCGTGTCCATCGGCTGGGGCCTGCTGCGCGACCCGTACACGGTGAACACCGCCGCCCGCCTCACGGCCCCCTCCTGGGCCCACCCGCTCGGCACCGACGCCCTCGGCCGCGACGTGCTGGCCCGGCTCGGCCACGGCGCCGCCTCGACGGTCGGCACGGCCGCCGCCATCTGTGCGCTGAGCCTGCTGGTCGCGCTCGCGCTGGGCTTCCTGCCCGGCGTCGCGGCGGGCGCGGCGGACATCGCCAACGCCCTGCCCCCGGTGATCGTCGGCATCCTGGTCGCGGCGGCGGCCGGTCCCGGCACCGGCGGGGCGGCCCTCGCCGTCGCCCTGATCTCCTGGCCCGCGCTGTCCGCGCACGCGGCGGCACTCGTGCAGGAGGTGCGGGCGTCGGCGTTCCTCACCGCCCAACGGGCCATGGGCGCGACCCCGTTCTGGATCCTCACCCGGCACGTCCTGCCGTCCGTCGCCGCCCCGGTCGCCCGCCACGCCCTGCTCCGCCTGCCCGGCATCGCGCTCGCCCTGGCCTCCCTCGGCTTCCTGGGCCTCGGCGCCCAGCCGCCCGCCCCCGAATGGGGCCTGCTCCTCGACGAGTCCCGTGCCTATGTCGAGCGGGCACCGTGGGCGGCCCTCGCCCCGGCCGTCGCACTCGCCCTGCTGGCGGGGCTCGCGGTGTCGGGGGCGGCGGCCGTGCAGGGCCGGAGGGTACGACGAGACGGGCCTGCGGCGCACAAGGCCGCCAGGAAGAAGGAGGCCCCCGTTGCCGTCTGACGTTCACCTCTCGGTACGCGACCTGCGGATCGCCTTCGAAGGGATCGAGGCCGTGCGCGGCCTGTCCTTCGACGTCCGCCCCCGCGAGACCCTCGCGATCGTCGGCGAGTCGGGCGCGGGCAAGTCCCTCACGGCCCGGGCGCTGCTGGGCATGCTGCCGCGCGGCGCGACGACGAGCGGCACGATCGATCCTGACCTCACGGCGCACCGCGGCCGCCGTATCTCCCTCGTCCCGCAGGACGCCCTGTCCGCCCTATCCCCCGTGCACCCGGTCGGCGACCAGCTCGCCGCCGCCGTACGGTCGGTGTCCCGCGTCTCCCGCAAGGAGGCCAGGGCACGGGCGGTGGCCGCGCTCGACCGGGTCGGCATCCCGGACGCCGTACGCAAGGCACGGGCGTATCCGCACGAGTACTCCGGCGGCATGCGGCAGCGCGCAGTCATCGCCATGGCGACGATCAACGAACCGGACGTCGTCGTCGCCGACGAACCCACCACCGCCCTGGACGAGGACCGCCGCGAACAGGTGCTGCGGGTATTGGCCGAACGGCGGGATGCGGTGGGAGCGGCGCTGGTGCTGGTCACGCACGACATGGACGTCGTACGGGACCACGCCGACCGCGTGCTGGTCATGTACGCCGGCCGCCTCACCGAACTCGGCCCCACCGACGAGGTGCTGGCCCGCCCCCGCGCCCCCTACACGGCGGGCCTGCTGGCCTCTCTCCCCCAGCACACGCCCCCCGGCCGCCGCCTCCCCGCCCTGCGCGGCACCCCGCCCGCCCCGGCCGCCCTCCCACCGGGCTGCGCCTTCGCCCCGCGCTGCCCGCTCGCGGCGGACGCCTGCCACACGGCGCAACCGGAGCCGCAGGAGGCGGAAGGCCGCCTGGTCGCCTGCCACCGGTGGCAGGACCTCCCGCACCCGGCAACGGAGTTGTTCCGGGAAGTGCCCGCGCCGGCTCAGGAAGAGGAGCAGCAGCCCGCATGAGTGACGACGCTCTGCTCGACGTCCGCGACCTCGTCGTCCGCTACGGCGACATGACCGCCGTCGACCATGTCTCCTTCACCGTGGCCCCCGGGGAGACCCTCGCCCTCAACGGCCCCTCCGGCTGCGGCAAGTCCTCCACGGCCCTGGCCGTGCTCCAGCTGCGCCGACCGTCCTCCGGCGAAGTGCTTTTCGAGGGACGGGAGTTGACCACCCTCTCCGAACGCGAGCTGCGTCCGGTCCGCCCGCGCATACAGCCCGTCTTCCAGGACCCGTACGGCTCACTGAGCCCGCGCCACCGCATCCGCGACGCGGTCGCCGAACCGCTGAAGGTGCAGGGCCGCTGGAACGGCACCGACGGCCCCGTCTGCGTCGCCGAACTGCTCGACCGGGTCGGTCTGGACCCGTCGTACGGCGACCGTCACCCCCACGAACTCTCCGGCGGACAGTGCCAACGCGCCGGAATCGCCCGCGCCTTGGCCTCCGAGCCACGCCTGCTGGTCCTCGACGAGCCGGTGTCGGCGCTCGACCCGTCGGTGCGGGCCGGGGTGCTGAACCTGCTCGCCGACCTCCAGGACGAGCTGGGGCTCGGCTACCTGTTCATCTGCCATGACCGTGCGGTCGTACGGCACTTCGCGGACCGGGTGATCGAGATGCGCGAGGGACGCGTCATTTCCGGGTAGTGGCCTCGATCACCTGACGGAGGCCCTCGGTGAGCTGCTCCGCTGTGGGCGCGGTCTTGGGATCGAAGGTCCACTGGGCGATGAGTCCGGTCATCAGGGTCACGTAGAACATGCCCAGGGTGTCCGCGACCTCGTCCGAGACGTCCTCCTCCCGGCCGCCCATGAGCAGCGGAATCAGACCACGCCCGGCCTCCCGCTGCGCCACCGCCAGATGGTCGCGGACCTCGGGCAGCTGGTCGCCCATGACGACGATCTCCATGCTGAGGCGCCACAGCGAACCGGGCTCCCGCATGGTGCCGATGATGTTCGACCACACCTCCTGGAACCGCTCGATCGAGCCTGGCTCCCCGCCGATCCCGGCGGTCCCGTCGCCCTCGAAAGCGTCGCCCATCCCCTCGACCAGCGCCACGTACGCCTGCGCCAGCAGCGCGTCCTTGGAGCCGTAGTGGTAGCCGATCGAGGCCAGGTTGGTCCCCGACTCCTTGACGATGTCCCGCGCCGTCGTGCGCACGAACCCCTTGTCGAGCAAGCAGCGCTTGGCGCCCTCGAGCAGATCCTCACGGTGTCCCATGCGACCACCCTACCGTCGATCCATACAGCCGTCCTATACGATCGTCTTACACAGCCGTTCTAGACAGGCGTTTAAGACGCGCGTACATTCACCGCCATGACAACGAACCCGACGAGCACCACACCCCCGCCCACCCGCGCCGGCCGCCGCGAATGGACCGCCCTCGGCGTGCTGATGCTTCCGCTGCTGCTGGTCTCGATGGACGTCTCGGTCCTCTACTTCGCGATCCCGTCGATCAGCGCCGACCTGGAGCCGAGCGGCACCCAGCAGCTGTGGATCTTCGACATCTACGCCTTCGTCCTGGCCGGCCTGCTGATGACGATGGGCTCGCTCGGCGACCGCATCGGCCACCGTCGCCTCCTGCTGATCGGCGCCGCCGCCTTCGGCACCGCCTCACTGGTGGCGGCATACGCGGACAGCGTCGAGACCCTGATCGCGGCACGCGCGGTCCTCGGCATCGGCGGCGCCACCCTGATGCCGTCGACGATGGCCATGCTCCGCACGATGTTCACGGACCCCGCCCAGCGCGCGAAGGCGGTCGGCGCGTGGTCCGGCGTGATGACGGCCGGGATCGCGCTCGGCTCGGTGATGAGCGGGGTACTGGTCGAGTACTTCTGGTGGGGCTCGGTATTCCTGGTCAACCTGCCGGCGATGGCACTGCTTCTGGTCCTCGGCCCGCTGCTGCTCCCCGAGTCGAGGAACCCCGAGCCCGGCCGCTTCGACTGGTTGAGTGTGCCGCTGTCGATGGCCGCGGTACTCCCCGTGATCTACGGCCTGAAGGAGCTCCCGTCCGAGGGCTGGAACGTCCGCTACGTCGTCTCGATCACCGTCGGCCTGCTGTTCGCGGCCCTCTTCGTGCACCGCCAGCGCACGGCCTCGGCACCGATGATCTCCCCGACGCTGTTCCGCGGACGGGGCTTTGCCCCCTCGGTCGCCCTGAACCTCGTCTCCGCGTTCGGGGTGATGGGTTCGGCCTACTTCACCACGCAGTACATCCAGTCCGTGCTCGACAAGAGCGCGCTGGAGGCGGCCCTGTGGGCGCTGCTCCCGTCGGTGCCGATCGGGGTGGCCGCGCCGATCGCAACCCAGCTGGTGCACAAGGGCGTGGGCCGCGCCCACGTCGTCGCGACGGGCTTCGGGATCGCCGCGTCGGGGTTCGGGCTGCTGGCCCTCGCCGGTACCGACTCGATGGTGCTGGTGCTGGTCGCGTGCGCGGTGCTCGCCGTCGGGTGCGTCGTGGTGATGTCCCAGATCATGGACCTCGCACTGAGCAGCGCCCCGGTGGAGCGGGCAGGCACCGCGTCCTCCCTGATGGAGACCGGCACCGAGTTCGGCGGCGCCCTCGGCATGGCCGTCCTCGGCTCCATCGGTACGGCGATCTACAGCCGCGAGGTCCCCGCGTCGGCACCGGACGTGGCGCACGAGACGCTGGGCGGAGCGCTGGCGGTCGCCGATCAGGTCCCGGGGCTGGCCGCGGCCGCGCGGCAGGCGTTCACCAGCGGGATGCAGGGGGCGGCGATCGCGGGGGCCGTGCTCCTGGCGGGGGCGGCGGTGCTGGCGGCGGTCACACTACGCCGGGTCGAGACGCGGGAGCCGGCATGCGAAACGCCGGACGAGCCGAGCGAACTCAGCACGTCCGGCGTTTGAGAAGGCTGTGTCAGACGAGGTTCACCGACCGGGCCGACGTCGCGCCGATCTCCTCGGCCACCTCCGTCAGCACCGCCTGGGTCACCGTGTCGTCGACCGTCAGGACGGCCAGCGCCTCACCGCCGGCCACCGACCGCGACACCTGCATGCCGGCGATGTTGATGCCGGCCTCGCCGAAGATGCGGCCGACCGTGCCGACGACACCCGGGCGGTCCTCGTACTTCAGGACGACCATGTGCTCGGCGAGCGCGAGGTCCACGTCGTAGTCGCCGACCGCGACGATCTTCTGCAGGTGCTTCGGACCGGCCAGCGTGCCGGAGACCGACACCTCCTCGCCGTTGCCGAGCGTGCCGCGCACGGTCACGACGTTGCGGTGGTCGGTCGCCTCCGAGCTGGTGGTCAGCCGCACCTCGACGCCACGCTCCTGGGCGAACAGCGGGGCGTTGACGTACGACACCGTCTCGTCGACGACGTCCTCGAAGACACCCTTGAGGGCGCTGAGCTCCAGCACCTTCACGTCGTGCTGGGTGATCTCGCCGTACACCTCGACGTCGAGGCGGACCGCGACCTCACCGGCGAGCGCCGTGAAGATACGGCCGAGGCGCTCGGCGAGCGGCAGACCCGGCTTGACGTCCTCGGCGATGACGCCACCCTGGACGTTCACCGCGTCCGGGACCAGCTCACCGGCGAGGGCGAGGCGCACCGAGCGGGCGACGGCGATACCGGCCTTCTCCTGCGCCTCGTCGGTGGAGGCACCGAGGTGCGGGGTGCTGACGACCTGGTCGAACTCGAACAGCGGGGAGTCCGTGCAGGGCTCCTTCGCGTACACGTCCAGACCGGCGCCGGCGACGCGGCCCTCCTTGAGCGCCGAGTACAGCGCCTCCTCGTCGACGATCCCGCCGCGCGCGGCGTTGACGATGCGCACGCTCGGCTTGACCTTGCGCAGCGCCTCGTCGCCGATGAGGCCGAGGGTCTCGGGGGTCTTGGGCAGGTGGACGGTGATGAAGTCGGAGACCTCGAGCAGCTCGTCCAGCGACAGCACCTTGACGCCCATCTGCGCGGCGCGCGCGGGCTGCACATAGGGGTCGTACGCGACGACCTTCATGCCGAAGGCGGACATGCGCTGCGCGACGAGCGCGCCGATACGGCCGAGGCCGACCACACCGAGGGTCTTCTCCGCGAGCTCCACACCCGTGTACTTGCTGCGCTTCCACTCGCCGTTCTTCAGCGCGGCGTTGGCCTGCGGGATGTTGCGGGCGGTGGCGAGGAGCAGACCGCAGGCCAGCTCGGCGGCGGTCACGATGTTCGAGGTGGGGGCGTTGACGACCATCACGCCGGCCTTGGTGGCGGCGGAGACGTCTACGTTGTCCAGGCCGACGCCGGCTCGTGCGACGACCTTGAGCTTGTTCGCGGCGGCGATCGCCTCGGCGTCGACCTTGGTGGCGGAACGGACCAGGATCGCGTCCACGTCGGCGATGGCCGGCAGCAGCTCGGCCCGGTCCGCTCCGTTGCAGTGGCGGATCTCGAAGTCGGGGCCGAGCGCGTCGACCGTGGCAGGCGACAGCTCTTCGGCGATGAGTACGACGGGTTTCGAGCTCACGTGAGTCCTCACATGTCCATTGCGGACGGCCGTCCCGACGGCCGCAGGCGGTGGAGGGGTGGTGGCCGCGTGGAAGACGCACGACGCTGTGGGCCTGACGCGTATGTTGTGCGCCAGTGTAGTGGCGCGGCGGAGGCCGTCTTGCGCCTCTGCGGAAGGATCACCCGTCCGTGATGCGACGGGTTGGACAACGGGGCCGGAGCAGTACGCTCCGGCCCCGTCGGCTGAGGCTTACGCCTCCTCGTTCACCCAGCTCATGAGCTTGCGCAGCTCCTTGCCGGTGGTCTCCAGCAGGTGCTCGGAGTCCTGCTGCTTGTACTCGTTGTACTTCTTCAGACCACCGTGGTACTCGTCCATCCAGGCCTGGGCGAAGGTGCCGTCCTGGATCTCGGCGAGGACCTTCTTCATCTCGGCCTTGGTGGCGTCGGTGATGATCCGCGGGCCGGTGACGTAGTCGCCCCACTCGGCGGTCTCGGAGATCGACCAGCGCATCTTCTCCAGGCCGCCCTCGTACATGAGGTCCACGATCAGCTTCAGCTCGTGCAGGCACTCGAAGTACGCGATCTCCGGCTGGTAGCCGGCCTCGGTCAGCGTCTCGAAACCGGCCTTGACCAGGGCGGCCGTACCACCGCAGAGGACGGCCTGCTCACCGAACAGGTCGGTCTCGGTCTCCTCGGTGAAGGTCGTCTTGATGACGCCGGCGCGGGTGCCGCCGATGCCCTTGGCGTACGACAGGGCGAGCGCGAAGGCGTTGCCCGTGGCGTCCTGCTCCACGGCGGCGATACACGGAACGCCGCGGCCCTCCTCGTACTGGCGGCGGACCAGGTGGCCCGGGCCCTTGGGGGCGACCATGCAGACGTCGACGCCGGCCGGGGGCTTGATGAAGCCGTAGCGGATGTTCAGGCCGTGACCGAAGAACAGCGCGTCGCCGTCCTTCAGGTTCGGGGCGATGTGCTCCTCGTAGACCTGGGCCTGGATCGGGTCCGGGACGAGGATCATGATGACGTCGGCCTCGGCGGCGGCCTCCGACGGGGTCACCACGCGCAGGCCCTGCTCCTCGGCCTTCGCCTTGGACTTGGAGCCCTCGTGCAGACCGACACGCACGTCGACACCCGAGTCACGGAGCGACAGCGCGTGGGCGTGGCCCTGGCTGCCGTAACCGATGACCGCGACCTTGCGGCCCTGGATGATGGACAGGTCGGCGTCGGCGTCGTAGAACAGCTCGGCCACTTTGGGTTCTCTCCTTGTGTGCAGGTGTTGCGTCCCACCGTATGACGGCGGGGGTGAGGGAAGTCTCGGGGTCTCGGTATACGGGCGGCCGGATTCCCCCGGCCGCCCGAAAACTGCCTATGCCGAACGGTCGAGCGCGCGCAGCGAGCGGTCCGTGATCGAACGCGCGCCGCGTCCGATCGCGATCGTGCCGGACTGGACGAGCTCCTTGATGCCGAACGGCTCCAGCATCTTCAGCATGGCCTCCAGCTTGTCGCTGGAGCCGGTGGCCTCGATGGTGACGGCCTCCGGGGAGACGTCGACGGTCTTGGCGCGGAACAGCTGGACGATCTCGATGATCTGGGAGCGGGTCTCGTTGTCGGCGCGCACCTTCACCAGAACGAGTTCGCGCTGAACGGCCGAACCGGGCTCCAGCTCGACGATCTTCAGCACGTTGACGAGCTTGTTGAGCTGCTTCGTCACCTGCTCCAGCGGCAGGTCGGCGACGCTCACCACGATGGTGATGCGGGAGATGTCGGGGTGCTCGGTGACACCGACCGCGAGCGAGTCGATGTTGAAGCCGCGACGGGAGAACAGGGCGGCGATCCGGGCGAGGATGCCCGGGGTGTTCTCCACCAGGACGGAGAGCGTGTGCTTGGACATGGTCTTTTTACGTCTCTCTCGCTCAGTCGTCTTCGTTGTCGCCGAAGTCGGGGCGGACGTCCCGGGCGGCCATGATCTCGTCGTTGGAGGTGCCGGCGGCGACCATCGGCCACACCATCGCGTCCTCGTGGACGATGAAGTCGATGACGACGGGGCGGTCGTTGATGGAGTTGGCCTCTTCGATGACCTTGTCGAGGTCCTCCGGCGACTCGCAGCGGATCGCGTAGCAGCCCATGGCCTCCGACAGCTTCACGAAGTCGGGGACGCGGGTGCCGGCGCTCGGCTGCTTGCCGTCGGCCTCGGGGCCGGAGTGCAGCACGGTGTTGGAGTAGCGCTGGTTGTAGAAGAGGGTCTGCCACTGGCGGACCATCCCGAGGGCGCCGTTGTTGATGATGGCGACCTTGATCGGGATGTTGTTCAGGGCGCAGGTGGTGAGTTCCTGGTTGGTCATCTGGAAGCAGCCGTCGCCGTCGATCGCCCAGACGGTCTGGGCCGGGGCTCCGGCCTTGGCGCCCATCGCGGCCGGGACCGCGTAGCCCATCGTCCCGGCGCCGCCGGAGTTCAGCCAGGTGGCGGGCTTCTCGTACTGGACGAAGTGCGCGGCCCACATCTGGTGCTGGCCGACACCCGCCGCGAAGATCGTGCCCTCCGGGGCGAGTTGGCCGATCCGCTCGATGACCTGCTGCGGGGAGAGCGAGCCGTCCTCGGGCTGGTCGTAGCCGAGCGGGTAGGTCTCGCGCCAGCGGCTGAGGTCCTTCCACCAGGCCGAGTAGTCGCCCTGGTGGCCCTCGGCGTGCTCCTTCTGGACGGCCTGGACCAGGTCGGCGATGACCTCGCGGGCGTCCCCGACGATCGGCACGTCGGCGGCGCGGTTCTTGCCGATCTCGGCCGGGTCGATGTCGGCGTGGACGATCTTGGCGTACGGGGCGAAGCTGTCCAGCTTGCCGGTGACGCGGTCGTCGAAGCGGGCTCCGAGGGCGACGATCAGGTCGGCCTTCTGCAGCGCGGTGACGGCGGTGACCGCACCGTGCATGCCCGGCATTCCCACGTGCAGCGGGTGGCTGTCGGGGAATGCGCCGAGCGCCATCAGGGTGGTGGTGACGGGCGCTCCGGTGAGTTCCGCGAGGACCTTCAGCTCGGCGGTGGCGCCGGCCTTGATGACGCCGCCGCCGACGTAGAGCACGGGCCGCTTGGCGGCGGTGATCAGCTTGGCGGCCTCGCGGATCTGCTTGGCGTGCGGCTTGGTGACGGGCCGGTAGCCGGGCAGGTCCATGGTGGGCGGCCAGGAGAACGTGGTCCGCGCCTGGAGGGCGTCCTTGGCGATGTCGACCAGGACCGGGCCCGGGCGGCCGGTGGCGGCGATGTGGAACGCCTGCGCGACCACCCGCGGGATGTCCTCGGCCTTGGTGACCAGGAAGTTGTGCTTGGTGATCGGCATGGTGATGCCGACGATGTCCGCCTCCTGGAAGGCGTCCGTGCCGATCGCCTTGGAGGCCACCTGCCCGGTGATCGCCACGAGCGGCACCGAGTCCATGTGGGCGTCCGCGATCGGCGTGACCAGGTTGGTGGCGCCGGGGCCGGAGGTCGCCATGCAGACGCCGACCTTTCCGGTGGCCTGCGCATAGCCGGTGGCGGCGTGACCGGCACCCTGCTCGTGGCGGACCAGGACGTGGCGCACCCGGGTGGAGTCCATCAGCGGGTCGTACGCAGGCAGGATCGCACCGCCGGGAATGCCGAATACCGTGTCGGCGCCGACCTCCTCGAGCGAACGGATGAGGGACTGCGCTCCCGTGACGTGCTCGGGGGCGGACTGGTGTCCTCCGGATCGGGGCCGCGGCTGCGGATTATGGGCCCCGGTGGCCTGCTCGGTCATCGGCATTCTCTTCTCGATGCTGAGGGTTTTTGCGAGGTTTGGGCGGAGTTTCGATGCTGCACGACTGGCGCCTGTGCAACAAAAAACCCCTCGTGCCATAAGGCAAGCGAGGGGAGCGCGCCGGGTGTGGTCGCTGGGAGTTCCGGGTCCGTCCGGACGTCACCAGCTTCAGCCGACGCGCTTTCCAAGTACGAGGATTCGGGTGCGCATGGCACTGACCCTCCCCCCGGCACACACTCACTGTCAAGTGGGTGGGACGGGAGTCTCATTATGTGAGCGAAGGGCACTTCCGCCTCCCAGAACGGCGGGCACACCACTGGTGTACACCCCCGAACCTCCCCCCGCGAACGCGGGCTCCGCCGGTCCGTGCGGTACCGGATAGTGGCTGGAACTGAGCGCTCGGCGCAGCCGGTACTCGTCCAGTGGCCCGGAGAACGCCATGCCCTGCCCGTGCGTGCATCCCATCGCGCGCAACGCGACCACCTGCTCCGGCAGGTCCACGCCGTCGGCCACGGACTGCAGCCCGAGGTCGCCGGCGATCCGCAGCAGCCCACTGGTGATCTTGTGCAGCCGCGCGGACTCGACGACCCCCTCGACCAGGCCGCGGTCGAGCTTGAGGACGTCGACGGGAAGACGGCGCAGGGCCGTGATCGCCCCGTATCCGCTGCCGAAGCCGTCCAGGGCGATCCGGACACCGAGTCTGCGCAGGCCGCTGAGGCGGCGCTCCAGCTCGTCCAGCGAGACACGGGGGTCCAGATCCGACAGTTCGATGAGCAGCGACCCGGACGGCAGCCCGTGCCGGGTCAGCAGCGCCTCGATCGAGCCGAGCGGCATCGACCGGTCCAGCAGCCGGCGCGCGCCCATCCGTACGGCGACGGGTACGGCGAGTCCGGTCGCGGTGCGCTCGGCGGCCTGCTCGACGGCCTCCTCCAGCATCCAGCGGCCCAGCTCGGCGGTCTTGTCGCTGTCCTCGGCCACCCGCAGGAACTCGGCGGGTGTGAACAGCACCCCTTGCGAGGACCGCCAGCGCGCCTGGGCGGCGACCGACATGATCCGGCCGTCCTGCAGACACACCACCGGCTGGTGCAGCAGCGCGAACTCGCCGTCGTGCAGCGCGGCACGCAGACGTGTGGCCAGCTCCGCCTTGCGTACGACGTCCTGCTGCATCTGCGGCTTGTACAGCTCGACGCGGCCCTTGCCGCCCGCCTTGGCCCGGTACATGGCCAGGTCGGCGTTGCGCAGCAGCTCGCCCGCGCCGAGGCCCGGCTCGGCGAAGGCGACGCCGATGGAGGCGTTCACCCGGACATCGTTGCCGTCGATGAGGTAGGGCTGTGACAGCGTCACCCTGAGGCGGTCGGCGAGCTCCAGGATGTGTCGTTCGCGGGCGGTGCGGTCGCGGGTGTTGTCCCCGACGATCAAGGCCGCGAACTCGTCGCCGCCCAGCCGGGACGCGGTGTCCCCGCGCCGGACCGTGTCCTGGAGTCTGCGGGCGGCCTGGACGAGCAGTTCGTCCCCGGCCTGGTGTCCGATCGTGTCGTTGACGCCCTTGAAGCCGTCGAGGTCGATGAAGAGGACGGCCGTGTTGCGCAGGGCGAGGCCCCGGTCGGAGGCGCGGCGGCCGGACAGGGCCTGCTGCACGCGCTTGGTGAACAGCGCGCGGTTGGGCAGGTCGGTGAGCGGGTCGTGCTCGGCGTTGTGCTGGAGCTGCGCCTGCAGGCGCACTCTTTCGGTCACGTCCCGGCTGTTGAAGATGAGGCCGCCGTGGTGCCGGTTGACGGTCGACTCGACGTTGAGCCAGCCGTCCTCGCCGGACCGGAAGCGGCATTCGATGCGCGTAGTGGGTTCCTCAAGTGGGCTGGCGGCGAGGAAACGGCGCACCTCGTGCACCACGCAGCCCAGATCCTCCGGGTGGATGAGATTGGCCAGTTCCGTACCCACGAGCTCCTCGGCGGAGCGGCCGTAGACCCCGGCGGCGGCCGGGGAGACGTACCGGAGCATGCCGTTGGTGGCGGCGATCATGATGACGTCGCTGGAGCCCTGCACCAGGGAGCGGAAGTGGTTCTCCTTCTGCGCCAGTTCCTGGGTGAGGGTGATGTTGTCGAGCAGCATGATGCCCTGGCGCACCACGAGGGCGAGGACGACCGTGCCCCCGGTGATGAGCACCACGCGGTCGACGCTGCGGCCGTTGAGGACGTTGTAGAGGATCCCCAGCGTGCAGACGGCGGCCGCGAGGTACGGCGTGAGCGCGGCCAGGGAGCCGGCGATCGGCCGGGTGACCGGGTACCGGGTGTGATCACCTCCCTGATGGGGCGTGTGGTGGTGACTTCCGGCGCGCTGTCCGGGCACATGCTCGTGCACCACGCGCGTGTGCCCCGTGTGATGCCGGTCGGCGTCCTCGTGCCCGCGTCGGGGCGTGGCCCACGGGGCGTACGCCAGGAGCAGCGATCCGGCGAACCAGCCCGCGTCGAGCAGCTGGCCGGAGCGGTAGCTGTTGTGCAGCAGCGGCGAGGTGAACAGGGCGTCGCACATCACGGTCAGCGCGAGCGCGCCGATGGCGGTGTTGACCGCGGTGCGGTTCGCCGAGGAGCGGCGGAAGTGCAGCGCGAGCACCATGCTGACCAGGGCGATGTCGAGCAGCGGGTAGGCCAGCGACAGCGCGGTGTGCGCGACGCTCGGCCCTTCGGACTTGGCCGCCTGGGCGAGGGCGAGGCTCCAGGCCAGCGTCAGCAGCGAGCCGCCGATCAGCCAGGCGTCCAGCCCGAGGCAGACCCAGCCGGCCTTGGTCAGCGGCCGCTTGGCGAGCACCAGGAGTCCCACGATGGCGGGCGGCGCGAAGCACAGGAAGAACCCGTCGGCGTAGGAGGGGCTGGGCACGGGCTGCTCCAGGACGACCTCGTACCACCCCCAGACCAGGTTGCCGAGGGCCGCCATCGCCGAGGACAGGGCGAACAGCAACCAGGCGGGTCGAAAGCGGATACGGCTGCTACGGGCGTAGCGGAAGCAGGACACGGCGGCGGCGCCGGCCGCGGCCGCCAGCCCGAAGTCGCCCATGATCAGTGCGAGTTGGCCCGAACCCCAGCCGAGCGCGGAACCGACGGCGTATCCCGCGCACACCAGGGCCAGAACGACTTGCGGAAGCAGTCCCGAACCGCCGCCGGAGGACGACAGACGGGGCAGCATCGCAGCCGGCGAAGGCCGCGCCCGCAGCACCGAGTCGAGAGTGGTCGTGGGGGGCGGCGGCGCACTCACCGGGCCCTCCCGGTCCACGCCGATCCAGGATCCCGAGTGTCCCGGGGCACCGGCTGCGCATGCCGCCTGTGCCGGCGGTGGTGATGGCCGTGATGACAGCCGGGGCCGCCATGATGGCCGCGTCTGCGCGCGGCCGTGCTCCAGGGTCGCCGGCGGCGGCCCCGCCGCGTCGGATCGCTCGTCCATAGGCCGTGCATCGCCCGTCGCCCCCCTCACAAATCTGAAATGTCCATCCCCGGCGCCGAACAGTGCGGCGCAACCCCTGTCGGGACGATACACCAGTCTCGTCACTCAGGGACATAGTGCCTCTACGCTCCGTGACGACCAGCGCATATGCGAGTACGGACCGCTTCCGCAGGGTTGCGGAGGGTACTCGAACCGCATGAAGAGGCTGTTACGCGCGCCGTGCGAGGCACCCGCGCGATGCTCGGCCCGTGGGCATCACTCGCGCGCCTCGCCCGTCGTAAGGATCACGTTGCGCAGGGGCTCCCGGTTCACGTAACGACGCAACTGGTCCACCAGTAGCCGCTTGGCGCGCGGCAGGAACGCGGACGTCGGCCCGCCCACATGCGGGCTGATCAGCACGCCCGGCGCACGCCACAGTGGGTGGTCGCGCGGCAGCGGCTCGGGGTCGGTGACGTCCAGGGCGGCGGTGACCCGCCCGGTCTCCAGCTCGGCGAGCAGCGCCTTGGTGTCGACGACGCCGCCACGGGCGACGTTGACCAGCAGCGCGCCGTTCTTCATGCGGGCGAGGAAGTCGGCGTCGACCAGGTGCCGGGTGGCCTCCGTCAGGGGCGTGGACAGGATGACGACGTCCGCTTCCGGGAGCAGAGCGGGCAGTTCGGTGAGTGGATGCACAGGTCCGCGCGCCGTGGTGCGCTCAGAGCGCGCGACGCGCGCCACCCGCGCGAGTTCAAAAGGTGCGAGCCGGTCCTCGATCGCGGCCCCGATCGAGCCGTATCCCACGATGAGGACGTTCTTGTCGGCCAGCGCGGGCCGGAACCCGCCGAGCCACTCCCCCTTGTCCTGCGCCCGCACGAAGTCGGGGATGCCGCGCAGAGAAGCGAGGATCAGGGTGAGCGTGAGTTCGGCGGTGCTCGCCTCGTGCACCCCGCGCGCGTTGCACAGCCGCACGCCCGGCCGCAGGTGCTTGAGACCCGGCTCCACGTGGTCGGTGCCCGCGGAGAGCGTCTGCACGACCTCCACGGAACTCATCTCCGGCAGGGGACGCTGTCCGAGCGCGGGCGGCTTCATGTACGGGACGACGTAGAAGACGCACTCGGCCGGGTCGGCGGGGAAGTCCTCGGCCCCGTCCCAGAAGCGGTAGTTGGGGCCCTCGGGGAGACCCTCGATCTCGTCCGGCGGGACGGGGAGCCACACGTCAGCAGTCATGCCCAGGAGGCTATGTCAGGCGAACAGGAGTGCAGAGGTTAGGTTGGGGTGCCGGAAGAGGGAGGGTTACGGCCAGGTGGAGCGCAGGACGATCGGCGCGGCGGCACTCGCGGTGGGAGCCGTCGGGCTCGGGTGCATGCCGATGAGCTGGGCCTACAGCTCGTCGCGGCAGCGGGGCGAGGAGTCGGTCAGGGCGGTGCACCGGGCGCTCGATCTGGGCTCGACACTGCTGGACACGGCCGACATGTACGGCCCGTTCACGAACGAGCTGCTGGTGGGGCGGGTGTTGAAGGAGCGCCGCCAGGACGCGTTCGTCTCGACGAAGGTCGGTCTGCTGGTCGGCGAGCAGCACATCGTGGCCAACGGCCGCCCCGGCTACGTGAAACGGGCCTGCGACGCCTCTCTGCGCCGGCTGCAGACTGACGTCATCGACCTCTACCAACTGCATCGCGCGGACCCCGAAGTACCCGTCGAGGAGACGTGGGGCGCGATGGCGGAGCTCGTCCAGGCCGGAAAAGTACGGGCGTTGGGGCTGTGCGCGGTGGGTGCGCGCGGTGGCCGGCGCTCCGGGACGCGCCTGCACGACGGGACGATCCGGCAGTTGCAGCGGGTGCAGCAGGTCTTCCCGGTGAGCGCCGTGCAGGCGGAGCTGTCGGTGTGGTCGCCGGAGGCGCTGGAGACCTTGCTGCCGTGGTGCGAGGCGCGCGGCGTCGGCTTCCTGTCGGCCATGCCCCTGGGCAACGGCTTCCTGACCGGCACCCTGACGCCCGGCCAGGGCTTCGAACCGGACGACGTCCGCGCCCGGCACCCGCGCTTCACCGGGGAAATGATGGCGGCGAACCAGCCGATAGTCGTCGGCCTGCGCCGGATCGCGGCCCGCCACGGAGACGGGGTCACGCCCGCGCAGGTGGCGCTGGCGTGGGTGCTGGCACAGGGGCGGCACGTGGTCGCGGTGCCCGGGGCGAAGCAGGAGCGCTGGGTGACGGAGAACGCGGGGGCGGAGGGGTTGCGGCTGACCGCGGAGGACCTGGCCGAGGTGGCGGAGCTGCCGGGGGCGCGGGGATCCTGGGACTGACGCCGCGAGGATTCCAGGGCTCCGGGCGGAAACCGGCCGGGGTCGGGCGGCGCTGATTCAAGGTTCATGGATCGGGAACCTCTGAGACGCGAGCGGTGTAAGAAAAGTAGAACCCGCCGCGTCGAAGGGACCTTGATCGTGCAACGTCGAGCTGTGACGGCCGTGATGGCCGCGGCCGCACTCCTACTGACGGCCGGCTGCTCCTCCGACGACGGGGGATCACCGGGCGGGGGCAAGAGCGGGACATCCAGTAATGCGGATCCGGGATCGTCGCCCACCCAGCAGACGGCCGAGACCCCGCCGGCGCAGGGCTCGGTCAAGGTGGTGCGCACCGTCGCCGAGGGCCTGAACACCCCCTGGGGCCTGGCCCCGCTCCCCGACGGCGACCTGCTCGTCTCCTCCCGCGACGAGGCCACGATCACCCGGGTCGACGGGGAGACGGGCAAGAAGACCGAGCTGGGCGAGGTGCCGGGGGTGTCACCGGCGGGCGAGGGCGGCCTGATGGGCCTGGCGCTGTCGCCGGACTACGCCTCGGACCACATGGTCTACGCGTACTTCACCTCGGCCTCCGACAACCGCATCGTCCGCATGCTGTACGACGAGCAGCGGCCGTCCGGCGATCAACTGGGCGCGCCCGACACGATCTTCAAGGGCATCCCCAAGGGCTATATCCACAACGGCGGCCGGATCGCCTTCGGCCCGGACAAGATGCTGTACGCGGGCACGGGCGAGAGCGGTGACACCGGGCTGTCCCAGAACAAGGACTCCACGGGCGGCAAGATCCTGCGCCTGACTCCGGAAGGCGAACCGGCCCCCGGCAATCCCTTCCCCGACTCCCCCGTGTACTCGTACGGCCACCGCAATGTGCAGGGTCTGGACTGGGACTCAAAACAGCGTCTGTTCGCCGCCGAGTTCGGCCAGGACACCTGGGACGAGCTGAACGCGATCAAGCCGGGCGGCAACTACGGCTGGCCGGAGGCCGAGGGCAAGTCGGACAACGCCGACTACCTCAACCCACTCGCCCAGTGGGGCACCGACGAGGCCTCCCCCAGCGGGATCGCCTACGCCGAGGGCTCCGTCTGGATGGCCGGTCTGAAGGGCCAGCGCCTGTGGCGCGTCCCGCTGAACGGCACGGAGGCCTCGGCGGACCCGCAGGCGTTCCTGGAGGGCGAGTACGGCCGCCTGCGCACGGTCGTCCCGGCGGGCGGCGACAAGCTGTGGCTGACGACGAGCAACACGGACGGACGGGGCAGCCCCAAGGACGGGGACGACCGGATTCTGGAGGTGCAGGTGAGCTGAGAGCCCTTCACTCCTCCCCGTCCGCCTCCTCCGCCGACGGCTCGGGCTGCCGCCGTACGACCACCTTCCCGGACGCGAGATCTATCGGCCCACGGCCGGGGTCGTTGTCCCCGACGTCCTCGCGGGTCAGTTCCAGACGGTTCTGCTCGTCGCGGGTGTGCTTGCGGCCGGGGGCGAAGAGTTCCTCGAAGGCGTTGAACACGCAACCTCCCTTGGCCGACGTCCCTTACAGCGTAAACCTCAGCTTCTCGTTCCGGATGTGACCGTTTCAGCCGAGAACAACCCCATCCGATGCGCCATCGCGGCGGCCTCTCCCCTCCCGGAGACGCCCAGCTTCCCCAGGATGTTCGACACGTGGACGCTGGCCGTCTTCGGGGAGATGAAGAGTTCCTCGGCGATCTGGCGGTTGGTGCGGCCGGCCGAGACCAGACGCAGGACGTCCCGTTCCCGGGTGGTGAGGCCGAGGGAGTCGGCAGGGTCGGTCGGGGGCGGGGCTGCCGTGAGGGAGAGGCGGGCTCGCTGGGCCAGGTGGGCCGTGGCGTCGGCGAGGGGGCGGGCTCCCAGGTGGGTGGCGGTGGCCCGGGTCAGGCGGAGCAGTTCCGTGGCGCGGGCGCGCTCGTCCTCGCCGCCGATCGCGAGCAGGGCCTCGGCGAGGCGGTGGCGGACCTGGGCGAGGTCGTAAGGGCGTTCCAGGGCCTCGAAGGCGGTGACCACGTCCGACCAGGTGTCGGGGGTGGCCCGGCTCTCGGCGCGGTCGAGTTCGGCTCGGGTCCACTTGTCGTAGGCCAGCCACAGAGGTGCGCCTGTGGTGAGCTTGCGGACGGCCGCGAAGAGCCGTTCCAGGAAGGCGGCTCGGCCCTCCTGCGCGGCGGGTGGTGCGAGGGCGCGGGCGTCGGACTCGGCGAGGGCGGCGGCCAGCAGCAGCGGCCAGGCGTAGCGCTGGGTGCCGGGCGGGAAGCCGGCGCTCAGGGCCCGGTCGGCCTCGGCGCGGGCGTCGAGGAGACGGCCCTCGGCGGCGGCAGTGCCGATGGTGACGCAGGCCATCGGCAGGTTGTTCTGCGGCATGGGGTCGTGAGTGCCGTAGGAGGCGCGGGCGGCTGCGAGATGGCGGGCGGCCTCGGCGACCTCGCCGCGGGCGAACGCAAGGTGCGCGAGCCAGTTGGAGCCGGCGCCTCGTGGCTTGGCGGCCTGCCCGGTCCGCTGGGCGTTCACTGCGGCCTCGGCTGCCTCCTCCCAACGGCCCAGGGAGAACAGTGATTCGGCGAGGTTCGCCCAGATCCAGGCCTCGGAGTCGCGCAGGCCCATCTTCTGGGTCAGCCCCAGCCCTTCGCGCAGGAGGCCCACGGCCTCCTCCGAGCGGCCGATGCCTTCCAGTTCGGACGGCAGGTTCACATGGCTGCGCCCGACCACGGCGGCGAGGCCGCGGTCCAGCACCTCGTCCCTGACCTCGTACATCTGGGCCAGGCCGGCCTCGATCTGACCTGCGTCGACCATGAGTCCGCCGAGTGTGAGCCGCGCGTTGAGTTCGATGTCCTCGGCGCCCACCATGTGCGCGTACTCGACGGCCCGTTCGGCGGCGGACATGGCGGCGGGGCCGGGGGCGTGCAGCATCGACCAGTTGGCGGCGATGGCAAGCACCTCGGCGTGCACCTCGGACGGTGGCAGGCCGCGCACCAGTTGCTGCGCGGTGGCCAGCTCCTTCCAGCCGTCGCCGCGAGCCTGGGCCTGGACCAGCCGGGAGCGCTGGACCCAGAACCAGGCGGCGCGCAGGGGGTCGCCGTCCTCCTCCAGGAGATGCAGGGCCCGCTTGGTGATCTTCAGGGCGCGTTCGCGCTCCCCGCAGAGCCGTCCGGCGACGGCGGCCTCGGCCATGAGGTCGAGGTAGCGCAGGGGTTTGGTGGCGGGGTCGCAGCCGCAGGGCGGATAGACCTCGGTGTAGTCGACGGGGCGCAGCGTGGCCCGTACGTCCTCGGGGGCGGAGTCCCACAGTTCCATCGCGCGTTCCAGCAGCCGCAGTTGCTCGGAGTGGGCGTGCCGGCGGCGGGCGGTGACGGAGGCGTCGAGGACGGCGGGCAGGGCCTTGGCCGGGTCGTGGGCGTGGTACCAGTAGCTGGCCAGCCGCATGACGCGCACGTCGGCCGGGACGAGCGTCGGGTCGGCCTCCAGGGCTTCGGCGTAGCGGCGGTTGAGACGGGAGCGCTCGCCGGGCAGCAGGTCGTCGCCGACGGCCTCGCGGACCAGGGAGTGCCGGAAGCGGTAGCCGTCGCCGCCCGGCGCGGCGATGAGGATGTTGGCGTTGACGGCGGCCCGCAGCGCCTCGATGAGGTCGTCCTCGGCGAGCCGGGCGACGGCGGCGAGCAGCCGGTACTCGACGGTGGAGCCGCCCTCGGCGACGATCCGGGCGACCCGCTGGGCGCTCTCGGGCAGCCTCTCGACACGGACCAGGAGCAGGTCGCGCAGGGAGTCGGTGAGGCCGGCGCAGGAGCCCTCGTGGGTGGCGACGGCGAGTTCCTCGACGAAGAAGGCGTTGCCGTCGGAGCGTTCGAAGATCTCGTCCACCTGGGCAGGGTCGGGTTCGGTGGCGAGGATGCCGGCGATCTGGCGGCCGACCTCGGCGCGGTTGAAGCGGCCGAGTTCGATACGGCGGACCGTGCGCAGCCGGTCGAGTTCGGCGAGGAGGGGGCGCAGCGGGTGGCGGCGGTGGATGTCGTCGGAGCGGTAGGTGGCCAGGACGACGAGGCGGCCGGTGCGCAGGGTGCGGAAGAGGTAGGCGAGGAGGTGGCGGGTGGAGGCGTCGGCCCAGTGCAGGTCCTCCAGGGCGACGACGACCGTGCGGTCCGCGGCGACGCGCTCCAGGAGGCGGGCGGTGAGCTCGAAGAGGCGGGCCATGCCCTCCTCGTCGGACCGGTCCGCCCCGCGGGCCGGCGCCGTCTCGCCCAACTCGGGCAGCAGCCGGGCCAGTTCCTCCTCCTGACCGGCGGCCGCGGCGGCGAGTTCCCCGGGCAGTTCGCGGCGCAGGGCACGCAGCGCGGTGGAGAACGGGGCGAACGGCAGGCCGTCGGCGCCGATCTCGACGCAACCGCCGAGCACGACGACGGCGCCCTCACGGGCGGCGGCGCCGGCGAACTCCTCGACGAGGCGGGTCTTGCCGACCCCGGCCTCTCCCCCGATCACCAACGCCTGCGGGTCGCCTCCGGCGGCGCGGGCGAGGGCGTCGTGCAGCGTCTCCAGCTCGGCTGCGCGACCGACGAACACGGGGCTGACGGACTGGTTCTCCACGGGGGCGAGCATCGCACGCGGTGCGGGAAGTAGGGCAACGGTTTTCGCCGGGCTCGGCGTCGGTGGTGCCGCCCTCTGGGGGCTGCCGCCCCCAGACCCCCGCTTCGGCCCTGAAAGGGCCTCGTCCTCAAACGCCGGACGGGCTGACTTTGCCTGGGCCGGCGCGGAGAAGCCACCGCCGGCTCTTGTCTCCCCCGTTTTCACGCGGCATGCGGATGCCGGTGCCTGCGACGGCGCGAGCTATGCGCATCCTTCTCCCTCACCCCCTCACCGGAACGTTCCGCTGCCTCGCGGCGTGCCGCCCTGCGGACGCGGGCAGCCTCGCGGGCCAGCCGCTCCTGCTCGGCCCGGCGGATCAGTTCGGCGGCACGGAGGTGGTGGAGTTCGTACTCGTACATGGCGGGTCCCCCTGGCTTTTCCTGGTGAGAATCGGATCTCGGCGTCGCTTTCAGCGATGCCTCAACCTTCGTCTCCCAGGGGGGTCCGCCACATCGGGAGAGTTCCGCATCTTCGGCGGTGGGCGGGGCCTTAGACACGCGTAAGGGGCCTCAGAGCGCCGTCCAAAGTGCTTAGGGCGGCCCTGAGGCCCCTCAGGGCCTGCGGTGGGTCAGCCTGCCGAGGGCAGGCCGAGCAACGCGTCGGTGTACTTGAGCACGGCCAGCAGCAGGCCGATGACGCCGAGCACGACGCCGCCCCAGGCGACCGACTTGATCCACGGGGCCTGCGGCTTGCCGGGCGCGCCGAACGCCGGACGGGCGAGCACGACGACGCCGACGATCAGCGCGGCGAGCGCGAAGAGTCCGGCCCACAGGGCGGAGGTCTGCCAGGCGTCGCCGTAGACCTCCTTGATCTGCTTGGCGACGCTCGCGTTCGACGCGGTCTCCAGCTGGCCGACGAGGGTCTCGCGCGCGGCGGCGACCGTACCGATCCAGCCGCCGGTCAGGGAGACGAGGCCGAGCGCCGCGGAGACGATCGCGCCCGCGCCCTGGCCTACGCCGGAGGGGCCCTCTTCCGTGGCCTCGGCGGTCACCTCGTCCCCGGCCTCGGCCTCGTCGTTCTCCGTCACCTCGTCGGAGGCGGTGGCGTCGGTCGTCTTGGTGACGTCCACCTTCTCCTCGTCGGTCTTCGCCTCGGTGCCCGTCTCGGCCCCGGTCTCGTCCACTGTCTTCGTTCCCATGCCTCGCACCGTACGGACGCTGTCTGAGAGCTTTCTTAATGATCCTTGTGAGCGGCACGCGCGCGTGCCTCACGCCAGTCGGGGGCCAGGATCGACCACACCTCGAGGTCGTGCCGCACCCCACGATAGGGGTAGCTCTCCCGGCGCACGCCCTCGCGGGTCATCCCGAGCCGCCGTGCGACATCGAGGCTCGGCGTGTTCCCGGCGGCCGCGATCCACTCGACGCGGTGGATGCCGCGCCCCTCGATCGCGAAGTCGATGAGGACGCGCATCGCGCGCGTGACGAGCCCGCGCCCGGTGCCGGCGGGCTCCAGCCAGCAGCCGACCTCGCAGTTGGCGTTCTCGGCGTCGAAGTTGAGGAAGAGCACCCCGCCCACCAGCTTGCCCTCCAGCCACAGGCCGTGCAGGGAAGCGGTGTCGGCGGCGCGCATGTCGGCGTACCGCTGGAGCGTCTCGCGCGCGGAGTCCACGTCGACGGCCTTGGAGCCGAAGGGGACGTACTGGTTGATGAACTCCCTCCCCCGCTCCAGGTGGGCCAGGAACTCTTCGGCGTGCCACGGCTCCAGGGGACGCAGTTCGGCTCCGTCGTCACCCAGCGATATCGCGTACATCCCGCTGTCGCTCCTCCTCCGCCAGCACGTCCGCCACCTCGGCGTCCGTCGCGGCGGCCAGCCTCTCATGGGCGGCACGGGACTCGGGCGGCTCGATGCTGATGCGGGGCAGGCGCCGGTCCAGCCAGCGGGGCAGCCACCAGTTGGCGCCGCCGAGCATGTGCATCAGGGCGGGGACGAGGAGGGTGCGGAGCACGAAGGCGTCCAGGGCCACCGCGGCGGCGAGGGCGATGCCGAACATGGCGATCACTCGGTCGCCGCTGAGGACGAAGGCGAGGAAGACCGAGATCATGATGACCGCGGCGGAGTTGATCACCCGGCCGGTCTCGGCGAGGCCGATCCGGACGGCCCGCCGGTTGTCGCCGGTCTCCAGCCATTCCTCGTACATCCGGCTGACCAGGAAGACCTGGTAGTCCATGGAGAGGCCGAACAGCACGGACACCATGATGACCGGGAGGAAGGGCTCGATCGGGCCCGCGCGGCCCAGGCCGAGCAGCTCGCTCCCCCAGCCCCACTGGAAGATCGCGACGACGACGCCGAAGGCGGCGGCGACGGCGGCGACGTTCATCGCCGCGGCCTTCAGGGGGATGCCGACGGACCGGAAGGCGAGCAGGAGCAGCAGACAGCCCAGGCCGATGACGACGCCGACGAACAGCGGCAGCTTGCCGACGATGACGTCGGCGAAGTCGTCGTAGCCGGCCGTCATGCCGCCGACGTGCACATCGAGCGAGGTGCCGGTCTCGGCGCGCGGCAGGACCTCGGAGCGCAGCCGGTCGACGAGGTCGCTGGTCTGCCGCGACTGCGGGGAGGACTCCGGTACGACGGTGAGGTACGCGGTGTCGCCGCCGGTGTTGTACGTCACCGGGGTCACCGACGCGACGCCCTCGGTGGCGCGCAGGGTCGCGTCGAGGTTGTCGAGGGCGAGCTTGTCGTCGCCGCCGTCGACCTCGGTGACCAGGGTGAGCGGGCCGTTCACGCCGGGTCCGAAGCCGTCGGCGAGGAGGTCGTAGGCCTGGCGTGTGGTGGAGGTCTCCGGGTTGTTGCCCTGGTCGGAGGTGCCCAGGCGCAGGCCGAGGGTGGGCAGGGCGAGGACCGTGATGACGGCCAGGGCGATCGCGCCGAGCGCCTTGGGGTGGCGCTCCACGAACGCCGACCAGCGGGCGGCGAACCCGGCCGGCACCTCGGGCTCGGGACCGTGTTCGGTCAGCCGGCGCCGCTCGCGGCGGCTCAGGGCGCGCATGCCGATGAAGGACAGCAGGGCGGGCAGCAGGGTCACGGAGGCGGCCACGGTCAGGACCACCGTCAACGAGGCGGCTATCGCGACGCCGTTGAGGAAGCCCAGCCGCAGGATCAGCATCCCGAGCAGGGCGATGCACACGGTCGCGCCCGCGAACACCACCGCACGTCCGGTGGTCGCCACGGCGTTCGTGATCGCCTCGGGGACGGAGAGCCCTCGTTTCAGCCCGCGCCGGTGCCGGGTGACGATGAACAGCGCGTAGTCGATGCCGACGCCGAGCCCGATGAGCATGCCGAGCATGGGCGCGAAGTCGGCCACGGTCATGGCGTGCCCGAGCAGGACGATCCCGGCGTAGGCGGTGCCGACACTCACCAGCGCGGTGGCGATGGGCAGCAGCGAGGCGGCGAGCGAGCCGAAGGCCAGGAACAGCACGACAGCCGCTACGGCCACCCCGACGACCTCGGCGATGTGCCCGCCCGGCGACTCGGTGAGCCCGACGGCACTGCCGCCCAGCTCCACCTGGAGCCCGTCGGTCTCGGCGGCCTTGGCCGCGTTCACGACGGCCCGCGCCTCGCCCTCGTCGAGGTTCTCGGCGCTGTCGTCGAAGGTGACGGTGGCGTACGCCGTGTGCCCGTCCTCGCTGATCCGGGCGGCGCCCTGCTTGCCGTACGGGCTGCCGACGGCCGCGACACCCGGCAGCTCCGCGATCTCGTCCAGGGTGCGGGTCATGGTCTGCTCGACGTCGACGGCGCGGACACTGCCGGACGAGGTGTGCCAGACAACGGTGTCACTGTCGCCGCCGAGGCCGGGGAAGCCGTCCTCGAGGAGCTGGGTGGCCCGGCCGGACTCGGTGCCCGGGACGTGGTAGTCGTTCGAGTACGCGGTGCCCGTGACGGCGGCGGCCGCGGTCACCCCGCCGAAGGCGAGCAGCCAGAGCAGTACGGCGACGAGGCGGCGCTGGACACACCAGCGTGCAAGAGCTGCCACGAACGAGCTCCCGGGGCGATTTGTGGATCTTTGACCGGGATAAGTCGTTCATGAAGTGAACAGCCCGCAAAGAACGCATGAGCGATGTGAAGCAAACTCTCGCAGGCGGCAGAGATCGTTTGCCGCGTTCGTGGGTTTATTCACAGGAATGCGAGGCAGATCACAGGACAGTAACGTTCACTCTGTCGTTCTCGCGTGACGCCTCTCACATCAGTCGAACTGGTCGCCCATCGCCATCACCATCACTCCGGCGACCAGCAGCCACAGCGCCCGCCGGGTGCGCCCCCGCGAGCCGAGGAACGCGGCGAGTGCGCAGACGGCGGCACCGAAGGCGTAGGCGGCCGGGACGAGGGCCGGGGCGGAGCCTGTCGCACGAAGGGTCGAGGCGGCCAGCCCCGCGAGGGCGAGGAGCACACCGGTCCCGGCCGCCGTCCAGCGGGCCCGCCGCGCCACCTGCGCCGGATCCTCGGCGTCCGCCAGGTCTTCGTCGCGCTCGTCCTCCGGCGTCTCGAACCGCTCCTCCTGCTCCTCCCGCGTGTCGGATATCTCGGAATCACCGCGTCCACTCATGGCGGGCGAGCGTAGCGCGTCGCGCCGAGAAACCGGATGCGGGTCCGAAGGGCGGGCTGCTAGCTTCCGGAGGTCAGCCGTTCCCGCGGCACATCGCCGCCGACCTGGGCAGGTGCATTGTTTGAGCGTCCGGCCGAGCTCCTCCGTATCCCTTTCCGCCTTCCAGGACTCAAGGAGCCCCTTCACCGATGCCGGACATCACCCCGAGGACCTCGAATGAGGACCTCGCCGAGCGGCTGACCCACGCCCGCTACCCGCGCAGCAACAGTTACGACCCCCGCTGGGTCGTCGAGAACCAGATGGGCCCGAACGCACTCTGGCTGCTGGAGTGGCTGGCCCCCGCCCTCGGCCTGGACGCCCTGCGGCCCTGCGCACGCGTCCTCGACCTGGGCTGCGGCCGGGCCATGACCTCCGTCTTCCTGGCCAGGGAGTACGACGCCCAGGTCACCGCCGCCGACCTGTGGATCAAGCCCGACGACAACGCACGGCGCATCGCCGAGGCCGGCTTCGCCGACCGTGTGCTGCCCGTGCACGCCGAGGCGCACGACCTGCCGTTCGCCGAGGGCGGCTTCGACGCGATCGTGAGCATCGACGCGTACCAGTACTTCGGCACGAACGATCTCTATCTGCCCACGCTCATCCGCCTGTTGAAGCCGGGCGGGCGGATCGGCGTCGTCGTACCGGCGCTGCGGGAGGAACCGGACGGCATCGAGCCGCCGGAGCATCTCAAGCCGTGGTGGGAGCCCGACTTCTGGTGCTTCCACACCGCCGACTGGTGGCGACGGCACTGGACACGCAGCGGCGCCGTCGAGGTCGAAGCGGCCGACTGGCTGGACGACGGCTGGCGGGACTGGCTGCTGTGGTGCGACGTGATCGCCGAGGAGAGCCCCGAGGAGTTCCATCGCACGATGGCCCGCCGGGTCGGCGAGATGGTGCGGCTGGACGAGGGCCGCGCGCTGGGCTTCGTACGGCTCGTGGGACGCCGTATCTGAGAACGCGCCGAGGGGGATGCGTCACCGTCGACGCATCCCCCTCGGGGTTCACCACCGTGGGTCTCAGCCCTCGCTGACGCCCAGCTTCTCCAGGATCAGCTCCTTGACGCGCGCGGCGTCGGCCTGACCACGGGTCGCCTTCATGACCGCGCCGACCAGGGCGCCGGCCGCGGCCACCTTGCCACCGCGGATCTTGTCCGCGATGCCCGGGTTGCCGGCGATGGCCTCCTCGACGGCGGTGGTGAGGGCGCCCTCGTCGGAGACGACCTTCAGACCGCGCTTGTCGACGACCTCGTCCGGGGTGCCCTCGCCCGCGAGAACGCCCTCGATGACCTGGCGGGCCAGCTTGTCGTTCAGGTCACCCTTCGAGACCAGCTCGGTGACCCGGGCGACCTGCGCCGGGGTGATCGCCAGCTCGTCGAGCGCCTTGCCCGACTCGTTGGCGCTGCGGGCGAGTTCGCCCATCCACCACTTGCGGGCGGAGGCCGCGTCGGCACCGGCGTCGATCGTGGCGACGATCAGGTCCAGCGCGCCGGCGTTGAGGATCGCCTGCATGTCGGTGGCCGAGATGCCCCACTCCGCGAGGAGCCGGGTACGGCGGGCCAGCGGCATCTCGGGAAGCGCCGCCCGGATCTCCTCGACCCACTCGCGCGAGGGGGCCACCGGAACGAGGTCCGGCTCGGGGAAGTACCGGTAGTCCTCGGCCTCTTCCTTCACGCGGCCCGAGGTCGTCGACCCGGTGTCCTCGTGGAAGTGCCGCGTCTCCTGGATGATCGTCCCGCCGCCGCTCAGCACGGCCGCGTGCCGCTGGATCTCGTAGCGGGCCGCGCGCTCCACGGACCGCAGCGAGTTGACGTTCTTCGTCTCCGAGCGCGTACCGAA
The DNA here is from genome assembly GCF_039537145.1 of Streptomyces shaanxiensis. Classification (NCBI taxonomy): domain Bacteria; kingdom Bacillati; phylum Actinomycetota; class Actinomycetes; order Kitasatosporales; family Streptomycetaceae; genus Streptomyces; species Streptomyces shaanxiensis. Next base: position 324,392 of record NZ_BAAAZY010000019.1, read on the forward strand.
CTTCTCGGTGCCGTTCGGGCGCAGCGACAGGTTCACGTCGCAGCGCATCTGGCCCATCTCCATGCGGGCTTCCGACACACCGAGCGCCTTGATGAGCTCGCGCAGCTCACGGACGTACGCCTTCGCCACCTCGGGGGCACGCTCGCCCGCGCCCTCGATCGGCTTGGTGACGATCTCGATGAGCGGGATGCCGGCGCGGTTGTAGTCCAGCAGCGAGTGCGAGGCGCCGTGGATTCGGCCCGTCGCACCGCCCACGTGGGTGGACTTGCCGGTGTCCTCCTCCATATGGGCGCGCTCGATCTCCACGCGGAAGGTCTCGCCGTCCTCCAGCTGTACGTCGAGGTAGCCGTTGAAGGCGATCGGCTCGTCGTACTGGGAGGTCTGGAAGTTCTTCGGCATGTCCGGATAGAAGTAGTTCTTCCGGGCGAAACGGCACCACTCGGCGATCTCGCAGTTCAGCGCGAGACCGATCTTGATCGCCGACTCGACGCCGGTCGCGTTGACGACCGGGAGCGCGCCGGGCAGGCCGAGGCAGACGGGGCAGGTCTGCGTGTTGGCGTCCTGACCGAGTTCGGTCGAACAGCCGCAGAACATCTTGGTCTTGGTGCCGAGTTCGACATGGACCTCGAGGCCCATGACGGGGTCGTACGACGCGAGTGCGTCCTCGTACGACACCAGGTCGGTCGTGGTGGTCACGGTGAAACTTCCCTCTCAGCCCAGCAGGACGTCGTCGTCGCCCAGCCGCTTCAGCTCGCGGTAGAGGATGGCGAGGCCGGTGACGATCGCGACGGCGGACACGCCGGCGTCGATGAGCCGCAGCGTGTCGCTCTCGACGCGGGCCTTCTTCGCCTGCTTGGCGACGTTGACCGCACCGAACGCGGTGGTGGCCATGGACAGGTACAGACCGGACTTGGACTTCTTGAAGTCCTTGGCCTTGGACAGCTTGCTCACAGCGACGGTGCCTCCTCCAGGAGCGGGTGCCCCCACTTTTCCACGAAGGCGGCCTCGACGGCGGCCCCCACCTTGTACAGGCGGTCGTCCTTCAGCGCCGGGGCGATGATCTGCAGGCCGACCGGGAGGTTGTCCTCCGGAGCCAGACCGCAGGGCAGCGACATGGCCGCGTTGCCCGCGAGGTTCGTCGGGATGGTGCAGAGGTCGGCGAGGTACATCGCCATCGGGTCGTCGGCGCGCTCGCCGATCGGGAAGGCGGTGGTCGGCGTCGTCGGCGAGACGATCACGTCGACCTGCTCGAAGGCCTTCTCGAAGTCGCGGGTGATGAGCGTACGGACCTTCTGCGCGGAGCCGTAGTACGCGTCGTAGTACCCGCTCGACAGGGCGTACGTGCCGAGCATGATGCGGCGCTTGACCTCGGGGCCGAAGCCCGCCTCACGGGTGATCGACGTGACCGCCTCGGCGGAGTTCGTGCCGTCGTCGCCGGTCCGCAGGCCGTAGCGCAGGCCGTCGAAGCGGGCGAGGTTGGACGAACACTCGGAGGGCGCGATCAGGTAGTACGCCGACAGCGCGAGGTCGAAGGACGGGCAGTCCAGCTCGACGATCTCGGCGCCCAGGTCCTTGAGCAGCGCGACGGACTCGTCGAAGCGCTGGATGACGCCGGCCTGGTAGCCCTCGCCGCGGAACTGCTTGACGACGCCGACGCGCATGCCCTCGACGCTGCCGTTGCGGGCGGCCTCGACGACCGGCGGGACGGGCGCGTCGATCGACGTCGAGTCCAGCGGGTCGTGTCCGGCGATGACCTCGTGCAGGAGCGCCGCGTCCAGGACCGTACGGGCACAGGGACCGCCCTGGTCGAGGGAGGACGAGAAGGCGACCATGCCGTACCGCGAGACGGCGCCGTACGTCGGCTTCACGCCGACCGTGCCGGTGACGGCGGCCGGCTGGCGGATGGAGCCGCCGGTGTCGGTGCCGATGGCGAGGGGCGCCTGGAAGGAGGCGAGCGCTGCGGACGAGCCGCCGCCGGAGCCGCCGGGGATCTTGGTGAGGTCCCAGGGGTTGCCGGTCGGCCCGTAGGCGCTGTTCTCCGTCGACGACCCCATGGCGAACTCGTCCATGTTGGTCTTGCCGAGGATCACGACGTCGGCGGCCTTCAGCTTCTTGGTGAGGGTCGCGTCGTACGGCGGGATCCAGCCCTCGAGGATCTTCGAACCGACGGTCGTCGGAATGCCCTCGGTGGTGAAGATGTCCTTGAGCGCGAGGGGAACACCGGCCAGCGGACCGAGCTTCTCCCCCTTGGCACGCTTCTCGTCGACGGCCCGGGCCTGGGCGAGAGCGCCCTCGCGGTCGACGTGCAGGAAGGCGTGCACCTTCTCGTCGACGGCCTCGATGCGGGCGAGGTGGGCCTCGGTGACCTGCACGGCCGTGAGCTCACCGGAAGCGATCTTCGCGGCGGTCTCGGCGGCCGTGAGCTTGATGATGTTGTCCGTCATGGCGGTTAGTCCTCCCCCAGGATCTGCGGCACCTTGAAACGCTGCTGCTCCTGGGCCGGGGCGCCGGAGAGCGCCTGCTCGGGGGTGAGCGACGGACGGACCTCGTCCGCGCGCATGACGTTCGTCAGCGGGAGCGGGTGCGAGGTCGGCGGTACGTCTTGGTCGGCGACCTCACTGACGCGTGCGACCGCGCCGATGATGTCGTCCAGCTGTCCCGCGAAGTGCTCGAGCTCTTCGGGCTTCAGCTCCAGACGCGCCAGCCGTGCGAGGTGGGCGACCTCCTCGCGCGTGATGCCAGGCATGCAGCGATCCTCTGGGGTGAGTGTGTGTGGTTTGGGGCCAATCCTATGGGGCGGGCACCGATGCCCGTGAAACGGTTTCCCTCGGGCCGCGTGCCTGGACTCCACCACGGTTCGACAGCGCCCCGATAGGGGCGCGGGGAACTGCGCGACCAGCCACGACGATGCCCGCAGACGAACGACGACACATCGCAGCACTTCCAGCGAAGCGTCCGTCACTCTGCGGCAGGCAGTGCCGCCCTCGGTCGCTGCCACCCGCGCGACCCCCGCGCCCGCAGCCACGCCGTCGTCTCCTCCGCCGGCATCGCCGCCGCGACCAGCCACCCTTGTACGGCGTCGCAGCCCAGGTCCCGCAGGCGTTCCCAGGTCTCGTCGTCCTCGACGCCCTCGGCGACGACGAGCAGGCCGAGCGAGTGGGCCAGGTCCACCGTGCAGCGCACGATCTCCGCGTCCTCGACATCGAACGCGAGCCGCGCCACGAACGAGCGGTCGATCTTCAGCTCGCTCACGGGCAGCCGTCTGAGGTGCACGAGGGACGAGTAGCCCGTGCCGAAGTCGTCCAGGGACATCTTCACGCCGTGCCCGGTCAGCCCGGCCAGCGTGTCGGCGGCACGCTGCGGGTCCTCCAGGAGCACGTGTTCCGTTATCTCCAGCTGGAGCGCTCCCGCCGGAACACCGTGCCGGGCGAGCCGCGCGGCGACGGAGCCGGCGAACCCGGGGGTGTGGACGTCACGGGGAGAGACGTTGACCGCGACGGGCACGTACAGGCCCTGCGACCGCCACTGCGCCACCTGCCCGAGCGCCGTCTCCAGCACGTACTCCGTCAGATGCGGCATCAGCCCCGACGACTCGGCGATCGCTATGAACTCGTCCGGCGGCACCTTCCCGCGTTCGGGATGCACCCAGCGCACCAGCGCCTCCAGCCCGGCGACCTGCCCGTCGAAGCGGACCTTCGGCTGGTAGTGCAGCTCGACCTCCTGCGCGTCGAGCGCGCGGCGCAGATCCCCCAGCAGGCCCAGCCGGTCCGGGGTGTTGGAGTCCCGCTTGGACTCGTAGACCTCTACGCCCGTACGGTCCCGTTTCGCCTGGTACATCGCCACGTCCGCGCGCCGCAGCAGCCCTTCGGCGTCGAGCGCGTGGTCGGGGAAGACCGCGACGCCGGCGCTGGCCTCCAGGACCAGGGTGAGCCCGTCGAGGTCGAGCGGGGAGCTGAGGGCGGTGACGAGACCGCGGGCGACCCGGGTCGCGGACGTCGTGGAGTCGGCGACCGGCAGTAAGACGGCGAACTCGTCACCGCCGAGCCGCGCGGCCTCCGCTCCGCGCGGCAGGGCCAGGCGCAGCCGGTCCGCTATCTGCAACAGCAACCGGTCTCCGGCCAGATGACCGAGAGTGTCGTTGACCGATCGGAAACGGTCGAGGTCGATCAGCATCAGGGCGGAGCGAGCGCCGATGCGCTCGGCGTCGTCGAGCGCGGTCCAGATGCGCTCCAGCAGCCACTGCCTGTTGGGCAGACCGGTCAGAGGATCGCGCAGCTGTTCCTCCGCCCTGGCCCGCGCGATCCACAGGGTGGAGTCGAGGGCGATGAGGGGGATGGAGAACAGCGGCAGCAGCAGAGGCTTGGCGATGGCGACCACGCACACCAGCGGCGCGATGCCGAGCAGCGCGACGGCGACCAGTCCCTGTCTGACCAGGGCGGTGCGGGCGACGGTGGGCAGGCCGCCGTGCGGGGTGTGCAGATACCAGAGCAGGACGCGGGTGACCGCCAGATAGGCGGCGGCGACGAGCACGACACCGGGGGCGGTGTAGAGCGTCCAGGTGTCGGGGTTCCAGGGGTTCTCGACGGTCGGCACGCGGCCGAAGGCGGCCAGCACGAGGGCGCCCGCGGCGATGCCGAGGATGTCCACCGCGCCGTGCAGCACGCCCTGGCGCCAGCGGCCCCGGCGGGCTATGCCGACCAGGACGACGACGGTGAGGCTCACCATGCCGGCGGGCACCCAGCCGTACAGCATCAGCACGGCGAGGGTGAGGGCGGCGCCGGAGCCGGTGCCGCCCCACCAGCGGGCGCGGCCGAGCGCGACCAGATGGCCGACGATGACGCCGGTCAGTACCGCCAGGGACCAGCCGACGGTGCCGGACGGGAAGAGGGCGTGGTTGCCGGTGAACGCCCGGTAGAACCCGGCGCCGAGGACGAATCCGGCCGCCGCGACGATCGCCGCGGGCAGCGCGGGCCAGGACAGGTGCCGTTCGTGGTCGGCGTCCTGCAGCCCGTCGGTGCGCTCGGCGCCGAGCCGCGCGGCGGCGCCGCCGTCCGTCACGGTGTGCGGCCCGGCGGCGCCCCCCGCGCCTCTTTCCGCGCGCGAACGCTCCGCGGCCCGCGCCGCCCACCCTCGCCATGCGCCGGCGATCCGGCGCAGCCGTGAGTCCGGGGCGGCGCTCTCGGTCGGTTCCATTCCCGTCCCTCTCACAGCCGGCGGTGCCCACGCCACGCGGCCCGATGCCCGACAACAACCTTCAACGGCACCGCGTTGGAAAACCCTTCCCCTTGCCCTTCAAAGCCCGTCGGGAGCAAGGAGATGCCCCGACCGCAGCTGGGCACGGCAGGCGCACCTCTCAACAGTAGGCGGCAGAAGGCTTCCACGGGCCCCGGTCGTCGACGGTTGCCCGAATGCGCCCCAGCCACCCGTATGCATCTGGTATGCGCCTATCCGGTGGCCTTCAACCGTTACTCCTCTACAGGTAGAGCAACTTCGGCCGCCGCTTCGGGCCCTTGTTCCAGCAGGACCTTGAATCCGTCCTCGTTCAGAACAGGCACCTTGAGCTGCATCGCCTTGTCATATTTGGACCCCGGGCTGTCACCCACGACAACGAAAGACGTCTTCTTCGAAACGGAACCGGTCACCTTCGCTCCGCGACTTTGCAGCGCCTCCTTGGCGCCGTCACGCGTGAAGTTCTCCAGCGTGCCGGTGACGACGACGGTAAGCCCTTCCAGCGGACGCGGCCCCTCGTCCTCTCCGGAGCCTTCCTCCTCCATGCGGACGCCGGCGGCCTTCCACTTGCGAAGGATCTCCTGGTGCCACTCCTCGGCGAACCACTCCTTGAGCGAGGCGGCGATGATCGGGCCGACGCCGTCGGTGTTCGCCAGCTCCTCCTCACTGGCCTGTTCGATGCGGTCGATGGAGCGGAACTCGCGGGCGAGCGCCTGGGCGGCGACCGGACCGACGTGGCGAATCGAGAGCCCGTTGAGGAAACGGGCGAACGGCCGGTTCTTGGCTTCCTCGACGTTCTTGAGCAGGGCGAGGGTGTTCTTCTTCGGTTCACCCTTCTGGTTGGCGAAGACGGTGACGACCTTCTCCTCGCCCGTCTTGGGATCGCGCTTGGGCAGGCCGCTGTCCTGGTCGAGGACGTACGCCTTGATGGGGAGCAGCTTCTCGACGGTGAGATCGAAGAGGTCGCCCTCGTCGACGAGCGGTGGATCGACCGGTTCGAGAGGACGCGTGAGCGCGGCCGCCGCCACGTCGCCGAAGTGCTCGATGTCGAGGCACTCCCGGCCCGCGAGGTAGGAGACACGCTCCCTCAACTGGGCCGGGCACGTACGGGCGTTGGGGCAGCGCAGGTCGATGTCGCCCTCCTTCATGGCCCGTAGCGGTGTCCGGCACTCCGGGCACTCGGCCGGCATCACGAACTCACGCTCGGTGCCGTCCCGCAGGTCGACGACCGGCCCCAGGATCTCCGGGATGACGTCGCCTGCCTTGCGCAGCACCACCGTGTCGCCGATGAGGACGCCCTTGGCCTTGACGACGTCCTGGTTGTGCAGCGTGGCGAACTCGACCTCGGAGCCGGCGACGGTGACGGGCTCGACCTGGGCGTACGGCGTGACACGACCGGTGCGTCCCACACCCACCTTGATGTCGATCAGCTTGGTGTTGACCTCTTCCGGCGCGTACTTGTAGGCGATCGCCCAGCGCGGCGCCCGCGCCGTGGAGCCGAGGCGGCCCTGCAGCCGGATCTCGTCGAGCTTGACGACCACGCCGTCGATCTCGTGCTCGACCGAGTGCCGGTTCTCGCCGAAGTACGCGATGAACTCCCGTACCCCGTCGAGGTCCTCGACCACCTTGTTGTGCCGCGCGGTCGGCAGGCCCCAGGTCTTGAGCAGGTCGTACGCCTGGGAGAGGCGGGTCATGCCGTCGGCACCCTCCAGGGCGCCGATGCCGTGGACGACCATGTGCAGGGGCCGGGTGGCGGTGACGCGCGGGTCCTTCTGGCGCAGTGAACCGGCGGCGGCGTTGCGCGGGTTGGCGAAGGGCTTGTCGCCGGCCTCGACCAGGCGGGCGTTGAGCTCCTCGAACTTCTCCATCGGGAAGTAGACCTCGCCGCGGATCTCCACGAGGTCGGGGATGCGGTCGCCCTTCAGACGGTCCGGGATGTCCGCGATCGTCCGGACATTGGGCGTGATGTCCTCACCGGTGCGGCCGTCGCCGCGCGTTGCCGCGCGAGTGAGGCGGCCCTGCTCGTAGGTGAGGTTGACGGCGAGGCCGTCGACCTTGAGCTCGCACAGGAAGTGGTACGTGGATGTGCCGACGTCCTTGTGGACGCGCTCGGCCCACGCGGCGAGCTCCAGGTCGTCGAAGGCGTTGTCCAGCGAGAGCATGCGCTCGCGGTGCTGGACCGCCGTGAACTCCGTCTCGTACGCGCCCGCGACCTTCTGGGTCGGCGAGTCCGGGGTGCGCAGCTCCGCGTACTCGTCCTCCAGCGCTTCGAGTGTGCGCAGGAGCTTGTCGAACTCCGCGTCGCTGATGACGGGAGCGTCCTTCACGTAGTACCGGAAGCGGTGCTCCTCGATCTGCTCAGCGAGCTTCGCGTGCTGCTCCCGTGCCTCGGTGGGCACCGTCGTCTCCGCTTGCTTGTCGCCGGCCACCGTGTTGTCCTCCCGTTACTCTGGGTTGTCCGCGAGGGATCTCGCCGCCCGGACGCAGTGGGCGAGGGCCGTGCGCGCGTACGCGGGGGAGGCCCCCGCGAGTCCGCACGACGGCGTGACCGTGACCGCCTCCGCGAGAAGCCCCGGTGACAGCCCCAGCCTGCGCCACAGCGTCCTGACACCCATGACGCTACCGGCAGGGTCTGACAACGGGCCGTCCGTGCCGGGGACGACACCGGCGAACAGCCGTGTGCCTCCTTCCACCGCCTCGCCGATCGCGTCGTCGTCACGCTCGGTGAGGAGGGCGAAGTCGAAGGAGATCGCCGCCACCCCCGTCCGGCGCAGCAGGGCGAACGGGACGTCCGGTGCGCACGAGTGCACCACGACGGGGCCGTCGCCGTGAACCCCGACGACATCCCGGAGGGTGGCCTCGACGATCTGCCGGTCCGGGGCCCGGTGGGTGCGGTAGCCGCTGGCGGTCTTCACCTGTCCGCGCAGGACGGCGACGAGGGAGGGCTCGTCGAGCTGGAGGACGATCTTGGCTCCGGGTACGCGGCGCCGGACCTCCTCGAGATGCAGGCGCAGCCCTTCGGTGAGCGAGGCGGCGAGGTCACGGCAGGCACCGGGGTCGGAGAGAGCGGCCTCGCCGTTCTTCAGCTCCAGCGCCGCGGCCAGCGTCCACGGCCCCACGGCCTGGACCTTCAGCAGCCCCTCGTACTCCTGGGTGAACTCCTCCAGCGCGTCGAGGTCCTCCCCCAGCCACGACCTGGCCCGCCTGGTGTCCCGCCCCGGCCGGTCCCCGATCCGCCATCCGCTGGGCTCCACGCGCGCGTACAGCTCGACGAGCATCCCGGCGGTCCGCCCGATCATGTCCGCACCGGGGCCGCGCGCGGGCAGCTCGGCGAGGTACGGGAAGTCCTCGAAGGAGCCGGTGACGGTCTTGGCGGTTTCTCGGGCGTCGGTGCCCGGCATGGAGCCGATGCCGGTGGCCATGCCGAAGCGAATGTCTGCGTTCACACGTGCAGCCTATGGTTTCGCCCCCGCCGCCCCTACCCGTCCCGTCCCTGGGGGCTGCCGCCCCCAGCCCCCCGCTTCGGCCCGAAGGGCCTCGTCCTCAAACGCCGGACGGGCTGACATGCCTGGGCCGGCATCGAAGGAGTGCGGTCACCTTCCCGGCCGCACCGTCAGGTCGTTCACCTCCGCGTCCCTCGGCAGGTCCAGGGCCATCAGGATCGTCGTCGCCACCGACTCGGGGTCGATCCACTTCGAGGCGTCGTACTCCTTGCCCTCCTGCTGGTGGACCTTGGCCTGCATGGGGCTGGCCGTGCGGCCGGGGTAGACCGTGGTGACCCGCACGCCGTTCGCGTGTTCCTCGTGACGGAGGGAGTCCGCGAGGGCCTTGAGGCCGTGCTTGGACGCGGCGTACGCGGACCAGTCGGCGTGGGCGTTGAGGCCGGCGCCCGAGTTGACGAAGATCACGTGGCCGCGGGCGGCGCGGAGCTGGGGGAGGAAGTGGCGGGTCAGCTCGGCCGGGGAGATCAGGTTGACGTTGAGCTGGTGGCGCCAGGACTTCGGGGTCAGGTCGCCCACCGGGCCCAGGTCCACGACACCGGCGATGTGCAGCAGGGAGTCCACCCGGTCGGGCAGCGCCTGGTGGGAGAACGCCCAGGACAGCTTGTCGGGGTCCGCCAGGTCGCCGACCAGCGTCTTCGCGCCGGGGAACTGCGCCGCCAGCTCCTTCGCGCGGCCCGCGTCGCGCGCGTGGAGGACGAGCTCGTCCCCGCGCGCGTGCAGGCGGCGGGCGACGGCCGCGCCGATGCCGGAGCCCGCTCCGGTGATCACATGAGTAGCCATGCCCGCCATGCTCGCATCAGCGGGGGGTCACTCGATCCCCCGGCTCTCCTCCAGGTAGGCCAGCGCACCCACCGGCTCCTCGGCGAAGAACACCAGGTCGGTCAGCGGGCGGGGCAGGAAGCCCTCGTCCTCCATACGGCGGAACTGCTCCTTCAGGCCGTCGTAGAAGCCCGCGGTGTTGAGCAGGACCACCGGTTTGTCCGTGTGGCCGTGCTTCTTCAGTTCCAGGATCTCCGTGGCCTCGTCCAGCGTCCCCGTGCCGCCAACCATGACCACCACCGCGTCGGCCTTCTCCAGGAGCAGACCCTTGCGCTCGGCGAGGTCCTTCGCGATCACCATCTCGTCGACACCGGCGCGCGCCTTGGCCGCCAGGAACTCGACGGAGACCCCGACGAGCCGTCCGCCCGCCTCCTGCACCCCGTCGGCGACCACCTTCATGAGCCCGACGTCGGAGCCGCCCCACACGAGCGTGTGCCCGCCCTTGCCCAGCAGTTTCGCGAACTCGCGCGCGGGGCGCGTGTAACGGTCGTCGAGGTCGGCGGCGGAGAGGAAGACACAGATACGCATGAGGTCACCGTACGTGGGAAGAACCGGGGGCCCGCGAGCGCTTTTCGGATATGACTGACGGACACACGATCACGATCGAGCAGGGCACGCGACGCGTGCGGGTGCTTCACGGCGACGAGGTCCTGGCGGAGAGCGACCGGCCTCTCCTCCTGCGGGAGACGGGCTGTCCCGTGCGCTACTACATCCCGCCCGAGGATGTACGACTGGACCTGCTGACTCCCTCCGACACGCACACGTACTGCCCGTTCAAGGGAACGGCCTCCTACTGGTCGCTGCCGGACGCGGCGGACCTCGTCTGGGCGTATCCGGACCCGAAGCCGGACGTGGCCGCGATCAAGGACCACCTCTGCTTCTACGAAGTCGAAGTGTCGTGAGCGATTAGATCCGTGCCGTACGGCAGTCTCCAGAGGCATGGACAAGAAGACCATTTCGCGCGACGGCACCTCGATCGCGTACGAGAGCACCGGTCAGGGTCCGGCGGTGATCCTGGTCAGCGGTGCGATGTCCACCGGTGGCACCGTGGCGCCGCTGGCCGTGCCTCTGTCGGACCGCTTCCGGGTCGTCGTGTACGACCGGCGAGGGCGGGGCGAGAGCGGTGACACAGCGCCGTACGCGGTGGAACGGGAGGTCGAGGACCTCGCGGCGCTGATCGAGGCGGTGGGCGGCGAGGCGGCGCTGTACGGCGTCTCCTCGGGCGGCGCGCTCGCACTGGAGGCGGCGGCGAGCGGGCTGCCGGTGCGTCAGGTCGCGGTGTACGAGGTGCCGTTCGCCGTCTACGAGGGCGGTGCGAAGGAACGCGCGGAGTACACCGAGCGGCTCACCGATGCGCTGGCGGACGGCCGGCGCGGGGACGCGGTCGTGCTCTTCCTGCGGCTCACCGGCCTGGCCGAGGAGATGATCCAGGGCGCCCGCCAGTCCCCCATGTGGCCTGGTATGGAGACGATCGCGCCGAGCCTCGCCTACGACAACGCCGTGATGGGCGACGGACTGGTGCCCCGGGCCCGGCTCGCCTCCATCGGCGTTCCGGTGCTGTCCGTCGCGGGCAGCGAGAGCCCGCCCTGGATGCGCGAGGCGGCACAGGCGGTCGCGGAGACCGTGCCCGGCGGGACGTACCGGAGCCTGCCCGGGCAGACCCACATGGTGGAGGCGGATGTCCTCGCGCCGGTGCTGGTGGAGTTCTTCGGGGGGTGACCGGAGTCTCCACGCGCGCGTGCGGCCCCCTCACGGACCCGAGGCATGGGTCCGTGAGGGGGCCGGTTCGGTTCACAGGTGCCGAGCTGGAGTATCCCGTGATCTTTGCGCAGCGGCACCGCCGGAGACGCGCGGCTTCCTGAGGGGACGGAGAAACTGCGTCAGTCAAACAGCCGACGCCGTCGCCCGTACCGTCGACGCGATCGTCGCCGAGCCGACCACGCGCGTGCCGTCGTACAGGACGATCGCCTGGCCGGGAGCCACGCCGCGGACCGGCTCGGTGAACGAGACCTCGAGAGAGCCGTCGACCAGCTCGGCGGTGACCTCGGTCTCGCCGCCGTGGGCGCGGAGCTGGGCGGTGTAGGTGCCGGGGCCGGTCGGGGCCACGCCGCACCAGCGGGGCTTGACGGCGGTGAGGGCGGTGACGTCCAGGGACCCCGCCGGGCCGACCGTCACGGTGTTGTTCACCGGCGAGATGTCGAGGACGTAGCGCGGCTTGCCGTCGGCGGCCGGGGTGCCGATGCGCAGGCCCTTGCGCTGGCCGATGGTGAAGCCGTACGCGCCCTCGTGCGTGCCGAGCTTGGTGCCCGACTCGTCGACGATGTCGCCCTCCGCCTTGCCGAGGCGGTTCGCGAGGAAGCCCTGGGTGTCGCCGTCGGCGATGAAGCAGATGTCGTGCGAGTCGGGCTTCTTCGCGACCGCCAGGCCCCTGCGCTCGGCCTCCGCGCGGATCTCGTCCTTCGTCGTCACCGTGTCGCCGAGCGGGAACATCGCGTGCGCCAGCTGCTTCTCGTCCAGGACGCCGAGGACGTACGACTGGTCCTTGGCCATGTCGGAGGCGCGGTGCAGCTCACGCGTGCCGTCCTCGTTCAGCACGACCTGCGCGTAGTGGCCCGTGCAGACGGCGTCGAAGCCCAGCGCCAGCGCCTTGTCGAGCAGGGCCGCGAACTTGATCTTCTCGTTGCAGCGCAGGCACGGGTTCGGGGTGCGGCCGGCCTCGTACTCCGCGATGAAGTCCTCGACGACGTCCTCGCGGAACCGGTCGGCGAGGTCCCACACGTAGAACGGGATGCCGATCACGTCGGCCGCGCGGCGGGCGTCGCGGGAGTCCTCGATGGTGCAACAGCCCCGCGCGCCCGTGCGGAAGGACTGGGGGTTCGCGGAGAGCGCGAGGTGGACGCCGGTCACGTCGTGCCCCGCCTCGGCGGCGCGGGCGGCGGCGACGGCGGAATCGACACCGCCGGACATGGCGGCGAGGACGCGGAGGGGGCGGGAGGGCTGCGCGGTGTGAGTCATAACCCTTCCAGGGTACGGGGGCGCGGGAACCAGGACCCGCGAGTATCCGTTGACGATCACATGGGACAGCGGAAGGCTCCGAAGGACGGCGACCGGAAGGTCGGGCGTCGCGCATTGCTCATCGGCGGGACGGCGGCCGCCGTGGGCACGGCCGTGCTGGCCCGCGACGAGCTGGCGCGCCTGTGGTGGCGGGTGCCGGGCGTGGAGAAGCCGCGCAAGGAGGGCGAGGTCGACTTCGCCGGGGCGCGGTGGGTGGCGGCGTCGGACGCGAACTGGCGGCGGGCGGACCGGCCCGACGACTACGGCATAGACATGGTGATCATCCATGTCACCCAGGGCAGCTTCGCCAGCGCGGTGAAGGTGTTCCAGGACCCGGAGCATGGTGCCGCCGCGCACTACATCGTCCGCAAGGACGGCCACATCACGCAGATGATCCGCGAGCTGGACGTCGCGTACCACGCGGGCAACCGCGACTACAACGAGCGCAGCATCGGCATCGAGCACGAGGGCTTCGTGGACCGGCCGCAGGACCTGACCGACGAGATGTACGAGGCCTCGGCGCGGCTGACGGCCCGGATATGCGCGCGGTACGACATCCCCGTCGACCGCGAGCACATCATCGGGCATGTGGAGGTGCCGGGGACCGACCACACGGATCCCGGGGAGCACTGGGACTGGGACCGGTACATGAAGCTGGTGCGGGAGGCCAGTACGGCCAAGGCGTGAGCCGTCGTGGGCAGCGTGCGCGGCGGTAGGGCGTACGCCCTACGGCGCGGTCAGAAGAGGGCCGCGATCAGGGCCACGGCGGGTGCCAGTCCCTGCCCGAGCGCGCCTCGCCACAGCTTCGGGAAAGAGGCGACGAAGACGACGGCGGAGGCGATCAGGAAGGCACAGAGGTAGACGATCAGCGCGCGGCCGACGGTGGTGTCGTCCGTCTGCAGGGCGATCACTCCGGCGATCAGGCCCAGGCCGAGGAGCAGGTTGTAGACCGCAACGCCCGAGCGCCACAGGGTTACTTCGGGAGCGTCGGCCGGGGACGTCGTGAGGAAGACGCGGACGGCCGGGCGGTCGTAGTAGAAGCGTTCCAGGACGCCGACGACGATGTGGATCAGCGCGGCGATCAGGGCGAAGACCTGCGTGACGAGGTTCACGGTCGGGAGTGTCCACCTCGGTCCTGACCTCGGCAAGAGCGCACGCAGGGTGCTGCACGCTCCCGGACAGGGCCTAGGTGAGGCCTGCCGCACGCGCCCGTTCCACCGCCGGGCCGATCGCCTTGGCGACCGCCTCGACGTCGGCCTCCGTTGAGGTGTGGCCGAGGGAGAAGCGGAGGGTGCCGCGGGCCAGGTCGGGGTCGGTGCCGGTGGCCAGGAGGACATGGCTGGGCTGGGCGACGCCCGCGGTGCAGGCGGAGCCGGTGGAGCACTCGATGCCCTGGGCGTCCAGGAGCAGCAGCAGGGAGTCGCCCTCGCAGCCGGGGAAGGTGAAGTGCGCGTTGGCCGGGAGGCGGCCGCCGGGTGCCGGGTCGCCGCCGAGGATGGCGTCCGGGACGGCCGTACGGACCGACTCGACCAGGGCGTCGCGCAGGGCGCCGATCTCGGTGGTGAACCATGCGCGCTGCTCGGCGGCGAGGCGGCCGGCCACCGCGAAGGAGGCGATCGCCGGGACGTCGAGGGTGCCGGAGCGGACGTGGCGCTCCTGGCCACCGCCGTGCAGGACGGGTACGGGGGTGTACTCGCGGGCGAGGATCAGCGCGCCGATGCCGTACGGGCCGCCGATCTTGTGGCCCGACACCGTCATCGCGGCGAGGCCGGAAGTGGCGAAGTCGACAGGGACCTGACCGAAGGCCTGGACGGCGTCGGCGTGCAGGGGGACGTCGAACTCCCTTGCCACCTCGGCCAGTTCACGGACCGGCATGACCGTGCCGATCTCGTTGTTGGCCCACATCACGGTGGCCAGGGCGACGTCGTCGGGGTTGCGGGCGATGGCTTCGCGCAGGGCGTCCGGGTGGACCCGTCCGTGGGAGTCGACCGGGAGGTACTCGACGTCGGCGCCCTCGTGCTCGGCGAGCCAGTGGACGGCGTCGAGGACGGCGTGGTGTTCGACGGGGCTGGCCAGGACGCGGGTGCGGGTGCCTGCCGGGTCGGCGTCGCGACGGGACCAGTAAAGGCCCTTGACCGCGAGGTTGTCGGCCTCGGTGCCGCCGGAGGTGAAGACGACTTCACTGGGGCGGGCGCCGAGCGCTTCCGCGAGGGTTTCGCGGGCCTCCTCGACGGTGCGCCTCGCGCGGCGGCCGGATGCGTGGAGGGAGGAGGCGTTGCCGGTGACGCTCAGCTGGGCGGTCAGTGCCTCTGCCGCCTCCGGGAGCATGGGGGTCGTCGCGGCGTGGTCGAGGTAAGCCATGGTGACGCCGATTCTACGGGCCCCTGTCGGCCGACCTCGTGCCAAGGTTGGCCTGGGCTGCGGCCAGGTCGCGCGACTTGCCCGCGCTGCGGTTGGGGGGGTGGCGTTACACCCGGCCCACCCGGTGCCGCAGGCCGCGCCCACGGGCCGGTGCGCCAGGTTTCGGCAGGCCGTGGCGCCTTGCCTGCGCCACCCTCGAGGTGGGTTGCGAAGCGCTCGGCGCTGCCGGCCGTGCCCACCCGTTCCGCCCTGCGGAACGACTGCCCACGGCGGTTGACGCCGGCAGCCGAGGGTCGAGGCTCAGCGCGCGGCGGCGGGGCTTTGCGCGCGGCGGTTGGCTCACGGCGGTCAGTGGCAGCGACCGGGAGCCGATGGTCGGGGCTCGACGCGCGGCGGGGGCTTGGCCCACGGCGGTTGGCCCACGGCGGTTGGCGCACGGCGGTTGGCGCACGGCGCTCAGTGGTCGGTGCCCGGCAGCAGGGGATGGGGCTCGACGCGCGGCGGCAGGGGCTCGGCGGTCACTGATCGACGGTCGGCACACGGCTCTGTGGTCCACGGTGCCGGTCGGCGTCGACAGTCCACAGCCGGCGCTCAGCGCTCGCCACTCAGCGCACGCCACCCCCGGCGCGCGGCGCGCGGCGCGCGGCGCGCGGCGCGCGGCGCGCGGCGCGCGGCGGCACCAACGACCGCACACAGTCTGCGGCGCCCCCTGCGTCCCAGCTGCGGCGCACCCCTGCGCCGCCCCGCCTGCGGCTGCGGCTGCGGCTGCGGCTCGTCCCCGGCCGCCTGCCGTCAGCTCGGGACGCTCTGCACGCTCCCGCTCGCGGTACCTAGAAGCTCCACGACAGCGTGTTGTCCACCTGCATGAACGTCAGCAGGACCAGCAGGTCGGCGACGCCCAGGCCCATGCCCAGGAACGCCCGGCCCCGGCGCTTCGTACCGCGCCACAGGGACACCGCCGCCAGGACGATGGCGGTCGGGCCGAGGAAGATGTTGAAGACCAGAAGGCCGAGGAGGCCGAGGACGAAGGACGCCACGGCCATGCCGTCGGCGTCGCGGGTGCGCGTGCCGGGGCGGGCGGTGGCCGGTGCGGTGAGGTGCATGAGTGTCAGCTCCCGAGGAGTCGGTCGGGTGGGCGGAGTCAGTTGCGGCGGGCGTGACGCTCGCGGGCGGCGAAGATGGCCAGCCAGGCGGCGATCACGGTGGCGGCGACGGCGGTGAAGGCGAGCGGTGCGTGGGCCACGGCGCCCAGCAGCACGCCCAGCAGCAGGAGTGCGGCAACGAGGAACAGCATGGGTCGGATCCCCCTTCGAGATCTCTCACGTGATCTCTCGCGTTACGTTTCGGTGAACAGTTGTAGTAACAGTTGTTCACTGACTCCAAGTCTAGCGCGCCCCACGGCTTTTCAATTCCAGAGAACAGTTGTTAACTGCATGGTATGAGTCACACCCTCGGCATCCGGCAGGCCCAGAAACAGAAGACCCGGCAGGCGCTCCTGGACGCTGCGTTGGGGCTGCTGGAGGAGCAGAGCCTGAGCAGTCTGGGTCTGCGCGAGGTCACCCGCGAGGTCGGCGTCGCCCCCACGGCCTTCTACCGGCACTTCCGCTCCACCGCCGACCTCGGCGTCGCCCTCGTCGAGGAGGCGCTCGGCAGCCTGCACCCCATGATCCGCACGATCGTCGCCTCCGCCGGCGACAGCGACCAGCGCATAGAGCGCGCCGTCGAGTTGATCGCCCGGCACGTCGAGACGCACCCGGCCCACGTGCGCTTCATCGCCCGCGAACGGCATGGCGGGGTGCAGTCGGTACGGGAGGCGATCCAGGGCCAACTGGCCCAGTTCGCCGAGGAGGTGAAGGTCGCGCTCACCAAGGACCCCGTCTCCGAAGGCTGGACCGACGACGACCTCCTCATGCTCGCCAACCTCTACGTCGACCAGATGCTGATGACGGCCTCCCTGTTCCTGGACGCCCTGGAGGCAGCCCCGGAGGAACGGCAGCGCGTCGCCCAGGTCGCGACCAGCCGGATGCGGCTGATCAGCATCGGCCGCGACCACTGGCTGGAGTGAGTACCGGCGCCGAGCACTCGCTGGAGTCAGTACCGGCGACGACCACCGGCAACGCCAAGGGGCGGCACCCCCGTTCACCGGGAGTGCCGCCCCTGTCGCACGGATGGCGCACGACTGCCGCACGACTGCCGTACGACTGCCTGACGACTACCGATAGGCACCCTGCGTCAGTTCTTGGTCTCCGTCGCCGCCGCGCTCGGCGCCCCGCTCGGCGCCCCACTGGGAGCCGCCCCGCCGCCCTGGCCACCGCCCGGACCGCCACAGCCGCCGCCCTGCCCACCGCCGGGGCCACCCTGGCCGCCACCCTGAGCCCCACCCTGACCGCCGCCGGGTCCACCGCTGGGCGCGCCACTGGGCGCACCTGACGGCGCACCGGAGGGCGCACCGGACGCCTGCGCGGTAGGCGCACCCGACGGAGCACCGCTCGGCGCCTGGCACGACGACGACTGCTGGCCGGAGTTGCCACTGTTCGAGTTCGACGACGAGTCGCCGGAGCCGCAGGCCACCAGGGCCAGGGGCGAGAGCGCCAGCAGGGCCACGGCGGGGAGGAGACGCGCACGCTTCATGAGAAACAGCTCCATGGATGATGAGGAAAGTCCTGGAGCCGGAACTCAACCAACGGCGCTTAGGCCTTCCTTGAGGGCCTGCTGTCGACGGCCTGTGCGCCGGGCAAAGTGCACCTCAAGGAACCTCGCTGACCTGCGCGTTTCCTCGGAACCTCACGCTACTCGCTGGTACAAGGCCGTGACAGAAGCGGCCGTCCGTGTCGGCGTCAGCTCAGCCGTGCCCGTGCCAACTGCCGTGACTGCGCCACCAGTCGGTCCGCGCTGTCCCAGACCTCCGCGTCCTCCTCCAGGAACCCGCCCGCGAGGTTGCGCGTCGTGATCGACACCCGCAGGGGGCCCGGAGCCGGGCGGCAGCGTACGTGGACCGTCAGTTCCACCGTCGGGACCCAGCCCGAGATGCCGATCTCGAAGGCGGTGGGCGGCAGGGCGTCGACCGCCAGCAGCAGGGAGAGCGGGTCGGCGTCGCGGCCGTCGGCCAGGCCGAACCAGGCGCGCATCTCGCCCTTGCCCGAGGGCCGGCCGAGGGCCCAGCCCAGGGTGGACGGGTCGAGCTTGAGCATCAGGCGGTCGGCGATGGCCGAGCTGCCGGAGACCGGGGCGGGACCGTCCTCGGGGCCGAAGCAGTGCTCCATGGGCGGGATCGCCGGCGGCCGGGCCGTCGTACGGACGTCGTCGGGGAGGGTGTCGAGGTCGCCGTACGAGGCGAGGACGCGGATGCGCTCCACCTCGCGGCCCTGCTCGTCGTACTGGAAGAGCGAGGCCTGGCCGGTCGACAGCGTGCGGCCCGTGCGCACCACGTCCGTGCGGACGACCGCCGGACCCGGCTGGGACGCCGTCAGATAGTGCGCGGAGATGGTGAACGGGTCGCTGTGCGGGAGGGCGTCCGCGAGGGCGCGGCCGAGGACGGCGAGCAGATAGCCGCCGTTGACGGCGCTGATGATGGTCCAGCCGGCGGAGAGGTCGATGTCGTAGACGCCGGGTTCGCGCAGGGTCAGCGCGGTGTCGCGGTCGAACTCGCTGTCGCCGATCGTGGCCCGCGGGGCCGTCGGTGCGGAGGCTGCTTCTGGCATGGATGAACGGTACAACAGCTAACTACTAAGCGGTAGCTTTTCCATCCTTCAGGCGCCCGGCCTGGCATGGAGACACGGGCAACTTTTCGGTAAGTGTCCCTGCTCGCCCGAAACCCGGAGCCCGTTCTCCCCCTCTATGAGGACATGAGTCTCACCGGGACCCCGTTCCTCTACACGCTGATCGCGCTGTGCGTCGCCGCCGTCGCGCTGCCGCTGGTCCTCTGGTCGCGGGTGCGCGGACCGAGGGTCGTGCGGGCCGCCGCCAGGCTGCTGATGGTGCTGTTCGCCCAGGGCACGGCGGTCGCCCTGGTCTTCACGATGGTCAACAACTCCAACCAGCTGTACGACAACTGGGGCGACCTGCTCGGCACCAGCAACCATGTGCAGGAGGCGGCCGACCTCGGGGCGAGCGGCACCGGCGGGATCGCGCTGGAGAAGCTGCCCAAGGTCCGGCAGGCCTTCAAGCAGGCCAAGGGACCGGGCATGCGCGCGGACGGCGGGGTATTGGTCACGCAGCTCAAGGGCAGGGTCTCCGGTGTGCACGCCGAGGTCCACGTCTGGCTGCCGCCGCAGTACGACGACCCCGCCTACCGCAATCGCCGGTTCCCGGTCGTCGAGGTGCTGCCGGGCTATCCGGGCTCGTCGAAGGCCTGGTACGGGACGATGGACGCGCCCGAGCAACTGGCGCCGCTGATGCGCGGCGGGCAGATCACGCCGTTCATCATCGTCTCGCCGCGCACCACGCTGCTGCCCGGCAAGGACACCGGCTGCGCCAACATCGCCGGCCAGGTGAACGCCGACAGCTGGCTCAGCATCGACGTGCCGAAGATGGTCATGGACAACTTCCGGGCCCAGGCCGCGCCGAACGGCTGGGCGGTCGCCGGGTACTCGGCGGGTGCGCACTGCGCGACGAAGCTGGCCGTCGCCCACCCCGACCGCTACCGGGCCGCGGTCAGCATGTCCGGCTACAACGACCCCGCCGCCGTACCCCAGTCGCTCGCCGGCCGGTCCCCGGCCCTGCGGGCGGCGAACAACCCGTATGTGATCCTCAAGGACTCCCGTGTCCCGCCGCGCGTCGCGCTCTACATGTCCGGCCAGCCCAAGGACGGGTACGAGGCGGCCATGGCCCTCAAGCGGGTCGCGAAGGCGCCGACGACCGTGGACGTGGTGTTCATCCCGAAGAGTGCGGGCGGTCACACCATGGCGCTGTGGAAGCCGCAGGTCGTGCCCGCGTTCCGCTGGCTGACCCAGGTGATGGGGACCCCGCAGCAGGCCGGTTCGGCGCCGGGGACTACTCCTCTCGCACCGTCGAGCGCCGGTTCCAGGCACGCGGAGCTCGCCAGTGGTACCGCATCGCCAGCAGACGCAGCACGAAGGCCGTGACGGCCGCGAAAGCGCTGGTGAGCGGGGTCAGGGCGTCGTAGCGGATACACAGGACGACCATCGTGGCGCCGACCATCGCCGGGACCGCGTACAGATCGCGGTCCCAGCGCAGCAGTGACGGCACCTCGTTGGCCAGGACGTCGCGCAGCACACCGCCGCCCACGGCGGTCGCGAGGCCGAGGCAGGCGGACGCGGTGAGGCCGAGGCCGTACTCATACGCCTTCGTCGTCCCGGCGACGCAGAACAGGCCGAGGCCCGCCGCGTCGAAGACGTTCACGCCGGTCTGGATCCGCTCCACGTGCGGGTGGAGGAAGAAGACGAGGAGCGCGGCGAGCAGCGGGGTGAGGAAGTACCCCAGATCCGTGAAGGCGGCCGGGGGCACGGCACCGATGACCACGTCCCGGAACAGCCCGCCGCCCAGGGCGGTGACCTCGGCGAGGACGGCGATGCCGAAGACGTCGAAGTTCTTGCGGACGGCCAGCAGGGCGCCGGAGATCGCGAAGACGAAGATGCCGATCAGGTCGAGCGTGTGCTGGACGGACGGGCTGAACAGTTGCTGGAGCACCCGTACATTCTTGCGCAGCACAAGGCCCCCGCCTTGCAAAGGAAGGCGGGGGCCCGGGCTGGGTTACTTCTTGTCGTCCGTGTCTGCTGCGGGTTCCGCAGCAGACACTTCGGAATCCGCAGCCTCTGGGGCGTCCTCGGCAGCCGCGGCCTCGGGAGCGTCCTCGGAGACCGGCGCCTCAGGAGCTTCCTCGGCAGCCGGCGCCTCAGGCGCCTCCTCCGTCGGCACCAGCTCCGCCGCCGCCTTGGCCGCGGACAGCAGCACCGTGTCCTGCGGCTGCTGGTCCTCGAAGTTCTCCGGGTGGTGGCAGGCCACCCGCTGGCCGGGCCTCAGTTCGAGCAGCGGCGGCTCCGTCGACTTGCAGACCTCCGTCGCCTTCCAGCACCGCGTGTGGAAGCGGCAGCCGCTCGGCGGCGAGATCGGCGAGGGCACGTCCCCGCGGAGCAGGATGCGCTCGCTCTTGGCGCCCCGGCGCTTGGGGTCCGGCACCGGCACGGCCGACATCAGGGCCTTGGTGTACGGGTGCATCGGCGCCTCGTACAGCGAGGTGCGGTCGGCGAGTTCGACGATCTTGCCGAGGTACATCACCGCGATACGGTCCGAGACGTGCCGGACGACCGAGAGGTCGTGCGCGATGATCACGTACGTCAGGCCGAGTTCCTCCTGGAGGTCGTCCATCAGGTTCACGACCTGGGCCTGGATCGACACGTCCAGCGCGGACACCGGCTCGTCCGCCACCACCAGCTTCGGCTTCAGGGCGAGCGCCCGGGCGATGCCGATGCGCTGGCGCTGACCGCCGGAGAACTCGTGCGGGTAGCGGTTGTAGTGCTCGGGGCTCAGACCCACCAGCTCCAGGAGCCGCTGGACCTCCTTCTTCACCCCGCCCTCGGGCTCGACGCCCTGGAGCCGGAACGGCGCCGAGACGATGCCGCCGATGGTGTGCCGCGGGTTCAGGGAGCCGTACGGGTCCTGGAAGATCATCTGGATGTCCCGCCGCAGCGGACGCATCCCGGCCGTGCTCAGCCGCGTGATGTCCTGGCCCTCGAAGTGGATCGAGCCGCCCGTCGGGTCCTGGAGCCGCGTGATGACCCGGCCCATGGTCGACTTGCCGCAGCCCGACTCGCCGACCACGCCGAGGGTCTCGCCCTTGCGCACCTCGAAGTCGATGCCGTCGACCGCCTTGACCGCGCCGACCTGGCGCTGCAGGACGCCCTTGCGGATCGGGAAGTGCTTCTGCAGGCCCTCGACCTTGAGCAGCACCTCGCGCTCCGCGACGGGAGCCGACGCCTGCGCCGGGACGGCCGCGTCCGATTTCTTCGTCTCACTCACAGCTTCGGCGCAATCTCTTCGGTCCAGATCCGCGTGCGGTCCTCCGGCGAGAGGTGGCACGCGGAGAAGTGCCCGCCGCCGACCTGCTGGAGCTCCGGGCGCACGGTACGGGTGACATCGCCCTTGGGGATGTCCGCGTACGGGCAGCGGGGGTGGAAGGCGCAGCCCGAGGGGACGTTGATGAGGCTCGGCGGCTGACCCTTGACCGGGATGAGCCGGTCGGAGGTCTCCCGGTCGATGCGCGGCATCGAGCCGAGCAGACCCCAGGTGTACGGGTGCTGCGGCCGCTCGAAGACGTCGTCGACGCTGCCGCGCTCCACGCACCGGCCGCCGTACATCACCAGGACGTCGTCGGCGATCTCGGCGACCACACCGAGGTCGTGGGTGATGAGGACGACCGCGGAGCCGAACTCCTTCTGCAGGTCCCGGATGAGGTCGAGGATCTGCGCCTGGACGGTGACGTCGAGGGCGGTCGTCGGCTCGTCCGCGATGAGCAGTTCGGGGTTGTTGACCAGCGCCATGGCGATCATCGCGCGCTGGCGCATACCGCCGGAGAACTCGTGCGGGTAGTTGTCGACCCGCTTGCCGGGCTCGGGGATGCCGACCCGGTCGAGCATCTCGATCGCCCGCTTGCGCGCGGTCTTCTTGTTGACGTCGTGGTGGACCCGGTACGCCTCCACGATCTGGTTGCCGATCGTGTAGTACGGGTGCATCGCGGACAGCGGATCCTGGAAGATCATCGCCATCTCGCGGCCGCGCAGCCGGCGCACCTCGTCCGGGTCGGCGCCGACCAGTTCCTTGCCGTCCAGCCAGATCTCGCCGGACATCCGCACGTTCTTGCCGCGCGAGCCGAGCCGGTGCAGGCCCATGATCGCCAGCGAGGTGACGGACTTGCCGGAGCCCGACTCGCCCACGATGCAGAGGGTCTTGCCCTTCTCCACCTGGAAGGTGAGCCCGTCGACCGACTTGACCAGGCCGTCGTCGGTGGGGAAGTGCACCTTGAGGTCTCGGACCGCGAGGAAGGCGTCGGGCGCGTTCGCGGGTGAGCTCGTGGGCTCGCCCACTGCGGCGCCGGTCTTGGAGAGTTCGGTCACGAGAGCCTCACGCGCGGGTCGGCGGCGGCGTACAGCAGGTCCACCAGGAGATTTGCGATCACGACGAAGAAGGCGGCGAGCAGGGTGACGCCGAGGATCGGGGGCAGGTCGTTGTCGGTGATGCCCTGCACCGCGTACTGGCCGATGCCGGGCAGCGAGAACACGGTCTCGGTGATCACGGCGCCGCCGAGCAGCAGGCCCAGGTCCATGCCGAAGACGGTGATGATCGGGGTCAGCGCGGCCCGCAGCCCGTGCCGGGCCACCACCTTGCGCTCGCGCAGGCCCTTGGCGCGGGCCGTGCGGATGAAGTCCTCGTTCATCGTCTCCAGCATGCCCGAGCGGGTGAGCCGCGCGTAGATGGCGGAGTACAGCAGGGCGAGCGAACACCAGGCCGGGAAGAGCGTGTTGGCCCACTGGGCCGGATTCTCGGTGAACGGTACATAGGTGCGGCCGAAGATCGGCCACTGGAAGGTGAAGAGCAGCAGCGCCAGGTTGCCCGTGAAGAACATGGGCAGCGAGACACCGGCGAGCGCGACGCCCATGAACGCGCGGTCGAAGAAGCTGCGCGGCTTGAGCGCGGAGATCACGCCGATCAGCACACCGGACACCAGCCACAGCACGGCGGCGCCGCCGGCCAGCGAGAGGGTCACCGGAAGGCGGGAGGTGAGCTGCGGCCAGACCTCGACGTGGTTCTTGAAGGAGTAGCCGAAGCACGGCGCGTTGCAGTGCGTCGTGGTGGGGCCCAGGTCATAGGTGGCGCCGGCCACGATCCCCTTGATGAAGTGCCAGTACTGGACGTACAGGGGCTGGTCCAGACCGAGGTTCTGCTTGACCGCGGCGATGTCGGCCTTCGTCGGGCTCTTTCCGATGTACTGCTGCGCGAGTTGGTCGGCGGTCTGGCCGGCCATCCGTGGCAGCAGGAAGAAGATCGCGAAGGTGACCGCGGTGACGACCAACAGCAGGATCACTGCCGCGAACGTCCGACGGAGGATGTACGAGATCACGGGGACCGGCGCTGGTGCCCGCGGGCCGCTGAGCCCGCGGGCACCAATGCCTTCACCTGCCTTCCGGGGCTACTTCTTGGTCGTGCCGATGTTGAGGTAGTCGTACTGACCGCTGAAGGCCGCCGTGGACACCAGGTTGGTGAAGTTGGCGGGGCGGTACAGCAGGACCTTGAAGTAGGTCAGCGGGACGATCGCCGCCTGGTCCATCGCGCGCTTGTCGATCTGGGCGTACAGGCTGTTGCGCTCGGCCTCGTCCTCGGTGGCGATGGCCTTCTCCAGCGTCTCGTTGATCTCCTTGTCGTCGATGTACGAGAGGTTGGTGTTGCCCGAGGCGCCGATCGCGTCACCGTGCAGGATCTGCTGGAGGAAGCCGTAGCCGGACGGCCAGTCGGCACCCCACTGCATCATGTGCAGACCGATGTTCTGCTTCTTGTCGAACTCCGGCACACCCGCGTAGTCGGTGAAGTACTTGCCCGACGGGTACTGCTTCAGGCTGGCGTTGATGCCGACCTTCTTCAGCGAGGCGATGATCGCGGTGGCCGCGTCGATCTCCTGCGGGCGGTCGCTGCGCGCCGAGATGTTGGTGCTGATGGTCGACTTGCCGCAGGCCTTCAGCTGCTCCTTGGCCTTCGCCGCGTCGCCCTTGTTGCCGTCGGTGGCGTAGACGTCCGCCTTCTCGTAGCCCGGGATGTCCGGCGGAAGGACGGTGGTGGCGATGTCACCGCGGATCGGGCCGCCCTCGGCGGTCTGCACGGAGACCTTGTCGATGGCGTACTGGACGGCCTTGCGGCACTCGACCTTGTCGAACGGCGCGACCTGGGTGTTGATCGCCATGTAGACCAGGCGGCCACCGTAGGTGTTGTCCGTGTTGGCCTTCAGCGAGGCGTCGTTGACGACCTTCGCCTGGGTCGCGGCCTGGACACCGGTACCACCCAGGTCGATCGCCGTACCGGCCTGGACGTCCTGGTCGATCGTCTCGGCGTTGACCTTGAGCTTGACGACGATCTTGTCCGGGTACTGCTTGCGCAGCGGGTCCGTCTTCGCGTCCCAGTTCTTGTTGCGGACGAGGACGGCCTGCTTGCCCTCCTCGTAGCTCTCGAACTGGTACGAGCCCGAGGAAACGATGCTCTTGACGTAGTCGATGCCCTTGTCCTTGGCCTGGGGCACCGGCGCGGTCTGCGGCGTCGCGACCAGGTAGTCGAACTCCTGGAAGGCACGGTTGAGCTTGAAGACGATCGTGGTGTCGTCCGGCGTCTCGATGGACTTCAGGCCCTCGGCGCTCTTGTCCTTGTAGGGGCCCTTGTACTTGTCGCCGCCCTCGAGGAACTGCTGGAAGTAGTTCGGGCCGAGGGAGAGCACGTCACGCGCGAAGTTGGAGCGCTCGACGGCGTACTTGACGTCCTTCGAGGTGATCGGCGTGCCGTCCTGGTACTTCAGGCCCGAACGCAGCTTGTACGTCCAGGTCTTGCCGCCGTCGCTGGGCTCACCGGGGCTCGCCGCGAGGTCCGGGACCAGCTCGTTGCCGGCCTCACCGGCGGCGGGCTTGAAGGTCATCAGCGGGCGGGCGTACAGCCGGCTGAGGTTGTACATGTACGCGTAGTACGTGTTGCCGGGGTCGAAGGAGTCCGGGACGTCCGAGTACTCGTACGTGACCGTCCCACCCTTCTGGGTGGAGGCGTTGACGACACCCTTGGTCGCTGCGTTGGCCCCAGCCGACTTGTTTCCGTTGTTGTCCGAGTTGTCATCGGCCTTGCTGCAAGCCGAAAGCAGCAAGCTCGCACTGCCGATGGCCGCGATCGCGGCCAGCGCTGACCTTCGCATGATGGTCTGCTTCCCCTCCATTGTTGGAAAACCTGTTGGACTCTCTGCGCGACCGCGGTTCAGCGGCTGCGCGGGTCGAGAGCGTCACGGAGACCGTCGCCGAGCAGATTGAACGCCAGCACGGTCACGAAGATGGCCAGACCAGGCACGATCATGAACTGGGGGTCGACCTGGTAGTAGTCGACCGCCTGGTTGATCATGCCGCCCCAGGACGCCTGCGGGGGCTGGATGCCGACGCCGAGGAAGCTCAGGGACGCCTCGAAGAGGATGTTGGTCGGGATGAGCAGCGTCGAATAGACGATGATCGGGCCCACGAGGTTCGGCAGCAGCTCCCGGAAGAGGATGTACGGCCCCTTGGCCCCCATCCCCCGGGAGGCGTCGACGAACTCCCGCTCGCGCAGGGCCAGCGTCTGGCCCCGGACGATACGGCCCAGATAAGGCCAGTTGAAGAAGCCGATGACGAAGATCA
The DNA here is from genome assembly GCF_039537145.1 of Streptomyces shaanxiensis. NCBI lineage: Bacteria > Bacillati > Actinomycetota > Actinomycetes > Kitasatosporales > Streptomycetaceae > Streptomyces > Streptomyces shaanxiensis. The sequence goes on from NZ_BAAAZY010000019.1 coordinate 350,724, forward strand.
GCACGCTGATGTGCAGCGGCAGGCCTTCCAGCCCGAAGGCACCGCCCTGCAGGGTGGCGGAGATGGCGATCGCGAACAGCAGGAGAGGGAACGCCAGGAAGGTGTCCATCAGCCGGCTGATGATCGTGTCGACACGTCCGCCGTAGTAGCCGGCCACGACACCCAGGACGGCGCCGATCGTGTTGGACAGGATCGTGGCCCCGAAGGCGACGACCAGCGAGACCCAGGAGCCCTCCAGGATCCGGGTGGCGATGTCCCGGCCGAACTTCGGCTCCACACCGAGCGGGTGCTCCCAGCTCATGCCGCCGAAGTCACCCTTGGGCAGCGAGGTGTTGGGGTCGATCAGATCCTGGTTGAGGGCGTTGGGGTCCAGGCCGAACATCGCCTGGATGGGACGGGAGAGGATCGCGAGCAGGATCAGCAGGATCACGATGACCCCGCCGGCCACGGCAACCTTGTCCTTCTTGAAACGGGACCAGGCGATCTGCCCCAGGGAACGACCCTCGATCTGCCCCTTGTCGACGCCGACGAGTACAGCCTCCGGCTGTGCCTCTGCCTGCGCCCCAGTGGTCTCGATCGGTGCGGTCACAGTGACCTGACCCCTCTCGCCGGCGGTAACCGGCCTACACCCGCCGTGGATTACGGCTTTGTCGACTTGCGGTCGATCACAGGATCGACCGATCCCGTGTCTGGATGGGGAGTCTTCAGCGTCGTCGCGATCACCCGCCAGATCTGGCGAAGAAAGTATGCGCAACCGTGATGCAGACCTGGGGATTCCGTTATCCGAACAGTGGGTAGCGACCCCCGGACGCCGGACAGTTGAGACACAGCGGCAAAATCATTGACCTTCGCGACGATTCGCCGCCATCTACGCGCGAAGAAATATGGCCGTAACGTAAAGGCTGCGGTACGGCGTGGGAACGGCCGTGAAGATCCGCTTCCGCTCAGTAGCCCCCGCGGACCGGCGGATAGCCGTATCCGGCGGCGGGAGCCTGGGCGGGCGCCGCGTGTGCCTCGCGGTCGTAGAAGGGGCGGCCGTTCGCGCGCATCCACATGGCGACCGGGTCGCACTCGTCGGACATCGCCACGGTCGAGACGGGCAGCCCGTCCGGGACCGCGCCGATCGACTGCGACATCATCGAGCGCACCGAGTCCACGGCGGGCGGGCTGGTGTCGTACACGTCGAGCCCGATGGCGAGATACGGCGCACCGAGCGCCGGCTGCACCCAGGCACGGCGCAGGGCGCGAACGGCCGGGGTGCGGTGGGCGTTCTGCGCGAGCAGGGCGTAGAACTGCGGGATCTCGATCCCGGGTTCCGACAGCCGGAGGGGACCGGCGGGCTGGCGGTCCAGGCCGGTGGCGATGCGGCGCAGGTCGAGCCAGGGGATGCCGACGCCACCGCCCTGGGCGTGCGGGTTCAGCCACAGGCCGTAGTGGTCCGGGTAGAGGGTGCGGGCCACGTCGACTCCGTCGACGACCTCGTACGAGCGGTTCCAGCCGCTGGCCGACAGCTCCTGGGCGGAGGTGACGCACGGGGCGTAGCCGTAGCCCTCGACCTCCATGTTTCCGTACTGGGCGTCCGGGGAGCCGGCCTGGCCGTGCCACAGCAGCATCCAGATCTGGCCGGTGGACGGGGTCGCGAGCGCGCGCAGGAGGGCCTCGTAGGCGTCGTAGCGCCCGGGCGTCACCTGGCGCAGCATGTGCTCGACCTGTCCGGTCGAGGTCGTGCCGCTCGCGCTCACCTTTACCGCCCCTTCGGGAAACGTCGTGACTCCGTCGGCTTGGCCGACCGAGCGTCGTGACTCCGTCGATTTGAACCGACCGAGCTATGAGCCCAGCTTAGGCGCTCCGCCGGGAGAGCCGTGGAGAGCTCGGGACCTATTGTGGTCCGCGGGCTGCTGGTCGTGTGTGGCTTGTCGCGCCCACGCGGCGGAGCCGCACATGTATACAGCCCCGCGCCCCGTCAGGGCGCTGCCCCCTGAGGGACGTTACGAGTCCCGTTGATAGAAGGGGCGCACCTTTGCGCGCATCCAGTCGATCACCGGGTCCTGGGCGACGTCGAGGAGGACCAGGTTGACCGGCCACTGGACCGGGGTTCGGCCCAGGGTGCGGGCGAGGGCGTCCATGGGAGCGGCGCGCAAGTCGCCCTCCCATTGGGAGAGTTCGACGCCTATGAACATCACCGGCGCGGCCGTTTCGATCGCCGCGAGGCAGCGGCGGGCCGTGGCGACCACTCCGGTCGCCGCGAACTCGGCCGAGGCGGTCGCGAGGAAGTCGATCGGGTCTTCCTGCCAGTCGGGCTCGTAGAGCCTGACGCGGCCGCCGGTGGTGAGGCCGTCCAGCGGGGTGCGGCCCACGCGGCACAGCTCGGCCACCGCCGTCGGGGGCAGCGGGACGCCGACCACGCCGTCGGGGTTCACGGCGATGCCCACCTGCGGGGGCAGGCCACGGGCGAACTCGACCGCGGGGGCGATGGTGTACGACATGTGGGAGCCGACGACCTGGCGGAACTGTTCCTCGGAGCTGAAGACCGGGACGTACACCTGGCCCTCGATCTGCACCGTGGGCAGGTCCAGCGGGCCGCTGTGCGGGCCGCCGCCGTTGGGCAGGGGCACCCAGACGAAGCTGCGGCCCAGCACCTCGATGATCCGGCCGCCCGCCGAGGGCATGCCGAGGGAGGCCGAGAGCACCTCCTCCAGCTCGTTGCCGGGCCATCCGCCGTGCGGGTGGAGGTGTGCGTGTGCCGGGAAGTCCGCGGGGAGATCCGCTGCGAAGTCCATCTGAATGACCGCCTGCTGTGAACCACGTCTGTGGCTCGAAAGGCTATCGGGTGTCCGGCCCGCGCAGGTCCGCGACCGCGAGGTCCGCCAGGTTCGCGGCCGCGAGGTCCGCCAGGTCCGCGGCCGCGAGGTCCGCCAGGTCCGCGGCCGCTCAGCCCACGAACCCGATCCGGCGCAGTACGTCCGCCGCCGACCTGTCGATCAGCACCGCCGAGCCGCACCGCTGGGGCAGGTCGCCCTTCTCCACCGAGCGCAGCAGGCCGGAGGCCGCTCTGCGGTGGCGCAGGAAGGCGTAGCGCGAGACGCCTCGGCCGCGCTCGCGCTGGCCCTCCAGGGCCGTGTGCGGGGTGACGTCGAGCAGCAGCAGGTGCAGGGTGCCGCCGCGGCGGCGGGCCTCGCGGGCCAGCCAGCCGCGCACCCAGGCCTGCGTACCGCAGTCGTGCACGACGACGCCCGCGCCGGAGCGCAGGGCGCGGCGCAGTCCGGCGTAGTGCGCGAGGCGGACCAGGGGGCGGTAGAGGGGGTAGGGGAGGAAGCCGGGCATGCGGGCTTCCCAGCGGTCCCGGGTGTCCTGGGAGTCGATGCGGACGCCCTTCACGGTCCGCTTCATCAGCGTGGACTTGCCGCTGCCGGGCAGACCGGTGACCACGACGAGGTCCTTGGGGCCGAAGAGCAGGGCGTGCGGGCTGTGTCCGGAGCGCTCGCGCAGGTCGCGGACCACGGGGACCGGGCGCGCGTCGCGCGCCGCCCGGACGGGAGTCGTGGGCTGCTTCGGCAGCGCGAGGCCCGAGGTCGTGGCGTACGCCGTGGTCCTCTTCACCTTGATCGTCCTCCCCTGGAGCGGGTCACGAGTCCCATCCCCGTCGAGTGTAAAGAGAAGGTAATACCCGGCGTCTCTCGTTTCCGTTCTCTTACCGCAACAAGCCTGCTACAGGGTGCTGTATTTCCCTGTGGACCCTGTGTGACACCTGTACCCGACCCCCCTGCCGCGACGCCCGGATGCGTGCAATGATGTGCGCGCCAACTGCATACCGGCCGTTTGAATCCGCGCGGGAGAGTCCCCAGCAGCAGTGCGTCGCTGGGGCGCCGAAGGAGCAAGTCCCTCCCTTGAATCTCTCAGGCCCCGTTACCGCGCGGGCGAGGCACATCTGAAAAGCGGGCCGCTGCGTCTTCAGCGGCTCCACCCAAGGTGCAAGCCGTGACCTCGTCATACGCGGGTCATGGCGAACCTCTCAGGTTCCGATGACAGATGGGGAGGAACGACCTCGCCCGTGATGTCATGCCCTGGGAGACGACCGACCGATGAGCAGTACAGGAGAACTCCGTCACACCGCGCTCGATGCCCTGCATCGTTCGCTCGGCGCGACGATGACCGACTTCGCCGGCTGGGACATGCCGCTGCGCTACGGCTCCGAGCGCGACGAGCACAACGCCGTACGCACCAAGGCCGGCCTGTTCGACCTCTCGCACATGGGCGAGATCACGGTGACGGGGCCGGAGGCGGCCCAGCTGCTGAACCACGCCCTCGTCGGCAACATCGCCTCCGTCGGTGTCGGCCGCGCCCGCTACACCATGATCTGCCAGGCCGACGGCGGCATCCTCGACGACCTGATCGTCTACCGGCTCGCCGGGACCGACGCCGCTTCTTCCGAATACCTGGTCGTCGCCAACGCCTCCAACGCCCAGGTCGTCCTGGACGCGCTGACCGAGCGCGCCGCCGGCTTCGACGCCGAGGTCCGTGACGACCGGGACGCCTACGCACTGCTCGCCGTCCAGGGCCCCGAGTCCCCCGGCATCCTGAAGTCCCTCACCGACGCCGACCTGGACGGCCTGAAGTACTACGCCGGCCTGCCCGGCACCGTCGCCGGCGTCCCCGCGCTCATCGCGCGCACCGGCTACACCGGCGAGGACGGTTTCGAGCTGTTCGTGAAGCCGGAGCACGCCGTCGAGCTGTGGCAGGCGCTGACCAAGGCGGGCGAGGGCGTCGGCCTGGTCCCCTGCGGTCTCTCCTGCCGGGACACCCTGCGCCTCGAGGCGGGCATGCCGCTGTACGGCCATGAGCTGTCGACCTCCCTCACCCCCTTCGACGCCGGGCTCGGCCGGGTGGTGAAGTTCGAGAAGGAGGGCGACTTCGTCGGGCGCGAGGCGCTGCAGGAGGCCGCCTCCCGCGCCGCGGAGAACCCGCCCCGCGTCCTCGTCGGCCTGGTCGCCGAGGGGCGTCGCGTCCCGCGCGCCGGGTACCCGGTCGTCGCCGGCGGCGAGGTGATCGGCGAGGTCACCTCCGGTGCGCCCTCCCCCACGCTGGGCAAGCCCATCGCCATGGCCTACGTCGACGCGGCGCACTCGGCGCCCGGCACGGCCGGGGTCGGTGTGGACATCCGCGGCAGCCATGAGCCGTACGAGGTCGTGGCGCTGCCGTTCTACAAGCGCCAGAAGTAACAGTGGAAGCGGCGGATCCAGCGCCGAAAAGTACACACTGACAGCGGCGACCCCGTGACCCTGCGCACATTTGCGCTGCTCACGCACGCTTCCAGCAGTCCCCCATTCATCACCACTCCCGCGCGTACAGGAGAATTCAGGCCATGAGCAACCCCCAGCAGCTGCGCTACAGCAAGGAGCACGAGTGGCTGTCGACCGCCGAGGACGGCGTCTCGACGGTCGGCATCACCGAGTTCGCGGCCAACGCGCTCGGCGATGTCGTCTACGCCCAGCTCCCCGAGGTCGGCTCGACCGTGACCGCGGGTGACACCTGCGGCGAGCTGGAGTCGACCAAGTCGGTGTCCGACCTGTACTCCCCGGTCACGGGTGAGGTCACCGAGATCAACGAGGACGTGGTGAACGACCCGGCGCTGGTGAACTCCGCCCCCTTCGAGGGCGGCTGGCTGTTCAAGGTACGCGTCACGGAGGAGCCGGCCGACCTGCTCTCCGCCGACGAGTACGTCGCCCACACCGCCGGCTGAGGAGTCACATCCCCCTATGTCTGACAAGTCGCTTCTGAACACACCCCTGCACGAGCTGGACCCGGCGATCGCCGCCGCGCTCGACGCCGAGCTGGAGCGCCAGCAGTCCACCCTGGAGATGATCGCCTCCGAGAACTTCGCGCCGGTCGCGGTCATGGAGGCGCAGGGCTCGGTCGCCACGAACAAGTACGCCGAGGGCTACCCCGGCCGGCGCTACTACGGCGGTTGCGAGCACGTCGACGTCGCCGAGCAGATCGCCATCGACCGGGTCAAGGAGCTGTTCGGCGCCGAGTACGCCAACGTCCAGCCCCACTCCGGCGCCTCCGCCAACCAGGCCGCCCTGTTCGCCCTGGCCCAGCCCGGCGACACCATCCTCGGCCTGGACCTCGCCCACGGTGGCCACCTCACCCACGGCATGCGGCTGAACTTCTCCGGCAAGCAGTTCAACGTGGTCGCCTACCACGTGGACACCGCCACCGGTCTGGTCGACATGG
>NZ_BAAAZY010000020.1:0-8269 GCF_039537145.1 Streptomyces shaanxiensis
CGTGCGTTGCGCACACTGCCCGCGTCACCCGATCAGTGGCCACTCTGAAACAGCTCAGTGACTATCTGCGGTAGCGTCGCGGTCCCAAGACGGCCGCAACAACTCCTTCAGCCGGAGCAGGACCTCTTCCACGGCGCCGAACCGTCAGCCCTTGCCCACGGGCTATTCTCGGGCGACTTCAGTCTGGCAGGGGCGCCCCTGATGTCAGAGGCATCCGGTTGGATGAGCCCGTGACTGTCTATGACGTAGCTCGCCGGCTTCCCACCATCGCCGACCTTCGGGACCTGTGCCGCTCGCTTGCGATGCTCGACGCGATCCTGAGCCCAGACTGGGAAAGCCGGTACTACTCCTTCAACGCCGCTTGGGCTGAAGGCGAGGAGATGGCCTCGATGCGCAACGGGTCGGGAGACGAGTACTCCATCGTGTTCTCGGTGGCGGGGGGCTATGTCCGCGGCTTCGGCCATGAATCGCCGATGAGCCCGTATGCCCATGATTGCGAGCCCTGGCCGGGAGTGATTGACGATGTTCCCGATGTCTTCAAGCCCTTCGTCCAGGAGCCGGCGTTCACCGACGAGGACGGCGTGCCCGTCGTGACGGTCTGTCTGTGGCGGGAGGCGACGGATGATCAGTGGCACCACGGCACGATCGACTTCCCCTCGAACTGTGCCGACCCCGATGGTGCCACGGGCCTGTTCCCGCTACTGGTCGACCGCTCACCAGAAGCGTTCCAGCGCTTCGCCGAGGACTATTACGAGGTCTCTGTGGATCTGGAAGCGGTGAGTGACGTGTATGCCTTGCGGCCGCTGGACCAGGAACTTGTGTCGTCGTTGAATGTCGAGGTCACCCTTGCGGACCTGGCCCAGGACATCTCCGACATCGGCTATCCGCAGGCCCACTGAGAGTCGATCTATCTGTGGATGAGCTCATGGGCGCAGAGGAGGGCGCGGAGCGCCCGGGGCTGGGGCGTCATCGCCGTACCTACCGCCCGCAGCGCAGAAGGCCCTCCGCGTACGCGCTGCTCCTGCTGACTCTGGTTCCCTTCTCGATCCTGACCTACCTCCTGACCCTCCTCCTCGGTGCGTTCTTCGGCTGGGAGGGGGCCGATGCGGCCGCCGTGCTCGGCGGGCTGGCGTTGCTGGGGCCGTTCACAATCCGGGCGCTGTGGTATCGGCGGCACACAAGAGTGGAGTTCCGCCATTACGAGAAGGGCCTCGTCGCGATTGCGGCCGACGGTACGGAAGCGGTCTATCCCTGGCCGTCGACCGCTGTCTTCACGAACGGCTCGAATCGCTACAAGCTGTCCAACCCCGAGGGGACGGTCGTCACGCTCGGGGCAGCGCACCGTAGCCCCGCACTCGGCGGCGAGAAGATCCGGGGCCTGCGCACCCGTACGGCGATCAGGGGCGCGCAGCTCCCTCAGGAGGAGGAGTGGGGTCCGGCGATCCTGCAGGGTGTGCGGGACGCGCAGCTGGCCCCGGCCGTCGAAACGGCTCTGAGTGGCGGTGAGGTCTCTTTCGGAGAACTTGTGTTGAGCCAGGACGGGCTGACCGTACGGCGCAGGCGCGGCCGGGACGACTTCACTACCTGGGAGGACGTTGACTCGCTCTCCCTCACGGCCGAGGGCGACCTCTTGGTCGCCTCGCGTGGCAGCGACTTCCCGACACATTTCGCAAGGCCCGGGTACCAGGTACCCAATCTGGAGATCTTCCTCGACGTCGCCCGTCGGCTGCACGAACGCAGGTCGCAGGCCGCACGCGCTCCGGCCACACCGACTCCGGCCGAACCGACCCCGATCGACCCCGAGTCGGCCGCCCGCGATGACGAGGAGTCGACGAGCGACGTACCGGAACTCCTGGCCCTGTACGTCACCTTCGGGCTGGGCGTGTGGGCGGCCTGGCGCCTTGGCACCCGACAGGAGATCGACGGACCGGGATCTGCACTCCTCGCCGCCATCAGGGCAGCCTTCGGCGGATTCTTCGGGGCGGTCTTCGGCCTGGGCCTCGCGGCAGCCCTCATGGCCGTGCCGAGAATAGTGGGCGAGCTGCTCGTCGAATCCCTGATCCGCTGGATCCGGCATCGCCGATACGTCGCCGCGGCCGCCCTCGCGCTGTGCACGGTCGCCCCGCCGATGGCACTGCTCCTCGTCCTGTTCCGCGCCATCCCCTCTCGTCTGGTCCCCCTGGTGGCGCTGCTCTTCTTCGGCGGCTGGACGTTGCTGCTCGCGATGAGGCGGTGCAGTGCGTCCGAACGCCTGATCGTGCGCCACCTTCCGGATCTCCCTGGCGTGTTTCTGGTCGTCCTCGCCGTCGAGCAGCTCGTCTCCGGCGACGTACTGACCCTCACGCCGGCCGCCGGGCTCTTCTTCCCGCTCGCCATCTGGCTCTCGTGGCGCGGTTGGCGCAAGTTGAAGGACTCGACGCGGCCGACAGTGCAGGCGGTGGCCGACATCGCCCTGTCCGTGGAACTCGGCCTGGTGCTGACCCTGCTCATGGTGTGGCTGGCCAACGTACTGTCGTTCACCCCGCCCCAAGTCACTGTTGTGCGCGGCGTGGTGGAAAAGGTCCAAGGACTGACCGAGGTGCACTGGCTGTACTGGCTGGCGGCCTACACGGTGCTGGCTGTCGGCAGTTACGCCGTATTGCGCTGGCCTGACCACGTCGCGCGGATCAGACAGCGGCTGCGCCCGGCGCGCTTCAGCGAATCCCGGCTGCCGCTGGGCATCACGGCCAACTTCGCACGGCGGTCCCTCTCAGGGATCAATGTCGGCATCATGGTCGCCCTGCTGTTCCTCGTCGTTCTGGCACCGGTGTCCGAGGGCGCATGGAAGCGCCCGGTGGCCGAGAGATACGCGCTCGAGGTTCAGCGTCGGCAGTACGCCGAGGGCGCTGCGGCCGCGTACAAGGAGATCCACCAGCAGGTCTCGGCGCATCCCCGGGCCGCTGCCCGTCTGAGGGACGTGATTCTCGCCGTGCACCGGGCCGCTCCTTCGCCACCCGGAGAGCCCGTGAACCGGACGGCGCTGGACATCGCCCGGCAGGTCGGCCGCTTCCAGGCCGCCACCCTCGCTCTCGACGACCCGGCGCCACAACCCGCCCAAACCCCGGAGGCGGACGACCTCGACGGCCGGCTCGGTCAGCTCGACGAGAGCCAACAGCGCACCGCAGAGCGGGAGCAACAAACCGACCGGTTCGCCGAGCTCGCCTCCCTCGCAATCACCCGCACCTTCGACGCCCTCGACCTGGGCGACAACCAGGCCGTACAGCTGGTCAAGGAGTACCTCGGCGGGCTGGTGGAGGACGGCCCGGTGAGGAAGATCTTCCACCGGTGGGGCGAGGGAATCGGCCGGCCCCCGCCCGACGGCGGTCGACTCGTGCGCATCGACGTTCGCCGCCTGACGACGGTGGCCTACGACAGCACCCGGGCGGCGGTCGAACGCGCCGACGCCGGCCTGCTCGCGTTCTATGGCCGGTTCGGCATCGGCATCCCCACCGACGACACTTCGCTGACACGCGCGGTCGATCTGGCGAACCAGCACCGGTACCTGCAGCAGGGCACAGGCCCCTGCAGCGGCTGCGTCAACTCGACGACCAGCGGTTCCAGCACCGGCGGAGGCGGCGGCCGCCGCTGAGCCGAGGCCGCCGGGGCCCGCGCCCGCCCTACCCCGTCGGGCGGCACGACGGCGAGGCGGCGGAGGCGATCAGGTTGGGGCGCTCCAAGGCATGCCGAGCGGTACGACCGTGCGGCCGCCCGCATTGGGCGGGAGGTGAACGTCGCGGACGACGGGAACCCGGGCGCGCAGGACACCGCCCCGGCCGCCCGGGCTCCGCGTCAGGGGCTCAGCAACAGGTTTCGGTGACGTGCTCCCTCATGGGGCGCGTCCGGGAGGCCGGGTCTGCTGCCGGCCTGACGGCCCGGCCTCACCTCAGGTGCCGGGCGAAGAACCGGTTCCCGTCGTCCAGCTCGAACCGCGGGGTGCCGGTGTGCCCGCCCGTGTTGGCGTGCAGCGTCTTCTCCTTGGTGCCGAAGGCGTCGAACAGGTCCAGGGCCCGCTGCCGGGGGTTCCCCTCGTCGTCCCACTGCAGCAGGAACAGCAGCGGAATGGTGACCCGCCTGGCCTCCTCGCGTTGGGCGCGGGGCACGTAACCCCCGGCGAAAAAGCCGGCGGCCGCGATGCGCGGCTCGACCACCGCCAGCCGAATGCCGACGGCGGTCCACCCCGCGTACCCGACCGGGCCGCCGATCTCGGGCAGCGCAAGGAGGGCGTCCAGCGTGGTCCGCCATTCCGGGACCGTCTTTTCGACCAGCGGGCCGACGAAGGACTCGAGGATCTCGTCGACCGGCTCGCCGGCCTGCATCGCCCGGCGGAGGTCCGCGCGAGCCTGCTCGTCGGCGGCGGAACAGGGCCGGTCGCCGCACCCGGGGGCATCGATGGCGGCCACCGCGTAGCCGTACGCCGCGGAGTGCCGGGCCCGGGCCACCAGCCGGGGTTGCGCCTTGGGCAGGCCGTTGTTGTGGGCCATCAGGATCAGCGGGACAGGTGCGGCGGATTCAGGCGTCCACAGGGTGCCGGGGATCTCGCCGAGGGTGAATTCACGCTCGAGGACGCCGTCGTCGAGGCGCTGTTCGGAAGTGAATCGCATGGTCGTGCCTTTCGGGAGTGCGCGTGAACGGCGCTCCCGGACGACCTATCGCCCGACCGTGACCCCGGAGGGGAGCACCCATGTCGATACTGCGTTCACGGGTACCACCTCCTCGTTCTCTCGCACGGCCTCCGGGAAAGTAGCAGTGGTCGCCGTGGTCCGCCAACGGGTTTTGCGAAGGTCCGTGGCCGCACGCCACGGAACCACTCACCCCAAGCCCAAGCCCTGGCCGAGCAGACCGCAGCCGGCTGAACGGCGCCGTATGGCCGACCCCGGAGCCAGCGGGGTCGGCAGCAGAGCGCATCAGCCGTTGACCTCCCGCGCCACGCGCTCCAGTCGGCTCCGGTGCCCCTCCCACCACGCCTGATCCCCTGGTGGCATGTCGTCCTTGCCTGGCGCATATCCGACGGATCCGTCGATGAGCTCGCGCAGAATGTCCGCGTGGCCGGCATGCCGCTGGGTATCGGAGATCACGCGCACCAGGATGTGGTGCAGCGTCACTTCTCGGCGTTTCTGCGGCCACCACGGGACGTGACCGATCGCGTCAAGCGTCATCGTCGCGATCGTGGTGTTGGAGTGCTCCCACGCCTGGCGATACAGCCCAACGATCTGGTCCCGTGATTCGTCTGCAGTGGCCCACATGTCCGAGTTGGGTTCTGGCTCCTCGGTATACCACCAGAACGGCGGCTCCTCGTCGAAGAACGGCCGCCCAAACGTGTCGCCGAAGTACGCGAGCTCCACGCCGGCGACATGCTTGACCAGCCCCAAGAGGTTCGTGCCCGTGGGGGTCAGCGGACGGCGGATGTCGTACTCCGAGAGCCCATCGAGCTTCCACACCATGGCATCACGCGCCTCTTGCAGGTATCGGAGAAGGTCCGCTTTCGGGTTCGGTTCGATCATGCCGGGCAGTTTTCCACCCGACACTGACAACCGGGGGCGACAGCAAAAGGTGTCCAGGCGCAACCTCCAGGCGATGTACGGCCCCCGCCCGTCCGGCCAGGAGTTCGCGCGCACATTTAGCCCAAGTACCCACCCGGTCGCTGGAAGCAGGGCGCTGGCAGTGCCCGCTGAGCGCTACCCGGGGGGGGTCGTCGCGCAGGGGCGGAAGTGCGGCTGCGTGGGAGGGCCCTACCACGGCCGTGAGCGGGCCTGGCGAGTAGGGAATCCCGTTCAGGCTGTGAGGGCGTACTCCTGCTGCTTGCCCGATACCGGCGGCGCCCCCCTCGCGCTTGCAGCACATAGGGGCCCCATTCAACCGCTATGACCGCCAACCCGGCGAACCTACGGCACTAGACACCTCCGATGTGGCTCTGCGCCGCCGGCACCACTTTGCCGATCACGTTGGCGAGCGTGGCTCCGAGGACGCTGACGCCGACCAGGGTCAGCCAGATTGCGGCTGCCCCCGTGGACAGCAACCCGGAGAGGGCGGCCGGAGCGACCGCTCCTGCGACACTCACGGCGAGCTGGTTGAGGGCCAAGTACCGGCCGCGGAGAGCGTCTGGGGCGCTCTCCGCGGCGACAGTCGACGTGATGGGGCCGCAGACGATTTCACCGAAGGTGTAGCTGATTGCACCGAGCAGCACGACGCCGACCGCGAGGGCGAGCGCAGCCACGCGGTCGGCGGCGAGGAACAGGAGGTAGCCGGCCGCAAAGCAGGCGTGTCCGGCGACGAGGACGCGGCTGCGGATCCGCCCGCTGAGCCACCCGACGATGATGCCTTGGGCGAAGCCGACCATCAGGGTGTTGAGCGTGAAGACAGCGCCGGCGGTCCAGCCAGGCAGTCCCAGCACGTCCACGGCGTAGACCGGTATCGCGATGTTGAGGGCGAACAAGGAGATCGCGAAGCACAGTTGATGCGCGACCACTGACAGGTACCGCAGGTCCCGGAGTACGCGCTCCCAGCCTCCAGCAGCTTCCTGGCCCACCTCGGGACGGATATTCGGCACGGCCCGCATCAGAACGAAGGCGGCGAGATAGGACAAGGCATTGACGACCACGATCGCGGCGTAAACGCATTGAGTACCGAAGCTGACGGCGACGGCGGTGAGGAGGCCGCCGAGTGCGTAGCCGAGGTTGCGTACCGACCCCAGAAGACCGAACCAGCGCTCGCGTTGGCCGGGCGCGGCCAGCGCCGTGACGGTCGCGCCGTAGCAGCTGAAGAACACCGCCCGCCCGGCACTGTTCAACCAGGCACAGATGGCGATCTGCCATGTCTGGCCCACGACGAGATACCCGGCGAAGCCGAGCGCCTGGGCCAGGTTTGCCGCCTGCAATACCGGCTTGGCGCCGTACCTGTCGACCAGTCCTCCGACCAGAGGGCCCACCGGGAGCGCCAGCAGCCCGGCCGTCGTCAGTGCCGCGCCCACCTCCACCAGTGTCAGTGATGTCGTGGCCAGGAAGTACAGCATCGAAACGGGGACGAAGACACCGGTGCCGATCGAGTCGATGACGATCGCAGCGACGAAACGGCGGTGCCGAGCTATCGAGTGACGGGCCGTGCAATCGGGAAGAGTCACCACCCGGACGGTATAGATTCGATACTGGTAACTACAACGCTACCGGGAGTCGTGCATGGGTAACGCCTACAACGTCATGGCCGCGACCTGCCCCAGTCGCACCGTTCTGCACCGGATCGGGGCGCGCTGGACGGTGTTCATCGTCAACGCGCTGGACAACAGGTCGATGCGATTCACCGAGCTCAAGGCACACATCCGGGGGATCACACCGAAGGCGCTCACCGAGACGCTTCGCGCGATGGAGTACGACGGTCTGATCGCTCGCACGGAGATTCCCGCACATCCCCCGCATGTCGAGTACGCCCTCACCGACCTCGGGCGGTCACTGCTGACACCCCTACGTGCCGTCCGGGAATGGGCCGAGAGCCACGTCCCCGACATTGAACGCGCCCGCGCACAAGCCGATGCGCAACGGTAACTCCGTTCGCCGATGGGTGCGGTTGGCCGTACCCTACGGATCACGTCGAGTTGATGGCCTTCGCAAGCCTGCGGAAGCAGATCAGAGCGCGGCAATTCCGGCGAAGGCGAGGAAGTGTTCTGCCTTCCGTTCGTACCGACACTGTAGGCGGCGGCACCCGGCCAGCCACGCCACTGTCCGTTCCACGATCCAACGATGGCGACCCCGCCGTTGAGAGGGCTCGATGCCCTGCGGGCGATGCGTGGGGTGATGTTCTGCGCCGCATGTTGACCGCGTCGATCGCGCACCGCGTCCAGCCCAGGGCGCTGCAGGCGCCAAGCTCGTCCAGGACCAGGCGGTGGAACTTGGCCCACACCCGAGCCCGACTCCACTCGGTGAAGCGTCGATGCGCTGTCGGCCCCGACGGGCCAAAGCCCGGCGGCAGTTGCCGCCACATGCAGCCTGTCGTGGCCACGAACACGATGGCCGCCAGCACCTGCCGGTCCCGTATCTGCGCTGGCCTTCCCCCTGGGGTTGTCCCGGAGCAGCCGGAACCACCCGTTGGAACAACGCCCAAAATCCGTCCGGCACCAGACGCTCCACCATCACCATCACGGTTGTCAGCCTGGTGATCAGGCCAGTTGAGACGATCTCTAAGACCGTGTCCTATGTGGTGAGGGGGACGTTGACCCGGTATGGGGCGGGGAACGTGGAGC